>NZ_CP009211.1:0-1282660 GCF_000739455.1 Corynebacterium imitans
ATGTTTCACCCGCCGCGAGCCCCGTCGCGCGCCTCCCTTGTATTGCATGCACCGACACCGACCGAAGAAGGGGAGCTCCAAGTGGCCGAGCAACACGTTGAATCGCTGTGGCGCGACATTGTCACCGAGCTCCTGCAGCTCTCCGAGCGCCCGGATTCCTCGGTCCCGCAGCTGACCTACCAGCAGCGCTCCTACCTGCAGCTAGTCAAGCCCATCATGCTTGTCGACGGCTACGCAGTCCTGTCCGCACCCCACGCCGCCGCCAAAACCGTGGTGGAGGAGTCGCTCGCTCCCCACATCACCTCGCTGCTGGCCTCGCACATGGGCACCCCTTTTGCGCTGGCAGTCTCGGTAGCACCGACCCCGCCGCCGGCACCTGCGGCACCGGCCGAGGCCCCAACTTCGGTGCCGGAAGAGTTCACGCCGGAACCTGTGCAGCAGCCCGCCCAGCCTCCGGCACAACCTCCAGTTCAGCCTGTGTCCCAGCCGCGTCCTGATACCACCGCGCCCGGTGAGCAGATCCCGATGAGCCTGGACGAGCTGGCGCAGATGCACGCCAAGCAGCAGCCCGCCCAGGGCCACCCGACGGTGCCGCGTCGTATCCCGCGCGAAAAGCCGGCCCACGACCCGGACCGTTCGACCAGCCTGAACCCGAATTACACCTTCGAGAACTTCGTCACCGGTTCCTCCAACCGCTTCGCCAACGGCGCAGCGCTCGCCGTCGCCGAGACCCCGGCCCGCGCATATAATCCGTTGTTTATTTGGGGCGGTTCTGGCCTGGGCAAGACTCACCTGCTGCACGCGGCGGGCAACTACGCCCAGGTCCTGCAGCCGAACCTGCGGGTCAAGTACGTCTCCTCCGAGGAGTTCACCAACGACTACATCAACTCGGTGCGCGACGACCGCCAGGAATCCTTCAAGCGGCGCTACCGCGACCTGGACATCCTGATGGTGGACGACATCCAATTCCTGCAGGGCAAGGAGGGTACGCAGGAGGAGTTCTTCCACACCTTCAACGCGCTGCACCAGGCGGACAAGCAGATCATCTTGTCCTCGGATCGCCCACCGAAGCAGCTGACTACCCTGGAGGACCGCCTTCGCACCCGCTTCGAGGGCGGGCTGATTACCGACGTCCAACCGCCGGATTTGGAAACCCGTATTGCAATTCTGATGAAGAAGGCGGCCGCGGACGGCACCGTGGTCGACGACGCGGTCTTCGAGCTGATCGCCTCCCACTTCGAGGCGTCTATCCGCGAGCTCGAAGGTGCCTTCATCCGCGTGTCCGCGTACTCCTCGTTGTCCAACGAGCCGATCACGCTGGAGAACGCCCGCGCGGCGCTGCGCGACATCTTGCCTGATGAGGCCGATGTGAAGCTCACCGCCGACACTATTAAAGATGCGGCCGCAGAGTACTTCAGCCTGACCCTGGAGCAGCTCACGGGTGCCGGTAAGGCCCGCCAGGTGGCGCATGCGCGCCAGATCGCCATGTACCTGTGCCGCGAGCTGACCGACCTGTCGCTGCCGAAGATCGGCGACGAGTTCGGCGGTAAGGATCACACGACCGTGATGTACGCCGATCGGAAGATCCGCAAGGAAATGACGGAGACTCGCTCGACGTACGACGAGATTCAAGAATTAACCCAGATCATCAAGAACAAGGCGCGCCAGGGCTAGACGCGCACGCTGAGACCAGAGAACCCACCTAGGTGTACCCGGGTGGGTTTTGTCATGCACACCTCTCAAACCTCAAAATCACCAATGACCACATAAATCACACGGCTACCACTATCCACAGCGTTCTCCACACCTGTGTAATTACGCCGTTGTAACTTGGAGATCTTGCTCACTTTTCAGCGGTTATCCCCAACCGGAACGGCTGCTTGTCGCTAAGCGCGACCTGCGGTTTTCGGGTGTGGACAACCCCATATCCGCATGTGAACAGGCGGTGGACAACTCCGGGTCTCGTGTGGATGGATTTCCGAGACCGGAAGTTATCCACAATCGCACCGAGTTATCCACAGGCATTACACACGCGGAATCACACCCCAGATTCGCGCTACTACCACGGCCAAAACCCCGTAATCCACAGATTGCACAGCACCTACTGTTGTTACCAACTCTTTTACTTGTAATTCCTCTAAGAGAAAGAGAGCCTGTGCACTTCCGCTCGCTGCCCGGTCCCTGCCGCCCCAATTCTTGGAATTACAAGTTTTCCCACCCAAGCTGGCAACGGTCTCCCTTTCCGCCTAGAGTGAGAACGTAAATTACACACCCGGTGCTCGAGGGGAATCCGTCTCGCCCGGAGCTGGTAAACCACACATCCGCCTAGGAACGACAAGCAAGGGAGCGTTACGCCGTCATGGTCGAAAGCATCGGTGACAACTCCGCTGGCACTGGCGTGTCATTTCGGGTCCACAAGGAGGACCTCTCCGACGCCGTCGCGTGGGTAGCGCGAAGCTTGCCCACCAAGAGCACGCAGCCAATTCTTCGCGCGATTGTCATTACCGCCGATGAGGAGGGCCTCGAGCTCGCGGGCTTTGATTACGAGATCTCGACGCGGGTGCGCCTCGGAGCTGAGATTGAGCACCCGGGCAAGGTCGCGGTAGCAGGCAAACTGCTTGCTGAAATTGTTGCGTACATGCCGAACCAGCCGGTGGAGGTCTCCACGGACGGCAACACGATGAAGTTGGTGGGCGGCAAGGCCCGCTTCGAACTGCCCCTGATGTCTTTGGACGATTACCCGCAGGTCCCCGACCTGCCGGAGACCACCGGCCAGATCGCCCCGGCGGCGCTGACCCAGGCTGTCACCCAGGTCGCCTCGGCGGCGGGCCGGGATGACACGTTGCCCATGCTCACCGGTATTCACATGGAGATCCGCGGCGAGAAGCTCCGCCTGACCGCTACGGACCGTTTCCGTCTTGCGCTGCGCACCCTCGAGTGGGAGCCGAAGAGCCCGGAGGTGGAAGCCAAGCTTCTGGTCCCGGCCAAGACCCTGCTGGACAACGCCCGCACCCTGGATACCCACCTGGAGGATCCGGTTGAAATCGCCGTGGGTGCCGAGGGCAACGTCGGCGCCGAGGGCCTTTTTGGCATGCACGTGGGCAACCGCGAGACCACCACGCGCATGCTGGATGCGGACTTCCCCAACGTGGAGCCCCTTCTGCCCAAGGTGCACACCTCCATGGCCACGGTCGAGGTCGCACCGCTGATGGAGTCCATCCGCCGCGTCTCCCTGGTAGCGGACCGCAACGCGCAGGTGCGCCTGCACTTCACGCCGGGCGAGGTCTCCCTGCACGCCTCCGGCGCGGATTCGGGCGAGGCCAGCGAGTCGCTCGCGTGCGCGTTCACCGGCGCCGACGAGCTGCTCATCGCGTTTAACGCCGGCTACCTGCGCGACGGCCTGTCGGTGGTGGACACGGACCGCGTCGTCTTCGGATTCACCGAGCCCTCGCGCCCCGCGATCATGATCCCGGAGCCGGAGGGACTGCCGGAGGCGGACGCGCAGGGCGAGTTCCCCACGCCGGATACCCACTTCACGTACCTGCTCATGCCGGTGCGCCTGCCGGGTTAAGCCGGAGAGAGCTCTCAAGGGCAATTCGTGTACGTAAGCCAGCTTGACCTGCGCGATTTCCGCTCTTGGCCCGAGCTCAACGTGGAGCTCGAACCGGGGGTCACGGTGTTTTCCGGCCGCAACGGGCACGGCAAAACCAACATCGTCGAGGCGGTGTATTACACCTCGGTGCTGGGCAGCCACCGCGTGAGTACGGACGCGCCGCTGGTGCGCTCGGGCGCGGAAAACGCGCGCGTATCTGCGACGATCATCAACGACGGCCGCGCCCTGACCACGCACCTGCTGCTCAAATCCGCGGGCGCGAACCAGGCTCAGATCAACCGCACGCGCCTGAAATCCCCCCGCGAGCTGGCCGGGGTGCTGCGCACGGTGATGTTCTCACCGGAGGATCTGCGCCTGGTCACAGGTGAGCCCGCGGAGCGCCGCCGCTTCCTCGATGCACTCGCCGCGCTGCGCACCCGCCGCTTGGGCGGAGTGAAGGCGGACTATGACAAGGTATTGCGCCAGCGCAACGCGCTTTTGAAGCGCTCGAACATGGTACTGCGCCGCGGCTACAGCGATGCGCAGGGTGCGAGCGCGCTGAGCACGCTCGATGTGTGGGATGGGCAGCTCGCCACGCTCGGCGCCCAGGTGATTGCGGGTCGCCTCGCGCTTATCGACGCCCTGTCGCCCCACATCACCGAGTCCTACACCGCAGTCGCCCCCGAATCTCGACCGGCGGCAGTCCACTACACCTCCACCCTGGACAAAGCGGTGCGCGAACTTGCCGGCGAGGCCTCGCAGGACCCGGCCATCTTGGAGGCGGCGATGCTCGCCGAGCTGGGGCGACGCCGCGAGGAGGAACTCGACCGCGGCACCACGCTCGTCGGCCCGCACCGCGACGACCTAGTGCTCATGCTCGGCGATACGCCCGCCAAGGGCTACGCCTCCCACGGTGAGACCTGGTCGTTCGCGCTCGCGCTGCACTTAGGGGAATACGCCCTGCTCGTGCAGGACGGGGTGGAGCCGGTGCTGATCCTGGACGACGTCTTCGCCGAGCTGGATGCGAAGCGCCGCGAGCGCTTGGTGCACGTCGCGGAGGAAGCCGAGCAGGTACTCATTACCGCCGCGGTGGGAGACGACCTGCCCGGCAACCTGGACAACGCTGTCTCGGCCCGCTACACCGTGCGGATGGACGAGGGGGTGTCGTTCCTTGAGTGACCTGGTGCAGCAGACCTTTGAGCAGCTGCGTGAAACGGCTCGGCGCAGCGGCAGGAAGCTGCCGAATTTGAAGAGGCAGGGTGTGAATGTGGTGCCGCGTCGGAGCGTCGATAAGCGAATGCTCACGAATGCTACCGAGGTGCAGGTGCCTGGCCTGAACTTTGCCGAGGAGAAGAAGCGGCCGTGGGTGCGACGCGGGCGGCCGACGGGGCAGGACGGGCGGGCACTGCCGCGCAGTTACGAGGTGGCTTCGTTTTCGGCGCTTTTGGGCAAGGAGGTGCGTCAGCGCGACTGGACCGAGCACATGGCGTATGGCTGGGTGATGGGCAACTGGGAATCGCTGGTCGGCGCCAAGATTGCGCAGCACACGAAGGTGGAGATGATCAAGGACGGTGAGGTCCACATCACGTGCGACACCACCGCCTGGGCCACCCAGATGAAGTACATGCAGTCCACCATCCTGCGGGCGCTCGCGGAGAAGCTCGGGCCGGATGTGATTACGAAGCTGCACATCTTCGGTCCGCGCACGAAGAGTTGGCGCTACGGGCCGCTGCACGTGAAGGGGCGCGGGCCGCGGGACACGTACGGGTAGAGCGCGAATACCGCGCGAGAAACGCCCTCTCGCTGGCTCACCTGGTGCCCTAAATGGCCCCCACACCGTGTAAGATAGAGCGGGTTAAACATGCTTTTGGCACATATTGCTTTATAGAGGAGAGTCCAAGCAGTGGCTGAACATCAACCTCATTACGACGCGTCATCGATTACTATCCTTGAGGGTCTCGAGGCTGTCCGCAAGCGCCCCGGCATGTACATCGGTTCCACCGGCGCGCGCGGCCTGCACCACCTGGTGTGGGAGGTCGTGGACAACTCGGTCGACGAGGCCATGGCGGGCTACGCCGACCGCGTCGATGTCACCCTGCTGGCCGACGGCGGGGTCGAGGTCGTGGATAACGGTCGTGGTATCCCGGTGGAAATGCACCCGTCCGGCGCACCGACCGTGCAGGTGGTCATGACGCAGCTGCACGCCGGCGGCAAGTTCGACTCCGAGTCCTACGCGGTCTCCGGTGGTTTGCACGGCGTGGGTATTTCCGTGGTCAACGCGCTGTCCACCCGCGTGGAGGCGGACATCAAGCGCGACGGTAAGCACTGGTACCAGCGCTTTGCCAACGCGGTGCCGGAGAAGCTGGAGGAGGGCGGCAACGCCCGCGGCACCGGCACGGCCATCCGCTTCTGGCCGGACCCGGAGATTTTTGAAACCGTCGAGTTTGATTACGACACGATTTCGCGCCGCCTTCAAGAGATGGCCTTCTTGAACAAGGGCCTGACCATTACGCTCAAGGACGAGCGCGTCACCGACGAGGAACTCGAGCTCGAAGCCATCGCCGAGGAGGGCGAGACCGCCGCCCTGGTGGAGGAGGAGTCCTTCGACGACGAGACGGTCGTAGATGACTCTGACGCCTCCGGTGCCGAGGCCGTCGCGCCCAACAAGAAAAAGAAGCGCGAAAAGAAGGTCACGTTCCACTACCCGAACGGGTTGATCGACTACGTCGAGTACATCAACAAGGGCAAGAGCGCAATCCACCCGTCTGTCATCGGCTTTGAGCAGAAGGGCGAGGAGCACGAGGCGGAGGTCGCACTGCAGTGGAATAACTCCTACAAGCAGTCGGTCCACACCTTCGCCAACACGATTAACACCCACGAGGGCGGCACGCACGAGGAGGGCTTCCGCGCGGCGCTGACCACGCTGATGAACCGGTATGCCCGCGAGCACAAGCTGCTCAAGGAGAAGGAGCCGAACCTTTCCGGCGACGACTGCCGCGAGGGCATCGCCGCCATCGTCTCCGTCCGCGTCGCCGACCCGCAGTTCGAGGGCCAGACGAAGACGAAGCTGGGCAACACCGAGATCAAGGGCTTTGTGCAGCGCACCGTCAACGAGCACCTCTCCGACTGGTTTGACGCCAACCCGGCCGAGGCGAAGGCCATTGTGAACAAGGCCGTTGCCTCCTCCCAGGCCCGCCAGGCGGCGCGTAAGGCGCGCGACCTGGTGCGTCGCAAGTCGGCTTCGGATCTGGGCGGGCTACCCGGCAAGCTGGCGGACTGCCGCTCGAAGGACCCGGTGAAATCCGAGCTGTTCATCGTGGAGGGCGACTCTGCAGGCGGCTCCGCCAAGGGCGGGCGCGACTCCATGTACCAGGCCATCCTGCCGCTGCGTGGTAAGATCCTGAACGTGGAGAAGGCGCGCATGGACCGCGTGCTGAAGAACGCCGAGGTCCAGGCCATCATCACGGCGCTGGGTACCGGTATCCACGACGAGTTTGACATCAACAAGCTGCGCTACCACAAGATCGTGCTCATGGCCGATGCTGACGTGGACGGCCAGCACATCGCCACCCTGCTTTTGACCCTGCTGTTCCGCTTCATGCCGGACCTGGTCAAGGACGGGCACGTCTTCCTGGCGAACCCGCCGCTGTACAAGCTGAAGTGGGCGAAGGGCCAACCCGGCTACGCGTTTACCGACGCCGACCGCGACCGCCTCCTCGCCGAAGGCCTCGAAGCCAACCGCAAGATCAACACCGACGACGGCATCCAGCGCTACAAGGGCCTGGGCGAGATGAACGCGAAGGAGCTGTGGGAGACCACGCTCAACCCGGAAACGCGCATCCTGCGCCGCGTCGAGCTGGAGGACGCGCAGCGCGCCGACGAGCTGTTCAGCATCCTCATGGGCGATGACGTGGCGGCCCGCCGCAGCTTCATCACCCGTAAGGCGAAGGACGTTCGCTTTCTCGACGTGTAGCCGTTTGTACGGCAAAGGCGCGGTCCCTGTGCGGGGCCGCGCCTTTTGTTGTGTGTTGGGTTGCTGTTGGATGGCGTGAAAAATTCCGCACACATCTTCGAGCCAGGAAAATCTACCTGCGGCAACGCAAAAGCGGTGTCGAATTTTTCACGCTATCTTTAACCCACATGCTTCTGCACAATCTGACCCAGCTCGGGAAGGGCCGGGCCGACAATCTTCGCGGCCTTGTTGCGCAGCGAGGTGTAGACCTTCTTCACCGGGCCGGGCAAAGAGTCCACGGCGGCGTCGGCGGCCTTGATGAGGTCGTCGACGACCTCGTCCTCGTGGTCGGAGAGGTAGCGGCCAAAGTCGGCACCGTTCTCGGCCTGGAACTTGGACCAGTGAGGCTCGAGCCCATCAACCACCTTCGGCAGGACCTTGTTCATGCCCTTGGGGATGGCGTCTGCGTCCGCCTTCTTCCCGGCTGCCAGGGCCGACTTCATCGCCATGCCCGTCAGGCCGGACTGCTTGGCGGTAGTGGTCTCCGCCAACTCGGCGAGGTCCTTGGCTACTGCGGGGCGGGTTTGTGCATCGAGCAGTTTCTGCAAATCAGACATGGCAATAAGTGTACTTCCGGGAATGCGAAAAGCCCGCCACAGTGGGCGGGCTCGTCGTTGCTTCGTGCAGCTTAGAAGCGGATGCCGTACTTCGCAGCAGCGATGCGGGCTGCGCGGTCGATTGGCATGCCCGGGTGACGCTGAGCGGTGGTGTAGACCTCGAGCACTGCCCAGATGGTGGCGACAGAGGAAGCGAGACCGACAACGGAGCCGAGAATGGTAGCGATCATAATGAGTTCCTTACTGTGAAGTAGTAGACGTTTCAATGTCGGAACTGAGTATAAAACAGACGATCGCGTAGCGCAGGGAAAGCGGGGATTATTTTTACAGCTGGGAGCAAAAGTTGCACAGCGTTGAGCCAATTACTGCACAAAAGCAGGGCGGCCCCAAAAGTACCGGGGCCGCCCTGTCAACGGTGGGTTGTGGCTCTTCCGCCACAGCGCTCGGGCTGTGTGATGTCGCAGGGAAACGCTTGCGCATCTTCTGAAATCGGTATGCCACGGGAAAGGGCGGCGTACCGGCGGGAAGCGTCATCCTCACGAGTCACATGAGTCACTGCAACCACAACTGTGACAAACTTAGCACGGCCTCAATAGCGCCGCCATGTCAGGTGGTCTGAGGGTGGAACGCGACCGCCGAAACCCCGCCCTAGCGGGGCATTTGCGGCAACTGCGGCATCGGCGGCAGCTGGCCGGCAAACTGCTCGGCCAGTGCAATCCACGCGGGCACATCGAAGATACGGTTGCCCTCCGAAGACCCGTAGACGCCGCTTAAGCCCGCCTGCTTGGCGATGTCATCGACGGCTTGGCGCAGGGGCGGGGTGGCGTCGATAAGCAATTGCACCGCGATGAAGGTCGCGGCCGCAGCGATGCCCAGCGACAGCGGGGCCGAACCCGTGTACGCGCTGCCAAGGGCGGGCTGCTCGGGGACTTTCGGCCCATTCTCGGGGACCTTGCCCTCCGGGACCTTCGAGCTGGAGGAACCCGATGAACCGGCGGAAGACAGTTCGGTCACACCTGCGTGCGCGGGCGCGGGGACGGTGAAGGCGAGAGCGAGCGCGGTGAGCGCGGCGAGCGAGCGTTTTCTCATGCCCAACACTTTATGCATGTCGGCGGGGTTGGAGGAACCGGCGTGCCGTGCGCTGCGTCTAACAGGTATGGGGAAACTACGAAACGGGATGCAGATTATGGCCGGGGCACACGTGGTGCCGAGGGATATGGGTGTGCCGATCAACCACAAGTTTGCGCTGCCCGGAGCGATGTTGCGCGAGCCGCACTTGGTCGCACATGCGGCAAGGCACCACCCGCGCGGGATCGCGTATCCGGTTCCGGCGCCGGATCGTGCGGTCGCCCACGCGTTGGCCTACCCGGGCACGACGGTCACTGGTTTCGGCGCGCTGGCGCTCTACGGCCTGCCGTTTTTGGCCGATGGCTGCGACACCGAGCTGCTTGGCTCCGGGATTCGCAAGAATGTTCCTGCGACGGATCTTTCCCCGGCGTTACGGCGAGGCGAATTGCGCCCCAATGAGACCTGGACCGTGTTTTGCGCAGGCCAGCCGATATCCGTGGCATCGCCCCCGCTCGCCGTGGTGTACGCGCTTGCGAGTATTCGTCGCGGCGAGAGTGCTTGGCCCGCGCCCAGTGTGTTTGTGCGCGCCGTGCAGCTTATCGACGCCACCCGTCGCTTCTGCAACCTCAACCCCGAACCCATCCGGACTACCGCTTTTGGGCGCCTGGATAAAAGGTGGCTGGCCAAGGTATTGGCTGCCTCCAGCGCGCTGGCGGACTCGCCTAAGGAGATGGAGATGCGCCTCTTGGCCGCCCCGGTGGCCCGGAAGCACGGTGTGACCTTGGCCGAGCAGGTGGTCATCCGCAATGCGTGGGGCAAACGGGTCACCGACCTGGACCTTGCTCTGGTGGAACCGCGGATTGGCCTGATGTACGACGGCGCGCACCACTGGGACAAGCAGCAGCGCACCCGGGATTCGCTGATTCAGATCGAGCTGGTTGCGCAGGGGTGGCAGGTGCTGCGCTTCGCCGAGGGGACTCTAGCGAGGCTGCCGGAGACCGTGGAGGAGGTTTTGCGGCGGAGTTCGTGAAAAATTTCGCATAGGCATCCAATGCAAAGCCCGGTGACCTGGAACAACGTGATACTGTGCGTTTGCTGTGGTGGAAAAATTCACAGCATCACGGAGTTTCCCCAACCCACCGCCGGTACACCTCCGCAGCCACTAAAGCGAAGCCGGAATTACCCGCCGTCAAGGGCTCCATCCTGCGCACCGCTGCAGCCAGCGCCTCTGCAGCACGCCCAACAGTGTCAAAGACGGGCACCCCGTGCACCCGCGCACCGGGGATGGCAGCACAGGCAACCAGGGCGGAGAAGGAGCGGACTCGCGCCCCGGTGACCTCGCAGTACTCGTCGGCAACAGCTAAAAGCTGTTCCGCACTCATTCCTCGCACGGGCTACCTCGCCTGCCGGATGCGCGACTCCATGGCTTTGTAGCCGGGGATGGTGGAGCGTGCGAGGTCGGTGACGGCGGCGTCGTCAAGCAGGCGAGTGGCTGCGGTGACGACGGCGCGGCGGGCGGCCTCCTGCTTGGAGCAGCCCCACGCGGAGGCGAGGAGTACGAGCGCCTTGTCTTCGTCAGCGGTGAGCCGAAGTGTCATAGCCATACCACTTTGATACCACTGTTCAACGCGGCAAAGCGTGACAGGGCCGGTAAACTGCGTTCTAGGCCAAGTAAAGAAAGGTGAGCAATGAGTGATGACACTCTAGGTGGCGGCGGTTTCGACGCCATCCAGCCCATTGACATCAATGAGGAGATGCAGACCAGCTACATCGATTACGCGATGAGCGTGATCGTGGGCCGCGCGCTGCCCGAGGTGCGCGACGGCATGAAGCCGGTGCACCGCCGCGTCATCTACGCGATGTACGACGCCGGCTTCCGCCCGGAGCGTTCGTTTGTGAAGAGCGTGAAGGCCGTCGGCGAGACGATGAGTAACTACCACCCGCACGGCGACAGCGCGATCTACGACACCCTGGTGCGCATGGCGCAGCCGTGGGCGATGCGCTACCCGCTGGTGGACGGGCAGGGCAACTTCGGCTCGCCGGGCAACGACGGCCCGGCCGCTATGCGTTACACGGAGTGCAAGCTCACCCCGCTGGCGATGGAGATGGTGCGCGACATCCGCGAGAACGCGGTGGATTTCTCGCCCAACTTCGACTCGAAGACCCGCGAGCCGGACGTGCTGCCCTCGCGCGTGCCGAACCTGCTCATGAACGGGTCGAACGGTATCGCGGTCGGTATGGCCACGAATATCCCGCCGCACAACTTGAACGAGTTGGCCGAGGCCATCTACTGGATCCTGGACAACCACGACGCGGACGAGAAGACCACCCTGGATGCGGTGCTCAAGTACGTCAAGGGCCCGGATTTCCCCACCGCGGGCCTGGTCGTGGGTGATAAGGGCATCAAGGAGGCCTACACCACGGGCCGCGGCTCGATCCGCATGCGCGGCGTGACCGAGATCGAGGAGGTGGGCAACCGCCAGGTCATCGTGATCACGGAGCTGCCGTACCAGGTCAACCCGGATAACTTCATTCACAACATCGCGGACCAGGTCAACGCGGGCAAGATGGCGGGCATCGCCGACATCGACGACGAGTCCTCGGACCGTATCGGTATGCGCATCGTGGTCAGGCTCAAGCGCGACGCCGTGCCGCGCGTGGTGCTGAACAACCTGTATAAGCACTCGCAGCTGGAGACGAACTTCTCGGCCAACATGCTCTCCATCGTCGATGGTGTGCCGCGCACCCTGCGCCTGGATCAGATGCTGCGTTACTACGTGCAGCACCAGATCGAGGTCATCGTTCGCCGCACCCAGTACCGCTTGGACGAGGCGGAGAAGCGCGCCCACATCCTGCGCGGCCTGGTCAAGGCCCTCGACGCGTTGGACGAGGTCATCGCGCTCATTCGTCGCAGCCCGACGGTGGACGATGCGCGCCAGGGGCTCATGAAGCTTCTCGACGTCGACGAGATCCAAGCCAACGAGATCCTCGCCATGCAGCTGCGTCGCCTGGCCGCCCTGGAGCGCCAGAAGATCGTGGACGACTTGGCGGAGATCGAGCGCCAGATCGCGGACTACAAGGACATCCTGGCCAAGCCGGAGCGCCAGCGCGAGATCGTGGCGACCGAGCTCAAGGAGATCGTGGACAAGTTCGGCGACGAGCGCCGCACCCAGATCGTGGCTGCCACCGGCGACGTGACGGAGGAGGACCTGATCGCGCGCGAGAACGTCGTGGTCACCATCACCTCCACCGGCTACGCCAAGCGCACCAAGGTGGATGCGTACAAGAGCCAGAAGCGCGGCGGCAAGGGCGTGCGCGGCGCGGAGCTGAAGCAGGACGACGTGGTCAAGCACTTCTTCATCTGCTCCACGCACGATTGGATCCTCTTCTTCACCAACTTCGGCCGCGTCTACCGCCTCAAGGCCTACGAGCTGCCGGAGGCGGGCCGCACCGCCCGCGGGCAGCACGTGGCGAACTTGCTGGAGTTCCAGCCGGAGGAGAAGATCGCCCAGATCATCCAGATCCAGTCCTACGAGGACGCGCCCTACCTGGTGCTGGCCACTCGCGACGGCCGCGTGAAGAAGTCGCGCCTGACCGACTACGAGTCGGCACGCTCCGCAGGGCTGATCGCCATCAACCTCAACGAGGGCGACGCGCTCATTGGCGCCGCGCTGACCAACGAGGAGGACGACATCCTGCTGGTCTCCGAGCAGGGCCAGGCGATCCGCTTCGCGGCTGATGACGACCAGCTGCGTCCGATGGGCCGCGCGACCGCCGGCGTGAAGGGCATGCGCTTCCGCGACGACGACCAGCTCCTGGCCATGACGGTGGTGCAGGACGGCGAGTACCTGCTCGTGGCCACCTCCGGCGGCTACGGCAAGCGCACCGCCATTGAGGAGTACAACCAGCAGGGCCGCGGCGGCATGGGCGTGATGACGTTCAAGTACACCCCGAAGCGCGGCAAGCTGATCGGCGCGCTCGCAGTCGACGAGGAGGACCAGATCTTCGCCATCACCTCCGCCGGCGGCGTGATCCGCACCGAGGTCAACCAGATCCGGCCGTCCTCGCGCGCGACCATGGGTGTGCGCCTGGTGGATCTTGCCGACGATGTCGAGCTCCTGGCTATCGACGTCAACGTCGAGGACTCCGGCGAGGAGGAGGCCACTGCAGTGGCGAAGGGTGAGAAGACCCTTGAGGAGGCGCAGGAGGCGACGCAGTCGTCGATAAGCGGTGGCCCCGAGGGTGAGGAGTAAGCGATGGCCGCACGGAAGGTAACCATCCGTAACATCGGCGCGAGCTCGATGTTCAAGGTGGCGACGATCCTGGCGCTCATCGGGTTCGTGGCGTGGATGATCGGCGTGACCATCGTCTACTTCGGCCTGGAGCAGGCCGGGGTGATCGACTCGGTGAACTCGCTCATCGGCGGCGTCGGCGGCGACCAGGTCATCGATATGAAGGTCTGCCTGTCAGCCGCCGGCCTGCTGGGCCTGATCGGCGTGGTGTTTACCGCCATCATGGCGCCGCTGACCGTGGTGATTTACAACAGCATCGCTGATCTTGTAGGCGGCGTCAGCTTCACTATGTCCAACCGCGCAAAGTAGGGCTAAGGGGTGCTTATCGACGCCACGTTGCAGGTGCCGATACGCACCCTGACCTGGCGATTTGGTGGTTATGGCAATGGTGCGTAATATTCTTATCCGTTGCCAGGGCCTATAGCTCAGTCGGTTAGAGCGCATCGCTGATAACGATGAGGTCGCAAGTTCGATTCTTGCTAGGCCCACGCAGACACTAGTAATATAGCGTCTCGGCAATGGGGCATTAGCTCAGTTGGTAGAGCACCTGCTTTGCAAGCAGGATGTCAGGAGTTCGATTCTCCTATGCTCCACAGTGTGGGATAACCCCCGCGCCGTCACAGACACGGTGCGGGGGTTGTTGCGTTGCGTGCTTAGCTAGCGTGGAGAGCTGGTTTTCTGTGCTGATTTTAAGTTTTTTGCACGCATACCCCCTTTTCTGAGTGACTAATACGAAAATGTGGCACATATCACTCAAACATTTTTGGGTTTTTGTCAGGTTGAAAAGGCCAAGGTCAGCGCCTTTGTCGACTGGCTTAGGTCCGCCTGTGCGCGTTGTAATGCGGTTTTTCCGCACACCTTGGGGATGGTGGACTACTTTCCACGAAACGGTTGTGATTGAATGAAACTCTGTCAGTGTGTAGATCCGTGTTCAGGAGATCTCCAGGCTGCTTCGATTATCTCCGACAAGTTTTAAGGATTGGGCCGTTGCAAAACGCAAATCTAAAGAAGCGCATTATGTCTGCGCTCATTTCCACCGCTGTCGTCGCGAGCGGTGCAGTTGCTATCACCCCGGCTGCTCAGGCAGACGAGAAGGTGACGAAGGTGTACTCCCAGCTCGCGGGCGATGAGCTGCAGGACGCCGTGGACTTTAACATCAAGCAGCAGATCTCCAAGCACGTTGGTGAGTCTGCGCAGATGGTTTACGCCACCAATTACGGCCCGGGCTGGTGCATTGATATTGCGCAGCCGGCACCCCGTTACGATTCTCAGTACGAGGTGCGCAAGCTTGACGGTATGTCCGGCCTGGTGGGTTACAACAAGGTTGATGGCGGCACGCTGAAGATTGACCCGGACGTGCAGAAGGCTGCTGTCGCCGGTACCAAGCGGATGCTGACCGAGTACAACAACGGCAACTACGCAGAGGTCAAGCGCATCAACTACGCGCTGCAGGCCCTGCTGTCCAACCACAAGGAGACCCTTGACCTGGTCCGTGGCCAGATCCGCCGCGAGGTCGCGGGCTCCGGCATGCCGATGATCACGGCCGCCGAGTTCACCCAGTGGACCGGTTTTGAGATCAAGGCCAACTTTGGCAACCAGCTCGGCCAGTCCCGTTACTACCTGGCCAAGTCGGACTCTTTTGACAAGGTCACGTCCAACGTGGAGCAGGGTGAGTACGTCACCATCCTGATGCCGAAGAACTACAACCTCAGCGACAAGATCGGCGATGAGGGCACCACCCAGCGCATCATCACCATCGCGCAGCCGGGCCTGAAGGGTTTCAACCCGCGTCCGGGCGGCCCGAACGTCTCCGTGGAGACCGTGACGGTGACCAAGCCGGCGGAGGCGGTCACGACGGTGACGAGCACCATCCCGGGTAAGACCGTGACCAAGACGGTGCAGGCCGAGGGCCCGACCGAGACGGCACACGTGACCGAGCGCCCCGAGCGCACGGTGACCAAGTACGTGCAGCCGGTCCACGAGCGCACGGAGACCGTCCGCGCGACCCGCACCGACGTCAAGGACGTCACCCCGACGGTGACCAAGACCGTGGTCAAGCGCGACAGCACCGAGACGGTGACCTCGACCGTGACCGAGGCTCCGGAGACCATCGTGGTGGAGGAGCGCGAGCCGGATACCACCACCACGGTGTACAAGGGCGCCGAAGCCACCGTCACCGAGACGGATGCACCCGACACCGTCACCAGCACCAAGACTGCTGAGCCGAAGACGGTCACGCAGACCTCCACGCTCGCACCGAGCACCGTGGTGAAGACCGTGACCGCTGCGCCGGAGGCAACGGTGACCACCACGGTGGAGAACATCACGCACGAGACCATCGAGAGCACGCGCGTTGTTGAGCGCTACTTCCGCAAGTACGAGTACGCCTTCGACTTCTCCCAGAAGAAGGACGAGCGCCACATCGAGGTGGAGAAGCTCGGCGATTGGAAGATCGACTTCATCGACGACTCCAACGGCCTGGTCAAGGTCACCAAGTCCAAGGACGGCAAGGGTCTTGATATCAAGCCGATCAAGGAGGGTGAGGGCGACGTCCGCATCGTGATCGTGGATGGCGAGGGCAACCGCCACGAATACACCATCCACGTGATCAACAAGGCGCAGAAGGAGATCACGGAGAAGGACGTTGTGGTGAACAACCACTTCTTCAACATCACCGTCGCTGGCGCGTCCCAGGAGATCGAGATCCCGAAGGGCTGGACCTACGAGATCGAGGAGGGTGGCGCGTACATCACCACCGAGGAGAAGGACGGCAAGATCGTCGTCACTCCGAACGAGGGTGTCATCAGCGCTACCGCGAAGATCACGGTGCACGAGCCGGGCGAGCGTCCGCGCAACGAGAACAACTACATCTTCAACATTGCGCCGGACAGCAAGTTTGATAAGCACCGCGTGATTGGTAACTCCAACGCCTACAAGCTGGAGATCGAGGACGCGCAGGGCGAGCCGACCGTCATCCAGGGCGAGGACATCGTTGCGTCCCTGGAAAAGAATGAGCAGGGCGTGTGGGTCCTGACGCCGAAGTCGGACAAGACCGGCAAGGTCGTTGTCTCCATCAAGGATTCGCAAGGCAACACCCACCAGTTCACCCTCGACGTCCGCCAGGGCACCAACGTGCTCGTGGACGTGGTGACCAAGTCTGTGACCGTTGGCAGCGTGATCGGGCTCGAAGCCGACGGTGGCTACGAGCTGGACTTCAAGCAGGGCGAGGAGATCGCCGACTGGAAGAAGGACAACGGCAAGTTCATCATCACGCCGACTGGCGAGGGCGTCATCGTGGCAAACCTCTTCCAGAAGGTTGACGGTGAGCGCGTCCTCGTGGGCACCTACACCATTATCGCTACTCCTGCGGGTGCGAAGGTGGAGACCCAGGAGGTCAGCCACGAGATCAAGAACCGCCAGACGGTCGACATCACCAAGGGCGAGGACGACCACAAGATTGTTGTCACCGAGGGCAAGGATAACGTCACGGTGGCTGAGGTGGAGAAGGACGGCAAGACCGTTACCCGCCTGATGCCGGACAAGGACTTCACCGGCACGATTGTCGTGGAGGAGCAGCGCGGCGACGATGTGGTCGTTCGCTACACCATCAACGTTGTCGAGAGCGAGGTTGACGAGACAACTCAGCCCGTTAACGAAGACTCCAAGGTGATCGTCAACCGCAACAACGACCTGCAGCGCCTTGTCGTTGTCGAGGGCGAGAACCTGCTCAAGAACGCCCCGAAGGACGACCAGAAGCAGTTCATTCCGGAGTTCGTCGACGGTGCCGAGGGCACAGTCGTCATCGAACTGCAGAACTCCCGTGATCTGCCGATCCAGCGCTGGATCCTGAACCTCACGCCGAAGAAGCCGTCCGAGTTCACCTACAAGATCACGGACCGCTCCGAGGTCAAGCTCACGGCTCCGGAGAACGCGTCCTACAAGATCGTTGAGGGCCAGGACCTGATCAAGGTCGAGCGCAACGGCAACGACATCGTTGTCAACCCGAACAAGGGTGCCAAGGGTACTGCTGTTGTCGAGGTCACCAACGGTGCGCAGAAGACCCGTTACGTGCTTGTCATCGACCCGATTGGTGGCGGCGCAAACGGCGACGGTACTACTGGCGAGAGCACCTTCAAGGTCTCCGAGCTGGGCAACTTCACCGTGACCGTGCGCAACGAGAACACCTACGAGGTAGTTAAGGGCAATGAGTACGTCACCGTCGTTGACAAGGACGGCAAGTGGATTCTCACCCCGAAGGAGGACACCTCCGGTAACTTCGTCACCGTCATTGAGAAGACCAAGACCGGTGTTGTGGTCAACCGCCACATCATTGAGATCACCGAGCAGGGGCGCAAGCTCAACTTCACCGAGGTGCGCAAGAAGGTCGAGCCGAAGATAGACAGCTGGGAGACCCCGGGTAAGGGCAACACCCTGCACATCGTGCGCGGCTACGACCTGATTGAGAACCCGGAGCCGGACGAGCACGGCAGGTTCAACCTCAAGCCGATCCCGGGTTCCACCGGCTCCATCGTTATCGAGGAGCGCGACAACAATGGCAACCCGATCCGCATCATCGAAGGGGAGATCCCAGAGACCTCCGGTGGTTCGTCCATCGAGCCGCCGAAGATCTCCTACGAGAAGAACAACGG
This sequence comes from Corynebacterium imitans, assembly GCF_000739455.1. Classification (NCBI taxonomy): domain Bacteria; kingdom Bacillati; phylum Actinomycetota; class Actinomycetes; order Mycobacteriales; family Corynebacteriaceae; genus Corynebacterium; species Corynebacterium imitans. The sequence continues at coordinate 18,171 of NZ_CP009211.1, forward strand.
CTCGATCACCATCATCGTTGATGGCAAGGGCGGCTTCGGCATCGAGGCCTGCCTTGACAAGAACCCGCCGAAGAACGCGAAGGATTGCAAGAACCTCAAGCCGATTGATGAGAAGTACATCAAGGACAACGGCAACGGGAGCTACACCATCGAAAACGGTGGCATCCCTGACGGTACCACCGCGCTGGTGATCACCCCGACCGGCAACGGCATTGTGGACAACAACAACCGTGTGATCGTGGACATCACCATCGACAATCAGGGCTCTGGTGCTGGCAATGTGAACGTTGGTTCGTCTGACCCGAAGTGCATTGCTTCGTTGGTTGGTTTGGCTTCGCCGTTGCTGCTGCTGATTCCGCTGGGCATTTTGTCCCAGGTGCATATCCCGGGTCTGGAGGGTGTGCGTGGTCAGCTCAATGCTGCGATCAAGGACGCTAATGACCGTATCCAGCAGGGTCTGGGTATCTACGATCATGATCGTGCTCAGCGTGCTGCAGGTGTGCAGGGTGCGTTCGCGATCGAGAATTCGCAGATGATTGGTATGGCTGCTGGTGCGCTTGGCGTGATCACTGCTGGCCTGCTGATTGGCGACGCGGTATTGCGTGCTTGCGGCCAGCAGGAGGCAACGTCCTCCTACCAGCTGGGCAAGGCTACCGATAACGAGACGTTGATGTACGGCTCGTCCGGTAAGCCTGCTGAGTCCGAGGCTGCGAAGCCGGAGGATGAGAAGGCTGCTGACGAGAAGTAGTCTCTAACGCCTTAAGAAAGCCGCTTGTGAGGGTCGAAAGCCCACACAAGCGGCTTTCCGCATGCGTGCGTACGATCTGAGGTTCAACAAATTTCTGTGCTGATTCTAAGTTTTTATGCGCCAAATCCCCTTTTCTAGGTGAAAAACGGAAAAATGTGGCACATATCACGATAAGATTTTTGGGTTTTTGTCAGGTTGTAAAAGGCAAGGTCAACGGGGTGGACCCGAAGCTTGTGAGCGCCTGTGCCCGTTGTAATGCGGTTTTTCCGCACACCTTGGGGATGGTGGACTACTTTCCACGAAACGGTTGTGATTGAATGAAACTCTGTCAGTGTGTAGATCCGTGTTCAGGAGATCTCCAGGCTGCTTCGATTATCTCCGACAAGTTTTAAGGATTGGGCCGTTGCAAAACGCAAATCTAAAGAAGCGCATTATGGCCGCGCTTATCTCCGGTGTCCTCGCTACCGGTACCACCGCTGTTATTGTCCCCGAGGCTTCTGCTGCAGACCAGATGATCGTAGAGGCCTACCAGCGCCTCGACGAGGCGTCGCTGCGCCAATTCGAGATTGAGCAGAGCAAGCTTGCAAAACGGTACCCGAAGTGGACTCAGCCAGTGCAGGTGCTGTCCACCAATCAGGGACCTGGCTGGTGCATCGACTGGGGTATTGATAGCTCGTGGAACAACCCTGACGGGTTCGAGGTGCGCAAGCTCACCGGTCAGTCTGGCCGTGTTGGTCAGGGCTATGCCATCGACGAGAACATCCGCATCGCTTCGATCACCTTGACTAAGCAGATGCTCACGGACTTCAAGCAGTGGGAGGAGACTTCTTCCTCCTCGCTGGAGAAAGACATCCAGACGAAGAACCGCTACCTTCAGGCACTGTTGGGTAACAACCCGAGTGAGCTGAACGGCGTCCGCGAGCTCATTCACGATCGCGATCTGATTAAGTTCCAAAACCTCACGGGCTTCAGCATCACGCGCGTGCAGAACCCGTCTGATGGCGTCAACTACCGCCTGGTCCCGAACCAGTCGAAGCTCGACGACATGAAGAAGAAGATCGGCCCGAACGAGTTTGTTACCGTTCTTGTTCCGAAGAACTACAACTGGAACATGAACAAGCGCAAGGAATGGACCTTCCAGCGCTTGATCACGATTTACCAGCCTGGCTTGGATCTGTCGTGGCAGCCGAAGCCAGATTACGATTTCAGCACCACCGTCACGGAGACCCCGAAAGAGACCCTCACTGAGGTCACCACGATGCCGGAGCACGTCACCACGGTGACTGAGCCGGGCAAGCCGACGACCAAGACGATCGTGACTGAGGAGCCGACAACGGTCACGCGTACCAGCACGCTGCCGGCTTTCACGACCGTTACCACGGTTACCGAGCCGGATGAGGTCGTCACCACCACTAAGACGCACCCGGCGAAGACCACCGAGGTTGTGCGGACCGAGAACGGTACCCCGGTTACTGAGACGAAGACCATTACGCCTGAACCGGAGATCGTCACGGAGACGAAGAAGGGTGGCGTCAAGACGGTCACCTCGACGGTTACCGATACGACCGTCACAGAGACTGTCCCTGGTGAGAAGAAGACTGTTACCCAGGTCGAGACCCCGGAGGTCACCACAACCCGCACCGTTCCTGCTGGCGAAACCACCGTCACCAAGACCGTTGCAGGCGAGCCGACGACCGTCACGGTGAACAAGGACTCCAAGTACTACACCGAGAAGGTCTACGAGTCCATCAAGGAAGTCTACGAGTACTACCAGTTCGCTGGCTTCACCAAGGAAGAAAAGTCCAAGGTCATTGAGCTGGACAAGCGCATCAGCGGTTCATGGAGCTTCCGAATCACTGAGGGTTCTGAGTACGTCATCGTCGAGCGTGGCGAGAAGGACGGCCAGCTGATCGTTACCCCGCGCCCGGGCATTGATGGCGAGCACAAGGTCACCATCGTGGTCACCGATGACCAGGGTCGTGAGCACGTCTACCGCCTGACCATCAACAACACGGTCAACATTGATGAGTCCATCAATGTGAAGGTGAACAACTTCTTCTACAACATCAACACCGGCGGCGAGGGTGACCGCTTCAAGGTGCTGAAGTACAACGAGGGTGAGACCTGGAAGAAGGTCAAGGGCGGCGAGCTTGTCGAGGTTAAGGATGACGGCAAGGGCAGCCTGACCGTCACCCCGAAGGATGGCGTGACTTCCGGCGAAGTGATTGTGACGATCACCGATAAGCAGGGCAACGAGCGTGAGAACATCATCACGATCGAGAATAAGGAGTCGAAGTACGACGTCACCCGTACGATCCTGAACACCTCGGTCGGTTTCGTTGAGTACCGCGGCGGCGACTTTAAGATCATCGAGGGCGAGGACGTTCTCGATATTAAGCAGGTCGAGGTCAATGGCGAGAAGGTTTGGAAGATCGTTCCGAAGGTCGAAGAGGGCAGCGCGCGCGTCGTCTTCACCGACAAGGACGGCGTTGAGTACACCTTCACCTTCGAGGTAGTTAAGGACCCGAACGGTGGCCCAAAGGTCGTCCAGCACAACATCAACTACACCGGCAACGTTGAGATTGAGCGTCGTGAGGATTACCGCTATGAGGTAGTGAAGGGCGATCACCTGCTGAATGAAGAGCAGCTCAACATCGAGGAGACGACCCGTGAAACCGACGGGAAGAAGGTCTGGCAGATCACTCCGAACAAGGATGATCTTAAGCTGAAGGAAGAAGGCGGCACTGCCGTCATCAATATCAAGGACAGCGAGGATCGCCTTGTTGGGATCTTCACCGTCAACATCGAGCGTGACGTCACCGGCGATGTCGAGAAGGTGACGCGCGAACGCGAGGTCGCGGACCGCTCCACAGTTAATGTCTTCCTTGGCGACAACGAAAACAACTACTTTGCTGTTGAGCCACTCGATGGCACCAACCTGGGCGATTTCTTCAAAGAGCCGGAAAAGTACGCAGGAAAGGAGATCAAGGATAACCTCCAGCTGAAGTTCAAGCCAGGCGCTGAGGGTAAGTTCAAGGTCACCGAGTACATTTGGCGAGTTGGCGAAGATAAGATTGTCCGGGATGAAAAGGGCAACGTTGTCGAACACATTAAGGGCAAGAAAGAGCCCGTCCCGATCACCGAGTACGTCTACACCGTTAAGCCGTTCCAGCCGAGTGAGTCTACCTACACCATCACGGCGGACAACGAGGTCGACCTGCAGGGCAAGAAGCTCTACGTCACCGAGGGGCAGAAGCTGCTCGAATCCATTCCGACTGATGGCGAGTCCAAGTTCAAGCTTGTTCCGAAGGCTGACGCTAACGGCAAGGTTGTGATTGAGAACCGCACCGATGACGGCTTCGTCTTCGAGCGCTACATCCTCAATATCACCCCGGGCCGCGCAGCCTCCAAGGACAATGTCATCGAGAAGACGATGACCTGGAGCGGGGTTGCACGCATCAATAAGGAAGAGGGCCATACTTACAAGTTTGTCTCCGCTAAGGATGCGAAGGGCAACGACGTCGACGGCAACGATCTCGTCCGCGTCAAGGAAGAGAATGGTGAGTTCGTCGTCAGCGGCCGCGCTGGCAAGACCGGTACCGTTACCATTGCGGTAAGCGACAACCGTGGTGTGTACGCGACCTACAAGCTCACCATCAACGAGGCTGAGGGCGCACGCGTCTACGACTACCAGATCTCCACTAATGCAGAGTTCCGCGCAACCCTGGTGGAGAAGTCCAACCAGTTTGTCGTCATCGACGGTGGCGAGTACCTCGAGACTCCGAACAACGATGGCAACCAGTGGACCGTGAAGCCGAAGCAGAGCGGCGTGGGCAAGACCGCGACGGTTGAGGAGTGGGATCAGGACGGCAACGTTCTGAACACCTACAACCTGAAGATCGTCCAGGGCGCAACCAGCGGTTCCCGCCACCTGCGTGACTACCTGATCGTTGGCCAGGCGAAGGCCTACGAGCCGATCTCTGAGGGCAACACCTTCAAGGTTGTGCAGGGTGCCGACCACGTCAACACGGGCAAGGATGACAAGGGCAACTTCACGCTGACCCCGAAGTCCGGCACCGACAACAAGACGGTTGTAACCGAGGAGTACGACAAGGATGGCATCCTGGTCCGCACGATCACTTCGCTGATCATCCCGGAGAGCCTCACCTCCAACGGTGCGTTCCTGGGCGACAACCGCGATGTTGCCAAGATCATCCGTGATGAGAAGACCGGCCAGATCACCGTTGTCTTCGACAAGGAAGGCGGCGACGTCGCGATCGCTGAGGGCTCCGAGCTCGTCGACCAGAGCCGCGACGGTAACAACATCATCCTCACCCCGAAGCAGGGCGCAAACGGCACGGTCATCTTCATCCCGGTGCTTGAAGGTTCCCAGAACAAGTCGGCTTCCGAAGTAAAGGTGCGAGTCAACACCAGCAACAACCAGGGCGGTGGCAACGTCAACGTTGGCTCCTCCGACCCGAAGTGCATTGCTTCGCTGGTTGGTTTGGCTTCGCCGCTGCTGCTGCTGATCCCGCTGGGCATCCTGTCCCAGGTGCACATCCCGGGTCTGGAGGGTGTGCGTGGTCAGCTCAACGCTGCGATCAAGCAGGCGAATGATCGTATCCAGCAGGGTTTGGGTATCTACGACCGTGATCGCGCGCAGCGTGCTGCAGGTGTCCAGGGCGCGTTTGCGATTGAGAATTCGCAGATGATCGGTATCGCTGCTGGCGGTCTCGGCTTGATTACCGCTGGCCTGCTGATTGGCGACGCGGTATTGCGTGCTTGCGGCCAGCAGGAGGCAACGTCCTCCTACCAGCTGGGCAAGGCTACCGATAACGAGACGTTGATGTACGGCTCGTCCGGTAAGCCTGCTGAGTCCGAGGCTGCGAAGCCGGAGGATGAGAAGGCTGCTGACGAGAAGTAGTCTCTAACGCCTTAAGAAAGCCGCTTGTGTGGAAACCCCACGCAAGCGGCTTTCCGCTTCTTACCCACATGAGATTCTCCATAACACAAAGACGTATTGAAGTCTGCGGCGAGGCGTCCGTCGGTGTGACAGAATAGATACTGTCATTACCCACCTCATTTCCAGGACAGTCCAACCTCGCGTTGTGCTTTCTCGGAAAGTTCGAAGGATTCCCGTTGCAACCCTCCCTCAAGAAGCGCGCCATAGCCGCACTTATTTCCAGCGTCCTCGCTACTAGCGCCACTGCCGTCATCACTCCTAATGCTTTCGCTGAAGACAAGATGTCCGCAGACAAGGTCGCCGAAGCAGCATTCCAGCCTGTCGCGCCCGGCACACTCCGCCAGTTCAAGGCTCTCCAGCCAAAGTTTGCCCAGCAAGCGAAAGGTTTTGATGGGGCGGTCGCACCGCTTCGCACTGACCTCGGACCAGCCTGGAGCATCGATGACGCGGCAAACAACCTCGATGACGTTCGGGTTCGCAAGCTGACCGGCCAGTCTGGTCGCGTGGGCGAAGGCGAGAGCCTGGATACCCAGGTTCGTGTCGCCGCGATCAATCTGGTCAAAGCGCTTCAGAAGGATCTCCAGGAGTACGAATCCGCGCCTTCAACCACGCTGAAGCAGCAGCTTGAGCAGAAACTGCTCTTTACGCGGGCCCTGCTTGGCAACGACGTTGCAACCCTGAACACGGCACGTACCGACGTCCTCAACAACCACGCGAACGCTTTCTACGAGCTCACCGGCTTCAAAGTCGCGCAGAGGACCCAGCCGGGCTCTGCGAACGAGACCCTGAACTACGTCCTCGTCCCGGATACGCAGAAGATCGAGGAGCTCACTGCGGGCGAGGATGAGTACATCACCGTGCTTCTCGGCGGGGAGGGCGAGCGTCTGCTCTCCCTCTACCAGCCAGGGCTCGACCTGCCTGACAACGCCGAGGCGACTGAGAGCACCTCAACGGAGTACTTCCTGTTTGCAGGGTTTACCGCCGATGAGAAGTCCAAGACCATTGACCTGGACCTGCGTATCAAGGGCCACTGGACCTTTGACGTTACCGAGGGCGCGAAGTACGTCCAGGTCACCCGCGGCGAGCGTGACCACGAGCTCGTGCTTGCACCGCGCCCGGGCTTCGAGGGCGACGCTACCGCCACGGTCGTCATCACCGATGAGCAAGCGAACGAGCACATCTACCACCTGCAGCTCAACAACACCATCAACTCGGAGGCCCCGGCGAAGGAGCCGGAGCAGATTATCGACGCCCCGCCACGCGCTCCCGAGGAAACCGTGTACCGCCAGCTGCCCACCAGCACAGTTGCCTACATTGCCAGGAACGGCGGCACCGCAAAGGTCACGACGGGTCAGAACTTGCTGTCGGTGTCTGCGACCGAGATCAACGGCACACCGGTGTGGAAGGTGATCCCTTCGACCAAGGGCGACGAAGGCACGGCCCACGTAGTGGTCACTGACGCCGACGGCACCGAGCGTCCCCACGACTTCGACGTGGTGAATCGGAAGTACGCGACGAAGAGTATCGTCCACGAGTCCCTCCCGTACATGGGAAGCACGAAGCTGCCACGCCCTGCTGGAGGGAAGTACGACGTTATCCAGGGCGAAGAGCTTGTAAACATCACTGCGGCAGAGAATGGTTGGATCGTCACTCCGAATGAGGACGACGCTGAGCTGAAGAAGAACGGTGGCACCGCCGTCATCAACATCAAGGACCGCGAAGGTCGTCTCGTTCAAAACGTAACCGTCTACATTGCGGCCAAGCGACCAGACTCCACACCGGTACACGAAGTTGTTGATCTCTTGATGGTCAAGCTCCGATCGCACAACTACGAGGACAATCACTTCACAGTCGAACCGCTGGATGGCGCAAGTCTCGATGACTTCTTCGAGAACCCAGAGGCCTATGAGGGCAAGGATCTCCAAGACGACCTGCAGCTGAGGTTTAAGCCGGGCGCGGAGGGCAAGGTCAAGGTCACTGAGTTTGTTCGGAAGCCGATTTACGAAACTGTCGACGGCATCTTCCAGCCTGTCGACTATGAGAACACCCCAGTCGCCGAGCACATCTACTCGGTCACCCCGTTTGAGCCGATCGAGTCCGTGTACACGATCACGCCTTACAACGAGTTGGGGCTGACTGGCACCAGTCTCTACGTCACCGAAGGCGAGGATCTGCTCCAGAGCGTCCCGACCCTGGGCGAGTCCAAGATCGAGGTCACCCCGAACCGCAGCGCAGGCGGCAAGGTCGTCATTGAGAACCGTACCGAGGATGGCCACGTCTTTGAGCGCTCCATCGTCAACATCACGCCTGCTGAGCGGGATACGGTCGTCGAGAAGGAGATGACCTGGGCTGCCACCGCGCGTATCAACCAGGAGGAGGGCGACACCTACAAGTTCGTCTCCGCCACGGATTCGGAGGGCAACGACATTGACGGCATCGATTTGGTCCGCGTGCGCGAGGACAGCGGCGCTTTCGTCATCAACGGCCGCGCTGGAAAGATCGGTACCGTCACCATCGCGCTGAGTGACAGATTCGGCGTCTTCGCGACCTACAAGCTCACGATCACGGAGCCCGAAGACGCTCGTGTCTACAACTTCGACATTTCCACCAACGGCGAATTCCGCGCATCCGTGGTGGACAAGTCCAACAAGTTCGTCGTCATCGACGGCGAGGAGCACCTCGAAACCGTGCGTACCGATGGCAACCAGTGGTCGGCCAAACCGAAGGCAGACGCTGCGGGCAAGACCGTGGTGATTGAGGAGCAGGACGAGGACGGCAACGTCATCAGCACCTACAACCTGGGGATCGTCCAGGGCAAGACCACGTCGCTGACCTTCCCCGGCACCACCCCGACCGACAACGAGTTCAACGCACGCAACAAGGACATCGCCAGCACCAAGCGCGACGCGGACACCGGCGCGATCACCGTTACCTTCGACAAGGCAGGCGGCGACATCGGCATTGCCGAGGGTACCGACCTCGTCGACATCACCCGCGAGGGCAACACCATGGTGCTTACCCCGAAGCAGGGCGTGCGTGGCACGCTGTCGTTCGTCCCGGTGATCGACAACGTCCAGAACACCACCGGCTACAGCTTCGACATCAACACGAAGTCCAGCAATAACGGCAACACCCCGAAGGACGGTTCCGCGGACCCGAAGACTGTCGCCTCTTCCGTGGGTATCGCGACTCCGTTGGTGCTGCTGCTCGCGCTGATCGCCGTGTCCCAGCTGCCGATCCCGGGGCTGGAGGGCGTACGCGCGCAGATTAACGCCGCCATCGACAACGCGACGAAGGCGTTCAAGTAGCTCACCGCTCCCGCAGCACCCCGCGGACCACGTCGTCGATCCAGTCGAGCACGTAGTCGTAGCCGCGCTGACCGTCGATGTTGAAGCCGCCGGGGCTGTCGGTGTAGCCCAGCTTGTAGTAGGACATGTGGCGCGGCCCGAAGTCGCCGGCCTGCGCCGCTGACGCCAACAGGTTCGCGTTGGCCGGGTTGCGCATCGCGGCGTCCAGTCCCGCAGCACCAGCCACCTGGTCCATCAGCGCGCTCACCGCGGCGTGCGTCGCGGCCTGGCGTTGCTCGGTGGGAGTGGGCACGCGCGGCACCACGCCCGCGCCAGCCAGCTGCAGGTAGAAGCGTTCGGTGGCCTGGGTCGCCCGCATCGCCTCCAGCGCGACGTCGTACCAGCCTGCCGCCTCGCTGTCCTCAGGCATCGCCCCACGCAGCCCCTCCAGCGCGGGTAGCAAATACGTCCAGGTCACGCCCTCTTTCGCCAGGTTCGGCAGCGCGGACATTAAGGTGACGGCCGCGAGCTGCTCGGCCGGGGTCGCCGCCTGCTCGGCGCGCGTCGCGCGGTCCGCAGCCTGGGCGTAGAGGCCGATCTCTCCGAGGATGAGGGCGGCGGTGGGGGCGTCGAGAAGCGAAAGCCCTGAGACGCGCACCGCCTGTTGCAGGGGAACACCGGCGTCCAGCTGGCGCGAAAACTCCAGCACATGCATGCCGGTCGCCGCGTTCGGCGGGCCGACGGCCTCCTCGCGCATCGCCACATCCGCCACATCGCGCAGCGCGGAGTCCGGGTCCGTCGAGCACGCCATGTCCGCCGCATTGCACAGCGAGAGCACCTTGCCCTCCAGCCCGGCGAAATTCAGCGCCCGCTCGCCGGCCAGCCCCACCCGCCCAGGCACAACGCCCGACCCGCCGCCGTTGACCAGCTCGCCGCCGCGTGCCAGCTGACCCTTCGGCGCAGGCGCGTACAGCTTCGCGTCGCCTAAGGGCCTTTGCTTTTCGACGCCCGAACGCCCCGGATCCGCAAACAACACCACCGCCGCCACCTGGTCCGGCCCAACCCCTGCTACTTTTCCGTGTCCGATCTCTGCCGCGACGTCGCCGATGAGGTGCGCGCCCTGCGAGTAGCCGATCAGGATAAACCGGGTGCGCGGGCAGTTGCGGGCGACGGTGCGCAGCTCGCGCTTCGCGTCGTCGGCACCGAGGGTGACGGACTCGCCGTAGGTGGCGGCTTCCGTGCCCTCGATGCCGCCGCTGGCGCTACCGATCGCGCTGAAGCGGCCGAGCGAGGCGGGGTAGCGGACCTGGTAGCTGCGCACGGTGCGGGCGCCGAAGTGTTCGGTGAGGTCGGCGGCGGGGGAGGAGTTGTCGTCGAAAAGCGTGTCGCGCGCTTCGGGGGCCCAGGAATGCGAAAACCCGGTGCCCGCCGCTTGCACGACGTGGACCGGGGTACAGCTCGGTGCCACCAGATCCCACGGCTGCGCTTGCGCAACCGGGGCGAGGGGGACGAGCGTGGCGAGCGTGAGGGCAGCGAGATGTTTCACGCGAAACATTTTAGTCTCGCAGCACCTTGCCTACTTGCGCGGGAGCGCCATGAGCGCGGTACCGATAGCCGCGAGCCATGAGTCCTTCGACAGGGACAGGCCCTCCTGGGAGGGGCGGATGCCGTCGTCCTCGGTCATGGCGTCATTGCCGAAGTACATGGTGAGCAAGCCAGCGCCGAAGGTGGTAAGCGCTGCGCCCGCCAGGCGGTTGGACACGAAGGGCGCGAGCAGGGCAGCGCCGATGCCGGTCTCGGAGTACGCGACGAACTTGGCAAAGGTCTTCGGGTCCACGTCTTTCAGCGCGGGGATGCCGGTCTGCGCCATGCCGTGGAGGAACTCGGCGGTGCCCTCGTCGGCGCCGAGCTTGCCCGCGCCGGAGTTCAGGATAAACAGGCCGGTGGGTGCGCGCAGCAGGGTAGCGGCCAGGCGGGTGCCGGGGGTCTTCTTCTCGTTCTTCTCGCGACCGAACACGATGTCTCCTTTGTAAGTGGGGTGCAGTACGAAGTTGATGATACGTCTACAATCGGCCGTCGGCAAGCAGCTACACCGACAGCTCCGGGTGCAGGTCCTTCTCCGGGATCTGCCGCAAGTGCCTCAGGCCCAGGCAGGAAACGATCCAGGAGCCAACCGCGATGCCGATGAGCACCAGCGTCGCCCGGATCATGCGGGGATCGCCGCCGTTGGTGCCGAACAGGGCGTAGCGCATCAGGTCCACCGAGTAGCGCATCGGATCCCAGCTGTGCACCCACTGGATGAACTTCGGCTGCACTTCCGGCGGGTACAGGCCATTCGAGGCCACCAGCTGCAGCGACATCAGCGCCATGGTGAGCAGTCGCGCAATCGCCTTCCCGAAGAGGCAGTTGAGCATGTAGATGAACGAGATGAACGCCCACGACACGCCCACCAACACCAGCAGCAGCGTACCTGTGTACGTCGGGTCGATGTCCAGCAGGAAGACCTGCACCGCCCACAGGAAGAAGGCCTGCACCGCGCCGACGAGGAAAGAGGGCACCAGCGTATCCAGCATGACGCGGTAAACCGGCGTGCCCGAGTCGATCGCGCGGCGGTTAATCGGCTGCATCACCATGTACAGAATCAGGCCACCGAACCACAGCGACAGCGAGAGGAAGAACGGCGACAGACCCTTGCCAAAGTAGGCCAAATCATCGCCCGTCTCGTTGAGTACGACCGGTTGCGACGCCGCCGTGACTGCCTTGTCCAGGCGATCGCCCTTCCAGGTCGGGGCCTCCTCCTGCGCGTCGTGGAGTTTGACGCTGAGCTCGCCGGTGCCGCTGTCCAGCTGCACCAGGCCATCGTTGAGTGCGCCCAGACCCACGACCAGCTGGTTGGAGCCGTCCGCAAGTTTCGACGACGCGTCCGAGGCCGTATTCGCCGCCACGACCAGCTGCGAGGTGCCGTCCTTGAGCTGGGCGACGCCGGCGACCAGCGTGCCGGAGCCGTCCTGCAGCTTGGCCAGGCCGGCCGCCAGTTGCTGCGAGGCATCCGTGGCGCGGTTCACGCCGCCGCGGTACTGCGCGTTCGGGTCGTTCAACTCCGTGGCGATCTGGTGCGCGCCGTTCTGCAGCAGCTGCAGCTGGCCCACCAGGCTCGAATCCATCGCCGAGGCGAGCGCCCCGTTGTGCAGCTTCGCCTGCGTTGCGCGGGCCTGGGCGGCAAGCTCCGCCGTGCCCGGGATCGGGGAGGCGTCCAGGTCGCGGATGACCTGGTTCAGTGAGGCGTCGATGTCCGCGAACGCGGCCTGCGCCGCGCCCAGCTGGCCCGCCACGCCCGCGATCTTGTCCACACCGCCGGCGACCTGCGACGCGCCCGCACCGAGCTTGTCGGTGCCGGACTGCAGCGTCACCATGCCCTCGGAGAGCTGGTTGGCGCCGTCAGCGGCGGTGCCGATGCCGGTGTTGAGCTGGTTCGCGCCGTCGGCAAGCCGCCCGACGCCGTCGTCAAGCTTGTGCGCTGCGCCCGGCAGCTCTTGCAGCTTCGAGTTGAATTCCTGCATGCCGTCGTCGAGCTTGGTCGCGCCGTCGTCAAGCTTCTGCCCGCCCTCGCCGGCCTTCTTCGCGCCCTCGTTGAGCTTGCCGGCGCCCTCGGCGGCCTGGCCCATGCCGTCGTTGATGGTGTTGAAGCCCACGAAGAGCTGCTCCACCACCTTCGAGCCGACCGTCACCGACACGGCATCAGTGATCATGCGGGTGGCCTGGCTGCCCAGCATCGTGGGGATAAAGCCGTTGGTCTCGTTCAGCGTGACGTTGATCTTCGCCTGGTGCGGGTTCTCCTCCTTCACACTTTTGGCGGCCTCGGTGAAGTCGCGCGGAATCTCCATGCCCAGGTAGTAGGTACCGTCGGCGATGCCCTCGCGCGCCTCCTCGGCGCTGACCACCCGAAAGTCCATCGGGTCCTCTTCGAGCAGCTTATCGACGACCTGTTGCCCCGCCTCGCCCTCATCCGAGTTCACCAGCGCCACTGGCACCTTGTTCAGGTTGCCCAACGGGTCGAAGTAGCTCCACACGAACAGGCCGCCGAACAAAAGCGGCAGCAGCGTAATCGCGATCATGGCCAAAGGCGGCAGCTTGCCGTGCAGAAACTTGCGGAAGTTCGAGCCAATATGCAGTCCGCTCATCGGTCCTCCTCATTCGCGCTGATGACCAGAACGGCAATGTCCTCGGCCACGGTGCGCAGGTTGTCTAGCAGTTCGGCGCGCAGCGACATGTCGCGGATCTGGTCCACGTCGTCCACGATCAGAAGCTCCGCGTCCGGGCGCGACACCAGCGCGAGCAGGATGCGCAGGCGGAAGCGGTTGAGTACGTGCAACTCGCCGACCTTCGCCGACTCTTCCAAGTCCTCCAGCCCGAGTGGTTCCAGCCAGCGCTCGACGGTGTCGTGCTCCAGCGGGCGGCGCGGGGTTGGTTTGAAGAAGGGCTGCGACCACGCGATCTGCTCGCGCAGCAAGTCGCGTACGGGGATCTGGCGGTCGAGGGAATCAATCATGTGCACGCCCGCAAGCGCGGTGCGCTTGAACCCAGGGCCGTCGACGCTACCGGAGTGTTGCTTGTAGCGCCCGGCGAGCGTCATGGCGAGGGTGGTCGCGCTGGACTCGCGTCCGACCTGCAAAAAGTTGAACCCCTCTTCGGCGTCGACGCTCACCGGCGTGTCGCCTTTGCGCAGCACAAGGTCTGTGGCGCTGAGAATATGTGTCATCGGAAAACTCCAAGTGGAGGGTTAGCTATCACTTAAAACTCCTGCTATGGTGCTCCGCAGATTCGGCGATGTCAAGACGAAAGAGTATCGCGCCCGAGGAGGCACCCATGCGATCAGACGCGCGCGCAAAGCGCGACCAAATCATCACAGCTGCCACCGAGCAGTTCCGGACCCGCCCGAACTCCGCAGTCACCCTAGAGGCCGTAGCCAAAGACGCAGGCGTTGGCATCGCTACACTCTACCGGCACTTCCCCAGCCGCACCGCGCTGCGACAGGCGTGCGCGCTGCGCTTTATCGACGAACTCGACGTCCTCCTCGGCAAAACACTCACCGACTTCTCCGCCGACCCAGAAGGCAATTGGGAGCGCTTCATCTGGCAACTTGTCGACGCCGGCGTAGGCATCCTCGTCGGCGCCCTCGCCCCCGAGCACCCCGCCGACTCCGAACGGCTCGACGAATTTTTCAACCACGTCCAAGTCCTCCTCGACACGGCCGCGCCGCACGGGTTGGTTAGTCCTGACGCCACGCCCATCGAGCTTGCCTCCGAACTCATCGTGGTGACCCGCCCCATGGACGAGACGCTGACCGCGCTGTTTCCCGACGTCCGCGAACGCCTCGTCCGCCACCTCCTCACCGCCTGGCGAGTTTCAGCCCAACCCTAGTTAGACGTTCGTTTTGGGTCGTTGGTTCCGTTTCGGGCCAATAATGGGTGTATTCTCACATTCCCTTGTTTTGGCAGGTAAACGTGGTTTATCGTCGGGTGCATGACAGATTTGGATGCACTTGCTTTGGTTGACCGCTGCGGATACGACTTCGTCGCCGCAGCGGCCGGACTTGAGCTTGCCCAATTACAGGCACACGGCATCCAGCAAGACCGCGCGAAGCAACTCCGCGACACCGCGAGTGTGCTGTGCGGGAAAACCTCGCACACCAAGTACCAGGCCCGCGCCCAAGAAGGCGCACGTGTCAACGGGCATAGGTTGGACACACTTGCCTACATCACCCGCTCCGCCCGCTCCCTCAAGGACGTAACCAAGCGCTGGCACTACATCGATCAGCTTTGTAACACAGCAGGCGACTTGGCGCGCATCCGCCGTGTGGCCGCAGAGCTGAAAGCCGAGCTGCAGGCGCCTGAGCCGCGCACCCCGAAAGCACGGGTCACCCACCACGGCGACGGGTACGCCACCCTGAGACTCACCGGCCCCGCCGCCGACGTCCAAGGCGTCTTTGATGCTGCGAAGAACGACGTGACCGGCTGGCTGAACGGTGGGTGCCCGAAAGCCGAGTACCTGGTGCGGGTGACCGCCAACCTGGACCTGGGTGATTACCTGCGCATCATCGCAGGCGAAGGCAACGACGTCCAGGTGCACTTCGATAACGGAGTGATCGTGAGCGGTGAGGAGTTTGTGCGCATGCAGCTCGAAGAAATCGGCGCGGTCATCTTGATCGGGGTGATGGACGGGCCGGTCAATGCCTACCACGCCCGTTTTGCCACTCCGAAGCACCGGGAGGTCATGCTTGCCGATTCCACCACGTGTACCTGGAAAGGCTGCAACGCTCCCGCATCTGAGTGCGACGCCCACCACATGGTCGAACACCAACACGGAGGAGAGACCACACCCTCCAACCTTGGGTGGTTATGCAAGTACCACAACTCGCAAGCCGCCCGCGGTACCCGGGGACATACCGAACGGCGCGACGGGCAGATCACCTACGTCTCACCCTACGGGAACGTCACCCCCACCGGCACCGACCACAAAGCCCGCGCCGACAACCGCAAACCACCCGACTAAACCTGCACGCAGAAAGCCTTCGCGCCAGCAAACACTGGCGCGCCTACAGGCATGCCCGGAACTAGTCGTCCCGACATAAATAACCCCGCCGACCTGCCAGGCGCTGCCTGGCGTTGTTCGGCGGGGTAGGGGTGCGCGTGGTGCAGTGCTAGCTAGTCCGCGTCCTTGGTGCCCTTGCGCTGCGAGTCGTCGAGCGTGTCCAGGGTGGACAGCGTCTCGCCATCGGGAACGGCCGCGTCCGCCGCGTCGGCGGTCAGCCCCGTCGCCTGAGCAGAATCAGCACCCTCGGCAGGCTCCGTCGGCGGCACCGCGGCGTGCTCGCCGTAGGTGTCGGCGTCAGGCGCAAAGACGCCTTCGTTCTCGGTCGAGGTGGAGTAGACCAGCTTCGCCTCGCCGGAGCGGGCGACGTCGGTCAGGTCGATCTCGGGCTCGGCGTCCTCGAGCTTGTCCTTCAGCCAGAACTCCCACAGCGCCCAGCCGGCACCCGCGAGCGCGCCCGCGCCGAGCAGCCCCGCGGCGACCGTACGGCCCTTGCCGCGGGCCTTCTTCTTGTGCGCCTTGGCTTCGGCGCGCCACGCGGTGCGCTGCGCCTCGCGCCCGGGCAGTGCGGCGTTGAAAGCGGCGCGGCGCTTGTCCAGGCGCGCGTGGGCGGCGCGGGTGAGTTCGCCGGCTTGGGTGCGCGCGGCGTCGTAAAGCTGCTCGAGCTCGTCGGCGTCGGTGATGTTGCGGTCCTCGAGGGCGGCGAGCAGCGCGTCGTAGGTTTCGCGCTTGCGCTTGTCGCCTTGCTCGCGGAAGTACTTGGCGGCGTCCGCTGCGCCGGTGAAGAGCAGTCGCAGGGTGAACGGGTTCATGGTGCTCCTTGAAAATGTTGGTTATCTCGCTCCCGCCAGCCTACCGATTCCGCGCGGACTAAGCGTTTCGCAAAAACATACCAAGCGGTTCATTTTGCGGATTAATATTCAGAAAAATGTGGCCAACACGCTGCGCAAACACGGCCGTCAATTGTGCCCGAAAAGTGCGCCCCCTAGATTCTTGGGCACCGTTGAAAAACGGTTTACGTCAGCGCCGAGCCCGGCGAGATCACCGACATCGAAAGGTATTTTTCACATGCGTGGGACCCTCCCTTCGACCCGACTGTCGGCCTCGGCACCGCTCGACAGCCTCGGCGAAGCACCGGTCACGCCGCAGCGCCGCGCGCGCACGGCACTGAGCTTCGAGCTCATCCCGCCCCGCCACGACGCGGACTCCGGGAAGATCGACGAGCTCATCGCGGGCCTCGCCGCCTACAACCCCGACTACGTCGCCGTGACCAGCTCGCGGCGCAGCGACTGGCTCACCGGCACCGCCGCGCTGATCGCGCGCGTCGCCGAGACGACCAACCTGCGCCCGATCGCGCACCTCGCCTGCACCGCGGGCACGCGCGAGGAGCTGGTCACGTGGATTCGCACGCTTATCGACGCCGGCGTCCGCGGCTTCCTCGCCCTCCGCGGCGACCTGCCCGAGACCGGCATGCCAGCGCACTACCTCCAGCACGCCACCGACCTGCTCAACCTGATCCAGGACGTGGAGGACGAGGAGGCGTTCCGGCTCGCGGCCGGCAAGTTGGCGCTGTCGGTGGCGTGCTACCCGTCGGGGCACGCGGAGTCGAAGAACTTCGACGAGGACTTGGACGTGTTGCTGGCGAAGCAGCGCCTCGGCGCGGACTTTGCTATCACGCAGCTGTTTTTCAACGCGCAGGACTATCTCGACTTTGTTGAGGTGGCCCGCCTGGCTGGGGTCCGCATCCCGCTGATACCCGGCATTATGCCCATGACCAGCCTCAAGCGCGTGCAGCGGATGGGCGAGCTCTCCGGCATCGCGGTGCCGGAGTGCGTGACCCGCACGCTTGCGCAGGCAACCACGCCGGAGGAGGAGTACGAGCTGGGCATGCAGATGTCCGCGCAGCTCGCCAACACCATCCTGGACGCCGGCACCGGCGGCCTGCACGTGTACACGCACAACAATCTCGCGGTCACCCAGGACCTCCTGGACCGCATTGGGATTGTCCAGCCCGCTGGCCATTCCCTGATTTAGACCACCTCAACTTTCAACAAACAGCAGAAAAGGACGCATTGTGTCGAAAGCGACTACACCGTTTCCCAAGGCCACGATCGAGGGCTACCCGCGCATCGGCGCGAACCGCGAGCTGAAGCGCGCGCTTGAGAGCTACTGGGCGGGCCGCATTGACGCGGAGACCTTCCGCTCTTCCACGCACGCGCTGCGCGTGGACAATTACAACCACCTGCGCGACCTGGGCCTGACCGAGGACTACGCCATCCCGGCCGACGTCGCCTACTACGACCAGGTGCTTGAGACCGGCCTGACGGTCGGCCTGATCCCGGGCGGCACTGACCTGGACGAGGAGTTCGCACTCGCCCGCGGCAACGATTCCCGCGTCCCGCTGGAGATGACCAAGTGGTTCGACACGAACTACCACTACCTGGTGCCGGAGATCGCCGCAGGTCAGGACATTACCCCTGCGCCCGAGCGCATCCTGGCGATCGTCGAGGAAGCCCGCGAGGCCGGCCACACCGTCCGCCCGTTCCTGGTCGGCCCGGTCACGCTGATCGCCCTGTCGAAGCCGGCCGAGTGGTCGCTGCTGCCTTCGCTTGTCGACGCCTACGCCACCGTCCTTTCCGCCCTGCGCGAAGCCGGCGTCGAGTGGATCCAGCTGGCCGAGCCGGCACTTGTCGCCGACCTGGACACCCCGGACGCCGAGCTGGCGAAGCACCTGCGCGAGGCCTACACCACCCTGCTGGGTGCGGAGAACCGCCCGAACGTGTACCTGACCACCCCATACGGCGCGACCCGCGAGGCGCTGCCGGTGCTGGCCGAGCTCGCCCCGGAGGCGCTGCACGTCGACCTCGCGCCGTGGACGCTGGACCAGGACGCCGAGTACCCGCAGCGCATCGCCGAGGCCGTCCCGGCTAAGACCCAGCTGGTCGCGGGCCTGATCGACGGCCGCAACGTGTGGGCCGCGAACCTGCGCGAGCGCTCCGAGGTGCTCGCAGCGCTCGGCGATCGCCCAGTCGCCGTGTCCACCTCCACCTCCCTGCAGCACGTGCCGCACACGCTGAAGGCGGAGAAGAACCTGCCGGTCGACGTCGCTACTTGGCTTTCGTTTGCGGACGAGAAGGTCGCCGAGATCCAGGCGCTCGTCGCTGGCGAGGAGGGCGCGAAGGAGGCGTTTGCCCAGTCGGATCGCGCGGTGCGCACCCGCGCTGAGTCGACCACGATTCACAACCAGGCGGTCGTGGATCGCGTCGCCAAGCTGCCGGAGGGCGCGGTCAAGCGCGAGCCGGCCTTCGAGGAGCGCAACCCGCTGCAGCGCGAGGCACTCGGCCTGCCGGCACTGCCGACCACCACGATCGGCTCCTTCCCGCAGACCCAGGAAATCCGCAAGGCGCGCGCCGACCACAAGGCAGGCACGCTTGACGACGCCGCCTACCAGGAAGCCCTCCGCACCGAAATCAAGAACGTCATCGAGCTGCAGGAAGAGATCGGCATCGACGTCCTCGTCCACGGCGAGGCCGAGCGCAACGACATGGTGCAGTACTTCGCCGAGCTTCTCGACGGCTTCGTGGTCACCGAGAACGGCTGGGTCCAGTCCTATGGCTCCCGCTGCACCCGCCCGCCGATCGTGGTTGGTGACGTCTCCCGCCCGGCCGCGATGACCGTCGAGTGGGCCAAGTACGCCCAGTCCCTGTCGGAGAAGCCGGTCAAGGGTATGCTCACTGGCCCGGTGACCATCCTCGCATGGTCGTTTAAGCGCGACGACGTGCCGCTGAGCGTCTCCGCCGACCAGATCGGTGTCGCGCTTGCCGACGAGGTCCGCGACCTCGAGGAAGCCGGCATCAAGGTCATCCAGATCGACGAGCCCGCCCTGCGCGAACTGCTGCCGCTGCGCGCCGACGACCGCAAGTCCTACCTGGACTGGGCAGTGCGCGCCTTCCGTCTCGTCGCGCTGCAGGCGGAGCCGACCACGCAGATTCACACCCACTTGTGCTACTCCGAGTTCGGTCAGATCATCGACGCCGTCGCAGCGCTCGACGCCGACGTGACCTCCATCGAGGCAGCCCGTTCCAAGATGGAGCTGCTCGAGGACCTGGACGAGTCCTTCCACTCCGAGATCGGCCCGGGCGTGTGGGACATCCACTCCCCGCGCGTGCCGTCGACCGAGGAGATCGCCGGCCTGCTGCGCGCCGCGCTGAAGAACGTGCCGACCGAGCGCCTCTGGGTCAACCCGGACTGCGGCCTGAAGACCCGCGGCTACGCCGAGGTCGAGCCCTCGCTGCGCAACCTGGTCGCCGCTCGCGACGAGGTCGTTTCCGGCCTGTAACTAGTTGAAGAGGTTGGTGGCCCACCAGGCGAAGCGCCTGGATACCCGCCGGCCCGCAAGCGCGATCCCGCCACCCGGGGTAATCACCGGGGTTGGCGGGATCAGCCCTTTCAGGCGGGGGCGGCGGGCCAAAGCGCGCTCGGTGGCGTCGAGGACATCGTCGGGGGTGACCATGAGTAGTCCGCTCGCCTTGCCGACGAGCCCGCCAATGAACTTCGGCCCGCCAGTGGCCTGCTCCAGCAGGGGAGTGCGCACCGCCGTCGGCGCGACGAGCAGCACGTGGATCCCGTTGGCGCGCTCCTCCTCCGCCAGGATCTCGACGTAGCTGTTGACCGCCGCCTTCGCGCCGAGTACGCCGCCAGCTTCTGCATCGGCACGTACCCGGTCAGCGAGCCCATCACCACGAGTTGGCTGGGGGTGGGTTGGGCGCGGAGGTGGGGGAGTGTGGCGTCGAGAAGCGTGAGGGTGCCCCCGTAGTTGATCCGCATGACGCGGCGGGCCTGGGCGGCGCCGACGTCGCGCACGCGGCCGGCGGGCATGATGCCGGCGCAGTGCATGACCCGGTCCAGGCGCGGGGCCTGCGCGAGGAGTTCGCGGACGAACGCCTCGTCGGTGATGTCGCCGACGACCGTGCGCACGCCCGTGTCCGAGGCGTAGCGCGCGTGGAGTGTCTCGCTGACATCGGTGGCGATGACCTCGGTGCCCGCCTCGCGCAGCCGCTCCACTGCGCGGGCGCCGATCCCGCTTGCCGCGCCCGTGACCAGGGCGTATTCGATGCGCATCAGCGGATCACCGGAACCTCGTCGCGCGGGACCTGCCGTAGCGTGAAGAAGAGCGGGTCCGGGTTTTTGCGGTAGTCCATCGCGCCGATCAGTGTGGTGTCGTTGAGGCGGCGGAAGTGATCGAGGATGGGCAGGTCGTCGTAAAGCATGGCGGTGCTGACCACGCCGCGGTAGCGCACCTCGCGCAGGCGCGCGGCCGGGTGGAAGGTGCGCAGCGACGCCACGACCGGGCGCACCGCGCGGCTCGCCGCCTTGGTCAGCTCGAAGATCTGCGGCGGCGCGCCCATCGGCATCAGCGCCGGGTTGACCCGCACGATCCGGCCGCGCGGTCCGAAAAACAGCAGCGGGTCGACCTCCTCGGCGCTGGTGAAGCGCTTGCCGTACCAGCCGGTTGCCTCCAGCAGGCCGTCCATCACGTTGCCCGTGGGCAGCTCCGCGCCGCGCCAGACGCCGGTGAGTTCGGCGGGGGTGACGGGCGCGGAGGCGTCGAAAAGCGCGAGTGTGTCCGCTCGTACATCTGCCATGAAAGCCACAATAATGACAAAACCGCGTATCCTAGTTGCCATGACTCAAAAGACGCAGACGATGACCCTGCACACCAACCACGGCGACATCGTGATTGACCTGTTTGGCAACCACGCGCCGAAGACCGTGGAGATCATCACCGGCCTGGCCAAGGGCACCCAGGAGTACTCGGCGGCCAACGCCTCCGGTTCGAACGAGGGCCCGTTCTACGACGGTGCGATTTTCCACCGCATCATCCCCGGCTTCATGATCCAGGGCGGTGACCCGACCGGCACCGGCACCGGCGGCCCCGGCTTCACCTTCGCCGACGAGTTCCACCCGGAGCTCACCTTCGACCGTCCGTACCTGCTGGCCATGGCGAACGCCGGCCCGGGCACCAACGGCTCCCAGTTCTTCATCACCGTGGATGCGACCCCGTGGCTGAACAACCGCCACACCATCTTCGGTGAGGTCACGGATGAGGCGTCCAAGAAGGTCGTCGACGAGCTGGCGAACGTGCAGACCGGCCGCATGGACCGCCCCGTCGAGGACGTGGTGATCGAGTCCGTCGAGGTCTCCGAGTAGCACCCGCACGTTTCACCGCCCCCGTTTGCCGGGGGCGCTTTTTGTTGGCAGGGGAGGCCCTTTATGCAGCAATTCGCCCAGCGGCTGTTCCGCGGCGCGCCCGTGAGCGCCGCGATCGCGACCGCGTGCACGATCGTGTTCGCGGTGATGGCGGCGCAGGCCCGCTCGCTTCGCGACGTCGTGTGGGATTCCGTCGGCGCCTACCTGGTGCTGTGGGGCCCGGAGGTCCGCGGCCTGGGTGCGGCGCGGGCTTTCACCGCCGGGTTTGTCCACCTGGACCTGACCCACCTGGTGCTCAACATGCTGCTGCTCGCCGTCATCGGCACGGAGGTGGAGCGCGCCGTGGGCAGCGGGCCCTTCGCGCTCGCGTACGCGGCGGGGGTGCTGGGTTCTTCGGCGGCGGTGCTCGGGTTTGCGTTTCTCACCCCGACCGCGGGGGCGTCGGGCGCGCTGTACGCGCTGATGGCGGTCTTCGTCGCCATTGCTTATCGACGCCACGTCGACCCCCGCCCCGCCATCGCGCTCATCGCCGTCAATGTGGTCTATACGTTCATTGCCGCGAACGTGAGCGTGTGGGGGCACGCCGGCGGGCTGGTCATCGGCGCGCTCATGGCGTGGCCGCTGACCTCGCCGAACGAGCGCGTGCGGTGGCTGAGCGCTGCCGCGGCGCTGGTTGGCGCGGCCGGCGCGGTTGCGGTTGGCGCGGCACCCGCCACGCAGATGCTGACGTAGCTTATCCACGCCTGTCCACGCGCGAAACCCACACCCGAAGGCGCTTCGGGTGTGGGTTTTTCTCTGCCCGAGTGTCCCTGCGCGCCGGGCCTGTGGACAACTCCGGCGTGTTATTCACGAGTTATCCCCAAGCGTGCGGGGTGTGAGTTCTCCACAAAAGTTGTCCACATTGTGGATAGTTACGGGCGTGTAATTCCTCGAACAGCTTCGTTGCTCGTGCGACACGGACGGGCTGTGGCGGGCGGAAATGGCGTTCGAACAGCGCATTTGTTCGGGTTGTAGAAGTAGTGCACAGGTTTATCCACAGGCTGTGGATACACGCTTATGCACAGTATTGTCCACAGCCTGTGGATAACTTCGCGCGCGAGCAGTGCACAACCCCGCACCGCGTGTCGCTGCCGCACATTCGCGGGTAGGGGTGGTAGCGAGAGCACGCAAAAGCCCGGGCCCTCCTGGTGTGGAGGCCCGGGCGGTGGGCGTCGAGAAGCGCCTAATTAGAAGGTGCCATCGAGCTTGCGGCCGAAGTCAGACACGGTGGCATCGCGGGAGTCGACGTCCTGGTCGTTGTCGTCGGACTCGTCGCCAGCAAGGCGGCCAGTCTGGGTGGCGGTCATGTAGTTGTGCAGGCGGCCCTCGGAGGTCTTGCCGTCGCCGAAGTTGAAGGAAGCAACTGCAACCTCTTCACCAGCCTTGATCGGGTTAGCCAGGGTGACCTCGAAGGTGCGGACGCCCTTCTTGCGGTCGAAGCCCAGGTCACGGACGTGTGCGCCCTTGTGGCCGTTCGCGGTGATCAGGCGGTCAACGCCCTCCGGGCCCTCAGCGGTCTTGATGTCAACGCGGAAGGTGACGGCCGGGAACTCGCCGTAGTAGCGGTCGGTGCCGACGTTCTTGATGCGCAGCGCAGTGGTGCCCGCGAAGCCAGAAGCCTTCCAGGAGGAAGAGGTGAAGTAGGGCTCGAGGTCGAGCTTCTGCTGCTCGCGCTCAGCGGCTTCCTCGGCGGTTGCACCCTCGGTGTCGGTCTCCTCGATGGTCTCTTCGACCTCGGTGTTCTCGGACTCAGCGACCTCGTTGGCCTCGTTGTCCTCGATGACCTCGATGCCTTCGTCGGTGATGTCCTTGTTGGTCACGTCGGCGGCCTCGTCGTCGTTGACCTTGGTCACGTCGTCAAGGTTCTCGCCCTCGCGCAGCTTGTTCACCTCGTCCTCGAAGTTCGGGTTCTCGTCGTCAACAGGCTTGGTCACCTGCGCGCCCTTGTTCGGAGCCCAGGAAGCAGCCGGGGTGTCGTAGTTCTTCACGCGCACCTCGTTCTTCACCGGCATGTTGGCAATCCACGCAGTCGGGGTGGCCCAGGTGCCGTTCGGGCGGCAGCGCTGCTGGGTACCGGTCATGGTGACGGTGCGGAAGCCGTAGGTGGCCTCGCCGGTGTTGCCGGCGGGCACCTCGTACGGGCCGATCTTCTGGCCGACGGACCAGGACAGGGAGCCGGAGACGTCCCAGCCCAGCGACTTGGCCAGGGTGTAGCCGATGGTGCCCTGCAGGCCGTCCTTGGAGCCGGTGCCGCCGATGTTCAGGGTCTCGGTCTTGGAGCCGTTGACGGAAGCGGAGATCTGCTGGGTACGGGACAGGTCCTGGGTCAGGTTGACCGGGTTGTCGCTGAGGTTGGTGGTGGAGATGGTGCCAACCGGCAGGAAGTTGTCGGTGACCTTGTAGACCACGGTGCGGTAGTCCTCGGTGGAGTTGCAGACCGGGCGAGCGTTGAGCACGTTTGCCTTGATGTGGTCAGAGCCACGGTAGGTGTGGATGATCGGGAGTGCATCGTTGGTGGCCGGGGTCTCCGGGCGGGACTCCTCGTTGGTCATTGCGTGGGCGGGGAGGGCACCGCCGGCGATGGCCAGGGCGGCCGCGGCGGCGATGGCAGTGCGGAAGCTGCGCATGTGGTTGTCCTTTCGGAAGTGAAGTACGAAGTGCAAGTACGGTATGACGTTCCTTAACGTCCTGCTAAGTATTTATAGCGGCTTAGCTGAGATCGTGCTGAGTGATAGGCGTCCTATTCACCCATGTGGGGGTAGAGGGATGATGTATTGACAACCCTAGAAAACCTAAACAAGCAGGTAACAGCGATAACGAGCAAGCAGTGAATAATAATCCAAAAACCACTTGCGCAATAGAAAGCTAAGGAATTGGTGATAACTCACATAAATTATGAGCAGCAAAAAGGGCGGGCACCCAACGGGTACCCGCCTTGAAAAGCCAGCGCGAAACGCTAGCGCCAGCCCATCGTCATGAGCAGGCCGACGATCATGCCGGCGAAGCCGATGGCGTAGTTCCAGGGCCCGAGCTCGGCGAGCAGCGGGATCTGGTCGGCGGCCAGGTAGAAGACGATGATCCAGGCCAGGCCGAGCAGCATCAGGCCAAACATGATCACCTTGTACCAGGTCGGTGTGCCGCCAGTGTTGATCTTCACCGGGGTGCGCGTGGCGGTGCTTGAGGCGGTGGTGACGGGCTGTGCGTCCTTCGTGACTTTTGCTTTAGGCATTTGCTTCGTCGCTTTCTACTGGGGGATATAGGCCCGTGTTACAGGCCGATTCCGCGGAGCGCGTCGCCCAGCGGGCGCCCATTGGCGTTCTGACCCGCTACTTTACCAGGCTGCGGCCCCGCCGCATTATTCCTTAAGGGGTTGAGCTCGCCGGCGTCGAACTCCCAGAGGTTGTAGCCGATGGCCTGGTCCTTGCGGATCAGCTCGCCGACCGGCGTGCCTTGGTGGCCGATCAGGCCGGCGTCGACCATCGCCCCGGTGGGCACGGTGGGCCCTGCGACGAGGCGTCCGTTCCACCCGGCGTCGCGCAGCTTCTGGTCGGCCTCGTTGACGTCCATGCGGGTGATCTGCGGCATCGGCATGAGCATCCCGTTGGAGACGCGCAGCTCAACCGTGGTGCCGGTCTCGACCTCGGTGTTCTCGCCGGCCACGGCGATCACTTCGCCGTCGGGGCGCTCGGAGTCGATGCGGGTGACGGTGGCGCGCAGGTCCAGCTGCGACAGGGTCGCGGTCGCCTGGTTGACGTTCAGGCCCACCAGGGAGGGCACCTCCACCTTCTCGCGTCCGGTGGACACGGTGATGGTGACCTTGCTGCCCTTGGACAGCTGCGAACCGGCCGCCGGGTGCTGGGAGATGATCACGCCCTCGGGCACGTTCTCGGAAGCCTCGCGGCGGATGTCCTCGTTGAGCTCTAGGCCCGCTTCCTCGAGGGCGGCCTGCGCTTCCTGGGGGTCCATGTCGGTGAGGTCCGGCACGTCGGTGACTTCCTTGCCGCTGGACACGTTCAGCGTGATCAGGGTGCCGTGCTGCAGTTCGGAGCCCGCGGCCGGGTTGGTGCTAATCACGTCGCCGCGTTTGAAGTCGGGGCTCGGCTCGTCGCTTACCGCGACCTGGAAGCCTAAGCCCTCGAGTTCGGCGATTGCCTCGTCGCGTGGCTTACCGGCGACATCCGGCACCTTCACCATCGACTCTTCGACCTTGCTGTTGTCTCCGTTCCCGTCGGGGGAGAAGTAGGAGTAGGCCAGCCAGGAGGCGGCGGCGAGCAGGATCACGCCGAGCAGTGCCGCGACCCACTTCATCCAGGAAGAAGAGCGCTTCTCGTGCGAGCGGCGGTGATCCTCGTAGCGCGTGGTGCCCTGCGGGCGCGCGGCGACGGCGGGGGCAGGGGCGGGCACTGGCTGGCCCGTCACCACGGTGTTGTCAGCGGCGTGCGCGCCCTGCTGGTCGCGCTCCGCGGCGGCAAGGTAGGTGCGGGCAGCGTGGGTGACGCTACCGCGCTCCAAAAGTGCGAGGTCCTCGCCCATTTCGGTCGCTGTCTGGTAGCGGTCGGCCGGGTGCTTCGCCATAGCGGTGAGGATGACGGAGTCCAAGTTGACGGCCTCGTTGTCGGTCAGCGCCGCGTTGGCGCCGGCGGCTTGCGCCTGAGTGCGGCCGAGATCGGCGAGCCGCTCGCTCGGCGGCTGCGGATCCTCCTGGACGTGCATGTAGGCCACGCCGAAGGGCGACTCGCTCTCAAAGGGCGGGGTGGAGGTGACCATCTCGTACATCACGCAGCCGAGCGCGTAGATGTCGGAGCGGTTATCCACCGACTTGCCGCGCGCCTGCTCCGGGGAGAGGTACTGCGCGGTGCCGATCACGGCCGAGGTCTGCGTGTGGACGGAGGAGGAATCGTCGACCGCGCGGGCGATGCCAAAGTCCATCACCTTCACTTCGCCGGTGTTGGTGACCATGATGTTGGCCGGCTTGATGTCGCGGTGGATAATGCCCGCGTCGTGGCTGGCCTGCAGCGCCTTGGCCACCGGCCCGAGCAGGGCGGCGGCGCGCTGCGGGGCAAGGGGGCCTTCCTCGCGGATGATGTCGCGCAGGTTGCGGCCGGTGAGCCGCTCCATCACGATGAAGGGCACGTCCACGCCCTCGACGGCTTCCGCGCCCGTGTCGTAGACGGCCACGATGTTGGGGTGGTTCAGCCGCGCCGAGTTCTGCGCCTCCATGCGGAAACGCTCGCGGAAGTTCTCGTCGCGCGCCATGTCCATCTTGAGCATCTTGAGCGCGACGGTGCGCCCCAGCACCGTGTCGGTGGCCTCGTAGACGTCGCTCATGCCGCCGGTGCCGATGACGTCACCGAGCTCGTAGCGATTCGCGATCATCATTGCCCGTTACCTCCGAGGATCTCTTCCAAGTTAGGCAATTCTATCCCACCAGCCCCATCACCGGTCCCGCCAGGCTGGGTGGGGGCGGTGGGCTGGTTCGGTTCACCGGTGGGCTCCTGCGCGGAGCTCGGCGGCACCTGGGTCGGCTGCGCGGAGCTGGGCACCTCGCGGGTGGGCTGCTCGGGCTGCGGGGTGTTTTCCTCGCTAAAAGTCAAGGTCGCGGGCTCTTCCACCTCGCGGGTCACCGTCTCGCGCCTGCGGGTAACCGTCTCCGGCTCATCCTCTTCCTCGCTGGGCGTGGACTCCACGGTTTCGGTCTGTGTGATCACGCTCGGCTGCGTCGGCGTCGAAGACTTCGCTCCGCCGCGCAGACCGTCAAGCACACCGCTGGTCGCCGCCCACGCGGCGATACCGCCGACGAGCAGCAGGGCAAGCAGCCCGGCCACGATCGGCCCGGCCTTCGAGCGCTTCTTCTCCTCTTGCTGGGCGAGCTGTCCTTCCCGGTAGCCGCCGGCGCGGGAGGAGGCGGGTGCGGGAGGGGCAGGTTGGCGTCGAGAAGCGACGGCCCGGGCGGCGGAAGGCGGGTAGGCGCCGGCGGGGCGG
Source organism: Corynebacterium imitans (assembly GCF_000739455.1). Taxonomy (NCBI): domain Bacteria; kingdom Bacillati; phylum Actinomycetota; class Actinomycetes; order Mycobacteriales; family Corynebacteriaceae; genus Corynebacterium; species Corynebacterium imitans. The sequence goes on from NZ_CP009211.1 coordinate 45,991, forward strand.
GTGGTGCGCTCCTCGGCGACATCGGCGAGCATCTGGGTCGACTCGGTGGGCGAGGGCTCGGTGGCGATGACCGCAGTCTGGCCGCCTGGCTGGGCGGGGCGCAGACCCTGGCGGACCTGCTCGACGGCGAGCTGGAACTCGTTGCCGTCGCGGAAGCGCTGGCGGGGGTCCTTGCGCAGGGCGATCTCGATGAGCTCGCGCGCCGGGGCAGACACGGAAATCGGTAGCGCGGGCGGCTCGGCGGACACGTGCGCGAGCGCGACGGAAACGGAGGAATCGCCGGTAAACGGGCGTGCGCCGGCGAGCATCTCGTAGCCGACGACGCCGAGCGAGTAGACGTCGGAAGCCGCGGTGACCTTCATGCCTTGGGCCTGCTCCGGCGAGACGTACTGCGCGGTGCCCACCACCATGCCGGTGCGGGTCAGCGGCACGGCGGCCGCCGCCTTGGCGATGCCGAAGTCCGTGATCTTGATCTGCCCATTTTGGGTGATCATGAGGTTGCCGGGCTTGATGTCGCGGTGGACCAGCCCCATGCGGTGAATCACGGCCAGGCCGTGGGCGGCCTGCTCGAGCACGTCGAGCGCGAGTTCCTCGCTGAGTGCGCCCTCGCGCTTGATCAGGTCGGCGAGCGACTCGCCGCGGATGTACTCCATGACGATGAAGCACATCGCCGCACCGCTCGTCGATTCCAGCTCGCGGTAGTCGTAGGTAGCCACCACGTTGGGCGAGTTGATGCCTTCGGCGGCGAGCGCCTCGTTGCGGAAGCGGGCGAGGAATTCGTCGTTGGAGCTGAACTCGGGGCGCAGCACCTTGAGCGCGACTTCCCGGTCGTTTTCCGGGTCGTCCGCGAGCCACACGGTGGACATGCCGCCGTGCCCGATCACCCATTGCAGCTGGTAATCGTCGCCGATGAGCTTCTGTAGTTCTTCGCGGTTCTCAGTGTTCATCGTTCGTGTCCTTCGTCTGCTTCATGCTTGTCGACGCCCCGTGTACCCATCATTGTGCCGACTCCCCATCCGCCGGCGCAGCCGGTGCCGCGCGCAAGACCGCGCGCCCCAGCGGGCCGGAGACCTGCCCACCGGTTGCCCCGGCACCGGAGTGCCCGCCGTTTTTCACCACCACGCCCACGGCCACGTCCTTGGCCGGGTCGAAGGCCACGTACCACACGTGCGGGGCCGCGCCCTCGGCGTGCTCGGCGGTACCCGTCTTGGAGGCGAATCCGTTGCCGTCGTAGCCCCAGGTGGCGCGCTCGGAGGCGAACATGAGGTTGGTCAGCGTGTCCGCCTCCTCAGGGGTGAGCGCCTCCGCGAGCTGCTTCGGCTTGGTCTCTTTGACCGTGCGTAGATCCGGGGTGACCACGCGGTTGACCACATACGGGCGCATGCGCTTGCCCTCGTTGGCCACCACGCCCGCCATCACGGCGGCCTGCAGCGCGGTCATCGTGACGTCGCGCTGGCCGATGGCGGATTGGCCCAGCTCGGCCGCGCCGGGAATCTCGCCTAAGGAACCGGCGGCGTTGGGTACGCCCAGCTCCATGAGTTCGTAGCGCTCGCCGATCCCGAAGTCCGCGGCCGCCTTGCGCAGCGGGTCGGCACCCATGTTCAGCGCCATCTGCACGAACGCGGTGTTGCAGGACAGGGAGAACGCCGTGGTCAGCGTGACCTGCCCGCCGCCGGCGCACGCCTGGCCGCCGTAGTTGGTCAGCGGTACGTTTGTGCCCGGCAGCGTGATCTGTGCATCCCCTGTTAGCGGGGAGTCCGGCGTGTAGCCGTTGCGCAAGGCGGCTGCGGTGGTGATGATCTTGAAGATCGAACCGGGCGGTAGCTGGTCCTGTGCCGCGTGGTTGAGCAGCGGCTGCTTCGGGTCGTTGTTCAGCTGGCCCCAGGCCTCGGCCGCGGTGGCGGGCGAGGAGATGCTGTTCGGGTCGAAAGACGGCGTCGACGCCATGGCAAGCACCTGGCCGGACGACGGCCGCAGCGCGACGATCGCGCCGTCGTAGTTGTTGTTGGAAAGCTGCTCGTAGGCAAAGGCCTGCAGGTTCGGATCCAGCGAAAGCTCGACCGTGTTGCCCACCCGGTCCTGCTCGAGGCCCGTGCGGGTAAAGCGCGAGTTGGAGCCCTTGCCGTCGCCATTGAGTTCGGCATTAAAGGTGGACTCCAGCTGGGAGGTGCCGAACTGGTCGGAGACGTAGCCCACCACCGGCCCAAACGAGTAGGGCATGTTGGGGTAAGCACGCTGGTAGAAACCGGTGGCCTCGTCGCGGTAGGACTCGGCGAGTACCTGCCCACCGGCGTTGATCTGGCCGCGGTTGACCTGCTTCAGCTCCATGAAAGTGCGTGAGTTGCGCGAATCTTGCGCGTACTCCTCTTCGCGGAAGCCCTGCACCACGGTGAAGTGGACCAGCAGGGCGACGATGAGCAGCAGCGAGAGGATGGCGCCGCGGCGGATAGTGGTATTCATCGTGCGGGTGCCACCTCCGCCTGATACGCCTGGTTACCGGAGGCGACGGCCGATGCGTCGTACTCGGTAGGCGAGTTCGCGCCGTGCGAAATGCGCAGCAGAAGCCCCACCAGGATGTAGTTGGCCATAATCGACGAGCCACCCGCGGACATAAAGGGCGTAGTCAGCCCCGTCATCGGCATCATGGAGGAAATGCCGCCGGCGACCACGAAAATCTGAATGGCCAGCGTCAGCGACAGCCCCGAGGCCAACAGCTTGCCGTAGGTGTCGTGGACCTGCATCGCGGCGCGGAAACCCCGGGTGATCAGGATGGCAAAAAGGCACAGCACGGCAGCCACGCCAAAGAAGCCGAGCTCCTCACCCAAAGCAGCCAGGATGTAGTCCGAATGCGCCACGGGCACCAACTCCGGGTGGCCGTAGCCTAAACCGGTGCCGGTCATGCCGCCCCAGCTCAGGCTAATCAGCGCGTTGGCGGGCTGGTTGCCGATTCCCTCGAAGTCGGAGAACGGGTCGATGAAGTTCGCCACGCGGTCCTGAATCTTCGAGCTGATCTGGTAGACGGTGTAGCCGCCGATGGCCACCAGGCCCAACCCGATGACCAGCCAGGAAGTGCGCCCGGTGGCGAAGTAGACCATGCCCAGCACGGTGGCAAAGAGCAGCAGCGCCGGTCCGAAGTCGTTGGAGATGGCCATAATCAGGATGGCGATCGCCCACACCATGAGGATCGGGGCGAGGTCGCGCAGGCGGGGAAACGTCAAGCCCAAAAAGCGTTTGCCGGCCACGGTAAACAGGCTGCGCTTCATGGCGAGCAGCTGCGCGAAAAAGATGAGCAGCAAGATCTTGGAAAACTCGCCGGGCTGGATCGAGAAGGGCCCGAGCCACAGCCAGATGCGGGCATCCGCGTATCCCTCCGGCTGCGGCCACACCAGCGGCAGCGCCAAAAGGACCAGTCCGGTCAGGCCGAGCAGGTAGGAGTAGCGCGACAGCGCCTTGTGGTCGCGCACGATCATCAGCGTGAGCACCATGAGCACCACACCGACCAGCGACCACAACACCTGGCGCTCCGCCAGCGGGCCGTAGCCGGGGCGCTCGGCCAGGTCGAGCCGGTAGATCAGCACCAGCCCAATCGCGTTGAGCAGCGAGACGACCGGCAGCATCACCTGGTCGGCGCGCGGGGCGAGCAGTGAGATCGCAACGTGCGCGATGGCGTAGACACCTACGAAGCCGCCGACCAGGTAGAGCATGTCCGTCGACAGCGTGCGCCCCTGGCTCAGTTCCAGACTGAAGAGCATCAGCAGCAGTAGGCCCGCGGAGCACAGCAGGAGGAAAAGCTCGAGGTTGCGGGAGAGAATCTTCTTCACGCTAGCTCACCTTCCTGCATTCCTCGGTGTCTTTTTCGTCCTTGTCCACGCACACCGGCAGGGCCTCGTCGGCCATGCGGTTGAGCAGGCCGAGCACCTCGTCGTAGGAGCCGCCGCTGAAGTTCTCCGCCACGGAGTGCTGGCTTGCCGGCAGGTCGTCCTGGCTGAAGACGTTGCAGCCGTCCGGGACGGTCGTAGAAGAGACGATGCGCAGGTTGTTCTTCTCGTCGATGCAGGCCTGCTGCACCGGCGAGTGCGACTTCTGCGAACCGTGCTCGATTAGGTAGTTGCCGTCTGCGTCGGTGGTAATGAAGTACTGGTCGTTGTCGCGCTGGTTCACCCACCACAGTCCGCCGGCAACCAACGCGATCGCGATGACGAGGGCGGCGACTACCCACGGCCAACGAGTGGCACCTCGCGGGTGATCCTCCTCGTCAGAGTCCTCACCGGCGTCACCGGAGTCGCTCTCAGAGTTGCTGGACCGGTTCTGGTTCGGCGGTATGGTTTCGGACTTGCGCATGATCGCCGCGGCGCGGCTGGCTGAGGAGTCCGGGTGGGACTGCTCGTAGCCCGGGGCGAGTGCGCCGGCCAGGGCTGGGGTAGAAGGCAGCTCGGGAACGTCTTCGCCCTCGTCGTCGACGACATCGGCCACCACCACGGTGATGTTGTCCGGCCCGCCTGAGCGCAGCGCGAGCTCGATGAGCCGCTGCGAGGCGATCTGAGGGGTGCCCTGCGCCAGCGCCACCTCGATGGTCTCGGTGCTGACCGGGTCCGACAGGCCGTCGGAGCACAGCAGCAGGCGGTCGCCCGGCTCGATTTCCACCATCTGCAGGTGGGGCTCAACCTGGCGTCCGGTGTACGCCTTCAGAATCAACGACTTCTGCGGGTGGCTGGACACGTCTTCTGGCTCCAGCTTGCCCTCGTTGACTAGGGACTGGACGAAGGTGTCGTCTTCGGTGATTTGGGTCAACGCCCCGTCGCGAAGCAGGTAGCCCCGCGAATCACCGACATGGATCAGGCCCAGCGCCTCGCCGTTGAACATCAGGGCGGTCAGGGTCGTGCCCATGCCCGCCTGCTCCGGGTGGTTAGCCACAGACTCCGCGATCGACGCGTTCGCGTCATCCGCGGCGGCACCGAGCAACGCGAGGATATCGGCATCGCCTGGGTCACGGTCGAGGTGCTCCATGTGCTCGACCATCAGCTGCGAGGCGACCTCGCCCGCAGCGTGGCCGCCCATGCCATCGGCGAGCACGAGCAAGTGCGGGCCCGCGTACGCCGAGTCCTCGTTATTGCCGCGGACCAGGCCGCGGTCGGATGCAGCGACGAAGTTTAGGCGCAAACTCATGGCATCAACCTCACAATCGTGCGTCCCATCTTTATATCCGTGCCCACAGACACCCTTTCCGGCTGGTCAATACGCATGCCGTTGACAAACGTGCCGTTGCGCGAATCCATGTCCTCGATGAACCACTCGCTGCCGCGACGGAAGAGGCGCGCGTGCGTCGAGGAGGCGAAATCATCGCCGAGCTGGAAATCATTGTCGCCTGCCCGACCAATAGTTAAGTCCTCCAGGCTGGCAATTTCCATGTGGGAGCCTTTGAGTGGCCCCTCAACTACCGCAAGCTCGCGTGCCTTCTCGCGACGCACCGGCGCCGCGCTGGTCGTCTGCCTGCGCACTGTGCCCGCCGCCTTGACCACGTCCTTGCGCTGGACCCACAGCACCAGCAGGATGAACACCCACACCAGGGCAAGCAGGCCGAAGCGCGCGCTGAGAATGACAGCGGAATCCATGAGGCTCCTTTACTTACTTGGCGGCTTAGGGGCGGAAGAACTCGGTGCGCGGGTGCGCGTCGATCTGCGCCTCTTCGACGTCCGCGGGCTGCGGGGCGGCTGCCTCTGCAGCACGGGCCAGCGGCTCGACAATGCGGACTTCGATGTGGGAGTGGCCGAGGGTGATCACGTCGCCGTCGGCAAGCATCCAGTTCTCCACGGGCTCCTCATTGACGGTGGTGCCATTGGTGGACTGCAGATCCACCAGCACAGCCACCTCGCCGTCCCAGGTGATCTCCGCGTGCTGGCGGGACACGCCCGTATCCGGCAGGCGGAAGTCCGCGTCATTGGAGCGGCCCAAAATGTTCGACCCCTCATGCACCAGATAGGTGCGCGAAGACCCGTCCTGCAGCAGCAGGCTTACCGTGGGCGTACCACTCGTCGGCTGCGCTGCGTTCGGCTCATTCATGTGATCCTCCTGATCCTTGTGATCTTTAGGAACCCGGGCGTGACGGTGCTTCTTCTTCGGCTCCGCCACGATCGCGTCGAAGCCACTGACCACGTCAGGCTCCTGGTCGATATACGACGACACGCGCAACTGGCCCGTCCGCAACCCGGATTCCTCAGCGATACGCACCACGGGCGGCCCATCCAGGAACCACCCCAGGTTGCGCACGTACCGCATGAGCTGCTCGGCGAGGTCCGCGGGCAAGTCACGATGCTGCGACAGGTTCTCTAAATCCTTCGAAGACACGCCCACCGCAAACACGTTTGGCGAGACGTACTCATCCATGTCGGTGACCACCACGGAGTCTTGCGCCTCCTGCTTCACCAACTCTTCAATCTCCGCCGGCACAACCTTGCCGCCGAACAGCGCCGCCATGGAATTATCCAGGCCACGCTGCATCGACGAGTCCAGCTTTGCCAGCCGATCCATCACGCCCATGCTGCCCGCACCTCCTTCCCAGCTGCTCAATTGCTTCTCACTGATGTCCTTTAACCAAGCAAGTATAAATGCGCCGGGGCCACGCGCCTAGTTCAAAACGCGAAAACGCGGGCTGACGTGGCGATTTGGTGGTTCGTTGGAGTGTGGTGTTATATTAATCAAGTCGCCCGCCCGGGTGGCGGAATTGGCAGACGCGCTGGCTTCAGGTGCCAGTGATCGCAAGATCGTGGGGGTTCAAGTCCCCCCCCGGGCACAAACCGAAAGGCCCCGCGAGAGCGGGGCCTTTTTGCTTGCTGTGGGGGTTAAACGGGGGGGGGGACCCTTCATTCAGCTCTGAGGCGTGAGGTGTGCTGTGCAATCAGGCCTAAGTGTGTTACATATCACAACGAGAGATGAGGAAAATCAACCTTTCGTCTAATTGAAGTTAGGCAAGGCTCGCCTTACTCTTTACGGAAAATCATTCATCTTCCAAGGAGTAGAAAATTGACAGCCATGTTGCCGACAGCTCGCGAGCAGCTCTCCACCTCTCTTAAAAATCAGACCGCAGAGGCCCACACCAGCGCAGAAAACTCTCAATTTATGGCTCACCTCAGTCGCGGCAAGCTAGACCGCAACGCAGTGGCCCAACTAACCGTGCAATACCTCCACATCTATTCAGCCCTTGAGGCCGCTGTGCGCCGGGCTTGCGATCACCCCGCTGTGGCGCTCATCGCAGACAAGCGTCTTGAGCGAGTTGAAGCGATCACGCAGGACCTCACCTCCATGCTGGGTGAGAGCTGGCGCGAGGTGGAACCACTCGCTGCCACTGCCCGCTACGTCGCAGAATTAGAGGCGATCGGCCCTGACAATGGCCCAGAGGTGGTCGCACACCACTACGTTCGCTACCTTGGCGACATTGCCGGCGGCCAGGTGCTTGCGCGCGTGTTCCGCGAAGCGTACGAGCTACCAGGAGAGGCGCTCCACTTCTACGACTTCTCCGCCATTGGCAAGATTCCCCCATACCGCGCACAGTACAAAGCAGCCCTTGACGCAATGCAGCTTGGCGAAGAGGAGCGTGTGCGCCTTATCAATACCGCGAAGCGCGCGTTCGACCTAAACCAGGCCGTGTTTCAGGACCTCGCCAAAGCGCGTCAGCTAGCGTAGCTGGCGGGTCTGGCAGGGCGATCTACATACGCGATCGCCCCCCAGATGCACCCCGCGGACACTAGCGCCGTCACAATTCCACTTGTAAACGTGTAGTTTGCCGGCACCAAGAACAACGTCAGGGCTGCCAGCAACGTGATGAGAGACCACACCACACCCAGCACTAGTCCGGCGCGCCTACCCGCCCCTTCTTCCGCGTGGCGGCGAGCCGGAAGCGCCGCGAGTCCATACAGAACGGCGACCATAACAATGGCAGCCGGGAATGCCACCCATACATTGCCGGTAGCGCCACCGAATGCGATAACTCCAGTTATGAGCGCCAGCAGGGCCTTTTCCCAGTTTGCAAAGCGTGGCTGATGTCGACCCCCTTCCTCCGGCAAGGATTCATCTTGCACGACCGGAATGAAGTCCGTTGCAGGCTCGTACGTTGTTTCCATCAAGACACCCCTTTGTTAGGTAACGCTAGCCTTAGTTAGCTAAGGTTAGTCTATCCATGATCAGCCTTGAACTAAACCTGCCGAGGTCCTATGAACTCCCGACAAATCTGCGCCGCCGTAGTTGCCTCTAGCTTCTTCACCCTTTCCGCAGTCACGTGCAGTCCCGCCTTTTTGCCTGACCCGCTGGCCCATGCTCAATCCGCTGCTACACACAGAACAGTTACCGCAGGATCAATGAATTGGGGTGTGCGCGAATCATTCCGGAAATACGTCGAAACAGGCGTAGCAAAAGGTTCAATTTCTACTAGCGGCGGTGCGACGAACAGCGGCTCTGGGTTCACCTTCCCACTGGAGTCCTCAGCGATCAGCTCTTCGACTTCCGGGCAGGTCAATTTCTCCGGCGAGGTGCACTTCTACGGACACAACGGCGCTCTTGACATGCTGCTGAGCAACCCCGTCATTGTTGTCAACGGCACGCAGGCGGAGCTGCGCGTAGATTACGCCTCCCGCAAGTACGAGGGGGTGGATAAAACTGGCGCAATCCGCGAAGGTCGCCAGGAAGTGCTGGCTGCCATCGCGCTGAGCCAAGCTCCTGACTTCGCCGCGTCGCAAACCACCATCGCCGGCACGGTGTCGCTGACCTCGAGTGGAGCCGAAATCTTCGGTGGTTTCTACGAGGCTGGTGAGACACTCGACCCAATCAGCATTGAGCTTTCGCTTGACGACGCCAACGGCCCCGCCCCCACCCCCCAACACTCCCTGGGCGCACCCCCCGGCGGGCAGACTGGGACATCCCCCGGGGGTGGGACGGGCGCCACTCGCTCACAAGCGACCTCCGGCCCCGCGAGCCTGCTCGGCGACATCAACGACACGCTCATCGAGGTCAATGGCCTTCTAGTTAACACCGATAACGTCCTCAAAAACGGCGAGTCCCTATACAACCGAGCTAACCCGGCAGCACAAGCACGGCAGACCCAGCAAGCGCCACAGACAGCTCCGTCACCACAGACTCAGCAGGGATCGCAGGCTCAGCAGGCACCAAAACAACAAGCTTCACAGGCTGGGCAGGCAAGCCAAAGCGGACAGTCTGGGCAAGCTAAGCAAGCACCGCAAACGCAACAAGCAAGACAGGCCGAGTTGGCAACAGGAGGCGCATGTAGTGCGTCAACGTCAAAGGGTGTTACGAGCGCTGAGGCGACGTGGGGGGTACGGCAGTCGTTCCGTACCTATATCCGTGGCAACATTGCAAAAGGCGCTTGGGAGCTGAAGGGGGTTGGGGACAACGGCACGTCCTTCACCTTCAATGGAAACGCGGGGGCGGTGGATCCTTCGACGCGTTCTGGCACCATCCTGCTCCCCGGCAGCATCCGCTTCACTGGCCACAATGGTGTACTGGACACGCGTTTTTCTAACCTAGAGATCCAGTTCAGTGGCAATACCGGGCAGCTTGTTGTTAATGCTTCCTCAAATAATACGGATGGTAAACGGAATGATTACGGCCGTATTGCCATTGCCACCCTCAATTTCACCGACCTGAGTGTTTCTGATTCAGCGGCATCGGGTACGGCTACAGCGACCCTGACTGATGTCGGCGCAGAAGCCTTCGGTCAGTTTTACCCAGCAGGCGACCCACTGGACCCAGTGAGCTTCACGGCCCAACTCGGCGGCTCTAGTAACTGTGCCGAGGGCCAAGGGGACAGCAGCTCCGCAGCTGCAACCGGCAAGGGCGGCACCTCCAACAGTGCAGAAAAGCTCCGTGGTGGCGGCGGTACTGGGGGCAACGCGGCGAGCACTACAGCCAACACTGCAGCTGGGGCTAGCGTGCTTGACGAGGTCGAAGATGTCGAAACCGCTGTTTCAGCCGAGCAACCGCAGGGCGGACAATTCCAAATCAAAAACGGAGCCAGCGATTTTGGTAGCGGCAACGGCTGGGATGATGCTGCGCTGGCCAAGTTTCTCTTGCTTGCCGCCTCCGTGATCGGGGCTGGCGGAGCACTCACCAGGTTCGTCATCACCGTTTAGGAGCATTCTCATGAACTTCACTAGGAAATTTGCCGCACGAGCATTGGCCGCTGCGCTAGCGATCACATTGCCACTAAGCGGTTGTGCGGCGTGGGATAACCCAATGCAGATGGAAACGCAGCAACTCGTGGATTCTCTCGAAGCTGCCGGCGACCCGCACCAGGCCCAAGGCGTTGCCACGGTGACTGAGATCTCTGAAGTAGAGCCAGTAGACGCGTCTCGTCAAAATGCTCTTCCGGTGGAGCTAACAGACGCAGACGGCTACGACGTTACCGTCACCGACACTTCCCGGATCCTGGCCCTAGATATCTACGGCACGTACACGAAGACGCTGCGTGGGGTTGGCCTTGGGGACAATATTGTGGGGAGGACGGTGAGTTCGGCGGAGGCGTCGTTAAGCCATCTGCCCGTGGTGACCGAAAATGGTCACTCCCTCAATGTTGAAGCAATCCTGAATCTGCGCCCAACCCTGGTCATCGTGGATCATTCCGTTGGCCCGAGCGAGGCAATCGACCAGATCCGCGCTGCCGGAGTAACCACAGTAGTGATGGAGCCGAACCGGTCGATGGCGTCTATGAGTGAAGACATCATCAACGTCGCGACGGTAGTTGGTGAGCCTGAGGCTGGCCGCCTTTTGGCGGAGCGTAGCCAGCGTGAGGTCGACGAGGCTTTGTCCGCAATTGCTGCGGTGAAGCCGGATGTCCCGCTGCGCATGTCTTTCCTGTATGCCCGCGGAACCGGCGGGGTGTTTTACCTGCTTGGTGGCGAAGACGGCACTCAAGACTTGATTGAGGCGCTCGGCGGCGTGGATGTGAACACGGAGTACGGTATCGGTGCCTCTTCCCCCGCCAGCCCTGAGGCTCTTGCAGAGGTCAACCCGGAGGTGTTCGTGATGATGAACAGCGGGTTGCAATCCACAGGCGACGTCGAAGGCCTTCTCCAACGTCCTGGGGTTGCGCAGACAACCGCAGGCAAAAACAAGCGGGTACTAGCGTTACCTGATGGTGACTCGCTCGCCTTCGGCCCCCAGACTGGTGAAATGCTGCTGCGCGCCGCCCATGCCCTGTACGGGGAGGGGGAGTGAGTTCCAAGCTCTCGACCTTCCAGGCCCGACGCCGCGGTCGCGTCATTCTATTTATTGCCACTTCTGCACTATTGGTGGCCACCACCCTGGCTTCCATCTTGGTCGGCCAGTTCGATCTCGCACCTGGCGAACTCTGGCCAATCATCACCGCCGGACCAATGTCCGCCACCTCCCTCGATGCATCCGTGGTATGGCAGATTCGCTTACCCCGTCTAGTGCTTGGCCTGTTTGTCGGCGCTGCCTTAGGCGTCGGCGGTGCACTTATGCAGGCGGTGTTTGCCAACCCGCTCGCCGAGCCAAGCGTGATTGGTGTCAGCTCCGGTGCAGGCGTCGGCGCGGCAGCAGCAATCGTGTTCGGCGCAAGTACCTTTGGCACGATTACGGTGCCGGTTTTCGCGTTTGCCTCTGGGACTTTGGCGACTGCGGTTGTATACCGACTCTCCCGCTCTGGAGGAAAGGTCCGCGTATTGAACCTGATCCTGGTCGGTATTGCCGCAAACGCCATCTGTGGCGCGACGATTGCACTTTTGACGTTCATGGCTCCGACGACTGCCCGCGAGCAAATCATCTTCTGGCAGATGGGCACCCTGGCTGGGGCAAGCTGGGCTCAAACCGGCACGGTTGTAGCAATAGTCGTCGCCACACTGATGCTGGCGGTCTTGCTTGGCCGCAAGCTGGATATTCTTGCGCTTGGAGACCAGGCCGCGAGTCACGTAGGCATCAACGTCCCGCGACTACGAATGACGGCGATTGTGCTGTCCACTCTGCTCACCGCCGCCGCAGTATCCTTTGCAGGTCTGATTGGGTTCGTTGGTCTTGTGGTTCCGCATATTGTGCGCACTGCCGTCGGCCCTTCGAATGCTGTGCTGCTACCTGCTTCTGCGCTCGGCGGCGCGCTACTGATTGGTGCTGGAGATATCTTTGCCCGCACCGTCATCCCCTTCGCGGATCTGCCGATTGGCATCTTTACAGCTCTCATCGGCGGGCCCACCTTCTTCTTCCTGCTTCGGCAGATGTTGCGAAAGAACCACGATCTATGAGTGTCCATGCGCACGGCGTGACCGTAATAAAACAGGGTCGCACTATTGTTAACGACGTATCCATGCATGCTCGGTCAGGCGAAGTCACAGGCCTTATCGGCCCGAACGGTGCCGGTAAGTCTACGCTCTTGGCAGCACTCTCCGGAGACATTGCCGTGGCTGCGGGGCGTGTGGAGGTAGGCGGCAACGACGTCGCAAGTAGCTCGGCTCAAGAGTTGGCTCGTACCCGAGCAGTAATGCTGCAGGACGTTGGCGTGGCGTTTTCTTTCCTTGTCAGGGATGTCGTCGAAATGGGACGTCACCCCTGGGGAACCAGCGACAAGGATCCTGAGATTGTAGATGCCGCGCTTTCAACCACCGGCATGACGCATCTCCAGGATCGAGAAGTGGTGACGCTTTCCGGTGGTGAGCGTGCGCGCGTAGCCTTTGCACGCGTGCTCGCACAGCAAACACCAGTGGTGTTTCTTGATGAGCCAACAGCGGCCATGGATGTGCGCTTCCAGGAACAGACGATGGGCATAGTCCGCGGTCTTGCAGCCCAAGGCGTCGCCGTCGTTGTGGTGCTGCACGACCTGCAGCTTGCAGCACGCTATTGCGACAGGGTGGTGTGCCTGAAGTCAGGTGAGGTAGCCGCTACAGGTCCTGTCGAGGAGGTCTACTCAAACGACGTACTCAGCGGCGTCTACGACTGGCCGATTTCGGTCTCGAGTATGGACGGACGCGTGTTTGTTACACCAGCCGAGGCCTCTAGCCCGGTGCCTCCCAGATAAGCGCAATACTCCCCTAATCACCCCCACAGCTTGCAAAGGGTAGCCTAACCTGATTATGGTAAGGCAAACCTAATTGGTTGTCTTCGTTCTGAATTTTCGAAAGGAATTAGGATGTCCCGTACCTCCTCTCTGGCGCTCGTCACCGCTGCCGCCGTCACCTCCACCGCACTTTTCGCCCCCGCCGCTTCCGCCGCCGAGACCCCGGAACTTCTGTCCGGCAACGTAACCTGGAACATCAAGGAATCCTTCCTGCGCTACGTACAGAATCCTTTTGTTGGAAGCACCATCACTGCTTCCGATGGAGCCGAGAAGGTCGAGGCAGAAGGCAAGGTTGTTGATTTCAAACTGCCGGTCAACGCAGCAGACTCTGCCTTCAACGACAAGGGTGAGGGCACCATCGATCTGGACGGTGCAATCCGCATCGAAGGCCACAAGGGTGCCATGGACATCCAAATGTCCGACTTCAAGATCGTGATCAATGGCAACAAGGGCCATTTGCAGGCAGACTACGTACGCAAGGGCGCTAAGCCGGATGCTGATATGGATGATGCCAAGAATGACGACAAGCCGATCGTTGAGTTCGACGTCAAGGAGTCGCTTGTTCCCACGGCTGGGGGAAAGAAGGAGATTATCTTCACCCCAACCGCAATGACTGAGTCCGGCGTAGACATCTTCGGCTCGAGCTATAAGCTAGGTGTGCCGATGGAGGACAGCAAGGTCGGTGTCTCCCTTGACTTTAAGAACGCTGAAACGCCAGCTAACCCAAACCCCTCTGACCAGAACGGCTCCACCTCTCCGGCTGCTATCGGCGGCATTGTGGTGGCTGTCCTCGCCGTCCTCGGCGGCCTGGCGTTTGCAACGACCCTGCCCCAAATCCAGGCTATGCTTGGCCAGTTCCTTCCGCACTAATGCAACGCTTAATTGCAACTAGCGCCGCAATCTCCGTTGTACTGACGCTTGGCACTCCGGCATCGGCCACTGCCGAGAAACACCCCACGCCAGGGGCGAGCTCCATAGCTACCATGTCATCAACGGAGAAAGGTTCACCGGCAGCGAATGCAACTCACACGGTTGCGTTTGTGATTTCTACAATCGGCCTAGTACTGGCACTTGCAGCACTGACGCAAGGAGTGGCAAACATCCTCCGCCTCACAACGCCGCCAGCAAACCTGATTCAGCGCTGAGCCCCAATAAGCCGCCCGTCTCGGACGACACAGATTTTGCGGTCCCTCATCTGTCTGCCGAGGCGGGAATCTTGATATACCTAAACGGGGGGTTGTGGGGCCAACCCCGTGAAAAATTCCACATATGACCATTTGGCGACCTGGGGAACGGGGACACGCCCTTCTTCCCCCGATGCGTACATTTTCACGGCCCGCGGCAACACGAGGGCCTCGTTGCTCGCGCGGTGCCGTTCTATTTGGAGGCACCCCGGTCACATCTCCGGCATCTCCCACGCAGTCACCACTTGCACCTGCCTGTTGGTTACCGCATCCGGCACGTGCTTGAGTATCCAGTTGCGTGCGGTGGCCATACGCTTGCCGCCGGTATGTAATGCCCGTCCGATCAGCCGTGACTGGCGCGCAATCTGTTGGCTGCGGCGGCGCCGGTGGGCGTCGTATGCAGCAAAGTCCGTTATCCCTGCGCGCAGCAGCTGAGCGAGGACTGCGGCGTCTTCCAAACCCTGGCACGCGCCCTGCCCAAGATTCGGCGTCATGGCGTGCGCCGCATCCCCGATCAGCACGACCTTCTCGTTGTGGTAGCTCGGGAGCGGTTTCGCCAACTCGTGGATGGGCAGGTACTGGATCGACTCCTCCGGGGTAGCGCGCAGCAGTTCAGGGATTGGGTCGTGCCACTGCCCGAAGGTCGCGTGTAGTTGGTGCAGGGCTTGGGTTCCCGGCTGTGCCTCTGGGCCGGAGGTGACGGCGAACCAGTAGGTGTGGCCGTCGTGAAGCGGGACTGCCCCGAAGCGGGCACGCGTGCCCCAGGTCTCGAACCCGGCGTCAAGCGTTATCCCTTCGGTGATTGCGCGCCACGTGTTGTAGCCGGCGTAGGTCATGCCGGGATCGTCGAAGCAGGTGGCGCGTACCGCGCTGCGGATCCCGTCCGCGCCCACCACGACGTCGAAGCGCTCTTCGCGGCCGTCGGCAAAGGCGACCGTGCCAGCCTGCTTGTCGACGCCCACCGCTTCCGCCGAGGTGTGGACGCGCGAACCTGGGATGTCTGCGAGGAGGAGCGAGTGGAGCGTGGTGCGATCGAGCGCGAGCGAGGCGCGCGTGACCTCCGGGGAGATGCGGGTGAGCCAATCGCCACGCGGGCTACGGATTCCGCCCTGCAACGGGTTTTGGCGTTGCTGCAGCGTGCGGAAGTCCGCACCTATTCCTAAGGCGTCGAGGGCGGCAAGACCGTTCGGCGCAAGCGTGATGCCGGCGCCGCCGCTGCGGATTTGCGCGTGCTCTTCGTAAACCTGCACGTCCATGCCGCTGCGGTGCAGTGCCGCCCCCAGCGCAAGGCCGGAGATACCAGCGCCGATGATGCCTATCCTCATGGGCTACGAGCCTAGTGGTGGTGGAGTGGGGTCTGCGGCCGCGGACTTTTCACGCGGGAGGCAGTTTGCATGGAAGTTGTGCGCGGCTACCCAATCAATATTTGGAGATACAAAGCAGTAGCAATTGCAAAAATGAATGAAAACATATCGTGCTGCGGTGATGGAATGTCGATGTAAGGAAGTCGTATGTGTTGGTATCGATAGCGCTCAAGGTGACACCGCCGTATAGTATGTGATATCCCTGGCCCCACGCTGTGCCTATTCCGGTCTCCGAGTCGGGGAGGTAATACAACATTTCGCTCAAAAGTTGGAGGTCAATATGAGCGAGGCAGAAATGTCGAGAAAGAAGCGGGTGCGGAGGAGCATCTCCGCGATCGTGGGCGCAGTGGCGCTGGTGTGCGGGAGCGTCGCGGTGCCACAAGCAAACGCGTACATTCAGGATGACACCCTGGTCAATCAGCATGGTGATGACCTTGGCGCGAAGCCTTCTGCATCTATCACCCTCGATTTGGAATCAGACAGTGTGCATGCCGGGCAAAAGACCAATGCGTTAATCCGAGTCGATTCCGAAGCTCCGTTTCCATATGCAGGAGGCGGGGGGTATGGAAAGTCTGATGTCACTGCATTGCTGTTGGAGATCCAAATAGATCCTCGGCTGAAAATTCCCTTGAGTGCTTCCTCTATCGATCAGACCGCTTTCAAATGGTCGGATGGAAAGGAGCGGACCCCATTCGATGTGAAGGCAGATGCGGCGCAGAACGCAATCCTCATTGAGTTTGCGGGCAACGACCTTGGTGCTGCACCTGGTTTTGAACTTTCGCTTCCAGTGACTGTTGCGGAAGGGCTGGATCCGGGCACGAAGCTTGACGTTGCGGTGGCAACTGAAGCGAATATTCGCCCGACGCTTGACTGGACGTACGGCACCTTCAAAATGCCACTCGACAATGAAATAACGGACGAGCAGGAGCGTGGCTGCTACCGGCCAATGACCGGAGAGTTTTCCTTCATTAATCCTGGCAGATACGGAACTTGGCTCACAGACATTTGGCTGGGTACCAATGCGGACTATCAGCTCATGGGAGCTCCGGAAGTGCAAGTTCTTGCACCGGGTGGCGAAGACTACACAGCACACGTATTCCGCAGCCCTGCTGATCCTAGAGTGACCGACAACCCTGCCGGTAGACCAGAACGTCTGCCTGTACATGAGCAGGATAACCGCTGGCTGCGACGCTATGAGTGGAAGTGGAATGATAATTCCATGGCCGGTGACACGTGGATTCCGGAAGGGGCAAAGGTCATTGTGAAACAGAACGTGCACTCCGCGAACTGTAGCTTTGATCCATCCACTGAGAGGTTTGCTGCTTGGATAGAGTCCCGGAATGCACCACTGTTTAACCAGGACATTGCGAGGGCGCAGATTACCGTCGCAGACCCGGTTGAAGAGCCTGAGCCCACTACCTCCACGACGACGGAGACCACCACCGAAACCACCACTACCACCGAGACTTCGACGACCACCGCAGCAACGACCACGGTGACGCCGACGGAGACTGCCTCCACGGTTACGACGACGCTGACAAAGACCGCCCCGGCGGTCACGACTACGCCGACTGAAACGGCCCCGGCGGTGACTACCACGTCAACGGAGACGGAGTCGGAAACGACCACGACCACCGCGACCTCCACTGAGACTGAAACCGCGACAGAAACCACGACTGCCACTGTCACTGAAACTGAGGACTGCGATTGCGAGCCGACCACGGTGACGGAGACGACCACGGTGAAGGAGCCCGTTCCTACCACCGAGCAGGTCACCACCACTGAGAAGGCACCGGAGCGTGGCACGATCGGCGACCGCGTGTGGCTGGATGAGAACGGTGACGGCAAGGAGGACCCGGGCGAGAAGACCGGTGTCCCCGGCGTCACGGTGGTCATTACTGACAAGGACGGCAACGAGATCGCCCGCACCGTGACGGACGAGGACGGCAACTGGAAGGCTGAGGTTGCTCCGGGTGAGTACACCGTCACTTACAAGCCGGGCAATTACGTCGCTAGCGACGAGCGTCTCATCGAGCGCACCGTGAAGATTGAGCCGGGCGAAGAGAACTTCGACATTGATCTCGGCGTGCTGCCGGGCGGTGCCATCGGCGACCGCGTCTGGAATGACGAAAACGGCGACGGCGTGCAGGACGAGGACGAGAAGGGCGTGCCGAACGTCATCGTTGAGGTCTCCCGCGAGGGCGAGCCGACCCGTACGACCTACACGGATGAGCAGGGTAGCTGGCGTATCGACGGCCTGACCCCGGGTGTGGATTACGAGATCCGCTTTATCAAGCCGGAGGGCTGGGAAGTCACCGGCAAGGTGCCGGGCGCGACCGACGAGGAGGGCCTGGTTGCAAAGGCAACCCTGAAGCCCAAGGAGTACAACGACACCTATGACCTGGGTCTGAAGGCCGTGAAGCCGGATTGCGACTGCGAGCCGGAAACCCCGGGGACCATCGGTGACCGTGTGTGGCTCGACGAGAACGGTGACGGCAAGGAAGATCCGGGCGAGAAGACCGGCATTCCGGGCGTGACTGTCGTTGTTACGGATCAGGACGGCAACGAGGTCACCCGCACCGTGACGGACGAGGACGGCAACTGGAAGGTTGACGTCACCCCGGGCGAGTACACCGTGGAGTACCTGCCGGGCGATCACACCCCGTCGGATCCGAGCCAGGTCAAGCGCACCGTCACGATCGAGAAGGGCGAGAAGCGTCTCGACGTTGACTTGGGCGTCCTGCCGAAGGGCACCGTTGGCGATCGCGTCTGGAACGACAAGAACGGCGATGGTGTGCAGGACGAGGACGAGAAGGGTCTTTCCGACGTCACCGTGCAGGTCATTCGCGACGGCGAGCCGACCCGCACCACCACGACTGATAAGGACGGCAACTGGTTCATCGAGGGACTCGTCCCGAACAAGGAGTACGAGGTCCGCTTTATCAAGCCGGAAGGCTGGGAAGTCACCGGCAAGGTGCCGGGCGCAACCGACGAGGAGGGCCTGATTTCCAAGGTCACCCTGAAGCCGGGCGAGCGCAACGATTCCTACGACCTTGGCCTGCGCAAGACCAAGAAGATCGTGGAGGAGGAGCCGACGGTGCCGGCCACCCCGACTCCGGGCGTGCCGTCCGCGCCCGGCGATGTGCTGGGCCGCTGCGCGGCCAACGCGGTTGCCTCGCCGATCCTCTACCTGGTGCCGGTGGCGCTGCTCGCAGCGGTCGGCGGCCAGGTGGGCGCGCCGTACATGGACGTGATCAACCAGCAGGTTGCGCAGATCAACGCTGAGATCCAGGCGCAGTTCAGCCGCAGCACCCCGGACTGGGGCACTGGCAACCGTGGCAACGACAATGACCAGTTCGGCGAGCTGCGCGCGCAGATCGACGCCGCGAACCGCCAGCTGCAGCAGCTCGCAGCCGACCCGAACGTCCGCCAGGTCGGCACCATCGCCGCCGCGATCCTGGGCGTAGCTGCCCTGGGTGGCGTGCTCTACGACTGGTGCTCGAACGAGAAAGGTGAGGCCTTTACCTCGCTGAAGGGCTCGTCTGCTGGCAAGCAGGACTAACCCCTTCCTTCCCAAACCGGCCCGGTGCGCAATGCACCGGGCCGGTTTTGCGTGAAACCAGTGCTTGCCCGGACCCCGCGCCTCGCCTAAGCTCACTTAAAGTCATTATGACTATAAGTAAGGAGGGCGCATGTTCGGCTTGCAGCGGCTCAACGTGGCCGAGCGCCAGAGGCTCGGGCCGATGGTGGCGGTGTCCACAGTCGCGTTTGCGCTGCACAACCCGACTGGAACACCCACCGAACTCCACGCCGATGCCGGGCTGTGGATCCCGCTTGTGCGCCGCGTGCGCGACCCGTTTTACGGTGCGTGGGCGCTGCCCGGCGGGCCCACGCAGTGGAACCAGACGTTGGGCGAAACCGCGCGCGAGACGCTCGTTGCGGCCAGTGGTGCCACGCCGAACTACCTGGAGCAGCTCTACGCCTTCGGGTCGGTGGAGCGCTCCGCGGACGCGCAGCGCATGGTCACCATCGCGTACTGGGCGCAGTTTCGACCCCAGGATTTCGCTGGCACCGAGCTTCCCGACGACCCCAACATCGCCTGGTGGAACACGCGCGAGCTGCCGGAGCTGGCCTTCGACCACGCGGAGATTATCCGCGCCGGGATCACGCGCCTGCAAAAGCGCGCGGAGCAAACCCTGATCGCCCACCGCTTCCTCGACGAGTCCTTTACCCTCACGCAGTTGCGCCGGGTGCACGAGGCGATCGGGGGGAAGGGGCTGGATCCGGCGAATTTTCGTCGGCAAGCATTGGCGAGCGGAGAGCTCGAGGCCACCGGCACCACAGAAGCCGGCACCAAGCACCGGCCGGCGAAGTACTACAGATTCATTAGCGAGAAAGAGTAAGAACCATGCCTTCAGTTGCCGATTTGATTACGCGCAAGGCGGCCCAGGAAGCCACCTGCGACACGGAGCTGCCCGCCGAGCCGTGGCAGACCGCCCAGAACGCCTCCTACGGGCCGGGTGCCTCGCGCGGCGACACGTTCGCGCCGCTGCCCACCCCGCAGTCGCCACTGCCTGCGCGGTATACGCAGGCGAGCCCGGAGGAACTCGACGCGATGATTACCGCGGCGAAGGACAAGCTGGGTGACCGGGTGAAGATCCTCGGGCACTTCTACCAGCGCGATGAGATCGTGAAGTTCGCTGACTTCATCGGGGACTCCTTCAACCTCGCCCAGCAGGCGAAGGCGCACCCGGAGGCGGAGGCCTTCGTCTTTTGCGGGGTGCACTTCATGGCGGAGACCGCCGACATTCTTTCCGGGGCGGACCAGGCCGTGGTGCTGCCGAACCTGAACGCCGGGTGCTCGATGGCGGACATGGCCAACCTCGCGCAGGTCGAGGCGTGCTTCGACCAGCTGCACGAAGCGCTGCCCGGCGAGGCGATCGTGCCTGTGACGTACATGAACTCGGCCGCCGACATCAAGGCCTTCTGCGGCCGCAACGACGGCGTGGTGTGCACCTCCTCGAACGCGGCGACCGTGCTCAAGGAGGCGTTCGAGCGCGCCGAGCGCGTTGTCTTCCTGCCGGACCAGCACTTGGGCCGCAACACGGCGCGCGCGATGGGCATTACGGACAAGCAGATGTGCATGTGGAACCCCAACGAGCCGCTCGGCGGCAACACCGCGCAGCAGCTCGCGCAGGCGAAGGTGATTCTGTGGAACGGCTTCTGCTCCGTCCACCGCCGCTTCACCGTCGAGCAGATCGAAAAGGCGCGCGCGGAGTACCCGGGCGTGCACGTCGTGGTGCACCCCGAGTGCCCTGCGCCGGTTGTCGACGCCGCCGATTCCTCCGGCTCCACCGAAGTCATCCGCCGCGTGGTGGAGAACTCCGCACCCGGCGACGTGATCGCCATCGGCACCGAGATCAATATGGTCAACCGCCTCGCGCAGCAATACCCGGACCGCACGATCTTCTGCCTGGACCCAGTAGTGTGCCCGTGCTCGACGATGTACCGCATCCACCCGGCGTATCTGGCGTGGACGCTCGAGTCGCTGCTCGAGGGCCGGGTGGAAAACCAGATCGTGGTGCCGGAAGACACCGCGGCCGACGCACGCGTGGCGCTCGAGCGGATGCTGGCGGCGAAGCCATGCTGACCCCGGAGCTGATCAATACCGCTGTCCGCGCCGCGCTCGCCGAGGACATGCCGTGGGGTGATGCGACCGTCGAGGCCGCGATTGCTCCCGACGCCCGCCTGCGCACCGCGCTGGTGGCCCGCGAAGAGGGCGTCTTCGCCGGGGGAGAGGTGGTCCGCGCGGCGTTCGCGGCCACGGACCCGCAGATCACGGTCACCGAGCTTTCGCCCGAGGGCACGCACTTCGACGCCGGCCAGCGCCTCGCGCTCATCGAGGGCCCGGCCCGCGGCATCTTGAGCGCGGAGCGCGTCGCGCTGAACTTCGCGCAGCGGATGTCGGGCATCGCCACGCTGACGGCCCGCTACGTCGCTGCGGTCGAGGGCACGGGCGCCCGCATCGTGGATACGCGTAAGACCACTCCTGGCCTGCGCGCCTTTGAGAAGCACGCGGTGCGCGCCGGCGGCGGCCACAACCACCGCTTTAGCCTCTCGGATGCGGTGATGGTCAAGGACAATCACCTCGCCGCGCTCGGCGCCAGGAGCCCGCGCGGGATCACGGAGGCGCTGCGCACGATCCGCGCCCGCGTCAGCCACACCACGCACATCGAGGTCGAGGTCGATTCGCTCGCGCAGATCGAGCCGGTGCTCGCCGCGGGCGTGGACAGCATCATGTTGGATAATTTCTCGCCCGCCGAGCTGCGCGAGGCAGTCTCGCTTATCGACGCCCGCGTGCCCACCGAAGCCAGCGGCAACGTCAACCTCGACACCGTCGCCGAGCTCGCCGCCTGCGGGGTGGACGTGATCTCGGTGGGCAAGCTGACCCACAGCGCCCGCGCGCTCGACCTGGGCCTCGACAGCGTCGATGAGGTCGCAGACTAGTGAGCGCCTACCTCGACGCCGCCGCCACCGCCCCGCTTTCGCCCGAGGCGCGCGCGGCGATGCTGCAGGTCTATGATGCGGCCTGCGCCAACCCTTCGAGCGTGCATTCCGCGGGCGAGCGCGCTGCGAAAGTCCTCGAGTCGGCCCGCGCCACGATCGCCGAGGCCTTCGGCGTGCACCCCGCGGGCGTGGTGTTCACCTCCGGTGGCACCGAGGCCAACAACCTCGGCATCATCGGCCGCGCCCTGGCCGCCCCGCGCGGCCGCCACATCATCACCTCCCCCATCGAGCACTCCTCGGTCCTGCAAAGCTGCGCCGCACTGGAGCGGCTCCACGGCTTTGAGGTGGACTACGTGACCGTCGACAAGCATGGGCGGTTCACCCAGGCCGACCTGGACCGGCTGCTGCGCCCGGATACCACGCTCGTCGCGCTTGGCCTGGCCAACAGCGAGGTCGGCACCGTCGCCAATGTGCCCGAAGTCCCCGCGCAGGTGGCGCTGCACCTCGACGCCGTGCAAGCCGCCGCGAACTTGCCGGTCGACCTCTCCGCGGGCGGCTGGCCGGGCCCGTGCGCGACAACGGTGGCGCTGGCCTCGCACAAGTTCGGCGGCCCGGCCGGTGTCGGCGCGCTGCTTCTGCCGCGCGATGTGCCGCTCGAGCCCGTCATCTTTGGTGGCGGACAGGAGGGCGGGCACCGCGCGGGCACGCAGAACGTGGCGGGGATCGCCGGGTTCGCCGCGGCGGTGCGGGCGCAGCGAGAGCGCGCCGGGCAACGGGCGCTGGAGGTGATGGCGTCGCGGGATGCGTTGATCGTGGGCGTCGAAAAGCATGTGCCCGGCGCACGCCTGACCGGGCACCGCACCGAGCGGCTGCCCAACCATGCCTCCTTCGTGGTCGAGGGCATCAGCGGCGAGGCGCTGCTCGTCGCGCTCGACGTCGCGGGGTTTGCGGCAAGCTCTGGCTCGGCCTGCCGGGCGGGCGCTGCTGAACCTTCGCCCGTGCTCACCGCGCTCGGCTACTCGCCCGAGCTCGCCCAGTCCGCGCTGCGGTTTAGCCTGCCCGCGCCACTTCCGCCAGACACGATCGACGCGATCGTGCGGGTAATGTCTAAGCAATGACTATCTACCCGCGACCTTTGCAAACGGGCGACACTATCCGCGTGGTCGCCCCCTCCCGCTCCCTGGCCTATGTGGAGCAGGGCGAGGCCGGGTTATACGTCAAGAGCCTTGCTAATCGACGCCTCGCCGACCTGGGCATCAGCGTCACCTTCGGCGAAAACGTGCGCGAGTCCGACATGTTCTGGTCCTCTTCTGCCGAATCGCGAGCCGCCGACCTGCACGCCGCGTTCACGGACCCGGAGGTCGCCGGCATCATGAGTGTCATCGGTGGGTTTACCAGCAACGAGGTTCTGCCGCACCTGGATTTTGACCTGATCGCCGCGCACCCGAAGTTCATGTGCGGCAACTCGGACATCTCGGCGATCGCCAATGCGATTTACGCGCGCACCGGCATGGCCACCTATATCGGCCCGCACTGGTCCACCCTCGGTATGCGGGACCACTCCGAGCTCACGCGCGCCTGCTTTGTTACCGCCGCGTTCGAGCAGGGGCCGATCTTGTGGCGGCCGGGCACCTGGTTTACCGACGACGACTGGTTCATCAACCAGGACGCCCGCGTCCGCGAACCCGACGACGGCTGGTGGAGCATCCAGGAAGGGTCCGCGCATGGCGTGGCTCTTGGCGCGAACCTGGGCACGCTCGGCCTGCTCGCCGGCACCGAGTTCATGCCCTCGCTCGAGCGCGCGATTCTGTTCGCCGAGGTCACCGGCAAGTACAGCGTGATGGATTTCCGCCGCGAGCTCGTCTCCCTGCTGCAGATGCCCGACGGCGAGGGCATCGAGGGCGTAGTGATTGGCCGCTTCCAGACCGCCAGCAGGGTTACCCGCGCCATGCTGGAGGAGACGATCGCGTCGATCCCGGAGCTCGAGGGCAAGCCCGTGGTGGCCAACGCGAGCTTCGGGCACACCAACCCGCTGCTCACCTTCCCAGTCGGTGGCGAGGTCGAGCTTTCCGTGCGCGACGACGCTTCCATCCGCTTCCCGCGAGTTGAAAGTTAAACGGACGGTCATTACAGTTTCGCCGGGTGATGCAATCCGCCGCCCAACGCTGGGTCTTCTTCGCCGTAATCTCCTCCGGCCTGCTCATGATCGGGCTGGACAACTCGATCCTGTACACCGCCATGCCGGTGCTCAGCGCCCAGCTGCACGCCACGCCCGCGCAGTCGCTGTGGATCATTAACGCCTACCCGCTGGTGCTGTCGGGTCTCTTGCTCGGCACCGGCACGCTTGGCGACAAACTCGGCCATCGCCTCATGTGGCTCGTCGGCCTCGTCATTTTCGGCGTGGCCTCGCTGGCGGCTGCGTTCGCGCCGGGAGCCTGGGAGCTCGTCGCCGCGCGCGGCCTGCTCGGCTTCGGCGCGGCAGTGATGATGCCCGCCACACTCGCGCTGATCCGCCTGACCTTCCCCGACGAGCAGGAGCGCAACACAGCGATCGGTATTTGGGCGTCCGTCGCCGTCGTCGGTGCTGCGCTCGGGCCGGTGGTCGGCGGCGCGCTTTTGGAGCACTTTTGGTGGGGCTCGGTCTTCCTCATCAACGTGCCCGTCGTGGTGATCGCGCTGATCGCCACGCTGGCGCTCGCCCCGGAGAACGTACCGAATCCAACCAAGCGCTGGGACGTCATCTCTTCCGTCTACTCGCTGTTCGCGCTGTCCGGGCTGACCATGACGATCAAGGGCCTGGCCAACCCGGACGGTGCGCTGTGGGTCCCGCTCATCGCGATCGTCGTCGCTGTCGCCGCCGGCTGGCTCTTCGTGCGCCGCCAGCGCCAGCTCGACGACCCGCTGCTCACCTTCGACATCTTCCGCTCCCGCCTCTTCTCCGGCGGTGTGATCGCGGCCGCCGGCGGCATGTTCGTGCTCGCGGGCGTAGAGCTGATGACGGCGCAGAAGCTGCAGCTGGTCAGCGGCTTTACCCCTCTGCACGCGGGCACGGTGATCACGGCGATGGCGGTCGCGGCGATTCCTGCGTCCGTGCTTGGCGGGGCGAACCTGCACCGCATCGGCTTCCTCCCGCTCATCGCTGGTGGTTTCCTGGGCGCGACCGTCGGCACCGCGCTGTTGATTGCCGGCGACTCGGCCGAGGGCCTCGCCCTGGAGATCCTCGCGCTCGTCATCCTCGGCTGCTCCGCCGGCTCGGTGATGAGCGTGAGTTCGATCGCGATTCTCGGCGCCGCGCCCGCGCACCGCTCCGGCATGGCCGCGGGCGTCGAAGAGGTCTCCTACGAGTTCGGCACCCTGCTCACCGTCGCGATCACCGGCTCGCTGCTGCCACTCTGGTTCGAGCGCGCATTCCCGCGGGGCATGGAAGCGCTTTACGACGCCACGCCCAACCCCGCCGCCGCCACCGCCTACACCGACGCCTACCACGCCGTCCTACTCGTGCTTGCCGCCGCAGCGCTGGTCTTTTCCGCCGCAACTGCGTTCTGCTTCCGCGACAACCCCAAGTCTGGAGAACTCCATGCCCCGCAAAAGTAAGCGCGAAGACATCCTGCGCACCGCCTACGCCATCGTCGCCTCTGACCCGGGCGGCATCGAGGCCGTCACCTATGATCGGCTCGCCGCCGAAACAGAGCTGTCCAAGTCCGGCCTGCTCTACCACTTCCCCTCCCGCCACGCCCTGCTGGTCGGACTGCACGAGTACACCGCAGCCGTGTGGGAGGACAAGGTGCGCGCCCACGCCGGAGGCAAGGGCGCCGAGGAACTTTCCCCGCGCGAGCGCTACCGCGCGATGCTGGTGACCATGAGCGAGCACGAGCCGCTCGCCGAGCTCATGGTCACGCTCCACTCCCGCACGCACCCCGACTACACGCGCCCCTGGCTGGAGGTAGAGGACCGGTGGCTGCCGCGTGCCGACGACACGGCGGCGGACCCTAATCTTCTGGCTGCGTCGGCACTGGCCTCGGGCCTGTGGGTGCACGACCACATTTATGCGCGGCCGTTGGCGGAGGTAAACCGGGCGGTGATCGTCGAGAAGCTGCTCGAGCTCATCGAATAAGCACGGTCTATATTGGGAATATGTCGAAGGATTGGAGCCCGCACACCTGGCACAGGCGCATCTCGCGGCCGGTGACCGTCTGGATGCTCGTGTTCATTGTGATCGGGCTGACGCACGTCCTGTTCACCGAACCCGGGTGGCTGCTTATCCACGTGTTCACGCTCGGGATTTTGACCAACTCGATCGTGGTGTGGTCGCAAAACCTCACCGAGCGCTTCCTGCAGCAGCGCCTGCCCGACAGCGCGCGGCCCGCGCAACTGCGCCGCACCTGGGCGCTGAACGCGGGCGCCGTGCTTGTGCTGGTTGGCCAGGTGCTGGTGACCTACTGGCTGACCTGGATCGGCGCGGCGCTCGTCGCGGGCGTGCTGGCCTGGCACGCGTGGGTGTTGTATACGCAGGTGCGGCGCGCCGGGCCCGAGAAGCGGCACCGAGCCGTCGCGCTTGGCTACGTCGCCAGCGCGGCCTGCCTGCCCGTCGGCGTCGTCTTCGGCGCCGCCCTGTCCTACGGGCTGCCCGGCGACTGGCAGGAACGCGTGCGGATGGCGCACCTGTTTGTCAACGTCGGCGGCTTCGTCGGCTTCGCCGCGCTCGCGTCACTGACCGTGCTGTTCCCGGCCATGTGGCGCATCAACGGGATGCACGACCGGGCGGGCACCTCGATCCCGCTCGCCGGCACCGGCGTGCTCCTGGCCAGCTGCGGCGCGCTGGCGGGCGTGGACCTGGCCACCAGCGCCGGCGTGCTTGTCTACGTCGCCGCGTGGCTGTGGACCTTCCACGGCTTTCTCGTCAACGTCCTCGACGTGCTGCGCGACCCGCGCGACCGCGTCACCTACCCGGGCTTAAGCGCCTTCGCGGCGCTGATCTGGCTTACGGTCGCGATGCTCTGGTACGCAGTGCGCCTCGCCATGCCGATCGACCTGCCGGAAATCCCGACGCTCGCGCTCCTGCTCGGTTTCGCCGCCCAGCTGCTGATCGGCACCATGAGCTACCTGCTGCCCACGACGATGGGCGGCGGCCCCCGCGCCGTGCGTGCCGGGCTGGCCGAACTCGCCCGCGGCTCGCTGCTTCGCGTGGTGCTTTTCAACGCCGCGCTCGTGGTCTGGATTGCGACCGAGAACTCGTGGCTGCGCGTGGCGATGAGCGCGTGCTGTTTCGGCGTCCTCGTCGCCTTCCTGCCACTGATGGTGCGGGCGGTGCGCGCGCAGAAAGCCGTACTGCTCGCCGCAAAAGCCTAAACATTATTAGACGCAAAAACTCGCCTGTCGGTTCCGTATTCCGGGCAAAGTGGGAGACTTCTCACAATCCGCCATTTGCGCTGGTCAATCGGCTAATCTTGCGGTCATGAACGCACTCGCCTCACTTGCCCAATTCGACCGGAGCGGTTTCGACTTCGTCGCCGCTGCGGCGGGCAAGTCTGCCCGCGAGGTGCAGGCCGAGGGCGTCCAGTACGACCGCGCGAAGCAGTTGGTCGCGGCGGCGAAGACCCTGTGCGCGCACACCTCGCACTCGCGCTACCAGCAGCGCGCGCACGACGGGGCGCGCGAAAACGGGCACCGGATCGAGACGCTGGCCTACATTGCGCGGACGGCGAACGCGATCAAGGACGCGACGAAGCGTTGGCACTACATCGACACGCTGTGCAACACGGCCGGGGACCTGTCGCGGATTCGGAAGCGGGCGGCGGCGCTGAAAGAGGAGCTGCAGCCGCCTGCGCCGCGCACCGCGTGCGCGCGCGTCAAGCATCATGGCGATGGCTTAGCGACGCTACGCGTCACCGGCCCCGCCCTCGACATCCAAGCCGCCTACGACGCGGCAAAACACGATGTGACCGGCTGGCTGAGCCAGGACTGCCCGCGGGCCGACTACCTGGTCAAGCTCAGCGTGAACCTGGATTTGGGCGACTACGAGAAGATCATCTCGGGCGCCGGCAAGGACGTGATGGTCCGCTTCGCCAACGGGGTCGTCATGTCGGGCGAGGAGTTCGTGCGCATGAAGTTCTCACAGTTCGGCCACATCATTCTGATCGGCGCGATGGACGGGCCAGTCAACGCCTACGACATGCGCTTGGCCACGGAGAAGCACCGCGAGATGATGCTCGCCGACTCCTCCACCTGCACGTGGAAGGACTGCGACGTGCCGGCTTCGCGCTGCGACGCCCACCACATGACCGAGCACCGCTTTGGCGGCGAAACGGTCGTGAGCAACCTCGGCTGGCTGTGCCGCTACCACAACTACCAGGCGGGTCGCGCCACCCGCGGGCACACCGAGCGCCGCAGCGGGCAGATCGTCTACGTCTCGCCCACAGGCCAGGTCACGCCCACCGGCGCCGACCACGCGGCCCGGGCTAGTTCGCGTGAACCAGGAACTGGCCGCGCTGGCCCTGCTCCGCCGCCGTCATCTGGTGGTTGACAAAGGTGTAGGTGCCGGGCTCGTCGAAGGTGAGCTCGACAAATCCGCCCTGCGCGGCCAGAAGGTCGAGGGCTTGGGAGCCGGTGTCGTGGGCGTCGCGAAGCGTGTAGGTGCCCTCTTTGTACACGGTGTCGAAGATTTCGCCGACGACGTGGAAGCTCAGCGCGGTGTCGGGGCCTGCGTTGAGTAGCCACACGCGGACGGTGTCGCCGACGTGCGCCTCGATGGGCCGCTCGACGTACTGCGCGGGGTGGTCGTTGAAGGCGGTCGCGGGCTCGTCGCCGTAGATTTCGCGCGCGACGAGGAGGTATTCGCCGTCGACGGGCGAAAGCTCGGGCGGGTCGATGACGACGGCGCCGACCATGCCCATGCCGATGTGCTGGCTCATCGGCATGGTGCCGCAGTGGTACATCCATATGCCGGAGCGCCGCGCGGTGAATTCGTAGGTGAGGTGCTCGCCCGGCTGGATGTCGCGCATGGGTTCGTCGGGGCTGATTTCGCCTGCGTGGAAGTCAATCGAGTGGGTCATGTGTCCGCGGTTTTCGATGGTGATGCGGAAGCGGTCGCCGACCCGCCCGCGCAGCGTCGGCCCGGGTGCTTGGCCGTCGAAGGTCCAGGTGTCGCCGTCGTCTTCGATGGCCCAGGTGTGCTCGTGCAGCTCGCCGCTGGCTTCCGGCAGTGTCGCGTCGCGCCCCTCGCCGCTTATCGACGCCCCACCGCCCCCACTCGTGACCACATCAAAAGTCATCCCCATCGCCTTGTGGCCGGCGATTGTGCACCAGCCCTGCGTGTCCTCGTCGAAGATGCCGAAGTCGTGGGTGACGGTTTCGCCGGGGTCGATGCGGCCGGTGTGGCCGTCGCCAAGCTTGAGATCGTGCTGCTGGGTATCGGAGTTGGTGATGGTGAGCACGACGTGGGTGCCGGGGGCGACGTGGATGGTGTCGGGGACAAAGGACATGCCCTGGATGTCGATGTCGAAGGTGGTGGCGTCCTCGCTGATCGGGGCCTGCGTGGAGTCGGTGGGGCTGAACGCGAGCGTGAGCCCCACCACGAGGGCGACGACGAGGGCGATCAGCCCCCAGGCGAGGGATTCGGTTCGGTTCATGGGAAAGCGACCTTTCTTGCGTGCAGGACCAGCCCGATCGCCAGTATGGCAAGGCCGATGGGCGGGTTGATCAGCGCGACGATGGCGCCGCCGCTGAGTACGCCGGCTTTGAAAAACCCTTGGTCGGGCTCGGTGGCGCGGCGCGTGAGGACTGGCAGGAGGTGGCCGAGCGCGCCCGCGACGATTTGCGCGAGCCCGGCGGCGAGGATGAAGACGAGGAGGTTTGTGGGGAAGCGCTCCGCGCCGAGGGCAAGCGTTGCGGCGTCGGCGTACATTGCGCCGAGCAGCCAGAGCACGCCAGCAGCGACGCTGAGCGCGGGCGCCGACAGGTCCGTGTCAAACAGCGTGCTGGCCAGGACGGGCTGCAGCGCGTACGACCACGCAAGCGCGCACACTAGTAGCGCTGCCGTGGCAAGTGGCGTGCCGAGCAGCGCTGCCGCGGCTGGGAGGGCGATGCAGTGGGCGGCCAGCGCGTACGAGAGCCGCTTGCGGGCGGTCGGGGAGGCGCGCCTTCTGGTCATGGTGGGCAGCAGGGTGATGACGGTGCCGGCGATGGTCGTCCACGCGAAGCCCCAGACAGCGAGGCGGGAGTGGGCGGCAATGTCGCGCTGGACGGCGGCGGCGACGGCGAGGGCGAAGAACGCGGCGGCGGCGACGTAGCAGTACGCGGTGGTGGCGAAGGGGCCGGGCAGGCCGCGGCGCAGCTTGCGGGCGATGGAGGCACCGTGCCAGAGCAGGGCGGAGGCGGCGGTGGCGGCGGCGAGGTTGGGGAGGGCGTCGAAAAGCAGCGCGACGAGTGCGAGGTTGACTGCGGCGAGGCGCACGTAGACGGGCAAAGGGCGGGAGGCGGTGCGGGTGAGGGCGTCGGCGAAGTGGGTGGAGTAGGTGAGGATGGCGTTTGTGACGACGCCGAGTGTGAGGGGGTGGATGATGTTCCAGCGTGGGGCGTCGGCAAGCACGTTGATGAGGGCGGTGCTGGCCCAGAAGGCGATGCACCCGCCCGTCACACGACTCAGTTTTTCCACGATAATAATCGTACTAAAGTTGCATGTGGGCGGACAAGGGGATGCTCCAACTAGGAGTTTTACCGGTTCGCTTCCTATACTTAAGGCAAGCAGTTGTCCAAGAACTCCCAGCCGGAGGAGGGTGTGAAGAATGGTTCGCCGAAGAGCGCCACGCCCCGCGTCTCAGCTCACCGCTGCCGCCGCCGAATTGAGCGCGAAGCAGCGGGAAGTCTTTCACGCCCTGCAGGCGTTTCCCGACGGGGCGCAGGTCGCCGAGCTCTCACACAAGCTCGGCATGCACATCAACACCGTGCGCGGCCACTTGGATGAGCTGATCGCGCAGGAGCTGGTTTCGCGCAGGCAAGCGCACACGGTGGGTCGTGGCCGTCCCTCGCATATCTTCACCGCGCGGGTGCCGCGTGGTAGCGAGGTGGCGAGCGAGTACATCGAACTCGTCGAGATGCTCACCGGGATGCTTGCCGACGGGGACCTGGAGCAAGCCCGCGAGATCGGACAGCAGTGGGCAGCGAAATCCGCCGGGCGCGAGGCGGACGCGTCGGCGGATTTGGACGAGGGGACGGAAGCGCTCGTGCGCCTGTTGCGCGCGATGGGCTTCGACCCGCTCCCGCGCGAGGGCACCGCGGCTGATGGGGCCCGCGAGGTGGGCCTGCGCGCCTGCCCGTTCATCGGGCCGGACGGCGAGCTGCCGGACCGGACGGTGTGCGCGCTGCACGCGGGCTACCTCGACGGGCGGGCGAGCGAGCTCAAGGTCGAGCTCAGGCCCTTTGACCGGCTCAACGAGTGCGGGGCGCGCATCACCGAAGCGGACTAGTTGATCAGCCAGTCGTTCGGGCTGAACAGCTCGAAGTAGACGTTGGCGGGTGACTTCGCGGCGAGATCTTCGCGGATGGCCTGCAGGAAGTTCGCGCCGCCGCAGAGGTAGACGTCGGCACCGGCGACATCTGCCTCGGCGAGGTTGATGCGCTCGTCTTGGTCGCGGAAGGCGGCGCGTACTTCGGCGTTGGGGAGCTTGTCCGCGAGCGCGCGGGTCTCTTCGCGCTGCGCCCAGGAGTCCTCGGAATCGTCGGCGTGCAGGTAGGTCACCTTTCGGTCCGAATTGGTGCGGGCCAGGTGGCCGAGGATGCCCACCATCGGGGTGGAACCAATGCCGCTGGAGATCAGCACGACTGGGTTGTCCCCGTCCTGGAGGACGAGGTCGCCGGCGGGGAGGGTGGCGTCGACGGTGTCGCCGACCTCGACGCGGTCGCGCAGGTACGTGGAGACCTCGCCGTCGGTTTCCACGGCGATGCGTAAGGAGTGTGCGTCGCCTTCGATGATGGAGTACTGGCGGAGTTGGCGGGCACCGTCGTCAAGCGTGACGCCCACGGAGGTGTACTGGCCGGGGCGCGGGGCGGTGAAGTCGCCGGTGAGCGTGTAGGCATAGACGCTGTCGGTCAGCTGCTCCTTGGCGGACACAGTTGCGCGGCGGAAGACGTCGCCGTCGGTGACGCCGTCGGACTCATAGAGCTTGGCCTCATGCTTAATCAGCACGTCGGCCATGAGCCAGTAGACGGCGTCCCAGGCCTCGGCGACCTCGGGGGTGACGGCATCGCCGAGGACCTCGGCGATCGCAGCCATGAGGTTGTCGTGCACGATCTGGTACTGGTCCTTGCGAATACCCAGCGAGACGTGCTTGTGCGCGATGCGGTCCAGCATCATGACCGGGTCCGGCGCTGACGGGTCCACCAGCTGAGTGGCGAAGGTAGCGACGGAGGCGGCCAAGGCCTTCTGCTGCGCGCCCTGCTTCTGGTTGCCGCGGTTGAAGGTGTTGGCGATGAGTTCGGGGTGGGCGGCGAACATCTTGGAGTAGAACGTCTTCGTGATCGTCTCGATGTTTTCGCCCACCGGCGGAAGCGTTGCCTTGATGATTTCGGCGTGCTTGTCGCTTAAGTAGTTGAGTTTCGGGTTCGGCTTTTCTGCGAGGTACATCGGCATCCTTTCTCGTCGTGATCGGAATAATGCCGATTATAACCGTAGGTATTAATCTTCGAGGTCGGCGTTCAGGCGTGCCTCGTCGTCGCGGCGCTTGTGGCGCTGGAAGCGTGGGGCAAAGTACGCGGCGGCACCACCGCCGACGACCGCGCCGATGACCATGCCGATCGTGCCGCCCGGGTCACCGTCGAAGTCGTTAAAAGCGATGCCGGCGAAGGTGATCGCGAGGAAGACGAACATGGGGATGTTGGCCACGGTGAAGACTTTGTAAGGGCGCGGGCGCGGGGCGTAGTTCTGCATCCACAGCGCGCCGGCGGCCTGCGCGAGTGGGCCGGGCAACAGCGCGAGCAGCGAGTAGGTGGCTGCGCCCTCGGGCAGGACCCAGGCGAGGACCGCCATGATGAACGTGGTGGTGTACATCAGCGTCTCCGAGGTCACGGTGCTGGACTGATGCAAGATCTGCTGCTGGTATTCGTCGTCGGTGCCCTGGTTTGCCAGGGCGATCTTTTTGTCGCCGTACTGCTTCAACATGGGGTTATCCTTCCTGTTCGTCGCCGAAGAGGGCTTCGACGGTTTTGCCGAGGGTGTGTGCGATGTCGAGTGCGAGGTGGACGGAGGGGGAGTAGTTGCCTTTTTCAATGTTGGCGATGGTCTGGCGGGACACTCCCACCTGTGTGGCGAGCTCGGCTTGGGAGAGTTCCTGCCACCGCCGCCATTTGCGGACCATGTTTTCGTGTGTGTCGGGCATCAGCGCTCCTTTCTGCTTTGTAAGCGCCTATGACAAACAATAAACTAAACGCGCCACTATGTAAAGTAAAGTAGACAAAAAGGTAAGAGTGGGCGTCGCTAAGCACAAAGCTCTAGACTGGCGCGCATGCCTACGCCAGTACCCGAATACCTTGACCACCTGCTGGAACAAGTCCGCGACGACGACAGCGGCGAACTCGCCGACTACATCGACGAGCTCGCCGCCGCCGACCCCGACAAGCTCGGCGTGGCCCTGTGCACGACGTCGGGGAACCTCTACTCGGTGGGCGATGATGACTACGAGTTCACCATCCAGTCCATCTCCAAGCCTTTCGTCTACGCGCTCGCGCTGGAGGAGCTCGGCGCGGCGGAGGTGCACAAGTACGTGGGCGTGGAGCCTTCGGGCGAGGCCTTCAACGCGATTTCGCTGGAAGAGGGCACCCATCGGCCCGCGAACCCGATGATCAACGCGGGCGCGATCGCGGTGAACCAGCTGATCAACGGCGCGGAATCCTCGGTAAAGGCGCGGGTGGAGAAGATCCGGGCCTTCTTTTCCAAACTTGCCGGCCGCGAACTGAGCATCGACGAATCGCTGGTGGAATCCGAGATCAGTACCGCGCACCGCAACCTGGCGATCGCGCACCTGTTGCGCGAGTTCGGCATGGTGCAGGACCAGGCGCACGACGCGATCGAGTCCTACACGCAGCAGTGCGCGGTGCTGGTCACCGTGCGCGATCTGGCGACGATGGCGGCGACCCTGGCCAACGGCGGGGTACAGCCGATCACCGGCGAGCGGGTGTGCTCTGCGGCCGCTGCGCGGATTACGCAGGCGGTGATGACTTCGGCGGGTATGTATGACGGCTCGGGGCAGTGGATGGTCAACGTGGGCATCCCCGCGAAGTCGGGCGTGGCCGGCGGGCTGATCGGCACGATGCCGGGGCAGATGGGGTTGGCGTCGCTGAGCCCGCGGCTGAACGAGCAGGGCAACTCGGTGCGCGGGGTGCGCATCTTCCGCGAGATGTCCGCCTCGCTGGGGCTGAACCTGATGGGCGCGGATTACTACACGGCGCCGGGGATTCGGTCGGTGGAGCGTCGAGAAGATTGCACCGTGGTGGTGCTGCAGGGCATGATCAACTTCACCGCCGCGGAGAAGATCCTGCACGACCTGTCGAGCGAGCGCATCGTCGGCGGCACGCTGGTGCTGGATGTGTCGAATGTGACCAGCTTCAACAAGGCCGGGCGCCTCTTGATCAAGGAGGGACTGCGCCAGCTTCGCGACGAGGGCTACGAGGTCAGCATCTACGACCCGGACTCCGCGATGCCGGACTACGAGTTTTCCGACGGCACCAAGGTCCGCGCCATCAAGGACTTCTCCACCAGCTTCACCGTGCCCGCCTCCCGCACCGCGGTGTTCAAGGCGATCACCACGCCGAAGGACTGGTGGGACGACCACATCGAGGGCTCGGCGGCCGAGGCCGGCGGCGAGTTCCACTTCGACACGGACAGCCAGTACGCCGAGTTCCGCGTGGAGGAGGCCGAAGAGGGCGACCGCCTGGTCTGGCACACCGAGTCCACGGGCAAGGAGAAAGAAGACCGCGACTGGGACGACACCTCGCTCATCTTCGAGCTCAGCGACAGCGAGGAGGACCAGGGCGAAACGCAGGTCACCTTCACCCACCGCGGCATGCACCCGCACGAGGAGGGCTACAAGGAGACCGTCGAGGCGTGGCGCGAACGCCTCCAGGACCGTCTCGAGCCGCTGATCCGCCGCCGCGGGGAGGGCTAGCAGGCGGCGTTGAGGGCGGCGAGTGTGGCGTCGATAAGCAGCTCGCGGCGTGAGGCGGGACAGCCCTCGTCGACCCAGTCCAGCGCGATGGCATCGAGAAAGCCGAGCGTGCCGGAGACCGCGATGCGGGCGCGTTCGTCGCTGCGACCGAGCAGCTCGCACAGCGTGTGGACGGCGGCGTCGCGGTGCTCGATGCGCAGGTGGATCGCCTCGAGCGGTTCCTCGCCGCTGCGGCGCCCGGCCGCCCACACGAAGGGGCGCGCGGCGATGTGGTCGAGGTAGGCGCGCACAAGCTCCGCGGGATCGCGGAAGCGGGTGAAGTCGAACGCCGTGTCCTGCAGGAACGCCGCGTATAGGCCCGCCTTGGAGCCGAAGTAGTGGAAGATGAGGCCCTCCGACACCCCGCAGCGTTGGGCGATAAGCTGGGCAGAGACATCGCCATAAGGCAGGGAAGCAAAGGTCGTGGTGGCGGCGTCGAGGATCTCGGCGCGGCGTTCCTCGACACTCAAGCGGCGCGTCATGCCCTTGAGCCTACATCCACGTGGAAGGAGCCCACCCACATGAAACCGCAACTCGCCGACGTGATCTGGTGGCACGTCTACCCGCTTGGCGCCACCGGCGCCCCCATCCGCGACCGCGCAGGCGACGACTCCGGGCACCGCCTGGGCCAGATCGAGGCCTGGCTGGACTACCTCATTGAGCTCGGCTGCAACGGGCTGTTGCTCGGCCCCATCTTCGAGTCGGTCACCCACGGCTACGACACCCTCGACCACTACCGCATCGACGCCCGGCTTGGCGACGACGCCGACTTCGACAGTCTCATTGCCGCCTGCCACGAGCGTGGCATCCAGGTCATGCTCGACGGCGTGTTCAACCACGTCGCCCGCACCCACCCCTGGGTTGCCGAGGGCCTGGCCGGAGACACCGACTGGGAGGGCCACGCCGATCTAGCCACCCTGCACCACGAGGACCCGCGCATTATCGATGCGGTGGTGGACATCATGTGCCACTGGCTGCGCCGCGGCATCCAGGGCTGGCGCCTGGACGTGGCCTACTCGGTGCCGCCCGAGTTCTGGCGCACCGTGCTTGCGCGCGTGCGCGAGGAGTTCCCCGACGTGCTCATCCTCGGCGAGGTCATCCACGGCGACTACGCTGCGATCACCGAGGCCGGCACCCTCGACGCGGTCACGCAGTACGAGCTGTGGAAGGGGCTGTGGTCCTCCATCGCGGACACGAACTTCTGGGAGCTCGACCACGCGATCGGTCGCCACGCGGAGATCGCCGCGCGCACCCTGCCCAACACCTTCATCGGCAACCACGACGTCGACCGCATCGCCTCCAAGGTGGGCCAGGACGGCGAGATCATCGCGCTCGCGCTGCTGATGAGCCTGCCCGGCATGCCGAGCCTCTATTACGGCGACGAGCAGGGCTTCGAGGCGCGGCGCGGCGAAGGTTTTGCCGCCGACGATCCCGTACGACCCCCGCTGCCCGCCACGCCTGCGGAGCTGTCTGAACTGGGCAGCTGGGTGCTCGCCGAGCACAAGAAGCTCATCGGCGTGCGCCGCCGCAACCAGTGGCTCACCCACGCCGAGGTAGAAGTCCTGGACAAGCAAAACGCCACGATCTCCCTGCGGAGTCGTGGCGCGGACGGCGAGGAAATCCAGACCGACGCGTGGCTAGAGCCCACCTACGGGGTGCGCATCCGCGCCGGGGAAGAGGTCCTCTACGAGTGGCAGGCCTAGAAAGGCAGTGAGGAGCCCGGTGCGTACTGGGCGAGCAGCTGCTGCGCGATGACCGCCAGGTCCGGCAGGCGCACCGTGGCCACGTTGGCCACCGGGGCGTCAAAAGTCGGCACGCCCTGCGGCGCGAGCACGATCAGCGGTTTCCCAGGCTGAGCCGGTGCAGGTTTCGCGGGAGCAGGCTGGGCTTGCTGGGCCTGCTGTGCTGGAGCAGGTTTCGCCGGGGCCTGCTGGCTACCGCCCTGGTTGCCACCGTTCGTGCCCTTCAGCCCGCAGCGGTTGGCCGCGCTCTCGACGCGCGCGAGTGCGTCGAGGATCTGCGGTCCGCGGCTGTCGAAGCGGGCGATGGTGCGCGCCTGGCGCACCTTGGCGTTGTAGTCGGCGTCGTTGGTCCAGTACTTTTCTGCCTGCTCGCAGGAGATTTCGCCGGCGGGAAGTTTCGCCAGGGCATCATCAATTGCGTCGGCGTGGGCGGGCTGGGCGGCAAAGAGGGTGCCCGCGGCAGCCGCGGACAGTGCAATAGCGCGAATCTTCATGCGGCCCAGTATGGCACGGATGTGACTGATGTGAAAGGGGTGCGAAAGGGGTTACGCCTTCACCATGCGCCGCACCAGGCTCCGATACGCCTTGACGGTCAGCTCCACGTCCTCCACTTCCACGTACTCGTCGTGGCTGTGCAGAAGGTCGAGCACCTGGCCGAGTGTGCGCTCGCGCTGGTGCAGCGCAAAGCCGTAGCCGACCCCGCCCTTGCGGCGCGCAAAGCGCAGGTCCGAGCCGCCGGCGGCGAGCGTCGGCACCACGGCGGCGTCGGGGAAGAACTCGGCGAAGGTGTCCACGATCGCTTCGTACAGCGGGCCTTCGGTCGGGGAAACCGTGGCGTCCTCGGTGATCAGGTGGGTGATTTCCACCTCGTCGGCCATGTCACCGAGTGCCTCGCGCAACAGCTCGTCGATCTCCTCCTGGGTCTGACCCGGCAGCTGGCGGATGTCTAAATCCAGCGAGGCTTCCGAAGGCAGCACGTTGATGGCCCCGCCCGCACGCAGCACCGTCGGTGCCACGGTGAGGTGGCTCATCGCGTGCGAGTAGCGCTGGAGCTGACCGAAGGCCTCGTAGCCCTCGCCGGCAAGCAGCGCCGCCTCGGTCGCCTCGTCGAACTTCCACGCCCGCACGTAGCCGGGCCACGGCTCGTCCGAGGTCACCGGCGGATTGAGCGCCGCGATGCGCTCCGCCACCTTGCCGATCTTGGCGATGGTTAAGTCCCGCCCGTGCGGGGTGGAGCCGTGCCCCGCGTCCCCGTGCACTGTCAGGCGGCGCTGTGCCGCACCCTTCTCGCCGACGACGACCACCAGTGCGTCCGAGCCGTCCTGCACCGGAAGGTGCGAGCCTCCCTCTTCAGAGAGGCAGTTCTTCCACGAGAAGGCGTCCGGGTGGTGCTCGGCGAGCCAGCCGACCCCGAGCCCGCCGCGGGCTTCTTCGTCCGCGCAGCCGACAAACGTCAGGGTGCCGGTGGGCTGGGTGCCGCTTAAGGCGACGTCGCGCACCACGGCGGCCATAGCGGCGGTGATGTAGAGCATGTCGGTGGCGCCGCGGCCGTAGATGCGCCCGTCGATAAGCTGGGCCCCAAAGGGCTCCTTTGTCCACTTCGCCGCATCAACCGGCACCACGTCGGTGTGGCCGAGCAGGGTCAGCGGCTCGGCCTCAGGGTCCGAACCCTCCAGCGTAAAGGCGATGGAGGTGCGCCCCGGATGGGACTCGAAGCGCTCGACGCGCACGTTGGGGCAATCCGCGAAAAAGCGTTCGAGCGCATCCGCGGCCTTGTGCTCCTGCCCGGAATCGGGGGTGAGATCGTTGACGCACGCGAGCTGAATTAACTCTTGCAGCAGCGCAACTGTGGTATCTGCGAGAGAAGAAGCAGTAGACACTGCATACCCACTTTCTTAAATTTGACTAATAGGGTAATTTACGGGTGTTGAAATGATGGAAGCGATCACCGTTTCCAAGAATAACGTGCATCCGGTAGATGGAGCGGAGGTAGAGGAGCGACAATGGCCCGTCGAGAGGGCAGTATGGACCCCCGCGCAGTACGGACCCGCGGGGCATTCCTGAATGCCACAAGGGAACTCCAGCTGGAAAATAAGACCGAGGACATTACGGTCTCCGCAATCGTGAAGCGCGCCGGCATGAGCCGCCAGGTCTTCTACGAGCACTACGACGGCCGTGACGCCGTGGTCGGCGCGCTCATCGAGCACACCTTCCGCCCCGTCATCGACGCATATATCAAGGAATACATCGAAAGCGACAACCCGCGCGCCGCCATCGACGTGCTCGTCGGCGGCATGTACGAGGAGCGCGACCTTTTGCTTAACGTGGTCGGCGGCCCGGCTTTGCCCGCTGTGCTGGGGGTCTTTACCACCCCGGAGCAGCCGATGCTGCGCAACGCGGTCGACTCCTTGCAAGAGCGCCTGGGCAAGATCGACCAGCAGTACCAGGAGGACCTCGGCGATCTGTTGCGTGCTGGTGCCTTCCGCTTGATGGTCAAGTCCGTACGGGAAGCAGGCAGCGCCGCCGAAGCCGCCGACCGCGTCGCTGAGGTGCTCGGTATCCTGCGCAAGGCGTTTTAAATGACCCAGGCGAAGAACGTGGCACGGAGACAGGGCAGTGTTGACCCGCGGGCGGTCCGCACCCGCGAGGCGCTCGTGAGCGCCACAATCGAGTTGCTCGCCACCAAGCGGGTGGACCAGCTTTCCGTCTCTGGCATTGTGAAGGCGGCGCAGGTGAGCCGCCAGGTCTTCTACGAGCATTTCCAGGACCGCGACGGCGTGGTGCTCGCGGCCGGGGAGGCCGTGCTCGCGCCTGCCTACGAGGAGTTTGCCGCTAACTTCGTCGGCGATGAAAGCTACCCGGAGCAGGTGCGCCAGCTCGCCCGCGCGATTGAGCCGTACCGGCCGATGGTGTGCCACCTCATCGATTCCCCGGTGCACGCGAAGCTCAACCAGGTGCTGTGCGCCCTGCTGTTCACGCCGATCCGCGACGGGCTCAGGGAGATGCTCGATGAGCAGGGCAAAAAGGCCTCGGGGCAGCTTCTCGACGACGCGGCGGTGTTCATGATCGCCGGCACCCAGAACCTGTTTATTCGGGCCTACCGCGACCAGCTTGGGGCCGGGGCGACGGCGGAGCGCATCGAGCAGCTGCGCCTCCTCCTCGGCGGCTTCTAGACGGTGCCGAGCGTGGCTGCCAGTTTGTCGAGGGCGTCGGTGGTGTCGGAAAAGGACCCGATCTCGCTGGTTGCGGCCACGGCGATGCCGTAGCGCTTCTCACCCAGCGTGGCGTAGCCGAACTGGCGGGACTCCCACGTCCCCTCGGGTGTATCGCTCCAGCCGCCCTTGAAAGGGATGCCCAGGTTGCCCAGGCCCCAGGCTTGCGACTCGTCCACGTGCTCCATGAGGTCGAGCACGAAGGCGGTATTTTCGTCCGGCTCCGAATCGGCAAGTTGCGCCAGGTAGAGGCCGTACTTCGCCTGCGACTCGACGGACCACTCGCTCGTACCCCAGATCGGGGAAGGTGCCATGTCCGCGTCTGCCTTGGCAATCTCCTCGCCAACAAACTTCTCCGCCCCGCCGGAGGCCTCCAGGCACCACCAGAGCTGGTCGGTCGAGGCGTTGTCGGAGACCTCGATCATGGAGGTCATCAGCGCCTCGCGCATCGCCTTATCGACGTCACAGTGCTCGAGTGCGGCAAACGCCACCGGCACCTTGATCGTGGACCAGGAGCGCAGCATGCTGGTGTCGCCGGCGCGGGTGGCGGAGAAGTCGTCGTCGATAAGCACGATGCCCAGCTCGGTGTCAGTTTCGCGCGAAATCTTTGACACCTCGTCTTCGAGCCACTGCGGGTCCACGCCTAGGTACTCGTCCTGCTCGGTGAGCACGGGTGCCAGCTCCTCTTGCGGCGGCTCCTGGCAGGCGGAAAGCACGCCGATTGTGCAGAGCAGCGCGGCGAGAGTCCGTTTCACAGCTTCTTGAACTCCCTCACCAAGTCGAAGCCGGTGTGCCCGTGGATCGCCTTGATCGTGCGGTAGTTGCCGGGTGCCGAAATCGTGGCGGTAGTGCCGTGGGCGAGGATGTGCTCGGAGCGGCTGAGCTCGCGGATCGCCACCAGGCGCACCCGGTCCGGGTGCTCCTGGACCAGGTCCGAGTAGAGCATGGGGTCGTGCTGCCCGTCGTCGCCGACCAGCGTCCAGCGGATGTTGGGGAAGTCCACGATGAGGTTGCGCAGCGCGACCCGCTTGTGTTCTTGGCCGCTGCGGAACAGCCCGGTCGGGGTCGGGCCCCAGTCGGTGAGCAGCAGGGGGCCGGGCGGCAGCTTCTCGCGCGCGATGAAGTCCGTGAGCGTGTCGAACGTGTTCCACGCGCCGGTGGATACGTAGAACGTCGGCTCGCCGGGGGCGAGGAGTTCCGCGTACAGGTTGCGCATGCCGGGCACGGGCTGGCGGGTGTTTGTCTTCTTCACCCAGGAGTTCCAGGCGGCGAGCATGGCGCGCGGCAGCATAGTCACCATGATCGTGTCGTCCACGTCGGAGATCAGGCCGTGCGTGACGTCGTCGGCGATGATCTGCACCCGCGCCTCGGTGGCCTCGGCGCTCAAGGGGGTGCGCACGGTGGCAGTGTGCCAGCCGGGTTGAAGCCCGTGGTCCAGAATCAGTACTTCAAGGTAGCCGTTGCGGTCGGTCTGGGCGGTGACGCGCTGCTCACCCAGCTCGACGGTGACTGCGATGTTGGGGACCTGGGTGGTGAAGAACTGGCGGTAACCGCGCTCCACCTTGGTTTTCGGCTCGCGCTCCGGGTCGGCCATGAGCACGCGGCCGAGCACGCGGGCGCGCTCGGAGTTGCCGTAGCCGGTAAAACCGGTGACTTGCGGTACCCAGCCGCGGCGCGATTTCGCCTTCACGTCGGCGCTGTTGATGCGGTGCTCCGCCCAGCGGACCACGTCTGAAAATCCCATAAGCCAGTAGTCTAGGCGCTATGGATGTTGTGGGAAGTGCGCACGTGGCCGTCGATACACTCATTGAGCTCTATGAAGTGTCGTGCGAGCGTGCGCGCGACGCGATGAGCAGCGGGGACTACGCGCGCTACGAGGATGTCTACTATCCCAAGCTGTCCGTGACGATCGACGATTGGGTGCCGGTGGACCGCTCCGAGCCCTTCGGCTACGTCGACGAGTCCGGGGTGTACAGCGCGGAGCTTTCGCGCCCGGACCTGATGGCACCGTACCTGCGCGCTCAACTCGAGGCGTTGACCGGCAATTACGAGTGCGTTATCCGCGTTGGCTACTCGGACACCCGCATCCCGCCCGAGTACATCCGGGGCACCGGCACCCGCCCCGCGAACGCCCCCTCCGTGCCGCGGCCGACCCTCGACGAGGTGCACGACGCGATTATCGACGGCCACTGGGACGCCTTTCACGGCAACGAAAAGCCGCTCTTCCACTTCGGCCCCCAACGCTTCGACCTCGCGCTCGCCCGGCTCGAGCACTACACGGGCATCCAGGTCGAGTCGCTGCAGAAGTACATTCTGTTTACCAACTACGACATGCACGTCACCGAGTTCGTGAAATTCGGCGAGTCGGAGCTTGCGCGCGAAGGCTCTCGCTACACGCGCCTGGTCACACCGGAGGGCAACGCGAAGTACCAGATGCCGCGCTACGACCTGGTCACTGAGGACGGCGACGGCATCACCATGATCAACATCGGCGTCGGCCCCTCGAACGCGAAGACCATCACGGATTCGCTGGCGGTGCTGCGCCCGGAGGCGTGGATCATGATTGGCCACTGCGCGGGCATGGACGCACGCATGCGCATCGGCGACCTCATCCTGGGCAACGCGTATGAGCGCAAGGACTCGGTGTTGGACGAGCACATCCGCCCAGACTCGCCGATCCCGGCCGTGCCCGAGATCCAGCGCACCCTGGAAAAGGCGGTCTCCAAGATCTACGGGCAGGACTCCGCGCTCATGCGCACCGGCACCGTGCTGTCCACCGGCGACCGCAACTGGGAGTGGAAGACGCCGCAGGATTTGTGGGAGTGGCTGCGCGGCTCGACGGCGGCCGCGGTGGACATGGAGTCCTGCACCATCGCCGCGAACGGCTACCGGTATCGCGTGCCCTACGGCGCGCTGCTGGCCGTGTCCGACCTGCCGCTGCACGCGGTGCCAAAGCTTCCTGCGGCCGCGCAGGCCTTCTACTCCAACTCGAAGGAGGCGCACGTGATGTGCGCGGTGCGCGCGATGGAGAAGCTGGCGAAGAACCCGCAGCGGCTGCGCACCCGCAAGCTGCGCCGTACGATTGGAGAGCTGCCATTCCGGTAGATTCCTTCAACGACCCGGCGATCCAAATGGCGCACGCGAGCGCCGTGCGCTCCATCGAGCGGGTCGTCCACGAAACCACCACGCCAACGGACCCGGAGCTAGCGATCCAGCGAGTAGTAGAGCAGCTGCGCGCCGGCAAAGTCCTGGTGATCACCGGCGCGGGCGTGTCCACCGACTCCGGCATCCCCGACTACCGCTCCGCGGGCGGCCGCCTGACTAAGGGCCGGCCGATGACGTACCAGGAGTTCGCCCACTCACCGACGCAGGTACGCCGCTACTGGGCGCGCGCGTTCGTCGGCATGCAGTTCATGCGCGCCGCCGCACCGAACCGCACCCACTTCGCGCTGGTCGAGCTGGAGCGCGCCGGGCTGCTCACCGGCATTGTCACCCAGAACGTCGACGGGCTGCACGCCCAAGCCGGCTCGCGCAAGGTCATCGCGCTGCACGGAGATATGGAGAAGGTCGTCTGCCTTGATTGCGGCGCGCGCCATGCCCGCTCGCTTATCGACGCCCTGCTCACCCAAGCCAACCCCAACTATTTCGATTCCGTTGAGGTCACAGGAAACATGATCAACCCCGACGGCGACGTGGAGCTGCGCGCCGAAGACGTCGAGCGCTTCCGCATGATCGACTGCCCGACGTGCGGCGGCCAGCGGCTGAAGCCTTCGGTGGTCTACTTTGGGGAGAACGTGCCGAGGGGGCGTCGACAAGCGGCGCACGACTGGCTCGAGGAGTCGAATTCTGTGCTCGCGCTGGGGACCTCGCTTGCGGTGATGAGCGGCTACCGCTTCGTCATCGACGCCCGCAAGCAGGGCAAACCCGTCTCGGTGGTCAACGGCGGGCCGGGCCGCGGCGACCCGAAGGCGACGACGCTGTGGCGCACCGGGGTCGCTGAGGCAATGGACGCCATCCTCGACGGGCTGGAGCTTTAGGAAGTTTTGGCCGAAAAGTTGTCCCAGACCTTTGTGTCCAGGATCTTCTCGCGCGTGGCCACCACGGCGGCGACGACGGCCTGACCGGTGACGTTGACGGCGGTGCGGCCCATGTCGATGAT
This sequence comes from Corynebacterium imitans, assembly GCF_000739455.1. Lineage (NCBI taxonomy): Bacteria > Bacillati > Actinomycetota > Actinomycetes > Mycobacteriales > Corynebacteriaceae > Corynebacterium > Corynebacterium imitans. The sequence continues at coordinate 90,427 of NZ_CP009211.1, forward strand.
CGGCTCGACCGCGAGCAGCAGGCCGACGCCGGACAGCGGCAGCCCCAGCGTGGACAGCGTCAGGGTGAGCATGACGGTCGCGCCGGTCGTGCCGGCGGTGGCGGCCGAGCCCAGCACGGACACGATCACGATGAGCAGGTAGTCGGTCGCGCCGAGATCAATGCCGTAGAACTGTGCGACGAACAGGGCGGCGATGGCGGGGTAGATGGAGGCGCAGCCGTCCATCTTGGTGGTTGCACCCAGCGGCATGGCAAAGGAGGCGTACTCGGTGGGCACGCCCATGGATTGCTCGACGGTGCGCTGGTTCACCGGCATCACACCCATGGAGGAGCGGGTAACAAAGCCGAGCATGGTCACCGGCCAGACGCGGCGGGCGAACTCGATGACGTTGATCTTGTTCGCCATAAGTACCAGCGGGTAGAGCACGAAGATGACCAGGGCAAGCCCGATGTAGATGGCCAGGACGAACTGGCCGAGGCTGCTCATGGCCGCCCAGCCGTAGGTGGCGACCGCGTTACCGATCAGCGCCGCGGTGCCGATCGGGGCGAGCCGGATGACCCACCACAGGACGACCTGGATGACGGAGAGCAGGGACTCAGAAAACTGGATAAACGGCTCGGCCGACTTGCCCGCCTTCACGGCGGCGATGCCGATGAGCAGGGAGACGACCAAGATCTGCAGGACGTTGAAGTTCACCGCCGCACCAGATTCAGTTACCTTGGCGGTCAGGCCCAGGAAGTTCGAGGGCACGACGGAGTCCAAGAAGCCCATCCAGGAGCCGGTGGTCGACGGCTCGGCGGCGTCGGCGGCATCGACGGTGGAGTTCGCGCCGGGCTTGAGGATCGCGCCGACGGCAATGCCGATGAGCACGGAGAAAAACGCGGTAATGGCAAACCAGATCAGGGTCTGGGCAGCGAGCCGGGCCGCGTTGGTGACCTCGCGGAGCTTGGCAATCGAGGTCACCACTGCGGTGAACACTAGCGGCGGGATGAGCAGTTTGAGTAGCTGGACGTAGGTGCCGCCGACCCACTCGAGGAGCCCGGCGAGCCAGTCGTCGGCAATGAGCCCGAGCACAAGGCCGATGATCAGGCCGTAGATGACTTGGGCCCCGAACCCGGTGGCCCATTTGGGGAGAGACATGTGCGCTCCAATGCGAAATAATGAACAGGTCAGTTTTTACTCGCCGAATACTAGCAGGTGGACGCTCAAAACATAATCCCATTAAAAAATAGACCAAGCAGTCTGTAATTTGGGGGATTGCTACGGTGGGAACCTCCCACACGTGTAAAGGAGCACACCATGGCAGGCATTTACTCATTCGAGGGCAAGGCCCCGCAGATTCACCCGAGCGCGTACATCGCGCCGGGCGCGACCGTGATTGGCGACGTCACCATCGGCGAAGACGTCAACATCTGGCCAGGCGCGGTCCTGCGCGGCGACGTGGGCGCGATCGTCATCGGCGCGCGCTGCAACGTGCAGGACGGCGCCGTCATTCACGTCGAGACTGGGCATACGACGGTGCTGGAGGAGGACGTCACGGTCGGCCATCTGGCGCTGGTACACGGCTGCCACGTGGAGTCGGCCTGCCTGATCGGCATGAGCTCGACGGTGCTCTCTGGCGCGCGCGTGGGTGAGGGCAGCATTGTCGGCGGCGGGGGAGTGGTCCTGGAAGGCCAGGAGATCCCGCCGTTTTCCGTGGCCGCGGGCGTGCCGACGAAGGTGCGCAAGTCCTTGGATCCAGAAACCCGCGAGCAGCGGGTAAAGCATGCGGCCGGCTACGTGGAGCTAGCTCGCCGCCACCGCGAGGGGCTCGCGGAGCACGAAGTCTAGGGCGACCGCGCGCGCGATGTCGCGCACGATCTCCTTGTGCGTGGGGATCATTCGCAGCGCGGGCGGGGTGGTGCTCTTCTTGTGGACGGTGCGCGCGAACGGGGCGGTAGACAGCGGGTCTTCGGAAAAGGCGCTGCCGGCGACGACCACGGTGTCGGGTGAGTATTCGCTGCTCAGCTCGGCGACCAGGCTGCCTAAGCCGCGGGCGCGCTCGTCGAGTGCGGCGCGGGTGGGGTGAGAGCCGTCCTCGACGGCGTCGGCAAGCGTGCGGATTTTCGGCGAGCCGATGTGATCGATCAGGCCGCCGGTGGTCAGCTCGCGCCGTTTCACGCGGATCGGGTGCACCCCGTCGGCGGTGGAGATGGCGCAGCCGATCGAGTCGTCGGCGAACAGCGCCATGATGGAGGACGGGGTCAGGTCGCGGCTCGACTGCATCTCGGAGCCAATGATCGCCGCGCTAATCGACGTCACCGTCACCGGCACCGAGAACTGCTCCTGCATCTGCCCAGCGAGGTCCACCCCGTCCCAGCCGAGGTTGACCGCGATGACGGTGCCGTCCTCCGAGACGGTGCCGGAGGCGGTCACGCCGACGGTGGCCAGCGGGCGGTTCAAACCGGCGGTGAGTCGGTTGAGCCCCGCCATGAGGTGCTGCACCACGTCGTCCTGGCTTAGGTGCGCGACCGGCAGGTCGAGGTCGGCGCAGCGCAGCATGCGGCCGCGGATGTCGAAGACGGCGATGTAGGCGAAACCAGTGCCCACCGCGATGCCGGCGTGGATGGGCTCGCGGTCGTTGAGCTCGATCGGGATGGTCGGGCGACCGCGGCCGTTGGCGCGGGCGAGGTCGGTGCGCTCGTTGACGAATCCAGCCTGGGTGAGCGCGGCAATGGCGCGCGTGACGGTGGGCTGGGAGAGTCCGGTGGCCTCGACGAGCTCGCTGCGGGAGGTTAGCTCCTGCAGGCGGATCAGATGGAGGCACTTCGCCGCAGGCGTGCTCGGGCGGGTAAACGGCGCAGTTGAGGAACTCATGTGAATATATTTACTCATTGGCAGACCGCTTTGTCCAGTTAGGGGTCTATTAGGTGCTGAAAAGTGTGGTCTCACCACTAGAAACGCCACTTTAGACAGCTTGGTTTGTTTTTCGGTATGTGGTCATCAAAAGCCCAGTTGGGATAGACTGGCCTGCCATGACCGAACCCCAAAATGAGCGCGAGCCTTCGCTTCTCGACGCCACGTGTGAGGACTTCGTCTACGACTACGCGGAACTCACCCCCTCCATGGGCACCCAGATCGGGCTCGATGGCTTCGACGCTGAGCTGGAGGACTTCAGTCCCGAGTACTGGGGTGCTGTCGCGGACCGCGTCCGCGACCTCATCGCTGACGTGGATGCGCTCAACGACTCCACCGACGCCTCCGACGACGAGGACGACTTCGACGACGTCGATAGGCTCACCGCCGCGATCTTGCGCGACCGGCTCTCCTTCCAGCTGGAGCTGCACCACCGGGGTGAATTCCTGCGCCGTCTGAACAACATCGAGTCCCCGGTGCAGACGATCCGTGATTCCTTCCTGCTCATGCCGAAGGTCACCGAGGAGGACTTCGAGCACATCACCGCGCGCATGGCCAAGGTCCCGGCGGCGCTGCGCGGGTACAAAGAGTCGCTCACGGAGGCGGCCAACAGCGGCGACGTCGCCTCGCACCGCCAGATCGACGCGGTGATCAACCAGTGCGAGAGCCTCGGCGAGTCCGGCTCCACCCTGGACTACCTGGGCATCCCTGCGGGTTCCAACGTGGTCGAGGAGGCGAAGGAGGCGTTCGCCGCGTTTGCTGACTGGCTGTCCACGGACCTCTCGCCACAGGCGAAGCACGAGGACGGGGTGGGCCGCGACCGCTACGAGCTGTTCTCCGAATTCTTCCTCGGCCGCGATGTGGACTTGGATGAGGCGTACTGCTGGGCGCGGGAGGAGCTGGCGGCAACCGTCGAGAAGCAAGCGGCGCTGGCGAAGTCGCTGTACGGCGCGGACACCACGGTGGCGGGCGCGTACCGGCGGCTCAACCGCGAGGAACGCTACACGCTGCACGGCACCGACGCCCTGCTGGCCTGGATGGATAAGGTCAACGAGCGCGTCCAAGACAGCTTTCCGCTTCCCGACGGCCTGCCGCCGGTCGCAACCGCGATCGACCACGCAGGCTCCGGCGGCATCTTCTACACCCCGCCGGCCGACGACCTCATGCGGCCCGGCACCATGTGGTGGTCCGTGCCGGAGGGCCAGGAGACCTTCCACACCTGGCGGGAGCTGGCCACCGTCTTCCACGAGGGCATCCCCGGCCACCACCTGCAGCAGGGCAGTGCGCTGCTCAACCGTAGCGAGCTCAACCTGTGGCGCCGCTCCATGTGCTTCAACTCCGCGCACATGGAAGGCTGGGCCCTTTACGCCGAGCACCTCATGGAGCAGTACGGCTGGTTTGAGGAGCCCGGCTACCGCATGGGCCTTCTAGATTCCCGCCGCCTGCGCCTGGCGCGCGTGATGGTGGACATCGGCGTCCACCTGAAAAAGACCACGCCGGATGGCAGCGGCACCTGGGACGCCCAGTACGCCAAGGCCTTTCTGCGCGACAACTGCGCGATGCCCGAGTCCCACCTCACCTTCGAGCTGGACCGCTACATGGGCTGGCCGGGCCAGGCACCGTCCTACGCCATCGGTTACCGGGACTGGTGCAACCTGCGCGAGCAGGCGGTGGCCCAAGGCATGAGCACCGACGAGTTCCACCGCAAGGCGCTCTCGTTCGGCTCCATGCCGATGGACATGCTCGCCCACGCGGTGCTCAGCCACTAAAGTTTCCGCAAAATCTTTGGCAGGTAGCCGGCGAAGATGAGGATGCAGATGAGCCGGATAATCTGCAGCGAGACCACCGCAGGCCCCGCACCACCCTCGGCGGAGAGCGCGAGCGCGGTCTCTAGTGCGCCCGGGGTGGTGGCGAGGTAGCCCTCATAGAAGGAGATGCCCAGCCATTTCGCCACCGCCCAGCCGGAAGTAGCGCATGCACCCATGAGGAGCGCAATGTAGGCGAGCGTTGCGGGCAGGAGTTTGCTGAAGTGCCGCAGCGCTGGCACCGACAGCCCGCCTCCGCAGATCCAGCCGAGGCACTGGAAGGCCGCGATCATCAGCGGCTCCGGCGGCACGATCTCGAAGGGGACCACCGCGCCGCACGCGACCGTCGCAAGCATCGGGCCGAACACGCTGGCGTTTGGGAGCCGTAGCAACTTTCCAACCGGTTGCCCCACGAGCACGAGCGCCGGGACGAGCAACCACATCCACCAATAGGGCTCGAGTGCGCTCGGCACGTGGGTCTGCGGCGCGTCCAAAAGCCCCGCCACCAGCGGGAGCGTCATCGAGACCACCAGCAGGCGCAGGTACTGGGTAAGCGCGACGTAGCGCACGTCCGCGCCCACCTCTTTTGCGATCGCCGGCATCACCGACGCCCCGCCCGCAAGCAGCGAGAGCACACCCGTCTCCCGCGAGACCCCACGATCCGCCAGCAGAATACCGCCGACGAAGGCCATCCCAATCACGAAGGCTGCGGCGAGCAGGCCCGGCACGATGAAGGGGAGCAAGTCTCGGGCCGGGATGCCGACCAGCGGCAGCGCCGCCATCACGCCGATCGCGCCGCGGGCGAGCGTAAAGACCCGCTCGCTGACCCGGAGCTCCTCGCCGGTAGTCAGCGCACACGTGCCGGCGGCGATGAGCGCGCCGAGGATCCACGCCGCGGGCACGTGCAGCACGGAGAGTATCCAGCCCAACAGCACGGAGGCCGGGGCGACAACAATCCAACGCTGCATAGGCCCCGATAGTAGCGTGAGCGTTATGTCTACTCTCGCCCTGCTCGCTGCCGCGTCCCTTGCCGCCGGATGGATCGACGCGGTCATTGGCGGTGGCGGCCTCGTGCTCATCCCGGTGCTCATGTCCGCCACCGGCCTGCCTGCCGCGAGCATCTTGGCCACCAACAAGGTCGCGGCGGTCACTGGTACTGCCTCGGCAGCGGTAACTTTTGTGCGAAAAGTTGGGGTACCCAAGCTGACCTGGGGCTACGCGCTTGCCGCCGGGTGTGCGTCAGCGGGTGGCGCGCTCGCGGTGGCGCTGATTAGTGAGTCGGTTGTGCGCCCCATCATCATCGCGCTGCTGCTCGCCGTCGGCATCTTCGTCACCTGCAAGCCCGAGTTTGGCACGAAAAATCAGCAGCTGTTTACCCGCCGTCGTGCGATCGCGGGGCTTGCGCTCGCCGGGGCGGTCGGGTTTTACGACGGCATCTTCGGGCCCGGTACCGGTATGTTCCTCATCATGGGCTTTACCGCCGTGTTCTCGCAGGCGTTTCTGCAGTCGGCGGCGATGGCGAAGGTGATCAATACCGCGACTAATTTTGGTGCGCTCGCCGTCTTCATCGCGGGCGGCTACGTGCAGTGGAAGCTCGCGCTCGTGCTCGCGGTGGCGAACGTGGTTGGTGCCCAATTGGGGGCAAGGACGGTGCTCAAGGGCGGCTCGAAACTTGTGCGTGTCGCACTCCTTGTGCTGGTAGTCGTCCTTTGTGCTCGACTCGGGTGGCAGGAGTATCTGACTCGCGCGGGCTAGTATGCCAAAATACGTATCTATGAGCCGTTTAGATAGTCAATCAAAAACATCTGGCGCGAAGAAGCCTACGACGGAGGAGCGCATCTACGCTTCCGTACTACGCATTGCCCAGCAGGAGGGGTTCGGTGCCACGTCCATCGACGCCGTCGTGGCGGATTCGGGTGTGGCGAAAACGACCATCTATCGGCGCTACGCCGACCGGAAAGAGATGCTGGTCGACGCGTTAGACAACATCGCGATCTCCATCCCCAAGCTCGTTGACTATTGCGAGGAAGGCAAGCCTCTGAAAAAGGAGGCGTTCCGCGACTACATCACGGAGCTCGGCGCGTTCATCGAGGACAACGTGGGCACCCGCGTGTTCGGCTCACTCATCGCTACCGCTGACCCGCTCGTGGTGGCGTGGCGCGAGCGCTTCGAGGAGGCCTTCTACGACCAGTTCATCGAGGACATCGAGGACGCGCAGAGCAACGGCACCCTGCGCGGAGGCGTGGACCCGGGCGTGGTCGGCGCGATGGTGGTCGGCGCGGTGATTCTGCGCTCGACCTTCAGTGTGGGCAGCCCGACCCTGCTGGCCAAGCGCACCACTGAGGTGCTGTGGCCGGTGATTGGCGTTAACTGAGGGTGAGTGTGCCGTCGAGAAGCTTGAGCACGGCGACGACGGCACCGAGCAGCACAATGCCGACGACGACCCACTCGAAGGCGTTGAACAGGCGCTCCTTGTTGCTGATGCGCGTCCACACGTACGGGATGATGCCCGGAACCACCGCGAGCGCGCCGAGCAGCACGTAGACCGGGTCCGCCGCGTAAATCAGCCACAGGGAATACACAAACCCGACCGCGCCGATGAGCATGTGGCGCTGGTTCTCCGCGCGGGTGGTTTCCGGCCCGGAGTCATCGAAGCGCGTGCCCGCGTGCGGGTGGCTTACACCCTTGCCGCGCGTGCTGAGCAGAACGAGGTAGAGCGCCGAGAAGATGTACGGCAGCAGGTACATGATGGTGGCCAGCTGCACCATCGCGTTATACGACGCCTCGTTAGCGAAGAAGATGATCACGAACAGCTGGATGACCAGCGTGGACACCAGCTGCGCACGGAAGGGCGAGCCAGAGTTGGTGGTTTTGCCCAGGGCCTTGGGCAGCAGGCCGTCGTTCGCCATGAGCACGATCGGCTCCGCGCACAGCATCTGCCAGGACACGTACGCGCCCAGTACCGATAGGCACAGGCCGATGGAGATGAACACGCCGCCCCACGGGCCGACCACGGCCTCAAGCACTGCGCCCATCGAGTTCTCCGGTAGCGCCGCCAGCTCCGGCTGGGTCAGCACGCCGTAGGAGAGCGTCGACACTGCGACCAGCAGGAGCAGGACGGAGAGGAAGCCGATGATGGTGGCGCGGCCGACGTCGTTACGCGTGCGCGCCTGCTTGGAGTAGACGGATGCGCCCTCGATGCCGATGAACACCCACACCGTGTAGAGCATGATGCCCTGCAGCTGCTGGGAAAATGGGATCGCCGAATTTTCGCCCCAAAAGTCGAGCGTGAACTTGTCCCAGGAAAAGCCGAGGAACGCCACCAGCACGATGAAGCAGAGGATGGGCACCAGCTTGGCGATCGTGGTCACCACATTCATCACCGCCGCCTGCTTCACCCCGCGCGTGAGCATGGCGAAAATCGTCCACGTCAGGATTGTTACCGCGCCTGCGAGCACCCACGTGTTCTTGAACGCGGGCACGTAGTAGCCGATGGTGGAGAAGAACAGGGTGGCGTACCCCACCTGCGCCATCACCGAGCCGAGCCAGTAGCCGAGACCGCTGGTGAACCCGATGAAGTCGCCAAGACCCGCGCGCACATACGAGTACACGCCGGAGTCTAGGTGCGGCTTCCGACGCGCCAAGATCTGGAACACGAACGCAATCGAGAGCATGCCCACGCCGGCAATCACCCAGCCGATGAGCATCGCCCCGGGGCTCGCCACGGAGCCGATATTTTGCGGCAGGGCGAAGATGCCGGAGCCGATCGTGGAACCGATGATCAGGGAGACCAACGTCCACATAGTCACTGTGTGGGCACGGGTAGTCATGACGGATAAGTTACCTGGCACACCCAGGAAACTGTTAGTTTTGGCGCTTTTTTGTCAGCGCGGTCGGCGTCGCGCTCCACGGGTCCTCCGGCCAGGGGTGCTTGGGGTAGCGCCCGCGCATCTCTTTGCGGACTTGGTGGTACGGCCCGTCCCAGAAACTGCGCAGGTCATCGGTCACGGCGAGCTCGCGCCCGGCAGGAGAAAGCAGGTGGAACAAAAGTTTCCGCCCCGCGATCACCGGCGAGCTTTCTAGTCCGAACGCGAGCTGCAGCTTCACCCGCACGATCGGGCGCCCGGTGGAGTAGTCGATCTTGCCGATCGGCAGCCTTTCCGGCGCGAGCTCGTCAAGCTTCGCGGCTTCTGGCCAGGGCAGTTGCCTGAGCAGCGCGTTGCGCATGTTGAGCTGGCTAATGTGCGCCCCGTTTGCCAGCTCTGCGATTTCGATCGAGTAATCTCCTTTCGCAACGTCCGGCCACGGAGCTCCAAGCTGCTCGTGCAGGAAGTCGAGGCGCGCTTTCAGTCTTTTCGCTCCGTCGTCGAGCTGGAAATCGCGCAAGCTCAGATCGCGCAGTGCCTCCTCGGCCTCCTCCGGCGAAAGCTGCACCGGCGTGGAGCTCAGCTCAATCGCGCCGACGGCCCGGACCTTACGCCCGCGGACCTTGCCGCCTTGGAGGGCCGCTCGTATTTCTTCTGTAATCCGCTTTTCCGGCAAGTGGTAGGGCGCGGCCTCGCGGATAATCGCCCCGCGCGCGGTCCTTTGCACCTCGGCGGCGGCGATCCACTCATCTTTTCCGCCAAAAGTTGCCCGGGTGCCGCTGGCGAGTAGATATTCGTCGCCGATCCGTTTCGCCACCCACTGCGGGAACGCGGTCGCGATCACGTCGCCGTCTGGGACCTTCGGAGTTTTTGGCACCAGTCGCGCGAGTCGTTTCGCGTCCATGTCGCCAAGCTTTGCGACGCACACCGCCGCCCCCGAGCCATACTTCAGCAGCGCCGCGCCTAGCCGGGGGTCTAAGGGGAGTGCCACAAGTTTTTGGCCGAAACTTGTGATCGCGTTGTTCTCGTCTAAGGCTCCGAGGTCGCGGAGGGTGGCGTGGGCGTCGGCAAGCGACTGCTCTGGCGGCGGGTCCAGCAGCGGCAGGTCGGGCGAGCCCCACGCCGCGATGGCGAGCGCCGCCGAGGTGAGGTCGCTGGTAGCAATTTCCGGCGAAATGTCGGGCGCGAACTTCTGGAACTCCTCGCGGGAAAACGCGCGGACAACTTCGCCCGGCCCGAGGCGACCCGCGCGGCCCGCCCGCTGCTCCGCGCTGGTCACCGCCTCCGAGACCGTGACCAGGCCCGTCATCCCGCGGTTGTCGCGCCGTGGGACTCTTGCAAGGCCTGCGTCGACCACCCGGCGCACGCCCGGCACGGTAATCGACGACTCTGCGACGCTGGTGGAAACAACCACCTGAGAGTCGCCATTGAGCGCCTCGTCCTGCTCGGCGGAAGACAGCCGCCCGTGTAGGGGTTTGGCGTCTTTGCACGAGCCGCACACCAGGTCAACTTCACGCGCGCCGGGCACGAACACGAGGGTGCGGCGGTTACTATTTTCCGCTAGTCGCGCCACGTGCTGGTAGAACGCGCGGGTGCCTTGGATGCGCTCTGGATGCGGCGAATATTCGACCTCCAGCGGATAGGTGACTGCCTCCGTCGATAGGATCTGCGCGCGCATGTGGGTGGCAAAGGTTTTCGCATCCAGCGTCGCGGACATCGCGGTAAGGTAAAGGTCATCGCGCAGCACCGCCACCTCCATACACATGGCGAGTAGCAGGTCGGTGTCTAGCTGGCGCTCGTGGACCTCGTCGAGGATGATCGCGTTGACGCCGTGAAGGTCCGGGTCCTTGAGGAGGCGATTCAGTAAGACTCCCGGCGTCACGAACTCGACGAGCGAGCCGTCCTTGTGCTCGCCGCGGATCGAATACCCAACTTTTTGGCCCAAAGTTGAGCCGTCGAGGTGCGCGAGCCGTCGCGCCGCGGATCGGACCGCCACACGACGCGGCGCGGTCACAATGGTTTTGCCGACCTTGTTCGCGATCGCCGGGGGCAGCAGCGTCGTCTTGCCGGTGCCGGGTGGCGCCTGCACCACGAGCGGCCCGGAATCCGGCAGCTGATCCAGGGAATCCGCCACGGGCAGGCCCTGTCCGATTTTCGCAAGGTCAAACATGAGTTTCCAGGGTAGCGTGAGGGGCATGAGACGTCTCTTTGCAGCGATCGTCCCACCAGATGAGGTCCGCGAGCACCTCGTCACTGCCTTGCGCCCGATCAGGGACTTCTCCGGCACCGAAACGCGCTGGACCGACCCGGACAACTGGCACATCACCTGTGCCTTCTACGGCAGCCAGCCCAACGACGCCGCCGCCGTGAGCGACCACCTCTCGCAGGCGACTGCATTCACTCGGCCTCTTCGCCTCCACCTCCGCGGCGCGGGCTGCTTCGAGCGGCGCACACTGTGGATCGGCGTCGGCGGGGACAAAGCGCAGCTGAAAGACCTGATGGCGGACTGCAAACTCGACCCGGAGCAGTGGCACCGCCAGCGCGCCCACCTGACCGTCGCGCGCAAGGGAACCAGGACACGGGACATGCTGCTTCTCGACGACCACGCCCACGCCCTCTCCGTCTACTCCGGCCCCGACTTCACCGTGGATGAAGTCCACCTCATGGAGTCCCACCTCGGCCGGGGCCGCAGCGGCGGGCCGAAGTACGAGGTGGTGGACACGTTCTACCTGCGCTAGGCGGGGAGGAGTTCCGCGAGCGCTCGCTCGACGTAGCTGGACGGATCGTAGGCGGGAAGGACGTCTTTGGGCTGGAAAGTCATGCCGTACTCGTCCTCTAGTGCGGCGATGCGTGCCTTCGCCTCCGTCAGGTCCTGGTCTCGGTCGAAGTCGTCGAGGATGGCGTGGCCCTTGGCGTTGAACTCCGCCGTCCGCGCACGGTTTGCGCGCACGCTGGCGAGGCTGGAGCGCCACCGGGGATTGGTCGGAGTGACCTGTCGGCCAAGGAGCCCGTCCGGCTCGTTGATCTCGTAGGTGCCGTCGGAAAACAGCCAGATGATGTCGCCGGTGACCGGGTCGGGGACGTAGCTCGCCCGCTTATCCGTCTTCAGATTGTGGTGGTGCTGGCACAGCGGGAACAGGTTGCCCGGGGTGGTCTCGCCGCCCTCGTCGAAGGGGATGCGGTGGTCCAGCTGGCAGGAGTGCGCCGGCGCGGTGCAGCCGGGGTAGACGCACGTGCCGTCGCGGGCGGTGACGTAGTCGCGCATCTCGGCAGTTGGGCTGTAGCTGGGCGTGGAGGCGTTTGCGGCCTCGTCCATGTCCAGCACTTTCGCCCCGGTCTTGGCAATCCACTCGTCGAGAGCTGTCGTCGCTTCCGGCCCCGTCCACCCGTGCCCGGGGAACTGCACTGGATCACCCGGCTCGCGACCCTTCGGCGCGTAGCAGTGCAGGACTGGCGCATTCGTGGGGGTGACCTCGCCGGTAAGCAGCTTGATCATGGCTTCGGCCAGCGTCACCTTGTGCTCGCGCGCCGCCGCCATGATGCTCTTTCGGCACCGGGCGGCGCTGAGCTCGTTTGTGTTCAGTTGCACGATGGACTGTTCGACGCCGTCCAACAGGAAGGCATCGAAGCTCACCTGCTCTTGCGAGCGGGAGCGTTCGCGCTGCTTGCGCCGCTTTTGGTCGTAGGCGCGCTCGGGGTCGATCTGGCGGATCAGCTCCCGGATGCGGCGGGTCACCGTGTGGCGTTGGGGCATGTGCTGGTTGGTGCGGGTGGGGGTGAAAAGGGAGGTCAACGCATCGTCGATAAGCGAGAGCGCTTCGGGGTCTACCTCTTCTCCGAGCTCGGCGAGGACCCGCTCGATGGCGACGAGGTGCGACATGTCGAGCAGGCGGGAGGCGCGGTGGAGGGCTTGCAGGCGCGGGAGGAGGCCCAGCGTGGCGAAGGCGAGGATGCCGCGCTCGACGAAGCCTTTCGACCACGCGGTGGCCTGCTGGATTTGGGTCACGCGCATGTCGAAGTCTTCGATCTCGGTGTCGATGTACGGGGAAAATACGGCGAAATGTGCGTCTCGGACGGCTTGGCCTGCGGAACTTATTAGGTCGTCGGGTCGTTGGGTACGAAAATGGGCTGGTGGGCTTGCGGTTGTGATGGTCATGGTGTCACCCCTCGAAATGAAGGTTCTTTCAAAGTAGCGCACGCATGTTCTACCCGCAAGGGTTATCTCAGAAGAGATTTGGAAATAGGGGACTACCTGTGCTAATTCTCGTGCTTTGTTGTGTTCCGTTTAACCACAGCGGGCACGCCTGCGGCGAGAGAGTCGGCGGGAAGGTCCTTCGTCACGACCGCCCCCGCCGCGACCACGCATCGGTCGCCGATGCGCACGCCCGGCATCACCATCGCGCCAGCCCCGAACCAGCAGTTTTCGCCGATAACAATGGGTTTCGCGCGCTCCCAGCCAGCGGCGCGATCGTCGGGGGCGAGCGGGTGCTCCACCGTAATGAGCTGGCAGCCGGGGCCGAAGAGGGTACCCGCGCCGATGGTGACGTCCGCGATGTCGAGGATGGTGCAGTTGAAGTTCATGAAACAGCCTGGCCCGAAGTGCGTGTTCGCGCCGTATTCCAGGTGGAGTGGGGCCCAGATCTCGGGCACCTCGCTGGATGGGAAGATTTCGGACAAAAGTTCCCGGGCGCGTTGTGGGTCGGTGTTGTGGAGTGCGTTGAACTCGCGAAGCAGCGCCCAGCCTGGCTGGTGGTCGGGGAGTGTTTCCGGCTTATACCAAGTGTTCGTCATGCGGTTAGGGTAAGTGCATGTTTTTACTACTCGCCACGTGGATCGCGGCGATTGCGAGCCCGGGCCCGGACCTCTTCCAGCTCATCCGCGTAGGCACGAAGGACCGGCGCGCCGGGGTGCTGTGCGCGCTGGGGATCATGGTGGGCAACACCTTCTGGATTGTGGCGTCGATCGCTGGGCTGAGTGCGCTGGTCACTGCGTTCCCGCAGGTCCTCGCAGTGCTGCAGCTGGTTGGCGGCGCGTACCTCGGATGGATGGGGCTGAGTGCGATCCGCAACGCGAGTAACCCGGACGTGTCGGCGGCGGCGAGCGTGCGCAAGCCCTTTCGCCTCGGCTTGGCGACGAACCTTTCCAACCCGAAAGCCATTCTCTTCTTCGGCGCGATCTTCGCCCAGTTCAACGCTGGCGCACTCGAAGCGGTCCTCCTGATCGTGACGGGAGTGGCCTGGTTCGTGGGGTTCGCACTTTTGGCCGCAAAGTTGGGCGGGGTCATGAAAACCTATGGCAGCGTGGTGGACAGAGTGACCGGCGCGATCTTTGTGGCACTAGCAGTGTGGATGATTCTCAGCGGCGCACGAACCATCTTGTTATCCTAACCACATGACAGCCCAAAAAGTAGCAGTAGTCACTGGCGGATCAGCGGGTATTGGCGCGGCGGCAGCCCGGGCTTTGGCAAAGGACGGCTGGCACGTCGTCGTCGCGGCGCGGCGCCTCGACAAGTGCGAGGAGATCGCAAAGGAGATTGGCGGGGTTGCGGCCGAATTGGATGTGACGGATCAGGTGAGCGTCGACAAGCTTGCGGCCCAGCTTGAGCGAGTCGACCTGGTGGTCAACAATGCGGGCGGCGCGAAAGAGCTGGACTTCCTGCGCGACGCGTCTGATGCGGACTGGGAGTGGATGTTCGACACGAACGTGATGGGCACGATGCGGGTCACGCGCGCGCTGTATCCGCAGCTCAAGGCGTCGCAGGGCCTGGTGATCAACATCGGTTCGGTCGCGGGGACGGACGCGTACAAGGGCGGGTCCGGCTACAACGCGGCGAAGTACGGGCTGCGTGGCATCACGCGTGCTTTCCGCCGCGAGGAGGCCGAGCAAAACATCCGCGTTACCGAGATCGACCCGGGCCGCGTGAAGACGGAGTTCTCGCTCAACCGCTTCAAGGGCGACGAGGAGAAGGCGGCTGCGGTCTACGACGGCAAGCTCAACCTCAGTGCAGAGGATATTGCAGAAGCGATCCGCTGGGTGGCGAGTCTGCCGCCGCACGTGAACATCGACAGCCTGAACATCATGCCGACTGACCAGGCCGAGCGTTAGCGACTATCGTTGGTCATATGATTCTGACTATGACCCCGAACGTCGAAGGCCGCCAGATCACCGAGTACATGCGCGTGATCGGCGGCGAAACCATCATCGGCCTCGCCATGTTCCGCGACTTCGCAGGCCGCGTCCAGTCGCAGGAGGGCGAGGTCATCCAGGCGCGCGACTCCGCGCTCAACGAGCTGTGGAACCGCGCCCAGCAGATGGGCGCCGACGCCGTGGTCTCCGTCGACGTGCAGTACGACGCCCTCGGCGCGGACAACGGCCTGCTCATGGTCACCGCCACCGGCACGGCAGTGAAGTTGGCGTAAATGGACGTCGCAATTTCCGGGGACTCGATCCGACTCGGCCAATTCCTCAAGCTCGCTAACCTCGTCGAGTCCGGCGGGCACGCAAAAGAAGTCATCGCGGCCGGCGAGGTGCAGGTCAACGGCGAGGTTGTCACCTCGCGGGGCTTCTCGCTTGTCGACGCCGACGTGGTCGACCTCGCCGGCACCTCCGCCACCGTCGTCACTGGCGCTGAAGACGCTGAAGACCAAGACTACTTCGACGAACGCACCGCCAACGACGACTTCGACCCCGAAAAGTGGCGCAACCTGCCCTAAACTACGATGGGCTTTTAACTTCGTCAGGTTGGAGGAGACCCTTTCATGCCCGCTTTCAGTGCCGAGCTCGGAATGCCCTACTGGCAGGACCTACTCACGCCGGACCAGCAGAAGTCCACGTACTTCTACTCCAAACTGCTCGGCTGGGAGACCACTGGCGAGACCTACCGGGTGGCCAAGAAGGAAGGCCTCCCCGTCGCCGGCATCGTGCCAGGGGAGTCGCCCGCGTGGGTGACGTACTTCCTGGGCAACGCCGATGTGGAAAAGTTTGGCGGAAAAGTTGTCGCCTCCTCCGAGGTGTCGCTGGGCCGGATGCACGTGTGCCAGGATCCGGCGGGCGGCGTCTTCGGCCTGATCGAGCCGAAAGGCGAGGAGCAGTTCGTCGCGGCTGGCGAGCCTGGGGTGCCGGTCTGGTACGAGTACAGCGCCCCGAGCATGGAGACAATCGACTTCTACGGCGACCTTTTCGACTGGGAAATCAAGGAGTCGGAGGGCTACTACCTCGCGACGGTGGAGGGCTCGCCCTTCCTCGGGATGCGCGTGGAGGAGAACCCGGTCGGCTGGCAGAGCTTCCTGGGCGTGCCCAACATCACTGAAGCGCGCCAGCAGGTGGAGATGCTCGGCGGCAAGGTCCTCGCCGGCCCGGGAGATTCGCCCTTCGGCCCGATGCTCGCCATGCAGGACCCGACCGGTGCCCACGCCTTTCTTGTCGAGGCCCCCGAGCCCGCCCCGGAGGACTTCAGCGAAGCGGACTCGGTGCTCGAGCTCTAGCTCCGGAAGAAGTCGGCGAGGTCGCGCACTTTTCGACGCGCCTCCGCCGGCGTCTGAATGTAGTGCGTCGAGTGGTAGGTCTCCGCGCCCTCGATTTTCACCCCAAAAGAGTCTTCGGTCCCAACCTGGGTAAAGGTGGGCACATCCAGGGTCACAACTTTTGTGGGAAAAGTAAGGGCGACTTTGTCGGCACCTTCCGGAATGTAGCCACACCCAGAGGAAAACGCCCACACGGCAACCGTTTCTGCGCCATTAGCGCGGGCGAAATCGACGGCTCGGGAAGCTGCAGCAACGTCATCGACGTCCAACACCGCGCACCCGGAAAGCTGGGCCAGCGCCGCCGCCTCCGGACGGAAGAAGTGCTCCTTGGCCGCCTTCGGTCCGTCCCACAGGCTGATGATCCAGGACGTGGAGTCCCCGAAGATTTCCCCCAGCTCGCAACTTTTCTGCGAAATGTTGTCCGTGTAGGCCACCCCGGGCATCGTGTGGTCGACTGCAGAGCCGAGCATGAGCATCGCCGCGTGGGTGATCCGGTCCGGCAACAGGGCGAGGTACTGGGGAGACTCCGGATCGTAGGTGGACTCGATGTAGCTGCGCAGCTGCTCGAGCTGGAGGTCGTCGGGAAGCTGGCGATCCACCCCGCCCACGTTGAAGTTCGGGTCGCCCTGGATGTTCTCCGGGTACTCGTCTACCAAATCCTCACCCGCTTCTCCGGCGCGATCCACATCTTGGAGCCGGGCTCCACATCAAACGCCTCGTAGAACTCGGCGACGTTCGCGGCGATCACGTTGCAGCGGAACTCGTTCGGCGAGTGCGGGTCGATGGCCAGCAGCTGCGCGGCCATCTCCGGGCGGGTCTTCGAGCGCCAGACGCGCGCCCAGGCGAGGAAGAGACGCTGGAAGCCGGTGTACTCGCCGTCGAGGTCGCCGAAGGGGTTAAGTGGGCCGTCGTCAAGCGAGCGCTCCTTGAGGTAGCGCTCGTAGGCCACGACGGCGATGCCGAGTCCGCCGAGGTCGCCGATGTTCTCGCCGAGGGTGAACTCGCCGTTGACGCCCCGGGAGTCCTCGCCGAGGACGGACGGGACCAGGCCGTCGAACTGGTCGACGAGCTGCTTGGTCAGCGCCTCGAAGTTCGCGCGGTCCTCATCGGTCCACCAGGAGTTGAGGTTGCCCGCGCCGTCGTAGCGTGAGCCCTGGTCGTCGAAGCCGTGGCCGATCTCATGCCCGATGACCGCGCCGATCGCGCCGAAGTTCTCGGCTGCGTCCGCCTCCGGATCGAAGAACGGCGGCTGCAGGATCGCGGCGGGGAAGGTGATGTCGTTGACCACCGGGTTGTAGAAGGCGTTGACCGTCTGCGGGGTGGTCACCCACTCGGAGCGATCCGCGGGCTTTCCGATCTTGGACAGCTGGTAGTCGTGCTCGAAGGCGCTGCCGCGGCGAACATTGTCGACTAATTGTTCCGGGTCAAACTCCAAGCCCTCGAAGCTGCGCCAGCGGTCCGGGTAGCCGATCTTGGCCTGGAACTGGCCGAGCTTCTCCAGCGCGCGCTCGCGGGTGCCCTCGGTCATCCAATCCAGCGCGCTGATGCGCTCGCGGTATGCGGCCAGCAGGTAGTCCACCAGCTCAAGCATGTGCTGCTTGCTCGAGGGCGGGAAGTGCTTCTCGACGTACACCTGCCCAATCTCCTCGCCCACCAAAGACTCAGCGAGGCCGACTGCGCGCTTCCACCGGTCGCGCTGCTCGGTCGCCCCGGAGAGCTTCGTGCCGTAGAACTCGAAGTTCGCCTGCCCGATCTCCTCGGTGAGCACGCCGGCGCGGGCGCGCAGGATGTTCCACGCGGCCCACAGCTGCCAATCCGCCAGGGTTTCGGGGCGCAGCATGGCGTCCAGGTCCTCGATGTATGAGGGCATCATGGCGATGACCTTGCCGTCGTCAAGCCCGGAGGCACGCAGCAGCGCCTGGACGTTTGAGGGGAGTGCATCCAGCGTGGTCGGGTTGTAGGTGGCCATCGCGTCGCGGGAGCGGACCACGTCCCAGTGGCTGCTGGCGAGGCTGGACTCTAAGTTGACGATGCGCTCGGCAGCAGTTTTCGGATCCAGACCCAACAGGTACATCGGCGGCAGGAAGCCGAGCATGCGCGCGACGTGTTCCTTGTACGCGGCGAGTGTTTCCGCGTGCTCCTCGGCGCGGTAGTAGGCCTCGTCCGGCAGGCCCAGGCCGGACTGGACGAGGTAGGCGACGGCGTCTTCGGATTGGGAGTCCTTCTCCACCCAGTAGGTGAGCGGCGCACCGATGCCGACCCGCTCAAGCTCCCCGAGCGCGCGGGCGAAGTCCTCCACACTTTTCACCGAAAGTTTGGTCAGGTCCGCATCCAGCGGAGATACACCGGCACCGTTGACGGTGTCGGTATCCATGAAGGAGGCGTACAGGGTGGCACCAAGGCTGTCGCCTTGCCGCAGCAGGGCGCGGACGTCCTCCTCCGACTTGTCGCGCAGGGCGTAGAAGGCTCCATCGATGCCGCGGTCGGCGGGAATCTCGTGCTCGCGCACCCAGTCGCCGTTGACTAACTCAAATAAGTCATGCATGCCCCCACTCTAACGGGTTTAGGCGTGCGAGATAATCCAATCCGAGGCCTCGCGCTGGTCCCACAGTGTGTAGCCGCCGTGCGCGCCCATCCCGTGGAACACTCCCAGGGAAGCAAGCCCAAGCGAGCGGAACAGCTCGTTGAACTGCTGTGCCGGCAGCTGGCCGCCGCGCAAGTTCGTCTTCAGAGCGGGCGCGACCAGCGGGCGGTAGCTTTCCTGGGTAGAGCAGACGATGTCGGCAGAGTTGCAGATCTCCAGCACCCGCGGGCCAAGCTCGCCGTAGCCGCCCTTGAGCTCGCCGAGCGCGCCACGCGATGCCGGCGAGGTGATGCGGGAGAGCGCTGCCCCGTTGCCGCCCTGGTAGGGATTGGCGAAGAGCGCGGCGGAGTCGACGCGATCCGGGTCAATGGGTCCGTTGCCGTGGGCGATATCGCGCAGCAGGCGTGCGGCGATGTCCGCGCCAAGCGAGTAGCCGGTAAAGCTAAACGTGGCGCCGGGGCAGGCGTTGGACAGACGGCGCACGGTCCGCACCGTCTCGTTGTAGCCGTCGGCAGACGAGGCGTAGTAGTTGTTCGCCGCGAACGGGGTGGCGTGGTAGGACACCCACAGCGGCTGGACCTTTCCGCCCGTGCCCAACTGGGTGAGGATGCCGGTGAGGAAGACGTTGCCGCCGTGCGGCATCGCGTTCGGGATGCCCGGGGCGGTGTTCGCCCCGCCCGGCACAGCGATGAGGTACTTCTTGGTGCACCCCTGCTGCTCAACCAGCTGGTCCGTGTTTTCGGAGGGTTGAATCGGGGCGGCGGTCGCTGCAGGTGCCGAGGTGAAGGCGAAAAGCGCAGCGGCGACCGCCGCTACCAGACGGGAACGGCGCATGGGCGTTTTACTCTTCCGGATCGCGGATCTTCATCGGGCCCGGAGTCCACCAGCCCGATCGAACTACCTCATCGTAGTCTATCTCCGCGTTTTCCGGGATCTCACCGACGGAGTTGGTCCGGCGCTCGTACTTCGCGATCGAGCCCCAGTCGCGCTGCCAGTCGGTCTTGAGGTAGCCCGGGATCTCGTAGGAGTAGTTCACGGCCTCCGCGGTCGACAGCGCGCCGCCGCCCAGGAAGTCCATGAAGTCCGAGAGCTGCTGCTTGCCGGGGGCGTCCGGCATGATGCGGTACTCGGGGATCTCGGTGACGCCCGCGTAGTGGCTAAACGTGCGCTGGCAGGGGTACTGGAAGGCGACGGACCAGTCGAGCAGGCCGGGAGTTTCGGCGTCGAAACGCTTGCCCAGCGGTGCCAGCTGCGGGTTGCGCAGCGGAGTGACCGCCAGCCAGTCCTTTTCCGCCAGCGAGGTGTCCTCGGCGGCCAGGCGGACCACGTCGGCGTCTTCCGGCAGGTCGGCGACGGGGTAGCGCAGGTTGCGCCACAGCGGGGTCGGGCCTTGGTCGAGCATCTCTGCCTCGCCAAGCTTCTCCACACCGCCGTCGGTGCGTGTGCCGTACTCCAGCTTCAGCTCGGTGCCCTCCTGCTCCACGCCGTTGATGTCGTGGTGGGCGATGCGGCCAGCGACCGAGGTGACGAGCAGCGGCGCGTTGTCATTGGTTTCCGGCAGCTCGTACCAGGTGGTGGTGAGCTTGGCGCCGGCGGAAGGATCGTCCTCGAAGGTGCCGAGCACCGGCACGCGCGTGTAGTCGAGGTTGAACGGCAGGCGCACCGTCGAGCCGTTGACGCCGCGCATGGAGTCGGGGCGGTTGCCCTGCGTGTTTGTGGTCGTCGTCGACTGCTTCTCTTCGCTCAGGTCGGCCTGTGTCGGTTCGGCGTCCGTCTCGCCAGTCGAGCTATCGCTTGTCGACGCCTCCTGCTCCGCCAAGTCCGAAGCGTTCGCATTCTCGCTCACGATGAAGGCAGGCACGCCGTCCGGAGTGAACCCGCGGGACTCGCTGCCTGCGTCGAGGGAGCGGCCCAGCGGGACGCCGTCGATTGGCGTGAGGAAGGAATCGTTCGTGTCCTCCTCCAGCAGTACCTCGTTGGCCAGGGCGCAGTGGTTGCCTGCAAAGCTCCGCACGTTGCCCATGCCCACCGAGTACGCCGGCGCCTGGGAGGCGAATGCCTTGACGAAGGTGAGGCAGGAAAACGCGACCATGGCGATCGCCATCACTGCGATCGGTGCCGACATGATGCCGACCCACTTGCCGCCCACCTTGTACTCGGTCTGGTCCTTGCGGAAGGACTGGATGACACCCACCAGCGCGATGAGCAGGGAGATGGCGAGCATGATCGTGTTCGCTTCCACGCCCTTGAGCTGGACTGTCTTGTCCCACCACGGCACGCCGAAGGAGGAGACGTACCACCAGGCGTTCCACCCGGCCAGGGTCATCGCCATGAGGAAGCAGACCGCCGCAATGGCGAGGGTGCGGTTGCGCTTGGACTGCAGCGCGATGTGCGAGAGCACCACCGCGCCGAGGGCCGCGACCGCGCCGCCGATACCTGCGTAGATGCCGAAGTGGTGCGTCCACTTCGTGGGCGTGAACATGAGGAAGAAGGTGGCCAGCCCCACAATGTAGAGCATGCGGCCGGTGACGTCCTTGGTCACGCCCGGCACCTTGCCGAAGCGGGTGACCGCCCACCCGATGAGGATGAGGCAGAAGAGGAAGACGAACATGGGGAAGCGGCGCGTCATCGAGCCGTCGACAGACTGCTGGAAGAGCGTGCCGTAGCGCACCCACTCCGAGTACCACTCGAGTGCCGGGCCGACCTCGGAGCGCACCGCGGTCGCCTCCAGCACGGTCGCCAGCGTCTGGTCCTTAAACACCGGGACGAAAACAGCCAGTCCCGCGCCCAGGAAGACGGCGACGTACGCCAGGCCGGGCGCGATGTGGCGGCGCGCGTTCATGATGCGGAAGACCCGCGGCAGGCACACGAGGAACACGCCGACCGCGGCGAGGCCGGTCGGGCCGCACGCGAGCGTGATCGCCGCAGTGACCGTGCCCCACGCGGCGGGGGCGAGGCGATCGGTGGCGATGGTGCGCTCAAACAGCGCCCACGTGGTGATGATGCCGAGCGCGATGATCGGTTCCGGGCGCGTGCCGTTGTTGTAGGGCAGCCAGAAGGCCAGGAAGATGAAGGCGGCCGTCCAGTGCGCCATGCGGCGGTCAGCTACTGCAGTGCCCAGGCGCGGCAGGATCTCGCGCGAGAGGATCCACCACGTCAACAGAGCCGCGGCGAGCGTTGGCAGGCGCATCCACATCGACGCGGTGGTCACGTACGAGAGCAGTGAGAGTATGTCGTAGAACGGAGACCCGAAGGGGGCCTCCGGGACGCCGTACCAGCGGTAGTAGTTCGCCATGTAGTCCGACTCGGTGGCCACGCGCGCCATGGTGAGCAGGAAGCCGTCGTCGGAAGTGTTCGCGCCGAAGACGTGCCAGAAGCCGAGGATGGCCACGACCACGCCGTCGAGCGCGGTGAAGGTGCGCCAGCGGGAACCAAAGGCGGGCAGGTTGCGCCCGTCGTAGCGGTCCAGGCGGCGCAGCGCCCACAGCCCGATCAGCGCGGCGATGAGTCCGCCGCACATGGCGATGAGCTTGACCAGGGTGGGCGAGGAGGTGAACCGGGAGTTGATGTCGACGGAGGCGTGCAGGCCGGCGTCGATAAGCATGCCCGAGGCCTCGGGCTTGAGCTCGGTGTACAGGCCGGTGAACTGCGGGCGGTAGTCATCCTCGGACTCCTCCACGAAGGTGGTGCCCGGGATGGCGACGGTCATGCCCTCGTTGGTCTGGCGGACCTCGAGGACGGCCTCGCGCGGCAGGGCGCCGACCTCCTCGGCGCTGAGCTCGAAGACGACTTCGTCGAGGGCGGAGACCACCAGGCCGCCGTCGGGGGAGGTGACAAAGAGGCCGCGGTAGGTCGCGTCCTCGGAGGATTCCGGCAGCGTCGACAGGATGGTCGACTGGCCTTCGCGCAGCTCATCGACGGCGCTGAGCGGGATCGTCAGCGACACGTCCTGCGGGGCCAGCGAGATCAGCGGCGCGTTTACCGACGCCACCGTATCGTTCTGCGGCCAGGACACCTTGGACTGGACCTGGTTGACCGGCAGGAAAGGGGTGAGGACGAGCAGCGCGAAGGCGAGGATGCCCGACACAATCGCCGTGTTAATCAGCGACTGGGGAGCCTTGGATTGCACATCAGTAACAGTTGCCACGTGAAGTCACCTTACTGTGACTGCCCCGTTATGTACGCACCACTACCGCAAACGGGCCGATCTGTTCCACGTCCCACTCGTCGTTATCGAAGGCTTCCGCGTTGAAGAACAGGCCCTCGTAGCGCACGTTCGGCTCGTTGGGGAAAATGTCGTGCGCCACGTGCGTCTTATAGCCTTCGCCGGGCTCCTCGACGTCGCCGCGGAAGATGAAGGCGACGGGCGGGGCCCACTTGGAGTCGTCGATGGCTTCTGTGAGCGTCTCCGGGTCGTCCCAGGACAGCTGCGACCAGGCGATGAGTTCTTCGTTGCGCAGATCGAACTCGCCGAGCGGGTTGGCGTAGTGGCTGGTAAACGCGTTGAAGCCGAAGTAGGGGTTATACGCCATGTAGTTAATCTCGTCGGTGTAGATCACCGCCTCGTTCGGCTGGTAGCCGTGGGATGTGAGCAGCTCGGTGATCTCGCCGTAGTACTGGGCGGCGTCGGGCGGGAAGCGGTCGGCGCGCTCGCCGTAGCCGTCCGTGTCGGCGTAGGCCTGGTCGATGTGGGACTCGTTTTCCGACGGGATCTGCTGCACGTAATGCAGGCAAGCGGACGTCACCACAATCGCGATGATCGCGATAATGGTCTGATTCGTCGCAAGGTTGAAGCGGGAGGGGAAGAAGTAGTCCAGCCCCACCAGGATGATGTCGGACACCGCGAGGATGCCGGCGGTGATGAACAGCAAGATGATCAGCACCTCGACGCGGAAGCCCAACAGCGAAGTGCCGAGCAGCGTCGCCGCCATCGAGGCAAGGCACCACACGTAGCAGACGATCGCGCCTACGCCTAGCGACGCCACCTCACGCTCGCCGGCGCGCATCACGATAAAGATCATGCCCAGCAGCGACAGCAGGCCAATGATGGAGAAGGAGAAGAAGGGCAGCGGGAAGACGGTGCCCTCCTCCGGCAGGAAGTGGTTCGCCGTGGACTGGACCTCGTAGTTGCCCGAAAGCACCGCGAAAATATAGCGCCACCAGGTCAGCGCGGCAACCGCCAAGGAGGACACGCCGATGATCAGCAGGCGGATAATAGGGCGCGCATCGCTGGTGGTCAGGAAGGCGACCAGAAACGCCATCGTCACCACAAATAGCGCGGCAATGGCGGTAAATAGCGTGTAGAAGCTGGCGGAGATTCCCAGGTAGAGCGCCATGAAGATGATAGCGTTGCGTGATCCGAGCAGCGCGCGGTACGTAATCACCGTGGCGGCGGGGAAGAACATGGCGACGAGCGCCGCGTAGGGCTCATCCGGCGTCTCCGTCAGCACGACCGCGGTGGTGAAGGTGGCGATCGCGCAGGCAATCGGCAGCGAGCCGACAATCTTCTGCCACACCGGCACTAGCATCGCCGCGCCCGCCGCCAGCGTAATCAGCGCCCAGGGCTGGAAGACCTCCCAGCCCGGCACGCCGAGCAGGTCCGCCACGCGCCCACCCAGCCAGAACCAGCCAATGGGATAGAAGGACGGCAGGTCCACGTAGTTCATGTCCGCGTTGGCGGCCGTTTCCGTCATCCGCGACAAAAACTGGGTGCGAAATCCCTGGTCTACCTGGATACCGTCGAGCCACAGGCGGGTCGCGGACAGCGGGATCCCCAGCGCGGTGACCACCAGGGCCGGGGCCGTGAGGTGCATGATGATGCCGTTGAACCACTTCCGGGTGCCGCGCAGCCAGAGGACCGCGCAGACCAGACTCACAATGAGCACGATCAGCGAGCCGGCAGAGGACAGCGCACGAATCGCCATGGAGGTGTTGTAGGCGGGCAGGGACACCGAGTGCAGCACGAACCAGACGAGCGTGGTGATAAGCGCACCGAGCCCGCCAGCAAGAAGCGTGCGAATGAGAGTCTGCTGCGCGGAAAGCGGATCCGGGGCGTAGCCAGTGGTGCGCAGACCCTCCGGGGTCTCCTCAACGGTAGCTGTCGTGGTCATGCCCTCTAGTTTCGCACAACTCGGTGAGCCACTAGTCCACACCTCGCTCGGAGAGGAACATCAGGATCGCGCGGACTCTCCGGTTGTCCTCGTCCGGGGTGAGCCCCAACTTGGAGAAGATGCTGGAGACGTGCTTGGCCACGGCCGCCGAAGAGAGGAAAAGTTTGGCCGAAATGTCGGCGTTGGACAGCCCCTCCGCCATGAGTTCGAGGACCTCGCGCTCCCGCGGAGAAAGCTCGCGCAGCCACGGGGCGCTGGTGTGCATCAGCGAACTGGCCACCTCCGGGTCGATGACTACCCCGCCGTCGGCGACGGTCTCACAAGTGGCGATGAAGTCGGCAACCTCGGCGACCCGGTCCTTGAGAAGGTAGCCGGTGCCGCCGCCAAAGTTTTGGCCGAAAAGTTCGCGAGCATAGGGCGCGGCCACGTACTGCGACAGGACCAGCACGTTTAAGCCCGGGTGGCGTTGGCGGAGCTGAAGGGCCGCGGTGAGTCCATCGTCGCGCATGTGCGGGGGCATGCGGACATCGGTGATGACAAGGTCGGGGAGGGGCGCGGCGTCGATAAGCGAGATCAGCTCGTCGGCGCTTGAAGCTTCCCCGACGATGTCGTGGCCGCGCCGGGTGAGCAGACCGGCGACGCCTTCGCGCAGCAGGGCAGAGTCGTCTGCAACCACGATCTTCACGCGCCCACCCCGCTTTCGCCGCGGAAGAGCAGCAGCGGGATGCGCGCCGCAACCGTCGTTGGGCCGCCGACCGGCGAGTTCAGCTCGAGAGTGCCGCCGAACGCGGCGACGCGCTCGCGCATCCCGTCGAGGCCGCGGCCGGGGAGAAACTCCGCGCCCCCGTCGCCCTGATCCGTGACGACCACGTTGAGCGTGTCGTCGCAGGTGATGAGGACGTTCACTGGGTGTCCTTCCGCATACTTCGCGGCGTTGGTGAGCGCCTCGGTGGTGAAGAAGTAGGCGGCGGCAAGCACGGACGCGTCGATCGCGGGCAGCGGGTGCGGCGCGCGGACGCGCACGTGGGGGCCGTACTGGGAAGCGGCAGTTTCCACGGCGGCGACGAGTCCCCGGTCGGTCAGCTCGGTGGGGTGGATGCCGTGGACGGTGCGGCGGAGGGTTTCGAGGCCGCGCTTGAGGTCGGTGGCGGCGGCGTCGAGAAGCGCGAGGGTGCTCCCCTCAGCATCGAGCTTTGCCTCGCCGACCTTCATCGCGGCGGCGACGAAGTGCTGCTGCGCGCCGTCGTGCAGGTCGCGCTCGATGCGCAGCCGCTCCACCTCATACGCCTCGGCGATCTTGCGACGAGACGCCGTCAGCTGGTGCACGCGTTTCGCTGCACTCTCCTCGTGGTTGGCTCGTTTTCTCCACCTCATAGATGCATAGACTAGCGAGGTAGTGCTAGCACTACCCGTTTTCGGGCGCGAGCACCATGGTGAAACTTTTCGGCCAAAAGTTGAATGGAAGCATGCTCGAACTGCAAGACATCACGAAATCATTCACCCAACAACGCGTGCTCGAAGGCGTGAGCCTGAACGTGCCCGCCGGCGAATCCGTGGCCATCATGGGACCATCAGGCTCCGGCAAGTCGACGCTGCTGCACTGCATGTCCGGCGTGCTCACCCCAGACTCCGGGCAGGTACTTTTTGAAGGCAAAAACATCGCAGCGCTTGACGACGCCGCGCGTTCCTCACTCCGCCTCAACCACTTCGGCTTCATCTTCCAGGACGGACAGCTTTTGCCCGAGCTCACCGCCACCGAAAACGTCGCGCTGCCCCAGATCATGCGCGGCACCCCGAGGAAAGACGCCCACGAGCAGGCCGAGGAAATGCTTACGAGGCTCGGCTTGGGGAACTTTGTCTCAAGGTTTCCAGGCCAGCTCTCGGGCGGGCAGGTGCAGAGGGTCGCGATTGCACGAGCCTTGGCGGGTCCGCCGAAAGTGGTCTTCGCCGACGAACCGACCGCGGCCCTCGACCAGGCGACCGGGCACGAGGTGATGCAGGAGATCGTCGCAGTGGCGCAAAAGTTCGGCGTCACCCTGGTCTTGGTCACGCACGACCCGAAGATCGCGGCCTGGTGCAACCGGCGCATCGAGATTCGCGACGGCCTGATCCACTCGGAGGTGGCAGCATGAGCGCGACCACACTGATGACGGCAACGAGGGTCCGCTCCAAAGAGGCCTCTTCTCAAAGGGGCTCCGGCGAGCGCTGGGTGCGAAAGCTCTCCGTGGCCGCGCTGGCGGTGGCCACGTGGATGCTGTGCACACTCGCCGGCGGCACCTGGATGTTTGTTCAGCGCGACAGGCAATACCCGAACCTCGGCGGCGACATCGACATCCCGCTGCTCTACATCGGGCTCGCACTCTTCGCGTGCGCGCTGCTCGTCCCCACCCTGCTCACCCTGCTCACACAGGCGGCGCGGGCGGACCTGAGCGGGCGCGAGCAACAGCTCGCGGTGTTAAGGCTCGTCGGCGCGACCGCAGGTGAGGTACGCGGCATGATGATCCTGGAGGCGCTGCGCAGGGCCCTCGTTGGGCTGAGCATCGGTACGGTGGCGTACCTAGCGAGCGTGCCAGCCTGGTCAGCGCTTTCCTTTCAGGGGACGCAGATCGGTACCTGGGAAATGTTCACCTGGTGGGTCGTGCCGATCGCGTGGGCGGCCGTCGCGCTGCTCGCCGCGGGTTCCGTGTGGCGCGCGCTGCAGCAGGTGGCGGTCACACCGCTCGGCGTGACCAAGCGCGTGCCGCACCCCGGGCAGAAGGCAATCACGACCGTGTGCGCCGTCGCCGCAGCAATCGGGCTGTACACCTGGCTTGCTCGGCACCCGGTCGCGCCGGAGGCCGATTTCGTGGACGTCCTGGTGGCGCTCGTCGTCTTCATCGGGTTCTTGGTGGTGAATACGCTGATCGCCGTCGGAGTGATCCAGATTGTGGCGCGCTTCAGCTACCGAATCCCAGGCGCGTACAACTACGTAGCGACGCGCCGAGTGGGCCGCGGCGCAAAGAACACGTGGCGCAGGTGCAGCGCGCTGTTCTTCGTCGCGTTTACCGCCGGGGTGGCCGGGGCGTTCCAGGGCATTGCGGAAAGTGAGGTGGCCCCCGAGGAGGCGCTCATCGTGCAAGATTTGCCCAAGGGCATCGCCATCACGGTGCTCTTCGGCGCGATCCTGCTGGTGCTGTTCACCCTGCTGACGCAGGCGCTCGCGGTGGTGGAGCAGAAGCAGCTGACCAAGTCGCTCCACTTCATCGGTGCGGCACCAACTTTTCACACAAAAGTTGCGGTGCGCGAAATTGGGGTGCCGATGGTGGTCGCAGCGCTGCTGGGATTTGGGCAAGGCGCGCTCGTCGGCCTGGCCATGGTCGGGGCAACGCCCGACGGGATCGCAACCGTACTGTTCTTCGGCGCGCTCATCGCGCTCGCCCTGGTCGGCTGTGTTGGTGCCGTTGTTGTTTCCGGCCGGCTCCGCGAGAAGGTGCTCGCGGAAACCGGCCGGTCAAACGACTAGAAGCTCAGCTTCCGCATGATCGGCGCCGGGATCGCCTTAAGTACCAGCGAGATCGGGCCGAAGAGCTTGTGGACGAACACGTTGGACTTGCCGCCCAGCGCGGCGTCCACCGCGGCCTGCGCGACCTCTTCCTTGTCCACGGTCAGCGGTGCCTCGTCGAGGCCCTCGGTCATCTTGGTGCGAACCTGGCCCGGGCGGACCACGGTGACGTTGATGCCATAATCCCGCAGTGCTTCGCCGAGCTGGAGGTAGAAGCCGTCCATGCCGGCCTTGGAGGCACCGTAGACGAAGTTGGAGCGGCGGACCTTCTGGCCGGCCACCGAGCTCATCGCGATAATGGTGCCGTGACCTTGGGCTTTAAACTTTTGGCCCAAAAGTACGCCAACCGAGATGGGGGCGGTGTAGTTCGTCTGTGCGGAGGCGACGGCGGCGGCCTGGTCCTGCCAGAGCTGTTCCTGGTCGCCCAGGGTGCCGAAGGCCACGATCGCGACGTCGACGTCGCCGTCCTCGAAGGCGGCGTCGATCACGCCCGGGTGGGAGTCAAAGTCGGTGGCGTCAAAGTCGATGAGCCGTACCTTGGAGGCACCGGCGGCGGAGACTTCCTGCACCGCGGCGTCGATACGCGGCGAGCCCTTGCGCGCGGCGAGGGTGACGGTGGGGTTGCCGCCGCGGGAGGCGAGCTCGGTGACGATGGCGAGGCCGATCTCCGAGGTGCCGCCGAGCAGCAAGATGTTCTGGGCTTGGCCAACTGCGTTCAGCATTGGGGTTCCTTTCTAGTGCAGCTCGAGGCGGCGGGACATGTCGGAGGCGAACACTCCGGTCGGGTCGATCTCGTTGCGGGTCTTCAGCCAGCCGGGGAGCTCCGGGTACATCTTGTGGAACTTCTCGGCGCTGGTGCGGGACTCCTTGGCCAGGTAGAGGCGGCCGCCGAACTCCATGACCTGGTCGTCGAGGCGGTCGAGGAAGGTGTTGAGCCCATCGCGGATCGGGAAGTCCACGCACACGTTCCAGCCCTTCATCGGGTAGGACAGCGGCGCGCGGTTGCCCTCGCCGAACAGCTTGAACACGTTCAGCGCCGTGTAGTGGCCCGAGGACTGGATCTGGTAGATGATGTCCTTGAACGGCTCCACCGCGTTCGTGGGCACCACGAACTGGTACTGCAGGAAGCCGGCAGAGCCGTAGCCGCGGTTCCACTCGCCGATCAGGTCGAGCGGCTGGTAGAACTGCGTGAGGTTCAGGATGTCGTTCTTCGAAGGCGAGCCCATCATGTAGTACGCCTCGCCGATGGCGGACAGCGTCAGCTTGTTCATGGTCCAGGACGGGAAGATGTCCGGCACCGTCATCAGCTGCGGGGCCTTGAACTTCAGCGGGTCCTTCGCCAGCTTCGGTGCGTACTCCTTGAGCTGGTCCAGGGTGGCCAGCGAGCCGCGGGAAATGGTGGAACGGCCCGTCTTCGGCGGCGCGGAGATCGCGTCGAACCACGCGGAAGAGTAGGTGTAGCCCTCCTCCTGGCCGTGGGAGTGCTCCTCGATCGTCTCGTCGAGCGTGTTGGTGCGCACCGTGTCGGAGATGAAGTAGGCGGTCTCCGTGAACGTCATCTGAATGCGGGCGCGCAGGATGATGCCGGTCAGGCCCATGCCGCCAACGGTGGCCCAGAACAGCTCAGAGGTTTCGCCCTCTGGCTCGAGGTGGAGCACGCGCCCGTCGGCAACCAAAAGCTCCATGGAGAGCACATGGTCGCCGAAGGAGCCGGCGGAGTGGTGGTTCTTGCCGTGGATATCGGGGCCGATCGCGCCGCCGATGGTGACCTGGCGGGTGCCGGGCAGGACGGGGACCCACAGCCCGTAGGGCAGCGCGGCCTTCATCAGCTGGTCCAGAGTGACACCCGCGTCGACGTCCACGATGCCGGTGTCCGGGTCGATGGAGTGGATCTGGTTGAGCGGCTGCATGTCGACGACCAGTCCGCCGCCGTTCTGCGCCGGGTCGCCGTAGGAGCGGCCCATGCCGCGGGCGATGACGCCGCGGCCGCTCTCGGCCGCGACCTGCACGGCCTTCGCGATGGTGTCCACGTCCGGGGTGGAGACGACGTGCGCCGTCGACGGGGCGGTGCGGCCCCAGCCGTAGAGGGATTTCAGTTCGGTGTGAAGTTCCATATCTCCGCTTCTGATCAAACTAAAGGTGGAAAAGCTTCTTCGTGTTCGAGCCTACCCACAACGCGTGGAACTTCCGGTATTGAAAGGTGTGATCTTAGACAGATTCTTTAGAGATCCATGATCTGCCTGATCTCCTCCGGCAGCTCCTCCTGCGAGGTGATGACGGGTTTACCTGCCTCTTTGTGCTCGCGCAGCAGCTCGTAGATGCGCCCGCGGCCCACCGAATCCACGAACGGCAGCTCCTCGACGAACAGCCGCACCATGAAATCCGACAGGGGCGCGTCGACGCGCTGAGCTGCCTCGTGGATTGCGTCCGGGTCGTCGCCTTTGTAGTGCTTCCTCATGCGACTCACCATAGCGCGCGCGAAAAACCTCTATTGTGGGCGCCATGGGCAGCACGCTATATACGGAGCACCTGGCGCCGGTGATTCAACTTTCACCCGGTGCCACGCTCATGGTGCGTATTGCGCTCACCTCCGACGAGGAGGTCTACCGCTGGGTCGGCCTCGACTCGTCCACCACGATCGAGCAGTGCCGCGAGCTCGTCGCTGCCCTCTTCGGCATCACGGAGACGGTCGGTTCGCCAAGCCAGGGCCTGCTTGTCGACGTCCTCACGTCCCCCGGCGACACCGCCACCTTCACCTGGGGCCTGTGGCAGTTCACCATGCTGCTTGCCGACGTCTACCCCGGCGGCAGCGACGGCCCCGTCTGCGTCGCCGGCGACGGCTCCTTCGCCGGCAACGAGGTGGACCTAGACCTGACAGGAAGCACGGTGCGACCCGAGGTGCGCGACGTCATCAGGCGCGCCGAGTCTTTCGACTTCGTGCCGCTCCTGCAGGTGCTCGCAGACGGGGAGCGCACCTTGCCTGCGGGGGAGCGGGCGCGGCTGGCGGGGCTCGTTCCGGCGTCGAGAAGCAAAACGAGCGATGCTTTCTGGGTACACGTGCTGGCGATGGCGTGCTTCGAGGATTGTCCGACGACGCGACGCCTGGTGCTCAGCCTCATGCGGGCCCTGGGCTGGGAGGACACGGACGCCGACGAGGTGTTCACGCTGAGCCGTGCGGGCGAGGCGTTCGTGGGAGATTTGTCAGCGGTTGACCGGCTGGAAATTCTGCGCGAGCTGCTCCACGGGTAGACTAAGCGCCCGTGTCTTCCTCTTCCGCAGTATTCAAGCAGCTCGTGCCGTTTTTGATCATCGGTATCGGCTGCGCGGTCATTGACTTTGGCATCACGTATTCGCTCACCGAGCTTGTCGGCACCCAGCGCGATATGGCCAAAGCCGTCGGCTGGGTCTTCGGCACGCTGACCGCCTACCTGCTCAACTCCAAATTCGCCTTCCAGGCCGAGGTCAACGCCAAGAAGGCGGGCGCGGTTTTCTTCCTCTACGCGGTGACCTTTGTGGTGCAGCTCCTGCTGTATCGCTGGACGGAGGGCCCGCTGATCGCCATGGGCATCGACACGAACCCGTGGAAGGACGGCGTCTCCTTCGTCATCGCGCAGGGCGTGGCCACCGTGACGAACTTTGTGCTGCAGCGCCGCGTGATTTTTAAGGAAGAAACAAAGATCATCGCCGAGCAGGACCCGCGCTAGGGGCGTCGGAAGTCCTCGCGCGCCCCGCGGCGCAAAAGCTTGAGCCACTGGAAGAATTCCCGCGGGTTTTTGCGCTCGATGAGGAAGAACCAGCCGAAGCGAACTACCTCCTGCAGCTGCATCTTCTTCATCCCCCGCTGGTTGATGATGTAGCCGCGGTTGCGGTAGGTGAAGTAGCGCTTCGTGGGGTTGTCCGGCCACTGTGCGTGCGCGCGCCCGCCCATGATCGGGTGGAACTCGCCGGAGCCGTCCGGGTGCAGGTAGCTGGTGGTCAGCGCCGTACCGTACTTCAAACCCGACTGAGCGAGGCGGCGGTGGTACTCCACCTCGTCACCGCGGATAAACAGGCGGTAGTCCGGCACGCCGATGCGCTCCATTGCGCGGGCGGAGATGAGCGCGCCGTTAAACAGTGAGGCGTACTGGGGGAGGAAGTCGCCCTCCAGCTCATCGACGCGCCGGTGCCACACCGTGCCCTGACGCAGTGGGAAGGCGAGCTTCTCGGGGGCGTCGATATTCGCCACGATCGGGCTGACCTCGTGCAGTTCGTGTGCTTGAGCTACCCGGTAGAGCTCGGCAAGGACGTGCTCGTCGGCGGGGCGGCCGTCGTCATCCGCGCACCAGATCGCGTCCGCGCCGAGCGCGAGCGCGTGGAGGAACCCGTAGGCGAAACCGCCCGCGCCGCCCAGGTTTGTGTGGCTGGGCAGGTAGACGGCGCGCTCCCCCGCGAGCTCTTCCAGCAGTTCCTTGACTTGTGATTCCGCCCCGTTGTCCACCACGATCACCCACTGCACAGGGTGCGTCTGGCGCACCACTTGCTCCAGCGAGTGCCGCAGCAGGTCCACGCGCTTATGGGTCACGATCACGGCAGCGGTGCTCCCGCTGGAATGGAGAGGTTGCGGGGTGGAAGTCATGTGTTTCATTGTGCCTTATCGCAAGAGAAAACCCCTCCACAGCCATTCCGCTGAACGGGTGACTTATGCGTGAGAGGGGAATACGGGTTTGAGTATAAGCTGGTGACCGAAACTAAGCAATACTTTTGGGGGAAAAGTGGGAGTAGCTCATTTTAAGAAAGAATGGATCTCGGACGAGCGACTCAAACCATACTTGGAGAGAATGTTCCACGCGGAGGAAGCAGCTCTGGAGCTGTACCTAGTGGACCGTAAACTCGCGAGTGCGTTTTTCCGCGACATTGCATTTATCGAGGTTGCGCTGCGAAACGCCATCAACCGACTTTTGGCCGAAAAGTTTGGCTCGGACTGGTACGCCAGGGCTGAAGTTGGTTTCGACGCGCGAGTTCGCGGCAACATCAGCGAAGCATGGGACTCACTGCCACGGAGATATACGGCGCAGCAGGTGGTGCGAGGGGCCACACTGGGCAGCCGTATCGTCGCGGCCTCGATGTTCAGAACATGGACCAACATGTTGGACAAAGGTGGCGGGACTGGGCTTGCTGCTCCATTTGAGAGAGCCGACCATGATCAGATTTGGGATAGCGCTGCTTTGTTGGAAGTTTTTCCTGGCGCGAGGCAGCTTGCCAGAGTGCAAGACCCGAATTTCTCGTCTCAGGGACTCACGCGGGAATGGGTGTATCACAAGGTGCTCCCGGTGCGGAAAATTCGGAACCGGGTCGCCCACCATGAGCCGCTAGTGTTGTCGGGAGTTCCGATTACCGGCACCAACCACCGCTTGAGCCCGCGGGAAAGCTTCGACGCGTACATGGATCTTGCGGCAATGCTTGACCGCGACTTGGCGTCCTTCCTGGAAGGGCTGCGAACCAGTGACGAGCTTGAACAAGCAGAACTGCTGCTGGATGCAGTCCCCGATTAGATTGCCTGCAGCTTATCGACGGTCCCCGTGGAAACGCTCCACCAGCTCCGCGACGTACTCGCCGGTTTCCGGCCCCTCGTAGGCACCCACCACGTCCGAGACGAGACCCGCCTGCCGGATCTCGCCCTTGTCCACCCACAGGGCGGTGTTGCACAGCTGGGCGAGGAAGTCGTTGGAGTGCGAGGCGAAGACCAGGATGCCGGAGCGCTCGACCATCTCGGCCAACCGGACGCGTGCTTTGGCCATGAAGGCGGCGTCGACGGCGCCGATGCCCTCGTCGAGAAGCAGAATCTCTGGCTCGATGGAGGTGACCACGCCGAGGGCGAGGCGCACGCGCATGCCGGTGGAGTAGGTGCGCAGCGGCATGCTGAGATAGTCGCCGAGCTCGGAGAACTCCGCGATCTCGTCCATCTTGGCCTTCATTTGTTTGCGGGTCTGGCCGAGGAAGAGGCCGCGGATGATGATGTTCTCGTAGCCGGAGATCTCCGGGTCCATGCCCACGCCCAGGTCGAAGACGGGCGCGACGCGGCCGCGCACATCGGCGACGCCGCGGGTCGGCTCGTAGATGCCGGAGAGCAGGCGCAAAAGCGTGGACTTGCCGGCGCCGTTGTGGCCGACGAGGCCGACGCGGTCGCCCTCGCGCAGGTGGAGGTTGATGTCTTTGAGCGCCTCGACGACGACGGTGTTGGAGGCGTTCTTGCCAATCTTGCCGCCGGCCGAGGACATGACGGCCTTCTTCAGCGAGCGGGACTTAGCGTCGAAGATGGGGAAGTCGACGCAGGCGTTGTAGGTGTCGATAGAAACCATTTGTGGACTCCTTCTTAGACCCAGTACGGCACGCGGAAGCGCATTTGGCGCATCGCCAGCAGGGTAATCCCTAAGCCGATGAGGGTGCAGATGCCGACGATGCCCCAGTGGTAGGCGGCCACCGGCTGGTCGATCATGGGGGCGCGCACGATTTCCAAGTAGTGGTAGAGCGGGTTGATCTCTGCGAGCAGGGCGCGCTGGGCCACCTCACCGCTCTGCTCCTTCAGCGTCTGGGTCGTCCACACGATCGGGGTGACGTAGAACAGCAGCTGCACGAGCGCCTCGAGCAGGGGGGCGACGTCGCGGAAGCGGGTGGCGATGATGCCGAAGAGCATGGTCACCCACACCCCGTTGAGCACGAGCAAGAGCATGGCGGGCACGGCGAGCAGCGTCTGCCAGGTCAGCGGGATGCGGAAGATGATGACCAGCAGCACCCAGATGACAATGTTGTGGGCGAAGAACAGCAACTGGCGCCACACCAGGCGGTAGACGTGCACCGAAAGGGCGGAGGGTAGCTGCTTGATCAGTCCCTCGTTTTCGATGAAGACGTTCGCCCCGTCTTTGACGCAGCCGGAGATGAAACCCCAGACGATGAAGCCGACGGTGACGTGCGGGAGGAACTCGCGAATCTCGATCTGGAAGAGCATGGAGTACAGCAGACCCAGGGCGAGCGCCATCACGCCGGTGGCGATGGTGATCCACAGTGGCCCGAGCGTGGAGCGGCGGTAGCGCTGCTTGATGTCCTGCCAACCCAGCTGCAGCCAGAGCTCGTATTGGCCCCAGCCGCGAACGAGGTCGTTGAAGGCCATGCCCATCGTCTTCGACTTCGACGGTGGGGTGTCGTGGTCTGCGTCGCTGGTCATGCGCGTGACGTCCGCGCGGAGTTGTTGAAAGTCCTGCACCTTTCTCACCCTAGCGTCAACTGTCCGCTTTGCAGCTTTTCGCCCCGGAGCAGGCAGTGTGCGCGCCGGGGGACAACCGGGCATAATTGGGTGCGTTCTCCTACCGTCGATGCAAAGTGAGGGGTGTGGCCGTGGCGTTCGATGTTGCGAGTGTGCGCGGGCTGTACACCTCGCTGGGTGACGGTTGGACCTACCTCAACGCCCATGATGCGCCGCAGATCCCGGAGCGGGTGTCCGCGGCGGTGGCCCGCTCGTTCCGCCTGTCTGCCTCGGTCGCGCCGCCGGAGCCGGGCTCGGGTTCGCACTCCCGTGTCTCGCTGGGGCGTCCCGAGGGCGAGTCTTACGTGCAGCAGGCGCGGTCTGCGGTCGCGGACTTGGTCGGGGCGACCCCGGGGCGCGTCGTCCTCGGCCCGAGCTTGCCTGCGCTGTATATGTCGCTGGCGGTGGCGCTCAAGCCCCTCTTCCGGCACGATTCGGCGCTCGTGCTCAACCGGGTGGACCGCCCGCAGTTGACGGAGGAGCTGCGCCGTATTGGCGCGCCCACGAGGTTTGCGCAGGCCGATCTCGCCACGGGCGATTTGCCCGCCTGGCAGTTCGCCGAGCTTGTCGACGGCGCGACGCGCCTGGTTTCCGTACCCGCCGCGCACCCCGAGCTCGGCACCATCATCGGCGTGGGTGAGATCGTGGAGCGGGTGCGGGAGCGCTCGCGGGCCTGGGTGCTTGTCGACGTCACGTCCTACGCCCCTTACAAACCGATCACCTTCGACGCCTGGGGTGCGGACATCCTCGCCGTTGACCTCTCGGAGCTCGGCGGGCCGCAGCTTGGCGCGCTCGTCTTCCGCGACGAGGCGATGTTTGGACGCCTTGACGCGGCGGCCCTCGACATGGAGGTTTCCGCGGGACTGGCGGGCGGGGTGCCCGCGGTGGTGGAGCACTACGCCTCGCTGGTCGAAGGCGCTCAGGGAAGACCCACCCGCCGCAACCGCCTGACACATTCGATGGGGCAGACCGCCACCTACTTTGACCGGCTGCGCGAGGACCTGGATACGTTCTTGGGTACCCTGCCTGCCGTGCACATTGTCGGCGTGTCCGGCGAGGCGGCGGAAGGCTCGGCGATTGAGCGGATTCCCCGGTTGATGTTTGGGGTGCAGGGCGTGCCGTCGACAATGGTGCACCAGCGGCTCTTGGCCCACGGGATCGTCTCGACCCTGGCGCGGCCGAGCCAGCTGCTCACCGACATGGGCGTCGACGAAATGGGCGGCGCGGTGACGATCGGGCTCGGGCCTTTCAACACCGAGACCGACATCGAGCAGCTCATCCGCACCGTCGCGTCGCTGGCCTAACTTTTCGGCGAAAAGTTACTCACCCACCGTGAGCACGACTTTTCCGGTGTGGGCGCCGGAATCGAGGTAGTCGTGGGCATCAGATGCCTGGGCGAGCGGGAAGGTCTTGGTCACGTTTGGCGCGATCTTTCCGGACTCGATGAGCGGCCAGACGTGCTCCACGGTGTCGGCGACGATGCGCGCCTTCATCGGGCGTGGGCGGGCGCGCAGGGTGGTGGCGTGGACGGACTGGCGGCGCGGCATCATCCGCCCCAGCGAAAGGGTGCCCTTGGGTCCGCCCTGCAGCGCGATGACGACGAGGCGGCCGTCGACAGCCAGCGACTTGATGTTCTGCTCCAGGTACGCGCCGCCGACCACGTCCAGGATGATGTCAGCCCAGCCTTTCAGCTCCTCCGCGAAGTCCTGGGTGCGGTAGTTGATCCCGATGTCGGCACCCAGCTCGCGGCAGTAGTCGAGCTTCTCCTCGCTGCCCGCGGTCACGGCGACTTCTGCGCCGAGCGCCTTGCACAGCTGGATGGCGAAGGAGCCAATGCCGCCGGCCCCGCCGTGGATGAGCACCTTGTCGCCCGCTTGCAGGCCGGCGACCATGCCCAGGTTCGACCACACGGTGCAGGCGACCTCGACTACCGCGGCGGTCTCCTCCAGGCTCAGGTTCTTGGGTTTCGGCGTGAGCTGGCCTTCCGGCACGGCCACGTACTCGGCGTAGCCGCCGCCGGCGAGCAGGCAGCCGACCTCCTCGCCTTGCTTCCGGTCCGTGGTGCCCGGGTCCACGATCACGCCGGCACACTCCAGGCCGATCGTTTCCGGCTCGCCTTTTGGTGGTGGGTACTTGCCCTGCGCCTGGACGAGGTCGGCGCGGTTGACGCCGGCGGCGGTGACGCGGACGAGCACGCTGCCGTCGTCAAGCGAAGGCTCCGGCACGTCAGTCAGTGCGAGCGAGCGGGGATTATCTGGGTCTGTCAGTGCAATTGCTTTCATGCCCACCCAGGATAACGGAGTCGGTGGGCCCATACGGTAGACTTTGCACCCGTTGGAGACGTGGCAGAGCGGCCGAATGCACCGGTCTTGAAAACCGGCGAGGGTCACACCTCCAGGGGTTCAAATCCCCTCGTCTCCGCCAACTACTTACAGCGCGTCCAGCACGTCGATGAAGCGCTGGGCCGCGGCCTGCGGGTCGGCCCATTTATCCAGGCCGAATAGGCCGATGCGGAAGGTGGAAAAGTCCTCCGCCTCCCCAATCTTCAGCGGTACGCCCGAGGCGATCTGCAGGCCATGGGGCTTGAAGGCCGCGCCCGACTGCTGCTCGGGGTTGTTCGCGTACAGCACGACCACGCCGTTCGATTCGAAGCCCTCGGCCGCCACGGAGCGGTAGCCGCGCTCGTAGGCAGCCTCGCGGACGAGTCGGCCGAGTGTCTCCTGGTTTCTCGCCAGGGTGTCCAGGCCGACCTCAGTCGACTCCTTCATGACCTCCAGGTTGTGCAGGATCGTGTCGGTGGGCAGGGTGGAGTGGTAGCCGGCCTGGCCTGCGCGGTAGCCGTCGAAAATCGCGAGCCACTTCTTTAAGTCCAGGGTGAACGAGTCCGAGTCGCTGGAAAGCACCGCCTCGCGGCCGCGCTCTGAGAGCATGACGTAACCGGTGCCGGGGGAGCCGGACCACGATTTTTGCGGCGCGGAGACCAGCACGTCGATGTCCTGCGCCGCCATGTCGGGGAAGGCCGCGCCCGCCGCGATGCAGTCGAGCACGAACAGCGCGCCGTGCGCCTTCGCAATGCTTCCCAGGCCCGCGATGTAGTCGTTCGGCAGGCTCAGGCCCGCGGCGGTTTCCGTGTGCGCGGTGACAATCACGTCGGGTGCATGCTTATCGACGGCACGCTGCACCTCCTCCAACGCCGGAGGCGCAAAAGCAGGCTGCGCATCCTGGCTGGTCGGCTGCGCATTGAGCACGTGGACGGAATCAGTAAGTTTGCCCGCCTCGGTGATCTGGCTCCAGCGGAAGGTAAACAGGCCGGAGCGCAGGATGAGCACCTTCTTGCCGCGGAAAAGCTGGCGGGCCACCGCCTCCATCGCGCCGGTGCCGCCCGCGGGGACGAGCGCGGCCGAATCGGCACCGTAAGTAGAGGTCAGCAGCGAGAGCATCTCCTGGGCGGCGGAGATGAACTTCTGCGACATGTGGTTCAGCGAGCGGTCGGTGAAGACGACCGAGTACTCGAGCAGGCCGTCGGCGTCGATGTCAGGGCGGGGAAGATGTGTCATGCCCCACAGTCTAGCCGGGCTTAGAAGAGCTCTGGGGTGGTATGGAACTGCGGTGACAGCTCGGTGCCGCGTAGTTCGTCCTGCGAGCGTTTCACTGTTGCGCGCTCGACGCCGACGACGAACGCGACGTCAGCGAGGGCCAGCGGCGTGGCAAGGGTGACCGAGGCGTCGCCCGGGTGGCGAGGGTCGACGCCTTCTAGATCCGCGCCGGGGATCTGCCCGAGCGGGACGCCGAGCAGTAACGTGCCTGTGTGCTGGCGCTCGGGTGCGGCGTGTTTGGGGGAGAGGTACAAGGGGGCGTCGAGAAGCATATGGGGCGAAAAGGACTCGATGTCGGCGAGGGCCCACACAATCCAATCGGCGCGGTCAGCAGCGGCGGGGCCCAGGTCACTGCGGGTAGCGACACCGGCGTTGAGGTCAGTGTTGAGCTTCATGCGGCCCACTATACGGGCCCTATTTGGAAGTCGCGGGTGCACTGGGTAGGATGAGCAAAGGCCTGGAGACGTGCCAGAGCGGCCGAATGGGGCTCCCTGCTAAGGAGTTGCCCTCTTTGCGGAGGGCCGCAGGTTCAAATCCTGTCGTCTCCGCCACTGCGCCCGTAGCTCAACGGATAGAGCATCTGACTACGGATCAGAAGGTTGGGGGTTCGAATCCCTCCGGGCGCACCAACAAAACCCCAGATCACAGTGCTTGTGAGCTGGGGTTTGTCGTCTTCTCGGACTACTGCTCCTCGGTGGGGGTAGCCTCTACGGTCGTTTCAGTCGGCACAACCGGGGCAGGTTTTGCCGAGCCGAGAGAGACCGCGGCACTGTCGACGTTCGGGATGCAGTTGGCGCCGCCTGCGATCGCGACGATCGCCGCGAACAGGCCAAGCACACCGCCGCCGATGCCAGCGAGGGCTTCCGGGGTGGTGCCGGCGGCACGTGCGGCGTCGGTAAGCGCGCGGCTCAGCTGGTTACCCACAGCGCCCAGGCCGGGCGTTCCGAGCTGGGTCGACAGCGCGAGCGGGATGATGGCCAGCAGCGGCAGGCCCACGCCGATCAGGGTGGCGACGCAACGCGGGTCGGAAGAGCCGCCCTGCAGGCCAACGTTCGCGTCCACGGTCGGGCCGGCCTGACCGCCCTGGCCGCCCGGCTTGGAGGAGCCGCCGGAGGAGCCCGGGATGCCCTCGACCTGCACGTCCGGATTGCCGTTGTTGTTGGCGTTGTCCTTGACGTCCACCTTGGCGTTATCGGTGATGACGACGGTGGCCTTGGCGTTGTCGGAGATCTTCACATCCGGGTTGCCATTGTCCTTGATGTCGACGTTCGGGTTCGCATTGTCCGAGATCTTGACGTCAGGGTTGCCGTTGTTGTTGGCATTGTCCTTGATATCCGCCTTGGCGTTGTCGGAAATCTTGACGTTGTCCTTGATGTCCGCCTTGGCGTTATCAGAGATCTTGACGTTGTCCTTGATGTCGACGTTCGCGTTGTCGGTGATGACGACGGTGGCCTTGGCGTTGTCGGAGATGTTCACCTCCGGGTTGCCGTTGTTGTTGGCGTTGTCGTGCGGATTGATGTTGTCCTTGATCTCGACGGTTGCCTTCGCGTTGTCGGAGATCTTGACGTTGTCCGAAATCTTGATGTCAGGGCTGCCGTTGTTGTTGGCGTTGTCCTTGATCTCGACCTTCGCGTTGTCGGTGACCACCGGGTTGAAGTTATCGGAGATCTTGATATCCGGGCTGCCGTTGTTGTTCCCGTTGTCATGCGGGTTGAAGTTATTTGTAATCACCGGGTTGCCGTTGTTGGACAGGTTGTCCTTGATCTCGACGGTGGCCTTGGCGTTGTCCGTAATGATCGGGTTGCCGTTGTTGGACAGGTTGTCCTTGATCTCGGCCTTCGCGTTGTCCGTGATGATGATGTTCGGATTGCCGTTGTTGGACAGGATGTTCAGGCCGCCGCCGCCCGCGCCGCCTGCGCCGCCGGTGAGCCCGCCGAGCAGACCGCCACCGACCTTGCCAATGAAATCGGCGACCTTGTCAGCGATCGTCCCACTGGGCGTGGCCGGGTTCTTCGCGCTGATGCGCAGGGTGCGCTCGACTTCCGACTTGCCGTCTTTGAGCACAACCGGAATGGTGAAGACACCGGGGATGAAGTTATTCGGTGCCGTGACCTGGATTCTCCCCGCCTGGGTTGCCACGCCCCACCCCAGTGGGCTGAGCCCCTTCTTTTCCACCGACACGCCTTCTGGCAGATCAAAGTCGTCGATGACCTTGGTGATGTTGCCCTCGAAGTCAACGTCGTAGACTCCGCCAAAGTCTGGCAGGTCCTTCTCCCACTCAGCCTTCGGCATCTCATCAATCACCGAAAGGTTCAAGGTAGAGGTATAGGACGAGCCGTCACCACGGGTGATCTTGATGGGGATCGACACATCGCCCTTCTTAAAAGACAATGCGGACTGCGGGCGCTTCAACTTGAGGGTGCCGTTGTCATTCTCAAGGCCCCAGCTGGCGATGGTGTTGCTGGTAGGGGCAAAGGTGTAGTTCGGGTCGACCTTGAGGCCCTTGACCGCAGCGGAGTTCTCGTTCCAGAAGTTTTCGGTCTCGTAGCGACGTGCAAGGTTGGGATCCGTCTCCCGAGCGTCTGCTGGGCGCTTAGTTACGTTGACCTTCAGGGTGTTCTCGATTTGCCTGCCACCTGGCAAGGTGACAGTGACAGCGACGTCCTTTTCACCTTCGGTGAAGGAAGTGTTTGCGTTCGGGCGGGCGAGTACCACTGTCCCGTCCTCGTTCGCTTCAACTTTCCAGTGCCAAACAGCGGAGCCCTTCGCCTTGATGGACGAGCCAGCTGGCAGGGTGAAGCCGTCTACTACCGCCGGAACATCGCCGGTAAATGTCACAAAATGGCGCGAGTTCCAGTCGATGACAGTCGGCTCAGCGGCCGGGCTGGTGGTAGTTGTGTCTGCATCAGTAGGCGTGCTTGCGGTGGTTTCCGTCGTCGTTGCGACGGTGCTTAGATCCTCAGCAATGCTCTGCGGCACCACGATCGACGGAGCCACAAGGGCGAGAGTGAGGGCGCTTACAGCAACGCCGCGAGAGAAAATGGCCATGTGACCTTCCTTTATGTGTAGATGGGCAGCGAATGATGAGCAATTGCCAACGTCCGATTTCGCTTACCTCAATGTTTCTATCACCTTCGTGCCAATTTCAATAGAGGGATCGCGAAAAACTTTCTTCCCCGCGCGCTTTTGCAGAAGTCCCGGAACATGGTGCTGAAGTTTGGTCCAAAAGTGGTGTTGCAATGGAGTTTTGGTGCTAGCAGCGTTGCAGTGTAAAGTATCTCTTCGTTGTCAACGCAAGGCTTTGACGGCAAGCGCCCGTAGCTCAACGGATAGAGCATCTGACTACGGATCAGAAGGTTGGGGGTTCGAATCCCTCCGGGCGCACAGAACGAAAACCCCGCTTCGGCGGGGTTTTCGCATGCCGGGGGCATTTTGGGTGGTGAAAAGTATATTAGCGCAGCCTAAGAGTGGACTTACGTACAAAAGTTGGCATACGCCTGTCTACGGCATTAGGCTCTATAGGGATTCTAAAGAATTTTCCCAGCTCTCATAAAAAGCCTGAGTACAACCTTACGTATTGGAGAAAACTATGCGCGGAAACCCCAAGCCGTCACGCGGGCTGTTTTCCGGAATGAAGAGGACCGTCATTGCTTCGGCGACGGCACTTTCGCTCGCAGTTGGCGGCATGGCCGTCCCTGCGCTTCCGACGCCGACAGGGGAGAGTGTTCTGCCTGTCGCGGCGGCGCAGGAGCTGGCTGCCAATG
The DNA here is from genome assembly GCF_000739455.1 of Corynebacterium imitans. Classification (NCBI taxonomy): domain Bacteria; kingdom Bacillati; phylum Actinomycetota; class Actinomycetes; order Mycobacteriales; family Corynebacteriaceae; genus Corynebacterium; species Corynebacterium imitans. Next base: position 133,390 of record NZ_CP009211.1, read on the forward strand.
AGATGGAATACAAGGCAAATTGGAGACGTCCGCTCAATACCTGGCCCAGTAGGGATATCAATGCCTCCACTACTCCGGACGTGCTTCGGGAAATGCACCGGAGTGGGAAGATGGGCTGGAAAGCGGTGACGGTCACTGCGACAAAGACTTACACCGCCGACGAACTTATCTTCACAGCTACTACGGACGAAAGCAATAGTTTTCCCGAGGATAAGAAATACTTTGTTTGGGTTGAGAGGCATTACAGGGAGAGACACATTGCCCGCCGTGAAGTGAAAGATGGCAAACTTTACGAGATTGCGAAAGGGCACAGCGACGGAAGGTCCTTAAAGCTCACGCTTCCCGAGACCATTACGGTAGAGAGCGGTGACACGCTTGTTGTTTTTGGTGAAGGAGTTAGGGCCCCCGGGTCGAGTGGTTCGAGACCTGATGGCTCTGTGACTTTTGAAGTCACGCCAAAGCTGGGCACCGTAACGGGCAAGCTGAACGCACCCGTGAGCTTTGTAGGCGAGGCGCTAGTTGACCTCCTGGATGCAAACGGCAACGTCGTTGAAACTAAGACCGTGCGTCGCGGTCAGACGTTTACTTTCGCTGACACGCCAATCGGAGACTACAAGCTCAAAGTCCGCGACACCCGCGGCTTTACCGGGCAGACGACTTCGACATTTACGCTGAAGAACGATGCAACTGAGAACCGTGATCTTTCGCTGACTGCCCAAAAGGCATCGGCGTACGGCTGGGTGAAGGACGAGGACGGAAACGCAGTTCCCAACGCCGAGGTAACTCTCTCGGGGGCCAGCCTTAAGACAACAACGAATTCCAATGGCTACTTCAATATCCCCAACATCCCTGACGGTCAGTACACCGTCGAAGTAGCGGCGACTGAACGGACTGTTGGCACCAATGCATCGGTGACCTTGAAGCCGGGTGACAACAAGAACCTGGATCAGATTCTTGTAAATCTCCACCGCCGCAACGCGACGGGCCGAGTGCTGGATGAGCAGAACAATCCAGTTAGCGGCGCGGAGCTGAAGCTCAGCGGTAATGGGCAGGCCGAAAAGACTGTGAAAACTGATGCGGAAGGCAACTACCGTTTCGAGGGCCTGAAGCCGGGTACCTACACCGTTGAGGTGAAGGGCTCTACAGCGTATGGATCGGGTGGCGGTCAGCTGGATATCCAGCCGGAGCGCGATACCGAGAAAGACTTCAAGGTAAGCAAGAACAAGGCAACCCTCTCTGGGTGGGGTTCCGTCGTAGGCTCCGATGAAAAACCTGCGAATGTCGAGCTTAAGCTTTGGGGTAAGGACGCGGACGGCAAGGAGAGGGTCGTCAGTACAGCGACGACCTCCGAGGACGGTACTTTCAGTTTTGCTGGCGTAGAGGCCGGAACGTACGCCATCGAAGTTGTCGAGAGCGACCGCTTCCAGGGCGGCAGGACAGACGCGAACATCGACGTCAAGCCGGGTGAATCCAAGCGTTTCGGCCTGCAGATGGTCTACAAAACGGTGACGGCAACCGGCCTGGTGACGTTGGACAGGGAGCAGCTCAAGAACGTCGACGTCACGGTGACGCAAAAGGCGACCGGGAAGACTATCAGCACGAGGACCGATGACCAGGGACGCTTTACCATCATGGGTCTCGACCACGGTGCGTACACGGCTTCCATCGCAGCCAAGCCGGGTTCGTACAAGGAGAAGCAGTCCGCCGAGGTCAACATTGAGCCGGGCAAGACCGGCGATCTGAGCATCTCCCTGGCCAGCGAGCCTGGCAACGTGGAGGGCACGGTCACCGACAACTTTGGCAAGCCGGTTGCTGGTGCCAAGGTCACGGCGGGCAACAAGAGCGCGACCACTGGCAAGGACGGCAAGTACCGAATTGAGGGTCTGAGCAAGGGCAATGTGACGGTTACCGTCGCCCGCAGCGACCAGGAAAAGTACTCGAGTGCCTCGAAGTCAGTCGAGATCCAGCCTGAAAAAACTCGGACCGTCGACCTCCAGGTTGCTCGTGACCGCGGCACGATTATCGGCACCGTGAAGGACGATGATGGCACGGTGCTTGCTGACGGCAAGGCCCGCGTCACCGGCCCCAACGGGTTCAACAAGGAAGTCACCATTTCCGGTGGCAAGTACGAGCTCGGCGACCTCATCGCAGGCAAGTACACGGTGACGGTCGCGAAGACTGCGCTCACTGATGCGAAGAGCGAAGAGGTCAACGTTGCCCCGGGCCAGACGGCCACAAAGAACATCGAGGTGCGTCGCTTCCAGGGCGCATACCAGATCCGTGTCTTTGACGACCTGGGCAAACCCATCCAGGGTGCCAAGGTCGAAGTCACGGGTAAGGGCTTCAAGCAGCAAAAGCAGACTGATGCCAAGGGCGATGTCAGCATCGAGAACGTCCCGCCAGGCCGCTACGCCTACAAGGTGCTTGCTGCCGACGAGTACGGCCAGGCATCCGGCGATCTCAACCCGATCGTCGAGGACAGCCGGGAAGCGCTGAACGTCGGCGTGCCGCCGACCGATGGCCGCGTTGAGGGCACCGTGCTTGACGACGCCGGCGCTCCGGTCGTCGGCGCGACCGTCAAGCTCGACGGCAACCGCCGCAGCGGTAACAAGGAAGTGTGGTCTGCAACCGCCACCACTGACGACAACGGTAAGTATGCTATTCCTGGCGTCCCGCCGGGAACCTTCACTGCGAAGGTCGATGCGACTGATACTCGCGGTGGGGACTCCACCGAGGTGACGGTGCGTCCGAACGCGGCGTCGACAGGCGATCTGGAGCTCAACCGCAACGACGGTTCCCTCGGCGGCAAGGTCACCGACGACACCGGCGCGGCCGTTTCCGGCGCGCAGGTTGTGCTGAAGGACGCCGCAGGCAAGCAGATCGGCTCCGCAGAGACAAACGATGACGGTGTGTACGAGTTTGCGGACCTCCGCCCCGGCGAGTACCTCGTCGAGGTAGTCGGGACCGACAAGTACGGTGCGGCGTCGGAAAACACGCAGGTCGAACCTGCTGCGAAGGGCAACCGCGACCTCCGTGTCAGCCGCGCTGACGGCAGCGTGGAGGGCAAGGTTGTCGACGAAGAAGGTGTGGCTGTCGAAGGCGCGAGCGTGACCATCTACGGCGACGGCGTTGAGGAGCAGGTCACCACGAACGCTGAGGGCACCTTTACGGTTTCCAACCTGCGCCCGGGCAGCTACCGGGTCGAGGTTGCCCCGACCAAGGAGTACGGTGCCGCGGCCAGCGCGTTTACGGTCGAGCCGGGCGCGACGGCAACCGCGCAGCTCGAAGTGAACCGAAGCAAGAGCACGGTGACTGGCCAGGTGTCGGACGATGCCCACCAGGTCATCGAGGGCGTTGAGGTTGAAATCACCGACGCGCAGGGCACCGTAATTGCGACGGAGACCACGGGCGGGGACGGCACGTTCTCGGTGAAGGATGTTAAGCCTGGCACCTACACCGCCACCGTTGAGGGGACCGACACCCACGAGGGCGACTCCTACGAGTTCACGGTCGTGGCTGGCGAGTTCCCGGAGAGGGTCCCGCTGATCATGGGCCGGAAAGCGGGCACGCTGCGCGGCCAAGTGGTGGATGCCGTTACTGGCAAGGCCATCACCAACGCGACGCTGACGCTTGTGGCTGCCGGCGAGACAGAGGGCACGACCCTTACGGTTAACGGCAAGGGCGAATTCCAGGTACCGGTAGCCGCAGGTACGCACACCCTGCGCGTCCAGTCGCCGGAGTTCTACGAGCCGTACTCGGACCAGATCTTCGAGGTCGGCGCGGCAGAGCGCGTCGACCTGGGCCAGCTCAAGCTGGTTTCCACCGTTGGCTCCATCGAGGGCACCGTGACGGATGGCGAAGGCAACGCGCTCGAGGGCGTCGAGCTGAGCATCCGCAACCTGGAAAACGGCGCGGAAACTTCTGTGACCACCAACGCGAAGGGCAAGTACACTGCGGGCAACCGCACTGTTGGCCGCTATGAGGTCGCGGTGACTGCGCCGCAGGGCTACGACGCACCGGAGACGCAGGAGGTTCCTGTCGAGCGCAGCAAGACAGCAACCGCAGACTTCAAGGTCAACAAGACGCCGGAGGCACCGCAGGTCGGATCCGTGTCCGGCGCGGTGCTGGATACCGCCGGCGAGGTCGTCGACGGCGCTTCGGTAGCGCTGAAGCACCGCGAGTCCGGTGAGGCCTACCCGGCGACCGTGAATGCGAAGGGTCGCTTCTCCGCGAAGGAGCTGCCTGCCGGCGAGTACTCCGTGATCGCCAGCGCAGACGGCTACAAGGCCGAAGGCCAGCCGCGCGTGAAGGTCGAGGCTGGAAAGAACCGCGACATTGGCCGGATCAACCTGGTCAAGGATGAGGCCCCGCAGGGCACGTTCCGCGTGATTGTTCGGTCGAAGGACCAGAAGAAGCCCGTTGCTAAGGCGGTCATTGTGGTGTCGCAGGGCGACGACGAGCGTTCCTACGTCACGGACGCGAACGGTGAGGCTCGAGGCCAGTTGCCGGTGGGCACCTATTCCGTGCGCACCACGCCGCCTGCCAATAGCGGTTTCATCACACCGGAGCAGGACAGCACGCTCATCATTGAGCGCGGCGAGCCGACGGATCTGCCTATTGAACTGGACCGTTCGGCAGAGGCTCCGGCTGACGCCCCGACCGGGCGTGTCACCGGCAGCATCGCCGATGAAAACGGCGAGCCGGTAGAGGGCACGACCGCGAAGCTGCGCGGCGAGGACGGCACCATCATCGACATCAACGTTGATGAGAACGGCAACTTCGTCGTCGAGGACGTGCCGGAGGGCAAGTACACCCTCATCGTCACGCCTGGCGAGGGCCACCGCACCCCGCGTTACAAGACGGTTGAGGTCAACCGTGGTGAAACCACAGACGTCGGGCGCATTACGACCCCGTCGTCGGTGAAGAAGCTCGACGAGAGCGACAAGGGCGAGCCGGGCACGATCAACGGCTGGCTTGTCGACGAGAAGAACGAGCCGATCCCGGGCGCTACCGTGATCGTTCGCGGCAAGGGTACGGACACGGATCCGGACGGTAACCCGATCGATACCCTGCCTGCCGTGACCGTGGACGAGAACGGCCGCTTTACCACCGATGTGCTGCCGGAGGGCGACTACGAGATTGATCTCGAGCTGCCCGAGGGCTGGGACAAGCCGGAGGGCTGGCCGAAGAACGTCAACGTGACGAAGGACAAGCCGGAACACCAGGGCGTGATTAACGTCGTGGCTCCGCGCTCGGAGATCAAGGGTGCCGTCGTTGATGGCAACGGCAATCCGATCGATGGCGTGGTTGTGACGGTCACCGACTCCCACGGTGATACCAAGGAAGTTCCGGTGGACGAGAACGGCAACTACAAGCTCGATGTCATTCCGGGCGACGCTGTCGTCGAGGTCTTCACCCCGGAGGGTGTCCAAGAGGTGGATCCGATGTACATTCCGGTCCGTCCGAAGAACGACGTCGCACTGCCGACGGTGAACCTGACGGAGAAGACCCTGGACCTGAAGAAGCGTGTGCTGGGTTGGGACGCGGATACGCCGGAGGATGCTCCGGGTCTGCCGACGAACGAGGACCTGATCTACGGCTTCGTGGTGACCAACGATTCCGATGAGCCGGTGCACAACGTGAAGATTGAGGACCCCTTTGCAGGCCCTGCGATCAAGGCACCGGAGAACTGGGACGGTACGCTGCAGCCGGGCGAGACCAAGGTCTTTACCGCGGTGATGAAGCCGCCGTACGGCAGCGGAGCGTTTGCAAACATCGCAGTCGCCCGCGGCTTCCTCAAGAACGAGGACGGGTCTGAAGGTGCCATGGTCGCCTCCACCCCGGACGAGGCATACCTCACCTTCATGGACATGTCGCTGATGAAGAAGGTCAACGCGCAGATTGCGAGCGACCCGAAGAAGGCCGTCCGCATGGCGGCTGACCGCGATCTCTATTTCACCTACGAGGTGGTCAACACCGGTTCCACCCGCATGGAGAACGTGAAGGTCACCGACATGATCTACGAGGGCGACAAGGATGACTTCGACCCGGACAACCCGGGCAAGGGCCGTCCAATGAAGATCATTCCGCCGAAGGGCTTCACCGGCACCCTGCTGCCGGGCGAGCGCGCCGTGTTCAAGGGCGTGCTGCCTCCGCTGAAGCCGGGCATCCGTCACCACAACGCGGCGGAGGCCTCCGGTGAGGCACCGCCGGCGCCGAAGCGCTCCCGGATCTTCGAGGAGGAGCCGGACTACGGCGACGATCCTTCCGGCCTGCTGGTGATCTCCCCGAAGGAGAACATCGACGGCAACGCCCACATCGTGGTCGAGGAAGGCGCGGCTCTGCCTGCGGTTTCCGATCTCCTGGGCAAGCTGTACATCGACTCCAACAAGAACGGCAAGCTCGATGACGGCGACGAACCGTACGGAGGCATGGATATCACTCTGCAGTCGCGCGACGGCCAGCCTGCGGTTGGTACCACGAGCCTGAGCGACGGCAGCTTCGAGTTCAAGGGCGTGCGCGAGGGTGCCTACATCCTGCAGATGCGTAACCCGGGTGGCGTGATTCTTGCGGAACCGCTGGATCCGGAGAAGAACGACAACGGCATCGGCGCGCTGCTGGAGACAAAGGAACTCAAGATCAGCGGCGACAACGACACGGAGAACGTTGAGTACCTCCTGCTCGATCGCCCGCTCGAGTTCCCGGAGGAGCCGCCGGCCGACGGCAGCTCGCTGGGCAAGTGCATCAGCGAGACTTCCTCGGTGTCTAACCCGGCGACCTGGCTGATCCCGATCGGCATCCTGATCGCGGCGATGGGCGGCGCGGCCGTGCTGTTCGAGGACGAGTTCAACGCTGCGGCGGCCGAGTTCAACAAGGCGATGCCGAGCCTGAACATCCAGCGTCCGGCGTGGATGAACCAGATCTCACGCCAGCTCGCGGAGATCGACCCGGCCGTCCCGGCCGCGGTGCTGGCTGTCGGCATCATCGGCCTCGGTGCCCTGGCACTTGGCCTGACCTACGCCGCCTGCGAGTCCGGCGCGGACCTTGGTAGCAGCAAGGGTGGCGGCAGCTCGGACAAGGACAAGGACAGCAAGGACAAGGATAAGGACGGCGAGAAGAGCCAGGAGCTGACGACAGCGGCTGAGCCTTCCCCGGCCAACGCCTAGTCTGCGCCTACTCTGCGTCCAGTCAGGGAGCACGTCTGAAAGCCCGTCGCTAAGCGGCGGGCTTTTAGCGTTTGTACAGCTTGAAAATTGGCGGCGTTGTGTATTGAGAACAGCTGCCAACACGGATACATTAGTAATGGTTTGGGCTGGATGCGCCCGATTGAGCCGTGCACAGAAACTCTGAGAGGTACCACATGACATTGAGCAAGCACACCGGAAAGCTGAGCTGCGTCGCGCTCGCGGCGGCGGTCGCTGGCACGTTCGCCATCACCCCCGTCGCTACCGCGCAGCAGCCGTCGTTGCTCTCTCAATTGGCGGACCTCGCACCGAAGTCCGCGCCGCAGGACCCGGCCGGTTCCGGCTCGTACGCCGCGCACTTCGCGTCCGCGGGCTGGGCCTACACTGCGCTCGCGCTCAACCCGGTCAATGACCGCGTCTACGCCCTGTCCAAGGGCGGGGCGGGCAAGCCCGCCGGCCACCTGCTGCGCATCCACCCAATCACGGGTGAGCTGCGTGATTTGGGCAAGGTGCTTGTCGACGGGGCGTTGGACCCCTCCACCACCTCCGCCGCTTTCACCCGCACCGGCACCCTCGTGCTGGACGCTGGGGATACGCTGCACACGCTCGATCTGTCGAAGGACGCATCCGGTACCCCCTTCGACGGCCCGCTGAAGTTTGACTCCCAGGACCTTGCGGTCAACGGCACAACCGACGCGGAGCTGCCGCGCGCGTGGGGCTCGATTAGCAACGGCGACGCGGACACTCTCTACGCGGTCAGCTCCGGCGAGACCAAGGACGAGCCCTACCTGTGGACTCTGGACGTGGAGGCGGGCCGCATGAGCGCCGCCCCGCTGAAGGTGGCGCGTGGCGTGGACGCCTCCAAGCTGGGCGAGCTGCACTACGCGTACACCAACCGCGCGGGCAACCTCGTTTTCGCGAACGATACGGCGGGCACCGTCGAGGTCAAGGACGTAGACACCACCCCGCTGCTCGTGGCTACGGCCAAGGGCAAGAGCATTACGGAGAACTACCTCAACCTCGCTGGCCTGCGCGCGGGTGCCTGGTACCGCCCGTCCTCGCAGCCGCAGACCACGACCGCGGAGGCGAAGACACCCGCCGCTGAGCCCTCCAAGGTCGCTGAACCGAAGTCGTCGCAGCCGCAGACTCAGCTCACCGAGCCCACTGTGGCCACCGAGCCGAGCGTGCAGCAGGCACCCGCTGCACCGGCCGCGCCCGTTGCGCCGGTTGAGACCACCGAGGCCACAGAGACCACCGCACCTGCAGCTCCGCGCGACGTGCTCGTCACCGTTGCCGACGAGGACGGCCGTGCCGTGCGCGACTACGACGTCATCGTGGACGAGGATCCCTCCATCTACGCCAAGACGGACCGCGAAGGGCAGGCGCGCCTGTCATTGCCCGCCGAGCTCGGCGACGTGCAGGTTGACGCCGGCGGCGAGCTGCACCCGGTCAGCGCTGGCGAGACCACGCTGCGCGTGCAGTTCCACGCGGACGAGGAGGGGACGTCGACGGAGACACCGACGGATACGCCTACGGAGAAAGTTTCGGACACTGACACGGCTACCAATAAGTCCGAGACGACCACGCCGGAGTCCACTGAAACGACCACGACTACGACGGCCGAGCTGGCTGAGGCCAAGGTCAAGATCAAGCTGGTGGACGCGGAGCGCGACGGTTTGAAGAACGTTGACTTGGTTGACCAGGACGGAGATGAGGTGGCCTCGACCAATAAGGATGGTGAGGCAGAAATTCTCATTCCCGAGGGCAAAAAGTCTGTGACTTTGAAGGTCGCTGAGAGCGACGTGCCCAAAGGCCACAGGAATGAGTACTTCACTGTGGATCGCGCCATGGACGGCAAGCAGATCCGCCTGCGCAAGGAGACCTCCACCGCCACCGAGTACCCGAAGAAGGACGTGCGCATCACCGTCGTGACCGAGGGCGGCAGCCCGGTCGGAGGTGCCGTGCTGAAGGCGGACAAGAAGATCATCGGCATCACGGATGCGGACGGCGTGGCCACGGCGGAGCTGCCGAAGGGCGACGAGCGTTACGTCTCCATCACCCTGGAGGAGACACCGGATGGCTACAACAACGGCCGCTTGGTGTTCGACCGCTCCAACAACTCCGGCGAGATCGTTTTGAGCCGTTCCGAGTCCAATAAGGAGAAGACGAAGCCGCAGCAGATCCTCGAGGTGATGAAGGAAGTCGAGCCGATGATGAAGACACTCATCGGCCCGCTCGCCGCCCTCGCTGGTGCCGGTGGCGCACTCGGTGGGGCCGCGAAACCGGGCGGCGCGAAGAGCACCGGCACGAGCACAAGCACCACGTCGAGCACGCCTGGCCCGAGCTACAGCCGCGCTAACATGACCGGCGGCGTGTCTACCGGCCGTTCCACCAGCGCTGCGGCGAAGAAGTCTTCCGTGGTCAAGCGGACGGTAAGCAAAAAGTCGGGCAGCTCCGATTCCACGTCCGAGTCCAGCCGCGATGGGGATCTCGCAGAGACCGGTACGCCGATGACCACGGTGATCACCCTGGGCATCCTGCTGCTGCTCGCGGGCGGCGCCTACATGTTCGTCGGCCGCCGCCGCGAGAACGAGTAGTTAGAACACCTCGACGCGCCCGCCGAGCGACTCGATCTGCTTGAGCTGCTGCACCCACCCCGGGGCGCCGGGGTGCAGGCGCATCACCGGGCGCGAGGAGATCTTGATGGGGGAGACCGACTCGCGACGCGCGCCCGAGCGGGCGTTCATGCGCGTGTAGGCGCGGTGTCCGTTTTCGGAAAGCTGCTTCATCGAAGGTGCCGGGCCGGAAAGGTCCTGGCGCGCGGTTTCGAGCAGCTCGACGTACTCGTCAAGCACGCGGACCAGGGACTCCGCATTCGTCTCGCACATGTTGCGCACCAGGGCGGGATCGGTGCCCGCGACGCGGGTCGCGCTTTTGAAAGACCCCGCTGCCAAAGACTGGGCGAGCGTGCCGCCCTTATCGCCCACTAGCGCCAGCGATTCTGCGAGCACGTGCGGCAGGTGGCTCACCCGAGCGACGGCCTCGTCGTGTGGCGTGACGCGCACCGGGACGGCCTCAGCGCCGGTTGCGGCGGCGAGCTTGCACACCTGGGCGAACAACGCGGACCAGCAGTCGGGGACGCGGTCCACCTCAAGGGCGTAGTCGTATGTCACGACCCACGCGGCGTGGGAAAACAGGCCCTCCTTGGAGGCGACCCAGCCGGAGTGCTCCGTGCCCGCCATCGGGTGGCCGCCCACGTAACGCTCGCCCATGCCGCGGGCAAGGACGAGCTCGTAGACGGGCTTCTTCACCGAGACCACGTCGGTGATCCCGCAGTCAGGCGCGTGGAGCTGGATCGCGTCGAGGATCTCGGCGACCGCGTCGAAGGGGACGGCGATGACGATGAGGGCGTCGTCGGCTTGAGCGCGCTGGAGGACGTCGACAAGCGAATTGCTCGCGTCGAAGCCATCGCGCTGCGCGGCGCGGGTGCCGTTGCGCGAGTGGGTGTAGCCGTAGGCGGTGTGCCCTTGGGCGACGAGATCGCGCAGCATGGAGCCGCCGATCAGCCCGAGGCCGATGATGCAGACTGGTTTGAGGCGGGTGCTTTGGTTCACACGTCTCATTCTAATGACATTGTCTCTCTGTGCCGACTACTGTGGGCGAGCATGAGCGAGGATTACGCGGGCGGCTGGGCCGTCACGGTGGCGCAGCGCGAGGGCGCGTGGCAGGTGCGGGAGTATGAGGACAGGTTTGGGGACGTGGGGGCGTCGATAAGCGCGGTGCGTGCCCTGCGCAACGAGGGGCCCGCGTTCGCGATGCTCAACGTGGAGGACGACTACCTGGTGGTGCTGCGGCCCGGGCCTGCGCGGGCACTCGTGCTGCTTTCCGACGCGACGATGGCCGTCGACGACGACTTCGCCGAGGAAGTGCTCGCCGAGGCGGGGCTCGATGTGCCCGACATCGACCCTGACGAGCTGGACATGGTGGATGCGTGGGCCGACGGCGACTTCGACATCTTTGAAGACCTCGGCCTGTCCAACGAGCAGCTTAGCGTGCTGCTCGACGAGGACGCCGACCCGGAGGACCTGGCCTTCATGCTGGCCGACGAGCTGGGCTTCGGCGACGAGCTCGCCGACGCGCTCGGGAATGACAACTAGCGCGCCGCAGCGCCGGGCAGAGGCGCGGATGCGTGAGGCGCTCGCACTGGCGGCCGACACCCCGCCCGGCGATGTGCCGGTGGCCGCGCTCGTCTACGCACCGGACGGCCGGATCGTGGGGCGAGGAGTGAACCGGCGTGATGCGGACGGGGACCCCACCGCGCACGCGGAGGTCGAGGCGATCCGGGCGGCGGCGCGCGAGCTCGGCACGTGGCGGCTTGACGGCTGCGAGCTGGTGGTCACCTTAGAGCCGTGCACGATGTGCGCCGGGGCGATCCTGGGCGCGCGCATAAAATCGCTAGTCTTCGGCGCGTGGGAGCCCAAAACGGGTGCTGTCGGCTCGCTTTTCGACGCCCTGCGCGCCCCCCGTCACCTCCACACCGTCGAAGTCCATGGCGGAGTGCTGGCGGATAGGGCCGCCGCGCTCCTCGGGGATTTCTTCGCGGAGCTGCGGTAATCGCCTATGCCAAATCGTTATACACGGCGGGCGTTTGCGTAGGTAGGGTGGGGCAAAGAGAGTATTTCTAATCTAAGGAGCATTGACATGGGTTTTGATGAGAAGGCAGACCAGCTGAAGGGCAAGGCCAAGGAGGCTGCCGGTGAGGTGACCGATAACGAGAAGCTCTCCAACGAGGGCAAGGCTGACCAGCTCTCCGGTGATGTCCGCGAGAAGCTCGAGGACGCAGGCGACGCGGTCAAGGACAAGTTCAACGAGGTTGCTGGCAAGGTCCAGGACAAGCTGGACGAGGACAAGTAAACCGTCCAAGGATTTGGTGCCGGGCGCGCCTAACCGTTATTCTGTTTGGCGGTAGCGTGTCCGAGCGGCCGAAGGTACTCGCCTCGAAAGCGAGTGAGGGTAAAACCTCCGCGGGTTCAAATCCCGCCGCTACCGCCAAATGCAGTGGCGCACCCCATTAACCGGGGTGCGCCACTTTTTCTTTAGCCTGCGTGGCTCGCCCACTATGATGGGCCGAGTACTTGCACGCGTTTTTACACCTCAACACCCGAAGGGCCGTGTGATCTGTGGCGAAGCTTCTCTTCCGTCTGGGGCGATGGTCGTTCCTGCACAAGTGGCGGGTCATCGTGGCCTGGCTGCTCATCCTCGGCGCTACTGCGGGCGCAGCGTTGTCGCTCATGCGTCCCTTTACCTCAGAGTTCGCCATCTCCGGCACCCCGGCGATCTCCGCGCTGGACACCTTAGAGGAGAACTTCCCCGGCGAGGGCAACGTGGCGACCGCGCCGGGCGTGAACCTCGTGTTTGCGGCCCCCGAGGGCCGCACGCTGGACGAGCCGGAGTACATGGAGGCGATGGACGAAACCGTCGGCTACATCCGCGAACACTTGGAAGGCCTGACCGGCACTGAGCGCTTCGGCAACCCGGTGGAGGTCAACAAAGAGCTGCAGGACATGATCGTCGGTCAGATGACGGAGATGGGCCTGCCGGAAGAAACCGCGCAAGCCGACGCCTACAATCTGCGCCTGGTCTCGGACGACGGCCGGATCGGCTACACCACCTTCGAGTTCGGCGCGGAGTCCTCCATGTCGGTGGACCAGGCGGACCGAGACGTGGTCACCGAGGCGATGGAGCTCGGCCGCGAGGCGGGCCTACAGGTCGAGGCCGGCGGCGCCGGTTTCGGCGACCCGATCGAGATCAACACGACCTCGGAGCTCATCGGCATCGGCGTGGCGTTCTTGGTCCTGCTGGTCACGTTCGGGTCGTTTGCGGCGTCGACAATGCCGATTGTCACCGCGATCGTGGGCGTGGGCATCGGCGCGCTCACAATCGTGCTGACCACCCACTGGGTGGAGCTCAACGACGTGACCCCGGTGCTGGCGGTGATGATCGGGCTGGCAGTGGGCATCGACTACGCACTGTTCATCTTGTCGCGCTACCGGCAGGAGCGACACTCACTCCCAGGTCCGGAGGCCGCCGGCATGGCGGTCGGCACCGCGGGTTCGTCCGTGGTCTTCGCCGGCACGACCGTGTTTGTCGCGCTCGTGGCGCTGGTGCTCGCGGGGATCGAGTTCTTGTCCTGGATGGGCCTGGCCGCAGCCTTTACCGTGCTTGTGTCCGTACTGGTGGCGCTCACCCTGCTGCCCGCGCTTTTGGGCCTGTGGGGCGAGCGTGCCTTCGCCGGGCGAATCCCCGGCATCGCAGGGCATTCGGGCCCGGGCGAGCGCCCTGCCAAGGACCTGGACGCTAAATCCATGGGCCGCAGCTGGGTCAACCTCGTGCGCCGTTTCCCGGCTGCCGTGATGGCGCTCGTGGTGCTTGGACTGGGCGCGCTTTCCGCCCCGGTGCTGGGCCTGGAGATGGCGCTGCCGTCTGACAGCACCTCCAACGTGGATACCACGCAGCGTAAATCTGCCGACCTCATGGCAGAGGGCTTCGGCCCCGGCGTGAATGCCCCGTTCTTGATTGTGGTGGACGCGCATGCGGCCGACCCCTCGTCGCAAAGCTTGCAGCCCTACATGGACGCGATCCCTGACGACACGGGCGGCGCTCAGAAGGCGGCGCTGGCCTCGTTCATGTACGCGGTCGGGCAGGCGAATACGGTCAACGGGATCGAACACGCGCAGCTCATCGGCGCTAACGAAGACATGACCGCCGCGCAGATTGTCGCCCACCCGCAGGGCGGACCGGAGGAGGAGTACACCCTGGACGTGGCCCACGGCCTGCGGCAGACCCTGCACGAGGTCGAGGACGCCACCGGCGTGACGATCGGGCTGACCGGCTTGACGGCGGTGCAGATGGACATCACCGAGGAGCTCAGCGGGGCGATGCCGCTCTACCTGGCGATCGTGGTGGGCCTGGCGATCCTGCTGCTGATGATCGTGTTCCGCTCCATCATGGTGCCGCTGGTCGCAGGCCTGGGCTTCTTGCTCTCGGTCGGCGCGGCCTTCGGCGTGACCGTCCTGTTCTGGCAGGAAGGGCTGTTCGGCCTGGTCAACACGCCAGGTCCCATCCTGTCGTTTTTGCCCATCTTCCTCATCGGTGTGACCTTCGGCCTGGCCATGGACTACCAGGTCTTTTTGGTCACCCGCATGCGCGAGCACTACCTCAAGCTGCGCCGCGAAGGCGACCCGGAAGCCGAAATCCGCGCCGTGCACGAGTCCACCATCGAGGGCTTCGCCCAGGGCGCGCGCGTGGTCACCGCGGCGGCAATCATCATGATCGCGGTGTTCGTCGCTTTTATTAACCAGCCGCTGCCGTTCATTCAGATCTTCGGCTTCGCGCTCGGGGCCGCCGTGCTTTTCGACGCCTTCTTCATACGCATGTCCCTCGTCCCCGCCACCATGTTCCTCTTGGGACGCTCCACGTGGTGGATGCCCCACTGGCTGGACCGGATCCTGCCGCACGTAGACGTGGAGGGCACCGGCCTGGAGCGCGAGTTTGAGGACCAAAGAGACACCCCTGAGACCGAAGAATTGGAGCCCGCCCGATGAGTACAGACCTTTCCTTTGACGTTGGCACCGAGCTGGGCCGCGCCCGTACCGGCACGATCCACACCCCGCACGGCGACATCCAAACGCCCGCGTTCATCCCGGTGGCCACGAAGGCGACGGTGAAGACGCTCACCCCGGAGCAGATCCGCGGCACCGGTGCCCAGGCCATCCTTTCCAACGCCTACCACCTGTACCTGCAGCCGGGGCCGGAGATCGTCGACGAAGCAGGCGGAGTCGCCGCCTTTGAAAACTGGCACGGGCCCACCTACACCGATTCCGGCGGCTTCCAGGTAATGAGTCTGGGCGTTGGCTTCAAGAAGGTGCTGGCGATGGACGTCGCGGATCTGCACGAAAGCGACATCCGCGCAGCGAACAAGGACCGCATGGCCCGCGTTGACGACGACGGGGTCGACTTCAAGTCCTTCATCGACGGCTCCCTGCACCGCTTCACCCCGGAGGTGAGCATGCAGATCCAGCACCAGCTCGGCGCCGACATCATGTTCGCCTTCGACGAGCTGACCACCCTGGTGGACACGCGCGAGTACCAGGAACACTCCGTGGAGCGCACCCGCCGCTGGGCGAAGCGCTGCCTCGACGAGCACGACCGGCTTACCCGCGCCCGCACCGGCAAGCCCCTGCAGTCGCTGTGGGGCGTGGTCCAGGGCGCACAATACGAGGACCTGCGCCGCCAGGCGACCCGCGGTCTGCTCGAGCTGGACCGCGCCGCCCGCGAGGAAGGCAAGCGCGGCTTCGGCGGCTTCGGCATCGGCGGCGCGCTGGAGAAGGAAAACCTGGGCACCATCGTCGGCTGGGTCACCGACGAGCTTCCCGCGGACAAGCCCCGCCACCTGTTGGGGATTTCCGAGCCTGACGACATCTTCACCGCGGTCGAGGCCGGCGCGGACACCTTCGACTGCGTCGCCCCGACCCGGCTCGGTCGCCGCGGCGGCGTCTACACTCTCGACGGGCGAATGAACCTCGCCGGGGCCCGCTTCAAGCGCGACTTCTCCGGCGTGGACGAGGAGTTCGGCGGCTACGTCTCCGAGAACTACTCCCGCGCCTACATCCACCATCTGCTGAAGGCGAAGGAATTCCTGGCCGGCACGCTGTGCACGATCCACAACCTGGAGTTCATGATCCGGCTCGTGGACAACATCCGCGCGGCCATCGACGCCGGCGACTATGAGGCGTACCGCGACGAGTTCATGGGGCGGTACTACGCGAATGCGCGCAAGTGACCAGGGATAACGAACTTTTCGCCGAAAAGTTAGCTTTTTGGCCTCCCATTGCAGCTATGTGTTAAGCCACATAAAGTAGTGCTTACTCAATGCGGCAGAGAGGGAGGCGCGGGTAATGTCCACGACGAAGTACGAAGAGTTCATCAAGCCGTACAAAGAGGGCGCTTCGGCCGAGGCGAAGCTGGTGTACGAGGCGGCGGCGGGCGCTTTCAGGGCAGAGATCGCCGAGCGCGACGCTATCGGGACGACATTGGCTACCGTGCGGAAAAATAGGCGTCTATCCCAGCAAGCGGTGGCCGATGGCGCCGGGATTCAGCAGGCTGAACTTAGCCGAATCGAGAATGGGCTGGGGAACCCGACGGTTGATACTCTGCTGAAGATTCTCGCCGCGCTGGACTTGCGGATGACTATTGAGTCACCGCATGACCAGCGACAATAAACTTTTCGCCGAAAAGTTAGTCGGCAATTGCCTCCAGCGGCCCGGTCGCCGCTGCGCGCCGGGCCGGCCAGAGCGCGGCGAGTACACCCACGACCAATGAGCCCAAAAGCACGATGCCGATCATACGCGCGGGCACGATGATCGAGGACATGCCCTGACTCTCCAGCACGGTGAGGAAGGCCCAGCCGAGGCCCAGCCCGAGGAGCACGCCGAGGACCGCGCCGAAGACGGACATCTGCACCGACTCGAGCGTGATCATGGTGCGCACCTGCCTGCGCTGCGTACCCACCGCGCGCAGCATGCCGATCTCCTGGCGGCGCTCGATGACAGACAGCGTGAGCGTGTTGATGATGCCCAGCACCGCGATGATCACGGCAAGCGAGAGTAGAGCGTAGAGGATGAACAGCATCTGGTCGATCAGCGCTCCGGTCTCGCCGGCGGCGTCTTCGGCGGAGCGGACTTGCACCACGATGTCGTGGCGCACGGCGTCCTCGAGGTTCGCGCGCAGCTTCTCGACGTCCACGCTGCCGTCACCGCCGACGCCCACCATCAGGATCGTCTCCGCCCGCCACGTCGCTATCTTCGCGGCGGCCTGCGCGGAGACGACGAAGGTCTGCAGCACATTCGAGTCTTCAAAGATGCCGCCCACGGTCACCGTCGTCGTCTCGGTGGACACACCGGGCGCGGCAAGCTCGATGGTGTCGCCGACGTGCCAGCCGCGCTCGGCGGCGATGTGGGAGGGCGCGATCAGCGTGTCGCCGTTTAGGTCCGCGGAGCCTTCCACCATGTTGAGCTGGAGCAGGTCCGCGGCGTCGCCGTGGATCAGGTCGGTGGCACCGACCTGCCCGAGCTGGTGGCCGTACTCGCCGTCCACCGTCACGGGTGCTTGGCTGTAGCTGGTGATGGTGCCGACTCCGTGGACGTCGGCAAGCCGCTCCGGCAGATCGCTGGGCACGGGGAAGGAGCCGAGGTCGGGGCCGTAGAGGACGTAGTCGGCGCTGAATTCGCTTTTCGCCATGTCGTCGACCGAGTGCTTCATGCTCGCGCCCAGCATGCCGATCACGGTGACCAGCGCGATGCCCAGCATGAGCGCGAAGGCGGTGGTGGCGGTGCGGCGCGGGTTGCGGCTCGTGTTCGTGGACGCCAGCTTGCCGACGGCCCCGAAAGGCAACCCGATCGCCCGCCCAAACGGCGGCACCACTGGCAGGCTGAGCGCGGGCCCGGCGAGGAACAGGCCGCTAATCGCGCCAAGCGCGGCCACACCGACGAGCGCGGCCCGGCGCCCGGTGGAGCCGTCCTCCCAGCCCATGGCGGCGGCCGCCGCGGCCACGCCAAGAACGATGAGGATAAGCCCGGCGATGGTGCGGGCCTTGAGCGGTTGCGGGGTGGCGGACTCGCTGGCGCGCATCGCCTCGACTGGGCGGACCTTGCCCGCGCGGCGGGCCGGTGCGAGTGCGGAGCAAATGGTGACCACGGTGCCGACGACCAGCGGCACCAGGACTGCTTGCCAGGTCAGGCCGAGCCCGGTGTCGGGAAGCTCCATGCCGTAAGTGCGCATCGCCACCTTGATCGCGGCGACGAGCCCCACGCCGCCAGCCACGCCGAGAGCGGAGCCGAGCACGCCGACGAGCGCGGACTCTAACGCCACCGAGCGCGTGATCTGGCCGCGGGTGGCACCGATCGCGCGCAGCAGCGCGAACTCCTTGGTGCGCTGCGCCACGATCATGGAGAAGGTATTGGCGATGAGGAAGGTGCCCACCAGCAGTCCCACCAGCGCGAAGGCGATGAGGAAGTAGCTGACAAAGCTCAACGCGTCGCGGATCTGCTTGCTGGTTTCCTCCGCGACCGATTCGCCGGTGTTGATATCTAGGTCGGGGTGGCTCGTGCGCAGCTTGTCGACGAGCGCTTCCGGCTCTGTGCCCTGACCCGCGACGGTCAGCGCGGGCACCGTGTCGTCCTGCGTGTAGTACTCCGTGTAGGTCTCCGGACTGACTCGGAACAGCAGGGAGGACTGCTGGGCGAGTTCATGGTCGTAGAAGCCGGTGACGGTGATGTCCTGGCGTCCATCCCTATCGACCACGATGAGGCGCTCGCCGAGTTCGATGCCGTAGTTTTCCGCGCCGTTGCGGTTGACTACGGCCTCGCCAATTTCGTCTGGGGCGTGGCCGTCGACAAGCTCGGTGGGCGCGCCCACGGCCTCGTCGGGGCCGTAATAGAGGCCTAGGTGTGATGTCCAGGGACGTTGTTGAGTCGGTCGAAGGGTACGCCGCCAATCGCAGAGTGGTGTCGGTGGTGGTTGTAGAAGTGGAGCCAGCCGGGCAGCGCCAGGCGTCGTTCGGCCTCTGAACCGTAAAACCTGGCATAGGCCCAGCCGTCCCCGAGCGTGCGGTGGAATCGCTCGATCTTCCCGTTCGTCTGCGGCCGGTAGGGGCGTGTCCGCTTGTGTCGGATGCCGAGCCGAGCGCAGAAGTCCCTCCATGCGTGGGATCTGTATGCCGACCCGTTGTCGGATAGGACTCGCTCGACGGTCACGCCTCGTTCGGCGAACCAGGCCACGGCGCGTTCGAGAACTCCCACCGCTGTGCTCGCCTGCTCATCCGACCAGATTTCTGCGTATGCGACGCGGGAGTGGTCGTCGATGACTGTGTGAACGAACGCCGTCCCGGTGCGCGGCTTGTGATCTTTTCCTCGTGGTAATCCCGGAGTCGCGAGCTTGTTCCGTGCGCCTTGCTGCCGACCTACGTAACGATGTCCACCGCCGTCGGGGATGTTGCCGAACTTCGTGACATCGACATGAATCAACGATCCCGGATGAGGATGCTCATATCGCCGCAATGGCTCGCCAGTGACACGATCGATATGCGAGAGGCGGTTCACGCGGCAACGGACGAGGACCGCGTGAACAGTCGACGTCGAGAGACCAAGTCGCGCAGCGATCTGGGCTGGCCCCAGTCGAAGCCGCCAGCGCAGGTTGATGATCTTCTTCTTGACATGCTCGGGCGTCCTGCCTGGGATCCGGTGCGGCTTGCTGGAGCGATCCTGCATCCCAAACTCACCCTCTTCCCGGTAGCGGCCTGCCCATTTCCGGGCAGTGATCGGGGAGACCATGAACATCTTGGGGTCGTTTGCGGGAGGGGGCGGAATCCTACGCTAAGGCTTTGGCCAGCGATATTCTCCGGTGAGATTGATGTGTTCCCATCCGAGCGGCGAAACATGGGCCAAGAGATCGGGCGATAGCAGCTTTCCATCGCGTTTCTGGTTTGCAACGACCTCGCCGAGCTTCATGGTGTTCCAGAAGATGATGATGGCGGCGAGCAGATTCATGCCGGCGATGCGGTAATGCTGGCCTTCGGCGGAACGGTCGCGGATTTCACCGCGGCGGTGGAAGCTGATTGCCCGCTTCAGCGCATGATGAGCTTCGCCTTTGTTGAGCCCGATCTGGGCACGCCGTTGGAGTTCGGCATCCAGAATCCAGTCGATCATGAACAGGGTGCGCTCGACGCGACCGACTTCCCGCAGGGCTGTCGCGAGCTCGTTCTGCCGCGGATAGGAGGCGAGTTTCCGCAGAATCTGGCTTGGCGCGACGGTCCCGGCAGCAATGGTGGCGGCGATGCGCAGGATGTCGGGCCAATTGCGCTCGATCATGGCTTGGTTGACCTTTCCGCCGATCAACGCTCGCAGGTGCGCCGGGGCGGCCGACGGATTGAACGCGTAGAGCCGTTTGGATGGCAGGTCGCGGATGCGCGGAGCGAACCGGTAGCCGAGAATGGCACATGCGGCAAAGACGTGATCGGTGAAGCCGCCCGTGTCGGTGAACTGCTCGCGGATATGGCGTCCAGCATCGTTCATCAGCAGGCCATCGAGGATGTAAGGCGCTTCGCTTGCCGTTGCAGGAATCACCTGGGTTGCGAACGGCGCATATTGGTCGGAGACGTGGCTATAGGCTTTCAGGCCCGGGGTATTGCCATATTTCGCGTTGACCAGGTTCATGGCCTCACCTTGCTCTGTAGCGACGAAGAACTGTCCGTCGCTCGAAGCCGACGTGCCCATGCCCCAGAACCGGGCCATGGGTAACGCTGCCTGTGCCTCGACCACCATGGCCAGCGCCCGGTCATAGGCTTCGCCCTCGACATGCCACCGTCCAATGCGGATCAATTCCCAGAAGGTGTGGGTGTTTGTCGCATCCGCCATTTTGCGCAAGCCGAGGTTGATCCCTTCCGCCAAGATAACGTTCATTAGCCCGATCCGGTCAGCGCAGGGTGCTCCTGTGCGCAGATGGGTGAACGCTTCGGTGAAGCCGGTCGCCGCATCCACCTCCAGCAGGAGATCGGTGATGCGCGTGGGCGGGATCTGCTTGTAGAGATCGAGCACCAGATCTTCGGCGCCTGTCGGCGCGGCGGCTTCGAGTTTCTCGATATGCAGAACGCCGTTTTCAATCGACCCGCCCGGGATCGTGCCTGCGCGAGCGGCACGGCCAAGCTCGCGCAACCGCATGTCGAGGCGAGCTTGCCGGTCTGCCAGCCATTCCTCCGGCCGCAATGGCACAGCGAGACGACCGCCTTCCGCGATGGCTTGTGCCGGAACGAGTGCGTGTTTCAGATCGCCATAGCGCCGGGACCTAGTAAGCCAGACATCTCCGGAGCGGAACGCATCGCGCAGATGGAACAGCACCGCGATCTCCCATAGGCGAGCGTCGCCAGCCCTCTGGGCCCGAAGGTGGCGATGCCATTTCGAGCTGGGCCGCAAGAAGCTGGTCATCGCGGCATCGTTCAAACCGGTACGAAGGGCCGTCACCGCTTCCAGAAGCGGCAGTGCAACGGGCGCAGCTCGCAGATCGAGCAGGCGCAACATGCGTGGAGCGTATCGGCGGAAGCGGTGATAACCGTCGAGCACATGATTGAGCGGATCGTCGGCCATGGTGGCGGTCAGCCTGGTTGCCATTGCAACAAGGGTTTTTAAGCCGTCCCACCCTGACCCACTCGCGATGACATCGCCCAGCGGCTGGCCATCATCCTGTGCATCGACCAGGGCGCCCCCGATCTCGGCGAAGGATTTCAGGGTGTCACGCACCACCCCCGCTTCGTCTGCGACCTTTGCATGGCAAATACGCTCCGAAGCACGGTAGAGACGGCCGACGATCCGGTCGTGGGTTTCGACCACTGCGTCGGCCAACATCGCCTGCCATTCCGAGACGCAAACAGCCAAGATCGCAAGCCGCCTGTCCTCCGGGAGATCGCGCATGCCGTCGGCATAATACCGTTCACCCTGCCTGCGCAGACGAGTCACCCGATGGGCAGGAACGCCGGCAAGCAGATCCTCGGGGAGATCGACGCGTTGCAGATATTCGAGCCGGTCGAGCAGCCGGTTGGCCGACGAAGAGTTCGAGCCAGGCTCGAACTGGCGCAGCCACACAAAACGGGTCACCCGATCATCAGCCGTCTCCTCGAGCAATGCCAGCAACTGTTCTCGGATCGACATAGGCAGCCGACTGGCGATCCTCGTCTCGATGCGTCGCTCGGCATCGACGAGAGCCGCGGCACAAAGCCGCTCGATCGTGGATGTCGCGGGAAGGACAGTGCGGGTGCGTCGGCACTCGGCTACGAAGCGACGGGCGATATCCTCGTTCGACACCGCCATCTCGGCTTCTCGGAACAACCATTCCTTCAGCTCGCTCGCACCACGTCCGGAGAAGGTGCGGAAGCCGTAGAGCCCCCGTAACTCGGCAAGATGCTCGTGCCGTGTTTCCTCGCGGGCAGCATAGTCTACGAGATCGTCGGCACCCAGGCCAAGCTGCGCTCCGATAAATTCGATGACCTCTGCAGGGATCAGTTCGCCTGGAGCCAGCACCCGGCCGGGATAGCGCAGGACACACAATTGCAGGGCGAAGCCGAACCTGTTGTGAGCGCGCCGACGCAGCCTGATATGCCCAAAGTCTTCATCACTCAGCGTATAGTGCTTGAGCAAATCCGTCTGTGAAGTCGGCAAGCGCAACAGCGCGTCTTTCTGCCGATCGGTTAGAGTGACGCGACGCGGCATACATGTTCCTTTTTCAAAATCTGATAGCGTTCAAGACGCTTTGTTTATGAAGCTGGTTGAGATACATTTCCAGAGGTCAATGCAATCGTGGCCGAAGCGCCGCCTCAAACCAACGTTTGTGATACATGCTGATCGGATATGCCCGCGTCTCCAAAGCCGATGGCTCGCAGTCTCTCGACCTGCAGCACGACGCCTTGCGCGCCGCAGGTGTCGAACGGGACAATATCTATGATGATCTTGCTTCCGGCGGTCGTGATGATCGCCCTGGCTTGACTGCCTGCCTCAAGTCATTGCGTGACGGCGATGTGCTGGTGGTCTGGAAGCTCGATCGCCTCGGACGATCGCTTGCCCATCTGGTCAACACGGTGAAGGAGCTGTCAGACCGCAAGATCGGCCTGCGGGTTCTGACTGGAAAGGGCGCTCAGAGGCACTGTTGCAAAGTTAGCGATGAGGCAGCCTTTTGTCTTATTCAAAGGCCTTACATTTCAAAAACTCTGCTTACCAGGCGCATTTCGCCCAGGGGATCACCATAATAAAATGCTGAGGCCTGGCCTTTGCGTAGTGCACGCATCACCTCAATACCTTTGATGGTGGCGTAAGCCGTCTTCATGGATTTAAATCCCAGCGTGGCGTTGATTATCCGTTTCAGTTTGCCATGATCGCATTCAATCACGTTGTTCCGGTACTTAATCTGTCGGTGTTCAACGTCAGACGGGCACCGGCCTTCGCGTTTGAGCAGAGCAAGCGCGCGACCATAGGCGGGCGCTTTATCCGTGTTGATGAATCGCGGGATCTGCCACTTCTTCACGTTGTTGAGGATTTTACCCAGAAACCGGTATGCAGCTTTGCTGTTACGACGGGAGGAGAGATAAAAATCGACAGTGCGGCCCCGGCTGTCGACGGCCCGGTACAGATACGCCCAGCGGCCATTGACCTTCACGTAGGTTTCATCCATGTGCCACGGGCAAAGATCGGAAGGGTTACGCCAGTACCAGCGCAGCCGTTTTTCCATTTCAGGCGCATAACGCTGAACCCAGCGGTAAATCGTGGAGTGATCGACATTCACTCCGCGTTCAGCCAGCATCTCCTGCAGCTCACGGTAACTGATGCCGTATTTGCAGTACCAGCGTACGGCCCACAGAATGATGTCACGCTGAAAATGCCGGCCTTTGAATGGGTTCATGTGCAGCTCCATCAGCAAAAGGGGATGATAAGTTTATCACCACCGACTATTTGCAACAGTGCCAACCCATGTTATATTGCACAAGATAAAAATATATCATCATGAACAATAAAACTGTCTGCTTACATAAACAGTAATACAAGGGGTGTTATGAGCCATATTCAACGGGAAACGTCTTGCTCGAGGCCGCGATTAAATTCCAACCTGGATGCTGATTTATATGGGTATAGATGGGCTCGCGATAATGTCGGGCAATCAGGTGCGACAATCTATCGATTGTATGGGAAGCCCAATGCGCCAGAGTTGTTTCTGAAACATGGCAAAGGTAGCGTTGCCAATGATGTTACAGATGAGATGGTCAGACTAAACTGGCTGACGGCATTTATGCCTCTTCCGACCATCAAGCATTTTATCCGTACTCCTGATGATGCATGGTTACTCACCACTGCGATCCCCGGGAAAACAGCATTCCAGGTATTAGAAGAATATCCTGATTCAGGTGAAAATATTGTTGATGCGCTGGCAGTGTTCCTGCGCCGGTTGCATTCGATTCCTGTTTGTAATTGTCCTTTTAACAGCGATCGCGTATTTCGTCTCGCTCAGGCGCAATCACGAATGAATAACGGTTTGGTTGATGCTAGTGATTTTGATGACGAGCGTAATGGCTGGCCTGTTGAACAAGTCTGGAAAGAAATGCATAAGCTTTTGCCATTCTCACCGGATTCAGTCGTCACTCATGGTGATTTCTCACTTGATAACCTTATTTTTGACGAGGGGAAATTAATAGGTTGTATTGATGTTGGACGAGTCGGAATCGCAGACCGATACCAGGATCTTGCCATCCTATGGAACTGCCTCGGTGAGTTTTCTCCTTCATTACAGAAACGGCTTTTTCAAAAATATGGTATTGATAATCCTGATATGAATAAATTGCAGTTTCATTTGATGCTCGATGAGTTTTTCTGATAGTTAGTCTTTGTAGAGACACAAACCTGAAATTCCGGACACCGCGCTTCAGGACATCTCCCTGGACGCCGATATCTGGCAGTATCCGGACGGGGCACTGTTGCAAATAGTCGGTGGTGATAAACTTATCATCCCCTTTTGCTGATGGAGCTGCACATGAACCCATTCAAAGGCCGGCATTTTCAGCGTGACATCATTCTGTGGGCCGTACGCTGGTACTGCAAATACGGCATCAGTTACCGTGAGCTGCAGGAGATGCTGGCTGAACGCGGAGTGAATGTCGATCACTCCACGATTTACCGCTGGGTTCAGCGTTATGCGCCTGAAATGGAAAAACGGCTGCGCTGGTACTGGCGTAACCCTTCCGATCTTTGCCCGTGGCACATGGATGAAACCTACGTGAAGGTCAATGGCCGCTGGGCGTATCTGTACCGGGCCGTCGACAGCCGGGGCCGCACTGTCGATTTTTATCTCTCCTCCCGTCGTAACAGCAAAGCTGCATACCGGTTTCTGGGTAAAATCCTCAACAACGTGAAGAAGTGGCAGATCCCGCGATTCATCAACACGGATAAAGCGCCCGCCTATGGTCGCGCGCTTGCTCTGCTCAAACGCGAAGGCCGGTGCCCGTCTGACGTTGAACACCGACAGATTAAGTACCGGAACAACGTGATTGAATGCGATCATGGCAAACTGAAACGGATAATCAACGCCACGCTGGGATTTAAATCCATGAAGACGGCTTACGCCACCATCAAAGGTATTGAGGTGATGCGTGCACTACGCAAAGGCCAGGCCTCAGCATTTTATTATGGTGATCCCCTGGGCGAAATGCGCCTGGTAAGCAGAGTTTTTGAAATGTAAGGCCTTTGAATAAGACAAAAGGCTGCCTCATCGCTAACTTTGCAACAGTGCCCGCTCAGATCGACACCACGACTGCGTCCGGTCGCATGGTGTTCGGAATCTTCGCCACCTTGGCCGAGTTCGAGCGGGATCTGATCCGAGAGCGCACCATGGCGGGTCTCGCCTCCGCGAGAGCGCGCGGTCGCAAGGGCGGACGAAAATTCGCGCTCACCAAAGCTCAGGTGCGTCTCGCGCAAGCCGCCATGGCCCAGCGCGATACTTCAGTTTCCGATCTCTGCAAGGAACTCGGCATCGAGCGCGTCACTCTCTACCGATATGTCGGTCCCAAAGGCGAGCTCAGAGACCATGGAAAGCATGTTCTCGGACTTACGTAGCAACTCGTTTCTTTTCGCAGGTTGAGCCACCTCCGCGCTTCATCAGAAAACTGAAGGAACCTCCATTGAATCGAACTAATATTTTTTTTGGTGAATCGCATTCTGACTGGTTGCCTGTCAGAGGCGGAGAATCTGGTGATTTTGTTTTTCGACGTGGTGACGGGCATGCCTTCGCGAAAATCGCACCTGCTTCCCGCCGCGGTGAGCTCGCTGGAGAGCGTGACCGCCTCATTTGGCTCAAAGGTCGAGGTGTGGCTTGCCCCGAGGTGATCAACTGGCAGGAGGAACAGGAGGGTGCATGCTTGGTGATAACGGCAATTCCGGGAGTACCGGCGGCTGATCTGTCTGGAGCGGATTTGCTCAAAGCGTGGCCGTCAATGGGGCAGCAACTTGGCGCTGTTCACAGCCTATCGGTTGATCAATGTCCGTTTGAGCGCAGGCTGTCGCGAATGTTCGGACGCGCCGTTGATGTGGTGTCCCGCAATGCCGTCAATCCCGACTTCTTACCGGACGAGGACAAGAGTACGCCGCAGCTCGATCTTTTGGCTCGTGTCGAACGAGAGCTACCGGTGCGGCTCGACCAAGAGCGCACCGATATGGTTGTTTGCCATGGTGATCCCTGCATGCCGAACTTCATGGTGGACCCTAAAACTCTTCAATGCACGGGTCTGATCGACCTTGGGCGGCTCGGAACAGCAGATCGCTATGCCGATTTGGCACTCATGATTGCTAACGCCGAAGAGAACTGGGCAGCGCCAGATGAAGCAGAGCGCGCCTTCGCTGTCCTATTCAATGTATTGGGGATCGAAGCCCCCGACCGCGAACGCCTTGCCTTCTATCTGCGATTGGACCCTCTGACTTGGGGTTGATGTTCATGCCGCCTGTTTTTCCTGCTCATTGGCACGTTTCGCAACCTGTTCTCATTGCGGACACCTTTTCCAGCCTCGTTTGGAAAGTTTCATTGCCAGACGGGACTCCTGCAATCGTCAAGGGATTGAAACCTATAGAAGACATTGCTGATGAACTGCGCGGGGCCGACTATCTGGTATGGCGCAATGGGAGGGGAGCAGTCCGGTTGCTCGGTCGTGAGAACAATCTGATGTTGCTCGAATATGCCGGGGAGCGAATGCTCTCTCACATCGTTGCCGAGCACGGCGACTACCAGGCGACCGAAATTGCAGCGGAACTAATGGCGAAGCTGTATGCCGCATCTGAGGAACCCCTGCCTTCTGCCCTTCTCCCGATCCGGGATCGCTTTGCAGCTTTGTTTCAGCGGGCGCGCGATGATCAAAACGCAGGTTGTCAAACTGACTACGTCCACGCGGCGATTATAGCCGATCAAATGATGAGCAATGCCTCGGAACTGCGTGGGCTACATGGCGATCTGCATCATGAAAACATCATGTTCTCCAGTCGCGGCTGGCTGGTGATAGATCCCGTCGGTCTGGTCGGTGAAGTGGGCTTTGGCGCCGCCAATATGTTCTACGATCCGGCTGACAGAGACGACCTTTGTCTCGATCCTAGACGCATTGCACAGATGGCGGACGCATTCTCTCGTGCGCTGGACGTCGATCCGCGTCGCCTGCTCGACCAGGCGTACGCTTATGGGTGCCTTTCCGCAGCTTGGAACGCGGATGGAGAAGAGGAGCAACGCGATCTAGCTATCGCGGCCGCGATCAAGCAGGTGCGACAGACGTCATACTAGATATCAAGCGACTTCTCCTATCCCCTGGGAACACATCAATCTTACCGGAGAATATCGTTGGCCAAAGCCTTAGCGTAGGATTTCGCCCTCTCCCGCAAACGACCCCATCTTTGCGGCGATCGTGGCCGGATAGCCGTCTTCGACAATCAGCCGGGCTAACCGGAGACGGGCACGAGGAGTGAGAAGAGCGTTCGGATGGGTCATCAATTGGCCTCCGCCGCGGTCTTCGTAAGCGCGCGTCTGGTGAGAAGCATGATGACGAGAGCGATCGCTGTCAGCACCGAAGCGACCCAAACCGGCGCGAGCAGCCCCAGCCCGGTCGCGAGCCCGAGCGCACCAAGCACGGGCCCCGCTGCAGCTCCGATATTCAATGCTGCGGTTGCGTACGAACCGCCCATCGTTGGCGCACCCGATGCTGCATACAGCACACGCGTGATCAGAGTACTGCCGACGCCGAACGACAGGAATCCCTGAACGAGGACGAGGACGATAAGCGCAACGGGATGAGATGCGACCACTGCCAACACGATCCAGCCTGTCAGCAATAGCGGTCCGCCGACTGCGAGCACGAGGCCAGGTCGTTGATCTGATAGTCGTCCTGCGATCGTGACGCCAAGGAACGATCCGATGCCGAACATCACCAGCGCGACGGACACCCACGCTTCGGCCAAGCCCGCGGTCTCGGTCACGATGGGTGCCAGGAAGGTGAATGCCGCAAAGGTCCCTCCGTTGATCAGCGCTCCGAGTGCCATGGCCAGGATGAGCCGCGGCGTCGCCAACTGGCTGAGCTCGACACGGAGCCTTGGTGAGGTCGCGCTAGTCTCGCTCCGACCAACATTGTTCGTGACGCCACGAATGACTCCAACGGCCGCGGGAATACAGAGGATGGCGATCGCCCAGAACGTCGTTCGCCAGCCCAGCGCTGTGCCGAGCAGTGCCCCGGCGGGGACGCCCACGACGGTTGCGATCGTCGTGCCGGAGAGCAGGATCGACAGTGCACGCCCCTTCTGGTTCGCTGGCACGAGGGTAGTGGCCGTGCTCAGTGCTACGGCGAGGAATCCTGCGTTTGCGAGAGCGCTGAGCACCCGGGTGATGAGCAGGAGAGAGAACACTGGTGTCATCGCTCCGATGACGTGGCTTCCCGCGAACACGAGAAGGCAAACGATCA
Organism: Corynebacterium imitans; assembly: GCF_000739455.1. Classification (NCBI taxonomy): domain Bacteria; kingdom Bacillati; phylum Actinomycetota; class Actinomycetes; order Mycobacteriales; family Corynebacteriaceae; genus Corynebacterium; species Corynebacterium imitans. Next base: position 162,148 of record NZ_CP009211.1, read on the forward strand.
ATGTGAGCCGCGGTGGCCAACGGCGAGCGAATGCCGCCATCACTGGCGCGCCGACGACCATACCGACTGCGAATGCGGAGGTCAGCAGGCCCGCAGTGCCGACCGAGACGTCAAGTTCGGTCGCGATCGCGGGGAGCAATCCCGCGAGCATGAATTCTGAAGTGCCCATGACGAAGACCGCCAGGGCAAGCATGTAGAGGGCAAAAGGCATCGAGTACTCCGAGGTGTGAGATCAAGAAATGGTTCTTCTTGTCACCACGGCCAGCGCCCCGGGTACGCCAGACATACGCCCACACAGATCGTGGGCGTCGTAACTAGTGGTTCAAGGGGCTGGCGGTGTGACCGACAACCCCTGACCTGTCTGATTCGGGACTCGACATGCCCCAAACTCTAACATGCCTTCAATGGCAAGCGGTCTGGACAGATACTTCTTGAATCGGCACGGTGTCATTACGGGCGGGGGCCAGAACAACGTCCCTGGACATCACACCTAGGCGGGAGGCACCCATCTTCATTTGGATGGCGGTTTCGTCCTCGCGAGCTGCGACGATGGACTTTTCGGCGAAAAGATTGGTTCGGGCCACCGCCGGGTCGTCGTCGATCTCCTTGGCCTCCTCCCGCGACAAGGGGCCCTTGACTACCGCGTCGGTGCCGTCGAGCACCGTGCCCACCGCCGAGTCGAAGGTGGAAGAGAGCATGGCGGTAAACATCAGCGCCCCGGAAAGAAACGCGGTGCCGAGGACGACCGAGAGGACGGTCAGGGCGAGCCGGAGCTTGTGCGCTGCGACATTGCGCAGCGACACTTTCGTCATCGGGCGCATACGCTATCCCTCAATCCCGGCCATGACCTGCAAGATCGCGTCCATGGTGGGGTGCGCGAGCTCGTCGATAATCGCGCCGTCGCGCAGGAAGATGACGCGGTCGGCGAAGGAGGCGGCGCGCGCGTCGTGGGTGACGATGACGACTGTTTGGTCGTCGCTGTCCACCGCGGTGCGCAGAATGCGTAGGACCTCCGTAGAGGAGTTGGAGTCGAGGTTGCCGGTCGGCTCGTCGCCGAAGATGATTTCGGGGCGCGAGACCAGCGCGCGGGCGCAGGCCACGCGCTGCTGCTGGCCGCCGGAAAGCTCGGCGGGGCGGTGGTTAAGCCGCTCGTGAAGGCCAAGCCGGCGCGTGATTTGCGCAAACCACTCCTGGTCGATCGTGCCGCCGGCGATATCCGTAGGCAGCGTGATGTTTTCCGCCGCCGTTAGGGTGGGGACCAGGTTGAAGGACTGGAAGATGAAGCCGAGGCGGTCGCGGCGCAGGGTGGTCAGCGCCCCGTCGTGAAGCGAGGAGAGCTCCGTGTCGCCGAGGAAAACCTCGCCGGAGGTGGCCGAGTCGAGCCCGGCCATCACGTGCATCAGTGTGGACTTGCCGGAGCCAGAGGGGCCCATGATGGCGGTGAACTCGCCGCGGCGGAACTCCACGTTGACCCCGTCGAGTGCGCGAACCTGCGTGTCGCCCTCACCGTAGGTTTTGACCAAGTCGACCGCCCGGGCAGCGGGCACTGATGCACGTTCCATGCTGCCCATTGTGTCATGGCGCAGTTAATTCGAGCGCAACTCCAAGGCGTTGATCATGCCGCGCAGCCCGATGTCCATGATGCGGGAGCTGACCTGGAAGCAGAACTCCGGGGTCCGGTAGCGCAGTGCGCCCACCGTGACGAGCTGGGCGATGCCGTGCACGGCGGCCCACAGCGCCATCATCTGGGTGTAGAGCACCCAGGTGGAGCGCGGACCCTCGGACTCGGAAATCGCGTCGCGCACGATGTTCATCAGGAACGTAAAGGCCTTGCCCATGTCGAAGGGCTGGGCCATCCCGCCCTCGTCGTCGAAGGAGACGGGGACGATGGAACGGCTGGAAATCTCGATCAGTGCGACGAAGCCGACTGGGTCGTTCAGCGCGTACTCGATGTAGCCGAAGCCGGCCGCCTTGATGAAGGTCAGGCTCGGCGAGCCGTCGGGCACGAACGACGCCTGGCGCATGATGGCCTGGGTGTTCGCCTCGTCGAGGTAGATCTCCAGTTCGCGGAGGAGGGACTGGTCGCCGTCGAAAAGCTGGGTGGCGGTATTCAGTGGGATACCTGCCCGCTCCGCCGCGTTGGCCAGGGAGAAGTTGGCGAGCCCGTCCGCCACGACCTCCTCGGCACCGCCGCGCAGGATGGCCTCGCGGATCTCGTCCTTGGTGCCGCGCGGCATGTCCTTGGCCAGCGTGGTCCATTTCTCGGAGACCGGGCCGGGGATGGTGTCCGGGTCGAAGCGGAGAATGTTGCCCTCGCCCATGGTGTTGCACATGCCGGAGAGCATGGAGTTCATGGCGGCCTGGAACGTTTGGCGCTTCGCCGTCGGGGAGAGGTGGCGCATGATGCCGAAGGTGGCCAGGTGCGCCAGGCCGTGCGCCTCGGAAAGCAGGGCGAGCGTGCCGGTGATCAGGAGGTCTTCCTGTATCGGGTGGCCCAGCTCGTTGATTGCCTCGACGAGGAGGTTGAGCACGCGCGCACTGACCTCGGGGAACGTGTCCGGGTTGAGGGGGCGCTTGATCTCGTCCTCGATGTTGGGGAAGTCCTCGGTGACCTGCGAGTGGCTGTAGGCCGCGAAGTAGGTCGGGTTGTCCAGCGCGGCGTTGAAGTAGCCGGTGGCGTTTGCCAGTACGCGCTTGATGATCGGCACGTCCTCCGGGAGCTTCGCCAGCTCGCGGTCGGCATAGTCGCGCAGGCGGTCGTTGAGGAACTCGGTGACCCCGGCGAAGAGGGCGGGATCATCTGCGTAGAGCGCGCGGGCCTCATCCAGCGGGATGTCGGCCTGGTCAGCGGCGCGTTCCAGCGTGAGCGCCTCTTTATCGCCGCGGCCCAGAATCTGTGCGGCCGTCTCCAGGAGCCTGTGCTCGACTGAACCGGCGGCGGGCGCGGAAGTATCTTGTGCAGTCACGTCCATAAGTCTAGCTGCACTGAGGGTAATCTCCCAGCGCAACGGGCATGTCTTGGGTCGTTCTAAACCGGCGCTCAGTGCCGATTTATTGGGGGTTCAGCTCCGGGGTAAAAATCGTAAAAATCCCATAAATGCGCCGAATGGGTCTCACACTGTGGAAGGCGTGAGACCCATTCGGGGGGGAGAAGTTGGACGAGCGCTTACTCGTTCCCCAGCTTCTTATCCGCAGCGTCGCGGACCTGGTCAACCTTGTCGTGCTTGTCCTCGCCCAGCTTGTCCTTTGCGGCGTCAGCGGCCTTGTCCAGGCCCTGGTCCGTAACCTGCTCGGCCTTGTCGGAGTTCAGTGCATCCTTTGCCTTATCAAAAACGCCCATTGTGCTAATCCTTTCGTTGCGTATCTACTAATCTGTTCGTCCCTCTTGGGAACCAACGTGCCCCAACATAACGACGTACCGCACCCGCGTCGACCGATCGCAGTGAGTTGTAAGGGAATCGTTATTTTGCCGGCTGGGCATTTCGCTTCTCGACGCCACGCACCCACGCAATCGTCGGATAGGTAACAGGCAACAGGATGACCTCCATCAGCGTCTTCCACACAAAGCCGACCAGGACATAGTTGATGAAGTCGCCCGGGGTGGCGATCCCGATCACGCTGGCGGCGATGGCGCAGAACAACAGCGTGTCCAAGAATTCGCCGACGACGGTCGAGCCGATCAGCCGCGCCCAGAGGTGCCCCATGCCGAAGCGGTCCTTCATCTTTTGCAGCACCCACGCATTCGACAGTTGCCCCACCACGTAGCCGGCAAGCGAGGCCAGCACGATCTGCGGCACCAGGCCAAGTACGGCGGCGAAGGTGTCCTGCATGTCGTAGAAACCGGCCGGAGGCAGCCAGATCGCAATGTAGAAGGAGACCACCGCAAGCACGGCGATGCCGAAGCCGGTAAAGATCGCGCGGCGGGCCGCCTTGAAGCCGTAGACCTCCGCGATCACGTCGCCGATGACGTAGGAGATGGGGAAGAGGAAGAACGCGCCGTCGGTAATCAAAGGCCCCAACTCCACGCCCTTCTGGGCCGTGATGTTGGAGATGAGAAAGACCGCGCAGAACACCGCGAGCAGCACCGAATACGGCGAGCGGGTGGCGGGCGGTGGGGTGGAAGGAAGTGTCACGAGTGAGTATTCAACCACAGGGGAAGTAGTCTCGGGGCATGCCTGCTGGAAGATACGCGCCCTCGCCGAGCGGCGACCTGCACTTTGGCAACCTGCGCACCGCGGTGCTCGCGTGGCTGTTCGCCCGCCAGACCGATCGGGCGTGCTACCTGCGCGTCGAGGACATCGACTCGGAGCGCTCCAGCATGGAATCCGCCGCGCGCCAGATCTCAGACCTAGAAGCGCTGGGCCTGAACTTCGACCCGCCGGTGACCTATCAGTCCGACAACGACGAGCGCTACCGCGCCGCGCTGGGAAAGCTCGACGTGTACGAGTGCTACTGCACGCGCCGCGACATCCGCGAGGCCGCCAGCGCACCGCACGCTCAGCCCGGCATGTACCCGGGGACCTGCCGCGACCTCACCGAGGCGCAGCGCAAGGCCAAGCGCGCGGAACTCGCCGAGCAGGGGCGCATGCCCGCGCTGCGGCTGCGCGCCGGGTGTGCGGAGTGGAGCGTGCGCGACTTCTACGCAGGTGAAGTGGTTGGGGCGGTTGACGACGTCATCCTGCGTCGCGGCGGCAACCTCAACCAGGCGCAGGCCGGCGACTGGGCGTACAACCTCGCCGTGGTTGTCGACGACGGCGAGCAAGGCATCGACCAAGTCGTCCGCGGCGACGACCTCATGTTCTCCGCACCGGCGCAGGCGTATCTGGCGCACCTGCTGGGGTACGCGCAGCCCGAGTATGTGCATGTGCCGCTCGTGGTGAATTCGGAAGGCCGTAGGCTGGCCAAGCGCGACGGGGCCGTCACGTTGCGGGAGATGCTGCGCGAAAAGGAAATCGCGGAGGTGGTCGGCCAGATTGCCGTCTCTATCGGTTGCCCTGGTGTGGAGTCCGTGGACGGGCTGCTGACAGACTTCGACCCAGGGGCGCTGCCGCGCGAACCCTGGGTCTGGTCTGGCTAGTTGTGTCTGGCTAGTTGCTCGAGTCGCGAGCGCCGAGAGCAGCGTCGATGCGCAGGATGCCGGAGCCGTCCGTGCCGACGAGCTCGAGCTGGTCGATGATCTCGCTGACCGATGACTCCTCGCTGATCTGCTCATCGAGGAACCAGGTCAGCAGGCTGCGGGACTCCAGGTCGCCCACCTCGTCTGCGACGCGGGTGATCTTGCGGATAGCTTCAGAGACCTTCTTCTCGTGCTTCAGCGCCGCCTTGAATGCCTCAACCGGCGAGGAGATCTGCGGTGCCTCGATCTCGATGCTCTTGAGCTCGACGCGCTCGCCGCGGTCCAGGAGGTGCTGGGTGAACTTCATTGCGTGGTCGCACTCCTCCCGTGCCTGCTCAGCGAACCAGGCGCTCATGCCCGGGAATGACAGAGCGTCCATCTCGTTGGCCAGGTGGCGGTAGAGGTACGCGGCCAGGTACTCGTCGGTGACCTGGTTATTCATGACGTCGCGAAGTTTTGCGTCCATGGTGGTTGTGCCTTTCGTCGATGTAGTTGGGCGTTGGGACGTTGGGAACTAAGCCTACCCTAAGTTTAGTCCGAAAGGTTCGGAGTGGGTACGGGGATAGCATGACAAATTCTACGCCGATATCTTCGGTGGCCTGGGGGGCATGGGGCGGGTTCGCTATTTGCGCTTCATGGCGGATTTTTCACGGCCTTCGGGGTTAAGCGACAAAATGTGTGCTTTTGTGCCGGGATTCCCGGTGGTCTGCCGTGCCGTTGGTTCTTCTAAATGGAGCTAGCTCCGTTTGGGTTGGAGGCGGGTGGAAAACGCCTGGTCGTGTGAAACCGGTTGGTCTAAATGGAGCTAGCTCCATTTGGGTTAGGCGCTGGGCCGGGGTGTAGGTGGCGGACAGGGCATGGATTTAGGCTCGCCAAATAAGGTCCGAAAAGCACACACTCCGTCGCTTAACCGCTAAACCCCGCCCCCAAATAGACCCCCGCAAAAACTAAGGGGACCCCACGCACCTGCCAGAGCTCGCTGACCCTTGCTGCGTTCCCGCCCTGGGGGAGTTCACAAGATAAGCACCGCGTGGGATCCTGCCCAACACTGTAGCGAACCGGCCGTGCAAGCTCCAAACCTCTCAGGCGTGCAAGCCTGTGAACTGCGGTTTTGGTGCGATAGGGCGCATGCGCTAAAGTATTGCACCGACGCTGTGAGCGTTACTCATTGGAGGATTCGACTAGCGGCCTATGTCACACGCCTGGAACGCGTGCGGGTAGCAATACCCTCGTGGGTTCAAATCCCACATCCTCCGCCAAATCACCGGCATCTCGCAATTCTGCGGGGTGCCGGTTTTTGTCTTGTCCACGGTAAGATCGCGGGCAAAACGTTATCGCCGACCCATGATTGGATACGTGAATCGCACATGGCACACACGCCGCTGACCGAGCTTACCCAGGAACAACTTGCTGAACTGGCAAAAGACGTCCGCGAGCAGTACGCCGCGCTTAAGGCGAAGGGGCTGAAGCTGGATCTGACGCGCGGCAAGCCGTCTACCGAGCAGCTCGACTTCGCCAACGAGCTCCTCGAGCTGCCGGGGAAGGACAACTACACGGACAGTGCGGGCACCGACGTGCGCAACTACGGCGGGGCAATCGGCATCCCGGACATCCGCAACCTGTGGGCCGAAGTACTGGGCGTGGATCCGTCGCTGGTGATCGCGGGCGATGCCTCCTCGCTGAACATCATGTTTGACCTGGTGTCCTACTCCTACATGTTCGGCAACAACGATTCGCCGCGCCCGTGGAAGGACGAGGAGAAGCTCAAGTGGATCTGCCCGGTTCCGGGCTATGACCGCCACTTCGCCATCACGGAGCTCTTCGGCTTCGAGATGCTTTCTGTGCCCATGGGCGAGCGCGGCCCTGACATGGACGCAGTCGAGGAGCTCGCGAAGGACCCGCAGGTCAAGGGCATGTGGACGGTGCCGACCTTTAGCAACCCCACCGGCACAGTGTTCTCGCGCGAGACCATCGAGCGTCTAGCAAAGATGGAAACTGGCGCGCCGGACTTCCGCATCGTGTGGGATAACGCTTACGCCGTCCACACGCTGACCGACGAGTTCCCGGAGAACCCGAACGTGCTTGAGATCGCCGCGGCCGCGGGCAACCCGAACCGTTTCTGGTACATGAGCTCGACTTCCAAGATCACCCACGCGGGTTCGGGCGTCGCGTTCTTCGCCTCCTCGGCTGAGAATCTGGCTTGGTACAAGAAGATCGCCGGCGTGCGCGGGATCGGCCCGAACAAGGTCAACCAGCTCGCCCACGCCCGCTACTTCCACGACGCGGAGGGGGTGCGCGCGGTGATGCGCAAGCACGCCGGCTCGCTCGCCCCGAAATTCGAGGCGGTCGATCGCGCGCTTGATGAACGCCTGGGCGGCTACGACATCGCGACCTGGACTCAGCCCGAGGGCGGCTACTTCGTCTCCCTCGACGTGCCGGAGGGCACCGCGACCCGCGTGTGGGAGCTGGCCAAGGAAGCAGGCATTAACCTCACGCAGGCAGGCTCGCCCTTCCCGCTGCACGACGATCCGCAGGATCGCACCCTGCGCCTGGCTCCCTCGATGCCGCCGCTGGACGAGGTTGCCGAGGCCATGGACGGCGTCGCGCTGTGCGTCCTGCTCGCCGCGATCGAGCAGCGTGAGGCCTAACCAGGCCGCCGAGTGGCTCGGCTCGTTCTTTCCCGCCGAGCCCTCGCTTATCGACGCCCCACCAGCCCCCTTCCCAGCCCTCACTGCGGAAGGGATCGCCGCCACCTGTGGCTTCTCCGAGGTAGATACCGGGCTTGCCCTCGAGGGGGAGACAGGCACGGATGTGCGGTGTGAGCTGGTGGTGCGTGGTGGCGTCGAGAAGCAACTGCTCGGTGCCACCCTGGGGGCGGCGGCGGCGATGCTGCTCGAGCTCGGCGTGCCCGCGCAGCCCGGGGTTGGGCTGGAGCACCTGCTGGATCGGGTGGAGCTGCCGGAGGGGGTGAGCGTGCGACACGGGTATTTGCGCGAGCCGCGCCTGTTTGACCAGGGCACGCCGCTTGTGCGCGAGCCCGGGCGGCTGACCCTGCTGCTGGAGCTGGCGCTGCTCACCGACGACGAGTACGCCATCGCCACGGAGCAGGGCGAGGCTGTCTTGGAGCGGCGGATGCGGCGCAGGGGAGCGGCAATGGCCGACTGGCACCGTGATGCCTAGACTTAGACGGCGTGGCTCTCTACCGGAAATATCGTCCCGCGACCTTTGGTGAAGTGATCGGCCAAGAACAGGTCACCGTCCCGCTGTCCACAGCCCTGGACAACGGGCGTATCAACCACGCCTACCTGTTTTCCGGGCCGCGCGGCTGCGGCAAGACCTCGTCTGCGCGCATCCTCGCGCGCTCCCTGAACTGCGTGGAGGGGCCGACCTCGACCCCATGCGGGGTGTGCGAGTCCTGCCGCTCGCTCGCGCCGGGCGGCTCCGGCAACTTGGACGTGATGGAGCTGGACGCGGCCTCGCACGGCGGCGTCGACGATATGCGTGATCTGCGCGAGCGCGCCATGTTCGCGCCTGCGGAGTCGCGCTACCGCGTCTTCATCATCGATGAGGCGCACATGATTTCCCAGTCCGGTAACAACGCGCTGCTGAAGATTGTGGAGGAGCCGCCGGAGCACCTCATCTTCATCTTCGCCACCACCGAGCCGGAAAAGATGCTGGGCACGATCCGCTCGCGCACCCACAACTACCCGTTCCGCCTGCTCACCCCGCAGGCGATGCGCGAACTGCTCGAGGGCGTGGTGGCCGAAGAAGGTGCCAAGGTTGAGGAGAGCGTCTACCCGCTGATTATCCGCGCGGGCGGCGGCTCCCCGCGCGATACGCTGTCTGTTTTGGACCAGCTGCTCGCCGGCGCGGGCCCCGACGGGCTGACCTACGACTTGGCGTTGCCGCTTTTGGGCGTCACCGACCTCTCGCTTCTCGACGGCGCAATCGACGCCCTCGCCGCACGCGACGCGTCCGCGATCTTCCACACCATCGATAACGTCATCGAGTCCGGCCACGAGCCGCGCCGCTTCGCCCTCGACCTGCTCGACCGGCTCCGCGACCTGCTCGTGGTGCGCACCGTGCCCGATGCCGTTGGGCAAGGGCTTGTCGACGCCCCCGTGGACCGCGCCGACGTCCTGCGCGCCGAAGCCGAACAATTCAGCCCCGCGCAGCTGTCCGCCCTGGCCACGGAGGTCAACGACCGCATCGCTGACCTGCGCGGCGCGACCTCCCCGCGCCTGCTGCTCGAGGTGATGATGGCGCACCTGCTCACCCTGGGCGAGAGCGTCGCAGCGCAGCCAAGTGCTGGCGCTGCTGGGGTTGGTGCTCCGTCTGGTGGGAACGCTGGCGGAACTTCTGGCGCGGGCGCGGCAGCTGCTGCGGCGGCCGCCGCTGCCGCTGCAGCTTCGGGCCAGGTGCGCAGTAAGTCGACCCCGCCGCCGCAGCCGGCACCGCCGGTACGGAAACCGGAGCCAGCTCAACCTGCACAGCCTGCTCAGCCAGCTCAACCTGCACAGCCTGAGCCCGAGCAGCCGAAGCCAGCTGAACCGCAGCCGGAGACCTCGCAACCTGAACCCGCACAGTCCGAGCCCGCTGCAAGCCCAGCAGGCACAGAGAGCACAGACCTGGACGCGCTCTACGACCGCGTGGTGCGCGACTGGACCACCCTGCGACAGTCGGTGGGCGAGCGCAACAAGGTCGCCGAAATCATGCTTACCGAGGCGAAACCGCTCGGGATGGACGGCGAGACGCTCGTGATCGGCCACAACACCGGCGCGCTTGCCGAGCGCATCAACTCTGAGCGCAACAACGCCGACATCGTGGCGGTGTTTGAAGAAAAGCTTGGGTACCGGGTCGCGGTGCGCTGCGTGGTGGGCACCAGCCCGGAGGCGGCGAACGTGCAGCCGCGGCAGCAACCGCGCGCGGAGCAGGTGTGGAACCCGAACAAGGGCAAGGGATCGAACGAGCCCTCGCCCGAGGAGCCTGCGGGGGCCAAACCTGAGGAACCTACACCACCTGCAACGCCGCGGCCCAACCCCGGTGCGCAGGCCCGTGCCGAGGCCAACGACTGGAAGGCCGCGGCGCAGGCCGCAAGCCGTAAAGCCGCCGAGAAGGCGCAGCGCGAGCGCGACGAGATCCCGCTGCCGCCCGAGCCGATGGACGACGAGCCCGACTACGACCCCTATGCCTCCGGTGCTGCGCCCCTGCCGCAGGACCCGGCGGCCGCGCCGTATACGCGGGAGGAAGAGGAGCGCGATATGGCCGAGCAGGCCCTCTCGGAGGAGGGCACGCTTGACCACCGCGACGCCACCGAGGTTGCCATGGAGCTGCTGAGTAAGGAGCTCGGCGCGAAGCCGCTGTAGCGTGGCGTTCGCTGTCAGCAAGCAGGAGCTGAATGACGCGGGGATGCGGGTACACTAGTGCCTAAACATCGCCCGCGAGGAAAACAAACGTAGAAAGGTTGCTCAACATGACTGAGCCGAACATGCCGACCGATATGCAGGACCTCATCCGCCAGGCAGCGGAGGTCCAGGCACAGCTGCAGCAGGCACAGCAGGAGCTGCTGGCTACTGAGGTCACCGGCACCGCCGGTGGCGAGCTGGTGAAGGTCACCATGACCGGTGGCGCAGAGATCACCAACCTGGAGATCAAGCCGGAGGCAGTGGACCCGGAGGACGTGGAGTCCCTGCAGGACCTCATCCTCGCCGCGTACCGCGATGCGCACAACAAGGCGGGCCAGCTCGCGCAGGAGAAGATCGGCCCGCTGACCGGCGGCTCCGGCCTGGGCCAGCAGGGCGGCCCGACCGGCGGCCAGCCCGCAGGTGAGGGCGAGATTCCCTTCGGCGGCATTTTCTAAACCCGCGTAAAGCTCTCATAAGCGCCTGGCCGTGGGCCGGGCGCTTTGGCGTGTAAAGAGTCAAGGAGGCACCGCCATGTTTGAAGGCCCGCTGCAGGACCTTATCGACGAGTTCTCGCGCCTACCCGGCGTCGGGCCCAAATCAGCCCAGCGCATTGCCTTCCACCTACTCAAGACCGAGCCGGAGGATATCGACCGGCTGCGCGCAGCGCTGGCTGCGGTGCGAGATGGGGTGACGTTCTGCCGGATCTGTAACAACGTCTCCCGCGAGGAAGTCTGCCGCATCTGCGCCGATTCCGGCCGCGATGCCACGACCGTGTGCGTGGTGGAGGACGCGAAGGATATCCAGGTCATCGAGCGCACCGGCGAGTACTCCGGGCGCTATCACGTGCTCGGCGGGGCGCTCGACCCGCTGGCGAACGTCGGCCCGAAGGACCTGGCGATCGCGCCACTGCTCAAGCGCATTGGCGGTGTTCTGCCGGACTTGGAGGGGGAGGAGTCCCCGCAGGTCAAGGAGGTGATCCTCGCGACCGACCCGGATACCGAGGGCGAGGCGACCGCCTCCTACCTGGTGCGCCTGCTCAAGGACTTCCCGGAGCTGACGATCTCTCGTCTCGCGTCCGGTATGCCGTTGGGCGGGGACTTGGAGTTTGTTGACGAGCTCACGCTCTCGCGCGCACTCAGCGGCCGGTTGAAGCTCTAAGCTACTTCAGCCGCTCTGCGCGCAGCTCGTCCACCACGTCCAGCTCAAGCGGTGTGAGCTCGGCGGGATCCACGCCGAGAGCGCGGGCGAGCAGCAGATCCGCCAGCTCCGGGTTGCGGGCCAGCACGGGACCGTGCATGTAGGTAGCGATCACGCTGCCCTGGACCACGCCCTCCGCCGTGCCATCTAGGTTGCCCACGCCGCGGGTGACCCGGCCGAGCGGCTGGGCGTCGGGGCCGAGCACGGTGCCGCCCATGTGGTTTTCAAACCCGGTCAACGGCGCGGTAAGTGGCGCTTGCGGGGTGGTGATCACTTCGCCGATGGCGCGGGAGGAAAGGGGGGTGGTGGTGGCGTCGAGAAGCGAGATGCCCTTGACCTCGCGGCCGCCAGCGTTGAAGGAGTGGCCGAGCACCTGCAGGCCCGCGCAGATCGCCAGGATCGGGGTGCCCCTGTCGGCGGCGCGCTGCAGGCCGGGGGAGGACGTCAGGCGCTCCGCGGCGAGGATCTGGGCGGTGTCTTCGCCGCCGCCGAGGGTGTAGACGTCGCAGTCGTCGGTGATGTCGTCGGTGAGCAGGAAGGGGCGGATTTCTGCATCGAGGCCGCGCATGCGGGCGCGCTGGCGCAGCACGAGCGCGTTGCCGTCGTCGCCGTAGGTGCCCAAAACGTCCGGCAGAATCAGGCCGATTGTCAGTTGCTTAGCCACGGTAGTCCTCCTGCTTCGCCATATCCCGTTTCAGATCGCGGAACGCGGTGTAGTTCGCCAGCACCTCCACGCGGCCCGGCGGGCAGGCGCGAATCGCCTTCACCACGTCGTGGACCAGCTCGTGTTCGATGCCCGCGTACAGCAGGCGCACGGCTAGGTCCGTGCCGCGCTCGCCGGCGGCATTGACCGCGATGCCGTCGAAGTCCTCAAACTTCACGTCCCACAGCCAGGACACGTCAGCGCCGTCGCCCTGCTGCGCGTTGACGGCGATGACCACGCCGTCGGCGTCGCGGTCGAGCATGGTCAACGCCTCCTGCCAGCCGGCCGGATTCTTGGCCAAAAGCAGGCGCACCTCGTGCTCGCCGAGGTGGACTGTGGCGTAGCGGCCCGCGACGTTGTCCACGCCCTCGACGGCGCGCACCGCCTTGTCCAGGGGCACGTCATAGGCCTCGACCGCGGCCGCCACGGCCTGGGCGGCGTTGCCTCGGTTGGCACGCCCGGGCAGAGTCAGGTTCATGGGCACCTCGCCGTGCGGGGTAGTGAGGCTGTGCTTATCGACGGTGTACGTCGGCTCGGGGCGGCGAAATTCGGTGCCATCCGCGAGTTTTTCGGTGGCGTACCAGTCGCCGTCCGGGGTGCGTACCACCGAGCCCGCGCCGCGCGGGTTAGTCACCGAATCGTTGACCCAGCCTGCACCGGCAGCAACCCACACCACGTTCGGGTGGCCCCAGGCCACCGAGGTCATGAGCACGTCGTCGCAGTTGGCAATCACCGTCATCTCCGGGTGGGCCTCGACGCAGGCGCGCAGGGCGCGCTCGATCTTGTTGATCTCGCCCACGCGGTCGAGCTGGTCGCGCGAGAGATTCAACAGTACGAGCGCGTTCGGGTTGAGGCTGTCGGCCACGTGCGGCACGTGCAGTTCGTCGACTTCCAAGGCGATGAGGTTGGCGTCTTGGCCCGCCATGAGCGCGGAGATGATGCCGGCGTCCATATTGTCGCCGCCTTCGTTCGTCGCCACGGTGTGGGTCGTGCGCAGCGCCTGCACGAGCATGCGGGTCGTGGTGGACTTGCCGTTTGTGCCGGTGACCAGCACCGTGGGGCGGCCGCGGCCCAACCCGTCCATGATGTTGGGGTCGATGGCACCTGCGACCAGGCCGCCGATCATGCCGCCGGCACCACGGCCGGTGGCGCGCGAGGCGGAAGTCGCAAGCTGTGCTGCTGCGAGCGCGGTTTTCGTGCGGATGCGGCTGAAGCGTCCTCTCGGATTCATGCGCTCTACGTTAGTCCACGCTTATTGCAGAACCCATCTCCTCCACGGCCTGCAAAAACTCCTCGCCGGTGAGGATCGGGATGTCCTTGCGGTGTCCGTGCATCGCCTTGCCCCGCAGCTCGGCTCCCTTCGCCAGGGCATCGGAGACCACCACCGAGCTTTCGCGGCCGAGCTTTTCGGTGTAGGTCAGGCCGGCGCGTACGGCGGCGTCGATAAGCGTGTCCGGTTCGAGCGCCACATCGTCGGTGACCACGACAACCATGCCTTTTTTCAGGCCGGATTCCTTGGTGTATTTGCCGGGGTTGTCCGCGGCCGCGCCAGCGTTTTCCGCATCCACGCGCACGGTGGAGCGCTGCAGGCCGAAACGGTCCGGTGCCAGCTCGTCCGGAGTCCGGCCGGTGACGTCGCCGCGCTCGCGCAGCTGCAAGAACATCGCCACCAGCTTCAGCGTCTGCTCGCGGGAGAGCTCCGCCTCCGGGCGGCCCGCGCGCTCCACGGAGGCGATCGGGGACTCGGAGGCCACGCCGATCACATCCGCGACCGCATTGATGCGCAGGTCAGTGGGGATCTCGCCTTGGCGACGCGCCACGGCAAGCAGGTCCACGATCTCCGTGGGGCGCGGCACGTGCCCCACCCGCTGGCGGCGGCGCCCGTTGCGCTTCTTCCGGGAGCGGTTCGCGCGTGCGGCGGCGCTCATTGCGCGGCGCGCCTCGCTCACGATGAAGCCCCAGGTGGTGGGGGCGTCGAAGGTGATGAGCGTGCGGTCGTCGAGAAGCTTATCCAGCGTTTTTAAAAACCTGCTGAAGCGCGGCGACTGCGCCACCTCGTGCGCGCTTAAACCGTGCGTGTGGCGGGGGCCCGGATCGCAGCCGGGGTTGATCACGGTGTGGAATTCCTCGCCCACGCGCCCGCCATCATCAAAGGTCACGGCATCGATGGTGAGGATCCGCCCGGTTGACGGGTGGATGCCCGTCGTCTGCGCGTAGAGCGCGACATAGGGGTAGGGATCATTCGATGTCATTGTTCAGAGTCTAGCCGGGCCTGGCAGCGGCGAAGCTACTCGGCCGGGGCAGACTCCGAAGGGGCCTCTTCCTGAGCCTCCGCGACTGGGGGCTCATACGCCGGCATCGCATTATTATCGCCGACCCACTGCGAGGAAATCGCGATCACGCCCGCGACGATCAGCAGGATCAGGATGGCACCCGCAGTCAGGCAGATCGGGTGCAGGGCGTGCTTCAACTGCGCGATCCGTTCCGCTTCGTCCTGCTCGGCCTGGGACGGGGCCTCAGGTGTCGACTCGGCGGCGAGCGCGGCCTGCGCTGCGTCCTGATCCGCCTTGAACTGCGCGTCCGGAGCAGTCACCGGCGGTGCCGGGGGAGCCTCCGGGGCCTGTGCCTCGTGGTGCTCGGCACCGCCGACGCTGGCAGCGGTGCTCGCGCCGACGGACACGAGCTCCGGCAGGCGCTCGGCCTCCGCGAGCGGCAGGTAGGGCACAGGGGAGAGTGCCTGCGGGGCACCGAGCTCCTGGACGCCGTCGAGGTCGACCGTCAGCTTCGCGCCACCCGCGGCGGGGGCGTGATAGCCGCGCACCGCCATGGCCAGGCCGCGGCGCTCGAGGTTACGCAGCGTCGGGGTGATCTCCGAGGCGGTGCGGCTATCCAGACGCCCGACCACGCCGTTGCCCAGGGAGGCGACGACGTCCCCGGCTTTGTCGAACTCGATGCGTACGAGCAGACTCATGCAGTCATCGACGTCGCGCTCGGCGGCGTCCGGGTAGTAGAGCACCGTCCGCGGGCCGTTGCCTTCCAGCAGGGCCCAGGGCTCCAGCGGCGGCTCGTTCGCGGGGATGCACAGGCCCGGGCGGGGGAGGCGGAGGCTCAAGGCGACGCCGCCCTCGTCGAAACGCTCGGCGCGTGCGGTGACCTCCGGCGTGAGATTCGCCGCCGTGATGTGTGCGAGCTCCGGGTACTCCAGGGCTTCTTCCTCGGGGAAGGTGCTGAGGATGCTGCCGTTGTGCTCGACGTAGAAGCCGAGATCCTCGCCGCGCTGCAGGAGCGTGACCTGTACGTCGGTGGTGTCTGCGCCAGCGTTATCCAACAATCGGGCCACCAGCGCAGTATCCACGTCAATAGTGGGAATGCTGTGCACTGCGCCGATTCCGTGGTCGGGGACCACGTAGTTGGGGGTCCGCATGGTTGGATGCCACCTTACTTCTCGCGGTTGGAACACTCGTGGGTGAAAATCTGCAGCTAAAAGTTGCCTTTTCCTGCAACTTCTGTGCTGTGCTTATGTTCAAGTATAGGTGTCGACGTTCTTCCTGCGAAGGGCACGACGCAAGGAGATGTTGAACAATCGATCAATGTTCACGTTGTACCTGCGTTAATTGGCAAAACCATAAAAGTTCTCTGAGTGACGTGAGTCACCTATGCGGTTTCGCCTGCGTCGACAAGCTAAGAGCTGCGCTTAGAGCCTGAGGAGAGCGAAACCGCCCCAACTGCCCCCGAAAAGGGGTAGCTGGTGGCGGTTGCGTGCGGTGCGGCTGGCTTACACGCCGCCGGTCTTGCCCTCGGTCAGGCCGCGGTTGACCGCCGAGGTGATCGCCTTCAGCGAGGCGCGCGTGGTCGAACCCGCGATACCCACGCCCCAGGCGGAGGTGCCGTCCACGTCGGCGTAGATGTAGCAGGCGGCATCCGCATCGTCGCCAGCAGTGCGGGCGCGCTGCGAGTAGTCCTGCACCTCGAAGTCGATGCCCAGGGACTCCAGCGCGTTGGCGTACGCCGCGATCGGCCCGTTGCCGGTGCCGTGGATCTCGTGGCGCTCGCCGCGGTACTCCACAGTGACCTGCACTGCAGAGTCATCGTCCTCGGCCACCGCGCCGGTGACCTCGTAGTCCACCAGCTCCAGTGGGGTATCCAGGTCCAGGTAGGTGCCCGCGAAGATGTCCCACATGTTCTTCGAGTTGACCTCGCCGCCCTCCGAGTCCGTGATGGACTGCACGATGGCGGAGAACTCCGGCTGCATGGCCTTCGGCATGTTGATGCCGTGGTCGGTCTTCATGATGTAGGCCACGCCGCCCTTGCCGGACTGCGAGTTCACGCGAATGACCGCCTCGTAGGTACGGCCCACGTCCTTCGGATCGATCGGCAGGTAGGGCACCTCCCACGTCGTCTCGCGGAGCTCCTCCCAGGACACGTCGTTGGAAGAAGCGTTGGGGCGCACACGCTGCGCCAGCGCGTCCAGTCCCTTGTTGATCGCGTCCTGGTGCGAGCCGGAGAACGCGGTAAAGACCAGGTCGCCGCCGTAGGGGTGGCGCTCCGGTACGCGCAGCTGGTTGCAGTACTCCACGGTCTGACGGATCTTGTTGATATCCGAGAAGTCGATCTGCGGGTCTACGCCCTGTGTCAGCATGTTCAGGCCGAGGGTGACCAGGTCGACGTTGCCGGTGCGCTCGCCGTTGCCGAACAAGCAGCCCTCGATGCGGTCAGCGCCAGCCATGTAGCCCAGCTCGGCTGCGGCGACGCCCTCGCCACGGTCGTTGTGCGGGTGCAGGGACAGGATGATGGACTCGCGGTGCGCCAGGTTGCGGTGCATCCACTCGATGGAGTCCGCGTAGACGTTCGGGCTGATCATCTCCACCGTGGAGGGCAGGTTGATGATGATCGGGTCGGCCGGGGTCGGCTCCATGATGTCCACGACTGCGTCGCAGACCTCCTTGGCAAACTCCAGCTCGGTGCCCGTGTAGGACTCCGGCGAGTACTGCCAGCGCCAGTTGGTGTCCGGGTAGTCCTCCGCGATGGTCTTGATCAGCTCGGCCGCGTCGGTGGCCAGTTTCTTAATCGCCGGGCGATCCTTGCGGAAGACCACCTCGCGCTGCAACTTGGAAGTGGAGTTGTAGAAGTGCACGATCACGTTCTTCGCGCCCGCGCAGGCCTCGAAGGTGCGGCGGATCAGGTGCTCGCGCGCCTGCACCAGCACCTGGATGGTCACGTCATCGGGGATCATGTCCTGCTCGATGATCTCGCGCACAAAGTCAAAGTCCGTTTGGCTGGCGGAGGGGAAGCCGACCTCGATCTCCTTGTAGCCCATCTCCACCAGCAGGTTAAACATGCGGCGCTTGCGCTCCGGGCTCATCGGGTCAACCAGCGCCTGGTTGCCGTCGCGCAGGTCCACGGCGCACCACTGCGGGGCGACCGTAATCTTCTTGTCCGGCCAGGTGCGGTCCGGCAGGGTGATGTCCTCGACCTCTTCGGCGAAGCTTAAGTAGCGGTCTACCGGCATCTGGGAGCCGCGCTGCTTATTCCATGCCGGCTGCCCTTCGTTCTTTGGGCCGTCCGGGGTGCGGATTTCGCGGGGGACAAAAAATTCGTCTGCGTTGGTCATTGGGCTTCCTTCCACGTAGCGGGTGTATTCGGTGTGTGATCCACGGCCGGCAAGCACAAACTCCGCGACGGGGTGCCGGCCGTGTTAGTAAGTGGCCTGATTCCCGCCGCGGCGTAGAAGGAGTAGCTGCCGATGTGACATGCCAGACATCTTACACACCAGTGCGCGCGTGTCACGCGCATCACACATTTATATGCACTTCTGATCTATCTGCCGACTACTTGATGCTGACTCGGGTGACCATCGCGGCGCTGAAAAGCATGCCCGCGATAGTCACGACCATGGCCGTCCAGCCGAGGAAACCGGTGAGTGCGAACTTTTCGCCCAAAAGTGCAAGACCCAAGCTCAGGGCCACGAGCGGCTCGACAACTTTCATGGCGGGCAGGGTGGTGGCCAGCTTCCCAGCCCCGAACGCGTACTGCTGGACGACGGTGCCCAGCACCGCGGAGGCGAGCATCGCCCAGAACTGCCAGGCGCTCAGGATGCCGGCGATGCCGCCGTGAACGTAGGCGTCGACAGCCACTTTGGAAAAGACGGCGAGGTAGCCGAAGATTGCCCCGCAGAGGATGCCAAAGGAGAGGCTTTGGAAGGCGGCGGAGCGGGAGCGGGAAAACGCGAACGTCGCAAAGAGCCCGGCGAGCCCGAGTCCCACGGCGAGCAGCCACCCCCAGGTAGGAGGCGTGCGATCGCCGGGGACGGGGCGGCCAACGACCACCACGATGCCCACGAAGGCCGTGAGCAGGACCGACCAGAAGGAGGTGGCGGTGGAGAGGCGGCGGCGCTCCACTCGCGCGGACAGTAGCAGTGTGAGCATGAGCGAGAGCACGAGCACTGGCTGCACCACGAGCAGGGAGCCGAAGGCGAGCGCGACGGCTTGGAAGCCGTAGGCGGCAAGTGCGAGCGCAAGCGAAAGCCACCAGGCGGGGCGTTTGAGTGCGCGCAGTGGGGACTCGTTGACCTCCCCTTGTTTGCGGCCGGCCCGCAGGATCTGGTGCCGCCACACGGTGCCCACCGCGATCAGCAACGCTGAGGTAAACGCAAAGCCGATCGCGAGGAGGTTGTTGTGCACACAGAATGATATTAGTGCGATACCTCGTGCCGTGGTTTTCTGCCCGCTATTGTTGGTACACGGACCTGGATCCACTTTTCTTAGAGCAAGAAGCACTATGGGCCGGCACGGGTTCGGCCGAAATGGAAGGCGTAGACAGCAATGGCATTGATCGTGCAGAAGTACGGAGGCTCCTCCCTCGAAAGCGCGGAACGAATTCGCGCCGTCGCTGAGCGCATCGTTGCCACGAAGAAGGCCGGCAACGACGTGGTAGTGGTCTGCTCCGCGATGGGCGATACCACCGACGAGCTGCTGGACCTGGCCGCCCAGGTCAACCCCACCCCGCCCGCGCGCGAGATGGACATGCTGCTGACCGCTGGCGAGCGCATCTCAAACTCGCTGGTGGCCATGGCGGTGGCTTCCTACGGCGTGGACGTGCAGTCTTTTACCGGCTCGCAGGCAGGCGTGATCACCACCGAGCGCCACGGCAACGCGCGCATTATTGACGTCACGCCGGGCCGCGTCCAGGAGGCCGTGGATGCGGGCAAGATCGCCATTGTCGCGGGCTTCCAGGGTGTGAACCGCGATACGCGCGACATCACCACGCTGGGTCGCGGTGGCTCGGACACCACGGCGGTGGCGCTCGCGGCGGCGATGAATGCCGACGAGTGCGAGATCTACTCGGACGTGGACGGCGTCTACACCGCGGATCCGCGCATTGTGTCCGATGCGCGCAAGCTGGACAAGCTCTGCTTCGAGGAGATGCTGGAGCTGGCCGCATCGGGGTCGAAGATCCTGGTGTTGCGCAGTGTGGAATACGCTCGCGCGTTCAACGTACCTATGCGAGTTCGCTCGTCTTACAGTAACGACACCGGCACGCTGGTTGCCGGAGCATTGGAGGATATCCCCATGGAAGAAGCAGTCCTGTCCGGAGTAGCTACCGACGATACGGAGGCGAAGATCACCGTCCTGGGTATCCCGGACACCCCGGGTGAGGCGGCGAAGCTCTTCCGTGCGCTGGCGGACGCGGAGATCAACATCGACATGGTGCTGCAGAACATCTCCACCCTGGAGGAGAAGAAGACGGACATCACCTTCACGCTGCCCATTCCGGACCGCCCGCGCTGCATGGACCTGCTGAGCAAGCTGAAGGAGAGCGAGGGCTGGGGAGACGTGATCTACAACGATGACGTGGGCAAGGTTTCCCTGGTTGGCGCGGGTATGAAGTCGCACCCGGGAGTGACCGCGGACTTTACCGAGGCCCTGCGCGACGCGGGCGTGAACATCGAGATGATCACCACCTCGGAGATCCGCATCACCGCCGTCGTGCGTGACGCAGATCTGGCGGAGGCTACCCGCGCTATCCACGACCGCTTTGACTTGGGCGGCGACGAGCCCGCCGTTGTCTACGCGGGCACCGGGCGCTAACGCCTTTTCGCTAGACACCAACTTTTTGCAGTAAAGGAGCTTTTGCAACATGACCACCATCGCTATCGTCGGAGCCACTGGTCAGGTCGGGCGCGTGATGCGCTCCATCCTGGCGGAGCGGGACTTCCCGGCGGACACCGTCCGCTTCTTCGCTTCCCCGCGCTCGGCGGGCACCAAGCTGGACTTCCGCGGTACTGAGGTAGAGGTGGAGGATCTGACCAAGGTCACCGAGGACAGCGTGAAGGACGTGGACATCGCCCTGTTCTCTGCCGGCGGTTCTACCTCGAAGGAGTGGGCTCCCGTTTTCGCGGCAGCTGGTGCGACTGTGGTGGACAACTCGTCTGCGTGGCGCAAGGACCCCGAGGTGCCGCTGATTGTTTCCGAGGTCAACCCGGAAGCGGCAAAACAGCTGCCGAAGGGCATCATTGCAAACCCGAACTGCACCACCATGGCGATCATGCCGGTGATCAAGGCGCTGCACGACGCGGCCGGTCTCTCCACGATGCGCGTGGCCTCCTACCAGGCGGTTTCCGGCTCCGGTCTGGCGGGCGTCGATGCGCTCGCGGGCCAGGTCGCGGAGCTTGGCGAGCGCAACACGGAGCTGACCACCGACGGCTCCGTGCTTGCCCCGGAGGACTTCGGCCCGTATGTTGCGCCGATTGCCTACAACGCGCTGCCGCTGGCGGGCAACCTGGTCGACGATGGCACGGAGGAAACCGACGAGGAGCAGAAGCTGCGCAACGAATCCCGCAAGATCCTCAGCATCCCGGAGCTGAAGGTCTCGGGCACCTGCGTGCGCGTCCCCGTTTTCACCGGTCACACCATGGTGGTCCACGCGGAGTTTGCCAAGTCGATCACGCCTGATGAGGCTCGGGCAGTGCTTGCCGACGCGCCGGGCGTCGCCGTCGTCGACGTGCCCACCCCACTCGCCGCGACCGGCAAGGACGATTCGCTCGTGGGACGTATCCGCCAGGATCAGGCGGTCGAGGAGAACCGCGGGCTGGTGTTCGTTGTTTCCGGCGATAACCTGCGCAAGGGCGCGGCGCTCAACACGATTCAGATCGCCGAGCTGCTGGTGTAGGTTTTCGTTGAGGTCACAGGCAGGGTGCCGAAAAGTCACGGTTTGGTAAAAGGACTTGCCCTTGCCTGAGATTTGGCTAAATATGGGAGACATGAGTTTTTCACGTCGACATTCGCCTGCCCAATTGGTGGCACGCAGCACCGTCGGCGCTCTACTCGCGGGGGTATGCGTGGCAGCGCCGGGGGCGATGGCTGCCACAGATGCTGGGGATTGGGCAGATGTCTCAATCTCACCCGGCCAGACGCTGGTTTTGGTGACAGCGGAAGGCAGTGGAGCGTCGCTAAGCATGAGCCCCTCCGATGCATCAACCCTGCCTGCGGGCTGGAGCGTGATCTCCCGCCCAGACGGGTTGCGCATGACCGCCCCGACGCGGGCGGAGGAGGGGGAGTTTGCCACCGTGCAGATCACCGAGCGTGGCGAGGTAGTAGATGAGATCCGGGTCTCGCTCGTGGAGCGCAGCGAGTCGCCCAGGAAGAAATCGACGGCGACCTCCACGGTTGCCCGCGTGGTGGAGTCCGTCGCTGAGCCCACCGTGCGCACCGCCGAGGAGCGGCAGGACGTGCACACCCCGGCCCCGCAGCCCAGCAGCGCGCCGACACCGACACCGACACCGGAGCCCGCGCAGCCGAGTGCGGAGCAGGCCTCCGCGGACACAGGTTCCGGCTGGTTCAGCGGCCTGGTTGATAAGGTCAGCACCTTCTTCGGCCGCGGGTAGCGCTCAAGCTCGAACGCATAGAAAATGCCCCGCCTTATTTGAACAAGGCGGGGCATGTTTCGTCTCTGGGGGTTACAGACGGGGGCTTTCGCCCTCTTCGGCCTCTGGCTCTTCGCCCGAAGCGGCCTCCTCGGCTTCCTCCGCAGCGATCATGTCGTCAACGGTGGTGTCGTTCCACGGCTCATCCGGGTTCTTCTCGTACTCTTCCTTGGACTGCGGCTCCGTGTAGGAGACGTAGACGAGCTCGCCTTCGGGGTCCTCGGGGTCGTACTCGATCTCATCGTCGTCCATGAGCTCCTCGTTGACCTCGTCCTCGAGCGCTTCGACGAACTCGTCCTCATCGATGACGGACTTGGAGATCAGGTAGTCCAGCTCTTTCTCGTCGTTCTTGGTAAAGCGCTCGCGCGGGTCCAGCTTCAGGTGCATGAGCTCGAGCGCGCGACGGCGGCGCTTGCCCTCCTTGCGCAGCTTCTGCGCGCCGCGCAGCCATGCTGCAGAGACCACGACGATGAGCAGGATGCCCAGGTAGCCCAGGATCGGGTAGACGTAGGCGACCAGGTTCTTGAAGCCAACGAAGGAGAGGACGAAGCCGACCAGGCAGGTCGAGGTGAAGATGATGCGGTACTTGTCCTCGCGGCCGCGCGACAGGCGCTTACCCAGGGCGTAGAACATGCCGAGCGCGGTGGCGAAGATCATGCCGAAGACCACGACGGCCATGACGAGGCCGAGCGTTGGGTTGATCTCATTGATCAACGTGAGCATCGGCATATCCTCGCCGGCGACCACGTCGATCTTGACCATCAGTGCGGTGGCCAGCAGCATCAGCATCACGAGGTAGCCAATGCCGCCCATGAGCCCGCCGAGGCCGGCGGCGCGGGTGTCCAGGTAGTTGCCGCCGATGACCAGCGCCATGGAGACCACGCACATCACGTTCAGGCCCGTGTAGTTCAGCGCCGCGATCCACCAGTTTGGCAGGGTGGAGTCCACCTGCTCGGTGGCCAGGTTGATGGCCTGCCAGTCGAGGTCTGCGGTGACCAGTGTGTAGGTGCAGCCGAAGATGACAAACGCCAGCAGGAACGGGGTCAGCGAGCCGATCGCGGCGGTCACTTTATCCACGTCCAGCATGCCGAAGCCCACGACCAGCGCAAGCATGAGCACCGCGCCGATCCAGATGGGAATGCCGAATTGCTGGTTCAGGTTCGAGCCCGCACCGGCGAACATGACGAAGCCGATGGAGAACAGGGTCGTGATCGTGGCGATGTCGAGCACCCACGACACGATCTTGCCGGAAATGTTGCCCAGAACCTCCATGTGCTCCTCGGCCTGGAAGTATGAGCCGAGCTGAAGGATGGACACGCCGGCGATGATCATCAGCACAGAGCCCAGAATCGCCCCGTAAATGCCTTCAGTGCCGAAAGAGGCAAAATATTGCAGTGCCTCCTGGCCGGACGCGAAGCCCGCGCCCACCACAACGCCGATGAAGGCGAAGGAGATACCTATTGCGTTTTTAAGCATGAAATCTTTCCGTAAGAAATCAAAATGTTCAGAGAAACCTTTGCAATAATATCGTCATTTCCTCTTAATGCCAGTTTGGCCGCTTGCTCTTGCATGGAGCAAACGGCCGTGTGCTGGGAAAACGTGCGTTCTTAGGATTTGGTCACGATCGTGCTGCCACCGCTGCTTTCCGCGTCAGGATCCTCATCCTCAGCGTCCTCAGTTTCCCTCTCACCGAAGGAGGTAGAGACCTCGCGGTCATCCTCCTCGTCGGCCCACTGCTCCGCGAAGTCCTCCTCGGTGGGGTTGTCTTTCCACGGCTCGTCCGGGCTCTTGGCGTAGTCCTCCTTGGACTGCGGGTCGGTGTAGGAGACGTAGACCACGTCGCCGTCGCGGTCTTCGGGGTCGTATTCGACCTCGTCGTCGTCGACAAGCTCTTGCCCGATCTCTTCCTCGAGGGAGGTCTCGAGCTCGTCGCTGTCCACGACGGAGGCGTCGATGATGTAGTCCAGCTCGCGCTGGTCGTTCTTGCTGAAGCGCTCGCGCGGGTCCAGCTTCAGGCGCATCAGGTCGCGGGCGCGGCGGCGGCGATTGCCTTCCCGGCGCAGCTTCTGCGAGCCGCGCAGCCAGGCCACGGCGAGCACGAAGATGAGCAGGATGCCCATGTAGCCCAGGATCGGGTACACCACGGAAACGAGCTGCTTAAAGCCGACGAAGGAGAGCACGAATCCGACGAGGCAGGCCGTAATGAAGATCGGGCGGAAGCGGGACTCGTGGCCGCGGGCGAGGCGCTTGCCCAGGGCGAAGAACATGCCGAGCGCGGTGGCGAAGATCATGCCGAAGATGATCAGCGACATGATCAGGCCCAGCGTCGGGTTGATGTTGGTGATCAGGGTGAGCATGGGCATGTCGTCGCCAGCGATGTCGCCGACGGCGGCGAGCAGGCCGCAGGACAGCAGCGCCAGCATGACCAGGTAGCCCATCCCGCCGAGGAAGCCGCCGAGTCCGGCTGCGCGGGTATCGAGCTGATTACCGCCGATCACCAGGGCCATGGAGGCCACACAGATGGCGTTCAGGCCGGTGTAGTTCAGCGAGGAGATCCACCAGTTCGGCAGGTTGGTGGAGACCTCCTGGGCTTGGATGTTGAACTGGGCCCAGTCGAGGTCAGTGTTCACCAGGGTGTAGATGCAGCCGAAGATGACAAAGAAAAGTAGCAGCGGGGTGATCGCACCCACGGCAGCGGTGACCTTGTCCACGTCCATCATGCCGACAACCAGCACGAGGACCAGCATGAGCGTTGCGCCGATCCACACGGGCAGGCCGAATTGCTGGTTCAGGTTTGAGCCCGCACCGGCGAACATGACGAAGCCGATGGAGAACAGCGTGGTAATCGTGGCGATGTCCAGGATCCAGGACATGATCTTGCTGGAGACGTTGCCCAGCACCTCCATGTGCTCCTTCGCCTGGTAGTACGAGCCGAGCTGGAGGATCGACACCCCGGCGATGAGCATGAGCGCGGAGCTTAAGGCTGCGCCCCAGATGCCCTGGGTGCCGAAGGCGGTGAAGTATTGCATGGTTTCTTGGCCCGAGGCGAAACCGGCGCCGACGAGGACGCCAATAAACGCAAGGGAGATACCGATGGCATGTCTGAGCATGATGTGCCCGCTGCTTTCCGTCGTTTCTGGGGTGTTCTTACACTTTCCGAGGGGTAAGTTTAGTCGGTCACATATCAATTAGTGTGATTGGCCATCACTGCCGGGGGAGGCGTGAATGAGATCACGCCGGGCGCGGGCGACGCGTGAGCGGATGGTGCCCACGCGCACCCCGGCGATCGCGGCGGCTTCCTCGTAGGTGTAGCCCAGTACTTGGGTAAGGACGAGGGCTTCGCGGCGCTCGGGGCGTAAGGCGTCGAGAAGCATGCGGGCGTCGATGACGTCTGACCAGGCGTTCGGGTCGTCGGGGCTCGGCTCTTGCGCGGCGACGTCGTCGTACTCGGCGGCGGATTTCCGCGGGCGCGCCATGTCATGGCGCACCGAATCGATCCAGGCGCGGCGTGCGAGCGAGAGCAGCCACGTGCGCGCCGAGGAGCGGGCCTTGAAACGCGGTAGCGCGCCGAGCACCCGCAGATAGGTTTCTTGGGTCAGGTCGTCGGCGTGCTCAGCGCCGGCGAGGTGGGCGAGCAGGCGCCACACATCGTCTTGCGTGGCGGCAATAAATTGGGTCAACGCAGCCTTGTCGCCGCGCCCGGCTTTGAGCGCGAGTTCGGTGACGTAGTCGTCGTCAGGGCTGCTCACGAATGTTTAGGCTACCAGCGCGCGCAAAAACCCCTAGGCTGGGCGGCGTACATGTCACCAACAGCAATGCAAGGAGTCAGCAATGGCTGAGAAGAGTAAGGCAGAAGAGATTGTCGCTCGCGGCGAGCGCCCCGCAGGCAAAGACCGCACCACTCTGCTGAGCGGGCAGCCGGTCGCCTCGGAGAATATTTCGGTCACCCAGGGCCGCCAGGGGGCCAATGTGCTTGACGACGTCCACCTGATTGAGAAGCTGGCCCACTTCAACAGGGAAAACGTCCCGGAGCGTATCCCGCACGCGAAGGGCCACGGCGCCTTCGGCGAGCTGCACATTACCGAGGACGTCTCCAAGTACACCAAGGCGAAGCTGTTCCAGCCTGGGACAGTCACCCCGATGGCGGCGCGTTTCTCCACCGTCGCGGGCGAGGCCGGTTCCCCGGACACCTGGCGCGATGTACACGGCTTCGCGCTGCGTTTTTACACCGAGGACGGCAATTACGACATCGTGGGTAACAACACCCCGACGTTCTTCCTGCGCGACGGCATTAAGTTCGCCGACTTTATCCACTCCCAGAAGCGCCAGCCCAACTCGGGCCTGCGCGACGACGAGATGCAGTGGGACTTCTGGACTCGCACGCCGGAGTCCGCGCACCAGGTGACCTACCTGCTGGGCGACCGCGGCACCCCGAAGACCTCGCGCCACCAGGACGGCTTCGGCTCCCACACCTTCCAGTGGATCAACGAGGAGGGCACCCCGGTGTGGGTGAAGTACCACTTCAAGACCCGCCAGGGCTGGGAGTGCTTTACCGACGAGGAGGCTACCGAGAAGGCAGGCACCGATCCGGACTTCCAGCGCGCGGATCTCTTCAACGCGATCGCCGAGGGCGACTACCCGGTCTGGGACGTCAAGGTGCAGATCATGCCGTTCGAGGAGGCGAAGGACTACCGCTTTAACCCCTTCGACCTGACCAAGACCTGGTCGCAGAAGGACTACCCGCTGATCGACGTCGGCTACTTCGTGCTCAATCGCAACCCGAAGAACTTCCACGCCCAGATCGAGCAGCTCGCGCTCGACCCGGCCAACCTGGTCCCGGGTGTGGGTCTGTCGCCGGACCGCATGCTGCAGGCCCGCGTGTTCGCCTACTCGGATCAGCAGCGCTACCGCATCGGCACGAACTACAAGGACCTGCCGGTCAATCGCCCGATCAACGAGGTGAACACCTACGCCGAGCGTGGCAGCATGGCCTACTTCTTCAACGAGGAGAACGAGCCGAACTACACGCCGAACCGCACCGACAAGGGCGCGGGCTACCTGGACAATGGCGAGGATTCCTCCTCCAACTTCACCGATTACGGCCAGGCGGCAAACCTCTACGTCAACCCGGACCCGCACGGTACCGATCTGGTGCGCGAGGCCTACGTCAAGCACGCCGAGGACGACGACTTCGGCCAGGCCGGCACGCTCTACCGCGACGTCTTCGACGACGCGGAAAAGGAGCGCTTCGTCCACAACATCACCAACAAGATGCTGGCAATTAAGAACAAGGACGTCGAAGAGCGCGTCTACGCCTACTGGGGCAAGGTCGACGCGGACCTGGAGACCAAGGTTCGCGAGTCCCTGGCGAAGAAACGTGCTGAGCAGGAGAAGTAGTTTCTCCTTCGCTGCGTAAGCCAGTGTGAGCCACTGCCCGTGACAGTCTGCGGCCGCGGACTGTCACGGGCATGACTTTTGTCATGCGCAATTGGTGACAAACGCTTCTACCAGCTGTGATGCCTTCTCGGCAGGCTAGAAGCCATGGAAAACGCCATCGAAGTACGAAATCTACAACGCCGTTACGGCGAGTTCACCGCAGTCGACGGCATCAGCCTCCACGTCGCGCGCGGCGAGACATACGGGCTGCTCGGCACCAACGGCGCGGGCAAAACGTCCACCCTGGAAATCCTGGAGGGGCTTGCACTCCCCACCTCAGGCGAGGCGCGCGTGTTGGGGATGGACCCCGTGGCAGACCGCGCACGGTTGCGACCGCACACGGGTATCATGCTGCAATCCGGTGGACTGCCGCGTGCGCTGTCCGTAGATGAAACGCTGAAGATGTGGGCGAGCACGTGCACGTCGCCGCAGCCTATCGACGACGTGCTGGCGGACGTGCAGTTAACGCATAAGCGCGACGTGAAGGTGGGAGCCCTGTCCGGCGGCGAGCAACGCCGCCTCGACCTTGCGTGCGCGCTGCTGGGAAGTCCGGATGTGGTGTTTCTGGACGAGCCAACCACCGGGCTGGACCCGGAGTCACGACGCCGCGTGTGGGCGCTCCTGCGCGAGCTGAAAAGCCGCGGGGTCACCATCGTGTTGACCACGCATTACCTGGAAGAAGCCGAGTTCCTTTGCGACCGCATCGCGATCATGCACGGCGGCCGCATCGAAGTTGAGGGCACGACCGCGGAGCTGACGAACACCGTGGCTTCCACGATCGATTTCCTACTGCCAAGAGGCCAGGTGTCTGAGTTGCCGACCCTGCCCGGATCGTTGGTGCACAAAGAGGACACCTCCGAGGGCGTCCAGGTATCGGTCCACACCTCCCAGCTGCAGGATGACGCTTTTGCGATCCTGCAGTGGGCGCGTGAGCAGGGCGTCGAGCTTTCCCAATTTGCGGCACAACCCGCAAGTTTGGAGCGCGTCTTCCACGGCATCGCAGAAGCGAAGAATACCCACACCACCGGAAAGGACGAAGCAGCATGAGCACCACCACGATGCATCCCACCAACCACGCCACGCGCAGGCTGCGGTCGCTCGGTCGTGCCGAATGGCTGCAGTTCACCCGCAACCGGTTGCTTGTGTTCACCGGCCTCGTCTTCCCGCTGCTCTTGCCCCTCTTCCTGTGGCTGGTCGGGGACCAGTCGGTCGGCTCGACTGCGGCGGCGTCTGAAGTGTTCGTGCTGTTCGCGCTCAGCTTTGGCGTGTTCTACCCCGCGCTTTCCATGGCGGTGACCAGGCGCGATGAGGGCGTGCTGAAGCGCTTGCGCACAGGCGAATCCCGCGATTGGGAGCTCTTGACCGCCATCTGCCTCCCGCTCGCCGCCCTCACGCTTGCGCTGATGGTCATTGTGGTCGTGGCGTTTTCGACCATGTCTATGGTGCTCCCGGTTGCTCCGCCAGTGCCGCATGTGTGGCCGAAGAACCCCTTGATCATGGTGCTTGCGATACTGCTCGGCATCGCTGTCTCCCACGGGTTGGCGATGCTGACCAGTCGTTTTACCGAAAACGCGGAGGGCGCGCAGATCACGTCCATGCCGGTGCTGATGCTCGTGATCTTCTCGCAGACCGGGATCCGTGAGTACCTGCCGGAAGGCATCGCAGGCATCATCGATCGAACTCCCTTTGCGCTGGCAAGCGACGTTTTCCGTGATGGGTGGGTCGGCGAGGAATCCTTCGGCTCGCTGTTGGCAGATGCGGCGACGCCGCTGCTTCTGCTCGCGGTGTGGGCCGCGGTACTGCTCGCGGTGGGGTACCGCCGCATGCGCTGGGAAACGCACCGCTAGCGGTGCAAGCGCTGCTACCCTCGGAGCACACTATGACGCACACGCAGCCCCTTCCCGCGGCGAGAAGTTCGGAGTCGGACTACTCGTCGCGGTTCCTCAAACTCAACCGGTGGTCGCTCATCGGGATGCTGTGGCTGTTTGTCGTGGCTTTTTCCTCCGTTGTCTTGGACCGCTCGGGTGAGGTCGGCGCGGAGACGTTCGTGGGTGTGGCCGTCGCGGTCGCGGCGTGCCTTGTCGGGGCGATGGTGCTGGAGACCAGGCCGGAGCTTCGTCTTGAGGCGAGCGCCCACGGCGGCCACTGGCTGCAGTGGGGGTTATCCGCGCACCTGCTCGTTTTGGCAGTGTGCGTAGCCGCGTTCCTCTTCGGCCCGGCGCAGTGGAAGGCGGCGTCGGCAATCGCGCTGGGGGCCGTCTTCTTCAGCGTGCTGATAGCCTTTCTGCCGTTCTTGGCCAAGAAATGGGCGTGGACTGGGCTTGCGCTCGTGGCTGCGTTTGTGCTCGTGGCCGCATTCGGCTCGGTGGAGACTGCTGCGATCGTGCTGGCTTACAGCATTGCGTGCGCGGTGACGGTGCCCTTTACCAAGTGGTTTTCCCGCGCGATGATTGAAACGGAGCGCGCCCGCCGCCTCGAGTCGCAGCTAACCGCCGCCGAAGAGCGTTTGCGCATGTCGCAGGATCTCCACGACACGATGGGACAGCACCTCGCGGCGCTGACGATCAAGTCACAGCTCGCGCTCGCGCTCGCCGAGCGCGATGACCCGCGCGTGCCCCAGGAGCTGCGTCAGCTGCATGAGCTCACACAGCGCGCCGCCTCCGATATGCGCAGCGTGGTCAATAACTACCGCACTCCCGACCTGGCCACCGAGCTCGCGAGCGCGAAGCAGGTGCTCGCCGGCGCCGGTGCTGAGGTCACGGTAACGGGAACCAGCGAGGACGTGCACCCGGAGCTGCGCGAGACCGCCGCCTGGTTCGTACGCGAGACCACGACGAATATCCTCCGTCATTCCCAGGCGACGGCCGTGTCATTCGAGATGCAACCGCGCGAGGTCACGGTGACCAACAACAATCCCCAGCCCGGGGAAGGCGGGGGCACTGGCTTGGAGGGGCTGCGGCGTCGGGCGGCTGAGCACGGGGCGTCGATTAGCGTGGAGCGCAGCGCTGAACGCTTTTGCGTCCAGCTTAAGGAGGACGCATGATTCGGGTCGTATTGGTTGATGATGAAACGCTGGTCGCCGATTCCCTCGCCACGCTCATCGGCCTAGAGGAGGACATCGACGTGGTGCACGTCGCCTACTCGGGCGCAGACTTGCTCGCGTGGTGGGAGGCGCTGCCAGCCGCTGCGCGCCCGGATGTCGTGGTGACCGACCTGCAGCTCGGGGCGGGGGAGGCGGATGGCATTGCTCTTGCCTCGCTTATCGACGCCCACGTGGTCGTCGTCACCAGCCACGCAAGGCCTAACGTTGTGCGGCGGGCCCTGGATTCCAAAGTGCTCGGCATTCTGCCAAAGACGGCTGCGGCCGGTGAGCTCGCGGCTGCGGTACGGGCGGCGGAGGCGGGCAAGCGCTACGTCGACCCTGAGCTCGCGGCCGCCACGATTGCCGCCGGCGAATCGCCGCTGACCGAGCGGGAGGCCGAGGTACTCGAGCTGGTGGGCAAGGGCGGCTCGATCGAGGCCATCGCCGCGGCGGCGCACCTGGCGGCCGGCACGACGCGGAACTACATCTCCTCCGCGATTGCGAAAACCGGGGCGGAAAACCGCTTCGAGGCCTACACCATCGCCCGCGAGCGAGGTTGGGTGTAACCCCGCCCTAGCGCGGCACGTTGCGCAGCGTCTTGTCCTTGGCATCCACCACGGTGACGCCGTGGATGGAGCGGCCGATGACGAAGGAGCCGACGGAGCCGATGATCCACACGCCCGCGATCGCGAGGATGGCGCGGATGAAGTCGTTGATGACGAAGCCGTCGGTCGACCAGCTCATCAGCAGGTTCGCCACGATCAGCAGAGGAAACGCCAGGCAGACGAGCGGGCCGAGCAGGTTCGCTCGGGTCAGCGCGTCGGGGGCGCGCAGTTGGAGGGAGGCGGTGGCCACCACGAAGACGGTGGCGATGACCACTAGGACAGCGACGATGATTTCGATGATGCTCATTAGCGGCGTCCTCTCGAGATGATGCGGGCCATGGAAATCGTCGGGATCGCGCCGCAGACGAGTGCGGCCAAAATGGCGATCTCGTAGGTGATCATGCTGGGGGTAAACAGCGTCCACACCAGGTAGATGGCGGCCATGGAGTAGAAGATGAGGTCTGCGAGCACCGAGCGGGACAGCTCATCCTTGGTTAGGACGAGCTTGGCCAAACCCGCGAGCAGGCTCAGCGCCATGACGATGATGCAGACGGTCATGATGGTCTGGAACATGGGCTAGTCCATCCTTTCGGCGGCAGGCAGGTTCTCTGCGTGCTTGTGGTCCAGGTCGGGGCCTAAGTGCTTATAGGGCTTCCACAGGACCTTGGAGGCGTCGATAGGCGTGTCCTTGAGCTCGGGCCTTAAGCGCTCCTCCATGTCGGCGAGGTCCTCGATCACCTCGAGCGGGTCGTCGCCAAAGGCTGCCTGCACGATGAGCAGGTCGCTGCCGTCTTCCGACGCCGCGTGGCGGAAACCCAGCGAGAGGGTGCCCGGGGTGGCGGTAATCGAGGTGGAAAACCAGAAGCGGTCCCAGTCCGTGCGCACCCGCAGCGGGTAGAAGATCACGCAAGGCCGCATGCCGGTGTCCGGTTTGAACGCGGCGATGGTGGCGTCGATGCCTGCGGCGTAAATTTCCTTGATCAGCCAGGCGCTGTAGCCGATGGCGTGACCGATGCTTTTGAGTGCAGATTGCTTTGCCATGTTAGTTGCGGCCTCCCTGCAGCGAGTCGAGGTCGGGGATGCCGATTGGGTCGGTGCCCAAAACGGCGGTGGTGTAGGCGTCGACATCCAGCAGGCTATCGACGGCCGAGGTGGAAACGTCCCACATCTGGCCCGCGAAGATGAACATCAGCAGCGAGCACACCATCAGTGCGAGTGAGGGCAGCAGGAACTTCCAGCGCACGTTCAGCGCCTCCGGGTACTGCTGCATCGGGCGGCCCCAGAAGACTTCCCGCCACACACGCATCATGGACAGCAACGCACCGAAGGACGCGACGATGATGGTGGCGATGACCACCCAAGCGCGCCAGTCGTCGGCGCTCGCGGCCGCCATGACGATGGTGACCTTGCCGAAGAGGCCGGAAAATGGGGGGAAGCCCACGATGGAGAACGCGCCGGCGGCAAAGACTGTTGCCGTGAAGGGGTCGCGCCGGGCCAGCCCGGACAGCCGTGCGATGGTGCCCGTGCCGTAGGTTTCCTCGATTGCGCCGGAGTTGAGCACGAGCGCGCCGACGGTAATCATGTGGTGCAGCGTGTAGATCAGGCCTGCGGCCAGGGCGTAGCGGGCATCCGCGCCAGCGTTGGTAAACGCGAGCATGATGAGGATGAACGGCATGCCGTTGACCATCTGGTAGGCCAGCACGCGGCGGATGGTGTACTCGCCCAGGCCCGCAAAGCCGCCGATGAGCATGGAGATCACCATGATCACGATGATGAGCGTGTTCCAGCGCGGGTCCATGTCGAAGATGACTACCCAGATGCGGAAGAGCATGTAGACGGCCACCTTGGTGTGCAGGCCGGAGAACAGGCCCATCACGGCGGCACTGGAGGCCGGGTAGGTTCGCGGCAGCCAGGTGTGTACGGGGAAGACGCCGGCCTTGGCGGCAATCGCGATGATCACCAGGCCCATGGCCACGGTGACCGGGCCGTTGCCGGCGGCGGCGCCACGCAGGGCGGCAATGTTCACCGCGCCCGCGATGCCGTAGAGGTAGCCCACGCCCATCACCAGGAGCGTGGATGCCGCGAGGTTCACCAGAACGAAAGAGCGCGCGGAGCGCAGGCGGTTGCGGGTACCCGTCATGGCGATGAGCCCGTAGGAGGGCAGCAGCATGACCTCGATCATGACGAAGAAGTTGAACAGGTCGGCGGTCAAAAGCGCGCCCGAGACACCGGTGATGAGCACCAGCGTCAGCGGCGTGTAGAACCGGGCCTGCGTTTCACCCGCGGCGATGGCGAACCAGTTGGCGGTGAGCGCCACGATCATGGTGGTCACGATCATTACCGCTGAGAACTGGTCGGCAGCAAAGGAGATGCCCACCCCGCCCTGGTACAGGCCGATGACGTGGGCGATCGTGCCATGGGAGGCGGTGTAAGTGTAGAGCCACACGCCGAGGCCCAAGTTGATGGCTGGGATGAGCAGCGCCAGGGCGTCGTTAAGCTTCTTGGCCGGGTTCAGCGCGGTGACTGCCGCGACGATGAGTGGGAGGGCGACAAAAACGGGAAGGATCGCATCAACTGTCATCGGTTCTTCGCCTCCAACTTCTTCGGGTTCAGGCGGGCCTTACGGCCTGCGGTGGACAGGGCGGAGGGCGAGAGGTAGTTCGGGTCGAAGGTCTCGCCCTTGTGGTCCTTGCCCACCTTGCTCGGCACGTCAAAGGTGTCGTCGTTCTTGCCCAACGAGGCCAGCATGAGCAGGATCGTGGTGGTCGCCATCGCGATCACGATGGCGGTCAGCACGAAGGCTTGTGGCAGCGGGTCCGATAAGTCCTCGAAAGGGGTGCGCGAGGGGAAGGCCTCGCCGCGCCACGCGCCGACACCGGCGGCCAGCAGCGTGAGGTTAGAGGCGTGACCGAACAGCGACATCCCGAAGACCACGCGGACCATGCCGCGCTGCATCACCAGGTAGACCGCGCCGGCCATCAGTACTGCGATAGTAAGTGCCATGACCATGGGTTACAGCTCCTTTTCCAGCATGTGCTGGGGGTTGTCTGCCGGGTTGAGCGGTGCCGGGTGCGCGTCCACCGCGTCCTCTGGTTCCTCCGGGGCGGGCACGTTTGGCAGCGGGTTTTCTGGCTCGCTGCGCGTGTAGTCCAGGTTGTCCAACTCCGTGCCTGGGCGGAGGTAGCCGCCGAGCGCGTTGATGGCCTGGGTGACCATGCCGAGCACGGCGAGGTAGATGCCGAAGTCGAAGATCAGCGAGGTGGTCATGTGCTGCCCGGCGATCTCGCCGTGGATGGCGTACATGAAGCCGCCCTCCAAGAAACCGAGGAAGCCCGAGCTGATCGCGATGATGATGCCCCAGCCGGTCAGGGCGATCGGGGTGAATGGCTTGACCACCTCGGTATCCGCGCCGCGGGAGAGGTAGTTCAGGCCGAAGGCCGTGGCCATCACCAGGGCTGCGACGAAGCCGCCGCCCGGTGCGGTGTGCCCGCGGAAGAAGATGAGCACGGAAAGTACAACCAAAATTGGCACGACCAGGGCTGCGCCCTTGCGCAGCGGCAGCGAGTTGAACTGCGACTGGCCGAACGGGCGGGGGCGGGTGCCGGCCTCGAACATGTGGCGCGGCATGGACTGGGTCACCGCGGCGATAACCACGGCAGCCATGCCCAGTACGGAGAGCTCGCCGAGGGTATCAAAGCCACGGAACTCGACGATGATCACCGCGACGATGTTGTCAGCGCTGGTCACCTCGCCGCCCTCGGTGAGGTACCACAAAGCCAGGTCGGAACGGTCGTGGCGGCCCAGCAGGCCGTACACACCGAAGAAGGTGACGATTCCGGCCAGGACCGCGAAGATGGCGGCAAGCACCTTGCGGCGCGTCGAGGTCTTGGGGAACATGCGCGGCTGGTAGCGCAGCACGACCATGATCACGATCACGGTGAGCGCCTCCACCAGGAACTGCGTCAGTGCGACGTCCGGCGCACCGAGCATGAGCATCTGCAGCGTCATGCCCACACCCACGGTGCCCAGCAAGATTGCAGAGGCCAGGCGGGAGCGGGTGAGCACCAGGCCCACCACGGAGACGGCGATGATGGCGAACGGGATGAGGTCCCACCAGACGTCGATACCCTCGGCGCGCGGCGCGAGCGGTATACCGTCGACGCCCTCGGTGCCCAGCAGCGTGGTCAGGCCAAGCAGCACCACCAGGACCAGCACCGGCAGGAGGTGGCGCGAAGGGTTGAAGGAGTTGGCCATCTGGCCCATGCCCTTGCCCGCAGCACCCAGGCCGGTGACCATGCCCGCGAGCAGGTCGTTGCCGTTGGTAGGCAGCAGCTGCTTGTTCTCCACAGACCCGAAGAGGTTGCGGCGCGCGAGTGCGACGATAAGGACGCCGAGTACGAGCACGCTGAGCGAGACGATGAGCGGGGCGTTGACGCCGTGCCACAGCGCGAGGTGCGAGTGGTAGGAATCTTCGCCGGTGATCGTGTGCACCGCGGCGTCGAGCGGGCCGTCGACCCAGCCGAGCAGGAAGGGCACGACCAGCGACATGAGCCCTGGAAGCGCGGCGGGCAGCCAGAGGCTGACGGGGGCTTCGTGGACGTCGCTCATATCCTTCGGGCCGTCGACAAACGCGCCGAAGACGATCTTGGCGGAGTACAGGAAGGTCAACAGTGCCGCGAAACCGGCGACGAGCAGCAGCACGGTGCTGTACTGCGTCTCCGCGAAGGCGCCGAGGATGGATTCCTTGGAGACGAAGCCAAACAGCGGTGGGATCGCCGCCATGGAGGCCGCCGCGATGACGGTGGAGGCAAAGGTGTAGGGCATCTTGTCCCACAGCTTGCCCAGGCGGCGGATGTCGCGCGAGCCAGCCTCGTGATCGACCACGCCGATCAGCATGAACAACGAGGACTTAAACAGCGCGTGCGCAAGCGTGTGCGTCAGCGCCGCGGCCAGCGCGAGCGGGGTACCAATGCCGATGGCGGCCACGATCCAGCCCAGGTGGGAGACCGTGGAGTAGGCGGTCAGGTGCTTCAGGTCCGTCTTGGTGATGGCGAACAGCGCGCTCATGATCGCGGTGCCCAGGCCCACGACGACGAGCAGCCAGTTCCACGCCGCGACGTCGGCAAAGATCGTGGAGAAGCGCAGCAAGAGGTACACGCCGGCCTTCACCACGGCGGCGGCGTGCAGGAAGGCGGAGACCGGGGTCGCCGCGGCCATCGCCTCGGGCAGCCAGAAGTGGAAGGGGAACTGCGCGGCCTTGGTAAAGCCGGAGACCGCCACCAGGATGGCAACGGTGGTGGTCAGGCTGGGGTTTTCCTGCCAGATGTCGGCGGCCAGCACGTCGGTCAGACGCGTGGAGCCTGTGCTTATCGACGCCACCGCCAACGCCGCCAACAGCGTCAACCCACCAAAGAACGTGAGGATCAGCGTGCGGTAGGACCCCGCCTCGCCGCCCGAGCCGGAACGCGCGATAAGGAGGAAGGAAGCGATAGAGACAAGCTCCCAGCCGATGAACAACAGGACCGTATCGTTTGCCAGCACGAGCAGCAGCACCGACAGCGTAAACGCCGTCATGATGGTGTAAAAACTCGTATTGCCCTGCTTCTTCGGCAGGTAGGCCGCCGAGTACGTCATCACCACTGCGCCGATGACCAGGGCGAGCAGCGCGAAGAAGATGCTCAGCCCGTCGGCGCGCAGCGCAAATGCGACGGCGCTGCCTTCTCCAAGGATGTCACGCGCCCAGGTCACCTCCCATTCGAGAGGTGTGCCGTCGGCAATGCCTGGGAACTCTTTCCCGAGGATGACGGCGGCAACGGCGAGGATGAGCGCGATCGGCAGACCTGCTTTGCGGTCCATGACTCGCACGAGAATGGGCGACAAGATCACTGTCGCCGCAACGAGTGCGAGCACGACAGGGAGTGTCATGGTAAACCCTCTCCAAAAATGTAGGTAGCCAAGTATTTAAGTAACGCACCTGCCGTGAAAGGCCGCCGTAATTCGGCGTGCCGCTGCTCACACTTTCTGCGCGCATGCGGTATGGCCCCACAAGACAGCAACAGGTGAAACGGTACCAGGACATTTTGAACAACCTGCAACGTGTCTTAAAGCTCCTGGTCTTTGCGGTGCGCCTACAGCAGTCACACCAGTTACTTCAGTTACATTGTGTTACATGAATTGGCGATTGACCCGACTGTGCTGTGCCGCCCTCGTACTCATTTGTGGCATGTTCTTGCCCCTTGCCCCCGCGAGTACCTGGACCCGCGCCGGGGACGAGGCGACAGGCGCGCCCGCCGTCGCGCCGGGCCCCGACGGCCTGGTCCAAGCGCGTAAAGCCGCCGGCGAGGCGGGTGCGCAGGCAGGTTTCCTCACCCAAGGCACCGGGCAGCTTGTCGACGGCGTCTCCGACCTCGACTCCGCCTCACAGGAACTCATCAACGCCATCGCCGCCGCCCAGGCCGGCTCGCAGGAACTGTCCAACGGGATGGTCGAGCTGCAGGCGGGCACCGGTCAGTTAGCCAACGGCGCGACCCAAGTCGCCGACGCGATCGGTGGGGTAGCCGACCAAGTCACGGGCTTCGACGCGGTACGCGGCCAGGTGGTTGCCACCATCGACCGCACCCTGGAATCCACCAAGGACTCGAAAGACCCGGATGTGAAAGAGGCCCGCGAGGCGCTGCAAGGTTTGCGCGGCCAGGCGGAGACCGCGCAGTTGCCGCCGGAAATGCTGGGCCAGCTCGAAGAGCTGCGCAAAGGCTCGCGCGACGTG
This sequence comes from Corynebacterium imitans, assembly GCF_000739455.1. NCBI lineage: Bacteria > Bacillati > Actinomycetota > Actinomycetes > Mycobacteriales > Corynebacteriaceae > Corynebacterium > Corynebacterium imitans. The sequence goes on from NZ_CP009211.1 coordinate 200,380, forward strand.
GCCAACCAGCTCGCGGTGCCCGGCTACGCCTACCACGACGGCATCTACTCGGCTACCAACGGCGCTGCCGAGCTGGCCAACGGTCTGACCACCCTAAACGAGCAAGCCTCCGGCGCGACCGACGGGGTCACGCAGCTCCAGGAGGGCGCGGCCAAGATCGACGACATGGCGAACAAGACTTCCGACCAGATCGCCGCCGTCCGCAAAGCGCTCCCGGCCGCTACCAATACCGGGAGTGTGCAGCAGGCAGGGCAAGAAGCCGTACAGGAACGTTCCACGCTCGCCCCGGTCGCGGCCATGCTGATCGCGGCGCTACTGATGCTCGGCGGCACCGCGACGGGCGCGGCCGCTCGCCTGAACCCCACGCGCCGCTGGTGGATCCTGGGCCTCGGCGGACTCTTCGTCGTCGCCGCTGGTGGCGCGCTCATCGCGGTGCTCGGCACCGGGCTGACAGCGTCCACCTACGGGCTGCTGGGCCTCGCACTGGTGGCTGGCGTGGCTGCCAGCGCCGGGCTTGCCGACGTCCTCGGCAGCGCCCTCGGCCCGAAGATCGGCCTGCCGATCGCAGGCGTACTCGCGGTAGCGCAGGTCGGCCTGGTGGGGTGGCTGTGGCGCACCGCCTCCACCGCGCCGGTGGGCAAGGCGTGGGAGTACGCCGCGGGCGCTACGCCGATGCACTGGGCCACCGCGAGCTTGTCCGCAGCCGGTAACGGCGGGGCCACCGCCGCGCTCTGGGCCGGTATCGGTGCAGGTATCGCGCTCGCGCTGGTTTGTCTTGCGGGAGCGAAGGGGCGCAGCTAAACACTTTTGTATTTTGTGTGTTAGGCTTTCACTCGCTCATTCCAAGTAATAGGGGCTTGGAAATGAGTGGTCTCCTTTCGCCCCACTGGGGTGAAATGGGTTAGGGATGGGATGGGCCCCGCCAGTGCCGCTTCACGCGGACGGCGGGGTCCTCTTTTTTGGTTCTGGCCGGCCCAATTGTCGAACCCGGGTTGTCGAACAACCTCGAATTTTTGGACTTGTTCGACAAGGGGGGTTCGACATATAGCCCGGACCCGCCCTGGGCGGGGTCCTCATTTCTTTGGTCCTGGCCAAACAGCGCAAGTTGCACAGCGTTTATCCCATTTTTTCCGGGAATATCGACGTCCAACTTGCGCTATCTGCGTGGAACGACCGCAAATGACGAACCCGGGTTGTCGAACAACCTCGAATTTTTGGACTTGTTCGACAACCCGGTTTCGTCAAATAGCCCGGGCGCGCCCCCGGCAGGCAAGGCAAAACCCCGCCCTGTTGGGCGGGGTTGCAAGTGAAGTGGTCGGGATAACAGGATTTGAACCTGCGACCTCCTCGTCCCGAACGAGGCGCGCTACCAAGCTGCGCCATATCCCGGTTGTATCTGCTCTGCTGAGCGGTACCTGGGATACTTTAGCCTAGCGCCTCGGTTTGGCCAAAACGCCTGGTCACGCCTAGCGGGAACGTTCAGTCACCCGCAGCAGCGCAGCCGAGGGTGGGCAGAACAGACGCACTGGCGCGTACTTGGAGGTGCCCAGCCCGTTGGATACTTCCATCCACATCTTCCCGTAGCGGTGCAGGCCGGACGCGCGCTTTCTGTCAATGTCCGCGTTGGTCACGATGGCGCGCTCGCCGGGCAGGCAGATCTGCCCGCCGTGGGTGTGGCCGGCTAACGCCAGGTCGTATCCGTCTGCTTCGAAGCGGTCGAGGACGCGTCGATAAGGCGCGTGCAGCAGGCCGATGGATAGATCCGCGTCCGGGTTGGGGACTCCCGCGATGTCTTCGTAGCGGTCGAGGTCGTGGTGGGGGTCGTCCACTCCGGCCAGGGCGAGGCGCACGTCGCCTACCTTGAACTCGAGGCGCTGGTGAGTGGCGTCGCGCCAGCCGCGCTCCACAAATGCCGCGCGCATGCCCAGCCATGGCAGGTCCACGTAGGAGGGCTCGCGCTTCTGGTCCAGTAGGTACTTGAATGGGTTGACCGGCTTCGGCGCCCAGTAGTCGTTAGTGCCGAAAACGAACGCGCCTGGACGGTTGAGCAGCGGGCCGAGTGCGTCGAGAACCCAGGGCACGCCGCGTTCGTCGGAGAGGTTGTCGCCGGTGTTGATCACCAGGTCCGGCTCGAGCGCGTCGAGGGAGGAAACGAACTCCACTTTGCGCGTCGCGCCCGGGATCATGTGCAGGTCCGCGATGTGCAGGATGTCAAAGGAATCCTTCCCGCGCAGCGTGCCGGGCGCGAGCAGGGGCAGCTCGTATTCCTTGAGCTGGAAGTTGGTGGTCTGGGTCGCGCCGTAGGCCAGGGTGCCCAGGCCCGCGGTGCCGAGGCCACCGATGGTCGAGGCGAGTTTCTTCAACGTATTCACCTGCCTCACCTTAGTGCGCGACCGCAGGGAGATGGGTGTTTCGCGTATCGTTTGAAGACATGAGTGCATTGAAAGAACAGATTCGCGCAGACCTGAAAGAAGCCATGAAGGCGAAGGAGAAGGAGCGCACCGGCACGATCCGGATGCTGCTCGCCGCGATCCAGACCGCGGAGACCGAGGGTGCCAAGCACGAGGTCACCGACGAGGACATCCAGAAGATCATCGCCCGCGAGGTGAAGAAGCGCCGCGAGTCGGCCGAGATCTACTCGCAGAACGGCCGCGAGGATCTCGCGGAAAGTGAGCTCGCGGAGGCGGAGATCCTCGCCAGTTACCAGCCGAAGCAGCTTGACGACGCGGAGCTGGACGCCCTCGTCGAGGCCGCGGTAGAGGCCACCGGGGCGACCTCCATGGCGCAGATGGGCCAGGTGATGAAGGAGGCCACGGCGAAGGCCGCGGGCCGCGTCGACGGCAAGCGCCTCTCCGGCGCGGTCAAGGCTCGTTTGAGCCAGTAGCTAGTTGCCGCCGAGCATGTTGGTGAGGCTGTCGGCGGCATCACTCAGCTGGCGCTCGATGTCGCTGAGGTCAACCGGGGCCTGGTTGGCCTGCGGCGCGGGTGCTGAGGAAGGCGCGCTGGGGGAGGGGGCGGCCGACGCGGTGGATGCAGGCGCGCTGGGGGTGCCGGAACCGTCGGAGACGTTGAGCGTGATTAGGCTGCCCGGGGGCAGGTTCGGATCCGCGGGGACGGCGGAGACCACGCTGTTGAAGGGGGCACCCCCGCCCGAGACCATCGAGACCGTCACCGTGTAGCCCTGTCCCTGGAGGCGGGAGCGGGCGGCGGTGGCGTCCATGCCCACGACGTCGTCGATCGCGCCACGCTTGGTGCCGCGGTCAAAGTTGCGCGAGGGGCTCGGGATGCCTGCGGCGGCCGCACCGGGGACGCCGTGGGCGGTCTGGAACCAGGTGTTCGCGGCCTCGTTGCCGCCGAAGAGGTTGCCGTAGCTGCACTGGCGCACGGGCGCGCTGCACAGCGGCGTGGTCTGCGTGCCGTCGTTGAAGATGTAGCTGGCCGCAGCCATCCCGTTGGTAAAACCGAGGAAGGCCGAGGACTGGTGCGACTCGGTCGTGCCCGTCTTGGCGGCGACCGGCGCGGTCCAGCCGTTGGCGGCCGCGGCGTCCTTGGCCGTGCCGCTCTTCGTGTCGTGCGACATGCCCTGGGCGAGCGCCCCGGCGACCTCGGGGTCGATGGCCTGCTCGCAGGCAGGGCGCTCGATGTAGACCTCCTGCCCGTGCTTGTCGCGCACGGACTTGACCGGGTTCGGCTCGCACCAGCGCCCGTTGGACGCCAGCGAGGCACCCACGTTGGACAGCTCGAGGGCGTTGACGGCAGTCGGTCCGAGGACGAAGGCGCCCATGTTGTCGTCTTTGGCGGCCTGCGCTACCGAGCGGCCGTCGCCGAAGGAGTTCTCGTCGAGGTAGGAGCGCAAGCCCAGGCGCACCGCGATGTCGACGGTGCGGGGCACACCCACCTGTTGCACCAGCTCGATGAAGGTGGTGTTGGGGGATTGCGCCAAAGCGTCGCGAAGCGAGAGGCGCGGCTTGTACACACCGGCGTTTTCCACGCAGTAGGCATCCGGCGGGCAGTTCGCGGCGCCGCCCTTGCCCATGCCGTACACCACGGAGCGGGTCGGGGTCTCGAGCATCGTGTCGAGCCCGTAGCCCTGCTCAAGCGCGGCCGCGGCGGTGAAGATCTTGAACACGGAGCCGGCACCGTTGCCCACCATGGAGGTCGGCTGCGGCATGATCGTCTGGCTCTGCTCCAGCTCCAGGCCGTAGTAGCGCGAGGACGCCATGGCGAGGATGTCGCGCGAGTCGGTGCCGGGTTTGATCACGTTGATCACCTCGGCAACCCCGTGGGTGTACGGGCTGACGTTGTTGCGCGCGGCGCGCACCGTCGCGGCCTGGACCTCCGGGTCGAGGGTGGTGGTGATGGTGTAGGAGCCGCGCTCGAGCTCTTCCTGGGGCAGGCCCTTGTCTGCCAGGTAGCGCAGGACGTAGTCGCACATGAAGCCGCTGTCCTCGGCGGTGAGGCAGCCGTCGGGAAGCATGCGCGGCTTGTCCACGATGCCCAGGGGCTTGCCGGCGAGCCGGTCGGCCTCGGCCTGCTCGAGGTAGCCCTGGGCTGCCATGTTGTTCAGCACGGTGTTGCGGCGCGCGGTGGCCCCCTCCGGATTGGTGTAGGGGTTCAGATACTCCACCGATTGCAGCAGCCCGATGAGCAGCGCCGCCTGGTCGGGCGTGAGCTTGGCTGCCGAGGTGTCGAAGTAGGTGCGGGCCGCCGCCTCGATGCCGTAGGCGTGGTTACCAAAGGAGACCAGGTTGAGGTAGCGGGTGAGGATCTCGTCCTTCTCCAGCGTCTTGTCCAAATCCGAGGCCATGCGCATCTCGCGCAGCTTGCGGGGAATGGACTGCTCGGTGGCGGCGCGCGCGGCGTCCTCGTCCTGGGCCTCGACGAGCCACAGATAGTTCTTCACGTACTGCTGGTCGATGGTGGAAGCGCCCTGCTCCACGCCGCCGGCGAGCACATTGGTCACCATGGCGCGGGCAAAGCCCTGCATGTCCACGCCCTCGTGCTGGTAGAAGCGGCGATCCTCGGTAGAGACCAGGGCGTCCTTTGCATACTGCGAGATCTTCTCGCTGGGAACCTCGTAGCGGCGCTGGTTGTAGATCCAGGCGATGGGGGTGCCGTGCGTGTCCGCAATAGTGGTGACGCCGGGGACGTCGCCGCCGGACATGTCGGACAGGTTTGACTGCATTGTCTCGTCGGTGCGGGCGATGGCCATACCGCCGAGACCGGCGAGCGGGGCCAGGCACAGCGCGATTGCCACTCCGGCCGCGACGAGCGCGGCAAGCAGTTTTCCGAAGGAACTCAATGCAGACACGCCCTTACCTTAAATGATCGCTTTGCTTCAGGGGAATGGGTCACTCCCCCCATATATGTGATGCATTCGACAGGCCCGGGGGTGTGTGAATACACTTACAGATGCAAAATGCATACAGGGTTTACAAAGCTTGCTCGGCCATATGTGCGTTTCTTATTTGGAAAGCGCTGCATATAAAGGGTGGTGCGATGTGACCCTGCGCGGCGTGCACGGTATTATAAATTGCGCGTCGATGAGAATTATGCACGAACGCTCTCCCGAAAGGAGCCCGATAATGACGACGACACTTGGACGCACCGGCCTGCAGGGCGGATACAAGGGTATCCGCGCGGCCTCTACGACCTCGCGAAAGAGTGACGCCGCGGGCAACCTTGAGTTTGACCGCGGGGAGTGGGTTACCCAGGCGCATTGCCGCAACGGGGACCCGGATGCGTTGTTCGTGCGTGGTGCGGAGCAGCGTAAGGCTGCGGTGATCTGCCGCCGCTGCCCGGTGCAGATGGAGTGCTGTGCGGACGCGCTGGACAACAAGGTTGAGTTCGGCGTGTGGGGCGGGCTCACCGAGCGTCAGCGCCGCGCGGTGCTGCGCAAAAACCCGCACGTGACGGACTGGGCGGAGTACCTGTCCTCTGGAAAGGAAATTGAAGGGCTCTAACGCCCGCACGCCTTGCGGCCCGGCACGGTAGGGTGGTCGCCATGAAGAAATGGGAATACGCCACTGTGCCGCTACTTACTCACGCCACGAAGCAGATCCTGGATACCTGGGGCGAGGACGGGTGGGAGCTCGTCTCCGTCACCCCGGGTCCGAATCCGGACAATGTTGTCGCATACCTGAAGCGAGAGGTGGAGTAACACAATGACTGCTACGTGGACCGCAAAACTTTCCGAGCTCGGCATCGAGCTGCCAAACGTCGCCGCCCCGGTGGCTGCCTACGTGCCCGCCACCAAGGTGGGCAACCAGGTCTGGACGTCGGGCCAGCTCCCGCTTATCGACGGGGCGTTGCCCGCCACCGGCAAAGTCGGTGCCGAGGTCAGCGAGGAGGATGCCTACGGCTACGCGCGCCAGGCGGCGCTGAACGCGATTGCCGCAGTGGATGCGCTGGTGGGTGTGGACAACATCGCGCGTGTGCTGAAGATCGTCGGCTTTGTTGCCTCCGATCCGTCGTTTACCGGCCAACCCGCAGTGATCAACGGTGCTTCTGACCTGATGAAGGAGGTCTTCGGGGACGCGGGCGAGCACGCTCGCTCCGCCGTGGGCGTTGCCGTGCTGCCGATGGACACCCCGGTTGAGGTGGAACTCGTTGTGGAGCTGAAGGAAGACGCCTAAACGGGGTAGGGTTGGAACCATGAAGCACCCTGCTTACAGTCAGTTGCGCCCTGTCACGACTTCCGCCGCTGTCGTTTTGGCGCCGAATCCCAGCTACGCGGCGCTTGAAGGTACGAACTCCTGGGTCATCCGCGACCCGGAGGATGAGTACAGCATTGTGGTGGATCCGGGCCCGGCGGATGAGGGGCACCTGAACGTGCTGCAGGCGAAGGCCGACAAGGTTGCGCTCATCCTGCTGACCCACCGCCACCACGACCACGCGGATGGTGCGGAGCGTTTCCGTCAGCTCACTGGCGCGCCGATCCGCGCATTCGATCCGCAGTACTGCAACGGGGCGGAGCCGCTGGAGGATGGCGAGGTCATCTCGGTCGAGGGCGTGACCCCGAAGGTGCAGGTCGCGCACACCCCGGGCCATACGAAGGACTCCGTGTGTTTCTTCGTCTACACCCACGAGGTGGAGGACGGGGAACTCGAGGGCATCATTACCGGCGACACGATCGCGGGCCGCCACACCACCATGATCTCTGAGACTGACGGTGACGTAGGCGAGTACCTAGACACGCTGGAGATGCTGGAGTCGCGTGGCAAGGACGTCATGCTGCTGCCGGGCCACGGTCCGGAAAACGAGGACCTGTCGCAGTTCGCGCGCAAGTACATTGACCGCCGCAACCAGCGCCTCGAGCAGATTGAGCAGGCGCTGAAGGAGCACGGTGCGGACGCGGACATCAACACTCTGGTCGACGCGATCTACGACGATGTTGACCCAGTGCTGCGCGGCGCGGCCGAGCAGTCCACCCGCGTGGGGCTGCGTTACCTGCAGAACCAGAAGTAGCTACGTTCATCGCACAAGAAGCGTTGCCCCGGTTCCGATTGGAACCGGGGCAGTTTTTGTGCGTCTCGATAGCCGCTAGCGTGCGCGACGGGCGAGGTGCTCGGTGTTGACGATGAGCACCGACTTGCCCTCCAGCTTGATCCAGTCGCGGTGGGCAAAGGTGGCGAGCGCCTTGTTCACCGTCTCGCGGGAAGCGCCGACCAGCTGCGCGATCTCTTCCTGGGTGAGGTCGTGGTTCACGCGCAGGGCACCGCCTTCCTGTACGCCGAAACGGTTCGCCAGCTGCAGCAAGGTCTTGGCCACGCGGCCCGGCACGTCCGTGAAGATGAGGTCTGCCAGCGAGGCGTTGGTGCGGCGGAGGCGGCGGGCGAGCACGCGGAGCAGCTGCTGGGAGATCTCCGGGTGCTGGGCGATCCAGTCCTTGAGCATCTCGGAGTCCATCGTGGCCGCGGTGACATCGGTGACGCAGACCGCAGAGGAGGTGCGCGGGCCCGGGTCGAAGATGGACAGCTCACCGAACATGTCGGAAGGACCCATCACAGACAGGAGGTTTTCGCGGCCATCCGGCGCGTGGCGGGCGAGCTTCACCTTGCCGTCGACGATGATGTAGAGCCTGTCGCCCGGCTCACCCTCGTCAAAAATGGTGGTGCCACGCGCGAACGTGACAGTCTCCATCTCGTTGATCAGAGTGTCGACTGCCTCGGCGTCGACACCCTGAAAGATGCCGGCCTTGGCTAGCGTGTCCTGAATGCCTTCCATAGATCCTCCTCGAATACGGCGGTGAGGCCCTCGCCCTCGTGGTTTGAGTCACCAAAGTCTGTTTTTTAGGGCGTGGTCACAACTTCACAAGGCAGACTCTACCAGTCGCGGCCACACGCGGGGGCAAAAGGGAAGACTTTTTGGACCGCGGGCGACGGGGACGCCGATTTTCTGCTACTCGCTGGGGGCTTCCGGGTTTACCGCGACGGCTTCGAGGCGTTCCATGCCCATGGTGAACATGCCAAGGGCGAGCGGCAGGGCTGCGACGAGGATTACGGTCATAAGGCCATCGTACGTGTGCGATAGCATGGCGTGCATGTCACACACCCCTGCACCTGAGCCTCGCACGCCCCTGCCCACCCCGCAGCGGCGGCGTCGGCCGGGCACACACCCGGCGGCGAAGGGGACAGAAACGCCGCTGGGGCGGAAGCGCCGCGCGCGCCGGATCAACCGCACCCTCGCGCTGACGTTCCCGGACGCCCGCGCGGAGCTGGATTTTTCCAACCCGCTGGAGCTGCTCGTGGCGACGGTGCTCTCCGCGCAGACCACCGACGTGCGCGTCAACCAGGTCACCCCGGCGCTGTTTGCGGCCTACCCGACCGCCGCGGACTACGCCACGGCCGACGTGGTCGAGGTGGAGGAACTCATCCGCCCGACCGGCTTCTACCGTGCAAAAGCGGCCAACCTGGTCAACCTGGGAAAGAAGCTGGTCACCGACTTCGGCGGTGAGGTGCCAGAGGCGCTCGAGGATTTGGTCAGCCTGCCCGGAGTGGGGCGCAAGACCGCGCACGTGGTGCGCGGCAACGCCTTTGGCAAGCCGGGGCTGACCGTGGATACGCACTTCCAGCGGTTGGTTGGTCGGCTGAAGCTCAGCGAGCAGCAGAACCCGGTCAAGATCGAACGGGAGATCGCCGAGCTGATCGAAGCCAAGGAATGGACCATGTTTTCGCACCGGCTGATCTTCCACGGCCGGCGCATCTGCCACGCGCGCACGCCCGCGTGCGGGGCGTGCCCCATTGCCTTCGACTGCCCCTCCTTCGGCGCGGGTCCGACCGACCCGGGGGAGGCCGAGGCGCGCGTGACCGGCCTGGAGCGTGAGCACATCCTTGCGCTTGTGCACGGGGAGGAGGCGTAATCCTTGAAGAAGACGGTGTGGGCCAGCGTGATCGGCGCGATTGTGGTGGCGTGCGCGCTTGTCGCCGGTGCCCTGTTCCTGCTGCGCCCGGCGGAGACGGGGGAGGTGGACGGCGGGGAGGACGTGGCGTCGAGAAGCGAAGAAGCGCCCGTTGCCGAGCGACCCGATTGCGTGGCGGGCGGCGTGGGCGGGGTGGAGCTGCCTTGCCTCGGCGGCGCGGAGGTGCCCGGCGAGCACAAGCCCGTGACTGTGGTCAACGTGTGGGCCTGGTGGTGCGAGCCGTGCCGGGCGGAACTACCCGTGCTGGAGCGCTACGCGGACAACCACCCCGACTACGACGTGGTGGGCGTGCACGCGGATGCGAACGCGGCCAATGGCGCGGCCTTCCTCAACGATATCGGCGTGGAGCTGTCCAGCTACCAGGACGATTCGAACGCGTTCGCCGGCACGCTTGGCCTGCCCGGGGTCGTGCCGATCACGGTGGTTTTCCGCGACGGGCAGAAAATCGGGGCGCTGGCGAAGGCCTTCGAGACGGAAGAGGAGCTAGCGCGCGCCGTCGAGGAGGTGCTCGCGGGCAATGCTTAACGACGTCGCGCTCCAGCCCGAGCACGCACCACAGTGGCTCACACCGCTGGTGGAAAAACTCCAGCACGACACACACCGCTCGCGGGCCCGCCGCCTGCTGGGCGAGCGCGTGCCGCAGGGGGCGCCGGAGGGGGACGACGAAGCCGCAGTGCTCATCCTTTTTACCGGTGATGCGGACGCAGCCACCGTGCCGGATGACGCGCACGTGCTGATCACGCACCGCACACCAAGGATGCGCAGCCACTCCGGTCAGATGGCCTTCCCCGGCGGGCACATCGACGCCGGAGATCGCGGGCCGGTAGACGCCGCGCTGCGCGAGGCCTGGGAGGAAACCGGCCTGGACCGCAGCCGTGTGGTGCCCCTGGCCACGCTGTCCACGGTGACCACCGGCGGAAGCGGGCGGCGCGTCCGCCCCGTCGTTGCGTACGCCGCGCGCCCCGGCGAGACGTACGTGGCGAGCCCCTTTGAAACCGACGACGTGTTCTTCATGGCGGTGCACGACCTTGTCGACCCAGTCAACCGCCTGCAGGTGGGCCGCGGCCGCTACGCCGGGCCCGCGTTCCGCACCGGCTGCTACGTGGTGTGGGGCTTTACCGCGGCGCTGCTCTCCGTGCTGCTGGAGCAGGCGGGCTGGGCGCGTGCCTGGGATCGCACGGTCCACGACCTGGATGCGGTGCTTGCGCGTTCCTGTAATGGTGAGCCGCGGTATGCGCGCTAGACTGCAACGAGCTATGCGGCCCCTTTCGTGGGCGTAGTCGGGATGGAGAAGGAGCACGCAGCAGGTGACAGGACACGCGATCGTCGACGTGGTGGCTGTGGTACTCATCCTCGCCGCGGTGATCAGCGGCTGGCGGCAGGGCCTGATCGCGGCGATCTTTACGGCGCTCGGCAGCGTGGCTGGGCTCGTCGCGGGCTACTTCGCCGCGCTGCTGGCGGTCAACTACGTCGACGGCCAGGGCATGCGGACCATCGTGTTTTTGTCAGTGGTCGTGGTGTTTGTGGGCCTGGGCAACCTCGCGGGCTCCTACGCCGGTGACACGCTGCGCCCGTCAGCGCGCTGGCTGCCCGCGCGGGTGCTGGATTCGGTCGCGGGCGCCGCGCTGCAGGCGATCGCGACGGCGCTCGCCCTGTGGATCGTTACGGTCCCCCTGATCAGCGGCCTGCCCGAGCAGCCGAGTGAAGCACTGCGCCAGTCGCGCGTGCTTTCGCTTATCGACGCCACCATCCCCGAATCTTTCGTCCAACTCCCCGCAAAAATGTCCTCCCTGCTGCACGAGACGGGCATGCCACCGCTGGTCTCCCCGTTCCGGACAGACGCGGCGAACGAGGTCGACGCCCCGAACCCGGACGCGGTCACCCCGGAGCTGGTCGAAGCCAGTCGCCCGAGCGTGGTGCACGTGGTGGGCGACTCGCAGACCTGCCACCATCGGCTCATGGGCAGCGGCTTCGTTATCGCCGAAGACTACGTACTGACCAACGCGCACGTGGTGGCGGGCACACAGTCGGTGTCGCTGGACACCGTCGTTGGGGTCAAACCCGCAGACGTGGTGTTCTACGACCCTGAGGTTGACATCGCCGTCCTCCACGCCACTTCGCTGGGGCTTCCCGAACTGCAGTGGGCCGAGCGCGAGCTGCGCCACGGCAGCGACGCAGTGGTGATGGGCTTCCCGGACTCCGGCCCCTTCGCCGCCACCGCCGCTCGTGTACGCAACAAGCTGGAGATCAGCGGGCCCGACATCTACACCACCGGCCGCATCGAGCGGAGCGCTTACACCATCCGCGGCGACGTCCGCCAAGGCAACTCCGGTGGGCCGCTTCTGGACACGGAAGGCCAGGTCGCCGGCATGATCTTCGGCACCGCGACCGACGTCGATGAGACCGGCTACGCCCTGACCGGCGCGCAGGTCCGCGAGCGGGTCGGTGAGGTGGAGAAACTGGCGACGCCCGTGGACACCCGCTCCTGCGTGGTGGGGTAACGCTGGTTTTTTGGGGGGTCTGGTTGGGGCGTCTAAACGGAGCTAGCTCCATTTGGGTGCGGCGCGTGTGGAAAACGCCTGGTCGTGAGAATCTGGAACTGCTAAATGGAGCTAGCTCCATTTGGATGTGGTCCGACCAGCGCGAGCGCCTAGGCGTCCAGGCGCTGGCCGACGGCGGCCACGAACGCCTGCGGGGCAACTACGTGCTCCAGCGGTCCGAGATCGAGGGACTCGGCGTGGGCGTCCCCGCCGCGCCCGCGGAGGCGGTGCGTGGCCATGATGTGGGGTAGCGCGTTGTCGATGCGGCGTGCACGCAGCCGCAGCGCGAGCGCCTCTTCTGCGTCTGCGGTGGTTTGATCTGTCGCGGCTAGAGCGCGTGCGAAACTGCTTCGCCACGCACGGTCGAGCACGTCGTGGCCTCGCGGTAGCCGCTGCAGTACACGGGCGGGCGCGTGGCGCAGCAGCAACGGTAGCGGGGGCTCGGCGGGCAACGTGAGGATGCCGCGGACGAGCTGCGGGGCGGCTTCCGCGAGTGCGGAGGCGATGACCACGCCGGTGTCTGCGGCAATGATCGTGGCCTCGGTGTGGCCGAGTGTGGCGATCGCGCCTTTGAGGTCGCCGCGGAGCAGGTGGAGCGTGTCGCCGCTGCGCGGGGCGGGCTTGTCGGACAGGCCAAAGCCCCGCTGGTCCAGTGCGGCTACGTGGTAGCCCAGGCTGGCGAGCGGGGCGATAGCGTGGCGGAAGTCGAACCAGCCGCCGTAGGCTCCGTGGAGGAGCAGGATCAGCGGGTTGGTAGGTTCGCCCGCGACCGCGGCGTGCAGGCGCACGCCGCGGGTGTGCAGCATCCGGTGCCGAAAATCCCCCGGTAGGTCAACGACCGAGGGCGGCGTGGGGCGGGGGCGCTGCAGGGAAGGCTACTTTTCTACGGAGGTGTACAGGCCGCTGGAGTCCTTGGTCAGGTTCTTCTGGGCCTGGCCCGGGCGGAGGTGCTTCAGCTCGTTGACGGACTCGATGGTCTTCTCCGGAGCCTTGATCTTCTTGACCTTCTTGAAGCCGATGAAGGCGAGCAGGCCAGCCAGGGCGATCATGATGAGGAAGACGATCAGGAAGGCCCAGCCGCGGTGCATCCAGGAGGCCAGCATCTCGGCCAGCGCGAAGAAGGCGAAGAAGGAGGAGTACAGGGCGATCACGCCTGCGACGGCGAACAGACCACCGCCAACGGCACCCTTCTTTACCTCGCCGACGATTTCGGTCTTCGCCAGCTCGATCTCGCTGCGCACGAGCGTGGAAACCTGCTCGGTGGCGTTGGAGACCAGGGTGCCAATGGAATCGCGGCCCGGCTGGGTCGTATCGGTATCGCGCAGCGGAATGGAATCAACCTTGCCGGAAACCGCTGTGGATCCGCTGGTGTACAGACCGTCGTTGCTCACTGTTGTGTCACCTTCCTGCATGTCGCGCCAGGAGCGGGGCAGTGCGTGTGCCCGTGCTCGGCGCGCGTGAAGCATTCTGTTTCAAGTATTGTCCACAACGACTTTAGCTATAGTCACTCGTTTGTGCCCGTATTGGGGCCGGACGAATGTGTAGCCGATTGCGGTGAGCCGGGTGCCACGAGGCCGGTTTTGGTAGGGTGGCGCGCAATGAAAGCGCTGAAAGTCCTTGGCAAAATCTTCCTCGCGCTGGTAGCAGCGCTGCTTATCCTTGCGCTTGTCGTGGTGGGGCTGCGCGCGTATAACCACCACACCTACCCGGTGATGTCGCAGGGTGCCGGTGGGGAAGGAAAGGCGCGCGAGGAGGCGTCGATAAGCACTGCCCCAATCGAGGGCGAGCAGGTCAGCGGTGTGCACCTGACGCCTGCGGAGAATACGCGTCCTGGCGTGGTGGTCGTGTACGGCGGCTCCGAGGGCGGGCGCGATGCACCGCGCGCGCAGTGGCTGGCCAGCGAGGGTTTTGAGGTGCTGAGCATGCACTTTTTCGGCCAAGAAGGGCAGGAGCCGCTGCTGGCGAACGTGCCGCTGGAGCAGTTCGACGAGGTAAGCGACTACATCGCCGAGCATGTCGACGGTGGGCCGGTGACGGTGATTGGTACATCGAAGGGCGCGGAGTTTGCGGAGCTTCTAGCCGCAAAGGGGTTTGCGGTGGATAACCTGGTGGCGTTCGTGCCGGCGCACTACAGCTACTCGGGGCTCGGTGAGCAGGGCAGGTACGAGGAGCCAAGCTTTACTCACCAGGGTGAGGCGGTGCCCTTTGGCTCCTTTCGCACCGGGTCGATCGCGGTGGGCCTGAAGCTGGCGTGGGACATGGCCACGGGCTACCCGCCGTCGTACCGCGCGACCTATGAAAACGCTGCCGAGCACGCCGAGGACGCGGCCAGGATTGATCTGTCTGAGTTCGCGGGCAACGTGCTGCTTTTCGCTGGCGAGGCTGATCAGATGTGGCAGTCCGACGTGGCCGCCCGCGAGCTTGAACAGCAGGGCGAGCACATTGAGGCGCACGTGTACCCGGACGCCGGGCACATCTTTTTCGCGGACTCGGAGCAGGAGCCACACGGCTGGCAGATCATGTTCGGCGGCACCCCGGCGGGCAACAAGGCGGCGTACGAGGACTCGCGCGAGGTGCTGCTCGAGCGCCTTACGCAGTGGCACGCGGCGGAGTAGGCGGCTTTACGCGGAACGGTTTTCGCGGATGACGGCGCGGGTGACTAGCGTGCCGACGACGGCGAGGGCGGTCAGCCCCGCGATCACGCCCGCGCCGATGCCCACTTCGCGGGCGTTCGGCATCTGGATCAGCGGCTCCGGGTTCTTGAAGGTGCGCAGCTGCCAGCCCTGCGACATCGCGTGCTTGCGCAGCGCGCGGTCCGGGTTGACGGCCACCGGGTTGCCCACCGCGGCAAGCATCGGGATGTCGGTGGCGGAGTCGGAGTACGCGTAGCTGCGCGCCAGGTCGTAGTCGTGCTCGCGGGCGAACTGCTCGATGGCCTCGGCCTTCGCGTCGCCTTTGAGGTATCGGAGGATGGTGCCGGTGAGCTTGCCGTCGACAACCTCGAGCGCGGTGGCCACGACGGTGTCCACGCCCAGCTCAGCGGCGATCGGTTCGACCAGGATGTCAGCGGAGGCGGAGATGATGATCACCTCGTGGCCTGCCGCGCGGTGTTCCTCAATGAGTTCGCGGGCCTCGCTGTAGATCGCGGGCGCGACGACATGGTGCATCGTGTCGGTGGTGATGCGGGTGACCTCGTCGACGTCCCAGCCCTTGATCAGCTGGCTGAGGTGGTCGCGCGAGGCGTCCATCTGGTCGCTGGAGTGCCCGACGAGCATGTAGCTTGCCTTGGAAAGGTAGAGGTCGAGCGCGTCCTGGCGGGTGATCAAGCCGTTGTTGAAGAACTCTTTGCCGAAGGCATAGGCAGACGACGTCGCGATGATCGTCTTGTCTAGGTCGAAGAATGCCGCCACCGGCTTAAGGGTTGCCATGAGGGTAAGTCTAACCCCGAATCCTCTGTAGGGCCTCCGCATGCCGCGTGCAAATGCTGAGACGCATGTGCATGGTGTGTTGAAGTTATCCACAGTAATCGCATTTTGGATGGACGAAATGGGCAAGTTATCCACAGATTTGCGGAGGCCCTTGCGGGTGCGGGTTGCGCATGTCATGCTTTGGTCATGAATCAAGCAAAAGAAACGAATCGCAATTGGGGGCGAACGATCGTCGTGGCGGTCGACGACCCGCTCCTCCATCCCGAAGCTACTCACCTCGCCGCCGCTGCTGGCCACGCCATCGTGGACGTGACCGACCCCGGCATGCTCGCCGCCTATGCGGAGAAGGCGTTCGCCCTGCTTATCGACGCCACGTGGGCGCCCCACCTCGCGCAGCGGCGCCACCGCAACGTCTTCGTCGTCGCCGGCAGCCTGGACGCGGCCGAAGCTTACCCAGGCGCTTTCGTCCTGCCCGCTCAGGCTGGCGACCTGCTCGTCGCGCTCGGCGAGCTCTACCGTACCCCGGAACGCACAACCGAAACCGGCACCATTGTTGCCGTACTTGGCGCAGGCGGTGGGGTGGGCGCATCCGTGCTCGCCTGCGCGCTCGCCCGCAGTCGTGCAGATGCGGCCACGCTTATCGACGGCCACCGCCTCTCCGGCGGACTCGACCTCCTTTTAGGCATCGAGGAACACCCCGGCGCGCGCTGGGGCGAGATTGCCCTCGGCGAGGGCGCGGTGGAGCGTGCGGATCTGCGCCGCGCCCTGCCCGCCACCAAGGACGGGTGCGCGGTGCTGACGTTTGCCCGCAGCACGGTTGTCGACCCGTTTCGCCTTA
Organism: Corynebacterium imitans; assembly: GCF_000739455.1. Taxonomy (NCBI): domain Bacteria; kingdom Bacillati; phylum Actinomycetota; class Actinomycetes; order Mycobacteriales; family Corynebacteriaceae; genus Corynebacterium; species Corynebacterium imitans. The sequence continues at coordinate 216,607 of NZ_CP009211.1, forward strand.
CGCTCGGCGAGCTCGACCGAGTCTGCGCTGCCGTGGGGACGTCCGGGCTGACCGTGCTAGACATCCCCGTCGACCTTCTGCCTGCGCGCTGCGACCTCGCCGTCATCGTGGTGGCTCCGACGGTGCGCTCCGTGTGCGCGGCCTCCCAGCTGGTACTCGAGTGCAACGCGGCGGGTGTGCCGCACACACTGCTGCTGCGGGAGGGCACCTGGCAGGGCATCGACGAGCATGGTGTGGCGCGCGCGACCGGTTCGCGCATCTGCCAGCGCGTCCCTACCTTGCGTCGCTTGCCGCGCGCTGTGGATACCGCGGGCCTGCCCGCGCGACTGCCCGCGCCGCTGCGGCGTGCCGCCGATGCGGTGCTTGCGGAGGTGGCCTGATGGAAACGAGTGAGATCCTCTCCCGCGTCCAGCGCCGGCTTGCCGACGAGCACACGCACCCCAGTCCCGACCGCCTCGCTGCACTGATCCGCGAAGAGGCCGTGGTGATCAGCGATCTCGACGTGCTCGCCCTGATGCGCAAACTGCGCGACGACACCACCGGTGCCGGCCCGCTCGAGCCGCTGCTGGCCGCGGGCGACGTGACCGACATCTGCGTCAACGGCCCCGATCAGGTCTTCGCCGACCGCGGGCACGGCCTGGAGCGCTGCGAGATCACCTTCGAGACCGAGGAGGCGGTGCGCGCGCTGGCCACTCGCCTCGCGCTGAGCTGTGGGCGCAGGCTTGACGACGCCCAACCGTTCTGCGACGGCCACCTCACTCGCGACGACGGCACGCTGCTGCGCTTCCACGCCATCTTAAGCCCCACCGCGAAGGTGGGCACCTGCCTCTCCCTGCGCGTACTGCGCACCGCCACCGCCTCCCTCGACGAGTTGGAAGCGCGCGGCTCCATCGATGGGGAGGTGGCCGGAGTGCTGCGCCAGATGGTGGCACGCCGCCGCGCCTTCCTGATTGTCGGCGGCACCGGCTCGGGCAAAACCACGCTGCTGTCCGCCCTGCTTGCCGAGGCGGATCCGGTCGAGCGCATTATCGCCATCGAGGACACCCTCGAACTGACCCCGCACCACCCGCACGTGTTAAACCTCACCACGCGCGCGGCCAACGCAGAAGGTGCCGGTGCGATCTCCATTGCGGACCTGGTGCGCCAGGCGCTGCGCATGCGGCCGGACCGGATCGTCGTCGGCGAGATCCGCGGTGCCGAGGTCGTGGACCTGCTCGCCGCGCTCAACACCGGCCACGACGGGGGAGCGGGCACCCTGCACGCCAACTCCATCCACGAGGTCCCGGCCCGACTGGAGGCGCTCGCCGCCTTAGGTGGGCTCGACCGCGCCGGGCTGCACTCCCAGCTCGCCGCCGCTGTCGACGCCGTCGTGGTGGTCAAGCGCGGCCCAGACGGCAGACGCTTCGTCCACCAGCTCGGCGTGCTCGAGGGCCAACCTGTCGCGACGCGCGTGGTATGGGACAGCGAGACCGGCGCCACTGAAGGATTCGAGGAGCTGATCCGATGAACCCGCTTGTCTTCCTCGCAGCCGCCGCGGCGCTGCATGCCCCCGCGCCAGCGGGCCGCCTCGGCGCTGATGCTGGCCAGCCACGCCAGCGCGGGTGGCGCTCGGCGCGAGTGCAGGCCTGGGCCTGGAGTGGGGTCAGCGTGGCCGCGTTCGGGCTCATCGTCGCCGAGCGCATCACGGTGGTGATCGCGGTGGCGCTCGCCGGGGCCACCGCCATAGACGCGGTGCTGCGCCGCCGCCAGCAGCGCATGAAGGTGCGCGGAGCCCGCGTGACCGCGGACTTTTTGGGCCACGTGGTATCCAACCTGGACGCCGGCGCACCCCTAGAGCGCGCCTGCGTCACCGCCGCAGACAGGCTTCCCGACGACGCGCCGCCGCAGCTTCAACGCGACATCCACCGACTCAACCGACGCTTGCGCGCGGGCCAGTCCGTCGGCACCGCGGTGGAGAGCGAACAACCGGAACTTCAGCGCCTGGTCACCCTGTGGCAGCTGGCGCAGCGCCGCGGCGTGCCGGTGGCCAACCTGCTGCGCACCGCGCGCGACGAGCTCGACCGGGCCCAGCGCCACCGCGCCGCCACCACCGCCGCACTTGCCGGACCGCGCACGACCGCGACTGTGCTCGCCGCGCTGCCGCTGGCAGGCATCGGTATGGGGGCGGCGATGGGGGCCAACCCGATCGGGTTGCTTACCTCCGGCGGGCTCGGCGGGATCCTGCTCGTCGTCGGCACCGCGCTGGTGTGCGCCGGGATATGGCTTTCCCGACTCATCATCGAAAGGGCAGCGCAATGATCTCCCTGACCACCACACTTTTCCTCGCGGCCGCGCTTGCCCTACCGCCGGTGTCTCCCGACGTGCGCGTGAAATACCTACGCGGCGAAGGCCCGAAGACCCCGCGAGACGGTCCTCGCGGGGCCGCACCGCCCGTAAGCGCGCACCGCGCGGCGGCAGACATCACCCTGTTTGCCGCCTGCTGCGAAGCGGGGCTCCCGCTGGCCACCGCCGCCGCAGCTGTCGCCGACACCTACGAAGAGTCGGACGGCGAACCCGGCAGCGCCTGGCATACGGTCGCCGCGCTGACGGCGCTCGGGGTAGACCCCGGGCGCGCCTGGAACGAGCTCCACCCACTCCCGGGCGGGGCGGAGCTCGCCGGGCTTGTGGCCCTATCCAACTCCTCCGGTTCCGCCATCGTCGCGGGCTGTTCGCGCATCGTCGAACGCCTGCAGGCAGAGGCAGCGGACGAGGCGAAGGAGAAGGCGGAACGCGCCGGGGTGCTCATTGCCATCCCGCTGACCGCCTGCTTTCTCCCGGCGTTCTTCGTCCTTGGGCTCGCGCCCGCCGTGATCAGCCTGGGTAGCGCCATGTTGCACTAGACCACCAATCTCGACACCAATCTCTACACAGTAAAGGAACATATATACCATGAACGCAATTACGATTGAAGCCCTGAAAGTATCCCACCTTCTTCGCAGCTATGCTGCACAAAAAGCGGAAAAGTTACGAGAAGATAGCGGAATGTCAACCATCGAATATGCATTTGGCTCGCTAGCTGCCGCGGCGCTGGCTGGCGTGCTATATCTGGTGGTCAACGGCGATGGCGTCACTTCCGCCATCGAGGGCGTGATTACCGACGCACTGACGAACACCCCGACGTAGATGACCAGCATTGAGACCGCGCTCTCGCTCTCCGCCCTGGTGACCGTCGCCGCGGCAATCGTCGCCGGGATCGCGACCGTGGCCACCTACATCGCCGCCGTCGACACCGCCGGGGCCGCCGCTCGTGCCCACGCCATCGGGGTGAACTACGAGCCGGTACGCGGGCATGTCGACGTCACCGAATCCGGCGGGGTCGTCACCGTCACCGCGAATGTGCCCGCAGCGCTCGGGCATATGCGGGCGACGGCTCGCTACCCGGTCGAATACACAACCGGGGGTGCGAAGTGAAGATCCCGCGCAGCATCGCGGATGAGTCCGGTTCCGCGACGGTGGTTGCCGTCGGCATCATCACCGCAGTGGTGGTGCTGGCGCTTGCCGTCATCGCCATCGGCGCCCGAGCCGCCGACCAGCACCGGGTGCGGACCGCCGCGGATCTCGCTGCGGTGGCCGGGGCGACGGCGCTGTACACCGGCGGGTCCGCCTGCGTGGTTGCGGAAGAGACCGCACGGCTTAACGACGCCGCCGCGCAGGCCTGCGACATCGACTCTGGCGACGTCACCGTGGAAGTCAGCATCGCCGGTGCGCGCGCGACCGCCAAGGCCGGACCGATAGAAGAGGGGAGGTGAGAGAAGGGCGTTACGCGTTTGGCGTCGTGAAGCTGGCGTCGGCAGTCATCGACGCCAGCGCGCCCAGCAACTTCAGCGCGGCGTGCTTGTTCAGCGGCTGGTTGCCGTTGCCGCACTTCGGAGACTGCACGCACGACGGGCAGCCATCCTCGCATTGGCAGGAGCGCACCGCCTCAAACGTGGCAGTGATCCATTCGCCAAAGCGCGCGTAGCCCTCATCGGCAAACCCCGCCCCGCCGGGGTGGCCGTCGTAGACGAAGACCGTCGGCAGCATCGTGTCCGGGTGCAGCGCCGTCGACACGCCGCCGATATCCCAGCGGTCGCACGTGGCGAGCAGCGGCAGCAAGCCAATGGCCGCGTGCTCTGCGGCGTGCAGGGCGCCTGGGATGTCCCCGGCCGCGATGCCCATCGCCTCCAAGGCGAGCGGGTCGATGGTGTAGGCCACGGCCCGGGTGAGCAGCGTCTGCTCGGGAAGATCGAGCGGGATGTGCTCGGAGACGGTGCCGTCGGCAAGCCGCACGACGTAGCCGGTGACCCGGTCGGTGACCTCTACGTCCACGCTGGCCACCCACAGCCCCGGCGAGGGGTTGCAGCGGGCGGTGGCTTCGCCCAGGATCGCGATGTCGGTCGTCGAGCGTGCCTGCGTGGAGTAGTCGGGCGTATCCGGCACCACCAGTGCCACGTAATTGTCCAGGTCCAGCTGCTGGACCACGAAGGACTCGCCCTGGTGCAGGTAGACCGCGCCGTCGTGGACCTGGGTCGCGGCGCGCGCGGCATCTACCGTGCCCAGCAGCCGCCCGTCGGTGGTATCCACGATCATCACTTCTTCGCCTGCGCCTCCGCGCAAAGACACAGCGGCGTGGGCGGTTTCCGGGGTGAGTTCGCCCTCGATGAGCGGGGTGGCGAACCAGCCGCGGGGGCGGCGTCGCAAAAAGCCCTCCTCGGTGAGTTTTTCCACCACCTCGTGGGCACCGAAGGCCTCAACGTCGGCCTCCGTGAGCGGGCGCTCCACCGCGGCACAATAGACGTGCCCGCGCAGAATGTAGGGGTTGTGCGGGTTAAACACCGAGGTCTCCACCGGTGTGCCCAAAAGCGCTTCCGGGTGGTGGACAAGGTAGGTGTCCATCGGCTCGTCGCGCGCCACCATCACCACTACCGACGCCTGCCCGCGCCTGCCCGCGCGCCCCGCTTGCTGCCGGAAGGACGCGACCGTGCCCGGGAACCCGGCCATCACCACCGCATCGAGCCCGCCGACGTCGATGCCCAACTCCAGGGCGTTCGTCGTGGCCAGGCCCAACAAGTCGCCCTCGTCGAGCGCGCGCTCCAGCTTCCGACGATCCTCCGCCAAATAGCCCGCGCGGTAGGACGCCACCCGGTTTGCCATATCGGCACGCCCTGCCACCACCAGGTCCTCCTGCGCGCGCAGCGCCACCGTCTCCGCGGCGCGCCGGGAGCGCACGAATGTCAGGGTGCGGGCACCCTCTTTGACCAGCGTGGCCATGATCGCCGCGGCCTCTGTCGAAGCGGCGTAGCGGACCGGAGCGCCGTGCTCGCCCTCGGCACCCTCGATGAATCCGGGCTCCCACAAGGCGATGGTGCGGGTGCCGGTCGGGGCGGTGTCGCGGGTGATCGCCGTGACCTCGTGGCCGCACAGCCGCGTCGCGTGCGCAGCCGGGTCGGCCGCCGTCGCGGAAGCAAAGACCACCACCGGGTGCGCGCCGTACGCGGCCGCGATACGCAGCAGGCGGCGCAACACGAGGGAGACGTTGGCACCGAAGACACCGCGGTAGGTGTGGCACTCGTCAACCACGATAAAGCGCAGGTGGCGCAGGAAACGCGCCCACCGCGGGTGCGCAGCAAGGATGCCGGCGTGCAGCATGTCCGGGTTGGAAAAGACGAAACGGGAGGCCTCGCGGATACCGGCGCGGGCCTCGGTCGGCGTGTCCCCGTCGTACGGGGCCGGGTGCACTCCGGAAAGCTCGTCGATCTGCGCGGTCATCCGCGCCGTGGCCTGCAGCTGGTCCGAGCCGAGGGCTTTGGTGGGCGTGAGGTAGAGCGCGCACGCCGTCGGATCCTTAGCCAGCGCGGTGAGGATGGGCAGCTGGTAGCCCAGCGACTTGCCCGAGGAGGTGCCGGTTGCGAGCACCGTGTCGTGGCCCTCCCACACCGACTGCGCGCAGTGGGCTTGGTGGGCGTAGGGGGAGGTGATGGTGGCGTCGATAAGCAACTGCTTGAGCGACGGAAGTACCCACTCGGGCCATTCGGCGTACTGCGCGGGGGTAGCCCCGCACTCCTCGACGTGCGTGATGGTCGATGTGCCAAAACGCCCGCGGAGCTGGGCAATGAGCTCCTGACCGAGCGAACTGGGTGGGGGAGTGGGGCGGTGATCAGTCATGGCACCGAAAAGTATGCCATCTTGCTATGCCAAACCTTCGAAGTCATGGCAGACTGGTGCGTGGTCAGAAGATTTTGTGTGCGCCCTTGAAAAGGTGCTCGCGAGGTTAGTTGACGCGGGCACCAGGCACTTCGAGATGGTCCTGGTGGACGACCAAACACATCTCACCCAAGTTTTTAAGTGAAAGGTTTCACCATGGCTACCGGAACTGTGAAGTGGTTCAACGCAGAAAAGGGCTTCGGCTTCATCGCGCCGGACGACGGATCCTCCGACGTCTTCGTGCACTACTCCGAGATTCAGGGTTCGGGCTTCCGCACCCTGGAAGAGAACCAGCAGGTCGAGTTCGAGGTGGGCGAGGGCGCTAAGGGCCCGCAGGCCCAGCAGGTGCGCGCGCTCTAAGCTCCGCGCTTTTTGATAAGGCCCCGCTGCCGGTTTTGATGAACCGGTGGCGGGGCCTTTTGCGTTTTTTGGGGGTGCTGGGCGGGGCAGCCGGGGGCGATTTTTGGTCGATCCAAATGGAGCTAGCTCCGTTTAGAGCAACGGGTTGCCAGCGACCTGGGGGTGTCATGTCTAAGGGCTTTTTGGACAAGGAGTCCAACGACTTTTTGGACGGGATGTCTAAGGGCATTTTGGACATTCCCAGTAGCGGAAAGGCTGAATGGTTTTCGCTATAGAAAAACGCCGCGAGCTGGTTGCCCTCGAGTCCCCTAATGTCGACAAAGCCATCACTCCGATGGCGTCGTTCAGAAGCGCGGATGAAAGTCCAAGGCCAACTACGCGGGAGCAGCGGTGCGTGTATAGCCGCCGACGGCAGACCACCCTAAGACTCAAGGAGCACGTGCTTTAAGCCCTGGTCGCCGCCGACAGCCCCGAGATGATCTACACAGCCCCTGGCGGCGAGAGCTCTTCAGTGCGCAGCCTCCGGCAGCGGTACGCCACGGGCCGCACGGCCGGTGAGCCAACCTCACCTTGCCGAGGCAACGAAGCACGATCAAGCACGGCGAAGCACCCCGTAACTGTCCTGCTTGTGACCGCAGCACAGACCACGAGAATGATCCGCTAGAAAGTGTCCAAGAACTCCATGGATTCCGTGTCCAATAAGTCATTAGACTCCGTGTCCAAAAACTCTATAGACATAACACCAGCGACCTGGGGGTTTCCGGACCGGGCGGGGCCAAATGGAGCTAGCTCCGTTTAGGACACGTTCAGAACAGCCGTTCAGGACAGCCGCGCGGCGTACCCACAAATCCCTTACAACGTCGACTGCCCGCGGCGCTCGTCGCGCCAGTCGAAGAACTTGCCCTGCAGTTTCTGAATGCCGAAGCCGACGAGCGAGCCGAGTAGGACGCCGACCACCATGCCGAGCAGTGGGATGTCGGAAAACAGCGCGCCGCCGGCGTAGCCGATGCCGACAGACAGGATCGCCCAGATGATCACGCCGATTGTGTCGTAGAAAAGGAAGGCGAACCAGTTGTAGCGCACCGAACCGAGCACGATCGTGGCCACCCAGCGCGCCCAGGGCAAAAAGCGGCCGACGATGATGGTGGGTCCGGCACCCCGGTGCATGTTGCGCCGCACCCACAAGATGGCTTGGCCCGCTTTGGATTCGGGGTCGAGGCGTTCGACAAAACCGATGAGGCGGGCGCCGAGGGCGAAGCAGAGGTTGTCGCCGATAATCGCGCCGATGATTGCAGCGGCGATGACGGCCTTTACGCTCGGCACGCCCTGGGAGGCGGCGAATGCACCCGCGAGGTTGAGCACGGTCTCAGAAGGCACGATGGGGGCAAGCGCGTCTGCGACGATGAGCAGGGTGACCAGGGGGTAGAACAATGGGGTGCCCATGAGCATGTGGAGGAAGTCGATGAATGGGTCGATCATCTCCATGGGGAACCTCCTCTCAAATGCCTGCTCATGGCGCTTTGCCGTGCGGTGCGTCGTGTCTACGATACGCCCTTGGTGGGGGAGGGCGCAGCGTCGTGTCTGCTACAAATATTGGTGTTTGCAATCCGGCTTTCATTCGCGCCAGCCGGAGGTGTGCATATACTGCGTGGAAGCGCATGTACCGCAGCGGTACATATATATAGGTGCGAATCGAGTTTTAAAGCGAGGTGTCACGCAGGGTGACGGGAAACGGCAAGACGCTGGTCATCGTGGAGTCGGCGACGAAGGCGAAGAAGATCCAGAAATACCTGGGCGAGGATTACATCGTCGAGGCTTCTGTCGGCCACATTCGCGACCTGCCGGGCCGCGCTGCGGACATTCCCGCCAAGTACAAGAAGGAGCCGTGGGCAAAGCTGGGCGTGAACCCGGACGCCGGTTTCTCCCCGATCTACGTGGTCAGCCCCGACAAGAAGAAAAAGGTGTCTGACCTGCGCGCCAAGCTCAAGGAGTGCGACAAGCTCCTGCTCGCGACAGACCCCGACCGCGAGGGTGAGGCGATCGCCTGGCACCTGCTCGAGACGCTGAAGCCGAAGGTGCCGGTGGAGCGCATGGTGTTCAACGAGATCACCGAGTCCGCGATCCGCGAAGCCGCCGAAAATACCCGCGAGCTGGACATGGATCTGGTCGAGGCGCAGGAGACCCGCCGCATCCTGGACCGCCTCTACGGCTACGAGGTTTCGCCAGTGCTGTGGAAGAAGGTCATGCCGCGCCTGTCCGCGGGCCGCGTGCAGTCCGTGGCCACCCGCGTGATCGTGGAGCGCGAACGCGAGCGCATGGCGTTCATCGCCGCCGAGTACTGGGACATCACCGCCTCGCTTATCCCGCAGCAGGGCGAGAAGACCGAGTTTGACGCGAAGCTTGCCACGCTCGATGGGCAGCGCGTGGCGCAGGGGCGCGACTTTGATGACCGGGGAAGGCTGAAGGGGGAGGCGGTGGTCGTCGATAAGCAAAGGGCTCATTCGCTTGCCGACGGCCTGCAGGGCCGCCCCATGCACGTCACCGCCGTCGAGGAGAAGCCGTACACCCGGCGCCCGCACGCACCGTTCATGACCTCGACCCTGCAGCAGGAGGCGGGGCGCAAGCTGCACTTCACCTCTGCGCGCACGATGCGTATTGCGCAGCGGCTGTACGAGAACGGCCACATCACGTACATGCGTACGGACTCGACCTCCTTGTCCAAACAGGGCTTGCAGGCAGCGCGCTCGGCGGCGACGGAGCTGTACGGCGCGAGCTTCGTATCGAAGTCCCCGCGCACCTACGACCGGAAGGTGAAGAACTCGCAGGAGGCGCACGAGGCGATCCGTCCCGCGGGTGAGCGTTTCGCTACACCGGGCCAGCTGGGCAGCGCGCTGGATGCGGAGGAGTTCAAGCTCTACGAGCTGATCTGGCAGCGCACCGTGGCCTCGCAGATGGCGGACGCGCGCGGTAACTCCACCAAGGTAACCGTGGCGGGCGAGGCGGAAAGCGGCGAGCGCGCCGAATTCACCGCCACCGGCCGCACCATCACCTTCCCCGGCTGGCTGCGCGCGTACTCCGATACGAACGACAAGGAGACGCACCTGCCGCAGCTTCACGAGGGCGACGCGCTCGATGCGACGAAGCTCAGCGCGGATGAGCACACCACCAACCCGCCGTCGCGCTACAACGAGGCCAGCCTGGTCAAGAAGATGGAAGACCTGGGTATTGGCCGCCCGTCGACGTACGCCAGCATCATCAAGACGATCCAGGACCGCGGCTACGTGGTCACCCGCGGCAACGCGTTGGTGCCCAGCTGGGTTGCGTTCTCCGTCATTGGACTTTTGGAGAATAACTTCGACGCGCTGGTGGACTACGACTTTACCTCGTCCATGGAAGACGAGCTGGACGAAATCGCGCACGGCAACGAGGACCGCACCGAGTGGCTCACCGGCTTCTACTTCGGCGACGCCGACGCGGACGAGAACATGGCCGAGGCCGTGGCGCGCCGCGGCGGGCTCAAGCACATCATCGAGGCCAACCTGGAAAGCATCGACGCACGCCAGGTCAACTCGCTCAAACTGTTCGAGGACGCCGAGGGCCGCGACATCAACGTGCGCGTCGGCCGCTACGGGCCGTATATCGAGCGCCAGGTGGGCGTGACCGAAGAGGGCGAGCCGGAGTACCAGCGCGCCAACCTGCCGGAGTCCTCCACCCCGGACGGCATCACGCTGGAGCTGGCGGAGAAGCTCTTCGCCACCCCGCAGTCTGGCCGTGAGCTGGGCGAGAACCCGGCGAACGGGCGCATGGTGGTGGCCAAGGAGGGCCGCTACGGCCCGTACGTGACCGAGCTGGTGCGCGACGACGAGCGCGAAACCGCCGAGGCGCACGCCGAGGAAGTCATCGCCGCCGAGCGCGCCGAGGAGGACAAACAGCGCGCCGAGGAAGGCAAGCGCAAGAAGAACTGGGAGACGAAGACCGCGGCGAAGCAGAAGGAGAAGCGCCTCGGCGAGCTGGTCAACGAGCAGCTCAAGCCTGCGACCGCCTCGCTGTTCAAGTCGATGGAGCCGTCCTCGGTCACCCTCGAGGAGGCACTGAAGCTTCTGAGCCTGCCGCGCGAGGTGGGCACCGACCCGGCCGACGGCGAGGTCATCACCGCGCAGAATGGCCGCTACGGCCCGTACCTGAAGAAGGGCACGGACTCGCGCTCCCTGGCCAGCGAGGACCAGATCTTTGCCATCACGCTGGAGGAGGCCCGCCGCATCTATGCGGAGCCGAAGCGCCGTGGCCGCGCCGCCGCGAAGCCGCCGCTGAAGATGCTGGGCGACAACGACGTCTCGGGCAAGCCGATGAGCATCAAGGATGGCCGCTTCGGCCCGTACGTCACCGACGGCGAGACCAACGCCTCGCTGCAGCGCGGCGATACCCCGGAGACGGTCACCGACGAGCGCGCGAACGAGCTGCTCTCCGCCCGCCGCGCCCGCGAGGCCGAAGAGGGCCCGAAGAAGGCGACCAAGAAGAAAGCCACGAAGAAGAAGGCGACCAAGAAGAAAGCGACCAAGCGCGCCAAGAAGACGGTGAAGAAACCCACGCAGACCACCAAGCGCGTGATCAAGGCCGGCTCGAGGAGGAAGTAAATGCTCACCCGCACTCGCCGCGGTGTCGCTGCGCTTATCGACGCCCTGTTGCCCCACTCCTCCCTCACCCCAGAACGCGCAGCGTGGGCGGTGAGCGCCGACGCGGCCGGCATTGCGCAGTGCGCCGGGTGGAAGAAGACTGCGCTGGTAGCCGAGCCGCTTACGCGGGTTGCCCTCGCCGCCGTGCCGCTGCGGGTAAGCCGTAGCGAAGCGGAGCGCGCCGGGGATTCCACCGTCGCCCCGGATTCCGCGCCGGACGCGGACCCGGTGCTCACCTGCGCGGTGCTCGCCTCTGCCGTGGCCGCCTTCGAACAGGAGCGCGTGCCGCATTCGCCATCCGCGCTGGGCGTGGCGTCCTTGGTGGGCGCGCAGGCCGGCTACCTCACACGCCTTCTGCAGCGCGACGCCGCGGTAGGCCGGGTCCGCCTCGCCGTCGCTGTCGGCGCTGTTGCTGCCGGTGGCGCGGTTGCCGCGTGGGCGGATCGCCGCCTGCTGCCCGCCACCCTCATTGGTGGCGCGGCCGTGGCTGCGACGGCGGCAGCGGCGAACGACCCGCTCTTCCGCGCTGACACGAATGATCCGGCGCGCGAGGGCTTAAGCCACGGCGCGAACCTGCTTCTCGGCGCCGAGGGGCTGCGACTGCTCACCAACGCGGGCCTGGTCGGAAAAGCGTGCGACGCGGCCGGCGTACCTACCTGGATCGGGGAGCGCGGTGCGCGTGCGGCGGTGTCTTGGGCCGGCTCGATCGGCCAGCTCCTGCTCGTCCACGGGCTCAGCGCCCCTGCGGCCGGTCGCGACTAAGACACGGAACTAGTAACGGTCCGCCAGGGTGGAGCGCACCGGGCGGGCCAGCTGCGTCATCTTGTTGCGGCCGCGCAGCTCCACGGACTTCATCAGCGTCCAGCGCTGCTGCTCGACCTCGTTCGCGGCACGCAGGGTCGCGGCGTTGGTGAGCACGCGGCCGGGCACGCCCTTGGCCAGCTCGGTCAGGCGCGCTGCGGCGTTGACGGCGTCGCCGATGACGGTGTATTCGAAGCGGTCGTGTCCGCCGATGTGGCCGGCGACCACGTGCCCGGAGGCCACGCCCACTCCGGCCTCGAGCTCCAGACCGTTGAGTTCTTGGCGGAGTTCGCGGGCGGCTTGGAGGGCGTGCGAGGCCGCGTCGTGAAGCGAGACGGGAGCCCCAAAGACGGCGAGCGCGGCATCGCCTTGGAACTTATTAATCACACCCTTGTTGCGGTGCACGACCTCGACGACCACCTCGAAGAAGTCATTGAGGGCGGCCACGACCTCCTCGGGCGTGTGGTTGACGGCAAAGGTGGTGGAGCCGACGACGTCGACGAACACGACGGCGACCTTGCGGTCTTCGCCGCCCAGCTCCGGCTTCTCCTCCAATGCCTTCTGCGCGACCTCACTGCCCACGTAGCGGCCGAAGATGTCGCGGACGCGCTGGCGCTCGCGCAGGCCCCGCATCATCTCGTTGAAGCCGGCCTGGAGCACACCGATCTCGGAGCCGTCGTAGATGTCTACCTGCGTGTTGATTTCGCCGCGCCGCACGCGGTTGATGGCGTCCTGCAGCTCCTTGATGGGGTCGACCACGCTCATGATCACAAAGGCGGTGCCGAACGCGCCGGTGACCATGGCGGACAGGGCCAGCACGAATACCGCCGGTTGGAGCTCGCCCGGAATGTTGGTGAAGTAGCCGCGAGACTGGGCGAGGAACAGCAGGACGATGCCCAGCACGGGCACGGCCGAGGTGGTAAACCACGTCATGTAGAGGCGCTGCTTGATCGGCGGTTCCAGCGTGGCGTCCTCGAAGCGGCGTGCGAGTGCCGCCGCCGCGATCGGGCGCACCAGCCGCTCGGCCTGCAGGTAGGTCAGCACGGCGGTGACGAAGCAGGCCATGGAGGTCGCGACGAAAATGACCACCGCGAAGCGCCCGCTTGTGCGCGCGGTGAGCGCGGTGAGGATCGTGATGCCAATCAGCCACACCGCCACCACGATCAGTGTCTGGAGAACAGGCAGGCGCAGCACCAGCCGTCGCACCATGTTCGGGTCGTGGTCTTGCGGCCGATGCTGCCATTCCAGCACAGGCCGGAAGAGGAAGAAGGTGACCACCATCCCGAACACCACGGCAAAGGCAACATAGGCCAGCCCAATCAGCCCAAGCGTGGAGCTGTCCAGCGCCAGCTGCTCGGTCTCCGGCATGGGGATGAAGAAACGGATGAACGCCATGATGGCGGCGGCACCAAGCAGGTTGGTTCCCAGCACGCTTGCGGCGTAGAGGGGCCAGGAGGTCCCCCACACCCAACGCAAGCCGTGCCAGAATCTGTTCATGGTGTATTACCTTAGCGAACGAGTACGCTAGGGCGCTGTGAACCTGCCCCAGTTTCGAAGTGTTGCCGAGCGCCTCGCGGATGCGCCCAATGTCCGCGAGGTCATCCTCGCCGCGGCCAGCGCGGCAAGGGAGCAATTGCTTATCGACGGCACCCGCCAGGACTACGCCATGACCCACTCCTGGCTCTTTACCGGCCCACCCGGCTCGGGCCGTTCGCAGGCCGTGCTGGCCTTCGCCGCCGCGCTCGTATGCACGGACCCAAACGAGGTTGGGTGCGGGCGGTGTAAGGGCTGCCGTGACGCGCTCGCGGGCCAGCACACCGACATCGTGCACGTGGTGCCGAAGGAGCTGATTATTAAGACGGAGTACATCCGCGAGATCGTCGCCCAGGCGGCTCGGATGCCCACTGTTGCCCCGTACCGCGTCCTGATCATCGAAAACGCGGACCGCCTCCACCCGGCCGCCGCGGACGCCCTGCTGAAGACGGTGGAGGAGCCACCCGAGCGCACCGTGATCATCCTGCTCGCGCCGTCGACAGACCCGGAAGACTTCTCCCAGACGCTGCGCTCGCGCTGCCGACACCTCTATATCCCTTCGCCGTCCGAGGCGGAGCTGGTGCACATCCTCATGCAGGAGGAGGGCGCCACCGAGCACGACGCGCGCCTGGCCGCGGCGACCTCGCTGCGCCACGTCGGCCGCGCGCGCCTCTTGGTGCGCAGCCCCGAGATCCAGCAGCGCCGCGCGCAGGCCATCAACATGGCCGAGCTGATTTTCCAGGGTGCCTACGCCTTCCAGGCGGTCGGCTCGCTGATCAAGGCGACCGAGAAGGAAGCAGTGGACTCGTACGCCGAGGAAGACGCCGCGGAGCGCGCCAAACTTGAGCAGGCCCTCGGCATGGGCGCGAAGGGCAAGGGCGCGGCGAAGGCGCTGCGCGGGGCGGCGAGTTCCCTCAAGGAGCTGGAGGCTCGGCAGAAGGCGCGCAGCACTCGCCGCAAGCGCGACGTCTTCGACCTGGTGTTGGTGGATCTTGCCGGCGTATACCGCGATGCGCTGGTGGTGCAGTCGGGTGCCGACGTCCCGCTGACCCACCCCGATTTCGAACCGCTCGCCCGCGAGCTCGCCGAACGCGTCCCTGCCTCCGACCTGGTCGCCTGCCTTGACGCGATCGCCCAGTGCCGTGCGCGCCTGCACCAGTCGGTGACGCCGGCCGTGGCGTTCAACGGCATGATCGGGCACCTGCGCGTCGCCTGCGGCGTGCGCTGACCTGCCGGTTTATCGTTTAGTGGTTTCTGCACTACAATCGTTTTCCGGTACAGCGTCGCTATGCGTGTTGTCCGGCCGCCTTAGCTCAGTCGGCAGAGCGTTTCACTCGTAATGAAAAGGTCGCGAGTTCGATTCTCGCAGGCGGCTCCACCAAAACCCCAGCTAGACAGTAGTTTTAGCTGGGGTTTCGTCGTCGGCTCGGCGCGTCGAGTTGCCGCAGGCTGTGGTGGCCACCCCTAAAAGAACTCAGAGAAATATGGTCTATTTGGCTCTTGGCGCAGTGGTCGCGCTCTTCATCTCGTTATGCATCATGGCACTGGGGTACCTAGTCCATCTTTCAGCTAAGCGAAAGGTGCTTTCTCCATACCGTTTCTTAGTCGTGATGGTTGTGCTAGCACCCGTTTTTCTGATCTACGACATACTCAGCGATGAGATGTGTAGCGGCCTTTTCAATTACGCGGTCAGCGGTTACTTAATTACCGCAGTCATCATCAGTTCTCTGTGGCGCATCATCGCGGATGGCTCCAGTGAAGCGCCGGAATAGGAATAGGAGCGACTCCTGGGCAAGAGAACGTTTCCTCTTTTCCAGCTTCAACAATGTCAAGAGACCGCCTGCGGTACCGGATATACGGAACTACGATGTGGCCATGACAGTCTCGGTTGAATGCGTCGTGGACTCAATGTTCACAGCTTTTTCATCCCCCATTCCCATCCCCCACGATCAGCATCAGGAGAGGGGGGAGCGTAGCAATGGGAAATCTTTGAAGCGTGAAAGTAGTCCGTGAACGGCTTTTGCTCAAGATGCACACATTCCTCAGAGTCCCATTCGAACGATGCCAATTCATGCCAGACCTCAAATTGTAGCCGCAAACAATGCAGATCCTTAAGGCCAAAAAAGCTGCATAGCTCTGAAATCGTAAATTCCGCAACGACTTCATCTTTGTACAGCTTAATCCGAACAACATGATGGTCAACGTCTACCGGTTCGCCACCCTCTAGGTTCCAGAGTGGGGTTTTTAACAATTTCATTAGAGTCTCCTTAATTAGACTCCCCTGTAAAGTCTCCCTGGCACCGTTCCAAGTTAAAGGAATGAGGATGGTGGTGCCATGTTATATCCAGCGCAACCTCTTGTGGCCAACACACTTCACTCACGTTCCCTTTCAATTAGGGTACGGCCCAGAGTTACATGTGATGTGCTGGCATTAATGAAACACGGCGAGTAGGAAGTCTAATTCAACCCCAACTTCTGCGGCCCGAGAATTTGGCTATCTCTCTGTTCGCACTATTTATTCTTCATTTTCCACGACTTGCAATGCGTTTTGCAGACCATCGATAAGCTGGTAAGAGCGCAGTCCGTGAATGGCTAAAGTTACTAATAGGAGAACAAAGCGCGCAACACCCTTACAACGAATATGGTCGTTAATGGCCAGATGTCTCAATTCTCTAGGAGCTATTATGAGGAAAACTGCTAGTGCACTTTTTGCGTTTTAACCATCATTTCACTCATTTCGCCCGCTCAGGCCAGCACGTTCGGACAGACACCCACGGTATCCTACGCAGTCGATTTGAATGATCCGCAGGAACAGGAACATGTCAATCCATATGGATTGTTTCCGCAGCCATTCAGATTCAAATCTCGTTCCGACGACTTAAGTGACAAAATGTGTGCTTTTCTCGGCGTGTCGACTTAAGTGACAAAATGTGTGCTTTTTCAGGGGGCCGGGATGGGGGGTAGGGGTGTTGTGCTGGGGTTATGAGCGTCCTGCCCAGCCGTGTCGGATGGCCCAGGAGGGGTTGAAGTCGGTGTCGATGCCGGTGTCGTAGACTTTCGGCCGGCCGTCGGGTGAGTTGGCTTGGTCGCGTTCACGCATGTGTGCCTGGCGGGCGTGTGCGTAGCCTGCGTGGCCGAAGTCTTGCTCGATTGCTAGCGCCAGCGGGTCATCGTGGTGTTGGGTGTGCAGGTAGAGCCACCAGTCCATGATGATTCGTTGGTGTTCGTCAAATGCGCCGCGGTGGGCTCGGGCAAGGTGTTTCAGCTGTGCGTTCACGCCGCCTTCCAGGCTGTTTGTGGTGGTCTTCAACTCGGTTGTGGTGCGGTGTGGTGGGTTGAGCCAGACGAAGAGGTGGCCTTGTTGGTAGAGGCGCTCGAACCGGCGGTAGGCTCTGCGGGCTCTGGGATGGGTGTACCACCATTGCTGGTTGTCGCGGATGCGTTTTGGGATCTCCTCTGGGGCGACTTGGTTGCGGTAGGTGCGGTCTTTGAGCCAGTCACCGTAGAGGTCATGGAAGCGGTTGAGGCGAAGTGCCCAGTCAATTGCCTGATCGCGGGTGGTGATGTGGGTCAGCTGGTTGCCGAGGCGAAGCAGTGCTTTGTGGGCGGTAAGTGTTGGTTGGCGTGTGGTGTCTTTGATGGTGTCGCGGCGTACGTGGACGAGGCAGCGTTGGATAGCAGCGTTTGGCCAGCATTGTTTGATGGCTTTGTGGGCGCCACCGGAGCCGTCTGTAGTCACGACTAGGGGTTCGGCGATCAGGTCGAAGAGTTTGGCGTAGTCGTAGGCGGTTTCTCGTGTGCACCAGTGCCAGGCGACGACGTGCTCGCTGGTTGCAGCGACAAGCAGGCATTTCTTGTGGAAGTAGGTCCCGTCGATAAAGAGCTGGTCGTAGACGCGGTACGGGTCTGGTTTGCACGGGACAATGATGAACCAGAAGTAGGTGAACCAGCGGATCAGTGTGCGCCTGGAGACGTTGTGTGCAGCAGCTACAGCGTCGAGGGGGCGTTGGCCGGTGATCCAATCGATGAAGACGGAAAACCGATATGCGCTGGTCTTGGCCGTGTTGGGGTTGGTGAAGGTGTGCCCGCAGTGTGTGCAGCGCCATCGCTGTGTTCCGCTGGAGGTGGTGCCCATTTTTGTGGCGGTGTGCTCGCATGCCGGGCATAGGGGCCTGTTGTGTTTTCTCTTTCTGTGTTGAGTTGGCATGCAGCTGGTTTAACAGCCTGCTGCCATAGCACATCCAACGCCTGAAGTGGTGGACCTTCCGGTCTACGGCCGGGAATCCCGATTCAACGAGCACTGTCCCGCCGTAGGCCCAGGCAGGACCGGGAATCCATATCCAAAAAAGCACACATTATGTCGCTTAACCCGTTCCGACCGCCCGCATATTTCTACATCTGAAGGACCTAGGGCTGCCAGTGTCCACGGATGGTGGGATCAGGTTTCTGGCCCCGCAAGAACTGCTACGGTACGTATTGAGCTTTGGGTGAAAGGACCCCATGACCAGGGGTTCCGAAAGGTAGGGACCGGTACCAAAAATTCTATTCCTGGTGGGGGCGGTCGCGGAAATAGGGCTACCGCACGTGCTGTCTGCAAGAACCACGATCAAACGGTATTTCGAGGCGACGTCGATGTGGACATCAACGATTATGCTGATGCCCCTGGCATGGTCCGGGGCGTAGAAGTGACGCTACCCTGCTTCAGTGTGATATACACCGTGTACGAGGACAACTACATCATTCTCGAGGCTTCTGCCTCAGCCGCCGTGGAAGTAGACGTAGACCTACTTTTTGATCGCTTTAGGTGGGCAGAGTTATCGCTTGGCTTCGCCAGCACCGGGGGTTCCTTGGACGAGGGAGTCTCTTCGGGGCTCTGGGAACTCAATGACGTCACACGCAACATGAACAAAGAGCTACAAGCTATCCAAGTACATGTGAATGTCCGCTCTGCGGAGGGCCGATTGCCCCTTCGGCAGCTCTTCGCTGTGTGGGACTTGGCGCTCCCGGTAGCTATCATTTCGGACCTTCGGTCGGTCGCCATGAAGAGAATTTCGCGTCCTGGAATCTCTCCAGTGCAGCGGAATCCCTTTCCTGACTTCTATTCGCGGGATTGCCTTGAAGATGTGGATAAGGAATCCTGGGCGAGCGCTGTAGCGCTCGTCGATCATGTTGTAGTTCGACACCACACACCTGAGCAAGGGACAATTGCGTTGAAGGTCAGGGGAGAAAAGACCAAAGAAGCAACGTTCTATGCAGAAGGATTTCGCCCCGTGATCATCTCCCGTGATTTTGAATCGATCTTGGGTGGTCTTCCCCTAGAAGAAGAATGGTCTATCGCAGCTATCCGGATATGAGCAGGGCATTGATTGCAGGCCTCAGCGACGCGATTCATCACACTCGAACCCGTGGGACTGCATTGTCCAAACGGAGCTAGCTCCATTTGGACCAAGACCGGGCACAAAACCCCAGGTCGCCCTCACCAACCACTCCCAAACGGAGCTAGCTCCATTTGCGCCCGATCGCCCCATAAAATCCCAGGTCGCGCATCGCCGCATTGTCCAAACGGAGCTAGCTCCATCTAGGCCTGCACGCCCAGGACGGCACGCACCGACGAAACCTCAACCCCCAACAACCCCGCGCACCAGGTACCCGCGCCGAATCTGCGCGCTGCGGATGAGCGCGGAGCACGCGGCCAGCACGGCGAACACCGCAAACGGCAGGCTCGGCCCGACGCGCGGCGTGATCCACGCGATCAGCGGCGAGATCCCGAACCCGATGTAGGTGGCCACGTAGTACAGCCCGATGACGCGGCCGCGTTTCTCGGGCGGGGTGTACTCGTCGACGTCGAGAAGCCCCTCGCGCAGGCACAGCCCGTACGCCAGCCCGAGCAGCGCGGTGGCAGCCAGGAACACGGCGGCGGAAGGCTGCGCCCCGCCAACCGCGATGAGTGCCATGCCGCCGGTCGCGCCGAGGGCCCCGACCACGCCTGCGCGCGGCCCCCACTGCCCGCGCCGCGCGAGCGCCTGCATGGCCAGCGCCACGCTAAAACCCAGCACCGCGGCTACGCCGGGCATGAATGCCGCGCCGATGGCAAAGTCGGTGCGCCCGGCCAGCACCACCATCGCCGTCGTGATTGAGGCGAAGACCCATATCCCCATCGGCACGGCAGTCGCGAGCGCCTTGGCCTCGCTGTGCGCGGGACGAGCCTCAGCCGTCTGCGTCACCGCAGGCGCGCCAACGTCGCGCATGCTAATCGACGCCACCATCACCCCCACAGCCATCACAATCGGCACCACGAACGGGACTTTGACCGCGTCCGCGGCCAGGTGGGCGACCACGCCGGAGGAGACCGGACCCAGCATGAATCCGGTGGTCAGGGCGATGCCCGCAGCGGTGGCACCACTGGCACCGCGGAGCCTGCCGGCCCAGGCAGTGCCAGCGCTGACGACTAGACCCACCCCAAGTCCGACGATGAAGCGGCCGAGGAGCAACCCGTGCCCGGGGATGCCCAGCATGAGGTAGACGTTGCCCGCGGCCGCGATGACGGTGCCCGCAATCACGGCGGGCCGTGACCCGAAGCGGTCGGCGACCCACCCGCCGATGAGCAGGCTGGGGAAGAGCCCAACCGCGTAGATGCCGTACGCGCTGTTGGCCAACACGGCGGAGACGTCGTGGTCGCGGCGCAGCAGCACCAGCACCGACGCGAAGTGGTTCGCCGACCACCCGGCGGTGATGAGGAACGCCAGGGTGAGCGCGTACGTGGCGCGCGTCATTAGTCCTCCCGGCGGCTTTCCGGCAGCAGGCGGGGCACGACCTTGCCCGTCGCGTTACGCGGAAGCTTGTCGATGAAGTTCACATCGCGGGGAATGGAGTGGTCGGCCAAGTTGGCGCGGACCCAGTCGCGCACGGCCTGGGCGGTCAGTCGCCTGCCGGCCTCGGAGCGTTCCGGCACGACCCAGACGGCGATGCGTTTGAAGGTGTCGGGGTCGTCGACGCCGCCGGAGTGCAGCTCGTCGACGCCGGGCATGCGCTCGAGGACCTCGGTTACGGACTGGGGGTGGACGTTTTCGCCGCCGACGATGATCATGTCGTCGTTACGGCTTAAGACGTGCAGGTAGCCGTGCTCGTCGAAGTAGCCGAGGTCGCCCATCTCCACGAGCCCGTCGATGGTCACCAGCGGGGTCTCCGGGTTGGTGTAGCCGCGAAGTGCCGTTTCGTTGTTAAGGAAGATGCGGCCGACTTCGCCTTGGGGGACCTCGTTGCCCTCGTCGTCGTAAAGCTTGAGCACTGTGCCCGGCGGGACGCGGCCGGCGACGGAGGCGTCGCTCGCCAGGAGTGCGGGGTCAGCGGCTGCGGCAAGCGCGAGCTCGGTCGAGCCGTAGATGTTGGCCAGAGTGGGGCCGAATCGCTCGTGCATGCGCTCGACGATCGCCGGGGTCAGCGCGTTGCCGGCGGAGCCGATGAACTTGAGGTGCGAGGTGTCGAATCGCTCGTTGTCGGGGATGTCCAGCATCTGCTTGAAGAAGATGGGGGAGGACATCAACCCGTCGCAGCGGTACTGCTGCAGCTGGCGGAAGACGTTTTCAGGGTCGAAGACGCGCTGGGTGACCACGGTGCCGCGCACGCCGAGCGTGATGTTGAGCGCCGACCAGCCCCAGGTGTGGAAGATGGACGCCGTCATCTGGATGGTGTGGCCGGAGCGAAACGGCATGGCCTCGAGGTAGCCGGCGACCACGAGCGGCATCTTCGGTTCCGGGCGCAAAATGCCCTTGGGGATACCGGAGGTGCCGGAAGACATGAGCACCATGTCGCCGTGCTTGGGGAACAGCGGCAGCTTTGGCAAGCCGCGCGTGCCGCGGGCGATGATGCCGGCCTGAGTCAGCTCGTCGCCGTGGTCGAGGGTGGTGTGCGCCCACACGCGCGTGACGTGCTCGATGCCTTCGGGGATGCGGTCGGCGAACTCGTCGTCGATGAACAGGATGTCAATGTTGTTTTCCGCGATAATCCCGGCGAGCTGCTCGGGGGAAGAGCCGATGTTGAGCAGGAAGATCGTGCCGCCGGTGTAGCCCTTTGCGGCAAGCGGCAGGATGATGCCGCGGCCGTTACGTGCCATGACACCGATGCGTAAAGCGTCGAGGCCCTTGTCCTGCTGGACTTGAAGGAGCCAGCGGCCGAGTGTGCGCGATTGATCGCGGAGTTGGCGGTAGGAGAGGAGCCCGTCGTCGTCGATAAGCGCGGTGCGCTCGGGCACTGCTGCTGCACCCTGCTCGACCTCGCGGGCGGTGGTGAAGTGGTAGCGCGCGAGGTTGGGTGCGAGGGCGAGCATGGCTTTCGGGCCGCCCTCGCCGCTGATGAGGCCGGCGCGGTTGGCGGCGCGCAGGAAGCGCACGGTGGAGCGCGCAGTGAACGCGACGCGGGAGGGGGTCAGCGCGGGTTTGTGCATGGCTGCAGTCCTTCTTTCCCGAAATTTGCGTACGGGCGATAAGTGTATCTGTTTAGTATTGCAAAACGTTCAGTAGTGTGACAATTGTGTACTCGTGTTAACTTGTGTTGTTAGGAGAGTATGACACGGGTAACGTTTCGCTGCGACCTTGGGATGATTACTCTGTACAAAATTCTTTCGCAACTGGGAGTACACGCACAATGACGAGCACACGCTTACGCACAACACTTGCCGCCATCTGCGCGGCCGTCCTCGCGGCACTCGGAGTCGTTGCCGCGCCAAGCGCGGGGGCGCAGCAGCGCAACATGGTGATCTTCGGTGACTCCGTCATCGCGGACCCGAGTGGCCCGCAGTGGGCGGCCGGCAAGCTTGGGCTCGACCCGCGCGGCTCATCCTCGGTGACCACGTGGTGCCCGACCTCGCCGACCAGCTGGGGCAAACAGGCCGCGGCCCGCCTCGGCCTGCCTGCCTGGGATTACTCCTGCACCGGCACCGTCTCGATCCAGAAGGGCCCGCAGTTTTCCTCGCAGGTCACCCGCGCCGTGCGCGACCGTGGGCTCAACCGCAATACCGCCCGCGTGATCATCTCCACCGGGTTCAACGACACCTACCACAATGACGGCCGCAATCGCGCCGCTTTCCGACGCGACTTTGTCGCCGCCATGGTGCCGCAGATCAACCGCATCCGCGCCGCCGCCCCGAACGCGCGCATCCAGATTGTGGGCTACCCCAAGATCACGCAGGGCGACAAGGTTTGCCTCTTCCATATCGCGCCGAACGTGTCGGATACGACCCCGTTCGCCGCGGTGCAGGAGTGGGAGGACTCCGCGCAGTGGGCCCAGGTGGACCTGGCACGCGCAACCGGCATTGAGTTTTTGGACTTGAAGCCTTCGACCTGGCACAACAACATGTGCGCGCCCGATAATAAGCGCATGTGGGCCGGCCTGGTGGACTTCTACGGCGGGCCGGGCAACCTGCCTATCCACGTCAACCAGCGCGGCCACGCGCACGTCGCCCGCGTTATCGCCGCATCCTAATTACGGACATGACCACCGCTGCGGCAGAGCACACCGCAGCGAAGCCGAAGAGATAGACGGCGACCATATTCGGCCCGCCTTCGCTGAACCAGTTCAAGCCCGCATTAGCGAGGACGATCAAGAACAAACCTGCGTTGATGCGGGCTGTGCGCTCGAGCCTGCGTTTCGGCCGCGCCGGGAGGCTGTGCGCGTAGCGCTTCGGATCGCCGAACTCTTCTTCCACGCTTGTGCCGTTTTCTGCGGCGAACGCATGTGCCTCCGCGATGGTCTCGCGGATCTCGCGCTCGTGGTACTCGCCGCGGGCCCGCAGCTCACCCGCGACCGTGGTGTCCCAGTCGCCACGGGGCGTGTGTTCTTCTGGGCCCTGTTTCTTCCACGGTAGGAAGAACGCCGCGGCCGCAAAGATGAGCGCGAGGATGAGGCCCCACTCGTTGCCGAACGGCAGGCCAAACTTGTCCAGCGCCATGATGGCCCACGCGCCGAGCAGGCTGATCGCCACGAGCGGGATAGCGGAGAGGGCACCGGCCTTCCACTTCGCCATGCGGGTGTAGAGATTCCAGTAGGTGGCCAGCGTGACGCTCAACCCGAACGCGAGGATCGCTGGGGTGACCACCATGCCGAGGGAGACATCGTCATTCCAGGTGACAACGGTGAGCCCGAGGGCGAAGCCAGCTGCGGCCACGAAGAAGATCCATGTAAGGCGTGGCGGGCGCGCCCTCTCTTCGCCAACGAATGGGTCTGTGCCTCCGTGCGCGAGCTCGTCGCGTACTTCGGCGGCGTGCTGCTCAGCCCACTCGTCGGCTGTGCCGAAAGCGGCCTCGGGGGTGAGTCCGTCGGCTTGCGCGTGCGTTTCGGCGTCACCTGCGGCACGTTCCGCGGCGTCGCGGGAAAAGCCGTGGTTGAGGGTCAGTACGAGGGTTGCGCGGTCGGTCCAACGGCTCATTTCGTGTCCTTTCGGGTAGCGGGGTCGTTAAAAAGCGAAGCACGGAGCTGGTCGAGCTGTGCGCTGTGGGTAGCGAGCTCAGCCTCGCCCTCGGCGGTAATCGCGTAGGTTTTTCGGCCCGGGCCGCTCTCGCTTTGGGTCCAGTGGGCCTGGATGAGTCCGGCGTCCTCGAGCTTGCCGAGCACGGGATAGAGGGAGCCGCCCTTTGGCCTGCCGAAGCCGAGCGACTCGAGCGATTGCGCGATGGCGTAGCCGTGCGCGGGGCCGTCGCGAAGGCGGCGCAGCACCGCGGTTGGCATGAACGCGCGGATCCACGGTTGGGGGAATGTCATGTACCTAAGTATGAAGCGTATCTAGATATGCGTCAAGAGTTGGTACGGTGGGGGAGTATGGCTGCACAAAAAGTTCAAGGAGTAATTGCCCGCGAGAAGGGCGCAGACGTCGAGGTCACCACCATCGTCATCCCCGAGCCGGGGCCCAACGATGTGGTGGTGAAAGTCCAGGCCACAGGCGTATGCCACACCGACCTGGCCTACCGCGACGGCGATATCGAGGACGCGTACCCATTTCTGCTCGGCCACGAGACGGCCGGCGTGGTCGACTCGGTCGGCGCGGACGTCACCCACGTCGCCCCCGGCGACTTCGTCGTGCTGAACTGGCGCGCGGTGTGCGGCGAGTGCCGCGCCTGCCGCAAGGGGGACACGAAGAACTGCTTTAACACCCACAACGCTTCCAAGGGCATGACCTTGGAGGACGGCACGGAGCTCACCCCGGCGCTGGGCATCGGTTCCTTCGCGGAGAAGACCCTGGTCCACGAGCTGCAGTGCACCAAGGTGAACCCGGACGAGGACCCGGCCGCTGCGGGCCTGCTCGGCTGCGGCATCATGGCCGGCCTCGGCGCCGCCGTGAACACGGGCGAGGTCCAGCGCGGCGATTCCGTCGCCGTCTTCGGCCTGGGCGGCGTTGGCCTGGCCGCCGTCGCTGGCGCGGCGCTCGCGGGCGCGACCACGATCATCGCCGTCGACCTCGACCAGCGTAAGTGCGATGCCGCCACCGAAACCTTCGGCGCCACCCACGCGATCTGCTCGAAGGGTTTGAGTGAGCAGGAGGTTATCGACAAGGTGCGCGAGCTTAGCGACGGCTTCGGCACCGACGTCGCCATCGACGCCGTCGGCATCCAGCCCACCTGGCGCCAGGCCTTCTACTCGCGCGACCTGGCAGGCCGCATGGTCATGGTGGGTGTGCCCAACCAGACCGACCACATCGACGTGCCCGCCATCGACGTTTACGGCCGCGGCGGCTCGATTAAGCCGGCCTGGTACGGCGACTGCCTCCCGGAGCGCGACTTCCCCACCTACGTCGACCTGCACCTGCAGGGCCGCTTCCCGCTCGGCGAGTTCGTCTCCGAGCGCATCGGTATCAACGACGTGGAGGATTCTTTTGCCAAGATGAAGCGCGGCGACGTGCTGCGCAGCGTCGTCGAGTTCTAGCCCACCCAACCCCGAAAGGACCACCATGACTTTCCGCGTAGATAACGTTGTCACCTCTGGCCTGTTCAAGCTCGACGGCGGTGAGTGGGAGGTGGACAACAACGTCTGGATCGTCGGTGACGACAGCGAGGTCTACATCATCGACGCCGCCCATGACGCCAAGGCGATCGCCGCCGCGGTGGGGAACCGCCGCGTCAAGGGCATCATCGCCACCCACGGCCACTCCGACCACATCGACGCCGCGCCCGAGCTTTCCCGCCTGGTCAACGCGCCGGTCTACCTGCACCCCACCGACGGCTTTTTGTGGCAGCGCGAGAACCCTAACGCGCACTATGAGCAGCTTCTCGACGGCGCGACGTTCAACATCGCGGGCACCGACCTCAAGGTCTTGTCTACCCCGGGCCACTCGCCCGGCTCCGTGGTGATCTATGCGCCCGAGGCAGGCGAGCTCTTCTCCGGCGACACCCTTTTCCAGGGTGGGCCGGGCGCAACGGGACGCTCCTTCTCCTCCTTCGACACCATCATCCACTCGCTGCAGACCTCCGTACTGGACCTGCCTGCGGAGACTGTGGTGCGTACCGGCCACGGTGACCACACCACCATCGGTGACGAGGCACCGCACCTGGAGGAGTGGATCCGCCGCGGCTACTAGGGCTGCGGTTGAGAAGCCTCCCTCGTCTGCCATCTTGGCAGGGCGAGCGGGGCTAGCGCCTCTCGTGAAAGCCAAGACACAACCGGTACCGCTACCGCGTCGCCAAAACCGTAGTGGACCTGGGACTCACGCAGGCCACTGAGGTTGTACCACCCGGCACCCATGAGGCGTGCGTACTCGAGTCCGGTCATCCAGCGAACTCGGATCTGGCCGTGCCCCATGACCGCCACCGCCTGCTTCGATGAACCGCCGCGCGCTGTGCGCAAGCAACCCGCGATGTCTTCAGCGCGCATTTCCCAGGTGGGAACGCCGTTGCGGGTTCTCCGGTAGGCAGTACGCTCGCGCGTTGATAAACCCATCTGCGCGGAGCCGCTGTGTTGGCGACATGGAGCTGATGAAAGCCTCGGTACGCTGGCTGTCCCACCACCGCGGATCGTCGTCTGCAAGATGCTCGATCTCGCTGCTGAACCCGTCTTTGCGGGGAGCAGCGATAGTTGGGAACGGAAACTTGAAGGTGCGCAGGTCATCTTCCTGGTGCACCCACGCCACAGCATCCGGACGCAGCGCCGTGTCGTCTTTACCGCCGTCAAGCGGCTGTTTCGCACCAATAAGGAAGAGTCTTGGACGGGACTGCGGGACAAACCTGCGTGCGTCGATGGTGACGACATCCACCGCGTATCCGAGTTCGTTGAATTCTCGGATTGCGGCGCGAAGATCGTCGCCACCGTGGGAGGACGCCAGGCCAACGACATTCTCTAAGACCGCGACGTTTGGTCTGCGGTCTTTCATTCCGCGAAGGACGTTGGTGAAACCAAAGAACGCAGATGATTCCCGACCACTGATCCCATTCCGCTTCCCAGCCAGCGAGAGATCCGTGCAGGGAGATGAGGACCAGGCAATGTCTGCGGTTGGCACCTGGTCTGGGTCAACATCGAATACGTTCTCCAGAACGAAGTCATCGTCACCCCACTGGCCCGAGTACATGGCGAACTTGTTCTTGTCGTAATCGTTCGCCCAGACCGTCGAGATTCCTGCGTCAGCCAGCCCAGCCCGCGCGAGACCGATGCCAGCGAAAAACTCAATCGCGGTCAGCTGGTCGGTAGAGGGGACGGGGTGCAAATGCGACATAGGAGACTCGCCCTAGGACCCTACGCCCCGGCCTTCTCCAGCTCGGCGTCGATGACCTCGGCGAATTTCTCATACGGCAGCGCGCCCTCGAGTACCTGGCCGTTGATGGAGAAGCTCGGGGTGGCGTTGAAACCGGCCTGCTGGGCGAGCTGGTTCGCCTCGGTGAGCGCCTGGTCGTACTTGTCGCTTTCCATATCCGCGCGGAATTGCTCGAGATCCGGCACGCCTGCTTCTACTGCAAAGCCGGCCAGCTCGTCGAGGCTGAAGTCCGGGTGGCCGTCTACCTTGGAAGCAGCCGCCACGTAGGCTTCCTGGAACTCGAAGAACTTGCCCTGGTCGGCGGCGGCGCGGCCCGCGCGTGCGCCGTTGAGTGCGCTTTGGCCGTTGATGACAAAGTCGTTCATCTCGTAGCGCACCTTGCCGGTCTCCACGTACTGCTTCACAATCTCCGGCATCGTCTCCGTCGCGAAGCGCATGCAGTAGGGGCAGGCCCAGTCGGAGAATTCGGAGATGACGACGGGCGCGTCGACGCTACCAAGTGCCATCGGGTCATCCGCTTCTCGACGAGCAACCTCCACCTTCGCTTCCTTCTCACCCGCGGCTTCGCCCGCGGCCGGTGCCTGCTGCGTCTCAGTCGCCGCCGGCGGGGTAGCGCTCTGGCTACCAAGCACGTAGCCGCCTACGCCCGTACCGAGTGCCAGCACGGCGGTAAAGGCCCACATCAGCGGCGGGATGTTCGTATCGCTCACGCGGAATTACTCCTTGCTTGTTTTGTCTGTGATGCCAAGCGTATCTTCCGGGCACACCGCGTTTTGCAAGGCCACCGCCCGCGCCAGGCGCGCGTAGCGCAGCTCCTGCTCGCGGAAGCGCGTCCATGTGGAGATGGTGGTGAAGAAGAACGCGAAGATCAGTGCGTAGAGCATGAGATCTGTGCCGCGCGAGACGCCAAGCCAGTTGGCCAGGATAGTCACATCGTCGGGGCGCAGAATCGCCCAGATCGCCGCGAACACGAGCACGACGAACCCGAGCTTGACCCACGCTTTCGCGTTCGCCTTCTTACGGTGGGTGAAGAAGTAGATGGCCAGCACCAGGGTGGCCAGGATGAGGAAGAACTGGATCACGGTAGCCTCCTTGCCACGATGCCGTCGGCGAGGATATTCACGCCGTTGATCAGGGATTGGCCCTTGCTCATGGAGTACTCCGTGTACAGAATGTCCACCGGCTCTTCGGCGACCCGCCAGCCGTGCTCATCGATCATGGTGACGATCTCGGAGGCGTGCGACATCCCGTTCATCCGGATGTTCATCTCGCCTGCCACCTTGGCGTTGAAGGCGCGCAGCCCGTTGTGCGCGTCCGTCAATCCCAGCCGGCGGGTGCGCGGGGAGAGGAACACGACGGTCTTCAGCACGACCCGCTTGATCCACGGCACCTGCGTGTCTTCCTGCCCGGCGAAGCGGGTGCCCACCACGATGTCGATGGGCTCGGTGCGCAGCCGGTGGATCATGCGCTTGACGTCTTTGACCTGGTGTTGGCCGTCGGCGTCGAAGGTGACGAAGTACTTCGCGCCGGGCTGGGCGCGGGCGTACTCCACGCCCGTCTGGATCGCGGCACCCTGACCCAGGTTCACCGGGTGGTTGACCAGGTGCGCACCCGCGGCGTGGATGGCTTGTGCGGAATTGTCGCGGGAGCCGTCGTTGACCGCCACGATGTTGGGGAAGGTCTCCCGTGCGCTCGCCAGCACCTCTTGGATGACTTGCCCCTCGTTGTAACAGGGGACGATCAGCCAGGTGTCTTCAAAAGACTCCTGGCCTGCATCCGGGAAAGCGTTACGAGAAACATTCATAGCGTGCAATAGGTTACCGCGCGCGGTGGAAAAGCAGGGCGTACACGCGTGTGAGCAACCTGTGAGGAAGCAGACGGTACGCGCTGCGGATGACAAAATTAGCTGCCGCGCGTGGCCGCGAGATCAAGCCGTAGCGCACAAGACGGCGCTGCATCTCGGCTTCTGCCGCGAACATGACTCGCCCGGTGCGGCGAGAGAACTGCGCCGGGGTGACCCGGAAGTAGGTGAGCGCCTCCGGCAGGTTACGCAGCTGCCATCCGGCGGCCACCAACCGTGCGTACAGGTCGTAGTCCTCCATAAAGTGCACGTCCTGGTAGCCGCCGACCTCCCGCACCGCGGCTGTCCGCAGCATAACGGAAGGGTTGTTAATCGGAGAGTTCATCTTCACATAGTCGGAAGGATCCTCCGGCAGCGCGCGTACCGCCTCCCGGTCGCCGGGCACTTCGGCAAACTCCTCGACCGCCGTGCCGAGTGCGCCGACTGCGGGGTGGGCCTCCAGAAACGCCAGCTGGGCAGCGAATCGCTCCGGTTTCGCCGCGTCGTCGCTGTCCAACCGAGCCACGTAGTCCGCGGTAATCGTTTCCAACCCCGCCTGCGACGCAGGACCGGACCCAACATTGTTGGGCAAGGCGATGATCCGCGCGCCGGCCTCCTCTGCAGCATGACGCACCGCATCCGCGACGGGGCCGTCGAGCACTACCACCAGGTCATCCGCGGGCCGGGTTTGCGCAAGCAGCGAGTGCAGCGCGGTGGAAAACTCGGCGGCGTCGGTGCGGTGATATGCAGTGATTAAAGCGGCGAGCGTGGGCATACCGGCTGAGTCTAGTCCCGCGCCGCATCCAACAGGTAGCGCCCGTAGCCCGACTTCAGCGTGGCGCGGCCAAGCTCTTCGAGCGCCTCGCGCGAGATGAAGCCCTCCCGGTAGGCGGCCACCTCGGGCGAGCCGATGATGGTGCCGGTGCGCTTCTGTATGACCTCCACGTACGCGCTGGCCTCGCTCATGGAATCGATCGTGCCGGTGTCTAACCACA
The DNA here is from genome assembly GCF_000739455.1 of Corynebacterium imitans. Taxonomy (NCBI): domain Bacteria; kingdom Bacillati; phylum Actinomycetota; class Actinomycetes; order Mycobacteriales; family Corynebacteriaceae; genus Corynebacterium; species Corynebacterium imitans. Next base: position 246,763 of record NZ_CP009211.1, read on the forward strand.
CGTCCCCGCGGTGCAGGCGGTGGACCTTCAGCGCGCCCTCGCGCAGGTAGGCCTCATTGATACTGGTGATTTCCAGCTCGCCGCGCGCGCTCGGGGTGATCTGCTTAGCAATGTCCACGACGCGGTTGTCGTAGAAGTACAGGCCCACCACCGCGAAGTTGGACTTCGGGTGCGCGGGCTTCTCCTCAATCGACAGGGCCGTGCCGTTGGCGTCGAAATCGACCACGCCGTAGCGCTGCGGGTCGGAGACTTCGTAGGCGAAAATCGCGCCGCCGTTCACGTCGCGCGTTTCGCCCAGGATGCGGGTCAGCTGCGCGCCTTCAAAAATGTTGTCGCCGAGCACGAGCGCGACCGAGTCGTCGCCGATGAAGTCCTCGCCGATGATGAAAGCCTGCGCGAGTCCATCCGGGGAGGGCTGGACGGCGTAGCTGAGCATGATGCCGAAACGCGAGCCGTCGCCAAGCAGGCGCTTGAACGCGCCCGCATCCTCCGGGGTGGTGATGATGAGGATCTCCCGGATACCCGCGCTGATCAGGGTGGTCAGCGGGTAATAGATCATCGGCTTGTCGTAAATGGGCATGAGCTGCTTCGATATGCCCTGCGTGATCGGGTACAGCCGCGTGCCGGACCCGCCGGCCAAGATGATGCCTCGCATGCGTCCCAGACTAGCTGGTCGTTTTAGCCCTGGGACATCTCCTTGAGGAAGTCCTCGAACGTGTAGCGGCCCGCCGCGATCTCGCGCACGTCGAACTTCACGGCCAGGCTGAGCACCGTGGTCAGCACACCGAGCACCAGCAGTGCGATCTGCGGCTTGCTGATATTGGAGAAGTCGCCGCTGGACAGCGCCAACATGATGTCAGGTGCCGCGGTCGTGCTTGTCGACGTCGTAGGCGTCACCGTCGGCGTCACCGTCACGGTCACCGTGGGCGTGGGCGTTGCAGTGCCAGTCGCAGTGCCCGTCGCCGTTGTCGTCTCGCTCGCCTTTTCAGGAGCCGCCTGCGCCGGCGCGATCACGCACGCGGCGCCGAGAGCAGCGGTGGTGGCAACAGCCGCAAAAAACTTCTTCGACATTGGTGGCTCCTTTAATGTTTCTGGCAGCGAAGCAAGTACAGGGTCTAAACCTAGTGCATCGCAAGGTGCAGGGCGAGTGCTGCGCGCCAATTCATCGGCGCAAACCCGGTCGCCTTGATCTTGTCCAAGCTCAGCGTGGACTCCGCCGGGCGTGGTGCCTCGGGCCCGTTGAGCTCGGCGTACTGCGCGGTGGTCACCGGGTGGACCTCGGAAGGGGCGTGGCCGACCCCGATGAACACGGCCATGGCGATCTCGTCGCGGCCTACGGCATCCCCGTCTGAGGTGAGGTTGTAGACCCCGTACTCGGCCTTGGTGCGCAGCAGGTGCGCGATGCCCTTGGCCAGGTCCTCTGCGTAGGTGGGCCGCCCGCGCTGGTCCATGATCACCTTCGGCTCCACCCCGCGCGCGGCGAGGCCCGCCATGGTGGACATGAAGTTGTTGCCCTCGCCGAAGACCCAGGCGGTGCGCACCACGTAGTGCTTGCGCGCCACCTGCGCCGCCGTATCGCCCGCGGCTTTCGACGCCCCGTAGGCCGACAGCGGCGACGGCAGCTCCGCCTCATCGTGGACCTCGTTGGTGCCGTCGAAGATGTAGTCGCTGGAGACGTGCACGAGCGTCAGATCATGTGCGTTGCAGATCGCCGCCAGGCGCGCTGGGGCCTCGGCATTGACCGCCCAGGCGGTCGCCCGGTCGTTCTCGGCACCGTTGACGTCGTTGTAGGCCGCGCAGTTGATCACCGCCCAGTACTGGGAAAAGTCCAGCTCCGGTATGTCGGTGAGGTCGAACTCTGCGCGGGTGAAGAAGTCGGCTTCCTCGGCACTGTAGATCTGCTTGAGCGCCCGGCCCAGCTGGCCGTTCGCGCCGGTGATGAGGATTTTGCGGGGAGGGACTGGCGTGGCGTCGGCAAGCGCAGGGTGCGCCTTGTCCGCCTCGGAGAGTTCAGTGGGTTGCAGCGGCCACTCGATCTCCTGGTAGGAGCAAAACGCGTACGACCCGTCCGGGTTGTAGCGCTGATTGACCAGGTAGATGTAGGAGGTGTCGTCCTCGAGCGCCTGGAAGCCGTTGGCCACCCCGCGCGGGACAAACACCGCCGTGTCCGGGCCGACCTCCAGGCCAAAAGTCTTGCCATAGGTGGGCGAGCCTTCTCGCATATCCACCCACGCGGCGTAGACGCGGCCCGTGGCTACCGAGACCCACTTGTCCCAGGGCTCGGCGTGCATCCCGCGGGTCGCGCCGCGCCGGGCGTTGAGGCTCACGTTCTGCTGCGCGGGCACAAGCGCCTGGCCGGCCCAGTTCTCCTTGAACCAGCCGCGGTTGTCCTCGTGGACGCGCAGCGAGTGGATTTGCAGGCCTTCAATCGGGGTGTCAACCATGCGGGTCAGTCTACTGGCCGCGCGCCGCGTAGCCCGCCTCTACCTCGGCCTTGTCGCCCGCCCACCAGGACTCGTGGTCGCGGTACCACTCGATGGTCTGCTTGAGGCCGGTCCGCAGGTCCGTGTAGCGCGGGGCCCAGCCCAGCTCGTTGCACAGCTTGGTGGCGTCCATGGTGTAGCGCTGGTCGTGGCCGGGTCGGTCCGCCACGTGCTCGTAAGCGCCGCCCATCAGCTCGCAGATTTCCTCGATGACGTGCTTGTTCGTCACGTGGACGGCGTCTGCGCCGGTGTGCGCCCCGATGTTGTAGGTCTCGCCGATCGCGCCGCGTGCAAGGATCGTGAGCACCGCGTCGTTGTGGTCGTCCACGTGGATCCAGTCGCGCACTTGCGCGCCAGTGCCGTAGAGCTTGGCGGGCTGCCCTTGAAGCAGGTTGGTGATCTGGCGGGGGATGAATTTTTCCACGTGCTGGTAGGGCCCGTAGTTGTTGGAGCAGTTCGAAATCGTCGCGTTGATGCCGAAGGAGCGGACCCAGGCGCGCACGAGGTGGTCAGAGCCGGCCTTGGTGGCCGAGTACGGCGAGGACGGATTGTACGCAGTGGTCTCAGTAAAGGCGTCCTTAGCGCCGAGGGCTAGGTCGCCGAAGACCTCGTCGGTGGAGATGTGGTGCAGGCGCACGTCGTGTGCGCGCACCGCCTCGAGCAGCGCATAGGTGCCGAGCAGGTTGGTATGCACGAAGGAGGAGGGGTCGCGCAGCGAGTTGTCGTTGTGGGATTCGGCCGCGAAGTGCACCACGGTGTCCGCGCGGGCCATAAGCTTATCGACGAGCACCGCATCCGCCACATCGCCCTGCACAAACTCCACGTCGCAACCGTCAAGGCTGGCGCGGTTGCCCGCATAGGTGAGCTTGTCCAGCACAATCACTTTGCCCACCGTGCCACGGGAGAGCACCATGCGCACGAAGTTGGATCCGATGAACCCGGCACCGCCGGTGACCAGCATTGTTTCCATGGGGGTCTACTTTACCGCCCGGCGCAGGCCGGCGATATGCACCAGCGAACCCGCGGCCGGCCCCAAGAAAAGGGCAGTGCTTACCGACGCCACGTGGCCGCCTGCGGCCGCCGGCGCCCCAAACACGATGCCGAAAGCAACGACAGTTGCGGTGAGCCAGCCGGCCACGTACCAGCCGTGGCGCTCCAGGGCGAGTACAGCCACCCCGGTAATCATCAGCGCGCCCATCCAGGCGGACGCGAAGGTAAGTACGCCGAGGGTGAGCCCGCTCATGGCGTACTCGGGGGAAAAGAGTAGCCGCAGAATCAGCGGGCCGAGGGCCCAGGCGGCAACGAACCCGACCGCGCCGAGCGCGAGCACCGCGGCGATCGGCATAGCCAGCGCTGCGTAGATGCGGTCGCGGTGCTCGACGAAGCGGACCACGAGTGCGGACTGGAAGCGCTGCAGCGGCACGAGCACCGGTGCGCGCGTGAGGATCACCGCGTTGATCAGCGCAGCGACCGGCGCGGCTGGGAAGGCGGCGTTGATCACGGCCGGGAAACCCGTGATCAGCACGGCCGAGGCCCCGGAGGCCACCATCGCGCTGAGCATGCGGCGCACGAACATCCCGTGGTTCACATCCACCGGCACGTGCAGGTGCTCGCGGCGCAGCAGGACAAGCCAGCTGGCCGCGCCGATGACGGTGATGACGAGGAAGACGGTGACTCCCCAGCCAGCCGCCCAGGCCGCCACAGCAAGTACCAGGCGCACGCCGGAATCCAGGGCGAAGAGGCCGGCGTAGCGATCCCAGGCCTGCATGCCGGAGAGGATGCCCGCCAGCACAGCCTGGAAGGCGTAGCTGGCCAGACCGATCGTCATGAGCGCGGTGGCGGTACCGGGGGACTGCGGTACGACCAACCCCATGAGCAGCACCCCGCCGAGGGCGACGACGATCAGCACGATCGCGGCTAGGCGTGCGCCGATGCGCCAGGGGTTCGCCGCGCCCAGCTTCTTCGTCTCGCGGGCGGAGGCGACTGCGCGGGTGGTCTCGTGCGTGATGCCGTCGATAAGCCCGGTGCCCGCGAAGAACACACTCCAGAACGCGGCGAAGTAGCGGTAGCCGGTCTCCGCGTCGAGTGCGCGGGCGGCGACCCACAGGACGACGAAGCCGCTGATCGCGGCGAAGATCGTCGCCAGCGTCAGGTTCCTCACTTTTTAGACTCCGCGGCAGTGTCGCCGATCTTCTCCTCGAGCCAGGCGTAGATCATGGCTTCCACGCGCGCGACCTGCGCATTATCGGCAGCGCCGGCGTGGCCGCCTGCGGTGTTTTCAAAGTAGTCCACCGGCTGGCCCGCCTCCCACAGCGCGAGCGCGAAGGTGCGCGCGTGCGCGGGGTGGACCCTATCGTCGCGGGTCGAGGTGGTCACCAGCGCCGGCGGGTACGCGGGCGTGCTGGCCACGTTCTGCAGCGGCGACCAGGTCTCGATGAAGGCGCGCTGCGCCGGGTCGTCCGGGTCGCCGTACTCGGCCATCCAGGACGCACCCGCGGAAAGCGTGTGGTAGCGCAGCATATCCGTCAGCGGCACCTGCACTACGGCCGCGCCGAAGCACTGCGGGTACTGCGTGAGCGCCCCGGAGGTGAGCAGCCCGCCGTTGGAACCGCCGCGGATGGCGATCTGCGCAGGTGTTGCGTAGCCGCGCGCCACGAGATCCTCGAGTACGGCGCGGTGGTCCTCCCACACCTTGTGGCGGTGCTCCTTGACCGCTTGCGAGTGCCAGTGCGGGCCGAACTCGCCGCCGCCGCGCAGGTTGGGCTGGACGTAGAAGTAGCCCTTGGACAGCCAGGCGATCCCGCGCAGGTTGGAAAAACCGGGGGTGAGTGAGACCTCGAAGCCGCCGTAGCCGCCCACCAGCGTCGGGCGCGCACCACGCGAGAAGTCACCGGTGATGTAGTAGGGGATCTTCGTCCCGTCCGCCGAGGTCGCCCAGTGCTGGCGGGTGGTCAGTCCCGCGGTGTCGAAGAGGGCGGGGGCGTGCTTGATTTCGGTGGGCGTGGCGTCGAGAAGCAAAAGCGTGCTCGGCGTGGTGAAGCTGGCGACGTTGAGCCAGACCTCATCGCCGTCGAGCGGGCTGGTGGCGACGATCGACGCGGTCGCCGCCTCGGGCAGGGCCACCTCGGTGCGCTCCCACGTGCCGAGGGTGAAGCGTGAGATGCGCGTGGCGACGTTTTCCAGCGTGGTGACGTAGATGCCGGTGGCGGTCACCGAGAGATCTTCGACCGCAGCATCGCTCACGAGCAGCGTGAACTCGCGCGCGCCTTTGAGAAAAGCGTTGAGCTCGATCACGGCGAGCGCCCCGGCCGGGACCGTCTGCTCGCCCGCGGTGTAGTCCGTGCGCGGCAGGATGAATAGCCACTGTTTGTAGGGCACCGCGGTGCAGTCGGTCGGCAGGTCGAGCTCGACGCCGTCGACCCAGGTCCGCGAGGTGTAAAAGTCCAGCGCGCGGGTGCAGATGGTGTGCTCGAACCCCGGGGTGGGGTCGAAGTGCGCGCCCACGGCCACGTCGGACGGCTCGCCGCGGAAGATCTCCTCGGCCTGACCAAGGTCGGTGCCGCGGTGCCAGCGCCGCACCTGTGCCGGGTAGCCCGACTGGGTGAGCGAGTCTTCGCCCAGGTCGGTGCCCACCAGCAGCGTGTCGCGGTCGACCCAGCTCACGTCCGTTTTCGCTTCGGGGAGGTAAAAGCCCCCGTCGACGAAGGCGCGGCGGGCCAGGTCGAATTCGCGGATGACCACGGCGTCGGCACCGCCGCGCGAGAGACGCAGCAGTGCGCGGTCGTGCTCCAGCGGCAGGACGGTCGCGCCCTTCCACACCCAGTCTTCGCCCTCGGCCTGGGCCAGGGTATCGACGCTGACCAACACTTCCCACTGCGGCTCATCCGAGCGGTACTCGTCCAAGGTGGTGCGACGCCACACGCCGCGCGGGTTATCGGCGTCGCGCCAGTAGTTGTAGAGGTACTCGCCGCGGCGCACCACGTACGGGATGCGGTCGCTGGTATCGAGCGCGGCGCGCAGGCGCGAGCGCAGCTCGGCGGTGTCGGGGCTCTCGAGTGCGTCCTCGGTGGCGCGCGACCACGCGGTGGCCCAGTCGAGCGCCTCGGAGCCCGTGATGTCGTCTAAAAGGTGCGGGTCAATGGGGCGCATTTACATCCCAAAGGCCGGGGCGATCGTGGTGAACCAGGCCTTCTTGATGTCCTGGCGCCAGTAGCCCCACGAGTGCGTCCCCGCGTTGCGGAACTCGTAGTGCGCCGGGATGTTCAATCCCTCCAGCTTGGCGCGCAGGTCGTGCGAGCACTGGTTGATCGCGGCCTCAATCGCGCCGCCTTCCACCTGCAGGGTGGTGGCGGCGATACCGGCGGCGACCTCCGGCACGCCTGCCTCGCCGACCAGGTAGCTGACCTGGTCCTGACGTCCGGCAAGGCCGGTAGACGTAGAGATGTACAGCTTGGTGCCGCGCAGGCGCTCCGCATTGAGCAGCGCGTCGTTCCAACGGTTCTTCGGCCCACCCATCGGACCCCACATCTGCTCCGGGGTGATCTGCTGGAAGTTCGGCACGTGCGAAGCGCGGTTGACGGTGACACGCCCGTAGTTGTAGCCGTGCGGCGAGGACGTCGAGGCGCACCCGGAGAAGGAAGCGGCCGCATCATAAAAGCCTGGGCGGTGCTCCGGGAGCACCAGGGAGGTAGTGCCGGACATGGAGAAACCAACGATGGCGCGGCGGTTATCCGCGTTCAAGGTGCGTTCGATCGGGCCCGGCAGCTCCTTGGTCAGGAAAGTCTCCCACTTCTGCGGGCCCTTGAGGTAGCGGCCCTGCGGGTTGGGATCTACCCAATCCGTGTAATACGAAAACGCGCCGGCCTGGGGGATGACCACGTTGACGCCCTTGCCCGCGAAGAACTCTCGGACTTCAAAAGACTTCAGCCAATCCTGGTCCTGCTCTGCGCCGCCCGCGCCGTTGAGCAGGTAGATGATCGGTGCGTTTGCGACACGCTGGCCCGCTGGGTTGGTAGCCGGGACGACGGCGATGGGGATATCGCGGCGCATCGACGGCGAGTACACCTTGTAGGACAGCACGTTGCGGTGGTCGACCTGCTTGGTCCAGGACTGCGGTTGGTTCAGGTTCAGCGCCAGCGGCGGGTTGCTGCGGGCATCCCACGGCTTGACCACGCCGACCGGGCTGTCACCGGCAACCTGGCCTGCGGTGACGGTGGCGGCGTCGGCGGGGGCTGCCACACCGCAGGTCAGCGCCAGCGTCGAGGCGAGAGCGGCAACTACGCGCTTCATCTTCATCGGTCCGGGTTTCCTTAACTTTTCTGTTCGGGGGAAGTTGGCAAACACCGCTCCGCGCGGCTGTGACGGAAGTTCATCATACGTTACTCGTGGGGCAATTGGGGTTTACGTGTGCGACAATGGGCCGCACAGTTTGTAATATTCGTGCCAGCAAAAGCGAACATAGAGATGTGTGCCTTGCAATCCACTGCAAGTCCTACTGGCACCTGCCCCGAGAAGAGAAAGAGGTCCCTTTTATGAATGGTTTGGAAGCACTCCAGGTTCAGATCAACACCGTGCTCGGCGAGCTCATCCACGTTGGCTCGTCGATGTCGTCGACCATCGCCTACGGCATGGGGATGTTCTAGCCCTTTTTGCGGCGGAGAAAGCGCCCTGGTCGCAGCTTGTCAGTTGCGGCGAGGGCGCTTTACTTTGTCGGGCCGTGTGTTAGGCGTCCGGGAGGAGCGCCGGGCGGATCACGGTCTTCCAGGACTCACGCATGTCCTCCAACCAGGACGGCCAGGAGTGCGTGCCGGTAGCGCGGAAGTTGTAGTGCGCAGGAATGCCCTTGGCGTTGAGCTTGGCGCGCAGGTCGTGCGTGCAGGCATTCATCGCGCCCTCGATCGCGCCGCCTTCAACCAGCAGCGTCATGTGGTTAGAAAACGCCTGGCTGGAGGTCAGCCCGCGCTTGTTCTTCAGGTAGCCGATCATGTCGGTCTCGCTGGTCAGGCCGGTGCCCGAGGAGATGTAGAGCTTGGTGCCGCGCAGGTGCTCGGCCATCACCAGTGCGTCGTTGTAGCGGTTGTACTCCGATCCCATCGGGCCCCACAGCTGATCCGGGGTGATGCCGCCCGCGCGGTTGACGGTCAGGCCCACGAAGAAGGAGGGCAGCGGGGTAGAGGTGGCGGCGCAGCCGGAGAAGGAGCCGACCGCGTCGTAGAAGCCGGGGTTGTGCTCGGCGAGCAGCAGCGAGGAGGTTGCCGACATGGAGAACCCGGACACGGCGCGCTTATCGTTCGCGTTCATGTATGGCTCGATCGACTGCGGCAGCTCCTTGGCCAAGAACGTCGACCACATCTGCTTGCCATTGAGGTAGCGGTTCTTCTCAGGCACGGTGAGCCAGTCCACGTAGTAGGAGAACGCGCCCTCCATCGGGATGACCACGTTCACCGGCTCATTGCCGAGGGTCTTGTAGATCGTGCCCGCGGCCTGCGCCAGCCAGTCGGTGTTCTGCTCGGAGCCGCCAGCGCCGTTGAGGAGGTAGTAGGTCGGCGCGTTGTCGATCGGCTTGCCTGCACTATCGGTCGCGCGGATCATCGCGACCGGGATGTCGCGCTCCATCGACGGCGAGTACACCTCGAGCGCCTCGCCGCCTGGGAACTGCTTGACCTTCTGAATCCAGGACTGCTCCCCGCCGTCGGTCGACGGCAGCGAGCGCGAAAGCGGCTTGACGGTACCCGCAGGGCTCTCCTGTTCCTCCGGCATGTTGGCCAGCTTCTCCGGGTCGGTCTCCGGGCCTGCCAGCGCGTTGTCCAGCACCTCGCCCAGGTCGCCCTCCTCGCCGGTGGGTTTGGACGCACCGATGTCCTCGCCCTCGGGCAGGTCGCTGTCGACGGGCGCATCCACCACGTCGACCTCATCGACCACCTCGACCACCTCGGTGGTGGTGGTGACCACGGGCTCTGCCGCTTCTTCGCTTGCCGACGGCGCGTTGTCGGCCGTGCCTTCAGTCGTGGTCGCGGCCGCAGCTGTCTCGGCTGCGCTTGTGGTGGAGCTGGTCTCCGGCACGGTCGCCTGCGTGGTCGACTGCGCCGCGGCGATGCGGGCGGTCTCCGTGTCAGACGAGTTGCTCGCGGTGAGGTGGACAGTAGTCGGGATCGCGGTTGCAGCGACGGCAAGAGCGGCGACGGCAGCGATCGCCGGGCGCGTCATTTTCACAGGTTGGCTCGCTTTCCTGAGTCTGGTGTGGGGATCGTTAGGGTATATAGTGCCAGATCGCTGAAGCGTTACCCAAGGGTAGCGGGCGTCGGAAAGCGGCGGGGCCGAGGCGAAGTCGGCGCAGGGGCACGCAAAATCGGGGGAGTCGTACCCAAAGTGCGGGAATACACGTATCCTGATGGGCGTGAGTAAAGAACATTTTGACGTTGTTGTCCTCGGCGCGGGCCCCGGTGGCTACGTTGCCGCAATCCGTGCAGCTCAGCTGGGTAAAAAGGTTGCAGTTGTAGAGAAGCAGTACTGGGGCGGTGTGTGCCTGAACGTGGGCTGCATCCCGTCCAAGGCGTTGATTAAGAACGCCGAGGTTGCTGAAATTTTCAACCACGATGCCAAGACGTTCGGCATTAAGGGCGATGTGGAGTTTGATTACGAAGACGCCCACAAGCGCTCCCGCCAGGTCTCCAAGAAGATCGTCGGCGGCGTGCATTACCTGATGAAGAAGAACAAGATCACCGAGGTCAACGGTCTTGGCTCCTTCAAGGATGCGAACACGATCGAGATCACCGAGGGTGACGATAAGGGTAAGGTCGTCACCTTCGACGATTGCATTATCGCTACCGGTTCCGTCGTGCGCACCCTGCCGGGCATTGAGCTGTCCGAGAACGTGGTGTCCTACGAGGAGCAGATCCTGAATCCGGAGGCTCCGGAGAAGATGGTCATCGTCGGTGCCGGTGCCATCGGTATGGAGTTCGCCTACGTGCTGTCCAACTACGGCGTGGACGTCACGGTGGTGGAGTACATGGACCGCGTCCTGCCGAACGAGGACAAGGACGTGTCCAAGGAGATCGCCAAGAAGTACAAGAAGCTCGGCGTGAAGCTTCTGACCGGCCACGCCACCACCGCGGTGCGCGACAACGGTGACTCCGTTGAGGTCGACATTAAGAAGAACGACTCCGAGAAGGCCGAGACGCTGACCGTGGATCGCGTGATGATCTCCGTCGGCTTCGCCCCGCGCGTTGAGGGCTACGGCCTGGAGAACACCGGCGTGGAGCTGACCGACCGCGGCGCGATCGACATTGATGAGCGCATGCGCACCAACGTCGACCACATCTACGCCATCGGCGACGTGACCGCCAAGCTGCAGCTTGCGCACGTGGCGGAGGCCCAGGGCATCATTGCTGCGGAGACCATCGCTGGTGCGGAAACCCTCGAGATCGAGGACTACATGATGACCCCGCGCGCTACCTTCTGTAACCCGCAGGTCGCCTCCATGGGTTACACCGAGGAGCAGGCGAAGGAGAAGTGGCCGGACCGCGACATCAAGGTCGCAACCTTCCCGTTCACCGCGAACGGCAAGGCGGTCGGTCTGGCCGAGACCGCTGGCTTTGGCAAGCTCGTCGCAGACGCCGAGTTCGGCGAGATCCTCGGCGCACACCTGGTTGGCCCGCACGTCTCTGAGCTGCTGCCGGAAATCACCCTGGCGCAGCGCTTCGACCTCACCGCCGGTGAGATCGCGCGCAACATCCACATCCACCCGACGCTGTCTGAGGTGCTCAAGGAGATCGCGCACGGCGTCGAAGGCCACATGATCAACCTGTAGAAGGCCACGAACGCATCTGAAACTCGCCCCGGTTTTGCCGGGGCGTTTTTCGTATCCCAACAGGCTCGTGGGCGTCGCAAAGCAATGGCTCAACCTCAGGTTGACTCTTAGGGTGGGCTTACCAACCAAAGGTTGACACATTAAGGGGTACTGGAAGGGGTACCCTCAACAAAGCTGGTGCAAGGTGTCCAAAGTCACAAATGCGCGTAGGGGAACCTGGCAAGGTTGAAATCTGCTGGGAGTATGGAGCGATCCGCAAAAGATATGCTCATTGTGGGAGGTGGGAGGGGGTCTCTCGGCGTGCAAAGCGGACAATAAAGTATGTGACAAGACCAAAGGTTGCCTACAGTAGTAGCGACACTGGAGGTGCCATGACTGTACAAAACGCAGACCGTGAAGCAATTCGTCACGGAAAAATCACTGAGAAGCCGCTGCGCGAGCGGCCGTCCTACCCAACGTGGGCTTTGAAGCTGACCATGGCCATCACTGGCCTTATTTTTGGTCTTTTCGTGCTTGGCCACATGGTGGGCAACCTGAAGATCTTTATGCCGCTCGATGCGAACGGGGAGGCGCCGATTGATGCATACGGCCGCTTCCTGCGCGAGATGGGCGAGCCGTTGTTCCCGCACGAGGGCTTCCTGTGGATCGTCCGCATTGTGCTGCTTGCCTGCCTGGTGCTGCACATCTGGGGCGCATTCGCGCTGAAGTCGCGCTCGGCGAAGTCCCGCGGCAAGTTCAAGCGCACGGGCCTGATGGGTGGCTGGCAGTCCACCGCCACCCGCTGGATGCTGGTGACCGGCGTTATTTTGCTGCTGTTCATCATCTTCCACCTGCTGGACCTCACGGTCGGCCAGGTCGTCGCCTCTGAGCAGTTCATGCACGGTGAGGTGCGCAACAACCTGCTCGCCACGTTTGCGCCTGAGCGCTGGTACGTCACCCTGTTCTATGTAGTGGCCAACCTTGCGCTGCTGCTGCACCTGACCCACGGCATCTACCTCGCTGTCTCCGACCTCGGTTGGCTGGGCGAGCGCGGCCGCGGCCTGATGGTGCTGCTGGCATACGTCCTTCCGTTCATCGTGGTCATCGGCAACGTTGTGATGCCGATCGCCATCATGCTCGGCTGGGTCCCAGGCTTTTCCCGGTAACGGCTGATAGAGGAGAATTACAACTATGACTACCGCATTCAACGCCAACCAGGGCGCACAGAGCGGCGAAGCCGACACCACTGTCACCGCTGCCCAGGACACCGCACAGGGCTTCCGCCAGCCGGAGTCCGTCGCGCCTGGTGTGACCCCGGGTCACGTCCTCGAGTCCAACGAGCCGAACCGCGACGAGGTCCGGATGAAGGACATGTGGGCCTACCAGAAGGACCACATGAACCTGGTCTCCCCGCTGAACCGTCGCAAGTTCACCGTGCTCGTAGTCGGCACCGGCCTGTCCGGCGGTGCTGCAGCTGCCGCGCTCGGTGAGCTGGGCTACAACGTCAAGGCGTTCACCTACCACGACGCACCGCGTCGTGCGCACTCCATCGCTGCGCAGGGTGGCGTGAACTCCGCCCGCGGCAAGAAGGTGGACAACGACGGCGCGTACCGCCACACCAAGGACACCGTCAAGGGCGGCGACTACCGCTGCCGCGAGTCCGACTGCTGGCGTCTGGCCATCGAGTCGGTCCGCGTGATCGACCACATGAACGCCATCGGCGCACCGTTTGCCCGTGAGTACGGCGGCACCCTGGCCACCCGTTCCTTCGGTGGCGTGCAGGTCTCCCGTACCTACTACACCCGTGGCCAAACGGGCCAGCAGCTGCAGCTGTCCACCGCGTCGGCACTGCAGCGCCAGATCCACCTGGGCAACGTGGAGATCTTCACCCACAACGACCTGATGGACCTGGTCATCACGGAAGAGGACGGCAAAAAGCGCTGCCGCGGCATTGTCACCCGCAACCTGATTAACGGCGAGATCGTGCCGTTTACCGGCCACGCTGTCATCCTGGCTACCGGCGGTTACGGCAACGTCTACCACAAGACCACCCTGGCGAAGAACTCCAACTCTTCCGCCATGATGCGCGCCTACGAGCGCGGCGCTTACCTCGCCTCCCCGGCGTTTATCCAGTTCCACCCGACTGGTCTGCCGGTGAACGCAGAGTGGCAGGCGAAGACGACGCTGATGTCGGAGTCGCTGCGTAACGACGGTCGTATTTGGACCCCGAAGGAGAAGGGCGACGACCGCGATCCGAAGGACATTCCGGAAGAGGAGCGCGATTACTTCCTCGAGCGCCGCTACCCTGCGTTCGGCAACCTGGTGCCGCGTGACGTGGCATCCCGCGCCATCTCCCAGCAGCTCAACGCCGGCTACGGCGTGGGCCCGCTGCACAACTCCGCGTACCTGGACTTCGCCGACGCAATCGAGCGCCTCGGCGAGGACACGATCCGCGAGCGCTACTCCAACCTGTTCGAGATGTACCTGGACTCCACCGGCGAGGACCCGTACAAGGCTCCGATGCGTATCGCCCCGACCGTCCACTTCACCATGGGCGGCCTGTGGACCGACTTCAACGAGATGACGTCCATCGACGGCCTGTTCGCCGCCGGTGAGTGCTCCTGGACCTACCACGGCGCGAACCGCCTGGGCGCGAACTCCCTGCTGTCGGCTTCCGTCGATGGCTGGTTCACCCTGCCGTTTACGGTGCCGAACTACCTGGCCAACCACCTCGGCGAGGAGCGCCTGGCGGAGGACGCACCGGAGGTCGCCGAGGCTGTCAACCGCGCCAAGGACATGGTCGAGCAGATCATGAACGTCAAGGGCAATGACCCGCACGGCCCGGAGTACTTCCACAAGCAGCTCGGCGAGATCCTCTACGAGCACTGTGGTGTCTCCCGTACCGTTGAGGGCCTGCAGGAGGGCATCAAGAAGATCCGCGCCCTGCGCGAGGACTTCCGTGCCAACATCTCCGTCCCGGGCTCCGCTGATGAGATGAACCAGACGCTCGAGGCCGCACTCCGCCTGGCTGACTACATCAACCTGGGCGAGCTCATGTGCATCGACGCGCTTGACCGCGACGAGTCCTGCGGTGCGCACTACCGCATGGATCACCTCTCCGAGGACGGCGAGGCTGAGCGTGACGACGAGAACTGGTGCTTCGTCTCCGCGTGGGAGCCGGCTGGCGAGGGCGAGTTCATTCGCCACGCAGAACCCCTGTACTTTGATTCGATCCCGCTGATGACAAGGAACTACAAGTAATGAAACTGACACTTGAGATCTGGCGTCAGGCCGGACCCGACACTGACGGGCACTTTGAGACGGTGCAGGTAGATGACGCCGTCGAGCAGATGTCCATCCTGGAGCTCCTCGACCACGTGAACAACAACCTGGTCGAGGAAGGCAAGGAGCCCTTCGTCTTCGCCTCTGACTGCCGCGAGGGCATCTGTGGCACCTGTGGCCTGAGCGTGAACGGCCGCCCGCACGGCGCCGACACGAACATCACGGCCTGCCTGCAGCGCCTGTACAACTACAACGACGGCGACACGCTGAAGATCGAGCCCTTCCGCTCCGGCGCGTTCCCGGTGATCAAGGACCTCACCGTGGATCGCTCCGCACTGGACCGCGTGATGCAGCAGGGCGGCTACGTCTCCGTCAACGCCGGTACTGCACCGGACGCCGACACGCTGGCTGTCAACCACCACGACGCGGAGACCGCGCTGGACTACGCCGCCTGCATCGGCTGCGGTGCCTGCGTGGCTGCCTGCCCGAACGGTGCTGCGCACCTGTTCACGGGCGCGAAGCTCAAGCACCTGAAGCTGCTGCCCTTGGGCAAGCAGGAGCGCGGCCGTCGTGCCCGCAACATGGTCGACGAGCTGGAGACCAACTTCGGCCACTGCTCGCTCTACGGCGAGTGTGCGGATGTGTGCCCGGCGGGTATCCCGCTGGACGCGGTCGGCGCAATCAACGCCGAGCGTGCGCGCGCAGCCTTCCGCGGTGGCGACGACTAGGCCGTCGTATAATGACGACAGAGTATTGACCGAGTATTTGACGCAGGACTAGAGAAAAGAGTCATCATGGCTTCCGAGCACGCTGTTGCAGACATCAGGAGCGAATCCTTCCCGGACTACGAGCCGGCTATTCAGGACACCTACATTGAGGGCTACGACCCGGTTTCCCTCGCCGCGCCCCATGCATCGCTGAACAAGCACGCCACCTGGATCTCGATGGGGCTGATCCTGGCCTCCTTGCACGGTTTCGGTATGGCTGTGTGGGGCGGTGCCGCAATGCTCTACGGCTTCGGCGCTCAGCAGCACGACTACGCCCAGATCATGCTCATCATCGGCGTGGTTGAGATGGTCCTCACCCTCGTCGGCGGTGCTGCCCTGTTGGGCGTGGGTCGTAAGGACTACAAGGCTTACCGCAAGGCCACCGGCCGCGTGAACTAGTCACTGCGCCAAATCTTAAACTCCCCGTCCGGGAACGCAGAGGTTCTCGGGCGGGGAGTTTTGCGTGCGCGGCCACTCGTGACTTGAGTCGAGCCCGCAGTACCTGCCCTGCCATAATCGGGGTATGGCTCAGCACGCGCTCATGCCCGCGCCCGCGAATGAAGAGGCGCGGCGGCGGACTTTAAGAAACCACAAGATCTTCGTTACCAGCCTGCTTGGGCTGATGGCGGTGATCTTCCTATCCTGCTCCTGGTGGCAATCCACCGGTAGCGCGCCCGCCTGGGTGGGGTATGTGCGCGCGGCCGCGGAGGCCGGCATGGTCGGCGGGCTCGCCGACTGGTTCGCCGTGACCGCCCTGTTCCGCTATCCCATGGGCATCCCGATCCCGCACACGGCGATTATCCCCAACAAGAAGGACCAGGTCGCCGACGCGCTCAGCGAGTTCGTGAGCGAGAACTTCCTCAACGCACAGACGATCACGCAGAAGGTGATGGAGGCCAAGCTGCCCGAGCGCGTCGGCGCGTGGCTCGCGCAGCCTGCAAACGCCGAACGCGTGAGCGAAGAGGTCGGCGTCTTCACCGTCCGCCTGGTGCGCGGCATCAACCCGGCGGATGCGGAGGCACTCATCAACACGCAGCTGATAGACCGGCTCGCGGAGCCGACGTGGGGCCCGCCGCTCGGCCGCGCGCTCGACGGCTTCATCGCGGACGGCAAGGCCGAACCCATCGTGGATGACATCATCGCCTGGTCCCGCACCAAGCTCGGTGGGATGGAGGAGAGCATCATCACGCTTATCGACGAGCGCATGCCCCGCTGGGCCCCCAAGTTTGCCAAGGACCTGGTGGGGGAGAAGGTCTATTCCGAGCTGGTGAAGTTCATGGCCGAGGTAGACCATGACCCGAATCACGAGGCCCGCCGCGCGATCCGCCGCCAGCTCAACCAGTTCGCCCAGGACCTGCAGTTCGACGGCGAGATGATCGCGCGCGTCGAGGCGCTGAAGACCGACGTGATGGGCTCGAACGCAGTGACCGCTGCCGCGGGCAACATCTGGGAGCAGGTCTCCGAGGCACTCATCGCCAACGCCTCGGATGCGGACAGCTTGCTGCGCCGCAAGGTGGCCAGCGCCGCGCAGGAGTGGGGCGAGAAGCTGGCGCACGACGAAAAGGTGCGCGCCGCGGCAGAGGAGAAGCTGGAGAAGGCGGTGCACTACGCCGCCGACAACGGCGCGGACCAGATCGTCGGCATTATTGCGGAGACGATCCAGCGCTGGGACGGTCGCGAGGCTTCCGACAAAATCGAGCTGATGGTGGGCAAGGACCTGCAGTTCATTCGCCTCAACGGCACGATCGTGGGTGCGCTCGCCGGTCTGGTTATTTACACTGTGTCTCAACTGCTCTTTTTCTAACAAAGGATGATTCATGACTGAGAACACTTCCTCGGGTAAGCACGCCGCACACGAAGAGAACACCGCCGCCGACGGGCTGCGCGCCAACCTGCGCGACGCAGGCCAGGCCCTGCTTGCCGCCGGTTCCTCGCTCGGCTCGCTGCTGAGCAAGCAGGCGGGCAAGTACGCCGAGGACCTGCCGGGCAAGCTCAAGGCAGCCACCGCCAGCGCGCGCGAGCGCCTGGATAGCGCCTCGGATGAGAGCGAGGTGCGCGCGGCGGCCTCCAACTTTGTTGCCGAGGCGGAGAAGCAGTTCCAGGCCTTCCAGAAGCGCGACCTGGAGCTTTCCGACGAGGTCATGGCCACCCTGCGCAGCACGGTGGAGGATGTGCGCGGCACGTTTAACAGCAAGATTGATGAGCTGCGCGCCAAGGACACCGACGGCGTGCTCGAGGACGTCCGCCAGCGTCTGGAAGCGCTGTTCGGGCGCGTGCAGGAGCAGTTTGCGGGCAAGGATGAGACGCCGGATATCATCGAGGGCGAAATCGTTGCCGAGGATGGAAAGTAACCCATGCCCATTCCCTTTGACTTGAGCACGGTCGGACTGATCGTGTCGATCCCGAACATGGTGAGCGCCGCGCTGTTCCTCGTGGTGGGGATCGCAGGCTTCGTCGGCCTCTACTTCGCGGCCACCACTCGCCCGGACGCTTTCGAAGCCGCGGATCGGCAGTCCAAGGGTGCCTGGTGCGCGATCCTGGGCCTGTCCGGGTTGGTGTGCCTGCTCAGCTTCCCGTTCGTGATGTGGTTCGGTGCCGTGGCGATCGGCATCTACTGGTTTGATGTCAAGCCGCAGATCGACGGCATCCTCAACGGCAACTACGGCTACTAGGGTGCTCTCACACGCTGATGAACGATATAGAGTGGCTGGCCACCCGCTGCGGCACCTTTGTCGCTGGGAGGCCTTTTTCTCTCCCTGCAGCCCCAGGGACGGCCGGGCTGGTCGTGGAGCCGACCCAGATCCCGCAGGCGGTGCGCACCGGTCTTGAGGTGATCGCCGTGGTGGGCTGGCCCACGGGCCGCCACCACAGCGTGATTAAGGCCGTCGAAGCACGACTCGCGGTGGAAGCAGGCGCGGACGCGCTGTGGCTCGCCTTGGACCCCGATGCCGCGCCTGAGGCCATGCTTGCCGACGCCATCGCGGTCCACCAATCCCTCACCGTTGAAGTCGGCATCGTGTGCCCCGGCACGCCCGATCCGGCCGTGGTGCGCGTCGCCGAGCAGCTCGGCGCGTCGTGCCTGGCGGTGCCCGCGTCCGCCCCGCTGCCCGAAACCTCCCTGGACATCTGCGTCTTTAATGCCGAGCCGGGGCAGGAGGCCGCGATCGAGTGGCTGGAGGCGGGCGCGGCCCGCGTGTTCGCTCGCCCCGCTTAGGCCTGCCTAGGCCCCGAAGTTTTGGCCCTGCATCTGTTGCAGGTCGTTGAAGTTCACGTTCTCGCCAGCCATGGTCACGCGCACCCCGCCGGGGACGACCGTGAACTCTTCGATGCGCAGCTGGCCGGCCCCCTGGTTTTCCATGCCCTGGTTCATCGCGTCGCTCAGCGCGCCTGCGGCCTCGTCTGGCAGGTCGAAGCCGAAGAGCTTGGTGCCGGTGGCCTCGAAGCGCATCTGCCCACCCTCGGTGACCGGCTTGAGGTCCAGGCTGGCCACCCCGCCGCTGAACGCGATGTGGATGGTGCCCGCCTCGGGGTCGGTGTTGACGTCGGAGACGTTGATGATGTCGCTGAGGAAGGAGTCCTCGCCCATCTGCTCGCGGAGCTGCTGGTTGAGCATGGCGCGGATCAGCTCGTTGGTCAGTTCGGTGTCCAGGCGCAGGGAATCAGCGATCGGCTCGCCGGAGCCGTAGCGCATATTGTCCATCTGCACGTGGGAGGCGGGTTCGCCGTAGATCTCGTCGCCGTTGACCACCAGAGTCGACGGTGTCTCGATGTCGATGTGCGGCAGCTTGCCGGAGGCGAGCCCGAAGATCACCGGTTGGGGGCCAAAGGACACCTTCGGCTCGGCCGGCTCAGCCTCGCTACTGGCGTCAGACTGCGCGCCCGCCGAGTACTCGGAGGTGATTTGGTTGGCCATGAACATGCGGATCCCGCCCTCGGCGATGAGCAGGAGGACCAGTAGCACGGCAAGGATGCCGACGATGACTTTCCACGCAGTTTTCATGCGGCCTAGTGTACGGCAGGGGCCACGGCCGCCCAGTCCACGGTGAGCACGTTGTCCCGCAGGGGCCGGCGCACAGGCTGGATGGGCCAGCCCGAGGAGATGAGCTCCTTGCGGGCTTCGCGCCAACGCACCCGGGGCCCGTAGGGTTCGAAGGCGGCGGCGTGGGCGTAGGCGGCGTCGGCGTCGGCAAGCAGGGCGTGGATGCGCTCGCCCGGCACATTGCGGTGAATGAGCGCCTTCGGCAGGCGCTCGGCGACATCGCCTGGGGTGGTCACGTCGAAGGGGTCCCAGGCGAGGGTAAGCGAGCGCGGCCCGGAGGCGTCGAGAAGCACCCAGGTGGCGCGGCGGCCGAGCTCATCGCAGGTGCCCTCGATGAACATGCCGCCGGGGGCCAGGCGGTTACAGACGGTGCGCCAGGCCTTATCGACTTCGGCGACGTCGTACTGGCGCAGCACGTTGAAGGCGCGCACGAGGTGCGGCCGGTAGCCGGCGAGCTCGAAGCCGCCGAGCTCGAAGCACACCCCGTCGCGCGGCGGCAGCACCCTATCGGGGTGGATTTCCAAGCCCACGACCTCGGTGGACGGGGTGATGCGGCGCAGCCAGCGCGCCCACTCGACGGTGGTGGTGTGCGAGGCACCGTAGCCCACGTCGAGCGCGAGCGGGGACGGTGCGCTCCGCAACAGGGAGCGGATCGCCGGGTTGTAAAAGGCCCAGCGATCGCAACGGCGCAGGCGGTTATACCCGGTCGTGCCGCGGGTGATCACCCCGTACGGCCTGCCGGGACCGGCCTGCGCCCGAAGGTTGTGGTGGTGCGGGGAGATTTACAGGTTCTCCGCAATCCACTGCTCGGTGAGCTTGGCCTCGTTCTCCACGATCTCCTCGAGCGCCTCGGCCACCTTCGGCTCGAGCGCAGCGCCCATGAACGGGATGTCCACCTTCGCCTCGTTGTCGTAGGCCAGGGTGGTGGTCTCGCCCTCGCCGGTCATGGTGATCTCGCCGGAGAAGTCGACCGGGGTGCCCTTCACATCACCGGTGAAGGTGTGCTTGGCGGTGTTGCCGTCCAGCTTGCCGACGTTGACCACGCGCTTGAGCTTGAGGTCCTGGCTGATCATTGCCTGCGCGGCCTCGGGCAGGATGGACTTTGGCAGCACCTCAAACAGGGTGGCGGTCTCACCGGTGAACTCGTGCAGCTGGCCCGGCTCCGGGGAGAGCTTCTCCGCGATGAACTCCCAGTACGCCTGGGTAGCGTAGGCTTCGGCGACCTTCTCGGCCGGCTGGTTGATGGTTACGGTGGTTTCACTACGTGCAGTCATGATGAACAGACTACCGTTGGTGGGGTGTCTGATTCATCTTTCGCCTCTCTGACCACGCTCCGCGTCGGCGGCACCCCCGCTGACCTGATCCGTTGCACACACGCCGAGGAGCTCGCCGCCACCGTCGCGCGCCTCGATGCGGCGGGCACCCCACTGCTGGTGGTGGGCGGCGGCTCGAACCTGCTCGTGGCGGAGGGGCAGTTGGACATCGTTGCGGTTGTCGCGCAAAACGCAGGCATTTCGCTTCTCGACGCCACCTCGTCCCCCTCCCACGCCACGCTGCGCATCGGCGCGGGCACCGTGTGGGACGACGTGGTGGCCTACGCGGTTGAGCACGGACTGGCTGGCATCGAAGCTTTGTCCGGCATCCCCGGCTCGGCGGGTGCCACCCCGGTGCAGAACGTGGGGGCCTACGGCGCGGAGATCGCCGACGTGCTCACCCGCGTGCGCCTGTACAACCGCGAGACGAACAAGGACGAGTGGGTGCCCGCAAGCGCACTGGAGCTGGCGTACCGCTACTCCAACCTGAAGTTCACTAACCGCGCCGTGGTCCTCGAGCTAGAGATCGAGCTGGAGCGCCGCGAGCTTTCCGCCCCGCTGCGCCACTTGGGCGGCAAGCGCGTCCCGCTCGCCGAGGCACGTGCCTCAGTGCTTGAAACACGCAGGCAGAAGGGGATGGTGCTGGATCCGGAAGACCACGACACATGGTCGGCCGGCTCCTTTTTCACCAACCCCGTCGTGGATACTGCGCTGGCGGACGCGATCGAACGCGAGGTCGGCGAGGAGGGCATGCCGCGCTTTGCCCAGCCGGACGGCAAAGAGAAGCTGTCGGCGGCCTGGCTTATCGAGCGCGCAGGCTTCCCGCGCGGCTTCCCGGGCGAGGACGCGCCGGCGCGGCTGTCCACAAAGCACACGCTCGCCCTGACCAACCGTGGTCGGGCGAGCGCGGATGATATTGCGGACTTGGCACGGCGGGTGCAGCGTGGCGTCGAGAAGCGCTTTGGCGTAGCCCTGGTGCCTGAGCCCGTGTGGGTGGGCCTTTAGCCCAGCATGCGCAGCAGGTCCTCGCGGACCTCGCGGCGGCGGATCTTGCCCATCTGATCGCGCGCGAGCTCCTCGAAGTGGTAGAAGGTGCGCGGCACCTTGTACCGGGTGAGGTTCTCGCGTGCGTGATCCTTCAGGCCCTCCGGGTCCAGCGCGGCACCGTCACGCAGCACCACGCAGGCGACGACATCTTCGGAGCCATCCTCGCGGGGGCGGCCCACCACGGCGACGTCAACCACGTCGCGGTGCTTGCGCATGACCTCCTCCACCTCGGCGGGGTAGACATTGAACCCGCCGGTGATGATGAGTTCCTTGATGCGCGAGACCAGCTTGATAAAGCCGTCTTCTTCCATCACGCCCATGTCCCCGGTGCGGAACCAGCCATCGTGGAAGGCGCGCTCGGTGGCCTCGGGGTTGTTGAGGTAGCCGCCGAAGACCTGGGGGCCCTTCGCCAGGATTTCGCCCTCCTCGCCGTAGGGCATGTCCTCATCCAGGTTCTTTTCGTTGGCGATACGGATCTGGGTATCCGGGAAGGGGATGCCGATGTAGCCGGGGCGGCGGTCCGCGGTGCGCGGGTTGCCCACGATGATCGGCGAAGTCTCGGTCAGCCCGTAGCCCTCCACGAGGTGGCCGCTGGTAATGGCCTCCCACTCCTCAATGACCTCGGCGGGCAGGGAGGAAGCACCGGAGAAGCCGATCTTCACCTTGGACATGTCCACGTTCTGCTCGCGCGCGGTCTTCACGATGCGCTCGAACACGGTGGGTACGCCCGGGATGAAGCTCGGCGGGCGCTTCTTCAGCGCGCGCATGATCAGGTCCATCTTCGGGGCCGGGAGCAGGACGAGTTCGCTGCCCACCAGCATCATCAGCGTGAGCGAGAAGGTCAGGCCGTAGGCGTGGAAGAAAGGCAGCGTGGCCAGCATGCGCTGGCCAGGCTCCTGCAGCTCCTTGACCCAAGCGCGGCCCTGCACCGGGTTGGCGTGCAGGTTGGCGTGGGTGAGCACCGCCCCCTTCGGCGCGCCTGTGGTGCCCGAGGTATAGAGCACCACGGCGGGCGAATCTGGGGTCAGCGTCTCCGGAATTTCCAGGTCCGTGCCCTCGCCCCCGATGGCGGAGCCGGTCAGCGCTTCAAAGGGGACCGTGTTGGTGCAAGGCCCGGTCAGCTGGGCGCGCGCGTCGCGGATCTTCGGGATCGGGATGCGCAGGGCGAGGCGCTGCAGCCGCGGCATGGCGCGGGTCATGTCCACGCTGACCACCGTTTCCAGCGCAGTATCCGCACGTAGCTTCTCCAGCGTGTCCGCGGTTTTATCCCACACGATGGCGATGCGGGCACCGTGGTCAGCGAACTGGGGGCGCAGCTCGTTGGCCGTGTAGAGCGGGTTGTGCTCCACCACCACGCCGCCGAGCAGCTGGACGGCGTAGAAGGCGACGATGTGCTGCGGGCAGTTCGGCAGCATGATGGCCACGCGGTCGCCCTCGCGCACACCGAAGGCCTTTAAGCCCGCGGCGGCGCGGCGCACATCGCGGTCCAGCTCGGCGAAGGTGAGCGTGCGGCCGAAGAAGGTTGCCGCAGGCTTGTGGGCGTTCTTCTCCAGGTTCTGCTGGTACATCTCCGGCAGGGTCGTGGTGCCGTACTCCAAGTGGTGGGCGGTCCACTCCGGGTAGTACTGAAGCCAGGGCTTTTCTTGGTTCGGATCGGGGGTTGCGCCAGTGTTGGGTGGTTGCACTGTGGAAGACATGCCACACACCTTACGCTCCCGTAGCTTTCGGGGTGCGGCGCGCGCTTAGCTGTCGGCGTTCAGCATGCCCATGAGCGTCTCCTGCACTTCTCGACGCCGCACCTTCCCCGTCTGGTCGCGGTTAAGTTCCTCAAAGTGGTAGAAGGTGCGCGGCACCTTGTAGCGGGTGAGCCTTTCGCGCGCGTACTCCTTCATCCCGTCCGGGTCCAGCGCCGCACCGTCGCGAAGCGTCACGCACGCCACTACATCCTCCGAGCC
Organism: Corynebacterium imitans; assembly: GCF_000739455.1. Lineage (NCBI taxonomy): Bacteria > Bacillati > Actinomycetota > Actinomycetes > Mycobacteriales > Corynebacteriaceae > Corynebacterium > Corynebacterium imitans. The sequence continues at coordinate 270,437 of NZ_CP009211.1, forward strand.
GTCTTCGCGCGGGCGGCCGACCACCGCGATGTCGGTGATGTCCGGGTGCTCGCGCATGACCTGCTCCACCTCGTCCGGGTAGACGTTGAAGCCGCCGGTGATGATGATCTCCTTGATGCGGGCGACCAGCTTGATCCACCCGTCTTCCTCCATGACCGCCATGTCGCCGGTGCGGAACCAGTCCTCGTGGAAGGCGCGCTCGGTGGCCTCCGGCTTGTTCAGGTAGCCGGAGAAGACCTGCGGGCCGCGGGCAAGCAGCTCGCCGGGCTCGCCGAAAGGCATCGTCTCTGCCGGATTCTCCGGGTTGGCAATGCGGATATCGGTGTTGGGGAACGGTAGGCCGATGTAGCCGGGCCTGCGGGAGCCGTCCAGCGGGTTGCCGGCCAGGATGGGCGAGGTCTCGGTGAGCCCGTAGCCCTCGATCAGGCGGCCGCCGGTGGCCTGCTCCCAGCGCTCGATGGTGGGGGCGGGCAGGGTCGCCGCGCCGGAGATGGAGGTGTGGATAGAGGAGAGGTCCGCGTTCGATTCCAGCGCCCAATCGATGATGCGGTCGTAGAGCGTAGGTACGCCGGGCAGGACAGTGGGGCGCGTCTTAGTAATAGCGGGCTGGTAGAGCTCCGGCTTCGGCGCGGGCACGAGCACCATCTGCCCGCCACAGGTCAAAGGCAGGCCGTAGTTAAGGGCGAAGCCGTAGATGTGGAACAGCGGCAGGATGGCGAGCACCTTTTCCTCCACCGCGCCCCAGTTCTCCAGCCAGGAGAGACCAGCTGTGAGCACGGAGACGATGTTGCGGTGGGTCAGCGGCACGCCCTTGGGCTCGCCGGTGGTGCCGGAGGTGTAGATCATGATCGCGGTGTCTTCCGGCTCCACCTGCGGCGTGGGCACCGCCTGCTGCGGCGTGGCAATCAGGCTGGAGAAGCTGATCGTGCCGGGCGCGGGCTTGCTGAGCTCCTTGCGCTTGGACTTGATCGGGCCGATCGGGATGGACAGCACTGCCTTGGTGGTCCAGGGCATTTCCTCGATCATGTTGACCGAGATGACCGTTTCCAGCGGGGTTTGCTCGGTCAGCGTGGTAAAGGTCTCCGCCTGCCGGTCAAAGACGACGGCCACCTTCGCCCCGTGATCTAGGAACTGGCTGCGCAGCTCGTAGGCGGTGTACAGCGGATTGTGCTCCACTGCGGTGGCGCCGAGGCGGAGGATTGCGGTCACCGCGATGATGTGCTGCGGGCAGTTCGGCAGGGCGACTGCGACCCGGTCGCCGGGGCGCACCCCGAGGCCGTAAAGCTGCGCGGCGAAGCGGGAGACCTTGGTGTTGAGTTCCTCGTAAGTAAGCGTCTTACCCATGAACCACGTGGCGGGATTCTTCGGCGTGGTGGCCATGACCCGGTTGAACATGCTGACCAGCGTGTCGCTCCCGACCTTGGGGTTCGGGTCGGTCCATGCCGCGTACTGCGTAATCCAGGGCCTGGCGGTCTCGTGCGCTCCCATGCGTCGTATCTCCTTAGTTGGTGGCAACTAACAGGGTGCGAGTATAACCTACGCAACTGTAGGTTTGTGGGCTTCTGAGAAAATTATTCGCTCCCGTTGCAGGCTCCACGACCCTGGCTTAGGCTTGGTGCCCAACTACATACGAGGGGAAATTGGGGGGAAATTTTTCATGACCACTTATGCTGGGCCCGCTGGGCACACAGGGCGTACTGCGCACAGCGACAACACCGTCGAGCTCGCGCCGCCGCCCGCGCTCGACCACTCCAACCTGGTCGACCCGGTCAAGGCACCGCCGAAAGCCGGCTGGCGCAAACTTGTCCACGCCGCCAGCCGAGGCAGGATCAACCCGGGCGGGTCGCGCAAGGAGCTCGAGTACGAGCGGCTCATTAGCGCGATCCGCGCCCCGCTGCGCGGCGACTACCGTATCGCGGTGATGAGCCTGAAAGGTGGGGTGGGCAAAACCACGACCACAGTGGCGCTCGGCGGCATCTTCGCCGAGACCCGCGGCGACCGGGTCATCGCCATCGACGCCAACCCGGACCTGGGCACACTCGCCCAGCGCGCGGCAGCAATCACCCCGGCTACTATCCGCGACCTGCTCGCCGCGCCGGACACCTCGCGCTACCCGCAGGTGCGCGCCTTTACCAACCAGGCCACCTCCCGGCTCGAGGTCATCGGCTCCGAGCGCGACCCGGCGGTCTCCGAGGCTTTCTCGGAGCTGGACTACCGCCGCTCCATCGACATCCTGCAGCACCACTACAACGTGATCCTCACCGACTGCGGCACCGGCCTGATGCACTCCGCGATGGCCGGCGTGCTCGACCTGGCCAACGCGCTTGTGCTGGTCACCTCGCCCGCGCTCGACGGGGCACAGTCCGCCTCGGCCACCCTGGACTGGCTCAACCTGCACGGCTACGATCAGCTGGCCGCGAACTCCACCGTGGTCATCTCCGCGGCCGCGCCGGGCAGGCCCACCATCGACACAGCAAAGCTTTCCGCGCACTTCGCCTCCCGCGCCCGGGCGGTTCACACGATCCCGTACGATAGGCACCTTGCCGAAGGCGCGGTAGTGGACCTCGACCGGCTGGCCACTGACACCAAGCGGGCATACCAGCACCTCGCCGCCGACATGGCCAGCGATTTCGGCGCCTGGCACAAGCACGCCGCCCACTAAGTACGCTTGGGGCCTATGGGCCAACTACGCGTCGCAATGATTTCAATGCACACCTCGCCGTTGGAGCAGCCGGGCGTGGGCGACGCCGGCGGCATGAACGTCTACACCTTCAACGTGGCCAAGGGGCTAGCCCGCCAGGGCGTGTGCGTCGACGTGTTTACGCGCGCCACCCGCCCCAGCCAGGGCGAGGTGGTCGAGGTGGGTGAGGGGCTGCGGGTGATCAACATCGTGGCCGGCCCCTACGAGGGCTTAAGCAAAGAGGAGCTGCCCACCCAGCTCGCAGCCTTCGCCGGCGGAGTAGTGCAGTTTACCCGCGCCCACGACCTGCACTACGACCTGATTCACTCGCACTACTGGCTTTCCGGGCAGGTCGGCTGGCTGCTCGCGGATCTGGCCGGGATCCCGCTCGTGCACACCGGGCACACGTGGGCCGCGGTCAAAAACGCGGCGTCGAATAGCGAGACGGAGGCCGAAGCCCGGCGTATCTGCGAGCAGCAGCTGGTGGATAACGCCGACCGCCTCGTGGTCAACACCGAAGACGAGATCGAGGAGCTGGCGCGCCACTACGACGTGGACCCGTGCAAGATCCGCGTGGTCACACCCGGTGCCGACACGGAGCTGTTTACCCCGGGCACGAACCGTAACACGGAGCTGGCTCGCCGCCAGCTGGGCATCCCGCTGCACGCAAAGGTCGTCGCGTTTGTGGGCAGGCTGCAGGATTTCAAGGGCCCGCAGGTACTCATCCGGGCCCTCGGCGAGCTACACCGCACGCACCCGGAGCTGCCGCTGCGCGCGGTGATCTGCGGCGGGGCGTCGGGAAGCGGTGCCAGCGTCGAGCGCTACGTGCAGCTCGCGCGGGAGGAAGGGGTCGCGCACCTCGTGCGCTTCCTCGGCCCGCGGCCGCCGGAGGAGCTGGTGGCGGTCTACCAGGCCGCGGATGTGGTCGCCGTGCCGAGCTATAACGAGTCTTTCGGCCTGGTCGCGGTCGAGGCGCAGGCCACGGGCACGCCGGTCGTCGCCGCGCGCGTGGGCGGGCTCCCGCTCGCCGTGGCGGATGGGTCCACCGGCCGGCTGGTGGATGGGCATGAGCCTGGCGCGTGGGCAGAAGCGCTCGGGGCCCTGCTTAGCGACGATACGCTGCGGATCTCCATGGGCGAAGCCGCCGTCGCCCACGCCGCCACCTTCAGCTGGCAGGAAAGCGCGAAGACGCTGGTGGGCGTGTACGAGGAGACGATCGCCGACTTCGCGCCGGGCGCAGGCGAGCGCCGCGCCATCGGCGGCTAGTTCGAGCTGCCCAGGCCCGCGAGGTTGCTGATTGCGTAGTTAGTGCCGGTGGCGGAAAGCTGGGCGGCGTGGTGGTTGGCGGCAAAGGCTGCGGTGTCCGCCAGCTTCTGGGCCTCATCGATGGTGCGGACCTTGCCGGCGCGATCGGCGACGATGGCGGCGTCGGTCTGCGCGGCGTCGACAGCCTTGTTCCAGGCTTCTTCGGGCGTGTACATCGGCAGGTCCGGGTTTTCCTGCTTGACGGTGTCGGTGATTCGCTGCTGCTCGGTGTTCAGCGGTGTGAAGTTGGCGTGCGGGGCGGTGGAGTCCTCGAGCTTGAACTCTTTGTTGACCTGGCCGTCGGGCACTCCGTAGGCGGTCTCGATAATGCGGTCGGCGGGCTGCGCCTTGCCCAGGGGGCCGAGCCCCATAGAGGTCACGCCCACGACGGCACCGTCGGTGGGGTCGTAGTTGATGCCGCCGGAATCACCGAACTGGTAGTACAGGCCCCAGCTGTAGACGCCGTTGCGGCTGCGCCCGATCTGGGTGCCGCAGCTGCGGCCCGAGGTGGCTCCGTCCTTGCAGATCGGCTCGCCGAAGTTGTCGGTGCTGAAGGTGTTGTGCGGCAGCGTCGACCGGTCGCGGATGCTGCGCAGGTGCACCGGCGCGCCGTGGGTGCGGCCGTCCGCATCGCGGGACTGGGAGAGGCTGGTGGCGGGCACGCCGTCGTGAAGCTGCACGATACCCCAGTCGTCGGTGTTGATGGTGTCCCAGAAGAACTCGTGCGGCCAGAAGGTGTTTTCGTAGTCGGTGGGCTTGTGTACCTTCCCGCGCGTACCGATCGGGAGGTACTGGCGGCCGATGGGCACGGTGACTCGCTCGCCCATCTTCGGGCTGTCTTTGTCTTCTGCCAGGCAGTGACCGGCGGTGAGCATGACGCGCTGCCCGCGGATCGTGCCGTTCGGCCCCTGGGAGCAGGCTGCTGCGGAAGCCTCCGGCGGGATGACCACGTTGACACCCCCGCCCGCGGGCAGGTGCTTCGGCGGATCCTGCGCGAACACGCGGAACGCGCCGCCCGGGGCGGCAAGCGCGGGCTCGGCGGCGTGCGCTGCGTTCACGGTGGGGGCGAGTGGGGCGATGAGTGCGGTGGCGAGCACGGCGAGTGTGGCGGTGCGGAGGCGGCGAAAGCTCACAAGGATCCTTTGCTAATAGACGTCGACGTAGCGGGTGGTAGATGTGACGATTCTAAAGCACGGGTCCGCGATTCGTGGCATGCTGGGGGTATGAGCAACGGAAAGCTGATTCTTGTCCGTCACGGGCAAAGCGAGTGGAACAAGTCCAACCAGTTCACCGGCTGGGTCGACGTCAACCTGACCGAGCAAGGCGAGAAGGAAGCGGTGAACGCCGGCAAGCTGATGAAGGAGCACAACGTCGAGCCGGACGTCGTGTTTACCTCGCTGCTGCGCCGCGCAATCCGCACGGCCAACATTGCGTTGAACGCCGCTGATCGTCACTGGATCCCGGTGCACCGTAACTGGCGTTTGAACGAGCGCCACTACGGCAAGCTGCAGGGCCTGAACAAGGCCGAGATCCGCGATGAGTTCGGCGAGGAAAAGTTCATGACCTGGCGTCGTTCCTACGGCACCCCGCCGCCGGAGATTGACCCGGAGAACGAGTACTCGCAGACGCACGACGTGCGCTACTCCTTCCTGCCGGAGGTGCCGCGAACCGAGTGCCTTCAGGACGTGGTGGCCCGCTTCCTGCCTTACTACATTGACGTAATCCTGCCGGAGGTGCTCGCGGGCAAGAACGTCATGGTCGCCGCGCACGGCAACTCCCTGCGCGCGTTGGTGAAGTACCTGGACAACATCTCCGAGGAAGAGATTGCCGGGCTGAACATCCCCACGGGCATGCCGCTGGTCTACGAGATTGACGCAGAGGGCAAGGTACTCAACCCGGGCGGCACCTACCTGGATCCGGAGGCAGCTGCCGCCGGTGCCGCTGCAGTGGCAAACCAGGGCCAGAAGTAGTTAGCCCACTTTTGCCTGCATGTCCCCATTACTCGCCTTCTTTTTAGGCGTTGGCGCCGCAGCGCTCGCCGCACCACTGGTGCAGCGGGCGCTGCGTTGGCGTGAGCGCAATCGCGACTACAGCGACGAGGCCAGCGAGGAAACCAGCTCGATTAGCCAGATGTACCACCTGGCCATCCAGGGATCGCCCACCGGAGTCGCGGTGGTGGAGCGCTCCGGGCGCGTGGCGCTGTCCAACGCACGTGCGCACGACATGTCGATTGTGCACGACGGGACGGTCAACCCCGAGGTGTGGACGGTTGCGGAGCAGGTCTTCGAGGACCAGGAGGAACACCTCTTAAACCTGGACCTGCCGCAGCGCGCCACGGGCAGCCGGATTCGGAACGTGCGCGCGGTGATCAAACCGCTCACGCTCACACAAAACTCGTATGCGGCCGTGTACGTGACTGATGAGTCGGAAAATGTGCGCATGGAAAACGCACGCCGCGACTTTGTTGCAAACGTGTCCCACGAGCTGAAGACGCCGGTTGGCGGCATGGCGCTGCTTGCCGAGGCGCTGATGGAAGACCCCTCGGACGTGGAGATGGTCGACTACTTCGGTACCCGCCTGCAAACAGAGGCGCACCGGATGGGGGAGATGATCACGGACCTGATCTCCCTGTCCAAGCTGCAGGGGGCGGAGCGCCTGCCGGACATGTCGCCGGTGCGCATCGACGAGGTCATCGACGATGCCTTGGAGCGCAACCACGTCACCGCCGAGGACCGCGACATTGAGCTCATCCGCGGCGAGCGCACCGGCCTGCACGTGCTGGGAGACCGCTCGCTGCTGACGGCTGCGGTGTCCAACCTGATCTCCAACGCGATCAATTACTCGCCAGATGGCAAGCCGGTGAGCGTGACCCAGAAGGTTATGCGGGGCACGGTGCTGCACCTGCGGGTGACCGACCGGGGCATCGGGATCGCGCCGGAGGACCAAAAGCGCGTCTTCGAGCGCTTCTACCGGGTCGATAAGGCGCGCTCGCGCAGTACCGGGGGCACGGGTTTGGGCTTGGCCATCGTCAAGCACGTGGTGGCCAACCACGGGGGTAACATCAAGCTATGGTCCCGTCCCGGCACGGGATCGACGTTTACTATCGAGCTGCCGATCTTCGACCCGGAGCGTGCTGCCGCAACCGCTGCAGACGCGAGCGTTGGGGCCGCGCAGCAGCAGATGCAGAGCTAGGAAGACGTAAAAGGAATAACAGTGACCACCATTCTCATCGTTGAAGACGAAGAATCCTTGGCTGATCCCTTGGCGTACCTGCTGCAAAAGGAGGGTTTTGACACGCTTGTCGCGCCGGATGGGCCGAGCGCGCTGGAGTCCTTTGCCGCCAATGACGTGGACCTGGTCTTGCTGGATCTCATGCTGCCGGGGATGAGCGGCACGGAGGTGTGCAAGTCTCTGCGCACCACTTCCATGGTGCCGATCATCATGGTCACGGCCCGCGACACGGAGATCGACAAGGTCGTGGGCCTAGAGCTCGGTGCCGACGATTACGTGACCAAGCCTTATTCCACCCGCGAGCTCATCGCCCGTATCCGCGCGGTGCTGCGCCGTGGCGGGGAGGGGGAGCAGTCACAGGCCGAATCCCAGGAGATCCTGGAGGGCGGCCGCGTGAAGATGGACATCGAGCGGCACACCGTGCTTATCGACGGCACGCCGGTGCCCATGCCGCTCAAAGAGTTCGACCTGCTCGAGTACCTGATGCGCAACGCCGGCCGGGTCCTGACCCGCGGCCAGCTCATCGACCGGATCTGGGGTGCGGACTACGTCGGTGACACGAAGACCTTGGACGTGCACGTCAAGCGCTTGCGCACCAAGATCGAGGAGCAACCGTCGAAGCCCAAGCAGCTGATTACCGTGCGCGGCCTGGGCTACAAGTTCGAGGCCTAAGCGTTAGTGTCGGCCGCGGGGTGAATGGACTTCGCCTCGCGCGGTACTTTCGCGCGGGCGGCGCAGTGGCGCGCCACAACCTCGTAGGGCTTTTCGCCGATCAACGCGGTGAGCTCGTCTTTCATTGACTGCCACACCGGAGTAGCCGCACCTTCGCCCTGCGAGGTGTGGCAGCTGGGGGCGCTGGTGCACCACCAGTCGAAGTCCTCTCCGCCTCCGCCCCACTGGCGACGGTCGTACTCGCCGATGGTGGTGCGCAGGATTTCCTCCCCGTCGGAGCGCTCCTCGTAGGAGTCCTCCCGGGAGAAGGGCACCTGCCAGCACACCTCCGGCTTGGAACCGATGATATTGCGCCCTTCCGCCATGGCCCACTGGTGCAGCGCGCAGCCAGGACCGGAACCCTCTTTGGTGCGGTTGGCAAAGATACAGGCACCGTCGACCACGCGGGTTTTGATGTGCGGGCCGTCGTCCTCTTCCTCCGTGTCGTCCCACTCCAACCAGGGCTCGAGCACGGTCGGGTCCGCGTTGGCGATGTAGGAATCCGTCTCCGCCGGGCGCAGCTGCCAGTACTTGGCGGGCATTTCCGCAACGGCGTTGTAGAGGTCGTCGCGGTCGGTTTCATCGGCGATGTAGGCACCGTGGATGCAGCAGCCGACGACCGGGAAGCTCTCGTCGATACCCAAGCACTCGGGCGTGCCGAAGCGGCACGACCAGGTGGATTCCAGCCAGGTCAGGTCCAGGCTGAAGTAGTGGGTGGGGTCGTCCGGGTGGACAAATTCGAACCACTCGCGGGGGAAGTCCGGGGGCGTTTCCCGCCCTGCCAGGATGGATTTTCCGGCGGGTGAGGTGGCGGGAAATCCAAGAAAAACTTCATTGGAGGCTGGTTGATTCACACCTCAACACCGTAGACCCATTACCCTGGTGGTGTGCGATTAGGTGTATTAGACGTAGGCAGCAACACCGTTCACTTGGTGGCGGTGGATGCCCACGCAGGTGGCCGCCCAACCCCGATGAGCGATTGGAAGCAGCCGTTGCGGCTCGTGGAGCAGCTCGATGCGGACGGCAATATCGAGGACAAGGGCGTCAACAAGCTTATCGACGCCGTGGACGAAGCCCGCGGCCTTGCCGAAAACCTCAAATGCGACGAGCTGCTTGCCTTCGCCACCTCCGCGGTGCGCTCGGCGACCAACTCCGAGGCCGTACTGAAGAAGGTGGAGAAGAAGACGGGGGTCAAACTCAAGGTCATCTCCGGCGAGGAGGAGGCCCGCTCCACCTTCCAGGCGGTGCGCCGCTGGTACGGCTGGTCCGCCGGCCGCATCACCAACCTGGACATCGGCGGTGGCTCGCTCGAGCTGTCCACCGGCAGCGAGGAGGTGCCGGACCTGGCCGTCTCCCTGGACCTGGGCGCGGGCCGACTGACCCACGAGTGGTTCGACACGGACCCGCCGGAGCGCAAGAAGATCAACGCGCTGCGCGACTACATCGATGCGGAGCTCGCGGGCCCGGCCGAAAAGTTCCACGCCCTGGGGGAGGTGGGCCTGGCCGTCGGTACGTCGAAGACGTTCCGGTCGTTGGCGCGCCTGACCGGTGCCGCGCCGTCGTCAGCCGGCCCATACGTGCAGCGCACGCTCACCGCGCCCGGCCTACGCCAGCTGATCGCCTTCATCTCGCGCATGACGGCAGCCGACCGCGCTGAGCTGGAAGGCATCAACGCGGACCGCTCCCACCAGATCGTTGCGGGGGCCCTCGTCGCGGAAGCTGCCATGCGTGCCCTTAATCTTGATAAGTTAGAGATCTGTCCTTGGGCGCTGCGCGAAGGCGTCATTCTGAAGCGGATTGACCAGGGACTCGCCCCAGGAGATGACGAAGGAGACCACGCCTAATGTCTGAGGATCAGCAGCTGACAGTAGCGGAGCTGCTCGCCCGGGCCCAGAAGGATAACCCCGACGCGGGCAAGCGCCGTCGGCGTCGCCGGAGCTTGGAAGAGGGCGGCGTCTCGGTTGCTGAGCTCACCGGCTCCCTGAAGCGTGTGGACGCTCGACCGCCGGAGCCGAAGCACTCGAGCGTGCCGATCGACCCGCCGGAGGAGCAGGCTAAGGATAAGGCTTCTGGTGCAGCTTCGGCCCCGCGCGAGGTCGAGGTGGAGAAGGTGGAGGTGAAGCGTCCGGAGCAGTCTGCGGCCGCAGACTCCGCAGACGCCAAAAAGTCCGCGGCCGCAGACTCCGCGGCACCTGCTGAGTCCGCTGAGTCTTCGGCACCTTCTGCTGACGAGACCGCAGTTCTACCCAAGGTGGGATCCGGTGTCTCCCGCCCGGTCAAGGTTGCGCCGGAAAAGTCCGCCGCCGCAGACTCGGCAGACACTGCCGCACTCGCTGAGTCCAAAAAGTCCGCCGCCGCAGACTCCGCGGACTCCGCAACGCCCGAGGTCACGGAGGTCGCCGAGGATGCAGACGACTCGATCAACCCGATCATGCTGGTACTTCTGGTCTTCTTCGGTCTCATCCTTGGCGTGCTTGGCTTCCTGGCCTTCCAGTGGATCTGGGCAAATGCGGCGACTGCCGTAGCTGTCATTGCTGGCATCGTCGCTGTGGTCGCGGTGATCTTCGGTGTGAAGGCGCTCCGCACTGGCAACGACGCACTGACGGTAACGATGGCGGGTATCGCCGCCGCGGTCATGGCCTTTGGCCCGGCCCTGATTTAACGAGCCCGGTACCCCCGTTCACCCTCCGCCGAGCGCGAGCTTGGTCGGAGGGTTTACGCTGTGCTGCATGGAACAGAGCACTACCGGACAACGAGTAGACGTCGAAAAGCAGCCCGAGGCGGCGGCCGAGCCGGTCGAGCCCGCGTTCCGCGGCCAGATCGCGATCATCGGGGCGGGCAGCATTGGCGAGTCGCTGCTGGCTGGTTTGGTGGCCAGCGGGATCGACCCGAAGCGCATCACGGCGACGAACCGCACGGCAGAGCGCGGCCAGGAGCTGGCGGATCGCTACGGCGTGCAAGTCACGGACGACAACAACGGGGCCGTCTCGGAGGCGGACGTGGTCTTTCTGTGCGTGAAGCCCTATCAGATCCTCGAGCTGCTGGAGGAGGTGAGTACCGACATCGCGGAGGCGGACACCCAGCCGGTGCTGGTGTCGATGGCGGCGGGGATCGCCCTGCACGCGATGGAGGAGGCGGTGTCCTCGGCGGGCGCGCCGATCGTGCGCGTGATGCCGAATACCCCGATGCTGGTGGGCAAGGGTGTGCTCGCAGCCGCCTTCGGCCGCTTTGTCGACGACGAGCAGCGCGCGCAGATCGCGGAGCTGCTGTCTGCCGCGGGCACCTTTGTTGAGGTCGAAGAGCACCAGCTGGATGCTGTCACCGCCCTGTCAGGCTCGGGCCCGGCCTACTTCTTCTTGCTCGCTGAGGCGCTTGTCGACGCCGGCGTGTCCCTCGGCCTTCCCCGCGACCTCGCCGCCGAACTCGCCTCCGCTACCGCCGCGGGCGCGGGCGCGATGCTGGAGGAGACACCGGACCCGGCAGCGCTGCGTGCGGGCGTGTCGTCTCCGGCGGGCACGACTGTTGCGGCGATCCGTGAGCTGGAAGAGTCGGGCTTGCGCGGCGCGCTCTACCGGGCGACGGAGGCCTGTGCGGAACGCTCGGCGGAGATGGGGCGCAAGTAGCGATTGACGGCGCGTAAGCCCCACCTTTCACACGAGTGCGTTGGGGTCGACTGAAAACACTCTGAAAAATTTTGGCACTTGAGTCGCATTCGGCCCTGGTTTCACGATAGGGTGGTTCAAGCACGTGCGTGTTCGTCCTGTGGGAGGGGAAGCCTACAGCGCGACCGTGCTGAAGGGTTAAATATTTCATGGCAAACGAAGATAAAGGTAAGTTTCTGACAGTCGCAGAGGTCGCGGAGATCATGCGTGTTTCGAAGATGACGGTGTACCGCCTGGTGCACTCCGGCGAGCTGCCGGCAGTGCGCGTGGGCCGTTCTTTCCGTGTGAACGAGACCGCGGTCAACGAGTACCTCGAGTCCTCCGTCTACGACGTGGGGTAGAAGCACTGCGCGAAGCGCTACCAACACCTCCGGCGTCGGGTGCCCTAAGAGTCAAGGGTGCGCGGCGCCGGATTTTTGGTGGCGGCACGCCGCGCGGTATGCTGTCAACCACTGAAGTTGGCGCGCGCCCGGCAGAGCGTGCACCTCGTGCTGGCCCGCTAGCCCCGTTTGATGTGGGGATGGTGGTCGCGCTGACTCGCACTGTACGTACACAAGAAACGAGGAAGCCCCATGGGTTCTGTTATTAAGAAGCGCCGCAAGCGCATGTCCAAGAAGAAGCACCGCAAGATGCTCCGCCGCACCCGCGTGCAGCGTCGTAAACTGGGCAAGTAAGCCTTATGATTTGCACCCGTCCCACTTGTTGGGGCGGGTGTTTTGCTGTCCGCGTGAAAAATTCGACCATTTTTCACCCGATTTCGCATACCCCCAGGTCGTTAAATGGTCATACGTGGAATTTTTCACGCTTTGCCATAAGCCGCACCATGCCGCAGGCAACAGCAACCACACCAGCCACGCAAGCCCCAAGCGCAACGCGGTTCCGGGCAAGCTTGCGCAGCGGCCGGTACTCGCGGATCGCCCACCCGGCCTCGCGGGCGTGGCGGCGCAGCGCACGGTCCGGGTTGATAGCCACGGGCGAGCCCACCATGCCCAGCATCGGCAGGTCGTTGATGCTGTCGGAATAGGCGGTGCATTTTGCCAGGTCGAGGCGCTGGATGGCGGCGAGCGCGGCGACCGCGTGCCGCTTGCCGGGCCCGTGCAGGATGTCACCAACGAGCCGGCCGGTAAACACGCCGTCCTCTTCCTCCGCGACGGTGCCCAGCGCGCCCGTAAAGCCGAGCCGCTCGGCGAGCGCCTGGCCGATCTGCACGGGCGTGGCAGACACCAGCCACACCTGCTGGCCTGCGGCGATGTGCATGGAGGCCAGGTCGATGGTGTCCTGGTAGGCCTTGCTGACCATCTGGCGGTCGACGATCTCGCGGCACAGCGACTGCAGCTCGTTGACAGATTTGCCCTTGACCAGGCTCAGCGCGTGCTCGCGCCCGGAGGCGATGTCCTCGTGGCTTTCCGCCCCGCGCAGCCGAAAGCGCAGCTGCTTGATCAGGGCGGGGAACAGCTCACCCGCAGTGATGAAGCGGCGCTTGGCCAGCCCCTCGGCGAGCAGGATCAGCGAGGAGCCCTGGATGAGCGTGTTGTCCACGTCGAAGAAGGCGGCGGCCTCGGCATCCTGCGGCACGTCCGGGTCGGGCGGGGTGATCTTGGTTGCGCCCGCGGTGGCGAACGCCCCGCCGACGGAGTCGACGCCGAGGGCGAAGTCGTCGATGGTCAGGCCGAAGGTTTCCTCGACGGCGGCGGCTGCGGCGGCTTCGCCGGCGGTGCGCTGCGCTTCGTCGTCAAGCGGGGGCACGGCGAGATCTTCGATGAATCGCCGCAGGTTGCCGTGGGAGACGGACCACGCGGCGAGCAGGTCGCCGTGTTCGCTCATGTCCTCACCTTTCGCTGTACCTTTCGCTGTGGGTGTTAGCTTGGAACATCGTACCGCTTGGTAGGCAATCATTCAGGAGGAAGCGTTGGGCAAGCACGTGGAGCTGATGGTGCGCGAGGGCTGCGGCTCGTGCGTGCGCGTGGCGGAGCAGATTCGCCCGCTGGTGCGTGAGTGTGGCGCGGAGCTTTCGCTTGTCGACGTCGACACGGACCCCGAGCTCGCCGCCGAGTACGGCGACCGCGTCCCCGTCGTGGTGATCGACGATGAGGAGTTTGCCTGCTGGGAGGTCGACTCGGACGACCTCGTCGCGGAACTCAAGTCGTAACGGGGTATCCTTTAGTTTGATTTTCTTGGCCGCGGAAGGTCTGACTGGAGTGATTGTGTGAGTGTGCTCGTCGTAGGGATGTCGCACCGTTCTGCGCCGGTGGCGCTGTTGGAGCGCCTGAGCATGGACGAGACGGTGCAGCACGATACCGCCGCGTCGCTGGTGAAGCAGCCGTCGCTGACCGAGGCGATGATTATTTCCACCTGCAACCGGCTCGAGGTCTACACGGTGGCCACAGCCTTCCACTCGGGCGTGGAGGACGTGCTCGGTGTGCTCGCGGAGGTCTCCGGTGTGTCGGAGGCCGAGCTGCGCGGTTACCTGTACGTACGCTACGCCGACGCCGCCGCGGAGCACATGTTTACCGTGGCCGCGGGCCTGGACTCGATGGTGGTGGGCGAGCAGCAGATCATCGGCCAGGTGCGCGCTGCCTACGTGGATGCGGCGGAGCGCGGCACGGTGGGTCCCACCCTGCACTCGCTGGCGCAGACGGCGCTGCACACGGGCAAGCGTGTCCACTCGGAGACCACCATTGATGACTCGGGTGCCTCGATGGTCACCTTTGCCCTCGACGAGGCCCGCCGCATCCTTAACATCGAGGACTTTCAAGGCCGCACCGCGCTCGTGCTGGGGGCCGGGGCGATGAGCTCGCTGGCGGCTACGCACCTGGGCAGGCAGGGGATTGACCGGCTGATCATCGCCAACCGCACGCGCTCGCGCGCCGAGCGGGTCGCGGAGCACGCGCGCGAGGCGGGGGTGGCCGCCGAGGTGGTGGACTTCAACGCCCGCGCAGGCGCGATCAGCCGCGCCGACATCACGGTGTCTGCGACCGCCTCGGACGACTTCACCATTACCCCGGAGGACCTCTCGGGCCCGACCATGCTGGTAGACCTGTCGCTGCCGCGCGATATCGACGACGCGGTGACCGAGCGCGAGGGCGTCCACCTGGTCAACATCGAGTCCCTGCACGACTCCCTGCGCGATGCGGACAGCGAGGATTCGCGCGCCCTGGTCAAGGCCGAGACGATCGTGCGCGAGGAGGTGGACACGTTTAGCTCCGAGCAGCGCGTCCGCGAGGTCGCGCCCGCAGTTACCCGGCTACGGCGCACCGCTAACGAGGTCCAAGAGCAGGAGCTCGAGCGCCTGCGGGCGCGTCTGCCCGAGCTTTCCGAGGAGGAATTTGGGCAGGTCGCCAGGACGGTGAAGCGCATCGTCGATAAGCTTTTGCACACGCCGACAGTGAAGATTAAGGAGCTGGCCGCCACCTCTGAGACGGTCAGTGTGGAGACCGCGATTGAGGAGCTCTTCGGGCTTGGCCGGTCGTCGGTGGCCGTGGACGCGCAGCGTTTGCCGCGGCCGGAAGAACTGAACGCGAAGGAGAAATGATGCTCAAGATTGGAACCCGCGGATCCCACCTCGCCACCACGCAGGCAGGGCACGTGCGCGACGCGCTCATTGCAAACGGGACCGAGGCCGAACTGCACATCGTGACCACCGCGGGTGATGTGAATATGTCCCCGGTGGAGCGCATCGGCGTCGGCGTGTTCACCACGGCGCTGCGCGAAGCGCTCGCGAGCGGCGAGGTGGACATGGCCGTGCACTCCTTCAAGGACCTGCCCACCGCCCCGGATACGCGCCTGCACCTGGTCACCCCGGAGCGCGAGGACCACCGCGATGCGCTCATCGCCCGCGACGGGCTGACCTTCGAGCAGCTGCCGCAGGGGGCGAAGGTGGGCACCTCCGCGCCACGGCGCGTCTCGCAGCTGCGCGCGATGCGTCCCGACCTGGACATTCGCCCGCTGCGCGGCAACATTGAAACCCGCATGAGCTACGTTCAGCGCGGCGAACTCGACGCGATCATTCTGGCGTATGCCGGCCTGAGCCGCGGCGGGTATGCCGACCGCGCCACCGAGGTCTTTGACCCCGACACGCTGCTGCCCGCCCCGGCGCAGGGCGCGCTCGCCGTGGAGTGCCGCGCCGACGACGCGGACAACGTGCGCGCGCTCGACGCGCTCATCGACGAGGAGGCGACCGCATGCGCGGCCGCCGAGCGACAGGTGCTCGCCACGCTACAAGCTGGTTGCACCGCGCCTGTTGCGGCGTACGCCACGCGCGCGGAAGACGGGGAGCTGACCCTGCGCACCGGGGTCTTCGCGCTCGACGGTAAGACCCAGCTCGTTGAGACCGTGACCGGCACCGATGCTATCGAGGTGGGCACCCGTGCGGCCAAGGCGCTGCTCGCTCGCGGCGCCCGGGCGCTGATGGAATAGTGTCACGAGTTTGGTTTTCAACGGTCTTCCATCTTAAGGTGTAGTTACCATACGTCGGATAGCCCCGACGCAATTGGGGGCCACACAGCGCACCGGAAGGTGCGTGCGGGTGGCTCCTTGCATGCTGCGCGCTTTTCGCGTGCGTGCGCCGGGGCCACTATTTTTCGCGCCTTAGAAAAGATCGTTCTATGACATTGCCCTCGATTACGCCCCCGCCGGGGAAGGTCATCTTCGTCGGTGCGGGACCGGGCAACCCTGACCTGCTCACCGTGCGGGCTCGCGAGGTGATGGAAAACAATTCTATCGCCCTCGTTGATCCGGAGGTCGCTCAGGGTGCCCGAGACGTCGTCGCCGCCGCTTTGCCTGTGCCGAAGGCAAAGATGGACGCAGCCGACGAAGCTTATGCACGCCTGGTTGCTGAAGCGAAGGAGGCCGGTGCGCGTCGTAAGCCGCCGCGCCCCGAGGACCCGACCGCGGCGGAGATCGAGGAGGTCGCGCTGTCCGGGGAGGCGATCGTCGCAAAGCTGAAAGCAGCGCTTGACGAGGCCGCTGCCGCGATCGAGCGCGGCGAGGCCGGCGACGGCGACGTGCTCCGGCTTGTGCGCGGCAACCCGCTCACCCGCGACCAGGTGATGGAGGAGATCTCCGCCGTCGCCGCCGCCGGGCTGGAGTTCCAGGTGGTGCCGGGGATGAGTCTGCCGTCGACGGTTCCCTCGTTTGCGGGCATCGCGCTGGGCTCGACGTACACCGAGGCCGACCTGAGCCAAGAGGTGGACTGGGACATGCTCGCGGCCGCGCCGGAGCCGCTGGTGCTGCAGGCTAGGAAGGAGCAGCTGGGCGAGCTCGCTGAGCAGCTGCTCGCGCGCGACATGTCGCCAGCCACGCCGGTGGCCGTGACCACGAACGGCACGACGCGCCTGCAGCGCACCTTCGACGCCACGCTCGAGACGGTGGGCAAGCTGGACGCGGAGCTGCCCGGCCCGCTGGTGGTTACAGTGGGGACTGTGGCTGATGATCGTTCGAAGTACTCTTGGTGGGAAAACCGTCCGCTGTACGGCTGGCGCGTGCTCGTGCCGCGCGCGAAGAGCCAGGCGGGCCCGATGAATGCCCGCCTGAGCTCCTACGGCGCGATCCCGCAGTCGGTGCCGACGATCTCGCTGGAGCCGCCGCGCAACCCGGCACAGATGGACCGTGCGATCAAGGGCATCGTGGAGGGCCGCTACCAGTGGGTGCTGTTCACCTCCGTCAACGCGGTCGACGCGGTGTGGAAGAAGTTCGAGCAGCTGGGCCTGGACGCCCGCGCGTTTGCCGGGGTACACCTGGGCGCGGTGGGGCAGAAGACCGCCGACGCGCTGCGCGCGCTGGGCATGTTCCCGGAGCTGATCCCGCACCGCACGAAGCAAAACGCCGCGGGCATGGTGGAGATCTTCCCGGAGTACGTCGAGGACATCGACCCGGTTTCCCGCGTGCTGCTGCCGCGCGCCGACCTGGGCACGGACGTGCTGGTTGACGGCCTGGTGGAGAAGGGCTGGGAGGTCGACGACGTGGTGGCCTACCGCACGGTGCGCGCCGCCCCGCCGGCCCCGGAGACCCGCGACATGATCAAGACCGGCGGCTTCGACGCCGTGTGCTTTACCTCCGCGTCCACAGTGAAGAACCTCGTGGGCATTGCGGGCAAGCCGCACCAGCGCACGATCATCGCCTGCATCGGCCCGTACACGGCCGAGGAGGCCAAGGCACAGGGCCTGCGCGTGGATGTCGTGCCCGAGGTCGCCGATGTGCCCTCGCTTATCGACGCCCTGGCGGACCACGTCGCCTCCCTGCGCGCCGCCGGCCAGCTGCCGCCGCCGCGCAAGAAGCGCCGCACCCGCAAGAAAGCAGAGCCGGCGAAAGCCTCCGGCGAGTAGGAGCGAAAAGGCGCGGGGCCTATGATGGGGGCCATGTCTACCTACGATTTGCCCCGCCGCCCCCGCCGCCTCCGTCAGAACCCCGCGATGCGAGCGTTGACGGCGGAGACGCGCCTGCACCCGGCGGATTTCATTCTGCCCACGTTTGTCGCCGACGGCATCGAGGACAAGCGCGAGATCGCGTCCATGCCCGGCGTCTACCAGCACACCACTGACTCGCTGAAGGCCCTGTGCCACGAGGCGCTTGAGGCCGGCGTGAAGTGCGTCGACGTCTTCGGCGTGCCGCGCGATGAGGACAAGGACGCCACTGGCTCGGTCGCGTGGGACGAGGACGGGGTGCTCAACCGCAACCTGCGCGCCCTGCGCGAGGAGTTCGGCGACGACCTGCTGATCATGGCGGATACTTGCCTCGACGAGTTCACCGACCATGGCCACTGTGGTGCGCTGAGCACCGACCGCTTCGGCAACGAGATCGTGGACAACGACAAAACCCTGCCGCTGTACGCCAAGATGGCCGTGGCGCAGGCCGAGGCGGGCGCCCACATTGTGAGCCCCTCGGGAATGATGGACGGCCAGATCGCGGTGATCCGCGACGCGCTGGATGAGGCCGGCTACCAGGACGTATCGATTATGGCGTACTCCGCCAAGTACGCTTCCAAGTTCTTCGGCCCCTTCCGCGATGCGGTGGGCTCCTCGCTCACCGGCGATCGCCGTACCTACCAGCAGGACCCGGCGAACATCCGCGAGTCGATCCTGGAGACCCAGCTGGACATCGACGACGGTGCCGACTTCGTCATGGTCAAGCCCGCCCTGCCGTACCTGGATGTGCTGCGCGAGATCGCCGACATGTCTCCGGTGCCGGTGGCGGCTTACCAGGTCTCCGGCGAGTACGCGATGATGGCGGCGGCTGGCCGCAACGGTTGGATCGACTTTGAGGAGACGATGATGGAGTCGCTGGTGTCGATTAAGCGCGCCGGCGCGGACCAGATCTTCACCTACTACGCCATCGAGGCAGCAAAGGAAGTTCGGTAGCACCTATGGTGAGCCTCCCGCCACAGAACCCGCAGTCGCCAAGCCACATCGCTCCGGCGGCTGCGCCGCAGCCTGACCCGCACGGGAAGAAGGGCACGCCGCCGGAGTCGGTGCGCTTCATGCTTACCTGCTGGGCCGTGATGATCGCCGGGGAGCTGCTCCACCAGATCCTCACCGTCGTGGTCACGGTGCTCGACCCGGCCGCGCTACGCGAGAGCGCGAAGCAGGCGGCGGAGGGCCGGGGCGAAGAGCTGAGCGACGCGATGCTCACCTTCGGGATCTACGGCTCGGTGGTGCTCATGGCGCTCATCCAACTGGTCATCCTGGGCGTGTTCGCCTACGCCCTGCGGACAGTGGCCAAGCGCGGGAAGTGGGCGGCGAACGCACGCCGCCTGCTGCAGGTTTTTGCCGCCTTCTTCGGGCTGCGCGTCCTGACCCTGTTCATGATGACGCCGGCCTCCGCCACCGTGCCGGTGGCGCTCTACGCCGCGGACGGGGTCATCCAAATCATCCTTGGTGTCGCGGGCGTGCTCGGGCTGGTCTACTCTACCCGGAAGGAATCGGTGGACTGGGTGGAGCCGAAGAAGACACGCGAGCCCAGCGGAGATGGTGAGTAAGGAGCGCACATGGCGGGAATGTTTCCCACCTTCGTTGCTGACCCCAACGACAGGAACCGGCGTTTTCACGGGAAGGTAGGCCCTACCTGGCCCGCCAGCCTGCGCGCCGCCTACTACGTGGCTCTCGCCGGTGCTGTATTGCTCTTGCTGACCGGCATGCTCATGCTCGCCAGCGGCGCACCAAAGGACGCGAACGCGGAGTTCGCGCAGGCTTTTACTACCAACATGCGCATCGTCGCTGGGCTGGATATCCTGCTCGGGCTGACCATCGCCGGGTGCTCGGCCTTCTTCGAACGCGGCGCGAAGGCTCCGCGCCGCGTCTTCGCCGCGGCGGTCGCCGTTGCCGTGTTTGTGAACATGGCCGGCTTTTTCATCGGCGTGGCAGGCTGGGCCGCTTTTGCGGTGACCCTGGTCTTGGTTGCCGCCCTGTTCTTGGCGTTCCGCCCGGCGGCGAACGCGTACGTGGACGAGCGCAGCGGTGACCTCTGGCGCAGCGTGGAAGGGTAAGAAAAGGAAGTGTCTGCAGAACAGCACGCCGCGCTGGAAGAATCCATCGACGCCGCCCGCGAGGCGGCGCGCGAATGCGGCATCGACTTAGATACCCCGCGCATTGGCGCGGACGGCAACCCGCAGTATCCAAACACCTCCTACGCCTTTGAGATGGAGGGGCTGGAAGACGCCCCGCAGCTCAAAGACATTGAGGAGGAACTCGAGGCGCTCGAGGGGGTCTCGGCGCGCCTGGTCTACAGCACGAAGACCGCCTGGGTGACGGTGCCTAGCACCACACCGATCGTGGAACTGGAGGACGTCTTCGCCCGCTTCGGGGTCACGGCCAAGCTCACCGACTCCACCCTGCGCCGCAGCGTGCTCGGCCGGGCGGCGGCGACGCGACCCAGCCCACGCCGCAGCGTGCGGGGCTTAAGCGGCCGCCGCCGGAGGCTGCGCCGCGACGAACAGCTGAGCCTTCGCCGCGCCCGCGCCCAAGGATTCGTGCGCAGCTCAGGCGAGGCGGCGCGCCGCCTGCGCGAGCGCGAGGACGTACTCTTTACCGCCCGCGACCTGGTCACCCCTCTGCGCATGTGGGTCGCGGTCCTGCTCACCCTGCCGGTACTGCTGCTCACCTACGTCTCCGCGCTTCAATTCGACGGGTGGCACTGGCTCTGCTTCGCGCTGACTACTCCGGTGGCGCTGTGGTGCGCGTTCCCCTTCCACCGCGCGATGGCGGGCGGGGTGCGACGCGGTATCTCGGCCCTCGACGGCGCGAGCTCGATCGCGATTCTCGCCTCCTACGTTTGGTCCGCCGCGGTGCTCGTGTTTACGGACGTCGGCAAGCTTTCTTGGCGCAACTACGGCGGCTGGCTCCCGCTGCGGATGGTGGAAGAACCAGCGCTGTTCTTCGAGGTCGCCTGCGCGGTCACCTCGCTGCTGCTCGTCGGCCGTTTCTTCAGCATGCGCGTGCGCCCGCACCTGCAGCAGGAGCTTTCCGTGCGCGCGCCCGGCGCAGAGTCGGAGTACATGGTGCGCCGCCGCTCGCGCAGCGGCAAGGTGATCGAGGAGCCGCTGCCGGCCGCGGAGATCAACCGCGGCGACGACATCGTCATCGTCCCGGGCGCGATCATCCCCGCCGATGGGGAGGTCGTCGGTGGTTCGGGCCTGCTCGAGCCAGAGCTTATCGACGCCTACGAGTCCCGCAAGCTCAAAGTCGGCAGCAAAGTCTACGCAGGCTCCATCTTGCGCAAGGGCAAGGTGAAGATGCGCGTCTCCCGCGTGGGCCACGCCACCCGCTTGTCCACGGTGAACCGCTGGCTGGAGCGGGCCTCGCACCACCAGAACGCGACCACGATGATCTCTACGCAGGCGGCGAGCATGCTCATTCCGGCGGCCTATGTGCTGGCCGTGCTGGACTTCGGCATGTGGTGGCTGCTCACCGGTAACTTAAACGCCGCCTTTGCCACGGCCCTGGCGATCCTCGCGGTGGTGGCACCGGTCGCACTTGCCATCTCCACGGCGCTGGCGATCCGGCTGGGCATTGAGTCTGCGGCGCGAAACGGCATCCTCGTGCGTGACGGTTCGACCTTCCGCATCCTGGAGGCCACCGACACCGCGGTGTTTAACCGGGTAGGCACACTGGTGGAGCCGACGATGACGGTGGAGACGGTCACCGCCGAGTACGGCGAGGACCCGGACCTCGTCTTGTCCATCGCGGGTGCGCTGTCGGTCGAGTCCGATCACCCCTCCTCCCGCGCGCTGGTCAAGGCGGCACGCGAGGCGCGCGACAAGCGCGACAAGGACGACGGCGGGCCGAGCTGGATCGAGCTGACCCAGGAGGACACCACCCCGGACGGCTCTGTGCGCGGCCGCCTGACGCTGACCTACGAGGATCAGCACACCGAGAACCTCGAGGCGATGCTGTGGCGCCCGACGAACCTTTCGCAGCTCAAGGGCCGACTCTCGCTGGCGGCAACGGCCGGGGGCACACCCGTCGTGGTGCGCTGGAAGGGTCGCGACCGCGGAGTCATCACCCTGTACGACCCACCGAAGGAGGACGCGATCTCGGCGATCGACCGACTCGAGTCCATCGGGGTAGAAACCGTGATGCTCACCCGCGACACCTACCCGGTGGCGCGCCGCTTCGCCGACTTCCTGGGCATCTCCAAGGTGCTCGCCGGCATCACCGCCCCGGATAAGCCCCACGCAGTGCGTTCCCTGCACACGAAGGGCGCGACCGTGGCGATGGTGGGCGACCACTCCGCCGCGCGCACCCTGCGCGTGGCCGACGTGAGCATCCTGTACGCCGACGACTCCATCCTGGGCGCCGAAATCGGCAAGGTGGATCAGCTGTGTAACGTGCTGCTCATCCGCCGCGATGTGACCGCGGTGCCGCAACTGGTGGAACTCGCGCGCCGGGTGTGCCGCACGATCGACTCCAACATGCTGGTCGCCTGGACGTACAACCTGGTCGCGGTGCTGCTCGCCATCGCTGGCGTGCTGCCTCCGGTGGGTGCGACGGCGCTGATGTTGGGCAGCTCTTTAGCCATCGAGTTGCGTTCGGTCCGCGTGCGTCATTTCCCGGCCTAATTTTTCCCGCGTAAGCTGGGGGACCATGACCAGACGCGACCTTTCTTCTGCCCCGTTCATTGAGGCCGCAAACGGCCGCACCCCCTCGCGCACCCCGGTGTGGTTCATGCGCCAGGCCGGCCGCTCCCTGCCCGAGTACCGCAAGGTACGCGAGGGTATCCCCATGCTCGATTCCTGCTTCATGCCGGAGCTGCTCGCCGAGATCACGCTGCAGCCGGTGCGCCGCCACGACATGGACGCGGCGATCCTGTTCTCCGACATCGTGGTGCCGCTGAAGGCGGCTGGGGTGGGCGTGGAGATCGTGCCCGGCCGTGGTCCGGTGATGGAGCAGGCGATTACGACGCGTGCGGACGTCGATAAGCTGCCCGTGCTCGACCACAACGTGGACGAGGTGGCCAAGGGCATCGAGATTATCCTCGATGAGCTCACCGACACCCAGGCCCTGATCGGGTTCGTGGGCGCGCCGTTCACGCTGGCCAGCTACCTCATTGAGGGTGGGCCGAGCAAGAACCACGAGAAGACGAAGGCGATGATGCACGGCGATCCGGAGACCTGGCACGCGCTGATGCGCCGCCTCGTGCCCACGATCACTACTTTCCTGCGCACGCAGGTCGACGCCGGCATCGACGCGATGCAGCTGTTCGACTCCTGGGCCGGCTTCCTCACCGAGGCTGATTACCGCGAGCACGTCCTGCCGTACTCGGTGGAGATCCTCAAGGAAGTCGAGGGCGTGATCCCGCGCATCCACTTCGGCGTGGCTACCGGCGAGCTGCTCGGCGCGATGAGCGAGGCCGGCTCCGAGGTGATGGGCGTGGACTGGCGCGTGCCTCTCGACGTCGCCGCGACCCGGTTCGCCTCCCCGCGCGTCCTGCAGGGCAACCTGGACCCCGCGATGCTCTTCGCCGGTTCCGCTGTGGTGGAGGAGGAGATCCGCCGCATCAAGGAGGAGGCCGCCCGCGCCATCGAGGCGGGCGACGCCACCGGCCACATCTTCAACCTCGGCCACGGCGTGCTGCCGACCACCGACGCCGGTGCGATCACCGACGCCGTCGCAATGATCCACGAAGCATAAAAGAAGGAGCGCTCCATTGAATATCGCCATTGTCGGTGCAGGCCTTGCCGGGCTGACCGCAGCGTTTGAGCTGCGCGATTCCGGCCACACCGTGGACGTCTACGAGGGCGGCGACCGCATCGGCGGCAAGCTTTACACCGTGGCTTTCGACGGCGGGCCGACCGATATGGGCGCGGAAGCCTTCATCGCGCGTCGCCCAGAAGCCAAGCAGCTTGTCGACGAGCTCGGGCTCGCCGACTCCCTCGTCAGTCCCTCCGGCATGCGCTCGCTGCTCTACGTTGATGGCGAGACCCGCGCGATGCCAGCCGGCGGGGTGATGGGCATCCCGTCCACCTCGGAGCCGGTGGCGCACCTGGTCAGCGAGGAAACAGCTCGGCGCATCGACGAGGAAGGCCAGCGCGAGGGCTTCGCGTGGACCGTCGGCGGCGATATGAGCGTCGGCGCCCTGGTGCGCGAGCGCTACGGCGACGACGTGGTGGACAACATCGTGTCTTCCCTGCTCGGCGGCGTGTACTCGTGCACCGCCGACGACCTGGGCGTGCGCGCCACCGTGCCGCAGCTGGCCGAGGAGTTCGACCGCCTGGCCGCCGACGGCCCGGTGCACCTGTCCACCGCCGTGGCCAACCTGGAGGCGGCGCGCAAGAAGGCTGCGCCTTCCTCCGGCAAGCCCGCGCCGATCTTCGCCACCTTCCGCGAGGGCTACCAGGAACTCTACGAAGCACTTGCCGAAAAATCCGGCGCCAATATCTACGTCGACGCGTTCATCTCCGCGATCAGCTGCGAGGGCGAAGGCTACCGGCTCAAGGGCGGCGAGGATACCGTCTACGACCGCGTCCTTCTGGCCACGCCGGCACCGACGACCGCGCTGCTGCTGCGCGGCATCGCCCCGGAGGCCGCCGAGACGCTGCGCGCCGTCAAGCTGGCTAATTCCGCCGTTGTCGGCCTGCGCTTCGCCACCGACGAGGGCCTGCCCGAGAACTCCGGCGTACTGGTTGGCACCGACGCGGATGACGTCCACGCCAAGGCATTCACCCTGTCTTCCCGCAAGTGGCCGCACCTCGCGGAGCGCGGCGGGGCCCTGGTGCGCGCCAGCTTCGGCCGCTACGGCGATACCGTGGCGATGACCGCCAGCGAGGACGATCTCGTGGACTGGGCGTTGGATGATCTGCAGACCATCACCGGCTTCGACGGCCGCGCCGCTGGCGTAGAGGAGATCTTCGTGCAGCGCTGGTTCGGCGGCCTGCCGCGCTACGACGAAACGCACCTGGCCACGGTGGCTAGCGTCAAGGACGCGCTGGCGGATGTCCCCGGCGTTGGCGTCGCCGGTGCCTGGGTCGCAGGGGTGGGCGTGCCCGCCGTGATCGGCAACGCGCGTGAGGCGGCCCGCGAGCTGGTGTAGGGGGCTCGTTATGTAGCCAGGCCACCGGCTAGATAGCGATAGTTGGACCTCGATTATCCTGAAAATCCGGGGACTATCGAGGTCCAACTTGCGAACTTTGGCCGCTGCAACCTACCCGAGCGGCTTGCCCTGCTGCTCCGGCAAGACGAACGCCGCGGCCGCCGCCACCGTGAACGCGGCGGCGAAGACTGCGAAGACGCCGGCGTGGCCGCCGAAGGCCAGCACCGGCGGCACGATCAACGGGGCGAGGATGGACCCGACGCGCCCGAAGGCCGCGGCGGCACCGGTGCCAGTGGCGCGGATCTGGGTGGGGTAGAGCTCCGGTCCGATGGCGTAGAGGGCTCCCCAGGCACCCAGGTTGAACAGGGAGAGCAGGCAACCGGCGGCGATGATCTGCCAGGGCGCCGCGGCGAAACCGTAGAGCCCGGCCGAGATCGCGGAGCCGGCGAGGAAGACGGCCAGGGTAGTGCGGCGCCCCCACACCTCAATCAGCCAACCAGCCAGGGCGTAGCCGGGCAGCTGGGCGAGTGTGATGATCAGGGTGAAGCTGAAGGATCGGACGAGGCTGAAGCCTTGGTCGACAAGCAGCGAGGGGATCCAGGTAAACGCTCCGTAGTAGGCGAGCGAGACGCAGAACCACACCGTCCAGAAGGCGAACGTGCGGGCGCGCAGCTCCGGGCTCCAGATGTGGGTGCTTTCGCTAGCGGGTGCATCCGGAACCTCCACGGGGGCAAGCTGCTCCGGCGCCACGCCCTCCTCAAAGCTGCGCACGACCGCCTCGGCCTCTTCCTCGCGGCCGCGCGATTCGAGGAAGCGGACGGATTCCGGCAGTTGCATGCGCACCCACAGCGCGTAGAAGGCCGGGACGGCACCGAGTGCCAGGCCCCATCGCCAGCCGTTTTCGCCCTCGGCGACGACGAAGGTGCCGATGATGGCGGCCAGGATCCAGCCCGCCGCCCAGAATGCTTCCAGCCACACCACCATGCGCCCGCGCACTTTCAGTGGCGCGAACTCGCTGACCAGGGTGGAGGCGACGGGCAGCTCCGCGCCGAGTCCGAGGCCGGTGAGGAAGCGGAAGATGAGTAGGACGGCCACCGAGCCCGCGAGTGCGGAGGCCCCCGTGGCCAGGCCGTAGAGCAGCAGGGTAATGGCGAAGACGTTGCGTCGCCCGATCTTGTCGGCGGCGAGCCCGCCCAAAGAGGCGCCGATGGCCATGCCGATGAAGCCGACGGAGGCGATCCAGCTGGTGGTGGTTTTCTCCAGATCCCAGTGCACGGCGAGCGCGGCGATGACGAAGGAGACAAGCCCGACATCCATCGCGTCGAGGGCCCAACCGAGCCCCGAGCCAACCAGGAGTTTCTTGTGTTTTGGTGTGACGGGGAGCCGGTCGAGTCGTTGCGTGCGGGTCAGTGCCTGTGTCATGGAGAAAACTCTAGACCACACCTTGGGCGGGGCTGGGTAACGACTGCTAATCTGCTGGTATGAAGAAGCATCTGGGACTCGTGTTGGCCGCGACCTGCTCGGCGGCAATCGTGGTGGCACCGCAGGCAGCGGCGGAACCCGTGACGCAAGAGCGCTGCGTCGCGCTTGTCGACGCCGTGAGCAACGCCACCGGCGCACAGCGCTCCGCCGAGGACACCGAGCGCGCAGCGCAGGAGGCGCTCGCACAGGCGCAGCGCGACGTCGAAGCGGCAGAGCAGGAGCGCGCGGCCAGCGCGAACATGGTCGCAGACGCCGAGCGCGCGCTTGCTTCCGCGACCAAGGAGCGTGACGGGGCAAAGGAGGCGGTGCCGGAGGGGGTGACGGTGGCGTCGGCAAGCAAGGGGCTCGAGGACGCGAAGGCGGGCGCGGAAGCTGCGCGAACCGCGCTCGAGGACAGCAAGGGTGAGGCGCAGACGCAGTTCGATCGCGGCTCGCTCGGCTTCTTCGAGGCGATGGGGGCCGAGGACGCCGTCGCCGAGCTGCGCACTGACTACCGCTACCCCAACCAGGATCCGTTTAGCGGGCAGACCGGGTACCGCATCGCGGACGATACGCGCATCGGCGCCGCGGACGACGCGACGCATCTGGACAACATGAAGGCAGCGATCGCATGGCTGCCGGAGGCGAACGAGCTGCGGGAAAGCGACGGCCAGCCCGCACTGCCGGTCGCGGATGTCCTGATGGCGCAGGCGCAGGTGAACATCAACTGGTCGCAGCAGCTGCCGCGCGGGCACTCGGATAACGGGTGGGACAACCTGTCGTGGAACTACGAGAATCCTTTCGACGGGTGGTTCCACCGCGAACGTCCGATCTACTTCGAAGCGCAACAGCAGGGTAGGGACCCGTTCTCTGCAGGCGCGGGCCACTACATGGCACTGGTGAACCCTGACATGCGCGCGACTGGGTTTGCGGTGAACACGGAGGAGTTCTACCACGACGGCTACCCGTGGACCGTGGCGCACGCGCAGAGCTTCGCCTACGACTGGACGCCGGATACGACATATTCGGTTGCGGAGTACACCGAGCGCTTCAACGCGTACTACGATGGGCTCGTCGATGCCATCGAGCATGGTGACGCGGCGAAGCGAAAGGCGCTGGAGCAGCGCGAGGGCGAGGTGACCCACGCGCAGCAGATCCTCGAGGCGGCCTACGCGCTGGACGCGGCGGAGCAGATCGTGACCACGCGCGCCCAGGAGCTCGCCGCAGCGAGAAAGGCGCAGCCCGCCCGCGAGGCTGCTGCCGCGGAAGCACTTAATGAGGCGAAGCAGGTCGCAACCACGCGCGCGCAGGAAGCCGAGGCAGCCCGCGCTGCCGCCGCCGAGGCCCGCGCGAAGACCGAGGCAGCCGAGTCCGCCTACCAGTCGGTGAAGCAGGAGTGCGCGAAGCTGACCGGCGCGGACAAGGACGGCTCTTCGACCGGCGGCATCATCGCCGGGGTGGTACTTGGCCTGCTCGCAGTTATCGGGATCGTGGTGGCGCTGAACCCGGGGCTGCTCCCGCAGTTCTAACAAGCAGCGCCTAAGTAGGTAGACTTCCTGCCTATGTCGAGCGAGGAACACACCGGCCCACAGGCAGAGCAGGAGTGGTGGGAGCAGCCAGGCATGCCCTGGAACGAGAAGCCCACCAAGGCCGATTACTGGTGCCTGGGCTGGTTCGGATTCGTCGGCCTGTTCGGGCTGGCGATGATCCCGCTGCGCGCCTGGCTATTGGGCCTGGACCCGCCGATTCTTCTGGCGGTGACGGGATCTCGGATTGGTGCGGCGTCGACGGGTGCGTTGGCGTCGGTAGGCGAGGCCCAGCACTGGCTCTTCTACCTGCTCATTGGCTCGCTGGTGGCGATCAAGTTCGACTGGATCTACTGGTGGGCCGGCAAGCTGTGGGGCCGCGGCATCCTGGAGGTGCAGGCCCAGAATTCGAAGCGCACTGCGAAGAATATTGCGCGGGTGGAGCAGTGGGCGATGAAGCTGGGTTGGCTGGGCATCTTCTTGGCGTACGTGCCGATCCCGCTACCGATCGCGTTTGTGGTGTTCGTGCTGATGGGCATGACGAATATGCCGCTGTGGAAGTTTTTGGTGCTGGACTTCGTGTCCAAGACGATCTGGTCGCTGGGCTACTTCGCGCTGGGCTGGTCGATTGGCGAGCCGGTGGTCTTCGTGCTGGAGCAGTACGCGCGGGTGGCGAATTGGATCGCGATCGGCCTGCTGGTTGTCATCTTCATTGGCATCTTCCGCAGGCAGGGCAAACAAGCCAAGTAAGCCGGATGGCCTAGGATTGGCGGGTATGACTACTTCGGCCAAGTACCCAACGTCCGCTCATACCTCCCGCTCCGCCGCGCTGTGGGAGCGCGCGCAGCTGACCACGCCGGGCGGGGTGAACTCGCCGGTGCGCGGCTTCGGCTCCGTGGGCGGCCAGACGCGCTTCATCGAGAGTGCGCACGGCAGCTCGCTTATCGACGTCGACGGCAACGCCTATGTCGACCTCATCAATTCTTGGGGGCCGATGATCCACGGCAATGCGCACCCGGAGATCCTCGCGGCGGTCGAAGAGGCGATGGCCAAGGGCTTGAGCTTCGGTGCGCCGACTGAGGCGGAGGTAGAGATCGCGGAGATGATCGTGGGCCGTACCTCGGTGGAGGAGGTGCGCATGGTCAACTCGGGTACCGAGGCGACGATGTCGGCGGTGCGCCTGGCGCGCGGCTACACGGGCCGGTCCAAGATCATCAAGTTTGACGGCTGCTACCACGGCCACGTCGACGCGCTGCTCGCCGCTGCAGGCTCGGGTATTGCGACGTACTCGCTGCCGGACTCGCCGGGCGTGACCGGCGCGCAGGCCGCGGACACGATCGTGGTGCCGTACAACGACATTGAGGCGGTCAAGGCCGCGTTCGCGGAGAACGAGGGCGAGATCGCTGCGGTGATCGCCGAGGCGGCAGCCGGCAACATGGGCACGGTCGCCCCGCAGGACAGCTTCAACGCGAAGCTCAAGGAGGTAGCGCACGCCAACGGCGCGCTGCTCATCCTGGACGAGGTGATGACGGGCTTCCGCACCTCGTATGCCGGTTGGTACGGCGTGGACAACGTCGCCGGTGACCTGACCACCTTTGGCAAGGTCATCTCCGGTGGTCTGCCAGCAGCTGCTTTCGGTGGCCGCAAGGAGATCATGGAGCGCCTCGCCCCGAACGGCCCCGTCTACCAGGCGGGCACCCTGTCCGGTAACCCGGTGGCGATGGCCGCGGGCATGGCCTCGCTGCGCCTGGCCTCGGAGGAGATCTACCCGGTGCTGCAGCGCAACGCGGACACGCTGGCGAACATGGTCTCGGCAGCGCTGGAGCGCGAGGGCGTGGCGCACCACGTGCAGCGCGCGTCGACAATGCTGTCCTTCCGCTTCGCCGAAGGCGAAGGCCGCAACTTCGCGGACATGAAGGCGGCGGATACCTTCCGCTACGCCCCGTTCTTCCACGCCCTGCTGGACAACGGCGTGTTTGCCCCGCCGAGCCCGTTCGAGACCTGGTTTGTCTCCACCGCGCTGACCGACGAGGACTTCGGCCGCATCGAGGAAGCCCTCGTGCCTGCGGCGAAGGCCGCCGCGCAGGCGGTGGCGCCGAGTGAGTAAAACCACTGTCCACCTCGTGCGCCACGGCGAGGTCTACAACCCGAAGAAGGTGCTCTACGGGCGCATGCCCGGCTACCACTTGAGCTCGCGGGGCCGCTCGATGGCGGCTGTGACCGCGCAGTTCTTCGCCGGGCGCGACGTGACCTACCTGGCGGCGAGCCCCTTGGAGCGCGCCCAGGAGACGGCCGCGCCGATCGCGAAGGTCACGGGTCTTGAGGTCCAGACCCGCGAGGACATCATCGAGGCGGGCAACACCTTCGAGGGCCTGCGCACGAAGGGATGGCGCAGCCAGCTTCTACACCCAGTGCGCTGGCGGCACATGGTGAACCCCTTCGAACCGAGCTGGGGCGAGGCCTACGTGGACATCTGCGAGCGCATGTGCGCCGCGGTAGAAGATGCCCGAGACAAAGCGGAAGACCACGAGGCGGTGCTGGTGAGCCACCAGCTGCCCATCGTGATGGTGCAGCGCTACGTGCAGGGCAAACGTCTAGCGCATGCGAGCCGCGAGTGCGATCTGGCCAGCGTGACTTCACTTGTGTTTGACGGCGACGTTGTTGTTGACTGGTCGTATACCACCCCCGCCGAGAAGATTTGAGAGGTACCCACGTCATGCGCAGAAGCGTCCGCCTGCTCGCGGCCCCCATGGCGGCACTGCTGCTGCTCACCGGCTGCTCGTCCGACGGCGGGTCGGAGACCTTTGCGTTCCACTCGCCGGGCGGGCAGACCGAGATCTTCTACGAAGAGGCTGAGCGCAAGCCGGTGGAGGACTTCCACGGTGAATCGCTGAGGGAGCCGGGCGAGGAAATCCGCTTAAGTGACTACGAAGGCGAGATCGTCATCCTGAACGCATGGGGCCAGTGGTGCGCCCCCTGCCGCGCCGAGGTGGACGATCTGCAGGAGACGCAGGACGAGCTTGAGCGCCGCGGCACCGGCACGGTGCTGGGAATCAACGTGCGCGACTACCAGCCGGAAATCTCCCGCGACTTCCTCACGGATAACCACACGACGTACCCCTCCATCTACGACCCGCCGTTTAAGACCGCCTCCTTCCTCGGCGGCGTGCCCAGCTCGGTGATCCCCACCACGATCGTGCTGGACGCGCAGCACCGCCCGGCTGCGGTGTTCCTGCGCGAGGTGACCGCCCAGGATCTGCTGGATGTGGTGGACAGGCTCGAGCAGGAGGACGGCGCTTAAGGTGGGCGAGACGTTTGCGGACCTCGTAGCGAGCGGCCCGCTGCTGCTGGGCATGTGTGCCGCAGCAGCAGCCGGGCTGGTCTCTTTCGCCTCGCCGTGCGTGATCCCGCTGGTGCCCGGCTACATGTCGTATCTGACCAGCGTGGTCGGCGGCGAGATGCGCATGGATGAGCACGGCCCGCAGGTGCAGTCCCGCAAGTGGGCAGTCGCGGGCGCGGCAGGGCTCTTCGTCGCCGGTTTTACCGTGGTGTTTCTCTTAGCCACGGTGTCGGTGTTCGGGGCGATCAGTCTGATTAGGCTCAACGCCGAGCTACTCATGCGCATCGGTGGCGTGGTCACCATCGTGATGGGCATCGTCTTCTTAGGCGCCATCCCGGCCCTGCAGCGCGATACGCGCATGCAGCCGAAACGCGTAGCCAGCTGGCTTGGCGCGCCGCTGCTCGGCGGCGTGTTCGCCCTGGGCTGGACGCCGTGTCTGGGCCCAACGCTCGCGGCGATCATCTCGGTGTCGGTGGGCACGGAAGGCATGACCGCGGCGCGCGGCGTGTTGCTGGTGGTGGCGTACTGTCTGGGGCTGGGCCTGCCGTTCGTCCTGGTGGCGCTGGGTTCGGCGAAGGCGGTGCGCAGCGTCGATTTTCTGCGCCGCCACTCGCGCACAATTCAAATCATCGGCGGCGTGCTCATGATTCTCGTGGGCGTCATGCTGGTGTCGGGCCTGTGGGACCTGTTTGTTGGCTGGTCGAGGCAGTGGATCGTTGGATATGGAGCGACGGTGATTTAGGTGAAGCAAGTGTGGACGTGGCTGCGCAAGGCGTGGCACTGGCTGACCAGTATGCGCACGGCACTCGTGCTGCTTTTCCTGCTCTCGCTGGCCTCGATCCCGGGCGCGCTGTTGCCGCAGCGCAACGTGAGCGAGTCGCTGGTCAACGACTACCTCGACGCCAATCCGACGATGGGGCCGATCTACGATCGCCTGCAGCTTTTCGACGTCTTCAGCTCCACCTGGTTCGTCGCCATCGTCACCCTGCTCATGGTGTCGCTGATCGGCTGCATCATCCCGCGCTCGATCGACCACTGGCGCGCCTACCGCGCCCAGCCCACACGCGCCCCGCGTTACCTCTCCCGCATGCCGCTGCACGCACAAGGCGAGGTCGTCGGCAGCCGCGAGGAGGTCGAGGCGAAGGTCCGCGGCCTGCTGAAGCGCTGGCACGTGGCCGCCTACTCGCCAGAGGAGGACCGCGCGGGCACCTATTCCATCTCGGCGGAGCGCGGGTATACGCGCGAGCTGATGAATCTGCTGTTCCACATCGGGATTGTGGGCATGATCGTCGCTTTCGCCGCGGGCCGCATGGTCTACTACGAGGGCCAGGTCATTGTGGTGACGAACTCGGAGTCGGAGTACGCGGTGCCGGTGGAGCAGTCCACCGAGTTCTGCAATACTTCGCCCGCCAACTTCGACGTCTTCCGCGCCGGCCCGCTTTTCGACGGCACCGGGCTCACCCCTTTCTGCATCGATGCCAAAAACTTCCGCGCCGAGTACCTGAACAACGGCCAGGCGAACGGCTTCTGGTCCGACATCACCTACACGGATGACCTGAGCGCGCCGAAGGAGAGCTGGCAAAAGGCCACCCTGGCGGTGAACCACCCGCTGCGCATCCACGGCGACCGCGTCTACCTGCAGGGCCACGGGTTTGCCCCGCAGGTGACGGTGACGTGGCCGAACGGGGAGTCGCGCACGCAGATGATGCAGTTCCGCCCGAATGATTTGCAGACCTTCCTGTCCTCCGGCGTGATGCGTTTCGACCCGCCGGCGGGTATGTACCCGGACCTTCAGGAGCGTCGCCAGCACCAGATCGCCCTGGAGGGCAACTTCGCCCCGACAGCGCAGTGGGGTGGCACAGACGGTGACACGCTGGGCTCCGCCTTCCCAGCCATGGATAACCCGGCGATCTCAATGGACATTTACCGCGGCGACTCGGGGCTGGACTCGGGCCGCCCGCAGAACATCTTCGTGCTGGACCAGATGCTCATCGCCGATGGTCGCCTGCAGAAGGTGGAGCGGGTCAACCTCGCCCCGGGCGAGGAAGTCACCATTGACGGCGGGGTGAAGGTGCGCTTCGACGGCGCGGCCGAGTATGCCAACTACCAGATCTCGCGCGACCCGACGCAGATGTGGGCGCTGCTCGCATCCACGATCATGCTGGTCGCCCTGGCCGGCTCACTGACTATTAAGCGCCGCCGCATCTGGGTGCGCCTTACACCGGCCGCGGGAGGCGTCACCGCCGTGGAGATCGCGGGCCTTGCGCGCACCGACCGTGCTGGATGGGGCCCGGAGTTTCGGGAGCTTGCCGCCGAGATCCTTGGGCAGGCGGAGGAAGATGACCCCGAAGAGGTGGATGACCTCGGATAACCTTGGAAAACAAGGTGTCGATAAGGTAAGTTGACAACCATGCTTGTCAACACCACCATGGCGGAGCTGTCCGATCTCACGTTTCGCACTGCATTCATCATTTACATCGTCGCGCTTTTGATGTCGTGCGTGTACTACGGCCGCGTCCTCGCGGTCGTAGACGCGCGCCGTGAGCGCAGCGAGAAGCGCATGCAAGAGCATGCGGAAGCTAAGGTTGCGGTCGGCGCGGGCGGTCCCGCGGTCGTCGAGAAGCAACTGCCCTCTGAGCAGGACCTGGATGAGGCGTACGAGGCGCGGGTGGCGAACGCCCGCAAGTGGTCGGGCATGACGCAGGCCCTGGTGTGGTTCGGTGTGGCCCTGCACCTGGTGGCTTTTGTCACCCGCGGTATCGCGGCGCAGCGCTTCCCGCTGGGCAACCTGTACGAGTACATCCTGTTTATGACCGCGGTGATTATGGTGGCTGCCGCGATCGTGATTGGGCGCAAGGGCTGGCACACGATTTGGCCGTGGCTGCTGTTCCCGATGGTGGTGGCGATGTTCCTCAACTCGACGGTCTTCCACATGAAGGCCGCCCCGGTGGTGCCGGCGCTGCAGTCCTACTGGCTGCCGGTGCACGTGTCCACGGTGTCGATCGGTGCCTCGGTCGGTATCGTCTCCGGTGTGTTCGCGCTGCTGTACCTGCTGCGCATGTGGCAGCCGAAGGGGGAGGAGCACGGCTTCATTGGCAAGATTGTGCACCCGTTGCCGTCGGCAAAGACGCTGGACCAGATCACCTACAAGACGGCGATCATTACGCTGCCGCTGTTTGGCATCGGCATCGTCTTCGGCGCGATCTGGGCCGAGGTGGCCTGGGGCCGCCCGTGGAACTGGGACGCGAAGGAAACCGTGTCCATGATCACCTGGATCCTGTACGCCGCCTACCTGCACGCGCGCGCAACCGCGGGTTGGAAGAATTCGAAGGCTGCGTGGATTAACGTGTTTGCCCTGGCGATGACGATCTTCAACATGACGTACGTGAATACGGTCATCGCCGGCCTGCACTCGTACGCTGGTCTGAACTAGGGGAGCGCAGTACATGAAGGTCCTCATTACCGGTGGGGCCGGCTTTATCGGCTCCACCATCGCGTCCTGCTGCGAAGACAACGGGATTACCCCGGTGATCCTGGACGACTACTCCACCGGCCTGCGCGTCTTCGCCGAGCGCTTCGCCCACTACGAGGGCGACATCGCGGACGTGGCGCTGCTTCACCGCATCATGGACGAGCACCCGGACATCGAAGCCGTGGTCCACTGCGCCGCGAAGATCATCGTGCCGGAGTCCGTGGCCAAGCCGCTCAACTACTACGAGAACAACGTGGGCAAGGCGACCACCTGCGTGCGCGCGCTCGCCGAGCGCGGCGTGAAGCGCGTCCTGCTCAGCTCGACCGCGGCGATGTACGCGGCCGACGAGCGCCTGCTTGTCGACGAGCACAGCGCCTGCGACCCCTCCAGCCCGTACGCTGCGTCGAAGTGGATGCTGGAGCGCGTGCTTGCCGACGCCGCCGCGGCCGGCCTCATCCAAGCCACCTCCCTGCGCTACTTCAACCCGATCGGCGCCGACCCCAAGCTACGCACGGGCCTGCAGAACCCGGCACCCTCGCACGCACTCGGCAAGATGATTTCCGCCTACCAGGCGGGCGAGCCCTTTACCGTCACCGGTGTCGAGTGGCCCACCCGCGACGGCTCCGGCCTGCGCGACTACGTCCACGTGTGGGATCTGGCGCGCGCGCACGTCGCGGCGCTGCAGGCGGACCTTGCCGACTACGAGGTGATCAACCTGGGCACCGGCCAGGGCACGACCGTCTTCGAGCTCGCCGACGCGGTCGGCGAGGCGACCGGTACACCGCTAGAGATCCGCACCGCCCCGCCGCGCGACGGCGACGTCGCAGGTTGCGCTACCCGCACCGACAAAGCAGCCCGCCTGCTGGGCTGGCGCGCGGAGCGCAGCGTGGCTGATGGGGTGCGCGATTCACTTGAGTGGGCGAAGCGCCTGCCCGAGGTGCTTGAGCGGGGCTAGTTCTCGCCGTTTTCTTCGCGCCGGCGGCGGCGTTCTTCCTCTTCCCGGCGCTTGCGCTCCGCTTCCTCGCGGGCGCGGCGCTCCTTGAAGCGGTTCTTCTCGATGTTCCAGAGGAAGTCTTCATCATCGTCGGGCCCCTTAATCTGCGGGCGCTGCTGGGCCTGCTCGATGCGTTGCTGCGAGCCGGGCCCGAACGCGCGCCACATCAGGTAGATGGCAACGACGATGAGCACGAAAAGTAGTAGCCTTCCCATAACTTCCAACATACTTGGTTGCCGTCTAGGGTTAGGTATATGCGACAACAAGCCCCCGAGCTCGACCCCGCCGCCCGTTCCCGCGCTAACAAAGCTGCCGCGGTGTATGGCCTGTGCCGACTCGGGCTGTTCATCGCGCTGACCGTGGTGATCCAGGGGGCCGCGCTGCTCATCGGCGCTCCAGTGCCGCTGATCATGTCCGCACTGCTTGCCCTGATCGTGGCGTTCCCGCTGTCCATGCTGGTGTTCAAGCGTCAGCGCATCGAGGCCACTGAGGCGGTCGCCCAGTGGCGCGAGCAGCGCAAGGCACGCAAGGAGTGGATCGCCAGCGAGCTCGCTGAGCGCTAGTCTTAGCAGACTAGCGTTATCCGAAAAGTGCGGCGATGACCAGCATCGCCGGCAGCGAGAGGAACGTGGTGAGGAAGACGGTGTCGCGCGCGACCGTCTCGCCGACGCGGTAGGTGGCCGTGTAGTTGTACACGTTCTGCGCCGTGGGCAGCGCGGAGAGGATGAGTGCCGCGTAGAGCTGCGTGCCGTTCAGTCCCATGGCCGTGCCGACGAGCAGGGCGAGGGCGGGCATGGCGACGAGTTTGAGGGTGGTGGCGGTGAGCGTCGGCAAGCGCTCTTGCGAAAGCACACCATCTCCCTTGAGCGAGGCACCGAAGCTCATGAGAATCATCGGGATCGAAGCCCCGCCGAGGATCTCCAGCGGCGCCATCACCGGCTCAGGCACCTGCCAGCCGGAGGCCGAGACGGCGAAGCCCGCGAAGGCCGCGAGTACGACTGGGGCGGTGAGACCGGCGATAAAGGAGCTGCCGATCGAGCGCAGGCCTCCGCCCTCGGCGTTAAGCCCCGCGATGATGATGGGGGAGAGCACCGCCATTTGCAGGACGAGCGCGGGGATGACGTAGGTGGCGTCGCCAATCACGTAGGTGGCAATCGGCAGGCCGATGTTGACCGAGTTGTAGTAGCTTGACGACGCCGCCCCCGCCATCGTCTCGGCAACACTGCGGCGGAAGAACAGCGCGCTGAGCCCCCAGTAGATCGCCATCGTCGCCACCGAGGCAATGGCGATGACCCCCACCACGGGCGAGGCGAACGCCGAGGTGTCTGAGGTTGCCACGCTGGAGAAGATGAGCGCCGGGGTGGCCGCCCAGAACGCGATGCGGTTGAGTTGCAGGCGCGCCTCGCCTTTGCCAATTACGCCCTTCTGCGCGAGCAGGAAGCCCACACCGATCACGGCGAAGATGATGGCGAAGCCCGTCAACACGTCCAGCACGAGAAAAACAACCTTTCGCGAGACTTTCAGGATTACGTGAACATTGTTCCCTACGCTACTGGGCAGTGCGTCAAGGAGGTGCAAGCATGAATCAGCGCACGCGGCTGCTGGCCGTGAGTATTGCGGCCGGGCTCGGTCTGGCGGGGTGCGGCAACTACGTCAACGTCGAGGTCATCGGCGCATCTGGGTTCTCCCACAACGAGCAAGGCGAGATCATCGCTCACGTGCAGACCTGCGGGGAGTCCATCAGCCAGCTCGACATCGCGGCGGATCGGCTGGGGCTGGTTGACGACGAGCCAAACGAGGTCCTCGCACGCTACTTCGCCCCTGAAGCACAGTCCGGGCACATCCAGGTGAACCTGAGCGATCCCGCGCCGTGGGCGGAGCAATTGCCTCTCGACGCCACGTACCCCGACAACCGCGCCCTCCTCCTTACCCCCGCGCCCGACGACGATGGGGGCAACGGCGTCTTCCGCCCGGAGAAGACAATTGCGTCTGCGAGTGCGACGAAACGCGAAATCCTGGAGCAGCCAGCTGGTACCGTGCTGAGCGTAAGTGCCTACGATGGGAGTGTGCAGACGTGGACGGAAGAGGAGTTCAACGCGGCGTGCTAGCCGAGTCGGTTGTGTTTGTCCTCTTCGCCGTGGTCTCAGCTGCCATGCTGCTGGCGTCATCTTTGCTTGGCCCTGCTGGGTGGGCCGTGGTGCTGCTGCTCGGCCACCCGCTTTTGTCGCTGGCGCTTGCCGCCTGGGACACGGTGCGCTCTGAGAAGGTCAATTGGCTGTGGTGTGTCGTGCCGCCGGTGGTGCAGGCGCTCGAAATCCTCGTATTCATGAACCCAACTGCGTTGCCCTTCGTGGTGCTGGTGGCGCTCGGCGGCGCGCTCGGGCTTGGGTTGGGCTACGCAATCCTGCGAGCTCGCCGGGTTTAGAGTCCGCGGCCGCGGACTGTTTTGGGGCGTCCGCGAGTCTGCGGCCGCAGACTGTTTGAGGTTCCTCATCTGCCATTTCAAACTCGCGCGGTGTGCTTAAGCGACAAATGTCTCAATTTAATCACAACATGCGCTACCTGTTGCTCTCGAATATGTGTATGTATATAACGGAAGGCAAAACCGCCCACCCAAACCGCCGCGCCGCAGAATTGAGAGACCGTCATGGACCTTGTCATCCCGGAAGAAGAAAAACTCGCTGCTCAACTAGCAAAGAATATCCACGTCAACCACGATGATTCCACTGTTGCTCGCGCTCGAATGCTTGATGCCGTCGGACAGTTCGATGAGGAGGAGTGTGCGCCGCGCCTAGGTTCGAAAACTACCGCCGCTTGGTTAATACGTGATCTACGTATCCCCCGTAGTACTGCATTCGAGTATGTATTCGTTGCCAGAGGGATACGACGATATCGCATGCTTTATGAGTCATTCGAAAAAGCGCGGATTAGTTACACCACCGTCAGGTGGCTGTTGAACTACATGAATGAGGAGAACGAGGGCGAACTCGTCGCAGCCGCCGAGGCAATGTGTTTCTCCGAGCTTCAGCAGAAGCTTGCCGGTGTGGAGCCGAACGACGATAAAGACCCCACCGAGCCCTACTTCCGGCTCAACAAGCGCAAAGACGGGATGGTCCACCTCGATGTCCTCCTGCCAGCCGTCACCGGTGAGGAACTGCTCGCCGCGCTCAAACTCGCGCAGCTGGCCAACCACGGTCTTGACGGCGCGACACCCGAAGAGTTGGACGACCCCGAAGCGCTCGACGCGCTCCTGAAACAGGTGGAAGCCACCGAAGAAGCCTGCCCGGCGACGAAAGCTGCGCCTCCAGGTGCCAACCGAAAGAGCATCTGGGAGGACATCAAATCGACCGCCGAAGCGATTGACGGGGAGCACAACGCCTCGCGCTTCGGCCCACCTGAGCCCCGCAACTTTTACTCCGCCTTCATCGCCATGATCAACATGGTGCGCACCAGCCCCTCAAGCCCGCTCCGCACCCCAGGTGCGCACGTGAACATCATGGTCACCGAGGATGGCCGGGCTTGGATGCCCAACAACCTGCAGGCCAAATCCTCCGCGGTGGAAAGCTACATCGCCAATGCGATGGTCCGCTTCCACGTGCTGGATAGCCAGGGGTTGACGCTCAACGTGAGCCGCCAACAGCGCTTCGCCACGGACGGCCAGGTCGCCGCACTCCTGGCCAGCTGGGGCCACCAATGTGCCATGCCCGGATGTACGCATACCCGCTTCCTCCAGATGCACCACATCAAAGACTGGTCCCGCAACGGAGAGACGAACATGGACAACCTGCTCCCGCTGTGCTCCTCGTGCCACTCGCTCGTGAGCAACAACTCCGTGCATATCCGGCAGCGGGGTGGCGACATCCACTACCGTTTCGCCGACGGCACCCGCTTCACCGCCTACAACCGGGCGCACCCCACAGCCCCGCCGAAACCCAGCCCCCGCACGTGCGACGCCACCTGCACGGCCTGTACGGACGAAAAACAGCCCCAACAGTCTGCGGCCGCAGACTGTCAGGGCCAGGAAAACCGACAGCGCCAAGAGCGGCGCACACCTAGTGCGTCGTGTACGGCACCACCATGCCGGAACCCCAAAGCTGTAAACCCGTCACCGTGAGGGCGGCAGCGGTGAGGATGGACCACAGCAGCATGGCACGACCGTTCATACCTAGTACCGGGATGAGGTCCTTGCCCTGAGCGCGCTGACGTTGCACGGTCAAAATAGAGGACACAGCGAAAGGCAGCGCGGCAAACGCCACGAGCGCAAGCGAGTTGCCCAAAAGCAGCGTCACCGCAAACGGCGTCAGGGTCAGCACGGTAAACAGGCGGCGCGCACGCACCTCGCCGAGGCGTACTGCCAGGGTGTTCTTGCCTGCAAGCGCGTCCGAATCCAGATCGCGGATGTTGTTGGCCAAGTTCACCGACGCCGAAATCGCGCCAACCGCGATCGCCACCAGCCACCCCTCCGTAGTTAGCCAGCCCGCCTGGGTAAATTGCGTGCCCAGCACCGCGACGAGCCCGAAGAAGACAAACACAGCCAACTCCCCGAAGCCGTAGTAGCCGTAAGGCTTCTTCCCGCCGGTGTAGAACCAGGCCGCAGCGATACATGCCGCGCCAACCAACACGAGCCACCACGCGCTCATCACCGCGAGAATCACGCCCAGCACACCGGCAATAAAGAAGGAGGCAAACGCCGCGAGCTTCACGTCCTGCGGGCGCGCCAGCCCGGAGGCGGTAATGCGCGTCGGACCGGTCCGATCATCATCGGTGCCGCGCACCCCGTCGGAGTAGTCGTTGGCAAAGTTCACGCCGACGATCAGGGCCCACGCAACTCCCAGCGCCAGCAGGGCCTTGCCCAGGTGCATGCCGCCGTTGTAGGCCGCCAGGCCCGTACCGGCGATGACGGGCGCGAAAGCGTTCGCCCACGTGTGGGGACGCGCAGCCTGCCACCAGTCGTGAAAAGTCGCCGTCGCCCCAGACCCGCCAGAGCTACCCGCCCCAGAACCAGAATGCGCAGAGTCGTTTCCATTACCCGTCGTGTCAGTCATGCCTCCCATCATGCCCCGATTTGCCTCAGTCGGCTAAAGTTTTGGCACATGTGGATCGACTATGCGCTTCGGCAAGCTCTGGGCGGGGTTGGTGCATTGCTGCGCGCACCCCAGCTTCGGGTGGCCGCGCGCAAGTCTCCAGCACGCTTCCCTCAAGAGGGCAGCACGGTCATCTCGCTGACTTCGCATGGCCCGCGATTGAAGTCGGCGGTGGTGGCGATTTCCTCCCTGCTTGTCGGCACCAAGCGCCTGCCGGTCTACCTGTGGCTGGATAAAGAGGACTTCGAGGGCGAGTGGCCCAAAGGTCTGCACGCGCTCGTAGAGCACGGCCTCCAGGTGTGCTGCTCGGACGGGCACTACGGCCCGCATACGAAGTACTACGGCACCTTTCAGGAGTTCGCCGGCACCGGCACCCGCGTGATCACTGTCGACGACGACATGATGTACCCCAAGTGGTTCGCCGAAAAACTCCTCAACGCCTCCGACGCCGACCCGAACAATGTGGTGGCCTACCGCGCGCACGAGATCGTGCTGCACGACGGCCGCTTGGCTCCCTACAAGCAGTGGAAGTCCGTGCAGGATACGGATCCGGACCCGCGTCACTTCGCCACCGGGGTATCGGGGGTGGCGTACCCGCCGGCGATGGTGGATGCGGTCGCCGCGCAGGGCACTGCCTTCCTGGAGTGTGCCCCCCACGCCGACGACATCTGGCTCAATCGCTGCGCGCTGCGCTCGGGCCACTACGTGCGCCAGGTCTTCCCGCACCCGCGCGAGTTTTCTATGGTGCCGGCTTCCCAGGGCGTGGCGCTTGTGCGGGGCAATCTGCGCGGCGGCAACGACGCCCAACTGCGCGCCACCTATGCGCAAAAGGACTTGGGCTTGCTTATCGACGCCGCGTTGTCCCTCAACGAACCAGCCCACTAACCCCCGACGCACCGGGGCACTGCGCGGCAATGCCTACCTGTCGACCGCTGAGCATCTGAGCGGCGGCATGGGCGGGGGTGTTCGCCTCGACGATACAAAAACGTATTCCTGGACTTGTGCTTAAAGCACCCCTAAAATGTGATGTCATCTATCACCTCAGCTGTTTGGGCTAAAACTCTTCGGGCGAGGTGATGTGTACATAACCAAACACTGATAACGAGCCGCGCTTGCCAGGCCCTGTTCAGCGGCTTGATTGAGGAGTATCCCATGGCCGGATCATCTCGGCGTTTTCGTAAATCAACTTCTACAGGCATCGCAGCCTCATCCATTATCGCCCTCGCCCTTGGCGGCGTGAGCGTCGTCGCCCCGGGGCCGCTGGCGCCGCACGCTGCCGCTGCATCCAGTTACACGGGCGGCATCCGCGAGAGGTCCGGCGCGGTGGAGAAGGACGCCCAGAAGGCCTCTGACCTGCCGGCCGGCTCGTGTGTTGTCGATTCAACGGATGGGAAGGGCAGCCAAGCTGGTTTCCACTGGAACACCGTGGAGCCGGCTGCAGAGAGCCCCGACAAAAAACGGTGGGGCTTGAGCGTCGCCTTTGACAATTCAAAAGACCGCACGTTCGCCGATTGGGGCTTTACCCATTCAGGCCGCATGGGTGGGTACCTCGATCGTGGTCAAGTTCCCTCTATGAAGGCTGGCGAGACCTTTCTTCAAGGCGAGGTAGTCACTCATGCGGCCGACGAAAAAATTCGTATTGACGGTTCTGGCCAACAACGAAACCTGAACCTCTTCGCAGAACTGACCGATGCGAAAGTCAAGCAGTTCGCTGAGGCTACCGACGGTAACCCGGTACGTTATGCCTGGCAAGGCTACTATACGCAGGAAAACCCCGGAGCAAATAGAGCCACCAGGGGAGCGTCCTTTTCGGCCCTCGTGAACCCGTGGCCGAGCGAAAACATCGAATGTAACCCGATCACGGTCACGTGGGAATCCAAGGAAAAGCTGGTCATCAGGAAGGGCGAGGAGCTCAAGGTCGGCAAGATCAACATCCCGGCCGTGACCGGCGGCGGAACCGATGACTCCATGTCCCGCATGGTCGTGGAGGCCTACGACGCGCAAGGTAACTTCATCGGCACGAGCGACACTGTGGCTTCTGGTGGCGGCACGTCGAGCGTGCGCATCGACCAGGAGACCGGTGAGATCTTTTTACACCATGCCGGAGTACAAGGGCACGAACCTGAGCGCTCAGCAGGGCATGCGCTTCAACGTGCTCGCCAAGCCGCGTACGGTTACACAGCTCCAGGACGCTGCTAAGAGCAACAATGAGTATCTCGGGCATGATGGAGCCTTCGAAAGCTCGAACTCGCTGACGCGCTATAACAAGCCGAACTTTATTGACAAACACCAATGGAGCTTCGACGACACTCAGTTCCACGACCCGAAGTATGACCCTGACCAGCAGGCAATCATCTCCGGCGTGGAGGACAACAAACCCACCAAGGAACGCCAGGTGGTCTCGTTCAAGGAAGCCGGGGACAAGATTACGGACCTGGTGAAGAAGCGTGAGGACGGCGGCTTTGAGGCCGAGGTCAAGCTGGACAAGAAGAACGTCTACTCAGGCTGGGACGCCAAGATGGATCCCAAGACCTATGAGGTCACCGTCACAGCGCCCCTGAACCCAGCTCCTGGTACCTTTGCTCAGCCACGC
Source organism: Corynebacterium imitans (assembly GCF_000739455.1). Classification (NCBI taxonomy): domain Bacteria; kingdom Bacillati; phylum Actinomycetota; class Actinomycetes; order Mycobacteriales; family Corynebacteriaceae; genus Corynebacterium; species Corynebacterium imitans. Next base: position 314,017 of record NZ_CP009211.1, read on the forward strand.
GTCATTGTGACCTACTCCAACGGCTCGCAGGATATCATCCCGTTGCTTGTGACGGTGGATCACAACCACACCCAGGTTTCGGAGCTCAAGCTCGAGACCCCAGGCACCACGAAGGGTGTTCCGGGGCAAGACATCGAAGCACAGCTGACTGTGGGCAAGGTCATTGATGACTATGGCCCCTTCACCCCGACGTCTTATGAGGTAGTGGGTGGTGTGCCGGAGGGCTGGACGGTGACCGTGGATGAAAACGGTAAGGTCACCGCAAAGTCCCCGAAGGACGCGCCGAGCTTCTCGACGATCACCCCGAAGATCAGGGCTACCTACCCGGATGGCACGATCGACGAAGTCGATGTTTCCTTCCAAGTAGTCAACAACGTGAAGGTGCCGGACTACACCGCTGTCTCCGGCAAGGCCGAGGAGGAAGTGAAGCTTCAGCCGGTCATGCCCCCGGTTGGCCTGGGTGGCAAGGAAACCGACGAAGAGCCGAACCGCTACACCTTCGAGGACGGCACCACCGAGTACAAGGTGGGCGACTGGACCGTCACCATCGATGAGGACACCGGTGAGCTGACCTCCACCATCCCGAAGTCTGCTCTGCCAGGCGCGCAGCTCACCGTTCCGGTGAAGGTGTACTACCCTAGTGGCGCGAACCCGCAGATCGCTACCGGCACCATCAGCGTTATTGGCGACGGCTCCGGCGAGGACAACGCCTTCTACCGTCCCCAGCTCACTAAGGCTGGCGAGTCGGTGAAGTCGGACATCACGACCTTGTTGGATGATCCGAAGAAGGCCACATACAAGCTGCCTCCGAAGAAGCAGTGGCCTGCTGATTGGGAGTTCTCCATCGATGAGAGCGGTACCGTTACCGCAACCCCGGGTGAAAACGTGCCGAACGGTGCTACCGTCACCATTCCGGTAGAAGTCACTTACCCTGACGGCTCCAAGGCAAGCGTGCCGGCGGACTTTACCGTTGTTGACGCATACGCCCGCGCCAATCAGCCGTCTTACCCGACGGTGACTGGTGATATCGGCACCACGGTGACGAGTAAGGTCGACCGCACGTACTTGGATGATAATGCTGAACCACGCTTCTCCCTCGTGACTGACCCGAAGGATCCTGACTACATTGCGCCGCCGCGCAACCTCACCTGGGACCAGGTGAAGATTGATCCAGTCACGGGTGAGATCACCACGCCAATTGGAGCTAACGTCCTTCCTGGCTCTTCTGCGGATATTCCAGTTCGTGTGACCTACAAGGATGGTTCGCGGGACTTCACCATCGCCACCGTCGTGGCCAAGGGTAAGCACCGCCAGATCTACGAGCCGAAGTATGAGCTGAAGACCACGAAGCCTGGCGTCGAGAAGGCTTCCCCGATTTTGGATGACACCAAGGTTCCGGAGCGCGACCTAGCCGAAGACAAGTCGAAGCGTTTCAGCGCACCCGACACTGTCGAGGGCTGGACAGTCGAGGTCGACGAGTCCGGCATCGTGACGGCGACCCCGCCGGCGGACGCGAAGGCTGGCGACGGCATCCAGGTTCCTGTGGAGGTGACATACCTGGACGGTTCCAAGGAGACTGTGTTCGCACCGTTCAAGGTGATCGAGGAGCAGAAGGACGTCAACGAGCCGTATTACTCCGTGGAAGTTACGGGCCCAGGCGTCAAGGTCGACCGACCCATCAAGCCAAACAACATCCCGGCCGGGTCCAAATTCGCCTTCAGCGTCGACGGTGACAATCCGATCACCAAGACCACCGTTGACGGGTGGGACTACGAGATCAACCCGGACACCGGTGAGATTTCTGTGACCCCGCCTGCCAACGCGAAGCCGGGCGATAAGCACGACTACAAGATCACCGTTACCTACCCAGATGGCTCGGTGGATGATGTCCCCGTCAGCACCATTGTGAAGCTGACCAATAACTGGGAGTCTGAGCCGGTTATTCCGTCGCAGACGGTGTACCCGGGTGGTACGGCGACGTCGCCGATTGGCGTCGAAAAGCCTGCAGAGATCAACCTGCACCCGGATACCCCTTACACGATCAACCCGAAGGGCAAGGGTCTGGAGGCGACAGGTGAGAACAACGAGTTCGGCAACCCGACCTACAAGGTGAAGACGGCGAACGGCGACTGGCTCGTTGGCCTGGATGACAAGGGCAACGTCATCTCCACCGCGCCGGCAACCGCTAAGGCTGGCGACAAGATCGATGTTCCGGTCATCGTGACCTACGAGGACGGCTCGAAGGACAACGCTAAGGCCGTGGTCAACGTTGAGGATGTGCTGACGCGCGAGGTTCCGTTCAAGGTTGAGTACAAGTACTCCGACGAAATCCCTGCCGGCGAGTACAAGGTTGAGACCAAGGGCGAGCTTGGTGAAGAGAAGCTGAACGGGGAGACCCGTGAGTGGGATCAAACGAAGGCTCCGGTTAACGAGGTCATCGTCATCGGCACCAAGCCGTCCGCGACTTCCCAGAAGGTCGAGTGGAAGGCACCGATCCCGTTTGAGGTTGAGACCCGTCCGAACCCGGCGCTGAAGCCGGGCGAGATCAAGGTTGTCCAGAATGGCGTCCCGGGCGAGAAGACCTACACCGCGGACTTCACCTCCAAGGGCGATGAAGCAACGGTGAAGCCGGAGGAGAAGCAGACCAAGGCCCCGGTCAACCAGATCATCGAGTACGGTCCGACCCTCGAGGACCAGACGCTGACATCGACGAAGACCCGCGAGGTTGCGTTCGAGACCGAGTTCATCGTGGACAACACGGTGCCGGTTGGGCAGACAAAGATTGAGCAGGAGGGTGAGAACGGCGAAGAGCTGATCACCTCTACCCAGAAGGTCGAGAACGGCAAGCCTGTTGGCGAGCCGACGATCACCATCGAAGAGACGAAGGCGCCGAAGAAGCAGATCGTCCGTGTCGGTTCCATGACCGATGGCACGTACGAGCTGGAAGAGAAGCTGCCGATCCCGTTCGACACCCGGATTGAGTACGACCCGGAGATCCCGGCTGGCGAGTACAAGGTCGTCACTGAGGGCAAGCCTGGTGAGAAGATCACCAAGATCACCCAGAAAATTGAGAACAGCAAGGTTGTCGAGGCCACGCGTGGTGAGACGACCAGCACTGAGCCGGTCACCCAGGTGATCAAGGTCGGTACGAAGCAGGCAACCGCATCCGACAAGGTTGAGTGGAAGCAGCCGATCCCGTACCCGACTGAGCTGCGCGCGAACCCGAACCTTGCTCCGGGTGAGGTCAGGGTCGTCCAGGAAGGTAAGGACGGCGAGACAACCTATACGGCCACCTTCACGGGCACCAGCGGTGAAGCCGCAAAGACCGAGGAATCGTCTCGTACTGAGCCGACTCCGCGGATCGTCGAGTACGGCCCGGGCCTCGAGGACAACGCGCTGGTGTCTAAGACGACCCGTTCGGTCGACTTCGAGACCAAGGTCATCGAGGACCCTAACCTCGAAGAGGGCAAGCAGGTCATCGAGCACGGCGAATTCGGCGAGGAGGTTGTGACCACCACGCAGAAGCTTGTCAACGGCAAGCCGTCCGGCGAGCCTGAGGTGACAACCGAGCGCACCAAGGAGCCGAAGAACGCGGTGATCCGCATCGGCACCAAGAAGGTTGAGCAGCCGACGCCGCCGACCGATGAGCCGGAACAGCCGACTCCGCCGACGACGCCGCCTACCGACGAGCCGACGCCGCCGACTGATGAACCGGAGCAGCCGGAGGAGCCGACGCCGGATCCGTCGGTGCCTCCGAAGGAGGTCGAGCTGCCGTTCACCACGAGGATCATCTACGACGAGACGCTCAAGCCGGGCGAGGAGATCGTGGAGCAGGAGGGTGAAAACGGCAAGGTTGAGGTGACCGTCGAAAATGGCCAGCCTTCCGTAAAGACGACTAAGGAACCGATTCAGCGGATCGTCCGCGTCGGCACCAAGCCGGCGGATGGTGTTGAGTGGAACGAGCGGATCCCGTTCGAGGTGCAGGTCAAGCTCGATCCGACGCTCGAGGCTGGCCAGCACAAGGTCGAGCACGAGGGCAAGCCGGGCCTGGTGCACCACAAGTCTGATGGCTCGGAAGAGACCCTGATTGAGAAGCAGGATCACGTCATCCTTATCGGCACGAAGAAGCCTGAGGGCGAGCCGGAGGATCCGACGCCGGTTCCTGAGGGCGGCATTGAGATCGATGTCCGTTACACCACCCGGGTTGTGTTCGATCCGAACCTGGAGCCAGGCGAAGAGGTCGAGGACGTCGCAGGTAAGGACGGCAAGTACGTCATCAAGATCGTTGATGGCAAGCCTGTCGCCGAACTGGTGGAGCAGCCGGTCGAGCGCGTGGTCCGCGTGGGCAGCAAGCCGTCGAAGCGCACCAGCTGGACCGAAGAGCTCGCCTACGACTACGAGATCGTAGAGGACCCGAACCTGGAGTCTGGCAAGCACGAGATCGTGCAGCCCGGCAAGCCAGGCGAGCGGATCCACCGCGAGGACGGCAGCGTCGTCGAGGTTCCTGCGCAGAAGCTCATCATCAAGGTGGGCACGAAGAAGACGGAACCGACTGCGCCCACCGAGCCCACCGACCCAACGGAGCCGAGCGTTCCGGCTGATCCGCAGGATCCGTCCAAGGGTTCGTCTGAGAAGGCGAAGCGCTGCGTCGCCAACGCGTTTGCGGCAAACAGCCCGATCCTGTGGCTGCTGCCAATCGGCCTGCTGGCCGGTGTTGGCTACGGCGTGAACGAGGCATTCGGCCCGCAGATCCAGCAGGCGGTTGGCCAACTCAACCGCCGCGTGCAGGAATCCCTGCCGGAGACCGACTTCGGTCGGGGCGGCCACGGCCACAACTTTGAGCAGCCCGAGTGGATGCGCGAGCTGCAGGCACAGGCCGACGCCGTCAACCGCCAGTTCGCGGGCTACGGCGAGCAGCTGCAGCCGCTGGGCATCGCACTCGGTGCCATCGCCGCGCTCAGCCTCACCGGCGTGCTCATCGCGCAGGCCTGCCGCGAGGAGGGCTTTGACAACGGCTTGACCGTGCTGGGATCCTCGGCGGAGGGCAAGACCTCCTCTGAGAAGGACGGTTCTTCCTCCCAGAAGTAATCCGCGCTAAGCACAAATAAAGGGCGCTACCCGGCTACTCGGGTAGCGCCCTTAACTACGTTTTTGTCGTCACCTAAAGTTCATCTGGGTTTTCCGTATTGGAAATTTGCTGGATTTATGGTGTGTGGCGGTTGAACAACCATCCAATTTTCTTGGCTTTTCATGTGAAGGAACCCCACATGCGTATTCCGTTTAAAACTCTGACCGCCGTGGTCAGCGCTTCCGCGCTGGCTCTGGCGAGTCTCCCCACAGCTTCCGCCGCACCGGCAGAGCAGAACTTTAACGGCAAAGAGTCCTGTGTGACCCTTGATGCTAAAGGCAACTTGGTGCACGTCCCGCAGCCGGGGGATTGCACCCAGTTTGGCAAGGGCGGGCAGGGCAACACCGACGCCCAGGCCCGCAACGTGATCTTCATCCTGGGCGATGGCATGGGCCACCAGGAGATCACCGCAGCGCGTAACTACCTCAAGGGTGCGAACGGCCGCTTCGAGGGCCTGGACGAGCTGACGGCTTCGGGTGCGTACACCACCTTCGCCGTCTCCCAGGAGGGCAAGCGCCAGTACGTGACCGACTCGGCGGCGTCCGCCACCGGCTGGTCCACCGGCGCGAAGACCTACAACGGTGCGCTCTCTGTCGACGCGGCGGGCACACCGCACGAGAACCTGATTGAGATGGCGAAGAACGCCGGCATGCGCACCGGCAACGTCTCCACCGCCGAGATCCAGGACGCCACGCCGGGCGCGATGCACTCGCACATTTCCCAGCGCGGCTACTACGCGCCGTCGGGCGAGAAGAAGGTCGTGCAGGGCAAGGAGGCGCGTGAGAACGGCGGCCTGGGCTCGATCTCCGAGCAGATCATCGACACCCGCGCGGACCTCACCCTTGGCGGCGGCCGCAAGTACTTCGACACCGAGGTGCAGGCGGGCGGCGAGAACCGTAACCCCTTCCTCACCGAGAAGCACGACGGCGGCGCGGAGTGGGAAGCCGGCAAGACTGTGCGCGAGAACGCGGAGGCCAAGGGCTACACCATCGTCGATGACAAGGCTGGCCTCGACGCGATCACCGTGGCTAACCAGGACGCGCCGGTCCTCGGCCTGTTCAACGACGGCAACATGACCCGCCGCTACGAGCAGACCGTCCCGGGCAACGCCACCGACAAGGAGCCGGAGACCTGCACCCCGCAGGACACCGGCAACGAGCCTACGGCGGCGGAGATGACGAAGAAGGCAATCGAGCTTCTCGACGACCCCTCGTCCGACAAGGGCTTCTTCCTCCAGGTGGAGTCTGCCTCCATCGACAAGGCGGACCACGCCGCTGACGCCTGCGGCATGATCGGTGAGACGGAGCAGATCGACGAGGTCATCAAGGAAGCCCTCGACTTTGCCAAGAAGGACAAGAACACGCTCATCGTGGTCACGGCTGACCACGCACACACCGCAGAGATCGTGCCGGACGGCCGTCCGTCGGTATCCGCAGTGACCCGTCTGAAGTCGCAGAAGGATGGCGGCGCGGTGATGTCCGTCGGCTTCGGCACCCAGCCGTGGTCCATCAATGAAAGCGGCGAGCTGGAGACCAAGTCGATGATGCACACCGGCACCCAGGTGCGCATCGCTGGCTTCGGCCCGGGCTCCGAGAACGTCAACGGTCAGCTCGACCAGACTGACGCTTTCTACGTCATGGCGAACGCGCTCGGCCTCAACGGCGGCACCGAGGGCGGTCAGGATCCGTGGGAGATCAACAAGGGTAACAAGGTCATGTCGCTGGCTACCCGCTCCAAGGCGAAGCCGGGCGACCAGCTGTGCTACCTCGTCTCTGAAGGTGCCGCACCGAAGGTCGGCGACTGCGCCCAGTTCGGCACCGCCGGTCAGGGCATCGATAACGCGAAGGCGAAGAACGTTGTGCTGCTGATTGGCGACGGCACGGGAGACTCCGAAATCACTGCCGCCCGCAACTACCTGAAGGGTTCCGCGGGCCGCTTCGACGGCCTGGACAACCTGGACTACACCGGCTACCTGACCACCTTCTCCCTGGACAAGGAGACCGGCCTGCCGAACTACGTCCCGGATTCCGCCGCGACCGGCACCGCCTGGAACTCTGGCGTGAAGGCCTACAATGGCGCGATTGGCGTCGATAGCAAGGGCAAGCCGGTTGCTACCCTCGGCGAGCTGGCCAAGGCGAAGGGCATGAAGATCGGTAACGTCTCCACTGCGGAGATCCAGGACGCCACCCCGGCGGCCTTTGCCGCACACGCGCTTGATCGCTCCTACTACGCGCCGTCTGGTGATAAGAAGGTGGCGCAGGGCGAGCAGCTGCGCGAGAACGGCGGCCTCGGCTCCATCTCGGAGCAGATCGTCGACCTGCGCGCCGACGTCACTCTCGGCGGCGGCATGAAGTACTTCAACACCGAGGTCGTGCAGGGCGGCCAGTGGGGCGAGGACGGCAACACCTGGACCGCAGGCAAGACGGTGCTGGAGAACGCGAAGGACAACGGCTACCAGGTCGCGACCAATCTTTCCGAGCTCAACGCCGTTGACAAGGCAGACGCAGAAAAGCCGGTGCTGGGCCTGTTCTCCGAGGGCAACATGCCGCGTACGCTGAACCAGTCCATCCCGACCACCGACGGCGGCGACATGGCTCCGGCGACGTGTGTGGCAAACCCGGAGTTCACCGCGGAGACCCCGCGTCTGGCAGACATGACCACCAAGGCGCTGGAGCTGCTGCAGAATGACAAGGGCTTCCTGCTCCAGGTCGAGTCCGCCTCCCCGGATAAGGCCGACCACGACGCAGACGCCTGCGGCCTGATCGGCGAGGTTGGCCAGCTCGACGAGGCCGTCCAGGCCGTGCAGCAGTGGGTGGAGAAGACCGGTGAGGAAACCCTCATCGTCGCGACCGCAGATCACGCACACACCGCGCAGATCACCTACGAGGACAGCAACACCGCTGGCCGCGTGACCCAGCTGACCACGGTCGAAGGCTCCACCATGGCGGTCAACTTCGCCACCTCTAAGACCAACGAGGACGAGGACGCCCTCGGCGGCCAGCAGCACACCGGTGCCCAGCTGCGCGTCGCAGCTTCCGGCCCGGGTGCGGCCAACCTGACCGGCCAGATCGACCAGACTGACCTCTTCTTCGCCAGCCTGAACGCGCTCGGCATCGACCCGATCAACCACAACCTCACCTTCGAGAACAAGATGAAGCAGGCCGACGAGCAGCCGGGTACCACCACTGGCTCCTCTGCCGAGTCGCCGTGGCTGATCGCGTTGCTGACCATCGCGGGTCTGGCGGGCCTGCTGTCCCTGATCGCCCTGCTGCTGCCGCAGCATGTAGATAGGGTGCTCGGCCCGATCGCCAAGTTCTAAGCGCTACTTACTTGCCCAGCATCGGTAGCTTCGGCAGCTTCAGGCCGAGCTGTGGCAGGGTAAGCAGCCCGAGCAGCGCCAACAGCGCTGCGACGACCCCACCGATGATGGCTGGAACGTTCAGATCTGGCTTCGCGGTGGGGTATTCCACATTCGCCTGGGTGCCCTTGGCGCAGGCTGCGGCAGCGGCGACGTCGGCGTCGCTAAGCTGCATCTGCTTGATCGCGATCTTCCCGGCAGGCGTGGTCGACCAGGCGTCGTACAGTGCGGCGTCGCTCTTCGCTACAGCGAAGGGCAGCTCGAGGGGCTTCGTCTCGGGGCCGACGTGCCAGGAATCCGTGTTGATGTCCTCCAGCGTGCGCTCCGTCGTCGGCTGGGTCTCCTTCAGCGTCTTCTGCGCGCTCGCGTACTTCTCAACGAGCTGGGCCGGCAGCACCTTGGTCCAGTCAGCCTCCTCGCCCTTGAGTGCCTTCTCGTTTTCCGCGATGACGCCGGGGTAGACGGACTCGACTGCGGCGACGAAATCGCGGGCTTGCTCGTGCTCGCCGATGGCCTTTGACTCGTCGAAAAGCGAGGAGATGAACTGCTTCTCGCCGGCAGTGAGGCTGACCGCACAGGTGCCGTCTTTGTCCTTCTCGGCGACGGTTGCGGCATGCGCGGGTGTGGCGAATGCGGAAAGCGCGATCGCGGATGCGGCGACGCAAGCGGTGAGACGTTTCATGGTGTCCTCCTTGGGTGAGGGATGGGTATGTACAGCCCAAAGTGTGCAGGACACCGTGTTGCGAGAGCGTAAACGCGGAAAAACTAGCGGAAAAACTAGCGCCCGCCGAAGAGCTCCGCCACCGCCGCGCGATCCACCTTGCCCGGGCCCAGCTGGGGGAGTGCGGGGATGGGGCGCAGCTCCTTTGGCACCTGCCAGCGGGGCAGGTCCTCGAACGCGTCCATCAGCTCGGCGACTGACGCGGAGCCGGTGTAGGCGGCGCAGATGCGCTGGCCGAAGCGCTCGTCGGGCACGCCGACGACGCAGGCACCGGTCACGCCGGGCTGGGCAAGCAGGAAGTGCTCGAGCACCTCCGGTTGCAGCTTGAAGCCCCCGGAGGAGATCACGTTGTCCAGGCGGCCCTCGACGGTAAGGGTGCCGCCATCGATGTGGCCGGCGTCGGAGGTAGTGAACCACTGCTGGCCGTCGGCGTCAGTGGTAAAGGGGTTCGGCTCCACGCGGCCGCGGTAGCCCTTGGCCACCATCGGGCCGCCAAGGATAATGCGGCCCCCGTCGACGCGTACGCGCGCGCCCGCGATCGGGGTGCCGTCGTAGACGCAGCCGCCCGCGGTTTCCGAGGAGCCGTAGGTGGTCACCACGTTGATGCGCAGCTTGCGCGCGGAATCCAAAAGGCGCGGGTTGGTGGCGGCGCCGCCGACGAGGACGGCGGTGAAGCGTCGTAAAGCATCGATGCCCTGCAGGCTCGAGGTGGCCTTGGCCAGCTGGTGGGGCGAGATGGCGGTGTAGCAGCGCTCGCCGGTCGCCGCGAGCTCCTCGGCGCGCTCGGCGAACTGGTTGATGCTGAAGCCGTGGGAAAGATCCAGGTAGGCGGGCTCGACACCCGCGACCATGCTACGTACCAGCACCAGGATGCCCGCGATGTAGGCGGCGGGCATGGAAAGCAGCCACTGACCCTGGCCGCCGAGTGCCTGGTGGGTCGCGTCCGCGCTGGAAATGAGGTTTGCCGCGGTGAGTAGGGCACCCTTGGGGCGGCCCGTGGACCCGGAGGTGGCGACGACAAGCGCCACGTCATCGTCGATAGGCTGGCCCACGCCCTGCGTGTTGCGCAGCAGGTCCGCGCGCGTCGGGTCGTCGGCGGGCACGGGCAAAAGCGCGCGCTGGCCGGTGAGCGCCTCCTCGAGGGCGGGCATAATCGCCAGCGGGTTTGCGGGGTCGACGGGCAGGATCTCAAGGCGCTTGGTCACGGAAATAGCCTAGCAGTGCTTATACCTCTTTATGACTCGGCGAGTCATAAAGAGGTATAAAGGTGGCATGCAGCCCAGCCCGTACACCCCAGGCGAAATCGCGCCCGAAGTCTTCGGCCGCGAGCAGATCCTTGAAGACATCCGCCGCGACCTCGCCTTCATCATCGTCGAGCCGCGCTTTGTCGGCCGCATCCAAGTCTTCGCCGGCCCGCGCGGCGTGGGCAAAACGAGCCTCCTGCGCGCCGCGCAAGCCGACGCCGCGGCCAAGGGCTTCGACACGCTCTGGGTCACCGCGGGCGACGGGCCGCTGCTCGGGGCGCTCGTGGAAGCGCTCGAAGAGGTCTCCAGCACCTGGCAGGGCTCGCTTGTCGACGCCCTGCGCACCCTCATTACTTCCGCAAAAGTCGAAGTCGCCGGCGTCTCCGTGAGCGGGACGGCCCCGCGCACGAGCCCGGAGACGGGCAGCCAGGGCCGCCGGCTGCAAAAACTGCTCGCCGCCGCAGGCGAAGCGGCTCAAGAGCGCTCCCGCGGGCTCGTGCTGTTCATCGACGAGATCCAGAGCGCGGACGCCGACGGCATCAAAGCGCTCGCCTACGCCTGGCAACACATGCAGTCCGAGCAGCGCGACCTGCCCATGGCCGCCTACACCGCAGGCCTGAGCCACACCCAGGACGTGGTGACGGACGCGGTGAGCTTCGCCGAACGCTTCGGCTACCAGCACCTGCACAACCTCACCCACGCGCAGGCGAGCAACGCGCTGGATAGCCTCGCCGCGGCGAAGGGGGTCCGCTGGTCCGCCGAGGCACTCGAGGCGGCACTCGGGTTCGCGGGCGGCTACCCCTACTTCATGCAGGTGATCGGTGATGAGGCATGGCGCGCCGCCGGCTTCCCCGGTCCCGGCACCGTGTTGGAAGTGCCGCAAGTTGAGGCAGCGGGCGAGGGTTTCAACCAGATGCGCCAGACCTTCTTCCGCGCCCGCTGGAAGAAGGCCACACCCGCGGAAGCGCGGATGCTGCGCGCCATGGCTGCCACTGGTGAGGCTGTCGGAGACAGGCCTGTCAAACGCAGCGCGATCGCCGAGGCAATGGGGCGCGAATCCAACGACCTGAGCATGGCGCGACGCTCCCTGCTAGACAAGGGGCTCATCGACACCTCTAGTTACGGTTACCTGGAGTTCACCGCGCCGGGTTTCGCCGAGTTCGTGCGGGGGCTGTGAGCGGTGCGGTGGCGTACGGTCGACGCAGTGCTCGCCGCACCTGCCGCAGTGCTGGCGCTGGTATACACCGTCGGCGCGTGTGCGGACCCGAGCGACGTGTTCGGGTGGGCGCAAGCTTTGTTGTCCTGGGGTTTCGTCGCGGCGTTCGGGGCGTTGCGGGCGCGGGTGAGGTGGGCGTCGGCAAGCATGATTGCCCTGAACGCGACCTGGTCGGCGGTGTGGATGCTCGCGCCGATCAACCTGGGCTACACGGTGTGGGTGCTCGCCGTGCCGGTCGCCGTGTTCGTCGCGCGGAGGTTTGCGGGCGGGCGCTTCGCTTACGGCGTGCTTGCCGCGGCGATGGCGTGGTCCTTTGCCTCGCCGTTTATGTGGACGTGGGACGAGAGTCTTGTCCTGTTCTACCGGCGCGGGATCGACTGGGGGCTCACGCTTGCGGCGCATTGGGCGGTGTGCGCGGTGGCGTATTTGGTGGCGGCGAATCTGGCGCAAGAGGATCGGGCCAAGCGGGAGCGGCTACACAAGGCGCGCGAGGATGAGCGGCTGGCCATTGCCGGCGATGTGCACGACCTTCTGGGGCACACGCTCACGCTGATCAAGGTGCAGGCCAACGCGGGGCTCGCGGCGGGCAACGAGCGCGAAACGCTGACGCAGATCAGCCAAGAGGCGGGTGCTGCGCTTGCAGACATGCGACAGCTCGTGCGGGGTCTGCGCGACGGGGGCGTAGTGCTCTCGCCGACCGCTGGCGCTGAGGAGCTGCCAGAGCTTCTGCGCCGCTTCCAGGAGGCGGGGGTCAACGTGTCGCTTGAGGGCACCCTGCCGCAGGTCCCCGCCGTGAGCAGCGTGGCTGCTTACCGCATCGTCGCCGAAGCCGTGACCAACGCCGCGCGCCACCAACAGGACCCGGAGGTGCGTGTGCGAGTCGATGCGGGGCAGCGGTGCACCGTGACCATCACCTCGACCGGGCCGATCCGTCCACGGCCCGGCACCGGCACAGGCCTCGAGGGCTGCCGCGAGCGCGCGGCGAGCACGGGTGGCACGCTTGAGACCATGCAGCACGGAAACACCTTTATTGTGCGCGCGGAGCTGGGCCGATGATTCGCATCTTGCTTGCCGACGACCAACTGCTCCTCCTCTCCGCCCTGTCCACCATCCTCTCCACGCAGCCGGATATGGAGGTGGTTGCCACAGCAAAGGACGGGGCCCAAGCGGTGGAGCAAGCGCGGGCGCACCGCATCGACGTGGCGGTGATGGATATTCGCATGCCGGTGCTCGACGGGATCGCGGCGGCGTCGGAAATCCTGCCCTTGGGCACGCGTGTGATGATGCTGACCACGTTTGACGACGACGCGCTGATCCAGTCCGCCATCGCCGCCGGCGTCCACGGCTTCCTGCTCAAAGACGCTGACCCGGAGGTGCTCGCGGACGCGGTACGCACCGTCGCGAGTGGCGAGTCCGTCCTGGCCAGCGGGGTAACGGGGCGTGTGATGCAGTGGGCGCGCGAAGGGGCAGGCGAGCCTCCGGCCAGGGCACAGATCGACGGGCTCACCGCCCGCGAGCTGGACGTGCTCGCCGAGGTCGGCCGCGGGGCAACCAACGCCGAGATTGCGCAGCAGTTGTACATCGCGGAGACCACCGTGAAAACGCACGTGTCCAGCCTGCTGTCCAAATTAGGCGCGCGCGACCGGATCGCGCTGGTGCTCATCGCGCAGCGCGCCGGCATCTCCTCCCACGGGAGGAGCTAAGTTCCGCCCGCGGGGCGATGTGGCGTCGGCGTCGGGTCGCGAGAATCGGGGGCATGACTTCATCACAGCTGGCCTGCGAGGGCGTGTCCGTTTCCTACGGCAGCCACCGCGTGCTTACCGACGTCTCCCTGCTCACCACCCCCGGCCGCGTCCACGCCCTGCTCGGGCCCAACGGTGCGGGCAAGTCGACGCTCATGAAGGCCCTGCTCGGGCTCCTCGCGCCCGACGCCGGCGAGGTCACGCTCATGGGTCAGCCCTTTGCACGGGCGAATCTGCGCCACGTGGGAGCCTCCATCAACGACCCCGCCTTCTACAGCCACCTGAGCGCTCGCAACAACCTGCGTGTGCACACCACACTGCTCGGCCTGCCCGAGTCGGAGGCGGACCGCGTTCTGAAACTTGTGGGGCTGCAGGACGCGGGTAAGAAGAAGGCGGGCGCGTTCTCCACCGGTATGAAGGGCCGGCTGGCGCTGGCGCAGGCTCTGCTCGGCGAGCCCGAGGTGCTCATTCTCGACGAACCCCAGAACGGCCTCGACCCCGAAGGCATCGCCCACCTGCGCGTCTACCTGCGCGAATACGCCGCAGCGGGGCGCACCGTGCTGGTTAGCTCCCACCAACTCGGTGAGGTCCTGCACATGGCCGTCGACGCCACCGTCATCGCCGGCGGCGAGGTGCGTTTTGCAGGTGAGCTTGCCGAGCTGGGCCCGAACCTGGAGGAGTCCTTCTTCCGGCTCACCTCCGACGGGAACGGGGGAGCCCGGTGAACTACCTGCGCTCTGAATGGATCCGCTCGCGTGGCTCGACCCTGTGGTGGCTCGCCGGGATGGGCCTACTGCTCGGCTGTGTTTTTGCCGCCTTTTCGCTCGCGGGCCAGGTCGAGACCGCGCACGACCTAATGAACTGGCAGGGGCTTTTGGTTACCGCCCTTGCCGCGCCGGTTGCGGCACTGTTTGCCGGCGTGGTGGAGGCCCGCGAGCGCAAGGCACGCTCTGGTGGGACCGATTGGCGTCCGGTGGACCCGCGCCGGGTGCGCGCGGCTCGCCTCGTTCTCGTGTGGACTGCGCTCGGTGCGTTCTGCTTCGCGGACTTCGGGGTGAACTGGCTGGTTGCCTCCGTCTTCGGACTTGATGGCGTAGGCGCGGTGTTCGCCGTCGGTGCCGCCGTCTGGGTCGGTATGTGCGGTGTGGCTGGCGTAGCTGCCGCACTGGTGCGTCGGATCGGGATGCTGCCCACCTTGCTCGTTGCGCTGCTCTACCAGGTCGAGCTCGGGTACTTCTGCGACCGCGAATGGTGGTGGGCCAACCCCGCAGCTTGGCCGCTGCGCCTCGAACTGCCACTGATGGGGCTGCAATTCAACCTGCTGCCGCTGGACCCCGGCTCTGCCCTGGACGGCCAGTCGCCGTGGGCGCCGCTCGCGCTGTGCCTCTTGCTCGCCGCGGTCGGTGCTGTGTGCGCGGTGTGGACGCCACCGCGTAGGCAGCGCATGCGGCGCAAGACCACACACGTCGTGGCCGCTCCGCAGGAGTCGCGGCATGCAGTGACGCGCCCGCCGCACGTGAGTTTCGTAGCGGCGCTGCGGGGTGTGCAAAGGGCGGGGAGTGTGGCGTCGTTAAGCGTGCTGCTCCTGCTCACTGCGCTGGTGATGCTGGTGGCGATGCGCTACCCCGTCGACGTGCGGCGCGCGTTGAGTATTTACCTGATCCTGCCGGTCGGCGCGGGACTGCTGCCCACTCTAGTGTGGCCGCGGCTGCGACCCGCGTGGCAGCTCATGCGCGTCGAACACCCGCGCGTGGCGACCGCGCTGCTGGCGTGGGTGTGCGCGGTGGTGGCGCTCGTGGTGCTGTTCGGGGCGCTGACCGGCGGAATCGGGCTCATCGGTGCTGTTATCGCGCTGCTGACGACCAGCGCGCTCGCCCTGTGTGCGCTGGCTATTACTGCGCGCTTCGGTATTGCGTGGACGCTCGCGGCGACGCTTGCGTGGACCGTGCTTTCCGTAACCATCGGCGGCGACGTGTTGGCGGGCAGCTGGTTGTGGGTGCTCGCCGTGCCGGCCTGGGCCGAGACCGCGACCAGCCCGCTGCGCGTGGGGGTCGCGCTCGTGGGCGGGGTAGTGCTTGTGGCCGGGGCGTGGGCTGGCGCGCGCCGGGTGCTGGTGGGGCAGCGGGCTGGGCGTTCATAAAGACCGCCTGCGGCGGGGGTAGGGGAGCGCTCGCTGTAAACAGGTAAAACGACGAAAGTTTACCCCCGAGGGAACCGGAGAGATGTGATCTGCGACTACTTGGTGTCCCTCACGATCAACCGAAAGTATGAATGTGACAGCACCAACAAAAGCGGCGATGCGAAAACCGGCGGAGGCTTTGAGTACGCATCGCTCACCGAGGAGCGGGCTCCCCGCCTTCGTTCGCCGCATCCACTTCTACGCAGGGCTCCTCGTCGCCCCGTTCATCCTCGTCGCTGCCATCAGCGGCGGCCTCTACGCGCTAGCTCCCACGATGGAGAACGTGTTCTACCGTGATGTGCTCACCGTCGAGACGCAAGAAACTTCCACGCCCCTTGCCGACCAGGTTGCCGCCGCGCAGGCTTCGCACCCCGAGATGGAGGTCGCGCAGGTCTGGCCCTCTTCCACTCCAACCGAGTCGACGCGCGTGCTGCTCATCGACGAATCGATCGCCGACAACGACGAGCTACGCAGCGTCTTCGTGAACCCCCACACTGGTGCTGTGATCGGCGACGAGCTGAGCTACTCGGGCGTGGGTGAGCTGCCAATGCGTCACTGGATCTCCGCGCTGCACAAGAACCTCCACCTGGGAACGCCGGGTGAGCTGTACTCGGAGCTGGCGGCTAGCTGGCTGTGGGTCATCGCGCTTGGTGGCCTGTACCTGTGGTGGCGCACCGCCGGCAAGAAGGTGTTCACTGGACTGAAAAACACCTCGGGCAAGCGCCGTCGCGTGCTGAACCTGCACGGCGTGGTGGGCACCTGGCTGCTCGTCGGAATGCTTGCCCTTTCCGCAACCGGCATCACCTGGTCCCTGTTTGCGGGGCAAAACGTGGATAAGACTGTCGAATGGCTCGGCGGCGACGCGGAGCCAATCGAGACCACGGTCAGCAGCACTCCGGGGAATCCGCTGACTGACCAGCAGGTCGCAGAGCAATCTGCTGTCGTACTGGACGCCGCCCGCGCTGAAGGGCTGACCGGGCAACTGCGCCTGTTCATCCCGGAGGACACCTCGCAGGCATGGCAGGCCAGCGAGCGCTGGACCCCCGGCCGCATTACCTCCGACGCGGTGAGCGTCAACGGGGCGACCGGCGAAGTGGTGGATAAGCTGCCGTTTTCTGAGCTCCCGCTGTTCTCCAAGCTCACGTCCTGGGGCATCTACCTGCACATGGGCGTGATGTTCGGCCTGCCGCTCCAGCTCGCGCTCTTCGCCCTGGCTGTGGGGATCTGCGCCATGATTGTCATGGGTTACATGCTGTGGTGGCGTCGCCGCCCGACGAAGGGCGCGCTCGCAGGCGTGCCCGGCCGGGCAGACCTGACCGGTACCGACTGGGCTGTGCTCGCAGTGTTCACCGTCGCCGTCGGGGCGTTCCTGCCGCTGTTCGGGGTGAGCTTCGTCGCGATGCTGGTGGCCGACCGTCTGCTGGCAAGGCGTCGGGGCGCATACGCGGCCTAGTTTCCCAACTTCTTTGTGGGGCCTGTTCCACTATGCTTCTAACGGAAATAGCCTGATGGATAAGGAGGCTGGACGTTGAGTGCGGATACAGCGCATCTCAGTGAGCTACGTTTAGGCGCTTTCAAGTCGTTCCATGATGCTGTGGTGCCTATCCGGCCTGTGACATTTCTGACGGGTCTGAACAGTTCCGGTAAATCGAACGTCTTGGATGGGCTCGAAGTGCTCGCCCGACTTGCAACAGGCCTAGACATGGTCGAGGCACTGGACGGGGCTGGATCTATTCGAGGGCCAGTGCGCGGAGGTTCCCGGGGGTGTGCGCCGCATGGAGCAAAGAGCTTTTCTATCGGCTGCACAGTGGTGAATCCTGCGACGAAGGATCAGTACGTTTACGATGTCGAGGTCCAGGTGGAGCCCGAACTTCGGCTGGTATCCGAGAAGCTGACTGGGCCGGGGTTAAGCGTGAAAAGTGGCACCAAATCGCCACATGCAAGCTTGTTTCAGACGAAGAAGCAAGAGAATGCTGCTGCGTTTATTACCGCAGAGGTTTTCAGCGGTAAGCGAGGAGCAGATCCAAGCTTCCATTTCCGCGATACCAGGCTGATCCTCGTGCAAATTCTGCAGACCCTGCCTGGCTCCAACCGAGCCGAGAAATCGGTCATTGAAGCGGCAGAGACTGTGCGGGGGGTGCTGCAGTCTGTGTACCACCTCGACCCAGTTCCTTCTCTGATGCGAAACTACGTCCCTAAGGGCAATGATGAGCTGCGGCGCACCGGCGAGAATCTTTCAGCCACGCTCCTACAGGTTCAGCAGAGTACGCCCGAGATCTTTGCGGAGATCGAGCAGCTTGTGAGCGACGTCGCCGGAAAGAACATTCAAGGATTGAGTTTCTCCAGTTCTGATCTGGGGGACGTGATGCTCGCCTTGGCTGAAAAAGCTTCGGGCCGGACACCCGCCAGAGAAATGAGCGACGGCTTATTGCGTTTTCTCGCTATTGCGACAGCGCTGAAGTCACCGACGGACAACCTGGATGTGAACTTGCCGGGAGTCGCGGTCGGAAACGGGCCCAGTCCTGCAGTGCAGCTGGTTATCGAGGAGATTGAGAATGGCCTACACCCCTCGCAGGCGCAGCGAATCATCTCGCTACTCGAGGCAGCGGTGGCAGAGAAGGGGACGCAGTGCCTGGTGACCACTCACAGTACGGCGATCCTTGACGGCATCGAGGGGCGATTCAATGACAGTGTGCTCGTCTGCTTCCGCGATGAACAGACGGGGCAAAGTCACGTGAGCCAGTTGCAAGATCTGCCCGACTACACCCGAGAGCTGTCGAAGCAATCTCTTGGCAAGGCAGTTTCGGATGGCAAGCTCATCGATGATTCATCGACTGAAACACGCTTCGCGGATCTGAATACACTATTCGGTATTAAAAGCGGGGCTTGAGATGTCCCGACGTGCGATCTTTATCGATACCAGTGTGCTGAGCAACCTTTTGCGCATACCGGGCAAGAACCAGGACATGGAGAAAGCGCAACAGGACTTTGTTGCACTTCAGGAGGATAATTCGGTTCAGTTCGTGCTACCGGTGACGACGGTCATCGAGACGGGGAACCACATCGCCCAGATCAAAAACGGTGATAGTCGGCGTGATATTGCTCAGCGATTCGGCAAAATGCTCGAGAGTATTTGTGAACGTGAAGCTCCATGGGTTCTGCACGACTTCGAGTGGGGAGAGTCGTTTCTCCGCTCTTTCCTCGACGGTGCCAATTCCCAAAGAACCTGGTACGACCTTGCCCAAGAGCGAGTCGGTGGGGGCGATCTGTCGATCCTGGTTGAAGCCAATATGTACCAGAACCGGTTGCAGATTGACTGCGAGATCTGGACTTATGACGCAGGGCTGAGGGCATACGCCCCCACCACAACTCCTTAAACCCCTAGTAGTAGAACGGGAACTCGTCCCAGCGCGGGTCGCGCTTTTCCAGGAACGAGTCGCGGCCTTCGACGGCCTCGTCGGTCATGTAGGCCAGGCGCGTGGCTTCACCGGCGAAGACCTGCTGGCCCATGAGCCCGTCGTCGACAAGGTTGAACGCGAACTTCAGCATGCGCTGCGCAGTGGGGGACTTGCCGTTGATCTCGCGCGCGACCTGGATGGCCTCGTCCTCCAACGCCCCATGATCTGCGACGATGTTCACCGCGCCCATGCGCTGCATCTCCTCCGCGCCGTAGGTGCGGCCGAGGAAGAAGATCTCGCGGGCGAACTTCTGGCCCACCATCTTGGCCAGGTACGCGGAGCCGTAGCCGGCGTCGAAGGAGCCGACGTCGGCATCCGTCTGCTTGAAGCGCGCCTCCTCGCGGGAGGCGATCGTCAGATCGCAGACCACGTGCAGCGAGTGCCCGCCGCCGGCGGCCCAGCCGCCCACCACTGCGATGACCACCTTCGGCATCGTGCGGATCAGGCGCTGCACCTCCAGGATGTGCAGGCGCCCGCCCTCCGCCTTCACACGCGCAGTGTCCACCGTCTCGGCGGTCTCGCCGCCCGCGTACTGGTAGCCGGAGCGGCCGCGGATGCGCTGGTCGCCGCCGGAGCAGAAGGCCCAGCCGCCGTCCTTCTCGCTCGGCCCGTTGCCGGTCAGCAGGATTACGCCCACGGAGGGATCGCGACGCGCGTGGTCGAGCGCCTGGTAGAGCTCGTCGACCGTGTGGGGGCGAAACGCGTTGCGCACTTCGGGGCGGTCGAAGGCGATGCGCACGATGCCGTCGGCGCGGGTTTCGCCCACGTGGCGGTGGTAGGTGATGTCGGTGAAGTCGAAGCCTTCGACGCTGCGCCACTGGGTGGGGTCGAAGGGCTGGTCAGTGGTGTAACTCATGGGGGAGAGCCTACCTACCCCCGTATGCAGGTTAGGTATTGCTTACCTAAACCATTGGGGAGTTTAATGGAACTATGAGATCCCAGACCATCACCGCAACCCCCACGCTGTGCCCGCTTTGCGACGTCCACGTCGGCCAATGCGCCACCATCTGCGCCGTCAACGCCGCACCCCAAGCAACCCGCCGACTCAGCGAGCTGGGCCTGCGCCCCGGCGCGCAAGTCACCATCGCGCAAAAGACCTCCGGCGGTGGCCGCGTGGTCAAACTTGGCAGCACCCGCTACGCGCTCGGCACCGAGGCGCTGCGCCAAATTGAGGTTGAAGCCCGATGAGCGAGCTGCACACCGTGCCCTCCTGCTGCGCGCCAGCCCCCAACGGCACGGTGAAAGGCCAGCCCACCGTCGCGCTCATCGGCGCGCCGAACGCGGGCAAGTCGACCCTTTTCAACGCGCTGACTGGCGCGAAGGTGAAGACAGGCAACTGGCCGGGCACCTCCGTAGAGGTCTCCCGCGGCGTGTGGAAGCACGAGGGTGAGGCGTTTAACGTCATCGATTTTCCGGGCGCGTATTCGCTCGATCCGCAAAGCCCCGACGAGGAGCTCACCCGCGAACTCCTGCTCGAGCGCCCCGCGACCGAGCGCCCCGACCTGGTCGTGGTGGCGGTCGACGCCTCCAATATTGCGCGCGGGCTCTACATGGTCGCGCAGCTGGCGGAAGTGGAGTACCGCATCGTGATCGCGCTGACCAAGATGGATGTGGCCGAGGCTGCTGGCGTGCCGGTGGACCCGGCGGCGCTGGCATCCGCGCTCGGCGTGCCCGTGGTCGCGGTGGATCCGCGCAAACGGGAGGTGGGAAGGCTGCGTGTAAGCGTCGAGAAGCAACTGGCCCTGCCCGCTTACACCCTGCGCCCCACCGAAGAAGCAGATGAGTTTGCCCTGGCAGACGCCCGCTTCGCGTGGGTCGATGCGGCGCTCGAGCGCGCCAAGCTTGGCGACGAGCCCCGAGAGACCACAACCGAGCGCATCGACAAACTCGTGCTGCACCCGGTCGCCGGGCCGCTGATCTTCCTCGCCGCGATGTGGCTGGTCTTCCAGATCACCACCACGGTGGCCGCGCCGCTGCAGGATGGGCTCGAGGCCTTCTTTACGGGGCCCGTCTCGGGTGTGGCCGCGAGCCTTTTGCCCGATATCGGCTGGCTGCAGGGCCTGGTCATCGACGGGCTGATCGGCGGCGTGGGCATGGTGCTCACCTTCGCCCCGCTGATGGCGCTCATGTTTTTGTGCCTGGCGGTGCTGGAAGACTCCGGTTACATGGCGCGTGCGGCCGTGGTTGCCGACCGTGTGATGCGCGCGATGGGGCTGCCGGGCAAGGCGTTCATCCCGCTGATCGTGGGCTTTGGGTGCAACGTGCCCGCCATTTCCGCGACGCGCGTGCTGGGGGATAAGCGCCACCGGCTGCTCACCGCGCTGCTCGTGCCCTTTACGTCTTGCTCGGCCCGGCTGACCGTGTACGTCATGCTGGCGGCGACCTTCTTCCCGGAGCACGCGGGCTCGGTCGTTTTCCTGATGTACCTGATCTCTATCGCGCTGGTGGTGTGCACCGGCATCGTGCTGCGCCGCGTCCTGTGGGCCACGATGGGTGCGGCCCCGCTCGTCATCGACCTGCCGGCCTACCAGCTGCCGGGCGCGCGCCTGGCGCTGAGCGTGATGTGGGTGCGCCTGCGCGGCTTCTTGGAAACCGCGGGCAAGATCATCGTGATCACCGTGGTCGCGGTGTGGGCGCTGCAGTCCACGCCCGCGAACTTCGCCGCCGACGACGCGCCCGCCTTCGGCGAGGTCGCACCCCAGGAGTCGGTCTACGGCGCAGTCTCCGAGACCATCGCCCCAGTCTTCGCGCCCGCGGGCTTCGACTCCTGGTCGCTCGCCGGCCCCTTGATCACCGGGTTCGTGGCCAAGGAGGCCGTGATCTCCAGCTGGGCGCAGACCTACGGGCTGGGCGAGCCGGTGACCGCGGGTACCAGCACCACTGAGGACGCAGCTGCGGCCATCGAGACAACTGACGCCTCGCTGGCGGCCGCCATCCGCGAGGACTTCGACGCCGCTTCCGGCGGACACGCCACCGCCGCGGTGTGGGCCTATATGCTCTTCCTGCTCGCCTACACCCCGTGCGTGGCCACGCTCGCCGCACAGCGCCGCGAGATTGGGCTGAAGTGGACCGTCTTCGGCTTCGTGTTGCAGCTCGCCATGGCGTGGGTGCTGGCGGTCGGCGCCTTCCAGATCCTCAAGGTGGTGCTGTAAATGGCGAGCCCGATGCGCGCAGTCATGTCCGCCATCGAGGACGGTGCCGTCAGCCGCGCCGACATCGCCGCGCGGGCAGGGGTGCGGCGGGAGACGGTGGACGCGGTCGTCGAAAAGCTGGAGGCCCTTGGGCATCTGCAGCGCGAGTACCTGCAGGATTCCTGCGCGGGCGGCTGCGGCGGCTGCCCGGCCAAGGGCGCGTGCCAAGCATCGCAAGGGCCGGTGGCCCTGGTGCTGGGGCGGCGCTAACATGCGAGGGCATGTTGCCCACCGCTGAAGAAATCCTGGAGCGCGCGCACGTCGTCGCCCTCCCCATGGCCGTGCGATTCCGCGGCATCACCACCCGCGAAGCCCTGCTTATCGACGGCCCCGCCGGCTGGGGCGAGTTCGCGCCCTTTACCGAGTACGGGCCGAAAGAATCCGCTGCCTGGCTGCGCGCCGGGATCGAGGCCGCATTCGAGGGCCTGCCCGAAGCCACAGGCACAGTCGAGGTCAACGGCACCGTCCCCGCCGTGCCCGCCGAGCAGGTCGAGGCGGTGCTCGCGCGCTACCCGCAAGGGGTGTCCACCTTCAAGATTAAGGTGGCCGAGCCAGGCCAGTCGCTTGCCGACGACACCGCGCGCCTTTCCCGCGTCCACGCCCTGCGCCCCGACGCGCGCCTGCGGGTCGACGCCAACCGGGCCTGGAGCGTCGACGAGGCCTGCGCGGCGATCGCGGCTTTCGCCCGCATCGCGGAGCTGGAGTACGTCGAGCAGCCCTGCGGCAGCGTCGAGGAGCTCGCCGAGGTGCGTCGGCGCGTGCGCACCCCGATCGCGGCGGACGAGTCGATCCGCCGCGCCAGCGACCCCTACCGCGTCGCCGAGCTGGCCGCGGCGGACGTCGCCGTGTGCAAGGTCGCCCCGCTCGGGGGAGTGCGGCCTTTGGCGCGCATCTCGCGTGAGCTGGGCCTGGACATCACCGTGGCCAGCGCGCTCGATACGGCGGTCGGCATGGACGCCGGCCTGGTCGCGGCGAAGCTCACCGGCTCGCGCGCGGCCGGGCTGGCCACGCAAAACCTATTCGTGGAAGACGTCGCCGAGCCGCGTCCGCTTGTCGACGGCCGCCTCACCGTCCGCCGCACCACCCCCGACCCGGAGCGCCTCCACGGCCTGCGTGCGGCACCCGAACGCGAAACGTGGTGGTTCCAGCGGGTGCGTGCATGCCTCCCCTACATACGGGGGTAGCAGGTGTGGGGTACGCGGGGGAGCCACTGCCCAAATGTTTGGTTTTACACCCGGTGCGTTAAAATTTTCAGTACAGGTGAATGTGAAAAATCACACCAAACACCCTGTAAACGCTGTATTGGAACGGTAGGAAAGTAGGTGGGGCATGTCTACCCCCGTTGTGCACGATTCTTCCGCGCTGTCGGATGGTGATCTGGCCAAAGCCCCAGAACCAGGCGAATGGCGCCGACAACTCATCGGCTTGATTGTGGGCGTGGCGCTGGCCGCGCTCATTTGGTTTATCTTCCCGGCGAACGCGCCTGAGACGGTCGCCCAGTCCTCCGGTGCTGACCCGGAAGCGGAGTACACCGCACAGGCGATGCGAGTCGTTGCAGCAACCACCGCGCTTATGGCCGTGTGGTGGATGACCGAGGCGATCCCGCTGGCTGCGACCGCGCTTTTGCCCATTGCCATCTTCCCGGTCATGGGCGTGGCGGAGTTCTCCAAGGTGTCCTCCCCCTACGCCTCCGCCACGATCTTCCTGTTCATGGGTGGCTTCCTCATGGCGCTTGGCCTGCAGCGCTGGAACCTGCACCGCCGACTCGCGCTCGTGGTGGTCAAGATCGTCGGCACCAGCCCAAAGCGCATCATCTTAGGCTTCATGCTGGCCACCGGCTTCATGTCCATGTGGGTCTCTAACACGGCAACCGCCGTGGTCATGCTGCCGATCGGCACCTCGGTGCTCATGCTCACCGCCGATTCCGTGGGCGGGATGCAGAACCAGAAGAAGTTCGCTACCGCGCTCATGCTCGCCATTGCCTACTCCGCGTCTATCGGCTCGTTGGGCACCCTGATCGGTACCCCGCCGAACGCGCTGCTGCAGGGCTACATGAAGGAAGCCCACGACATCAACATTGGCTTCGGGCAGTGGATGATCGTTGGTATGCCGGTGGCCATCGTGTTCACCGTCATCGCATGGCTGGTACTGATCACCGTGTTCAAGCCGGAGATTGACCAGATCCCGGGCGGCCGTGAGCTGATCCAGGACGAGATCCGCAAGCTCGGCCCCTGGACCTTCGCGCAGATCGCCGCCGGCATCATCTTCGCGCTCGCGGCCCTGACGTGGGTCTTCCTGCCGCTGGCGCGCGACCACTACGGGTGGGACTTCCCCTACCACGACGCCATCGTGGGCATCATCGCCGGCCTGCTCATGTTCATCGTGCCGGGCATGAAGAACGGCAAGCGCCTGCTTGATTGGGAGACCGCGAATGAGATGCCGTGGGACGTACTCCTGCTCTTCGGCGGCGGCCTGTCCTTGTCCGCAATGTTCACCTCTACCGGCCTGTCCCTGTGGATCGGTGAAGCAGCGAAGGGACTGGCTGTGCTACCGACATTCCTGCTCATCTTCGCGATCGCCGCGCTGGTGCTCATCCTCACCGAGCTGACCTCCAACACCGCAACCGCGGCGACCTTCCTGCCGATCATGGGCGGCGTCGCAGTGGGGATCGGGCTGACCGAGGCCACCGACATGAACATCCTGCTGCTGGCCATCCCGGTCGCGCTGTCCGCAACCTGTGCCTTCATGCTGCCGGTGGCGACCCCGCCGAACGCCATCGCGTACTCCTCGGGCTACGTCACCATGGGCGAGATGATCAAGGGCGGCGTGTGGCTCAACGCCATCGCACTGGTCCTGATTGCTCTGGCCACCTACTTCCTCGCAGTCCCCGTCTTCGGGTTGGTGCTGTAGATTACAACCCCGCTACAACTGGCGCGTTAGGCTATCTGCATGGATAACCAGACGCGCCAGTTTGGCGTTCCGGAGGAAGAACCGCGCAAACCCCGCCCGAAGCAGTATTTCCCGGACGCTGCCGAGCAAGCACGCCAGCAGCAGCCGGAGTACCCGCAGCAGCCCTACCGGGACCAGTACCGGGAGCAGTACTACGACTACGGGCAGTACGAGCAGCCCCAGTACACGCAGCCGAACCCGCCCGGCCCGCCGCCCGCGCCGGAGGAGCGCTCCAACACGCTGGCCACGGTGCTCGGCGTCCTGCTCGCCATCGCGCTGGCCGCCGGCATCGTCTTATTCTTCTTGTGGCGGGGCGCTTCCGCTGAGGCCTCGAAGCCGCCGGTGACCGTGACGAATACGCAGACGGAAACCATCACCACGACCGCGACTACTACGAAGCGGCCCTCGCTCTTCGGCGACCGCGACAGCAGGGACACTCGCGACGCAGACCGCGAGGAGCCACTTCCCACTGAGCTGCCCGAGGCACCGCCGGTGGAGGTCCCCGACGACGTGCGCGAGAGCGCCCAGGACATCTTTGACGAGCTGCGCCAGGGGGCCGAAGGGCTGCTCCAGGGCCAATAGGCGCGGGCTAGAATAGGCCACCATGGAATCGCTTGAGCTGGCCCGCATCATCGCCCAACGCCTGGCAGACAACGTCACCGACGTGGTCATGAGCCCGGGCTCGCGCAACTCGCCGCTCGCGTACGCACTCTTGGCGCGCCGGGACATCCGCGTGCACATGCGTATCGACGAGCGCTCGGCCGCCTTCACCGCCTTAGGCCTCGCGCGTGTGCAGCGCCGCCACGTCGGCGTGGTCATGACCTCCGGCACCGCGGTAGCCAATGCGCTGCCCGCCGTGGTGGAGGCGCACATGTCGCACACCCCGTTGGCGATCATCAGTGCGGACCGGCCCGCCCACCTGGTGGGCACGGGGGCCTCGCAAACCATTTGGCAAGACGGTATCTTCGGCCGCTACGCCGCCACCCAGCAGGTGGCAACGCGCGAGGAGGCCGAGGCCGTCTCCTTTGCCGCCGACCAGGTGCACATCAACGTCGCGCTGGACACCCCGCTCGTACCCGAGACGCTGCCCGCCCCGGTAGGCGAGCCGCGCCGGGTCGGCCCGGGCCGACTTGAGACCGCGCCTACCTGGGCCGACCACGGCGCAGTGGACGTGGATCTGACTCGCAACACCCTGGTCATCGCCGGAGACGAAGCCTGGGACGTGCCCGGCCTAGAGCACGTGCCCACCATCGCGGAGCCGACCGCGCCCGCCCCCTTCCACCAGGTGCACCCGCTGGCGGCGCGCTTCTTTGCTAAAAGTGAGGTGGCAATCTCTCACGACGGCGGCGACTTCGCCGCGGAGACCAAGCCGGAGCAGCTCATCGTGGTGGGGCACCCCACCCTGCACCGCGACGTCATGGCGCTGATGGCTGACCCGGATATCGAGGTCATCGGTATCTCGCGCACCGAGACCTTCACCGGCCAGCCGGATCGCCGCGGCTCAAGGGTCAATGCCACGGGCCAGCCCACGGACAGCTGGATCAAGATCTGCGAGGCCGCGGGCGAGGTCGGCGCCCAGACCGTGCGCGATGCGCTGCAGGAGGACAACTTCGGGCTGACAGGCATGCACGTTGCGGCCGCGGTGTGCGACACACTCGGTGTGGGCGACACGCTCGTTGTCGGCGCTTCCAATCCAGTGCGCGACGTGAGCATGGTGGGCATGCCTTTCGACGGCGTGTCGACCTATGCCGCGCGCGGAGCCGCGGGTATCGACGGCACGCTCTCCCAAGCCGTCGGCATCGCGCTGGCCACCCAGTCGCTGCACCCGGACGAGATCCGCGCTCCGCGCACCGTCGCCCTGGTCGGCGACCTCACCTTCCTCCACGACATCAACGGACTCCTCATCGGCCCCGACGAGCCACGCCCGGGCAACCTCACCATCGTGGTGGCCAACGACAACGGCGGCGGCATCTTCCACACGCTGGAGGCCGGCGCGGAGTCGGTGGCGCGCGACTTTGAGCGGGTGTTCGGGACGAGCCATGACGCGGGCGTCGAAAAGCTGGCCGAGGCCTATGGGGCGGCCTACGCGCACGCAGGCACCCTGCCGGAGTTGCTGGAGACCTTGATCGAGCTGGAAGTGCAGCCCAACCCGATCACCATTGTCGAGGTGGACACCACGCGCGCGACGCGGCGGGCGCTGGCGCAGAGGCTCACCAAGTGATCCAGTGGCAGCGGCGCGCGGGGCAGCTGGTGCTGGGGCTCTACCTGGCCGCCATGCTGGGCGCGGTGGCGATGGTCGGTGGGGCCGCGATGAACGACGCGCGCATCATGGCCGATCCCGGGCGCGGCATCGCCACAGTCACCGGGGTCAGCGCCATGCGCACCTCGATTGAGTACCAGGACGCCGAAGGCCGGCACTTTTCCCCGCCGAGCGGGCTGCTCTACCCCTCGGGGCTGGGGGAGGGCCAGCAGGTCTGGGTGACGTACGCGAAGAGCGATCCCAACCTGGTCAAAGTGGAGGGGCGCGGCTGGGCGCTCTCGCTCATTCCCGCCGCCTCGGTAGCGGTGGTGGCAACAATAGTGTTCGCGGCCGCGTGGCTGGCGGTGCGCCGCTGGGTGCCGCAGCGTTCACGTTGAGTTATCACAAAGTTTGCCAGGCGGTTGAGTGGTGTTCGCACGGACATGGGAAGGTAGCAAAGTATGCGAGTCGGAATAGTCGCGGAATCATTCCTCCCGAACATCAACGGAGTAACCAACTCGGTGCTCCGGGTGCTCGAGTACCTCAAGGCCAATGGCCACGAAGCACTGATTGTCGCCCCGGGCGCGCGCGACTTCCAGGAGGAAGTCGCCGACTACCTCGGTTTTCCCATCGTGCGCGTGCCCACCATGCGCGTGCCGCTGGTGGACTCGCTGCCGATCGGCGTGCCCACCACGAATGTCACCGCTGCGCTCGCGGACTTTGACCCGGACATCATCCACCTGGCCAGCCCGTTCGTGCTCGGCGGGGCGGGTGCGTTTTCCGCGATGCAGCTGGGCGTGCCCGCGGTCGGTCTGTACCAGACCGACGTGGCGGGCTTTGCCACCAAATACCAACTCTCCGCCGTGGCGGCACTGGCCTGGGACTGGACCCGCAACATCCACAACCGCTGCCAGCTCAACCTCGCGCCGTCTTCGGAGGCGATCCGCGAGTTGGAGGCCCACGGCATCAAGAACGTGAAGCGCTGGGGCCGCGGCGTAGACGCTGAGCTGTTCCATCCGACCAAGCGCTCGGACATGCTGCGGCACCAGTGGGACCCCACGGGCCGCAAGAAGCTCGTCGGCTTTGTCGGTCGCCTGGCCAGCGAGAAGAGCGTGTGCCGCCTGGCGGTGCTGGAGCAGGACCCGGACATCCAACTCGTCATCGTGGGCGACGGCCCGGAGCGCGACGCGCTCGAGCACCTCATGCCCTCGGCTGTCTTCACCGGCGCGCTGTCCGGTGAGCAGCTGGCCCGGGCGTACGCCTCACTGGATCTGTTCGTGCACACCGGCGAGTTCGAGACCTTCTGCCAGGCCATCCAGGAAGCGCAGGCCTCGGGCGTGCCCACCATCGGTCCGAAGGCCGGCGGGCCGATCGATTTGATCCAGGACGGCGAAAACGGCCTGCTGCTCGAGGTCGACACCTTCAGCGAGGAACTTCCCGACGCCGCCCGCTACCTGCTCGACCCCGCCCGGCTGGACGAACTCAAGCACAACGCGCGCGAATCCGTGGCGGATAAGACCTGGGACGCGCTGTGCGAGCAGCTGCTCGGCTACTACGAGGAGGCGCGCGCGGGCTACCGAAGCAACGTGGTCAACCTCTTCGGGCGCGATATCACCCTGCCGAAGTGGGCGGGGAGGCGTCGGAAATCGCGCGGGGCTTAGGGCCGGGTAGACTGGCCGACTATGTCAGTATCGGACCTGTCTGCAAGCACCCAGGATTACCTCAAGGCGATCTGGGAGCTTGAAGAGTGGTCGGACCAGCCCGCTACCACCTCAATGATCGCGAAGGCGCTGGGCGTGAAGCAGTCGACGGTGTCCGACACCGTGCGCAAACTGGCTGACCAAGAGCTGGTCTCGCACAAGCGTTACGGCTCCGTGCAGCTGACGGAGCAGGGGAGGGCGCACGCGCTGCAGATGGTGCGCCGTCACCGCCTGATCGAGACTTTTCTGGTGCAAGTACTCGACTATTCCTGGGACGAAGTCCACGACGAGGCCGAACAGCTCGAGCACGCCGTCTCCGACCTCTTAGTGGAGCGGGTGTCGGCGCTGCTGCACCACCCGACCCGCGACCCCCACGGCGATCCGATCCCCGCCGCCGACGGCTCAATCAACGCCCCCAAAGCGGTCACCCTGAGCACGGTGGAACCGGGCAGCGACGTGGTCATCGAGCGAATTTCCGACGAAGACCCGGAGCTGCTGCGCTTCCTGCACGCCCACGGCCTGAACGTCGGCTCGCACCTCCACGTGGCCGAGGGCGCGCCCTTTTCCGGGGCAGTGGAAGTGCAAAACGCGGCCGACGGCGTGACTATTCCGCTGGGGCGTGCTGCGACTGACGCGGTGTACGTGAGCGCGCCCGGGCACGCACCAGCCCCCGGGGCCCAAAAAGATACACGAGCGTAAACACGCAAGCCTGCGCGAGCACCATCATCGCCCCGGTAGCGGTGTCCAGGTAGTAGCTGCAGTACAGGCCCACCACCGCGCAGCCGGCGGCCATGGCGGGGGCGATAAGCAGCATCTTCCCAAAGGAATCGGTGAGCAGGTACGCCGTCGCGCCGGGGATGATCAGCATGGCAACAACCAGGATCACGCCCACGACCTGCAGCGCCACCACCGTCGTGAGCGCGAGCAGAGCGAGCAGCCCGGCACCGAGTGCGCGCGGGCTCAGCCCGATCGCGTGCGCGTGGATGGGATCAAAGGCGTAGAGCGTCAGATCCCGCCGCTTGAGTAGCAGCGCGCCAAACACGAGCACGGCAAGACCGATTACCTGCAGCATCTCCGCGCGGGACACGCCCAAAATGTTGCCAAAGATGATGTGGTTTAGGTCCGTGTGCGAGGGCGTGACCGAGATCAGCACCAGCCCGAAGGAGAAGAGCGAGGTAAACACGATGCCGATCGCGGCGTCCTCCTTGACCCGCGAGGTGTTGCGCACCAGGCCGATCAGGGCGACCGCGAGGAAGCCGAAGAGCACGGCGCCGACGGCGAAAGGTGCGCCCACGATGTAGGAGAGCACCACGCCGGGCAGGACCGCGTGGGAGACCGCGTCGCCCATCAGCGACCAGCCGACCAGCACGAGCCAGCAGGACAGCATCGCGCAGACGATGGAAGCAGTCAGCGCGGTGGCCAGCGCCCGGCCCATGAAGCTGTAGTTCAGCGGATCCAATAAGAGTGACATCATGCGTGTTCCTCCGTGTGCGTTGGGGTCATGCCGAAGCCGCGGGCGAGGTTTTCCGGCCGCAGCACGTCCTCGGTGGGGGCGTGCATGAGCACGCGCTTATTTAACAGGACGGATTCCTCGGCGAGCGCGGGCAGGGCAGCGAAGTCGTGCGTGGAGACAAACAGCGTGGTGCCTTCGTCGACGAGTTCGCGCAGCAGTGCGGTGATCGTCGCTTCGGATTGCTTGTCGACGCCCGCGAACGGCTCGTCGAGAAGCATGATGCTCGCGCCCTGCGCAATGCCGCGGGCGACGAAGGCGCGCTTCTTCTGCCCACCCGAAAGCTGGCCGATCTGGCGATCGGCGAAGTCGGTCAGGTGCGTGCGCTCCAGGGCCTCATTGACGGCGTCCTCATCGCGACGGTGCGGGCGGCGTGTAAAGCCCATGTGGCCGTAGCGGCCGGTCATGACGACTTCGCGCACGGTGATTGGGAACTGCCAATCCACCTCTTCGCTTTGCGGGACGTAAGCGACTACCTGGGCCTTGCGTGCGGCGGCGGGGTGCGTGCCGTTGATCTGCACTGTGCCCGTATCGGGTTTGACCAGCCCCATGATCGCCTTGAACAGGGTGGATTTGCCAGAGCCATTCATGCCGACGAGCCCGCAGGCGCGGCCCGGGGCAATGGCGACGCTGGCTAAGTGCAGGGCCTCCACATCGCCGTAGCGGACGGTCACGCCCTCAACGCTGATCGCGGGCGTCATGATGCTTGCCCCGTCAGGCCCTCGATGATGGCGGAAGAGTCGTGCTTGATCAGGTCCAGGTAGGTGGGCACGGGGCCGTCCTCAAGAGAGAGGGAATCGACGTAGAGGGTGTCGCCGAGTTGGGCACCCGTGGCGTCGACAACCTGCTGCATGGCCGCGTTGGAGACGGTCGACTCGCAGAAGACGGTGGGCACTTCGTTGTGCTTGACAAACTCGATGGTGCGCGCGATCTGCTGCGGGGTCGCCTCGTTTTCTGCGTTGACCGGCCAGATGTACTGCTCCTGCAGCCCGGCGTCGCGGGCGAGGTAGGAAAACGCGCCCTCGCAGGTCACCAGCGCGCGCTGCTGCTCGGGGAGTGCCGAAAGTTCGCGCGTCATCTCGTCCTGGACTTCCTGCAGCTGCGCCTTGTAGCTCGCCCCGTTTTCCGCGTACTGCTCGGCGTGCTCCGGGTCGAGCTCGCTGAAGGCGTCGACGATGTTGTCCACGTAGGTCTGCACATTCTTCGGGCTCATCCAGGCGTGCGGGTTGGGTTTGCCGGCGTAGGCGTCCTCGGTGATGTCGATCGGCTCGATGCCCTCGGAAACCACGGTGTGCGGGACGTCGAGCTCTGCCACGAACTGGGCGAACCAGTTCTCCAGGTTGAGACCGTTGTCCAGGATGAGATCCGCCTCGGAGGCCTTGGCGATGTCACCCGGGGTGGGCTCGTACCCGTGGATCTCGGCACCAGGTTTGGTGATGGACTCCACCCGCAGGTGTTCGCCGGCGACGTTGGCGGCGATGTCTTGGATGACGGTGAAAGTGGTCAAAACGACCGGTTCATCGCCGGAGGAGGGGGTGTTTGCGCAGCTTGTCGTGCCGCATGCGAGGAGGAGGGCGGCGCAGACGCCGAGTGCCCGTCGGATCATGGTGTGTCTTTCTCTTTCGATGTGTCTTGGTAGAGGGAAGTTTAAACTTCGGTGCAACGAAGTTGCAAGAAGCGCTCCGGCGAACACCCACGGAAGTGGGGTGGAGCCGTACAATGCATTCCTATGGCCAAGGCAGATCTGGAGAAAAAGCCCTTCGACGTCGCCGGCATGTTTGACGGCGTGGGCGAAAAATACGACCTCACCAACACCGTCCTGTCCTTTGGACTGGACAAGTACTGGCGGCGTCGTACGCGCAGGCGTCTCCGGCTCGCCCCGGGGGAGAAGGTGCTTGACCTGGCCGCGGGCACCGCGGTTTCTACCGTCGAGCTGGCCAAGTCGGGTGCCTGGGTGGTTGCCTGCGATTTCTCCCAGGGAATGCTTGCCGCCGGCCGTGACCGCGACGTGCCCAAGGTGGTGGGCGATGCGATGCACCTGCCTTTTGCCGACGCCACCTTTGACGCCGTCACCATCTCCTACGGCCTGCGCAACGTCTACGACTTCGAAGCGGGTCTGCGCGAGATGGCGCGCGTGACCAAGCCAGGCGGGCGCCTTGTAGTCAACGAGTTTTCCACCCCTGTCGTGCCCGGCTTCCGCACCTTCTACAAGGAGTACCTACCGGTCGCACTGCCGCTTTTAGCCAAGGTCTTTTCCTCCAACGCGGAGGCCTACGAGTACCTCGCTGAGTCCATCCGCGCCTGGCCGGACCAGGAGGAGCTCGCCGCGGCGATCAACCGCAACGGCTGGCAGGACGCGGGCTGGCAGGACCTAAGCGCCGGCATTGTGGCGTTGCACAGCGCGACGCGGGCTGGCTAAGCGCTGGTTAAGCAGCGTCCCACAGCGCGCTGCCGCGCGGCACGACTCGCCCGGCTGCGCGCCAGGCGCGGGCGACGAGGTCGGTGTCTTCTTCTGTAATCAGGTTGCCCATCAACCGTGCTGCAGCGGGCATGAGGTAGCGCCCGCCAGGCCCGCGCAGCGCGAGCGGGCCCGCCGCAGGCAGGAACTGCGGGTAGGTCAAAAGGCGTGCCGCCGTCCGGGCCAGCGCGAAGGCGTCGCCGTAGGCGCGGCGCAGCGCGTAGGGCCACGCGAGCGTGAGGTCGGCGCGCTCGGCGAGTAGCTCGACCGCCATGACCGCCGTTTCCATCCCGTAATCGATGCCCTCGCCGTTGAGCGGGTTGACGCAGGCTGCGGTGTCGCCGATCAGCGCCCAGTTCGGCCCCGCCACGTTGGAAACCGCACCGCCCATGGGGAGCAGGGCCGAAGTGACCTCCTGTGGTTCGCCTAAGCCCCAGTCGAGGGACTGCTCGCGGGCGTAGTGGGCAAGCAGCTTCTTCGTGTTCACCTTGGCTGGGCGCGCGTCGGTAGACAGGGCGCCGCAGCCAAGGTTGACCGTGCCGTCGCCAAGCGGGAAGATCCACCCGTAACCCGGCTGGATCTCACCAGCCGGGTCGCGCAGCTCCACGTGCGAGTGCATCCAGGGCTCTTCGCTGTGCGGGCTTGTGCAGTAGGAACGGGCGGCGATGCCGTAGACCTGGTCCTTGTGCCAGGTGCGGCCGAGGCGCTTGCCGAAGGGGGAGCGCACCCCGTCGGCGACGATCACCCAGCGCGTGCGCACCGGCCCGCGGTCGGTGTGGACTGCGGTGATTGTGCCGTGGGCATCAAAGTCGGCGTCGCGTGCCGCGCACCCGGTCCAGACGGTCGCGCCGGCGGCGGTGGCTTGGTCGATGAGTGCGGCGTCGAAAAGCTTCCGCGGGCTCGCCGAGCCCAACGTGCCGTAGTGGCTGTCGGGCCAGGGCGCGGTGACATCGCCGCCGTAGCCGTGGAGCTTGAGTCCCTGGTTGCGGTAGGCGGGCAGTACCTCTTCGAGGCCGAGCGTGCGCAGCGTGTGCACCGCGCGCGGGGTGAGTCCATCGCCGCAGGTTTTGTCGCGGCCGTGCTCGGCGGCGTCGACAAGCAGGGTGGAAAAGCCGGCACGCTGGGCGGCAATCGCCGCGACCGCACCCGAAGGGCCCCCGCCGACGACAACGCAATCAAAGACATCCATCACGGCCAACATTGTGCCAGGCTTGCCAGCCCGCACTACCCCGGCCCCGCTGATACACGCAGGGAGCGTGTTGCACTACGGTTGAGGGCACTACTCGTGGGTCGCTGCGTGCTGCCATAAAACTGGTGCGCGGCGGCCGTCTCGCCCAACCTTAAAGGATGGTATCGATGACCAACGCCAACCACGCGTCGCAAAGCCATGCGTTCACCATGGATCTTGGCGACGACGCCCTCAACCAGCGCATCGCGCACGGGATGGGCGAGGTGGAACGCGTGCTGCTCGAGCGGCTCTCACAAGGCGAAGACTTCATCACCGACAAAGTCACCCACCTCGCCGTCGCCGGCGGCAAGCGCTTCCGTCCGCTCATGGCGCTTTTGTGCAGTGAGTTCGGGCCGCACCCGGAGGCCGAGAACGTGGTCAAGGCTGCCGCGATTACCGAGATGGTGCACCTGGCCACCCTGTATCACGACGATGTGATGGATGAGGCGGACCGGCGGCGCGGCGTGGAATCCGCCAACAGTCGCTGGGACAACACCGTAGCCATCCTTGCGGGCGACGTGCTGTTCGCGCACGCCTCCCGGATCATGAGTGAGATCGACACCGCCACCGTCGCCCACTTCGCCGATACCTTCCAAGACCTGGTCACCGGCCAGATGCTGGAGTCCATCGGCGCGCGCGGCGGGGACCCCATCGAGCACTACCTCAAGGTGATTGAGGGCAAGACGGGCGTGCTGATCGCCTCCGCCGCCTACTTGGGTGCTACGCACGCCGGGGCGAGCCGCGAGGTGGTGCAAAGCTGCCAGCGCCTCGGTGCCGCGGTCGGCATGATCTTCCAGATCGTCGACGACATCATCGACATCTTCTCCGACCCGGAGCAGTCCGGAAAAACCCCCGGCACCGACCTGCGCGAGGGCGTGTTCACCCTGCCTGTCCTCTACGCCATGGCGGAGGACTCCGAGGCCGGCCACGAGTTGCGCGAGATGCTCACCGGGCCGCTGCACACCGATGCGGAGGTCGAGCGTGCCCTTTCCCTGATCGGCCAGACGCAGGGGCGGGCACGCGCGCTTGACGACGTCAACGCCTACCTCGCCGCCGCCAACCGCGAACTCGACACCCTGCCCCAGGGGCCCGCCACAGAGGCGCTGCGCCAGCTGTCTCGCTACACCATCGACCGGGTTGGTTGATTCTGGAATTTGTCGATTTGACCTGCTGATTTGTTGTTTACTGGCAGGGGTGTTGTAAGGTAGTCAACGCACTTAAGGTGCACGCCAGGTTGCCCGAGCGGCCAAAGGGAGCGGACTGTAAATCCGCCGGCATTAGCCTTCAGAAGTTCGAATCTTCTACCTGGCACAGTGTTTACCCACTGCCTCTATGTGAGGTAGTGGGTTTTTGCGTGTGTGTGGGTTTGCGTGTGTGAAAAATTCGACCACTTTTCCAGTTGTATAGACAAGTTTCCTGGGGGAATGTGGCGGGGTGAAAAAATCTTTCACGGTTCTTCGCGGGGTGCCCGGGAGGGGCGGTTTATAGTGCAGATAAACATGCGTGAAAATGTATGCTGTACAGGCGATTTGTGTTCTATAAGTGGTTCGGGTTAATCTTTTCAAGGCTTCAACGGAGCGGGTCACACCGAAAGGTAAGACTCACAACAACGAGGCTGTGCCCCCTTAGCTCAGTCGGCAGAGCGTTTCCATGGTAAGGAAAAGGTCGACAGTTCGATTCTGTCAGGGGGCTCTGTTGTTTGCCGGGGCCTTCCCGGTAGGCGCAGGGCGGTGTAGCTCAGTGGTAGAGCAAGCGACTCATAATCGCTGTGTCGAGAGTTCAATTCTCTCCATCGCTACTCAACCTTTGAAGCGGGCGCGACGGTGTCCGTGGTAGGGTTAGGCTCCTGTACGTGCAAAGCAATGCAGGGACCTAGGGGCGTGGCGCAATTGGTAGCGCAACGGTCTCCAAAACCGTAGGTTGCAGGTTCGAGTCCTGTCGCCCCTGCCAAAACATCAACGTGGAGGAGTTTTCTTGACTAACCCCAACGGTCAGAACCCAGCACAGCCGACCGGCAAGCGTCAGCTGCGCGGGGTTTCTCCTGTTTCCACGGACGCTTACGAGCAGAAGCGCACGCCCGCGCAGCCCGACACCGACGAGGATTCGAAGAAGGGCAGCGTCGCCGCGTTCCCCGGCGAAGTCGTCGAGGAGATGCGCAAGGTCATCTGGCCGACCGGCAAGGAAATGCTGAACTACACGCTGATCGTGTTCGCCTTCCTCATCGTGCTGACCATCATGGTGTGGGGCACTGATCGCCTGGCCGCAATGCTGGTTGAATGGATCTTCATCCGTTAGCTATAATGCTTGAAGGTTAATTAATATCCCGCCGCCTCGGAAAGACTCGAGGGGCGGGATAAGTTTTTGGCCCGCACTCGTACCCGCCAAGGTGGGTACGCTTGGGTGGGACGTGTAAAGGATCGAAGGAGACTGACCATGGCAGAGGACAACGAGCTGGAGATGATCGGGGAGGGCGCGCCCGTGGAGGCGCAGACCGATCCGGAAACCAACCCGGAAACCAACGCGGACGACGCCACGCAGGAGCCTGACGCAGAGGCAGCAGAGGCCGAGCGCGAGGCAGAGCTCGACATGGTCGAGGAGGGTGCCCCGGTTGCGCCGGAGACTGATCCCGAGACCGAGCCAGCGGCTGAGACTGCAGCAGAAGGCGAGATCGCGCAGGGTGACGTCGACGCTGCGGCTTCCGCGCTGGGCGACGACGAGGCGGCCGAGGCGGACGCCGAGTACAAGCGCCGCCTGCGCGCCTACGTGCGCGAGCTGAAGAAGCTGCCGGGCGATTGGTACATCATCCAGTCCTACTCGGGCTACGAGAACAAGGTGAAGACCAACCTGGAGATGCGTATCCAGACCCTCGAGGTGGAGGACTCCATCTACGACGTGGTCGTGCCCATCGAGCAGGTCATGGAAAAGAAGGACGACAAGCGCAAGCTGGTTAAGCGCAAGCTGCTGCCGGGCTACGTGCTCGTGCGCATGGAGATGAACGACGCGGCGTGGTCCGTGGTTCGCGAGACTCCGGGTGTGACCAGCTTCGTGGGCAATGAGGGGAATGCGACGCCCGTCAAGCACCGTGACGTCGCTAAGTTCCTGATGCCCAAGGCCGCCCCGGTCGAGGGCCAGTCGGCGAAGACCAACGCCGAGGGCGAGACCGTCGTGGATCTGCCGCAGGAGGAGAGCACACCGAAGATCTCGCACGACTACAAGGTCGGCGAGGCCGTCACCATCCTGTCCGGCGCCTTCGCTTCTGTCTCCGCGACCATTTCAGAGATCGACGACGAGACCGGCAAGATCCAGGCGCTCGTGTCCATCTTCGGCCGCGAGACCCCGGTGGAGCTGACCGCAGACCAGATCGAGCGGATCATGTAACAGAAGCGTTTTGCTTCTGAGGCTCTACCTGCCGTAAGCTGATACGTCGCGCGTGCCCACACGTGGGTAAGGCGCGACGTTTTTGTTCGTCTCCCCGGTGGCTCTGAACGAAATAGGGCATCCGGAGGCGCGCCACCAAGCATCGTGGGTGGAGCGTCGTACCAAGGAATTGAGGTTTAACGATGGCAAAGAAGAAGGTCACTGGCCTGATCAAGCTGCAGATCGAAGCAGGCATGGCGAACCCGGCTCCGCCGGTTGGTCCGGCTCTCGGTGCGCACGGCGTGAACATCGTCGAGTTCACCAAGGCCTACAACGCCGCTACCGAATCGATGCGCGGCAACATCATCCCGGTGGAAATCACCGTCTACGAGGACCGCTCCTTCGACTTCATCCTGAAGTCCCCGCCGGCAGCTTCCCTGCTGCTCAAGGCTGCGGGTATTCAGAAGGGCTCCGGCGTCCCGCACACCCAGAAGGTCGGCTCCGTCACCTGGGATCAGTGCAAGGAGATCGCTGAGACCAAGAAGAAGGACCTCAACGCCCGCGACATCGAGGCTGGCGCTGCGATTATCGCTGGTACCGCCCGTTCCATGGGCATCACCGTCGAGAAGTAAAACCTACTCGACGTTTCCCCGGTGGGAGGGCCGGCCAGGCCCGGACCACCACTCCTTGAAATCACATTCGAAGAAAGGAACGCAACATGGCTAAGAAGTCCAAGCGTTACAACGAGACTCTCGCACAGGTCGACCGCAACGCCCTGTACCACCCGCTCGACGCCGTCAAGCTGGCGCAGGAGACCTCCTCCAAGAACTACGACGCCACCATCGACGTCGCCATGCGCCTGTCCGTCGACCCGCGCAAGGCAGACCAGCTGGTTCGTGGCACCGTCAACCTGCCGCACGGCACCGGTAAGACCGTCCGCGTCGCCGTCTTTGCCGAGGGCGAGAACGCCACCAAGGCAAAGGAAGCTGGTGCCGACATCGTTGGCACCGACGAGCTCATCGAGCAGATCAACGCTGGTCAGCTCGACTTCGACGTTGCGATCGCAACGCCGGACCAGATGGCCAAGGTCGGCCGCGTCGCTCGCGTGCTCGGCCCGCGTGGCCTGATGCCGAACCCGAAGACCGGCACCGTCACCCCGGACGTGGCGAAGGCTGTCTCCGAGTCCAAGGGCGGCAAGATCGCCTTCCGCGTCGACAAGGCTGCGAACCTGCACGCGCTGATCGGCAAGGCTTCCTTCACCGCTGAGCAGCTCGCCGAGAACTACGGTGCCCTGCTTGATGAGGTGCTGCGTCTGAAGCCGGCATCCGCCAAGGGCATCTACCTGAAGAAGATCGTGGTTTCCGCGACCCAGGGCCCGGGCGTCCCGGTTGACCCGTCCGTGGAGAAGGACTACGCCAAGAAGGCATAAGTCCCACGCACGTAAAGCGCCCCGGTGCCAGACTCTGTGTGTCTGGTGTCGGGGCGCTTTTGGTTTTGAGGTTTTTGGTGGCTGGGTTGTTCTAAATGGAGCTAGCTCCATTTGGGGTTGCGGTTGAGCGGCGACCTGGGGTTTTGCAGGCGGGGTTGGTCTAGATGGAGCTAGCTCCGTTTGGGGATCGTTTCTTGGGGGAGCCACCCGCGGTGAGGAATAGGCCTGTGGACAGGCTGTGCGGTTCAGGATTTGCCACAGGCCGTTAATGAAAATAATGTTCATTAAGTGCGAAACTCTGAAAGTGTTCGGCGCGTTGTGGCGTCGATAATGGCGATCCTTGTCCTGGTGCTTACCCTGCCGCGCGCCGCCGCGGCCGAATTGACCTTGGAGACGGGCCACGTTGACGCGTTCGCGGTGCATCCAGATGGCGACACGATTGCGCTGAGCCTGCAAGAGGACGTCACCGGCACGCACGTGCGTCATGCGCCGGAAGATGTGGAGCTCGTGGTGGGGGATCATGCCTACACGGAAGAGACTGCGGGCGTCGAGGGTGTCGGAGCCTCCGGCTATCTTTTGCCGCAGACTCAGCAGACGGACCTGCTCTGGCCGGGCTGGGACACTCAGGCACTCGCGGGGGCGAGCGAGATTGACATCGAGTTCCTCGAGGTGGACGGCCCGGGCGAGATCTACCTCTTCCAGGCACAGGGTCTCGGGGGTGTCGGACCGGTGCTGGCAAGCGGTGCACTAGAGGTTGCTGCGGGCGAGAAGATCCACCAGGATGCCCCCGCGCACGCGCATGCGAACTGGCTCTTTACCGAGCCCGGCACCTACACCATGCGTGTGGTGGCGCACGCGGACGGCGCGACGTCGAACGAAGCGACGTACACCTGGCGTGTAGGCGAGCAGGCTGAGGCGGCAGAAGTCGCGACACTGGCGGAAACCGACGCACCTGAACTCCAGGTCGAAGAGCACGCGAACGAGGTAGCGCCGGAAACGATGCAGAAGACGGAGACTGCAGCGTGCAAGCCAGGTCTGCGCCCGCAGGTCAAAGATGACCGCCAGGTACCAGCTACCTGGAATGACCCGGCTGACATGATCTTCGGACTCGGGGAGGCGGCACAGACTGATTTGCCCGAGGCGGTCGGCCCGATCCCGGCAGGCAAAGCCTGGATGATCGGCGCAACCCAGCAAGCGGGGGTTCCCTGGTTGGGTGCGAACACGCAGCACGAATCGCTTCTCGAGCACACCACAGGTGACGTGACCTGGGAGGTCACC
This sequence comes from Corynebacterium imitans, assembly GCF_000739455.1. Lineage (NCBI taxonomy): Bacteria > Bacillati > Actinomycetota > Actinomycetes > Mycobacteriales > Corynebacteriaceae > Corynebacterium > Corynebacterium imitans. The sequence continues at coordinate 354,402 of NZ_CP009211.1, forward strand.
AGCTTCGACGGGCCCGGCAGCATGTTTGTCTTCACCCAGGGCGGGCTGGGCGCGATCGTGGGCGAGGAGTGGTTCCGTGCTGAAAACGGCAGCGCGCAAGGTAGCCACACCATCCCCGCGAACTCGCACGTCCACCCCAACTGGGTCTTCAGCGCCCCGGGCACCTACCACGTGGGTATTCGCCACACCGCTACCGCTAAGGACGGCGGCGAGCTGAGCGGCGTCGCGACGCTCACCTTCGAGGTGGGAGGCGTCGGCAACGCCGACGACGGACACTTCGACTTCGGTTCTGTTTACGATGCGGAGGGCGATTGCGGTGAAACGCACAAGGCTGGCAGCACGGGTGGCGCAGGCAGCGCGAGCGGCGAGGGCACTGCTGAAACTGCCAGCACCACCGCCACGCGCACCGGCGCGCTCGCCGAGACCGGCACGACGGTGATGACGCTGCCGATCGCGGTGTTGGGCCTGGGCATCCTGGTTTTCGGCGGCGGGATGCTGTGCCTGGATACGGCGCTGCGTCGTCGGCTGCTCGCGGCATTCGGGGTCGAGCAGTGAGGTCGATACACGTAGCCACAATCGCTGCCGTTGCCCTCGCGCTCAGTGCGTGCGGCACGGCCCACTCCGTTGACACAACGCAGCTCCGCGTGGTGGCGTCCACCTCCATCCTCGCGGATGTGGTGGCAAACGTCGGCGGGGAGCACGCCGAGGTCACGCCGCTCATCGGCGCGGGCGTGGACCCGCACACCTACGAGCCGAGCCTGCATGCCACCCGCGACATCGCGTACGCCGACGCCGTGTTTACCAACGGTCTGCTTTTGGAACCACAGTCGCTCGTCCACACGATCGATTCCACAGCAGGCGAGGACACCCCGGTGGTGGAGGTCGCCGAGCAGGCGCAGCGCTACGGGTTTACGCCGATCCGCCTGGTGGAGGACGCCAGTCTGGACACCGTGTGGCTGGGTCTGCGCGTGGATACGGGCAAGGCATTGCCCGCCACCGGCATCACTGAACTTTCGCTTGTGAGCGCCCGCGGCCCCGGCGATATCTTCGCCTTCATCCTCGGCACCTTTGGCACCCCAGAGGTGGTTTTCGATTCGCATGACGGCATCGATGCACGCGACGCCACCACGCTGCCTGTCGACGCCCACACCCACGTCAGCTGGGCCTTCTCCGAGCCCGGCGTGTACGAGATCACGCTGCGCGGCCAGGTACGCAACGCGGTCGCCGACGAGGAAGTGCGCGGCAGCGCGGAGCAAACCTTCACCGTGGTGGTGGGCCAAGACCCCGCCCAGGTGACACCGGGCAAGAAGGTCCTGGACCAGGGGCACGTGGACATCACCACCGTGTTCCGCGAAGGCGCAACCCGCCTCACCCTGCGCCACGACGACCTGGGCGACGTGGACCCGGCCGACGCGGTCATTGCGGTGCCCACGACCACGTTGCAGCCGGTCCCGCCGGAACGGACCTTTCGCTTCCTCGGTGACCCGGGCGACGAGACCTACCTGCTTCCACAGGCGGTGTTGGGCAACCACGTCCACGGCGAGCTGGACCCGCACTTCTGGCACGACGTGCGGGCCATGCAGGCGGTGGTCAAGATCGTCCGCGACACGCTGAGCAGCGCTGATCCGGCGCACGCCGAAGACTACGCGCGCAACACCGACGAGTACCTAGAAGAGCTGGACCGCGTGGACGAGGTGATGCGTGAGGCCGTGGCGCAGATCCCGGAGTCCAACCGCAACCTGGTGACTACCCACCACGGCTACTCCTACCTGGGCGAGGCCTACGGGCTGCGCATCGCCGGCTTTGTCACCCCGAACCCGAGTGTGGAGCCGAGTCCGCGCGACGTCATCGCCTTTACCCGCACGCTGGAGAACCTGCACGTACCCGCGGTCTTTTTGGAACCGCAGGTGGCGGGCGCGAGCAGCGTGCTCACCGAGACCGCAGCGCAGCTTGGCATCGAGGTGTGCCCGATCCGCGGGGACACGCTTGACCCGCCGGGGGCGGGGCCGGCGGGGACGTATGTGCGCCTTGTGGAGGAAAACGCGGCGTCGATAAGCAGATGCTTGAGTGAAAGGAAACCATAAATGAAAATGCAAACGATGCTCCTGGCGGCGGCGATTGCGCTTGCGCCCGCGGCTGGCGCGCAGACTGATCCGGCGCTGCAGCAAACCGTCAGCGGCGACGAGCAGATCGCCCACGGTGATGCGGTGATCGCCGCAGGTCACGTCGATCTTGGCACGATGTTCGTCGACGGTGATCTCACGATGCTCGCGCGCGATGATTCGCAGGACCCGCCCGTGTGGCGCGAGCTTAACGACGTGGTGTTTCAGGTCTCCGACGCCGCGAAGCAAACCCTGCCCGATACCGGGGATTTCGACTTCACCGGCGCGGGCGCGGGCGAGGACGTGTGGGTGATCCCGCAGACCGAGGTGCAGGGCGTGCCCTGGCTGGGCTGGAACACGCAGGCGCCGTCGTTGCTGGAGCGCTCCTCCAACGGGGTGAGCCTGGAGTTCGGCGGACACGAGGGCGAAGGCGAGTTTTCCCTGTTCCTGCAACCCGGCGGGTTCCACGAGCCGCAACTGCTGTGGACCTCACAGGTCGACGGCACCCAGCCGATGTGGGTGGAGCCGAACACACACACCCACGCCAACTGGGTCTTCACTGAGCCCGGCGTGCACCTTGTAGGCGTGCGCGCGGTGGTGAAAGACAACGACGGCGTGACACATACCGATGAGCAGATCGTGCGCGTGGCGGTAGGCGACGGCACCGATCCGGCGCAGGCGCGCACCGCCACGTTTGCAGGCCCCTTCCGCGGAGGGGAGGCCGCAGCGGAGGAAGAGACACAGGGTGGCGGACAGTACACCGGTCTGCTCGTTGCGCTCGGCATCGGTGCGCTGGTCATCGCGCTTATCGCGCTGCTGCTCGTGCGCGCCCGGAAGGGGAGGGCGTAAGTGAGCGAAGAAGCGTTGATCCAGGTCACCGGGCTCGACGCCGGCTACCCGGGGCGCAGCGTGATGCGTGGGGTTGATCTGTCTATCGAGCGCGGCCAGTTCGTCGGACTGATCGGCCCGAACGGCGCGGGCAAGACGACGCTTTTGCGCGCCATCCTCGGGCTCATCCCGGGCGCGCGGGGTACCGTCAGTGTCGCTGGCGCGCAAGGTCGGCAGGTGCGCAAGCGTGTCGGTTACGTCCCGCAGCGCCACGACGTGGCCTGGGATTTTCCCATCGACGTCGCTGCTGCCGTGGAAAACGCCACCCTGGACCTGCGGCCCTGGTACAAGCGCGCGGGCGCGGATACGCGGGCGGCGGTCGCCGAGGCGCTCGAGTACGTGAACCTCGCCGATCTGGCCCGCCGCCCCATCGCGGATCTCTCCGGCGGCCAGCGTCAGCGCGTGCTCGTCGCCCGCGCCCTGGTGCGCAAGCCGAAGGCACTGCTTCTCGACGAGCCGTTTACCGGCCTCGACATCCCGTCCACAGAGCAACTCCTGGGGCTGTTCCGCGAGCTCGCCGACCAGGGTATCGCGATTGTGATGTCTACCCACAACATTGTCGAGGCGGTCGACGCCTGCGACCGGCTCGTGCTGTTCAACCGAGGCATCGTCGCCGACGCCGCCCCGCACGCGCTCACCGAACGAGAGGCGTGGATGGACACTTTTGGTGTGGGGCCGGATTCCCCATGGCTCGCCGGACTACAGACGCACGTACGGGAGGCCGCCAGTGCTTGAGATCGGTTTTCTGCAATTCCTGGCCGATGTAGCTAACCCCCAACTGGCGTTTCTGCCGCGAGCACTCGCCGCGGCGGTGTGCGCCTCGGTGCTGTGCGCCGTCGTCGGTTGCTTCGTGGTGCTGCGCGGCATGGCGTTTATCGGCGACGCGGTTGCACACGCCGTCTTCCCGGGCGTGGCCGTGGCCTTCGCGCTGCACGCCTCAGTCCTGCTCGGCGGGGCAGTGGCCGGGGCGTTAGTGGCGATCCTGATCGCGGTGTTGTCACAGCGCAGGACGATTAAAGAGGACGCGATCATCGGCATTGTGTTCGCGGCCGCCTTCGCGCTGGGCTTGGTCATTATTTCGCGGGTGGAGGGCTACACGGCGTCGTTAAGCGCCTTTCTTTTTGGCTCCCTGACTGGCGTAAGCCCGCGCGACCTCTGGGTCAGCGGGATCACCGGGGTGCTCATCATCGCGGTGATGGTGGCGTTGCGGCCCTGGCTGACCGCGGTGGCGCTCGACCGCGAGACCGCCCGCGCGATGCACCTGCCGGTCGCCGCGCTGGACCTGGCGCTGTACTTGTGCGTGACGGCCGCGGTGGTGGTTTCCGTGCAGACCATCGGCAACATTCTGGTCATCGCGCTACTCGTCACGCCGGCTTCTGCCGCCCGACTGTTTACCGACAACCTGGAAACCATGATGGTGCTCGCCGCGCTCATCGGGATCGCGGGCAGCGTGCTCGGCGTGTGGCTCGCCTGGTCCTTCGACTCACCCACCGGCGCCACGATCGTCTTGTGCGTGACCGCCATCTTCGGCCTGAGCTGGTTGTTCGCGCCAAAGCGCGGCGTGCTGCGCACGATCCGGAAGGAGACCGTCTAGATGCGATTTGTAAGACTCGTCGCCGCGGTGGCGCTCATCGTGGCTAGCGCCCCGGCAGCGCTTGCCGCAGAGCTCACCGACACCGGTCACGTCCCCGGCGACGTCGGCTTCGGCGTCGACCTGCCTGCCGACACGGAATGGGAAGGCGAGGCGGGGAAGACCCACCCGTGCGCGGGTCGAAAGCTGCTCTACCACTCGCACAACGACGCCCTTTACGGCACCAGCGTCGAGGGCGAACTCAAAGTCATGGCCGTGGACGGACAGCAGGTCGTGGACCAGGATGCCATCTGCTTCCGCCTGCCGCGCGACGCCGACGCAGAGGGCAACGAGGTCTCCCGCATCCAGATCCCCGACGATGGCTCCCTCGACTTCCTGGGTACCCCGGGTGGGAGCGTCTGGATCGCCCCGCAGTCCGTGGAATGGAGCGACAACTGGCGGCCCATCTGGTCCGGCATCGGCGCATTCGACCCCGCCCACGAAGGCGACCCGGAGGCCATCCCGTCCAACTATAAGGACGACCTGATGTACTTCGACCTGACCGAGATGGAGGGGCCAGGCGACGTACAGATCTTCTTCAAAAACGCGATCTCGCCTGCGGAAATCCTATTCAACAGTGCCGACCTTGCCGCCCGAAGCGTCGAGTACGAAGTCGGCGGGCACGGCCACTTCAACTGGACATTCAGCAAGCCCGGCATCTACGCCATGACGTGGCAAGGCAGGGCAGTGCTTGACGACGGCACGAGCCAGCTCACCGACCCCATCACCCAATACTGGCTCGTCGGCGACGATAGCGACGTCGGCTTAGCCGATGGCACCACCACGGAGCTGCGCGAGGTGAAGCACTATGTCGGCGGGGACAAGGGGAAGCCGGCTGAGCCTTCGACGTCTGTCGAACCTGCGCCTACTGAGCCGTCGGTGCCGCCTGCTCCAGCTGAGCCCACGCCGTCCGCTTCTGCGAAACCGGCCCCCGACGCCCGCTGCGAAGCCGCGAGCGCGCTGCGCACCAAACCCTCGGCGCTGATTAGTTCGGGGCATATGGATATGGGCCTCGTGGATGAGGGCGGGCTCGCCGCCAAACTCATCGACGACAGCGACCCCCGCGCACCTACCCCGCGCGATTCCGGAACCTTCCTCTTCGAGGTTCCCGATCCTGCGAAAACAGAGATTCCCGCAAACTTCCGCAGCACTTTTCCAGGCGAGCCGGAATCCATGTGGGTCTTGCCGCAAGCACAGGTGAAAGGACTGCCGTGGCTCGGCTTTTCCACCACGCGCCTGTCGGGGGACAGCCTGCAACAGGGCAGCAAAATCACCGTGACCATGCGAGATGTGCGCGGTCCGGGGCGGATCTTCACCTGGCACGAAGGCGTTGGCGGGGCGAAGTTAGAGCTCGACTCCGGCGACAGTTCGCGCACTCTGGAGTACGGGCTCAACGACCACGACCACCAGGCCTTCGGCTTCACCAAGGCAGGGTTCTACAGCGCGACCTTTAGGTTTGCCGGGACGGACGCCGCGGGCGTACCGTTTTCCAAAGACCTCACCGCCACGTTCGCGGTTGGTGATGGTGCAGTGCAACAGGCTAGGGAGTACGCAGCAAACGGGTACGCCGCGCTGGACGGAGTCGACTTGGATGCCTGCGGCACAACCGCAACGGAGCAGACTGGTGAGCCTGATTCTTGGATGGGTGCCCTGGCGAAGGGCATCCGCGATATAGATAAGGAATTCGCCTCGTTTGGCGAGAAGGCTGGGCCTTTCTTCGCACACCTGCTGGGCCGCAGCGGAAAGGCGGAGTCTGCGACGCAGACTGCTACACCGCGGAGCACGACTGCTGCTGCGCGGAAGACCGCTGCTGCACAGCGCCCTGCAGAGCAAAAGTCTGCGACGCAGACTGCGCGCCGGGCGCTGGCGCAGGAAAAACCAGCGGAGCACGCGAAACCAACGGCGCAGAAGAAACCATCTGGCCAGGCGAAGAAGACTGCGCAGGCCAAACCGAGTGTGACCGCGAGCGCGAAGCAAGCTGCGAAGGCGGCGACGTCTGCGGCGTCGACAAGCACTGCCACTGCTGGTGGTGGGATTGTGTCCTCCTTTGACGGGACTGACCCCAACAGCCTGAACGCGGCCGAGGACGACGCGGACGAGCAGCAGATTGTCGCCGCGCAGGGGATCACCGCTGGCGGGTTCTGGGGCGGACTGATCCTGGGCGTGGGGCTGATGGCGCTGCTTGGTGGCATTGTCCTGTTTGCCGCGGCGGCGAAGATGCTCCGGCACGCATCGGGTAAGTCGCCTAGACGCGATTTGGAATACGCGCCCACAACCAGCTAAGCTACGGCACGAAGTTTGAACGGGTGCAAACCCGCGCTCAAGTTTCACCGAAGACCGTCGGTCACTCTGCGCACGCAGAGTCGAAGGTATCCCACTCCAGGGATCGACCCACGCAGGAGGAACGTGGCTTGCCTTTCAGGTGCCTCGTGCTTCTGCACGGGGCACTTTTGTGTCCCGGGCGGATTGAAGGACATGAAGAATTGGAAGGAGGCGTGTGTACATGGCTAATCCGAAGAACACTGCGGAACTTGCAGCTCTGAAGGAAAAGTTCGAGGCTGCTAGCTCGATCGTGCTGACTGAGTACCGTGGCCTGACCGTTGGTCAGCTGCAGGAACTGCGCGGTGAGCTCGGCTTCGACGTCGAATACCACGTCGCCAAGAACACCCTCATCAAGATCGCTGCTAACGAGCAGGGCATCGAGGGTCTCGACGATCTTCTTGTCGGCCCGACCGCTGTCGCCTTCATTAAGGGCGAGGCAGTCGACGCTGCGAAGGTCATGAAGAAGTTCAACAAGGATCACGACGCATTCGTGATCAAGGGCGGCTACATGGATGGCAAGGCCATCGACGCCGCTCAGGTTGACGCCATCGCCGAGATGGACAACCGCGAGACCACTCTTGCAAAGCTCGCTGGTGCCTTCGAGGGCTCCTTGGCAAAGGCCGCCGGCCTGTTCCAGGCTCCGGCGTCCAAGACGGCCCGCCTTGTTGCTGCGCTGCAGGACAAGCAGGACGACGCCGCATAACGCGAACTAACTACACACACCAAACATTCGGGCTAAATCGCCCACCAACAGAAAGGATGCCACCATGGCTAAGCTGTCTAAGGACGAGCTCATTGAGCAGTTCAAGGAAATGACCCTCATCGAGCTTTCCGAGTTCCTGAAGGAATTCGAGGAGGTCTTCGACGTCACCGCTGCTGCACCGGTTGCTGCTGTTGCTGCTGCTCCGGGCGCTGCTGGCGACGCTGCCGCTGAGGAAGAGAAGGACGAGTTCGACGTCGTTCTCGAGGACGCTGGCGCCAAGAAGATCGGTGTCATTAAGGCTGTCCGCGAGATCGTCTCCGGCCTGGGCCTGAAGGACGCTAAGGAAATGGTCGAGGGTGCACCGAAGGCCATCCTCGAGGGCGCTTCCAAGGACGACGCTGAGGCTGCTAAGGCTAAGCTCGAGGAGGCTGGCGCAAAGGTCTCCCTCAAGTAAGAGCCTTTCGCTTCTCGACGTCACCCCCGCACCGGTATCCACACCGGCTGGCGGGGGTTTCGCGTGTCTGGGGGCTTACGCGCGCACGTCAAATCCCCTGCACGATCATCTCAACGATCGCGCAGGGGATTGCGGTGGGCTGCCTAGGCCCACCGGTGGGGACTAGCTTTCATCCTCCTCGTTCTTCTTCGCGTCCTCCTTTGCAGAGGACCCTTGCGACTTGTCACCTTCGCCGCCGATCTTGGAGCTCAGCCCGTCGTAGCCCGGGGCACACGCCTGGGCGATCTGGTCGGCGATGAGCAGACCGAGCAACGTGATCGCCAGGCCAGCTGCGGCCGTACCGAGCTCGCGGGCCGGGAAGTTCTTACCCAGCGCTTGAGCGAGCTGCTCGTTGAAGATACCCATCTGCTGCTGGATCTGGGTGTTAACCTGCTCGATTGCCTTACCAGCTTGGGCGCGGAAGTCCTCCAGGCCCGGGATTGCAACCTGGGTGGCCACGCCCAGCGGGATCAGCAGGAGCAGCGGGATACCAACACCTGCGAGACCAGCGACGCAGCGCTCGCTCAGCTCGGATGAGCCAGTCTTGGTCTCACCACCGGTTTGGGGGCTGCGGACCTTCAGGACAACCACTCGGGTGCCATCCTTGGTCTCGACGATGTAGGTGCCGTCGGCCCAATCCTTCGGGATGGTGATGATGATGTCGCCGTTCTTATCCTTCGTTGGGTTCAGCTCGGAGATGTCCTTGACCGAACCGTCGGGGAAGCGGATCTGCAGATCCTTCGGATCGACGTCGCCGCCGATGATGACGGTGTCGCCCGGCGAGACCTCGACCTCCGTGCCATTGCCTGCCTTCTTCGGCACCCGGACCGGGACGGTGATGGTCACGCTGGAGCCATCCGGGTAGGTCACCACGACCGGGATATCGTAGTTGCCGCCCTTAGCGTCCTTATCCGGGGTGACCGTGACCTCGCCGGTGTTGGGATCGACCTCGACCTTGCCCGGGAAGTTGTGCTCGCCCGGCTTGAAGGTGGTGTCGTCCGGCAGGTCCGTGCCGTCCTTGTTCTTCGGCCCCTTGATCACGGTGTCCTTCTCGCGCGGGGTTTCCGTGCGATCATCACCGTAGGTGGGGTCGTTCTTCTCGCGGTCGGTGGAGTCGCCACCATCGTTACCGTCGTCGTTACCGTTGCCACCGTCGCCAGGCGTGCCCGGGTTCTCGTCGGAGCCAGGCGAGGTGCTGGTGACCTTGAGTACCGGGGTGAGCGAGGCGTTGGAGCCGTCTGGGTAGGACACGATGATCGGGATCTTCACCTCGGTGCCGTTCGGCGTGTCCTTCGGGCTAGTGATGGTGAAGTCACCAGTTGCTGCATCGCCCTCGATGCTCCAGCCGGAGGGGAAGCGCGGGAAGATGAACTTCGTGCCCTCCGGCAGCTCGCGGTCGCCGGACTGCGTGAACTTCACCGGTGTGCCCGCCGGGCCTTCACGGTTCTCGTAGCCCGGCGTGTTGTTATCCGCATCCGAGGTGGTATCCGTGCCCTTATCGCCCTTGTCGTCAGGAATCACCTTGACGGGCACTTCAACGGTGTCGGTGGAGCCGTCCGGGTAGGTGATCTCGACGATCACTTTGTAATCGCCAGGCTTGGCGTCCTCGTCCGGAGTGACCGTGATCTCGCCGGTATCCGGGTTGACCTCCACAGTGCCAGGGAGGTCCGAGTCGTCCTTCTCAAACTTGGTGTCGTCCGGCAGGCCAGAGCCGTCCGGGTTGCGCGGCGGGTCGATCTGCTCCGTCTCGCCCGGCTTCACCTTGGTGTCGTCCGGGTAGATGGGATCGTTGTCCTTCGCATCATCGCTCGAGCCAACGACCTCGAACTTCGCGTCCACGACCTCGCGGGAACCATCCGGGTACACCACGGTCACGGGGATGGTCATGGCAGTGCCAGGCAGTGCAGACTCCGGCGGAGTGACGGTGAAGTCTCCGTGCTCGTTCGGCTCGCCGAAGCTCCAGCCGGCCGGTGCCTTCGGCAGGACGAACTTGGTGCCTTCCGGCAGTTCGCGGTCGCCATCTTGCTTCAGCTCGGTCTCGCTGCCTGCCGGCCCGCTCGCCGGGGTGTAGGCCGGGTCGTTGTCGGCAGCGTCCGTGGAGCCGTCGTCGGAACCGTCGCCGCCGTCGCCGTCATCGCCGTCGCCGTCAGAACCATCGCCGCCGTCATCGGAGCCACCGTCACCATCACCATCATCGGAGCCGCCGTCCCCAGGCGGGGTGATGGTGGCGTCGTCCGGGACGCGGACCGGCACGTCGATAGTCTCTTGCGTGCCGTCCGGGTAGGTCACCTCGACCGGGATGCGGTAGTCGCCCGGGGTGGCGTCCTCATCGGGGGTCAGCGTGACCTCGCCGGTGTCCGGGTCGATCTCAACCTTGCCCGGGAAGTCGGGGGCATCGCTGTCGCCAGGAGCGAAGGTGGTGTCCTTGGGAAGTGGGGAGCCGTCCGGGTTGGTGGGGGCGTCGACAAGCGTTTCCTTGCCGCGCGGTGCCTCGGTCTCCTTGTAGGAGGGGTCGTTCGCGCCGGCGTCGTTGGAGACGATGAAGATGGCTTCTGTCTTGTCGCTCGTGCCGTCCGGGTAGGTGAAGAGGACCGGGATGGTCACGCGGGTGCCGTCGAGCGCGTCGGCGTCCGGGGTGACGGTGAAGTCACCGACCTCGTTCGGCTTCCCAAAGATCCAGCCTTCAGGCGCATCAGCGACGGTGATCTTTGTGCCCTCCGGCAGCTCGCGGTCACCATCCTGGGTCACCTTGGTTTCCTTGCCAGCCGTGCCCTCGGTCGTGCCGTAGCTCGGATCGTTGTCGGCGGCTTGGTCGGAGGAATCGTCATCGCCGCCGCCGGTGTCCTCCGGAACAGTGACGGTGACGGTCGGGGTGTCGGTGGAGCCGTCCGGGTAGGTCACCTCGACCGGGATCTCGTAGTCACCCGGGGTGGCGTCCTCGTCCGGCGTGACGATGATCTCGCCGGTGTTCGGATCGACTTCGACCTTGCCCGGCACATCGTGCTCGCCGGGCGCGAAGGTCGTGTCATCCGGAAGGTCAGAGCCGTCCGGGTTCTTCGGCGGAGCGATCTCGGTCGACTCGCCGGGCGGGGTCACCGCATCCTCGTAGCGCGGATCATTCTCGTCCTTATCCAGCGGCAGCACGGTAAACGGCGCGGTGACCGGCTCCTGGGAGCCATCCGGATAGGTAACCAGGACCGGGATGTTTACCTTGCCCGGGCGTGCGTTCTTCGCCGGGGTGACTGTGAAGTCGCCGCCCTCGTCCGCCTCGGTGGCGGTCCATCCCTCCGGTAACGTCGGCTCGAACTTCGTGCCCTTCGGCACGTCGACGGTCTGGTCGACCTTCGTGCCCACGCCAGGCTTGCCCTGGGCCGGCTGGTAGTAGGGGTCGTAGCTGTCTGCATCCGACTTGTCAGGGTCGTCAGGGCCACCCGGGGTGTCGGGGCGCGCCGGGACGGTGACCTCGACGTTCACCGTGTCAGTGGTGCCGTCCGGGTAGGTGATCAGCACCGGGATGTCGTAGTCGCCCTCACGCGCGCCGTCATCCGGGTGCACAGTGACCTTGCCGGTGTCCGGGTCAACGGTGACGGTGCCGGGGAACTCCGGCAGTGTGGTGCCGTCCGGTCCGGTGACGGGCACCGATGGGTGCTGCTCGTATGAGGTGCCGTCCGGCAGCGGGGTGCCGTCGGTGTTCTTTGGTGGGCCGATGACGGTGTCTGTACCGCGCGGGGTCTCCACGCGGTCGCCGTAGGTGGGGTCGTTCGCGTCGTTGTCCGGGGTGCGGTCGTCTTCGCCCGGCTTGACCGTGTGGCCGGTGCCGTCCTGGTTGGTCGCCAGCGCGAAGTGCACGTTTGACCAGTTGCCGCCGCCGTCGCGGCGCGGGGAATTCGGCGTGGGAGTATTCGGCCGGTGTGCCTGGCCTGGCACGTGCCCGTTGGGGTAGGACTTCTGATCGCTTAGCGACGCCTGCGCGTGCCCCGCCTCGGTGTAGACATCATTGCCCACCGGTGCCCGGAACTCAGGTGTGTTCCAGGCGGACAGGTTGGTCTTGATGTTGCCTTCGCCGTCCTCGACCCACATGTAGACGTAGTCGGCGTGACGCGCCTGGTCGAAGGAGGAGTGCAGGGTGTAGGTACCGTCGTCGCTGACCTTGGCGGAGTAGACGGTGAAGTTCTCCGGATTTGCGCGCACGTAGTCTGCCATGCGTTGCATGCGCGACTGGATGTTGGCGTGCCGGCGGTTGTTCTTCGGGTTCGTCTCGCGACGGATGGCGTCGAGGGCCTGGTACGCAGCGTCGTTCGGCACTGCCTGGTAGACGGTGTGGCCCTTCGCTGGGGTGTCGGTGCCGTCGAAAAGCACGCCATTGTCCACGTTGATGTTGTACGCATCGCGCTTCCAGACGTTCTCGGTGTTGTTGCCCTTCATCGAGTCGTTCCACACGCGCCCGGAATAGGTGCGAGGGATCGCCTTGTCCGCGGTGGCGGTGAGTTGACCCTTGAGCAGCGTGGCGGCGGGCGAGACCTGGTAGACCTTGACCAGCGTTTCGCCCCACAGCGGCCCGCGGGCATCGTTGACGGCCACCGGGTGGATGGACCAGTTCATGTTGCGTGAGTCGGCGACGCTGCCGCTGTACCACGCGCCACCCGGGGTGACGCGCACCGCGGCCATCGGTTCGCCGATCGCGGGGTTGTCCGCCACATTGTCCTGGCCAATGAGCAGCTGGACGTCTGCGGAGCCGTCCTTCCAGGTGCCTTTGGCAAGCGTGGGCTTGCCGTCTTTGAAGGTGAAAGCGTAGACGGTGTTGCCTTTGTCGTCTTCGTGGGTGGTTGCCTTGTGAATGCGGGACATCTTGCCACCGCCGGTGTCGTAGCGCATGTAGACGTCGATGCCTGCGGGCACGGGGGTGTCGCGCCAAGTGCTGCGCATGTCATCGGCCTCCATCGTGCCGCGGTCTGCGAAGGAGAGATAACCCCAGACCACGTTGCGCTTGCCATCCAGCTTGCCTTTCGTCACTCGCTCGCCGGGAGCGATGGCGTCGGCGGCAACGATGTTGGCCGGATCCCACTCGCCTGCGCCCGGCGCCTCGGCGGCGTGCGCGGCGGGGGAGAAGCCAGCAGTCGGTGCGGCAACGGCGGGAAGAGCTTGTGAGCCGACCGCGAGAGCCATCGACGCGGCGAGCATGGTGAGGCCGCGGCGGCGGCCCTTGCTGTAATGCGGTGATGTGGATGTCATCACATACTCCTTAAGGTTTTCTGGCGGGGTGCCATTTCACATTAAGCATTTCTTAGACAGGTGTGAATGGTGGAGCGGTGTTGCGGGGGTAATTTGTGGACGCGTGTATGGGTAGGGGCTGCTGAAAAGTGGCGCTCATCACGGATTTTGTGCAGTGTGTCGCCTGCAGCGCGCCGGAATGGCGGGGGTAATTGCGTGTGCAATAATATTAGGAGTATGAAATGGTAGTGAGTAAACCCCAGGTAGTGGCCGGTAAGTTGTATGAGAGGTACGAAAATTCCCACGATCTAGGGTCATGTAAAAAATACATTTCCTGTAAAAAATACGTAGCGAATGTTTTCCACCTCGATATATGGGAAAATCCTTAACGTAGCCTTGGCTTCGATATTTTCAGGTCTTCTGTAACGCGGTCTCAGCGCTACCTTATTGTCTACACCTGTCTTCCTTGTTCTTGCGACGTACCCTCGGGCGTGCGCGCCGGCGTCCATTACACTTTTGGCCATGCTGCCTAAATCCCGGATCCTTTCCGCGCTCCTTGTCGGCCTCGGCCTTGCGCTCGTGGTCGGCAGTCTGCTCGCGCCGCGCTTCCTGCTCGGGGATGGGCGTTTGCCGCTTGACCTGGAGCGCACCACTTGGACGCTGCATGACGAGGACGGCACCCGCGAGGGGGAGCGCGCCCCGGTCACGCGCCAGCTCCATATGGAGATCCAGGACCCAGCCAATGATGACGTGGCCAGCGTGCGCATCGGTGACACCCTGCGCGCCGGAACCGCCGAGAGGGACTTTGACAACCTCGTCACTGCCTCGACGTGGTCGATGGTGCTCGACCGGCTCACCGGCGAGGTCGCGCTGCCCGCCCAGGTGGCCTTCGTGATGGGCATGCCGCCGGTGGAGGTGCCGTTAGATGCCCCGTGGCTGAAGCTGCCCTCGGATGTACAACAGCAGGACTACGCCATCTTTGATCCGCAGCTGCGCGGCGGCGCGCCCGCGCAGTTCGCCGGCGAGGATGAGATCGCGGACCGCACCGTCTATACCTTTACTCAACACATCGAGCCCACGAACCTCGCGCTGCGCTACGCGGATGCCTTCAATACCAGCTCCACTGAGGTTGACGATGAGACCGTGCGGACCTTCCGCTATTACGCCGCAGATCGCGAGTACCAGGTCGACCAGATCTCCGGGCTAGTCGTGGGTATCAAGGAAAAGGTCGACGTCTTTTACGCGGACAACGAGGGCGCGCACCCCACCAACGTGATTACCTACGACGCGCAGATGGACCCCGCGGACACCGAGGCTATGGTGCAGCAGCTGTCGCGCGTCTACTCGCAGTCAGTCTCGCAAAAGGCCACGTGGGCGGTGCTTGCTCTGGGCGTGCTCATCGCCCTTTTGGGCCTGGTCGGGGCGTTCCGCCCGGCTCGTGAGCACTAAGCGCGCCCGGCGAGTTTGTTTTCTCCGCCACCTGTAGTGGTAGGCTTCCCCGCAGCGGCGTCGCCAGAGGGGTTCTGGCAGCGAGAGCAAGCTTTTCGACGGCACGGCTTCGCTCCTTTACCGCAAAGATGGCACGGGGGTGTGTCGTCTCTTTACAAACGTGGAAGTGTGCTATAGGCTAAGTCGTTGCGCTGGAAGCCGTCTCCAGTGTGCGCGTGCGCCTTGCATGAGGCGCTCGTCGAAAAGCGGGCCTTTGGGCAGCAATGATTTCGGCGAGTGCTGATTTGACAAGGTGATTTTGTCATCTCTGGGGGCGGGTCTTCTGAAGCAGACCGAAATGCTAACTTACCCAGCGGAAACGCCGCTTGCCTGCAGAGCCAGAGTGGGCACAGCGGCCTCCGCCTTAGGTGCTGGAAGGACCCAACTTGGCAGTCTCAAACCAGACCATGTCAATGGCTGAAATTCCCGGGGCCCCCGAACGTTACTCGTTCGCCAAGATCGAAGAGCCGATCACCGTCCCGGGTCTTCTTGATGTACAGCTTGAATCTTTTGCTTGGCTCGTCGGCACGTCCGAGTGGCGTGAGCGCGAGCAGGAGCTGCGCGGGGATGAGGCGCGCGTGAAGAGCGGCCTCGAAGACATCCTCGACGAGATCTCCCCGATCCAGGACTACTCGGGCAACATGAGCCTGACGTTGTCCGAGCCGCGTTTTGAAGACGCGAAGTACACGATCGAGGAGGCGAAGGACAAGGACATCAACTACTCCGCGCCGCTGTACGTCACCGCGGAGTTCATCAACAACGATACGCAGGAGATTAAGTCCCAGACCGTGTTCATCGGCGACTTCCCGCTGATGACGGACAAGGGCACCTTCATCGTCAACGGCACCGAGCGTGTCGTCGTCTCCCAGCTCGTGCGTTCCCCGGGCGTCTACTTCGACGAGACGATTGATAAGTCCACCGAGCGCCCGCTGCACGCAGTGAAGGTGATCCCTTCGCGCGGTGCGTGGCTGGAGTTCGACGTGGACAAGCGCGACACCGTTGGTGTGCGCATTGACCGCAAGCGTCGTCAGCCGGTGACCGTGCTGCTGAAGGCCCTGGGCTGGACCACCGAGCAGATCACCGAGCGCTTCGGCTTCTCCGAGCTCATGATGTCCACCCTGGAGAACGACGGTGTGGCAAACACCGACGAGGCGCTGCTGGAGATTTACCGCAAGCAGCGCCCGGGCGAGCAGCCGACGCGCGATCTGGCGCAGTCCCTGCTGGAGAACTCCTTCTTCAAGGCGAAGCGCTACGACCTGGCTCGCGTGGGCCGCTACAAGGTCAACCGCAAGCTCGGTCTGGGCGGTGACCACGAGGGCCTGATGACGCTGACCGAAGAGGACATCGCCACCACGCTCGAGTACCTCGTGCGTCTGCACGCCGGCGAAACCGAGATGACCTCCCCGTCCGGCGAGATCATTCCGATCAACACCGACGACATTGACCACTTTGGTAACCGTCGTCTGCGTACTGTTGGCGAGTTGATCCAGAACCAGGTCCGCGTTGGCCTGTCCCGTATGGAGCGTGTTGTGCGCGAGCGCATGACCACCCAGGACGCAGAGTCGATCACGCCGACCTCGCTGATTAACGTGCGTCCGGTTTCCGCGGCCATCCGCGAGTTCTTCGGCACCTCCCAGCTGTCGCAGTTCATGGACCAGAACAACTCCCTGTCTGGCCTGACGCACAAGCGTCGTCTCTCCGCGCTGGGCCCGGGCGGTCTGTCGCGTGAGCGCGCCGGCATTGAGGTGCGAGACGTGCACCCCTCGCACTACGGCCGCATGTGCCCGATTGAGACCCCGGAAGGCCCGAACATTGGCCTGATCGGTGCCCTGTCCTCCTACGCACGCGTCAACCCCTTCGGGTTCATCGAGACGCCGTACCGCAAGGTGGACAACGGCCAGCTCACCGACCAGATCGACTACCTCACGGCTGACGAGGAGGACCGCTACGCCATCGCGCAGGCGGCCACCCCGATGACCAAGGACGGCGAGCTGACTGGCGAGCGCATCGAGGTCCGCCTGAAGGACGGCGACATTGGCGTTGTCGGGCCGCAGGGCGTCGACTACCTCGACATCTCCCCGCGCCAGATGGTTTCCGTGGCAACGGCCATGATTCCGTTCCTGGAGCACGACGATGCCAACCGTGCCCTCATGGGCGCGAACATGCAGAAGCAGGCCGTGCCGCTGCTGCGCGCCGAGGCCCCCTACGTGGCCACCGGTATGGAGCAGCGCGCCGCGTACGACGCGGGCGATACCGTCATTTCCCCGCTCTCGGGCGTTGTGGAAACCGTCACGGGTGACTACATCACCGTGCTGGGCGACGACGGCACGCGCGACACCCAGCAGCTGCGTACCTTCCACCGCACGAACCAGGGCACCTGCTACAACCAGACCCCGATCGTGTCCGCTGGCCAGCGTGTTGAGGCCGGCCAGGTCATCGCTGACGGCCCGGGCACCAAGGACGGCGAGATGTCGCTGGGCCGCAACCTGCTGGTTGCGTTCATGCCGTGGGAAGGCCACAACTACGAGGACGCCATCATCCTCAACCAGCGCGTGGTGGAGGAGGACATCCTCACCTCCGTGCACATTGAGGAGCACGAGATTGACGCCCGCGACACCAAGCTCGGTGCCGAGGAGATCACCCGCGAGATCCCGAACGTCTCTGAGGACGTGCTGAAGGACCTCGACGAGCGCGGCATCATCCGCATCGGCGCGGACGTGCGCGACGGCGACATCCTGGTCGGTAAGGTCACCCCGAAGGGTGAGACCGAGCTGACCCCTGAGGAGCGTCTGCTGCGCGCCATCTTCGGCGAGAAGGCCCGCGAGGTGCGCGATACTTCCCTGAAGGTGCCGCACGGCGAGACCGGCAAGGTCATTGCAGTGCGTCGCTTCTCCCGCGAGGACGACGACGATCTGTCCCCGGGTGTCAATGAGATGATCCGCGTCTACGTGGCGCAGAAGCGCAAGATCCAGGACGGCGACAAGATGGCCGGCCGCCACGGCAACAAGGGTGTTGTGGGCAAGATCCTGCCGACCGAGGACATGCCGTTCATGGAGGACGGCACCCCGGTGGACATCATCCTGAACACCCACGGTGTGCCGCGTCGTATGAACATTGGCCAGGTCCTCGAGGTACACCTCGGCTGGCTGGCTAAGGCCGGCTGGACCGTGAACCCGGACGATCCGGCCAACGCCGCGCTGCTGGAGACCCTGCCCGAGAAGCTGTACGACGTGCCGCCGGAGTCGCTCACCGCAACGCCGGTGTTCGACGGCGCGTCCAACGATGAGATCGCGGGCCTTCTGGCCAACTCCAAGCCGAACCGCGACGGCGACGTCATGGTCGATGCGCAGGGCAAGACCACGCTGTACGACGGCCGCTCGGGCGAGCCGTACAAGTACCCGATCTCTGTCGGCTACATGTACATGCTCAAGCTGCACCACCTCGTGGACGAGAAGATTCACGCTCGCTCCACCGGCCCGTACTCCATGATTACCCAGCAGCCGCTGGGCGGTAAGGCACAGTTCGGTGGCCAGCGCTTCGGCGAGATGGAGGTGTGGGCAATGCAGGCATACGGCGCTGCCTACACCCTGCAGGAACTGCTCACCATCAAGTCGGACGACGTGGTCGGCCGTGTGAAGGTCTACGAGGCAATCGTCAAGGGCGACAACATCCCGGACCCGGGCATCCCCGAGTCCTTCAAGGTGTTGCTCAAGGAGCTGCAGTCGCTGTGCCTCAACGTTGAGGTGCTCTCTACCGACGGCAGCGCCATGGAGCTCGACGGCGACGACGATGAGTTTGATCAGGCCGGCTCCTCGCTGGGCATCAACCTCTCGCGCGACGAGGGCTCTGCGGCGGATTCCGTCTAGACGCCAGGCGGGCGTCGAAAAGCATGCGCTTTACGACGCCTGGAAAGACAACGAGAAGAAACTATCCACACGCAATCCTCCCCAGCTGGGGGAGGTGAAAGGGAATTTACGTGTTTGACGTAAACCTCTTCAACGAGCTTCGCATCGGCCTGGCCACTGCCGAAGACATCCGTAAGTGGTCCCACGGTGAAGTAAAGAAGCCGGAGACTATTAACTACCGCACCCTCAAGCCCGAGAAGGACGGCCTGTTCTGCGAGCGCATTTTCGGCCCCACCCGCGACTGGGAGTGCGCCTGCGGTAAGTACAAGCGCGTCCGTTACAAAGGCATCATCTGTGAGCGCTGCGGCGTCGAGGTGACCAAGTCCAAGGTGCGCCGCGAGCGCATGGGCCACATCGAGCTCGCCGCTCCCGTGACCCACATCTGGTACTTCAAGGGCGTGCCCTCTCGCCTGGGCTACCTGCTTGACCTTGCGCCGAAGGACCTCGAGCGCATCATTTACTTCGCTGCCAACATCATCACCAGCGTCGACGAGGAGGCACGTCACAACGACATGTCCACCCTCGAGGCGGAGATGCTGCTGGAGAAGAAAGAAGTCGAGGAGGACGCTAACTCCGAGATCGCCGAGCGCGCCCACAAGCTGGAGGAAGACCTCGCCGAGCTCGAGGCTTCCGGGGCGACCGCCGCTGCCCGTAAGAAGGTGCAGCAGGCCGCGGATAAGGAGATGACCCACATCCGCGAGGCAGGCGAGCGCGAGGTTGAGCGCCTCGAGGAGATCTGGCAGACCTTCCAGAAGCTGGCTCCGAAGCAGATGATTATCGACGAGGTGCTCTACGAGGAGCTCGTCGACCGCTACGAGGACTACTTCACCGGCGGCATGGGCGCCGAGGCGATCCAGACCCTGATCCGCAACTTCGACCTCGAGGCCGAGGCCGAGGAGCTGCGCACCATCATCGCCGAGGGCAAGGGCCAGAAGAAGGTCCGCGCGCTCAAGCGTCTCAAGGTTGTCGCTGCGTTCCAGCGCTCTGGTAATGATCCGGCCGGCATGATCCTGGACGCGATCCCGGTGATCCCGCCGGAGCTGCGCCCGATGGTGCAGCTGGACGGTGGCCGCTTCGCCACCTCCGACCTGAACGACCTGTACCGTCGCGTGATCAACCGCAACAACCGCCTCAAGCGCATGATCGATCTGGGCGCGCCCGAGATCATCGTGAACAACGAGAAGCGCATGCTGCAGGAGTCCGTTGACGCGCTGTTCGACAACGGCCGCCGCGGCCGTCCGGTCACCGGTCCGGGCTCCCGCCCGCTGAAGTCCCTGTCTGACCTGCTCAAGGGCAAGCAGGGCCGCTTCCGTCAGAACCTGCTGGGCAAGCGTGTCGACTACTCCGGTCGTTCCGTGATTATTGTCGGCCCGCAGCTCAAGCTGCACGAGTGCGGTCTGCCGAAGCTGATGGCACTCGAGCTGTTCAAGCCCTTCGTGATGAAGCGCCTAGTGGACAACGACTACGCGCAGAACATCAAGAGCGCGAAGCGCATGGTCGAGCGCCAGCGCCCTGAGGTGTGGGACGTCCTCGAAGAGGCGATTTCCGAGCACCCGGTGTTGCTCAACCGCGCACCGACCCTGCACCGCCTGGGCATCCAGGCCTTCGAGCCGAAGCTGGTCGAGGGTAAGGCCATCCAGCTGCACCCGCTGGCCTGTGAGGCCTTCAACGCCGACTTCGACGGTGACCAGATGGCAGTCCACCTGCCGCTGTCCGCAGAGGCGCAGGCCGAGGCCCGCGTGCTCATGCTGTCGTCCAACAACATCCTGTCCCCGGCATCCGGTAAGCCGCTGGCGATCCCGCGACTGGATATGGTGACCGGCCTGTACTTCCTCACCATGGAGAAGTCCACCTCCGAGGTCGGCGGCGAGGGTGCATACGCGCCTGCCGACGAGAACGGCCCGGCACGCGGCGTGTACTCCTCCTACCGCGAGGCCATCATGGCCTACGACCGCGGCGTGCTCGGTCTGCAGGCTCCGATCAAGGTCCGCATCGACCACCTCCGCCCGACGGTTGAGGTGGAAAAGGAGCAGTTCCCGGACGGCTGGACCAAGGGTCAGCCGTGGATGATGGACACCACGCTCGGCCGCATCATGTTCAACGAGCTGCTGCCGTACAACTTCCCGTACCAGGAAGGCGCGATGGTGCGTAAGGGCGGCGGCTCCGGCAAGGTGCTGCTCGGCGACATTATCCAGGGCATGGTGGAGAAGTACCCCATGATCACTGTTGCGCAGACCCTGGACAAGCTGAAGGACGCCGGCTTCTACTGGTCCACCCGCTCGGGCGTGACCATTACGATGTCCGACGTGCTCGTGCTGCCGAACAAGACCGAGGTCTTGGAGCGCTACGAGAAGGAAGCCGAAGAGATCGAGCGCAAGTACTGGGAGAAGGGTGCGCTGACCGAGGAGAACCGCTACGACCGTCTGGTCGAGCTGTGGCAGGACGCCACCAACAAGGTCGGCCAGGCCGTCGAGGACCTGTACCCGGACGACAACCCGATTCCGATGATCGTGAAGTCCGGTGCTGCCGGTAACATGCGCCAGATCTGGACTCTGGCCGGCATGAAGGGCATGGTTGTGAACTCGCGCGGTGAGTACATCACCCGCCCGATCAAGACCTCCTTCCGCGAAGGCCTGTCCGTGATGGAGTACTTCAACAACTCCCACGGTTCCCGTAAGGGCCTGGCCGATACCGCGCTGCGTACCGCTGACTCCGGCTACCTCACCCGTCGTCTGGTGGACGTGGCCCAGGACGTCATCGTCCGCGAACTGGACTGCGGCACCCACCAGGGCGTCAAGGTTCCGGTTGCGGTGCCGCTCACAGGCTCCGAGGACAAGTTCGCCCGCCACGAGCTGGTCGAGACCTCCGTCTCCGGCCGCGTACTGGCTTCCGACGTCAAGGACGCCGAGGGCAACGTGCTCTTTGAGGCCGGCACCGAGCTGTCCGAGGAACGCATCGACACGCTCGTAGAGAAGGGCGTCACCGAGCTCAAGGTCCGCTCCGTGCTGACCTGCCAGACCCCGACCGGTGTCTGCGCTAAGTGCTACGGCAAGTCCATGGCCTCTGGCCAACTGGTGGATATCGGCGAGGCCGTCGGCATCGTCGCTGCACAGTCCATTGGTGAGCCGGGTACCCAGCTGACTATGCGTACCTTCCACCAGGGTGGTGTCGGCGGCGACATTACCGGTGGTCTGCCGCGTGTGCAGGAGCTGTTCGAGGCCCGCGTGCCGAAGAACTGCGCCCCGATCGCGTCGGTGGCCGGTACGATCTCGCTGGAGGACGAGGGCAACTTCTGGACGCTGACCATCCACCCGGACGACGGCTCCGACGACGTGGTCTACGAGAAGCTGTCCAAGCGCCAGGGCCTGGCCCAGGTACGCCGCCCGATGGAGTCCAACCCGGACGCCATGATCGAGCGTTCCCTGCGCGAGGGCGACCACGTGGAGGTCGGCGATCGCCTGCTCCGCGGTGCAGCGGATCCGCACGACGTGCTCGAGGTCCTCGGCCGCCGCGGTGTGGAGAAGCACCTCATCGACGAGGTCCAGGCTGTCTACCGCACCCAGGGTGTGTCGATTCACGACAAGCACATCGAGATCATCATCCGCCAGATGCTGCGCCGCGGCACGGTCATCGACTCCGGCTCGACCGAGTTCCTGCCGGGCACGCTGATCGACCTCGCCGAGGCACGCCAGGTCAACGCCGCCACCGTCGCGGACGAAGGCCAGCCGGCAGAGATGCGCTCCGAGATCATGGGTATCACCAAGGCCTCCTTGGCTACCGAGTCCTGGCTGTCGGCCGCCTCCTTCCAGGAGACGACCCGCGTGCTCACGGACGCCGCGATCAACAAGCGCTCCGACCAGCTCATCGGCCTGAAGGAGAACGTGATCATCGGTAAGCTGATCCCGGCCGGTACGGGCATCTCCCGCTACCGCAACATCCAGGTCAAGCCGACCGAGGCTGCGCGCTCCGCCGCGTACTCCATCCCGAGCTTTGGCGAGGGCATCTACGGCGACGAAGGCTTCGGCGAGTACACCGGCGCCTCCGTCCCGCTCGACGAGTACGGGCTCGACCAGATCTAGCCTTCTGGCTGACTGCTAGGTCTATTCGGTCTGCTATCCCGCGGCCCGGCTCCCTTCGTGGGGGCCGGGCCGCTGGCGTTTTGAGGTCTTCCACGGCCAAGAATTGTCGGCCGGGAAGCGATCCCGAGAGGTAGCCGCAAATGGAGCTAGCGCCGTTTGGGGAGATCGTTGGCAGGCGACCTGGGGTTTTACGGGCGATGCAGGTGCAAATGGAGCTAGCTCCGTTTTGTTATGTCCATAGAGTTTTTGGACACTTTCTAGCGGGTCAGGGCTATGCGAATCGTGGCGGCATGAGCGGCTTTAGTGATGCCGAGTGGGAGGCGATGCGCCAGCGCGCAGAAGAACTGCGCCGCGAAAAAAGGGCCGACCAGCTACGCCATCCAAGAACTCAACGACGATACCCGGCCGCGCATTCGCGAGCTTATTCGCCGCGCCGTTCACTAAACACGTGCGCCGCGGGCGGCGCGGACGATGCCTACCCCGCCCATGAGTGCGAGCCCGCGCACGCGTATGACAGGCGCATCCACCGGAAGGTCTGCGAGCGCGATGGTGCATGACGGGTGGGTTTCCACGCCGAATCCGCCCATGATTCCCAGGCCGGCGTCCACCACCCGCACGTCTTCCGGCACGATGATTTCGATGCCGCCCATGACTGCAAACGCGTTGATGATGGTCTCGTGTGCGCTCAGCCGCGCTTCGCGCAGGTCGAGGGAGTTGCCGCCCATGACCGTGATGGACGTGTGATTCGGAGCGACGAGCCAATCACCGCCGCGTTCGCTGCCGCCCATGATGGAAAGACTAAACGGGGAACCGCCTGATTCGCCGGTGGCGTAGCGAGCCATGGTGCCGTCTTGCCGGGCGGTTTGGTTGTGTTGGGTGGTGACGGGGGAGAGATCGTCGATAAGCGCAGGAAGCTCATCAACAAAGGTGGCTCCGTAGAGGGCAGCGGATCGCTCGTCGAACTCGGTGATCGTGAGCTGGCCATCGACGAATGCGTCGTGGAGGGTGGCTTCAGCACGAGCACGCTCGGCACTGCTGAGTCGCTTGCGGGGGAGGTTCGGCTCGCTCATAGAACGCAGATTAGCACGGATTTGCCGTGGCACCTTGGCATGTTGTACCCTTGACGAGGTTTCGCTCGCGATCGTTCGCGTGGCGGAAAAATACGAACTCCAAGCGGTTTCGTGTAAGCGCTGGTAGTTCATGCATCGGCAGGGCCCCGAAGAAGAGCCCTCATTTTTGCATGTGCGGCCACCTTCCACACGGATCGCGAGAACAAGAAAGAGCGTGAATGCCTACTATTCAGCAGCTGGTCCGCAAGGGCCGCCACGATAAGAGCCAGAAGGTGGCTACCGCTGCGCTGAAGGGCTCGCCCCAGCGTCGCGGCGTGTGCACCCGCGTGTACACCACCACCCCGAAGAAGCCGAACTCGGCACTGCGTAAGGTCGCACGTGTGCGCCTGACCTCCGGTATTGAGGTTTCCGCATACATCCCGGGCGAGGGCCACAACCTCCAGGAGCACTCCATGGTGCTCGTGCGCGGTGGTCGTGTGAAGGACCTCCCGGGCGTTCGCTACAAGATCATCCGTGGCGCGCTGGATACCCAGGGCGTGAAGGACCGTAAGCAGGCTCGTTCCCGTTACGGCGCAAAGAAGGGACAGTAATCAGATATGCGTAAGCAGCAAGCTCCGAAGCGTCCCGTAGTCAAGGACCCGGTATACCAGTCCGAGCTGGTGACCCAGCTGGTCAACAAGGTCCTCAAGGACGGCAAGAAGTCCACCGCCGAGCGCATCGTCTACGGTGCCCTCGAGCAGTGCCGCGAGAAGACCGGCACCGACCCGGTCGGCACCCTGGAGAAAGCTCTGGGCAACATTCGCCCGGACCTCGAGGTTCGTTCCCGCCGCGTTGGTGGCGCTACCTACCAGGTGCCTGTTGAGGTCAAGCCCGGCCGTTCCAACACCCTCGCACTGCGCTGGATGGTTACCTTTACCCGCCAGCGTCGTGAGAACACCATGGTTGAGCGCCTGGCTAACGAGATCCTCGATGCCTCCAACGGCCTCGGCGCATCCGTGAAGCGTCGCGAGGACATGCACAAGATGGCTGAGGCCAACCGCGCCTTCGCCCACTACCGCTGGTAATACCTGCGCGCACGGTAGCTATGACACCCGGACGTCACCTGCA
Source organism: Corynebacterium imitans (assembly GCF_000739455.1). Lineage (NCBI taxonomy): Bacteria > Bacillati > Actinomycetota > Actinomycetes > Mycobacteriales > Corynebacteriaceae > Corynebacterium > Corynebacterium imitans. The sequence goes on from NZ_CP009211.1 coordinate 379,400, forward strand.
ACAAAGCAGCAGAAGCAAACTGAATACCTGCTTCTCGCAGTCGCGTTGTGAGGTGGCACCCGGGTGTTTCTCATAGTGATGAATGCGACTTATCCTGCCATTTGCTTCAAGAAGTGGCAGAATTGACAAAGAAATTATTCGCCATAGGCGCACGCTGGGTTTCGGCCCAGCGCGTCGACGACTTTTAAGTTGGGGTAATAACGTGGCACAAGAAGTGCTTAAGGACCTGCACAAGGTTCGCAACATCGGCATCATGGCCCACATCGATGCTGGTAAGACCACCACGACCGAGCGCATCCTGTTCTACACGGGTATCAACCGCAAGGTTGGCGAGACCCACGACGGTGGCGCAACCACCGACTGGATGGAGCAGGAGAAGGAGCGCGGCATCACGATTACGTCCGCTGCCGTGACCTGCTTCTGGAACAACAACCAGATCAACATCATTGACACCCCGGGTCACGTGGACTTCACCGTTGAGGTGGAGCGCTCCCTGCGCGTGCTCGATGGCGCTGTCGCCGTCTTTGACGGCAAGGAGGGCGTCGAGCCCCAGTCCGAGCAGGTGTGGCGTCAGGCTGCTAAGTACGACGTGCCGCGTATCTGCTTCGTCAACAAGATGGACAAGCTGGGTGCGGACTTCTTCTACACCGTTGGCACCATCGTTGACCGCCTCGGCGCTAAGCCGTTGGTTATGCAGATCCCGATCGGTGCGGAGGACAACTTCGACGGCGTCGTTGACCTGATCGACATGAAGGCTCTCCTGTGGCCGGGCAAGGTCGAGACCGGTACGCCGCCGCAGATCGTCGATATCCCGGAGGATCTCCAGGAGCTCGCCGAGGAGTACCGCGAGAAGCTCCTCGAGACCGTTGCAGAGTCCGACGAAGAGCTCATGGAGAAGTACTTCGGCGGCGAGGAGCTGACGAAGGAAGAGATCAAGGGCGCTATCCGCAAGCTCACCGTGAACTCCGAGATCTACCCGGTCTTCTGCGGTACCGCTTACCGCAATAAGGGCGTTGAGCCGATCCTGGACGCCATTGTTGACTACCTGCCGAGCCCGCTCGATGTGGGCGAGGTTCAGGGCACCGCGGTCGACGGTGAGACCCCGATGACCCGCAAGCCGTCCGTCGAGGAGCCGTTCTCCGCACTGGCGTTCAAGATCGCCGTGCACCCGTTCTTCGGTAAGCTCACCTACGTGCGCGTGTACTCCGGCCAGGCTATCCCGGGTGAGAACATGCTCAACTCCACGAAGCAGAACAAGGAGCGCGTGGGCAAGCTCTTCCAGATGCACGCGAATAAAGAGAACCCGGTTGAGCATGCCGACGCCGGTAACATCTACGCGTTCATTGGTCTGAAGCACACCACTACCGGTGACACCCTGTGCAACCCGGATCACCCGATCATCCTGGAGTCCATGGACTTCCCGGATCCGGTTATCCAGGTGGCTATCGAGCCGAAGACCAAGGCTGACCAGGAGAAGCTGGGTACCGCTATTCAGAAGCTCGCCGAAGAGGATCCGACCTTCACCGTCCAGCTGGACGAGGAGACCGGCCAGACCGTCATCGGCGGCATGGGTGAGCTGCACCTCGACGTGCTGGTCGACCGCATGAAGCGCGAGTTCAAGGTCGAGGCCAACATTGGTAACCCGCAGGTTGCCTACCGCGAGACCATCCGCAAGAAGGTCGAGTCTCTCGACTACACCCACAAGAAGCAGACTGGTGGTTCCGGTCAGTTCGCAAAGGTCATCGTCACCGTCGAGCCGTACAACCCGGACCCGGAGACCCTGGAGGAGGGCGAGTCCGCTTCCTACAAGTTTGAGAACGCCGTCACCGGTGGTCGCGTGCCGAAGGAGTACATCCCGTCGGTCGACGCTGGTATCCAGGACGCAATGCAGTACGGCTTCCTCGCTGGCTTCCCGCTGGTCAACATCAAGGCGACCCTGGAAGACGGCGCATACCACGAGGTTGACTCCTCGGAGATGGCCTTCAAGATGGCTGGTTCCCAGGTGCTCAAGGAGGCAGTGGCTAAGGCGAAGCCGGTCCTGCTCGAGCCTGTGATGGCTGTCGAGGTCGTGACGCCGGAGGAGTACATGGGTACCGTTAACGGTGACATCTCCTCCCGCCGTGGCCAGGTCTACGCAATGGAGGACCGCTCCGGTGCCAAGCTGGTGAAGGCGAAGGTTCCGCTGTCCGAGATGTTCGGCTACATCGGTGACCTGCGTTCTTCGACTGCTGGCCGTGCGAACTTCTCCATGGTCTTTGATTCCTACGCTGAGGTTCCGCAGAGCGTCGCGCAGGAGATCATCGACGAGCGCAACGGCAACTAGTCGTTCGCCCGAAAGTGCTACTCCCTGACGGCCCAACCGCGTGCCAGCGGTGGGGCCGGGCGACGGGGGTAGTCACAACTCGCCGGTGGGTAGCGGTCGGGCTGAGGCTTGCAACGCTTGTATGAGCTGCGGCGTTGGAGCTTGAGTCGGCCGTTACGCACTAGGTGGATCCGGATTTTCTCGGATCGGCCGGTTTGAAAAACGGTCACGAACTATCTAGGATCAGGTAACTGGCACATTGTGAAATGGTCATTGCTCTCGGTTGCGTGAAAGCGTCGCCAAGAGCAGGGCAAATGTAAACTACGTGGCTGCGAAGGTCGTAGCCACCATGAAGTCCAGGAGGACAATCAGTGGCAAAGGAAAAGTTCGAGCGCTCTAAGCCGCACGTGAACATCGGCACCATCGGTCACGTCGACCACGGCAAGACCACCACCACCGCCGCGATCACCAAGGTGCTGGCAGACCAGTACCCGGAGGAGAACAAGGCCTTCGACTACGCGATGATCGATAAGGCTCCGGAGGAGCGCGAGCGTGGTATTACCATCAACATCTCCCACGTGGAGTACAACACCCCGAAGCGCCACTACGCACACGTTGACGCTCCGGGCCACGCCGACTACATCAAGAACATGATCACCGGTGCGGCACAGATGGACGGCGCTATCCTCGTTGTCGCTGCGACCGACGGCCCGATGCCGCAGACCCGCGAGCACGTGCTGCTCGCTCGCCAGGTTGGCGTTCCGTACATCCTCGTTGCACTGAACAAGTGCGACATGGTCGACGATGAGGAGATCATCGAGCTCGTCGAGATGGAGGTCCGCGAGCTGCTGGCTGAGCAGGACTACGACGAGGAAGCTCCGATCGTCCAGATCTCCGCTCTGAAGGCTCTCGAGGGCGAGGAGAAGTGGGTACAGTCCGTTGTTGACCTCATGCAGGCCTGCGACGACTCCATCCCGGATCCGGAGCGCGAGACCGACAAGCCGTTCCTGATGCCGGTGGAGGACATCTTCACCATTTCCGGCCGCGGCACCGTCGTGACCGGCCGTGTCGAGCGCGGTGTCCTCAACGTCAACGATGAGGTTGAGATCATCGGTATCCGCGACAAGGCCACCAAGACCACCGTCACCTCCATCGAGATGTTCAACAAGCTCCTCGACACCGCCGAGGCTGGCGACAACGCTGCACTGCTGCTCCGTGGCCTCAAGCGTGAGGACGTTGAGCGTGGTCAGGTCATCATCGCTCCGGGTGCTTACACCCCGCACTCCAAGTTCGAGGGTTCCGTCTACGTCCTGTCCAAGGATGAGGGCGGCCGCCACACCCCGTTCTTCGACAACTACCGTCCGCAGTTCTACTTCCGCACCACCGACGTGACCGGTGTTGTGAAGCTGCCGGAGGGCACCGAGATGGTCATGCCGGGCGACAACGTCGACATGTCCGTCGAGCTCATCCAGCCGGTCGCTATGGACGAGGGCCTGCGCTTCGCTATCCGCGAGGGCTCCCGCACCGTTGGCGCTGGCCGCGTCACCAAGATCCTCGACTAATTCCAGCCGGTGATCTGGTACTGACCAGAGGCTAGTAGAAGGGCCGCTTCCCGTAAGGGGAGCGGCCCTTTTCGCATGCCTGTAGCGCAACGCAAATGCACCGGTGCGAGGCCACTAGAATGCAGCGATGTGGACTACAACGACCCAACACGGATCCCGAAGCTGATTGACGCGCTTCAGCGAGCGTGGGAAGGACAACCAGACTTGAGCCTTTCCGCGCTACTCGGAACCCTGCGCAATCGCGGTGCCGAGTGGGGGACGAGCGATGAGGAAGTGCTCGAGATCCTCAACGCCATGGAGGCTGAGCATCCGTCCCTGGTGCGCTGGCCCGCTGAGTTGCCGGTGACGGTACAAACCACTGCACCGGAGCACCGGGTCACCTTAAGCGGTTCCGACGTCGTCGTGCGACCCGTGGGGGAGGGTTCAAGGATGCCGAGCGCATGGAAAGCCACGCATTTCCGCGCAGTGGGGCCGGGGCGAAGCCTCATCGTGACTGATACGGAGGGGATCGAGCACAGGCTCGGTGTAGCCACGCTTGTGCACTCCCTGGATCCGGACGAGGCACCTCCGCTGGAAGACCTGGGACAGCCGGACGTCGGTGGCGCTAGGTGGTTTGTGGGTTTTGAAGACGGATCCCGCGCGATCGTTGGTCAGCGGATCACCTTGTGGAGGCCAGAGGGTAGAAGGGCGACGTCGCAGGAGTTGTATAAGTTTGCGCGCATACTCTCCTGTGAGGAGGGGGCTGAGATGCACTTTGCCCCAGCTGGTGGCGGTAAGCCGGTTTCACTGGGGCGGGTAGCGCGGGTCGTGCTGGTAGATCTTTAGAGGGTGTTCCAGGATGTTCCTCGCGCAACAGTAAGCCTGGAAATGCAAAACACCCCAGCAGCCGGCGGTGAGCCGGGCTCGCTGGGGTGGGGCCGCACATATGGTGCGAGGTGGCCTCTAGGCGGTGAGCCGGGCTCGCTGGGGTGGGGCCGCACATATGGTGCGAGGTGGCCTCTAGGCGGTGATGCGGTCGAGTTGCAGCTCCCACACGGTGTCGATTTCCATCGTGTGGTTTGCCAGGCGGAAATCCTCGTCTGCGGCTTCCAGGAAGCGCGTAAGATCCTCGTAGGAGTAACTGGGATCCGCGGTGACCGTGAAGCGGGCGGTGGGTCGGTTGCCCACGACCGCGACCTTGCTTTTGGCCTGATTAATCATCTCGGATTTTTCCAAGAACTCGCACGCGGCAGACGCCACGCGGGCGACGTTAATCGTGCTCTCGCCGTGCTGGGAATCCGCGGTAAGGATGTCGCGGGTGCTGAAGGCACGGCTTCGGATATTAGCCAGGAAGAACCACGCACCGAGCACCAGCAGCACCACGAAGGCTGCGATCAGCGCGTTGCGGTACCAGGTCTCGTCAGGGACATAACCGAGAGATTCGCGGTCGAAACGATTGAGGTACTCGCTGACGTAAGGGATTTCCCAGTAGTAGGCCACGGGGACTAGGCCCGCAGCCAGGAGCAGCAGGCCGGTCAGGAAGACAACCAGCCGGTCGAAGAAGGAAAGCGTCTTGCTCATCGTTGTACCCCCTGGGTCTGCTCTGGAAGCGGCTGGACCGCGGTGGACCCTGTGTCTGCCGTGGCAGGCGTGACAGCTGCATCAGCCCCGGCAGACGTGCCAGGCGAGCCTGCTGTCGTAGCTGGATCCTGTGCCTTGGGGAGCACCTTGACCGAGATCGCCGGCGGCGTCTTGAGCCCCTGGAGCTCGCCCTGCAGCGTGTACGCGAGGCGTTCCTGCAGGGAGGCACCAGTGCCATCGTCTTCTACCTGGACGCGCAGCTTCTTGCGGTCCGCACGGGACTGGATACGGGAGTTGCCCACCTCGGAGCGGGTCACGTTCGTCGCCTTGCGGGCGATGTCAACAGGCCGGGTCCAGATTGAGGCCTGTGAGTTCACACGCACGTGGGTGTGCGCCCGCGGCATGAAGGCGTAAATGATCAGGAACAGCCCCACGATGGCGATGATGATGCCGACGGTGACTGCGGGGACGTCGATAACCGCACGGCCAACGAACTCGAAGACGGGACGCAGCCATGAGTCAGAGGAGTCGTCGTTCTGGAAGTAGTACCAGAGGTCGCGGCCAACGACGCCGGCGCAGGCGAGCAGCACGATTGCGATGAGAATCGTGAGCCAGCGGGCGGCCGGGTTGGCGCGGGGCTCATCACCCGGGTGCGGGCCGACCGGCTGCGTAGGCTCCGGCTGGCCCGCGGGCTGAGCGTTAGCGGGTGCGGTCATAGTCATTCACCACCGGAATAATAGAGATCTGCTTGAGCGGTGCCGGGCGCGGTGCACGCGGGCGTGCAAGCGGTGCCGGTGCAGGAGGCGCAACCTCGCGTAGCGGCGTCGCGTTGACTTTGATCTTGGTCAACGGGCGCTTCGGCGCTGTGCGCACCGGGGTCAGCTGCGCCGGGGCAGAAGCAGTCACCTTGGTCAGCGGGCGGCGCGGCGGTACATCGGCGCGGCGAACTGCCGCAGGCTCCGGTACGCGCACGCGGCGCAGCTGCGTCGGCGTGACAGTAAACGGTGCGGGTACGCGTGGCTCGGGCGTGTCAGGCGTCCACGGTTTGGCCGGAGCGGGCGTGTCCACGGGGGTCAACCGGAGCGCGTCCGGGGCGAAGCCCTCGGTGCGCACCTTGGCCGGTCGAGGTGTCTTTACGCTCTGCACTGCAGCCGGGCGAGGGGCGTTGAACTCCCACATGTCGTCCTCCAGCGAGCGCGCGTGGATTTCCGTAAGCGGTGCACGCTGCTTTGTGCGCGGGGACTCCACGGACAACTGGTGGACGCGGATCGGGGTGGGGATGGCGAACGCGGAGTGGCTCGCCACCTCGTCCCAGGTCACGCGGCCGTCGAGGCCCTGGGCCTCAACACTGGCGACGGAGACGTTCACGCGGGAGACGTCGAGGCCGGTCAGGGTGCGCACGTGTGAGATGACGGTCGCGCGGACGGCGTCGGTAATCGCCGCAATTGGCGCTGGGTAAGCGGTCGCGATCTCGGCCTCGATCGCTGCGACACCCGACTGGCGGTCGAGGTGGACATCAATCCTGGGGAAGCTGCGGCCGGCGAGCCCAGCCAGCTTCGCGTCCACCGCAAGGGTGCCTGGCACCGACGAGGCCGCCACCTCAGCAACGCGCTCTACCGCGCGCTCGCTGATGTGGTAGAACGTCGTACCCATTAGCTACGGCCTTTACCGGAGTTGGTGTTGAAGATCTCGGCAATGTCGAGGCGGCCGTCCAGCTGCGCGCCAATGACGCCGCCGACCACGCTAAACAGCAGCAGCCACAGAAGACCCAGCCAACCGCCGAAGGTCACAAAGAACGCGATAACCACGCCGATGATGGCACCGGTTACCGCCTTATTGGAAAAAGCATTCATATTAAAACCACATTTCGGAGGTATTGGTGGCCGCGCGCGGCTCCCCTGCATATGGAGAGAGGGGAGGGGCACGCAGCCGTAGGTGGGGTCGGGTGCCTACTGCGCATCAGCGACGACGACATCGACGAACGGGAGATCCGACGCGCCTAAAACCGCGGAGCGGACATCTGCAGCCACGGACTGGATGTCGCGCCCCGAGGCGGTATCAAAGACGATGTGTACTTCGATGCCCCGTTCGCCGTCGCGGTAGGCCTGCCGCAGCCCGTCAATGCGGGCATTGGGAAGCAGCAGGGCCACCTCGCCGACGCGGCCGCGGTGCAGGCCGGCGACACCAGGAACGCCGAGCGCACTGTCGCGGACGGCTTCCCCGACCTCAAGGGTGATGGGGGTCCGCGCCATGACTACTGGCCCAGAGCCTGGTTGTTCGGCTGGAACTCGTCCTGATCAGTGGCCGTCTCCTGCTCCGGCAGGTGCACGTCGTGCACGGTGACGTCGACGCGGTCGACGATCAGGCCGGTCATGCGGGTCAGTGCGACGGTGATGTTCTCGCGGATAGCGTTTGCCAGCTCGTGGATTGCCACGCCGTACTCGGCGATGATGGCGACAGCCACGGAGGTGTGGCCGTCCTCCACGACGACGTTGACGCCCTGCTGGACGTTGGTGGAGGAGGTCAGCGACTCGCGGACCGCGCCCCACATACGGGCAGCGCCGCCGCCCAGGTTGTACACACCGGAGACCTCACGGGCAGCGATGCCGGCGATTTTGCCCACAACGTTGTCGTCGATGACGGTGGTGCCACTGTCGGACTCCAGGTTCTCGTTACGCGGACGGGTCTGCTCGGTGTCGACGTCGGTAGCGGAATCGGTGGTTGCCAGGGTGTTGTCGTTCAGAGTGTGATCGGCCATGACGGTCCTTCCTTCACTGCGGATTTTGTTCCTATATATAAGGGCCCGGTACATCGGCGTTGCGAACGCCGCAATCCTCGGGGACCCGGGCTCTCACCAACTCTACACAGTTTCTTAAGACTCGCCCGGGCTGAAGCGGTGCCGGCAGGGAATTGGTACCGTTTCGCAACATTCTTTTCGACGGATGGTGGGGGACGGGCGGGCGTCGAAAAGCTGAGCTTGCGCTTTATAACGTGACGTGCTTTAATACTCGGGTTGCCGAAACATGGCGCGCAAGCGCGATGGTCCGGCAAACATGACACCTTCGGTAGAAGGACCTTCCCCTTGGGGAGGGCCGGAGAAGGCGCCATGGCAAATAAACAGCGGCAGTACGCAAGGGTCACGCACCCTTCCGAGTCTTGCACCCCGGCCTTTGGGTCGCGGCGGAAGCACTGATTGCGCAGCAGTTATTTGCGGTGCCTTTCATCTTCCGGAAGTGTCAAGAAGTCAATGAAACGACACTGGCGTTGAGCCATGGGCCCAGCCCGGACAACGTTATAGAGAAACTAGAAGCTACAAACCCCACCGCTTCGATTTGATTCCGTTCGACTTTCGAGCGGAGCGAGGAGTCGAACGTGGGGATGCGAGGAAGAGGTAAGCGTGGCGGGACAGAAGATCCGCATCAGGCTCAAGGCCTACGACCACGAAGCGATCGACGCATCTGCGAAGAAGATCGTTGCTACGGTCACCCGCACGGGTGCCCGCGTCGTTGGACCGGTGCCGTTGCCCACCGAGAAGAACGTGTACGCCGTTATTCGTTCTCCCCACAAGTACAAGGACTCTCGCGAGCACTTCGAGATGCGCACTCACAAGCGCCTCATCGACATTCTCGATCCGACGCCGAAGACTGTTGACGCGCTTATGCGCATTGACCTTCCGGCGAGCGTCGACGTGAACATCCAGTAAGCAGTAGAGATCCCCGAACTTTTAAGTAGTGGAGAACCAATACATGTCTGAGAATCAGATCAAGGGCATTCTGGGCAAGAAGCTCGGCATGACCCAGGTCTTCGACGAGGAGAACCGTGTAATTCCGGTCACCGTCGTCGAGGCCGGGCCGTGTGTGGTCACCCAGATTCGTACCAAAGAGACCGATGGCTACAGCGCCATCCAGATTGCTTACGGCGACATTGACCCCCGTAAGTCCAACAAGCCGCAGGCTGGCCACTTCAAGAAGGCTGGCGTGACGCCGCGCCGCGTTGTTGCGGAGATCCGCATGGACGACACCTCCGAGTACGAGGTCGGCCAGGAGTACAACGCAACCATCTTCGACGGCGACACCTACGTCGACGTCGTCGGCACCACCAAGGGCAAGGGCTACGCCGGCGCGATGAAGCGCCACGGCTTCGCCGGCCAGGGTGCCGCACACGGTAACCAGGCAGCACACCGCCGCGTCGGTGGTATCGGTGGCGCTGCTACCCCGGGCCGTGTCTTCAAGGGCAAGCGCATGGCTGGCCGTATGGGCGGTAACCGCGTTACTACCCAGAACCTGAAGATCCAACGCATCGACGGCGACAACAACCTGATCCTGGTCAAGGGTGCTATCCCGGGTGCCAAGGGCAGCGTTGTTACCGTCAAGACCGCAGTGAAGGGCGGTGCTCACGCATGACGAACCTGACGCTTGACGTCCACACCGCTGACGGAAAGACCAACGGTTCCGTAGAGCTTCCGGCAGAACTTTTTGACCGTGAAGCTTCCATCCCGCTGCTGCACCAGGTTGTGACCGCACAGCTTGCAGCCGCACGTCAGGGAACGCACGCTACCAAGACCCGCGCCGATGTGCGCGGTGGTGGCAAGAAGCCGTTCCGCCAGAAGGGCACCGGTCGTGCCCGTCAGGGTTCCATCCGCGCTCCGCAGTTCACCGGCGGCGGCACCGTTCACGGTCCGCAGCCGCGTTCCTACTCGCAGCGCACCCCGAAGAAAATGATTAAGGCAGCTCTCGTTGGTGCCCTCACCGACCGCGCGCGCAACGCTCGCATCCACGTCGTTGAGGACCTGGTCCCGGGTCAGAAGCCCTCGACCAAGTCTGCACGCGCCTTCATCGAGCGCCTGACCGACCGTAAGTCCGTTCTGCTGGTCATCGGCCGTGAGGACGTCAACTCCCGTCTTTCCGCAAGGAACCTGCCGGGCGTTCGCATCCTTGAGCCGGGGCAGCTGAACACCTACGACGTCCTCAACGCAGACGACGTGGTCTTCTCGGTCGAGGCACTGCACACCTTCATCAACCGCGACGCGGCAAAGGCATCCGCCACCGCAGCGGAGGAGGAGAAGTAAATGGCTAAGACTGCTAACCCGCGCGACATCATCATCGCACCGGTCCTCTCTGAGAAGACCTACGCGCTGATGGAGCAGAACACCTACACGTTCTACGTCGCTCCGTCTGCTAACAAGACCCAGATCAAGATCGCCGTGGAAGAGATTTTCGGCGTCGACGTCGCATCGGTGAACACCGTCAACCGCGAGGGTAAGCGCAAGCGCACCCGCACCGGTTTCGGTAAGCGTAAGGACACCAAGCGCGCCTACGTCACTCTCCGCGAGGGCAGCGACTCCATCGACATCTTCGGCGCTTCCGCTTAAGAAGACTCGATAGAAAAGGACACAATATGGCTATTCGTAAGTACAAGCCGACAACCCCGGGTCGCCGCGCCAGCTCCGTTTCCGAGTTCGAGGAGATCACTCGCTCGACTCCGGAAAAGTCGTTGCTGCGCCCGCTCCCGAAGAAGGGTGGCCGTAACACCCACGGCCACATCACCACTCGTCACCGCGGCGGCGGCCACAAGCGTCGCTACCGCGTGATCGATTTCCGCCGTTCCGACAAGGACGGCGTGCTGGCGAAGGTCGCGCACATCGAGTACGACCCGAACCGCACTGCAAACATTGCACTGCTCCACTACTTTGACGGTGAGAAGCGCTACATCATTGCGCCGAAGGGCCTGAAGCAGGGCACCGTTATCGAGTCGGGCGCAAACGCGGACATCAAGGTTGGCAACAACCTGCCGCTGCGCAACATCCCGACCGGTACCACCATCCACGCTGTGGAGCTCAAGCCCGGTGCTGGCGCCAAGCTTGCCCGCTCCGCTGGTGCTTCCATCCAGCTGCTGGGTAAGGAAGGTTCCTACGCCGTGCTGCGTATGCCGTCCTCCGAGATCCGTCGCGTGGACATCCGCTGCCGCGCAACCGTCGGTGAGGTGGGCAACGCAGACCAGATCAACATCCGTTGGGGCAAGGCCGGCCGTATGCGCTGGAAGGGCTGGAGGCCCACTGTCCGCGGTGTTGTCATGAACCCGGTCGACCACCCGCACGGTGGTGGTGAGGGTAAGACTTCCGGTGGCCGTCACCCGGTTTCTCCTTGGGGCCAGAAGGAAGGCCGTACCCGCAACCCGAACCGTTACTCCAACAACATGATCGTGCGCCGTCGTCGCTCGAAGAACAAGAAGCGCTAAGAGGAGGTAAACAGACATGCCACGCAGCCTGAAGAAGGGCCCGTTCGTCGATGAGCACCTCCTCAACAAGGTGGATGCTCAGAACGAGGCCGGTACCAAGCAGGTCATCAAGACCTGGTCCCGCCGCTCGACCATTCTCCCCGATTTCATCGGTCACACTTTCGCCGTCCACGACGGCCGGAAGCACGTCCCGGTGTTTGTCGACGAGTCCATGGTCGGTCACAAGCTCGGCGAGTTTGCACCCACCAAGACCTTTAAGGGTCACGTCAAGGCAGAGAAGGGACGTCGATAAGCAATGGCTGACACAATCACCACTGCATCCGCGACTGCCAAGTTCGTCCGCACCTCCCCGATGAAGGCCCGCCGCGTGCTGGCCCTCGTCCGCGGGAAGTCCGTCTCCGAGGCCCTCGCAATCCTGAAGTACGCACCGCAGGGTGCGGCCAAGGACGTCGCGAAGGTTGTTGCATCCGCAGCCGCCAACGCCGAGAACAACTTCGGTCTGGACCCGCGCACGCTCGTCGTGTCCGAGTGCTGGGCCAACGAAGGCCCCACCATGCGTCGCTACCAGCCGCGCGCCCAGGGCCGTGCCTTCCAGATCCGGAAGCGCACCTCCCACATCACCGTCGTTGTCGAGTCCAAGGAAGGGGCTAAGTAATGGGCCAGAAGATCCACCCACACGGCCTGCGCCTGGGTATCACCGCTAACTACAAGTCCCACTGGTACGCCGACAAGAACTACGCTGACTACGTCCACGAGGACATCAAGATCCGTGAGTTCCTGTCCAAGGGCCTCGAGCGCGCCGGCATTGCCGACGTCGTCATCGAGCGCACCCGCGACCGTGTTCGCGTCGACATTCACACCGCCCGCCCGGGCATCGTGATTGGCCGTCGCGGCAGCGAGGCAGAGCGCATCCGCCGCGAGCTGGAAAAGCTCACCGGCAAGATGGTCGCCCTGAACATCCTCGAGGTCAAGAACGTCGACGCCAACGCCACCCTCGTTGCTCAGTCCATTGCTGAGCAGCTGGTCAACCGCGTCGCGTTCCGTCGCGCAATGCGCAAGGCCATCCAGTCCGCAATGCGCAACCCGCAGGTCAAGGGCATCAAGGTGATGACCTCTGGCCGTCTGGGCGGCGCAGAAATGTCCCGCGTCGAGCGCTACCACGAAGGCCGTGTGCCGCTGCACACCCTGCGTGCGGAGATCGACTACGGCACCGCAGAAGCCCACACCACCTTCGGCGTCATCGGCGTCAAGGTCTGGATCTACAAGGGCGACGTCGTTGGCGGTGTCCGCGAGTCCGAGCTCAACGCTCCGTCCAACGAGCGCCGTGGTCGCGGCGACCGCCGCCCGCGTCGTGGCGGCCAGCGCCGCCAGCGCGCCGAGAAGAAGGAGGGCTAAACACATGCTTATCCCTAAGCGCGTGAAGTACCGCCGCCAGCACCGCCCGACCCGTCGCGGCGTGTCCAAGGGCGGGAATACCATCAACTTCGGTGACTGGGGTCTGCAGGCACTCGAGCCGGCCTACATCACCAACCGTCAGATTGAGGCATCCCGTATTGCCATCAACCGTCACGTCAAGCGTGGCGGCAAGGTCTGGATCAACATCTTCCCGGACCGCCCGCTGACCCAGAAGCCGCTCGGCGTGCGTATGGGTTCCGGTAAGGGCCCGGTGGAGAAGTGGGTTGCCAACGTGAAGCCGGGTCGCATCCTGTTTGAGATGTCCTACCCGAATGACGAGGTTGCCATCGAGGCTCTGCGCCGTGCGGCTGCGAAGCTTCCGTGCAAGACTCGCATCATCAAGAAGGAGGACCAGTACTAATGGCGAACGGTACCCCCGCATCTGAGTTCCGCGAACTCACCGATGAAGAGCTGAAGAGCCGCCTGTCCGACGCGAAGGAAGAGCTGTTCAACCTGCGCTTCCAGCTCGCGACCGGCCAGCTGACCAACAACCGCCGCATCTCCACCGTGAAGCGCGACATCGCACGCATCTACACCGTGCTGCGCGAGCGTGAGCTCGGCCTGTCCGTCGTCCCGGGAGCTGAGGCTTAATCATGAGTGAGGCAAACGTGACTGAACAGAACACCCAGAAGGCAGTGCAGAAGCGCCGCCGCGGCTACGTCGTATCCGACAAGATGGACAAGACCATTGTCGTCGAGGTCGAGGATCGTAAGTCCCACGCCCTTTACGGCAAGATCGTCCGCACGACCAACCGCGTCAAGGCTCACGACGAGGACAACACCGCCGGTGTCGGCGACCTGGTCCTTATCGAGGAGACCCGCCCGCTGTCCAAGGACAAGCACTTCCGTCTCGTCGAGATCGTCGAGAAGGCTCGCTAGTTCTTAGCCAGCCCGAGCCGCACCCCCAAGCTGGGGGGTGCGGCTTTTTGCATGCTTTACGACGCTCACACGCCTGAAAACTTCTGCGTAGAGTGGGGCGCATGTCTACCGGAAAATTTTGCGTCACCATTGCCCACGCCAAGAACGACACCGACCTGGCCACCGTTGGCTTCGTCGTAGCGAACGCTGCGGCCGGCTCCGCCCAGGACACGATGGTCTTCCTCTCCTCCGAGGGTGCCTACCTTGCAGTCGACGGCTACGCCGACGACATCCACGAGGAGGGCTTCGCACCGCTCAAGGAGCTCATCGACAATTTCATTGCTGCCGGCGGCACTCTCTACGTCTGTGCACCGTGCATTAAGAAGCGCGGCTACACCGAGGACCAGCTCATCGAGGGTGCCCAGATCGTGGGCGGCGCGAAGCTCGTCGAGTTCCTCGCGGACGGCACACCGAGCGTCTCCTACTAGGCGTTTTCGCAGTGCCACAGACACAACATCCGTACCCGCCCCACACGAGCTTCGACGGGGGAGACCTCGACTGCGGCAACGGCCTGCTGTTGCTGATTCGTCAGCACATCGACCCGTTGGATGAAGGCCAGCTGCTGGAGATCGTCTCCTACGAGCCGACCGTGCCAGTCGACCTGCCCTCGTGGTGCCGACTCACCGGCAACGAGCTGGTCAACGTGATCGAGGAGCCCGACCAGGGCCGCTGGCGCTTTTTGGTGTGCAAGGGGGCTTTCACGGAAGCGCCCACGGAAACGCCAACCGCGCAGGAGCCCGCTCCGAAGAAGCGCGCCAAGAAGCAGCGCAAGCGCCCGCAGATGCCGGTCACCCAGGAAGTGGTCACCCCCACGGTGCCCACGGAGTTTCCTGCGCCAAAGCCTGCACCCAAGCTCGCGCCGCTTTCGGTCGTGACCATGGGGTCGTGGCCGCGCAAGCCGTGGCTGCTTCACGCGGTCCACGAACACCTCGCCGGCAGGCTGCCGGAAGAAGAATTCCAAGCCACAGCGGATGATGCGGTGCAGCTGGTGCTCGCCGCACAGCAGCGCGCGGGCGTGGACGCCGTCACCGACGGGGAGATGCGCCGCGATAACTACTCCAGCTTCGTCGCAGGACGGCTGCAGAACTGCCAGCTCATCCCCATTACGGACCTGCTGCCTTACGTGGAGGACCCGGAGGAGTTCGAGCGCGAACTGCGCGCTCTGGACGTGCCCGCCGGCGAGGTGCGCCACCCCGCGGTCTTCGGCCCGCTGGGGCGCGATAAACCGCTTGTGGCGCACGAGGTGCGATACCTCCAATCCATCACGGATACACCGGTGAAGGTGTGCCTGCCGGGGCCCTACCTTTTGACCCGCACGATGTGGATGGAGTGCGTCTCTGACCGGGCGTACGACACCCGCGAGGAGATGGCCACCGACATTGTGCGCGTGTTGCGCGAGGAGCTCCACGAGCTGTACTCGCTGGGCACCGCCATGATCCAGATCGACGAGCCGGTGCTCACCGAGGTGGTCTACGGCCGCCACGACGGCGGCGGACGCACGTTCATGTGCGGCGCACTCGACGAGCTTGCTGGCAGCGTGGACGAGGAGCTTGCTTTTGCCCAGTCGCTGCTTGCGCAGCTCACCGAAGGCTTCGACCCGGAGCGGCTGGCGCTGCATGTGTGCCGCGGCAACTGGACCACGGACGAGTCGGCCGCGCTCGAAGGCGACTTTGGGCCCTTTGTGGACCTGTTCGCTTCGCTGAACGTAGGCACGCTGACTTTGGAACTCGCCACCCCACGCGCGGGCAGCCTGGACGCGCTGCGGAAGATACGGGACGACCAGCGCGTCTGCGTCGGGGTGCTCAACCAGAAGCAGCAAGCTCTTGAGCCCACTGAAGACGTCGTTGCTCGTATCGCGGCTGCCGTGGAGGCCTTCGGCAAAGACCGCGTGCTGCTCAGCACCGACTGCGGGTTCGCCACCTTTGCGGACAACCCGATCGTGGCCGATACGCTGGCACAGCAGCAGCTGGCGCAGATCGTCACGGCCCGCGATGCATACCTGCAGCAGGCGGGGGACGCGCAGTAGTGGAGACACAGCAGGAGCCGCCCACCTCGCAGCACTATTGGGATGCGCAAGATATCGCGTGCGGTGATGTGCTCGTGCGGCTCTTCCTGCTCTTCCGCGACCAGCTTGCCGCAGGCGAGGTGCTCCACCTGCGCTCGGTCAACGAGGCGATTGACATTGACTTGCGCGCCTGGTGCGGGCTCACTGGTAACACGCTTGTGTACGCGCAGGCCCCTCACTATTACTTGCGTAAGGCGGGGTAGGGGCGGGCGTCGAAAAGCGAGCGGGGCTAGAGTATGTGGGTCGTTGTACCCGCTACCAAAGAGGAGATCATGGCTGCCACCGTGCTGACCGCGCAGGAGGGCGTGCGCTACGCGCCGCGGCCCACCGTGCGCGAGGCCCTAAGAAACCCGCGCATCTTGAGCAAGGAGGTGCTGGCCGGGCTGGTGGTGGGCATCGCCCTGATCCCGGAGGCGATTAGCTTCTCCATCATCGCCGGGCTGGACCCGAAGGTGGGGCTGTACTCCTCCTTCATCATGGCGATGGTGGTGGCGATTACGGGCGGTCGCCCCGCGATGATCACCGCCGCCACGGGCGCAGTCGCCCTGGTCATCGCGCCGCTGGTGCGCGAGCATGGCTACGAGTACATGCTGGCCGCGATCATGCTCGCGGGCGTGTTCCAGATCGTGCTGGCAGTGCTCGGCGTGGCGAAGCTCATGCGCTTTATCCCGCGCAGCGTGATGGTCGGCTTTGTCAACGCGCTGGCCATCATGATTTTCTCCGCGCAGCTCGGCGAGCTCTTCGGTGTGCCCTTCGCTGTCTACCCGCTGGTGGCGCTGGGGCTGGCAATCATGGTGGGAATGCCGAAGCTTACTGAGGCGGTGCCCGCGCCGTTGGTGGCAATCGTGGTGGTTACGGCGCTGTGCATGGCCTTTGGCATCGACGTGCCGCGGGTGGGCGACCGCGGCGAGCTGCCGGACACCCTGCCGGAGCTGGTGCTTCCGCACGTCCCGCTGTCCTTGGAGACTTTCCAGATCATTGCGCCCTACGCGCTGGGCGTGGCGCTGGTGGGGCTGATGGAGTCGCTGATGACGGCCAAGCTTATCGACGAGATCACCGACACCCACTCAAACAAAACCCGCGAAGGCTTCGGCCAGGGCACCGCGAATATCGTCTCGGCGCTCTTCGGCGGTATGGGCGGCTGCGCGATGATCGGGCAGTCCATGATCAACGTGAAGGCCTCCGGGGCGCGCACACGCCTGTCCACCTTCTTCGCCGGTGCGTTCCTCCTGGGGCTCATGCTCCTGCTCAACGACCTGGTCGGCCAGATCCCGATGGCCGCGCTGGTCGCGGTGATGGTGATGGTCTCCGTGGGCACCTTCGACTGGCACTCGGTCAAACCCGCGACGCTGCGGAAGCTGCCGGCCTCCGAGACGGTCACGATGCTGATCACCGTGGCGGTGGTGCTGGTGACGAGCAACTTGGCCATCGGCGTGGTGGTCGGCGTGCTGGTCGCGTCCGTGGTGTTTGTGCGCAACGTGGCGCACCTGGTGGAGGTCACGCGCGAGGAGGCCGACGGCGTGGCCCACTACGTGGTGCGCGGACAGCTGCTCTTTGCGTCCTCGAACGACCTGACCACGCTGTTTATGTACTCCTCCGATCCGGATGAGGTCGTGGTGGATTTGACCGAGGCGACACTGTGGGACGCCTCGACGATCGCGGCGCTCGACTCTATCGAGCAGCGCTACGCGCAGTACGACAAGCGGGTGCGGTTCGTCGGCATGAGTGATCAGGCGAGCGCCTTCCACGGCCGCCTCACGGGGGCGGTAGGTTAAGCAGCTTCCAAGCGTACGACCATTTCCACGCGTAGTCTCGTGAGTAAGTCCCCCGACATCGAGAAGGACAGATTCATGACTACGCAGACCACTCACGCAGAGATCCTGGTCGTCGGTTTTGGCATGGTGGGCCACCGCTTCGCCCAGGAGCTTTCGCAGCGCCGCCCCGAGGCGCAGATCACCATCATCAACCGTGAGACCGAAGATTATGCCTACGACCGCGTCCAGCTCTCCAGCTACGTAGGCAACTGGGACCGCGAGGCCCTCTACCTGGACCGGCTGCCGGACAATGTCACGGTGGTGCCGGGGCGCGCGGTGTCGATCAAGCCGGAGGTGCGCGAGCTCGTGCTTGCCGACGGCAGCGTGCTCTCCTACGAAGAACTCGTCCTGGCCACCGGCTCTCGCGCTTTCGTGCCGCGCCTGCCGGGCAATGATCTGCCGCAGGTGCACGTTTACCGCACGCTGGATGACATGGACGGCATCCGCGCCGCGATCGAGGGCGTGGTGGGTGCCCACGGCGAAGCCACCGCGGTGGTCATCGGCGGCGGCCTGCTCGGCTTGGAAGCGGCCGGCGCGGCACAGCACATGGGTGCCAAGACGCACGTGGTGGAGATGGCACCGCGCCTGATGCCGTTGCAGGTGGACGATGCGGGCGGCGAGATGCTCTCGCAGGCGATCCGCCAGATGGGGGTGGACGTCCACGTCGGCGCGACGACGCGGGCGATCACGCCTTCCACGGAGCGCGAAGGCGCGGTGACCCTGGACCTGGGTGAGGAGGGCGTCATTGAGACGGATCTGGTGATCTTCTCCGCCGGTATCCGCCCGCGCGACACGATGGGCCCGGACGCAGGGCTGGAGCTCGGCCCGCGCGGCGGCTTCCTCACCGACCGGCAGTGCCGCACCTCGATCGAGCACATTTCCGCGATTGGTGAGTGCGCGGCCGTCGACGGCAAGACCTACGGTCTGGTCGCGCCGGGCAACACGATGGCGGAGATCGTGGCCGCGCGCCTCGCAGGCGAGCCTGCGCCCGACTTCGAGGACCCGGACATGTCCACCAAGCTCAAGCTCATGGGCGTGGACGTGGCCTCCTTCGGCGACGCCTTCTCCACTGAGGCGGACCATAAGGAGCTGCACATCCAGGACCCGGTGTCCGGTGTGTACAAGAAGCTCATTCTGGACGCCGAGGGCAAGCGACTCATCGGCGGCATCCTGGTGGGCGAGGCGTCGAACTACTCGGTGCTGCGCCCGATGGTCGGCTCCGAGCTGCCGGGCGACCCGGTGAGCCTGATCGCGCCCGAGACGGGTGCGGGTACCACCGCGATTGGCGCGGGCGACCTGCCGGACGAGACACAGATTTGCTCTTGCAACAACGTGTCCAAGGGGGATGTGCGCGAGGCAATCGGGCAGGGCTGCCACTCGGTGGAAACGCTGATGGGTGCCACCCGCGCAGGTACCTCCTGCGGCTCGTGCATCCCGCTGATGAAGGGCATCCTGGAAGCCGAGGGCATCGAGCAGTCCAAGGCGGTGTGCCCGCACTTTAGCCAGTCGCGCGCCGAGCTCTTCGAAATCGCTCGTTCCACCGGGATTACGGATTTCCCCACCTTCATCGAGCGTTTCGGCACCGGCGGCGGTTGCGAGGTGTGCAAGCCAACCTTTGCCAACATCGTGGCTTCCATGCACACGGAAAGCCACGTGCTGGAGGGCGAGACCGCGGGCCTGCAGGACACCAACGACCGCATGTTGGGCAACATGCAGAAGAACGGCACCTACTCCGTGATTCCACGCCAGCCGGCCGGCAACATCACGCCCGCCCAGCTGCAGGAGATGGGCAGCATCGCCGAGGACTTCGGCCTGTACTTGAAGATCACGGGTGCCCAGCGCATCGCCATGTTCGGCGCGCGCACGGAGGACCTACCGGAGATCTGGCGTCGCCTGATCGACGTCGGCATGGAGTCCGGGCAGGCTTACGGCAAGTCCCTGCGCGCGGTGAAGTCCTGCGTGGGCACGGACTGGTGCCGCTACGGGCAGCAGGACTCGGTGGCCATGGCGATCAACCTGGAGCTGCGCTACCGCGGCTTGCGCTCGCCGCACAAGCTGAAGATGGGCGTGTCCGGCTGCGCCCGCGAATGCGCGGAGGCGCGCGGCAAGGACATCGGCGTGATCGCCACGGAGCAGGGGTGGAACCTGTACGTGGGCGGCAACGCTGGTGCCACGCCGCGGCAGGCGGAGCTTCTGGCCAAGGACCTGGACGATACGACGCTGATTCGCTACATCGATCGCTACCTGGCCTTCTACATCCGCAACGCGGACCGGTTGCAGCGCACTGCAGCCTGGCAGGCGGACGTCGAGGGCGGCTTGGACCACATCCGCGATGTCGTCGTTGACGACTCGCTGGGCATCGCCGATGATTTGGAGTCCTTTATGGACAACCACGTGGCCAACTACTCGGACGAGTGGCAGGACGTGCTCAATGATCCGGAGAAACTCAAGCGTTTCGTGTCCTTCATTAACGCGCCGGATACACCGGACCCGACGGTGCAGTTTGAAGAGCACCCGCAGGGCGGGCGCAAGGTGCCGCTGATGACCCCGACCGTGGGCGCGAACTAAGACAAGGGAGTACAGGAAAATGGCTGACACAGTAATTTGCGCGCTGCGGGATCTCTCGGTGGGCGTTGGCGCGGCGGCACTTTTGCCCGGTGAGCAGCAGGTGGCGATCTTCCGCCTGCACACCAGCGACGGCGAGCAACTGTTCGCGGTGGACAACGTGGACCCGTATACCGGCGTGGGCGTGATCTCGCGCGGAATCGTCGGCGAGGTCGATGGGCGTCCCACGATTGCTTCGCCGCTGCTGAAGCAGAGGTTCTTCCTTGACGACGGTGCGTCGCTGCAGGGCGATGACCACGCCCTTGCCACCTTCAAGGTGCACCTGGACGGCGAAGGCGAAGAGGCAAAGGTGGTCGTGTCCAATTAGGTCCCATTAGGCGCGCGCGAAGTCGGGGAAAACACCTGTCCCGTGTATCGTTGTCGGTATGTGTGGAATCGTTGGATATGTAGGTGACCCGGCGTCGGGTGAGCACGACGCGCTGGGCGTCATCATTGAAGGCCTGCGCCGTCTGGAGTACCGCGGCTACGACTCGGCTGGTGTTGCGGTGATGGGGCAGGACTCCATTGAATGCCGCAAGAAGGCAGGCAAGGTGGCCGACCTGGAAGCGGAGATTGAAAAGGCTCCGCTGCCGACCTCCCACCTCGGTATTGGCCACACCCGCTGGGCCACCCACGGTGGGCCGACCGATGCGAACGCGCACCCGCACGTAGTGGGCGGCGGTCGCCTCGCGGTGGTGCACAACGGCATCGTCGAGAACTTCGCCACCCTGCGTAACCAGCTGGAGGCCAAGGGCTACACCTTCATCTCCGACACGGACTCCGAGGTGGCGGCCACCCTGCTGCTGGACGTCTATGACAACGAGGCCGCAGGCGACCTCACCAAGGCAATGCAGCTGACCGCCAACCGCCTCGAGGGCGCGTTCACGCTGCTGGCCATCGAGGAGGACCACCCGGACCGCATCGTCGCCGCGCGTCTGAACTCCCCGCTGGTCATCGGCCTGGGTGAGGGCCGTAACTTCCTCGGCTCCGACGTTTCCGGCTTCATCGAGTTCACCCGCGACGCAGTCGAGGTTGATAACGGCCAGGTCATTACCCTGACTGCGAACGATTACCAGATCACCACCTTCGACGGGGAGAAGGCAGAGGGCAAGCCCTTCCGCGTGGAGTGGGATGTCACCGCCGCGGAGAAGGGCGGCTACAACTCCTTCATGGAAAAGGAGATCCACGACCAGCCCGCGGCAGTGCGCGATACGCTCTACGGCCGCTTCGATGAGAGCGGTGCGCTGACGCTGGACGAGCTGCGTATCGACGAGTCGACGCTGCGCTCCATCAACAAGATCATCATCGTGGCCTGCGGCACCGCCTCCTACGCGGGCCAGGTGGCCCGCTACGCCATCGAGCACTGGTGCCGCATCCCGACGGAGGTGGAGCTCGCGCACGAGTTCCGCTACCGCGACCCGATCGTCAACGAGCAGACGCTCGTGGTGGCTGTCTCCCAGTCCGGCGAGACCATGGACACGCTCATGGCGGTGCGTCACGCCCGCGAGCAGGGCGCGAAGGTCATCGCGATCTGCAACACGGTGGGTTCTTCCATCCCGCGCGAGTCCGACGCGGTGCTCTACACCTACGCGGGCCCGGAGATCGCCGTGGCTTCGACGAAGGCATTCATCTCTCAGATCGTCGCCTCCTACCTGCTGGCGCTGTACCTCTCCCAGGTGCGCGGCAACAAGTACGCGGACGAGATCCGCTCGGTGGTGGAAGAGCTGCAGACGATGCCGGACAAGCTGCAGAAGGTCCTGGGCAACGAGGACCAGGTCAAGCAGCTGGGCAAGGACCTGGCGAACTCCAAGTCCGTGCTCTTCCTGGGTCGCCACGTCGGCTTCCCGGTTGCACTCGAGGGTGCGCTGAAGCTTAAGGAGGTGGCGTACCTGCACTCCGAGGGCTTTGCCGCCGGCGAGCTCAAGCACGGCCCGATCGCGCTGGTGGAGGAAGGCCAGCCAGTCTTCATCATCGTGCCGTCCAAGCACTCGCGTAATAACCTGCACGCCAAGGTCGTCTCCAACATTCAGGAGGTGCGCGCGCGTGGTGCCGTGACCATCGTGATCGCGGAGGAGGACGACGAAGACGTCACCGCTTACGCCAACGAGGTCATCCGCATTCCGGAGTCCGCTGGCCTGTTGCAGCCGCTCCTGTCGACGGTGCCGCTGCAGATCTTCGCATGCGCGGTGGCCGAGGCTCGCGGCCTCAACGTGGACCAGCCGCGTAACCTGGCGAAGTCCGTGACCGTGGAGTAGTTCTCCGCAGGTGTTACTCGCCCCGCTGGAAGGAAAGTACCTCTTCCAAGCGGGGCGTTTCTGCGCCGGTGCGCGACACGGTCAGCGCGGCGGCGTGGACCGCGAAGGAGAGAATTTCTTTCCACTGCTTCTCGCCGAGCTCGAGCAGGCCCGCGCGGTCGAGGCCGCGGTGCTGGAACTGGTAGGTGAGGGCGGCCATGATGGTGTCGCCCGCGCCAATCGTGTCGGCCACCTTAACCTTTGGAGCGGGAACGGTGCACGTGCCGAAGGGGGCGCGCACGCTGATGCCCTCGCCACCCAGGGTGGTCACCACGACAGGGACCTGCGAGGTATCACCCAGGAAGTCGACCTCCTCGTCGGAGAGCTTGAGCACTGTGATGTCGTCGAGCATGCCGCGCAGGAAGAGGCGGTGTTTCTCCGACGCGAAAGCGGGCCGGATATTCGGGTCCAAGCAGACCACGGCACCCGCCTTGGCGGAGGCGGAGGCGGCCTCGGCGTAGCGCAGCGAGGCCGGCTCGAGCGCGAGCGACAGCGTGCCGAAGACAGCGTATCCGCCGCTCACCAGGGTTGGGGTGGCCAGCCGGTCGGCGGTGCCATCGACGTAGAAGGTGTAGGTTGCGGAGCCGTCCGCGGCCAGCGCGGTCACGGCCAGCGTGGTGGGTTCTTGGCCTGTGGGGCAGTTGGAAAGGTGCACGCCGGCGTCGATAAGCGACTGCCTGATTGCCGTGCCGAAAGCATCGTTGGACAGCCGTGACTGGAACTCCACATCCGCGCCGAGGCGGCCGAGGGCGCGGGCGACGTTGAAAGGGCCGCCGCCGAGCGCGGGCTGCAGCGGGGCGAGTGGGTCGGCGGTGGTGGGCACGAGGTCGACGAGCGCTTCGCCGTACACGGTGATCATGCTCCCCACCGTAGACTATGCAGCATGACGTACCGGCCGAAATTCCACCTCACCCCGCCCCAGGGGCGCCTGAACGACCCGAACGGGCTGACCCTGATCGGCGACGAGCTCCACGTGTTCTACCAGCACGACCCCTCGTTTCCGCGCACCCCGAAGCGCACTGGGTGGGGGCACGCGGTCACGCGCTTAGGTGATGGCCGCTATTCCCACCTGCCGGACGCGCTCTACCCGGACTTTCCTTACGACGCGAACGGCTGCTACTCCGGTTCATCGGTGGTGCACGAGGGGCGGATGCGCCTGTTTTATACCGGCAACCTGAAGGTGGACGGGGAGCGGGTGACCAGCCAGAACATCGTCGATGTGGAAGATGTGCAGGGCCCGCTGGGTGGGGTGTATCGACGCCGCGAAAATAACCCGGTCATCGAGGGGTTCCCCGAGGGGTACACCGCAGATTTTCGCGATCCCCATGTGTCCCAGGCCCCGGACGGGTCCTGGCGCATGGTCATCGGCGCGCGCCGGGAAAACAACACGGGCGCCGTGGTGGTCTACACCTCCCATGATTTGGATACGTGGGAATTCGCCGGCCCGATCGAGTTTTTCGGTCTGGATTACAACACGGCTTCGGCGTACATGTGGGAGTGTCCGAACCTTCTGCGTATGGAGGACCAAGCCACCGGCGAGGTGCTCGATGTGTTGGTCATTTGTCCGCAGTTCTTGGATTCCGACGAGTGCGGCTACGTCGTCGGCCGGCTCGACGGTCTGCGCTTCGAAGTGATCACCGGGTTCACCCCGCTCGACTACGGGCATCAGTTCTACGCCCCGCAGCTCATCCCATACCGCTCTGGTGCGCTCATGCTCGGCTGGATGGGCCTGCCCGCGCGCGACGACACCCCTACGCTTCAGGCCGAGGGCTGGGTCCACCAGCTCACCCTGCCGCGGGAGCTCAAGCTTATCGACGCCACGTTGCACACCACCCTCTGTCTCCCCAAAGCTCAGGATGAGATGGTGGTCTGGCGCTGCGAGCTCGGGCCCGAGCGGCTGGAGGTGGAGCTTGTTGATGTGGAGGGCAACGTCGGTGCGACGGTGTCGTGGGCGCCGCAGGAGCAGGCAGCGCGCGGCACGCTCTCGCTGACCGTGGACGGCCTGGTGCGCTGGGCCGAGACTGCAGCGGGCGAGCTGGTATGCACGGCCGATGGTGCGGCGGTGGAGCTGACCGCCGGTAGTGGGGAGGCGGCGTTCTCCTCCGCCGTGTTCGCCCCACACGGAAATGAATGGGCATCCTTCCGTTCCGTATAGCACCGAATGGGGCAGGTATATGTTTGGTCAGCAGAGGAATGGCTCTCGCGTAGTTGACTTGGAAAATCCCCTACTTTTTCTCAGCTGAGCAGGAGATGTCCGGCGGTGCTGGAGCACCCGAGCGGCGCGGGCACTGACGGTAAACCCGTCGACGTGCCGATGCACACCGGTTTCGACACTGTAAACCTCTAAGGTGCGCTGCTCGCCATCTTTGGGGGGAAGCCCACTTTCGGGGAGGTGTGCTTTAACGTAGAACCGAAGTCGGCACCAGAGGCCGCAGGCACTTCAGGAATACACAAGGAGTAGAAGACTATGGAACCGGTCAGCGCACTGCTGCTGTTTGTGATGGCCATGATGGCGGGGGCGATCAACTCAGCGGTGGGCTCCGGTTCCTTGCTTACCTTGCCGGTGCTCATGGCGCTCGGGCTGCCACCCGGGGTGGCGGTGCGCACCAACACCACCGGCATGGTGTTCGCCTCCGCCGGCTCGGTGCTGGGGTACCGCAAAGAGATCGCGCGGGAGCTGCCGTACCTTGGGCCGATGGTGGTGGTCACCATCGTCGCTTCGGCCACAGGCTCGTTGCTACTGCTCGCTTCCCCGTCCAGCACGCTCGACTTTGTCGTGCCCGTGCTGATCGTGGTGGCGCTTTTGATGGTGATCTTCCAGCCGAAGCTGACGGCGTGGCTTAAGCGGCGCACCACAGCGGGTGCTGCCGCGGCGGGGGAGCCCGTCGGTGAGGCGTGGAAGCGTCCGCAGCTGATCGCGCCGATGGGCGCGGCCGCCATCTACGGCGGCTACTTCACCGCTGCTCAGGGAATCTTGTATATGGCGATCATGTCGGTGGCCACGGGGCGCTCGCTGAAAGACGTCAACCCGGTGAAGAACTTTCTCTCGCTCTTTGTCAACGTCACCGCAGCCTTGGTGTACCTGGTGGCATGGGCCTTCTTTGGCGCGGAGATCGTGTGGGCCGGGGTGGCGATTGTGGCCGTTGGCGGCCTGATCGGGGGAATTGGCGGCTCGCAGATAGCGAAGCGCCTTCCAAACTCCGTGCTGCGCGGCTTCATCGTCGTCGTTGCGTTGGTCGCGCTGGTGCGGCAGTTTGTCTAAGGCGCTTTTGCGGGGTTAGTTGGAACGGACTTTGGGTGCGGCACCCTTGTTCAGCCAGGCGTAGACCCCGCCCATGAGCAAGCCGCCGCCGACGTAGTTACCCAGCCATACGAACAGCCAGTTGGACAGGCCGTTGACCAGGGTGAAGCCCTCGAAGTGCTCTGGGCCGATGCCGTAGCCGGACAGCGAGAAGATCACGAAGGAAGCGATGGAGTGCTCATAGCCCATCGCGGCGAACGCCGGGATGACCAGGACGATGGCGAGAAGTTTGGCGGTGTAATCCTTGCCGGCCTGTACTGCCATGAGGATGCCGATGTTAACCACGATGTTGGCAAAGATGCCCTCGAGGAACAGGTGCCAGGGGTCCTTGGCCAGCTTGACGTTGGTGAGCCCGGCGAGAAAGTTCTCCGGGTCCACCGCCTCAAACGCGGTGGATTTGGTGATGAAGTACGCGGTGAGCAGGACGCCGAGCAGGTTGAACAGGGTGCACACGACAACGAGAACGAAGCCGTTGAGCCAACCCAGCCGTTTGGTGGTTGAGCCGTAAGTGGCAAACATCATGTTGCCGGTGGCGAGTTCGGCACCGAGGACGACCATGACGTACAGTGCCGTAGCGAAGATGGCGGCGAAGACAAATTTGCCGAAGCCAGGTGCCTCAGCCTCGACCGCTGTGGCCGCCACGGCGGCGAATGCGGTAATGATTGTGAGGAACAGCCCGGCGAGCATGGAGCGTACGGCGAACTTGGGGAGTTCGTTGTTGAAGAGGTACGCCTTGAAGCCGATTGATTCGGCCAACGTGCTGTCAAAGTTCATAGGTAACACCATACGTGGTTTTGATTGGGGTTACCAATTGAAAACGGGTGATGTCCGCCACCGGCTGTGGGGCGGATGGGATTTGGTGTTTCCCCACCACACATGCTTTAATACTGCAGTTGTCTCTCGCTGGTCGGGCTTGCAGCGCGTTTCCGAGTTGGAAGTCCGAGACCCTTCGACCGTTTACGTGGTTCGTCGATAAGCGAAGGCACAAGAGCACATGACCACGTGCGTACAGGACGGAAATCTGACGCACATCGATCCAGGTCAGGAGACCAACTGTGATTCAGAAGGAATCGCGTCTGAAGGTCGCCGACAACACGGGCGCACGCGAAATTCTGTGCATCCGCGTCCTCGGCGGCTCTGTTCGACGCTTCGCCGGCATCGGCGACACGATCGTCGCCACCGTGAAGGAAGCTGCCCCGGGCGGCAACGTCAAGGAGGGCGAGGTTGTCAAGGCGGTTATCGTCCGCGCAACCAAGGAAACCCGTCGTCCGGACGGCTCCTACATCTCCTTCGGCGAGAACGCTGCCGTTCTGATCAAGAACGACACCGAGCCCCGCGGCACCCGCATCTTCGGCCCCGTTGCCCGCGAGCTGCGCGACAAGAAGTTCATGAAGATTGTTTCTCTCGCACCGGAGGTGATCTAACTAATGAAGATCAAGAAGGGCGACATGGTCCAGGTCATCGCCGGTAAGGACAAGGGCGCACAGGGCAAGGTCATCGAGGCCTACCCGAAGCGTGACAAGGTCCTCGTCGAGGGCGTCAACCGTGTGAAGAAGCACGTCGCAAACTCCTACAACGAGCGCGGCGCAGAGTCCGGCGGCATCGTCACCCAGGAAGCAGCAATCCACGTGTCCAACGTGATGCTCCTGGACTCCGACGGCAACCCGACTCGCGTCGGCTACCGCTTTGACGAGGACGGCAAGAAGGTCCGCGTTGCCAAGTCGAACGGGAAGGACATCTAGCATGAGCGAGAACTACACTCCGCGTCTGAAGACCCGCTACCAGGACGAGATCCGCACCAAGCTGAACGACAAGTACAGCTACGACAACGTCATGCAGATCCCGGGTCTGACCAAGATTGTTGTCAACATGGGTGTTGGCGACGCTGCGCGTGACTCCAAGGTCATCAACGGCGCACTCGAGGACCTCACCGCGATCACCGGCCAGAAGCCGCAGCTGCGTCGCGCGAAGAAGTCCATCGCAAACTTCAAGCTCCGTGAGGGCATGCCGATCGGCGCGAAGGTCACCCTCCGTGGCGACCGCATGTGGGAGTTCCTCGACCGTCTCCTGACGGTTGCGCTCCCGCGTATTCGCGACTTCCGCGGCCTGAACGACAAGCAGTTCGACGGTGCAGGCAACTACACCTTCGGCCTGTCTGAGCAGACGATGTTCTACGAGATCGACATTGACAAGATCGACCGCCCGCGCGGTATGGACATCACCGTCGTCACCACCGCCACGAACGACGAGGAGGGGCGCGCTCTGCTGACGCACCTCGGCTTCCCGTTCGCGGACAAGGACGGCAAGATGAAGCAGGCTTAAGCCTCTGCTTGTGAAGCCTGTTTAGGCTTTGGCCCCCACCTCGGCACTTTGCCAGGTGGGGGCTTTGGCGTTAGGGGGCTTTGGCGGAAGGGCGGGTTAAGCGACAAAATGTGTGCTTTTCTCGGCGTGTCGACTTAAGTGACAAAATGTGTGCTTTTTGGAGGGTGGGATGGGTGGTTTGTGGGTGTTGTGCTGGGGTTATGTTCGTCCTGCCCAGCCGTGTCGGATGGCCCAGGAGGGGTTGAAGTCGGTGTCGATGCCGGTGTCGTAGCCTTTCGGCCGGCCGTCGGGTGAGTTGGCTTGGTCGCGTTGAACCAGAAGTAGGTAAACCAGCGGATCAGTGTGCGCCTGGAGACGTTGCGTACAGCAGCTACAGCATCGAGGGGGCGCTGGCCGGTGATCCAGTCGATGAAGATGGCAAACCGGTATGCGTTGGTCTTAGCCGAGTTGGGGTTGGTGAAGGTGTGCCCGCAGTGTGTGCAGCGCCATCGCTGTTTTCCGCTGGAGGTGGTGCCCATTTTTGTGCTGGAGTGCTGACATGCCGGGCACAGGGGTCTATTGCGTTTTCTCTTTCTGTGTTGAGTTGGCATGCAGGCTGGTTTAACAGCCTGTGCCCCTAGCACATCCAACGCTTGAAGTGGTGGACCTTCCGGTCTATGGTCGGGAATCCCGATTCATTGAGCATTATCCCGCCGTATCCCCAGGCAGTGCCGGGAATCCTTAGCCGAAAAAGCACACATTTTGTCACTTAACCCGGAAGGGCGTGAAAGATTTCGCATAGATAGGCTAACTATATTGCATTTGCCCAGGTCGCCTCGAACCGGCGAAATCGCGTTGCGGGAAAATTCACGCCTTTCGAAACGCCTACCCCCGCGCGAAAGCGAGCCGCTGCGCAAAGCGCGCGTAGTCCTCGCGGACTTCGCTGAGCGGGGCCACCACGGTCTCCTCGGAAGCGATGGCAATCTCCCTCCGTAGCGCCGCCTTCGTGCGCCTGCGCACGCCGGAGCCAAGCATCCCGCCGAAGACGGCGCTGATCAGGCCGATAATCAGCCCGGTGAGCAGGCCCGCCATGATGAGCAGGGTGGGGATCGGCCACCCCTCGACATCCGGGACCAGGTCAGTGCCGAGCAGGGGAGTAAGCATCCCGGGGACAAACGCCACAAGCAGGTACCACAGCACGCCGATCAGCGCGGCGACCAGGGCGAGCCACTGCACGATGGTCAGCAGCGACCAGGCCTTCGACGGCTGGGCCGGGACGCGAGTGCGCGCAACCGCTCGGTCAAGCGCCTCGGGCACCTGCTCGGAAGCCTGGCCCGCGCGGTCGGTCACCGCTGCGGCCCACTGCTCGGGCAGCCCGGCCGAAATCGCCTCGGCGTAGTCGCGCACGCCCCGGTTGGCTACGGCCTTGGAGGCGGCGTCGAGTTCAGGCATGGAAGAACGGTGTACACCCACCTCGTCGGACTGCTCGCGCACGCCCATGCGCTTGAGCGGGTCCGGCCGGAAACGGGTGATCCAGGAGGTCAGCAGCCAGCCGGTGCGCTCGCGCAGGCGCTTGCGGTACGCGGCGGCGGCGTTGTTGGCCAGGCGGTCGGCACCCGCTGCCTCGGCGAGGGTCGCGTCCATATCGCGTTTCGCCTGCTTGTCCGGGCGAGTCTTCTTCTCCTGCTTGGCAAGCTGCTTGCCGGTGGCGGGAGGGAGTAAGTCCGCGGTCGCGGACTGGATGTCTGCTTCGATGCGGGCGGACTGGGCGGTGCGGGCGCGCGCGACGCGCGTGATGGCGGCGCGTAAGTCATCGACCCCGGCGCCGGTGCGGGTGGAGGTGGGGACGACGTGGGCGTTGGACAGACCGTCGTCAAGCAAAAGCCCTTTGAAGGACGCGCTGACGGTGTCGACGTCGCCGGGGGCCAGCAGGTCGGATTTGTTCAGCACGGCGAGCGTGACCGCGGCGTGGCCTGCGTGCGGGCGGATGAACTGCTCGTGGATCACGCTGTCGGCGTACTTTTCGGGGTCCGAGACCCAGACGAGCACGTCGACCTGGCCGGCGAGGCGTTCGGCGATCGCGCGGTTGGCGGCCTCGACCGAGTCGAAGTCGGGCAGGTCGAGCAGGATGAGCGGGCCCGCGTCGGGAGCGAACTCGCCGGGGCGGGCGCGGCGGTCCTCCACGCCGAGCCAGTCGAGCAGCTCCTCGGAGCCAGCGGGTTCCCAAATAGCCGCGAGCGGGGAGGACGTAGTCGGGCGGCGGGCGGCGGCCTTGCCCAGATCCTCGCCGACGATGGCGTTAAACAATGAGGTCTTGCCGGAACCGGTCGCGCCGAAGAAACCGACGACGGTGTGCTCGGCGGACAGCGCGCGGCGCTCGGCACCGGCGCGGGCGACCTTCTCCAACCGCTCGCGCTGGGCGGGGGAGAGGTAGCCGCGGCCGATCTCTGCGGCCTCCTCGAGCGCGGTGAGGCGCTCGCCGAGGGTGGGCTTAGCGCTCAGCAGTGCCATTGGCGTCTCCCTCCGGGGCCGGGCGGGTAAACGTGCCGCGTAGCTGGTCGAGTAGGCCGCGCAGCTTGGAGTCGGTCTCGGCGTCAGTCTCAGGCGTGGGCGCCTCAGTAACTGCGGGTACGGCTGCTGCTGCCGGCATCGTCTCGGGGAAGCGCGCGCTGGCTTGGGTGCGAGCCTCGGTGGAAAGCGCGTGCAGCTCGGCAGCGTCGGTGCCAGCGTGCAGTGGCGCGGTGATCTCGCGGTAGCGCTCGCGCTCGCTACCAAGCAGCGCCTCGAGGCGCTCGTTGAGGTCGGCGCGCGCATCCGCGGCCATGCGGCGGACGGTGTCCTCGCCGAAGATGGTCTCCAGCAGTTTCTGGCCGACTACCGCGGAGCCGCCCGCGATGGCGATCTCGCCGCCGGTCAGCCCGGCGGTGGAGGCAAAGACCACGAGCATCAACGCGACGGTCAGCACGTTGAGGCCGAAGGACATCACGCGGGCGCGCTGGCGCTTCTGGCCGGCAGTGTCCTGGATGCGAGTCAGCAGTGCCTGTTGCCACTGGCGCACAAGCGCTGCGGCGTCCTCGGAGATCGACTCGCTCGCCCGGGTCAGGTGCGGATCCGCCTGGGCGCGCAGCTCAGGGGCGACGGCACCCACGTGCGACCAGGATTTCGCGGCGGCGGTTTCGGCCGCGTCGACGATCACGGCGTGCAGGCCCGACTCGATCTCGGTTTCTACCTCGCGCAGCGGCGCGGGCTGGCCGGTGAAGAAGCTGCCTACCTTGTCCACTGCCTGGCTAAACCAGCGCTCGATTCCGCGGAAGGCATCTGAGGTGCCCACCACGTCCTGCCAGCGGTCGAGGACTTCGGTGCGCAGAAGCTTGCCGTCGCTGGTGGCGTCGATGATGTGGTCGCAGGCGCTGCGGTAGTGCTCGTCGATCGCGGTGTCGATCTGTGCGGCAAAGGCCTCCTGCTGCTCGCGGCGTGCACCAAGCTTCTCGACGCGCCCCAGCACCCCGCCCAGCGCACCGGCCACCGTCTTGCCCGCTACCTCGCGGCGCGCGGCGGTATCGCCGGCCAGCCGGTTGAGGTACTCGCGCAGCTCGGCAACCAGCTCGTCCGGCAGGAACTCTCCGCTGGCTTGCCCGCCGAGGTCGGTGACGAAGGGGACCTCGAAGACGGTTGCGCCGCTCAGCCCCGCCTCGTCCATCATGCGGCGCAGGTCAGTCGGCACGGTCTTGGCGGAAGCCTCGTCGAGGCGGTTGAGCACGACGACGACCTCGATGCCGCGCCCGGCAGCGTCGTGGAGGAAATTCCACACCAGCTGATCCGCGTAGCGTGCAGGCGTAGTGACGAAGATCCACAGGTCGGCAGCGGCGAGCAGCTGGGAGGCCAGGGCCCTGTTGTGGTCGTCGATGGAGTCGAAATCGGGGGCGTCGACAAGCGCGAGCCCCTCGGGGATAGTGGAAGTCTCGACCACCCGCAGCGTGGTGGACTGCTCGTCGCCCGCGCCGTGGGAGCGGGCAAGACCTGGCAGGACCTCGGGCGAGTTGAACCAGTCCGCGTTGGCGGGGTTGGCCACCAGCACCGGCTGGCGAGTGGTGGGGCGGATCACGCCTGGGTTGGAGACGCGCTCGCGCAACACCGCGTTGACCAGCGTGGACTTGCCGGAGCCGGTGGAGCCGCCGATGACGGCGAGCAGCGGGGCGTCGAGGTTGCTTAGACGCGGCAGGATGTAATCATCGAGTTG
Organism: Corynebacterium imitans; assembly: GCF_000739455.1. NCBI lineage: Bacteria > Bacillati > Actinomycetota > Actinomycetes > Mycobacteriales > Corynebacteriaceae > Corynebacterium > Corynebacterium imitans. The sequence continues at coordinate 412,052 of NZ_CP009211.1, forward strand.
GTTGACCACGGCGCGGGCGTCGGCAGCCGCGGCCGGATCGCTCGGCAGCGCGGTGCCGGCGAGTGCCTCGCGCAGCTCGCGCACCGCGGCGATCAGCTCGGCAGGGGATTGGGGAGTGCTCACACCCACCATTCTGGCACAGGGCGCGGGCACGGAAGCGGGGGGTCACGCTGGCGGGATCACCCCCGTGGATACCCCTGCTGCGGGCGAAGGATTGGCGGCCGATGCGTTAGCATCATGCACTGTATTACACGCAGATGTACGCAAACTGGCGCGTACGCGAGCTAAGGAGGAGCGATGGCGCTCAACGACACAATGCAGGCCGCGGCAAACAAGAAGGAGGAATTGCTGGACAACGAGCCCGGCCGCTTCTTTGTGCGGTCGATCCTCGGCGGCATCTACCTGATGGTCGGCACCGCGTTCGCCGCCGTCGTGGGCAACATGACCGAGCAGCTCTTCCCCGGCTCCGGTGCCGTGGTCTTCGCCATGCTCTTCGGCCTGGGCCTGTTCGCCATTATCGTGCTCGCCGCAGAGCTGGCCACCGGCGACATGATGTTCTCCTCCTGGGCCGCCACCGTGCGCCAATTCTCCTGGGGCAAGGGCATCTGGATCGTGGTCGTGGCCACCGTGGGCAACCTGGTGGGCGCGCTGCTCATCGCCTGGATCTTAAGCCAGTCGGCCAAGTTCGGCTCGTTGGATAACACCCACCTGCTCTCCACACTCGTAGAAGGCAAGCTGAACAAGGGCCCGTGGGGCACCTTCGTCGAGGCTATGCTGGCAAACTTCGTGGTCAACATGGCCATCGTGGGCGCGCTGCTGTCCAAGGAAGTCATCTCCAAGTTCATCGTGATCCTGCCCACCATCGCCATCTTCGTCGGCCTCGGGCTCGAGCACGTGATCGCGAACTTCTGCCTGATGGGCATGGCGCTGTTCGCCGACCCGCAGCCAGACGGCTTCACCTTCGGCGCGGTCGCGCTGAACTGGGGAATCGTCTGGGTGGGCAACTTCATCGGCGGCGGCCTGGGCATCGGCGCGGTTTACGCCTGGCTGAACAAGACCAACACCGTCTACAAGGACTAGGCGCCCGGCCGCTTATCGACGTCTAACGCTTATCCGCCGGCGCAAGATCGAACTCCGTGACCCGGAGCACCTTCTTCGGGTCCTGCTGGAACGCGATGCCCAAGCGGTTAAAGCTGTTGACCCCAACCGCGCCAACGATGAGCGCGCGCACGTACTCTTCGCCGAAAGCCTCCGTCGCGCGCTCCCACAGGTCCTCAGACAAGGACTCCGGTGTGTCCTCCAGCTCGGTCAGCGCGTCGGCCAGCTCCAAAACCAGCGCCTCGGTCTCGCTGAACTCGCGCGCGTGGCGAGTCCACTGCTCTACCTTGAGGATGTAGTCCTCGCTCCAGCCGTACTCGCGCGCGTTGCGGCGGTGAATCGCCGTGCACACCGGGCACCCGTTGACCGCCGTTGCCCGCACGCACACCAGGTGGGCGTGGTCCGGGTCGGTGTTCTCCCGCAAGTACTGCATGGGCGGGTAAAACATGTCGATGATTTCGTTGGGTACGTGGCGCGGAGTCATGTATGGGATTCTACCGAACGCAGCTTGCCTGCGTACAGATTGAACCGGCGGTTTCGCACAAATCCTGCCAGCGCCATGTTCGCCTCGCGCGCCAGCTCCACCGCGAGCGAAGAGGCCGCGGAGACCGCCACGAGCGCGGGGAACCCCGCCACCGCCGCCTTCTGCACGAGCTCGAAGGAGGCGCGCGAACTCATCACCAGGATCATGTCGCGCGCCGGGAGCGCGCCGTCGAGAAGCAAATGCCCGATGACCTTATCGGCTGCGTTGTGTCGGCCGATGTCCTCGCGCACCACGATCGGGTTGCCTTCCAAATCAAAGGCCCCGGCGGCGTGAATGCCGCCGGTTTTACGGAACTGCTTCTGCTCGGCGCGCAGCCGCTCGGGTAGCTCGACGATCAGCTCCGGATCCAGCTCGATCGGTGCAATCGGCGTGCGCACCTTGTGTAAAAGCTCGCTGATGGACTGGGAACCGCAGACTCCGCACGCGCTGGTGGTGGGGGTGAGTCGGATGAATTCCGGCGTGACCGGTGCCGCCGTCTCGGCGAGTTCCATGTCCAGCAGGTTGTAGGTGTTTTCCCCGCCTGGGCCGACCGCGCCCGCGCAGTAGCGGGCGGTGCGCACATCTGCCGCAGAGGTGATCAGCCCCTCGGAGAAGCACCACCCGTGCGCGAGCTCCACGTCGTGTCCCGGGGTGCGCATGGTGGAAGTCAGCGTCTCGCCTTGCGCGCGGATCTCTAAGGGCTCTTCCACCGTGACGGTGTCCGCGCGGGTGTCGGTATAGAACTTCGGCCCGTCCGAGCCCTCCTCGGCGAGCGTGACCTTGGTGACGGCGAAGCGGCGGTTAATCCTGCTCATCCGCGCCCCCTGTGTCGTAGCGCTTGAGCAGCTCGCCGGTGCGCGCGATCAGCGCGCGGACCTTCTCTGCCTGCGCGGTCTCGTCCTGGGGTAGGTCGGCCTGGCCAGCGGCGAGGCCGACGAGGAAGGCGGTGGTGGGTGCGGCCGGGCGCGACGGGCCGTTGTGGGCGACGTCGGCAGTCAGCTTGAGAATGTCGCCGACGAGCTCGCGCACCAGCGCCGGCGAGATGCCGAATTCCTCTGCCAGCGCCGCGAGCCAGGCGTGGGTGGATTGGAGGCTTTCCTCTCGTGCCATGGGTGCTCCTTTTTCGTTGATCGTGTGTGTCCCACAGTAGCCACCGGCGCGCTTTTTGTAGGGGTAGCGCGAATAGGCGATGTGTAGTAAAAATAAACGCACCAACCATAACTTACGAAAGGTAAAGCTCATGAAAGACATCCACAAGCTCAAGGCTCGCGTCCAGAAACTGCTACGGCAGGCGGCGGATAGGGAAGGCACACCGGAGGGTGACTCCTTTTACGCTAAGGCCTTCGACCTCATGGCCGCCTACGGGCTGAGCGAGCGCGACGTGACCAGCGTTGGTCAGGGCAACACGATCGAGCGCCGCACCTACGACATCAGCGGTGCGTACACCGACATGCAGGCCAAGCTGCTTTTCGCCATCGCCGACAGTCTGCACTGCACCGGCTTTTATAATCGCGCCTTTAACTCCACGCGCGTCAAGCAGGCCACGCTCTTCGGCCATACCGACCACCTGGCTCGAGTCGACGCGCTCTACAGCCTGCTCGTCCCGGTCATGATGGCCGGCGCGCGTCGCCTACACGCGACGCACCTGGGCGAATCCATCATCGTGACCCGTCGCTCGTACATGACCGGCTTCGCCACCCGCATCGGCCAGCGCCTCGCGCAGTCCGAGCGCCGCGTCACCGACACTTCGCAGGCGTACGCGCTTGCGCTTATCGACGATGCGGAGCAGGCCCGCAACGCCCTCGCCGACTTCGCCGCAGACCGTGGCCTCCACCTGCACGCGGACACCTCGAAGCGCTCCTTCGATCCGGACGCCTACAGGCAGGGCCATGAGGCGGGCGATGCCTCCGATATCGGGCAGCAGCGGGTGCGAGCACGGCCCGCCCTGCCGTTCTGACGCGGGCGTCCGCTAGTCGCGGACGTTAGCTGCGGGCCAGCCAGGCCCCCGCCGCCACGATCATCGCCTCTGCCCCGCGGTCCAGGGTGGGCTGCAGGTCGGGCGCAAACTCGGGTGAGTGGTTTCCAGGTGCGTCGGGGTAGCTGGCGAATCCGCCCAGACCCCAGTAGCTGTAGGAGGTGCCGAGCGCGTCGGGGATGACGGAGAAGTCCTCCGAAGCCGGGACGCGTCCTAGGTTGGCTACTTCGCCGAAGTGGGCCTCGAATGCGGCGCGGACCTGTTCGGTGGTTGCTTCGTCGTTGTCGGTAAGGGGGTAGACGTCGTAGTACTCAAACTCGGGCTCGCGTGGACTGCGCGCAGCAAGGCACTCCGCGCGAACGATGCGCTCGATCGCCTCTTTGAGGTGGTCGCTGACCTCCTGCGAGTACGCGCGCGTGTTGATGAGCAAGGTGGCGGAGTCCGGGATGATGTTGGACTTGAAGCCGGCGTTGATTGCGCCGACGGTCAGCACCGCCGTCTCCGCCGCGGCAATCTCGCGGCTGACTACGTGGTGCAAGCGGGTGACGATGGTGGAGGCGAGCAGTACCGGGTCGACGCCCTTTTCCGGCATCGAGCCGTGCGAGCCTGACCCGTGCACCGTGACTTTTGCGGAGAAAGCCTGCGACAGTACGGGGCCGGCCTGGGTCCCGACCGCGCCGCCGGGGAGCGATGAGAGCACGTGCTGGCCGAGGTAGACATCGGGGCGCGGGATGGCCTCGGTGATCCCGGCCTCCACCATCGCGCGAGCCCCCGAGGCGGTCTCCTCCCCGGGCTGGAACACGCCGACGAGCGTGCCGGACCACGCATCGCGGTGCGCGTGAAACGCGTCCAGTGCGCCCAGCAGTGAGATGAGGTGGACGTCGTGGCCGCAGGCGTGCGCGACCGGGTATTCCGTCCCGGAAGTCTTGTCGACCTGGGTGGCGGTGGAAGCGTACTCCTTGCCCGAGGACTCGCGGACCGGCAGTGCGTCGATGTCGGCGCGCATCGCGACGACGGGGCCAGGGCCGTTCTCGATGGTGGCGACGACGCCAGTCTCGCTCAGTTGGGTAAACGAAATCCCGGCCGTCTCGAGTTCCTGCATGATGCGCTGCGTGGTTTGGACTTCCTGCATAGAGAGCTCTGGGTGCTGGTGGAACCAGCGGTACGCCGCCTCGCGCGCTTCGCGGGTGCTGTCGAGGTGGTGCAGGATTGGTTGCAGGGCGGCCTGGGGATTCATGGCAGCGAGTGTACTCGTGGGCGTCGATAAGCGATTTGCCCTGCGCGGTGGCCTGGGTATAGGGTTATCCGTCGGACTTGTGTGAAAACCACAAGCCGACAAGACCAAATGTACATCCAACTTTGTTGCAGGCCCCCCGCCGAAATGCGGACCGCGTGCAAGGGAGGCGGCGAGCGCCCCACGTTACTGAGCGTGGGGAGCGTGAAGTAGCCCCCGACAGACCATGCGGAAAACGCGACCTTTATGGGTCAGGTGGGTAGATGAAAATCACAGGGAACCGCAACGAGAAAGGAACCGGTCACTCGCTATGACCATGACTGATCCGATTGCGGACATGCTCTCCCGCGTGCGCAACGCAAATAACGCGCGCCACGAGACCGTGTCCATGCCGTCCTCCAAGATCAAGGTGAACATCGCCGAGATCCTGAAGCAGGAAGGCTACATCGCTGACTACAAGGTTGAGGACGCCAAGGTGGGCAAAGCCCTGACCCTGGACCTCAAGTACGGCCCGACTCGCGAGGCTTCCATCGCTGGTCTGCGCCGCGTTTCCAAGCCGGGTCTGCGCGTGTACGCAAAGTCCACCGACCTGCCGCAGGTCCTTGGCGGCCTGGGCGTGGCCATCATCTCCACGTCGCACGGTCTGCTGACCGACCGACAGGCCCAAGAGAAGGGTGTAGGCGGGGAAGTCCTCGCTTACGTCTGGTAAAGGGGAGGTTGAATAGACTATGTCGCGTGTAGGTAATGCACCCATCGCAATCCCGAACAACGTCGAGACCAAGATTGACGGCCAGACCGTCGAGGTGAAGGGCCCGAAGGGCACCATGACCGTCGACATCCCGGCCCCGATCACCGCAGCCGTCGAGGACGGCCAGATTGTGGTGTCTCGTCCGGATGACCACCGTAAGAACCGCTCGCTGCACGGCCTGTCGCGCTCGCTGATCAACAACCTCGTTGTCGGCGTGACCGAGGGCTACAAGATCAACATGGAGATCTTCGGCGTTGGTTACCGTGTCCAGCAGAAGGGCAAGGACCTCGAGTTCTCCCTGGGCTACTCCCACCCGATCCTCATTGAGGCTCCGGAGGGCGTCGCATTCGCTGTCGACGGCAACACCAAGTTCTCGATCGAAGGTACCGACAAGCAGCAGGTTGGCCAGATTGCGGCGAACATCCGCCGTCTGCGCAAGGATGACCCGTACAAGGGTAAGGGTATCCGCTACGCAGGCGAGCAGGTACGTCGCAAGGTCGGAAAGACGGGTAAGTAATCATGAGCAATACTGCAGAGAACACCAAGCGCACCCCGGTCGGCAAGGACATCTCGTCCCGCCGCCGCGAGGCTCGCGCACGTCGCCACAACCGTATTCGCAAGACCCTGCGTGGCACCCCGGAGACCCCGCGTCTCGTCGTGCACCGCTCCTCCCGCCACATCCACGTCCAGGTCATCGACGATCTCGCCGGCCACACCCTCGTTGCCGCATCGTCGATGGAGCCGGACGTGCGCAACCTGGACGGGGACAAGAAGGACAAGGCAGCCAAGGTTGGCGCTCTCGTCGCAGAGCGTGCCAAGGCAGCCGGCATCGAAGCCATTGTCTTCGACCGCGGCGGCTACAAGTTCCACGGCCGCATCGCAGCTCTTGCACAAGCAGCTCGTGAAGGTGGTCTGAAGTTCTAATGATCACCGCAAACATCACCATCAACGGAAGGATCGCGTAATGGCCGAACGTGAACGGCGTGACGGCGGACGCTCCGCCGACAACCAGAACAACAAGGGAAACCGTAACGAGCGCGGTGGCCGCGGCCGCCGCGACGACCGCCGCAACCAGAACGACGACCGCGATAAGTACATCGAGCGCGTCATCACCATTAACCGCGTCGCAAAGACCGTTAAGGGTGGCCGCAACATGTCGTTTACCGCGCTCGTTGTCGTCGGCGACGGCCAGGGCATGGTCGGCGTCGGCTACGGCAAGGCGAAGGAAGTCCCCGCCGCAATCCAGAAGGGTGCAGAAGAGGCTCGCAAGAACTTCTTCCGCGTCCCGATGATTGCTGGCACCATCCCCCACCCGGTCCAGGGCGAAGAGGCCGCAGGCGTTGTCATGATGCGTCCGGCAGCTCCCGGTACCGGTGTGATCGCCGGCGGCGCAGTCCGTCCGGTGCTCGAGTGCGCAGGTATCCAGGACATCCTGGCCAAGTCCCTCGGCTCCGACAACGCCCTGAACGTGGTTCAGGCAACCGTTGCCGGTCTGAAGGAACTGGTGCGCCCCGAAGAGGTCGCCGCAAAGCGTGGCAAGGACCTCGAGGACGTCGCTCCGGCCCGTATGCTGCGCGCACGTGCAGGACAGGAGGCGTAAACCACAATGGCACTGAAGATCACACTGCACCACGGCAAGGTCGGCGAGAAGCCGCAGACCCGCAAGAACCTCGAGGCTCTTGGTCTGCGCAAGATCGGCCAGTCCGTGATCAAGAAGGACAACGCCGCAACCCGCGGCCAGGTGCTCAAGGTTCGTCACCTTGTCACCGTCGAGGAAGTTGCAGGGGAGTAGATAGCACATGGCTGACATCATCAAGCTTCATGATCTGCGCCCGGCAAAGGGTGCGAACAAGGCGAAGCACCGCGTTGGCCGCGGTGAAGCCGGCAAGGGCGGCAAGACCGCCGGCCGCGGTACCAAGGGTACGAAGGCTCGCTACCAGGTTTCCGCAGCGTTTGAGGGCGGCCAGATGCCGCTGCACATGCGCCTGCCGAAGCTGAAGGGCTTCAAGAACCCGAACCGCGTCGTATTCCAGGTTGTCAACGTGAACGACCTGGCCAAGGCCTTCCCGAACGGCGGCGCCGTGTCCATCGAGGACATCGTCGCTGCTGGCCTGGTTCGCAAGAACCAGCCGGTCAAGGTCCTGGGCAACGGCGACATCGACGTCAAGCTCGACGTCACCGCCAACAAGTTCTCCAAGTCCGCAGCCGAGAAGATCAAGGCTGCAGGCGGCTCCACCACTGAGGCGTAAGCGCCTCTCAGGGTCTGAGAACGCTTGAGCCCGCCGCCCCTGTGTAAGGGGTGGCGGGTTTTTTGCGTTGGTGGTTAGTGGTTTAGCGGCAGCTCAAAGACGACGTCTGTGCACTCGATGCGTGCGTTTGCGTCGCCGTCCCACACGGGGCTGAGGCCAACCTCTTTGAGCGCTTCGACTACTAGGGCCGCAACTTCGGCATCTGCCTCCAGGCTTGGGTTTTCTCTGTCCCCGAAGCCGAAGTAGAGGAGCCCGCTGTGGATGAGGCTGTCTACGTCCTGCTGGGTGCAGTAGGCGTAGCCTCGGTGGCCGGCCTCCTCCGCGTGCCTGCCCGCGTCCTCGACGGCCTCGGCCTTGGTGTAGGCCTCATCAAACGAGAAAGCGATGCCGCGCTTTGCCAGCGCCTCGTGCAAAACTTCGATGCGCTTGGCGTCCTCGGATGCCTCTGGCACGAGGCGTGCGTATTCTTCGCTGACTTCCTCTATCAGGGGCGCCGGGTCGGATTCCAGCTCGTCTTCCAACCACGGGGCGATTTCATCGGGGTGCCACCCGTGGCAGAGCAGGAGAGCAATCTGACTGGTGGGTCCGGCCGCCTCGTACATGCCGTCGGCGGGTGGGAATTTGCTTTTGGCCATGGCGTGGGAGCTCATGCCCCTGCAGCGTAGCGAAAAGAGGGTACGGTGGCCGCGGGTTGGGCGCGGTCAGGTCAGAGCAGGTCGCCGGGCGCGGCTAAACAGCGCAAGTTGGAGCTCGATTATCGCTCCCCGGGGCGGGATAAACGCTGTCCTACTTGCGCTATCTGCGTGAAATGACCGCAAATGTCGAGACCGGGTTGTCGAGAACCCTTACAAAAACCAATGAACTCGACCTGCCGGTCTCGACATCTAGCGCGGCTACGGTCAAGCAGCCTCGACCAAGCAGACCCGCAAAGAAAAACGCCGCCGCAGTCCATAAAGCTGCAGCGGCGCATACACGAAACCTACGCCCGCGCCCGGTGCGCGAGCCTGTTGCCCAGCGACTGGATCGCTTGGACGACGATGATCAGGATGATCACCGTGGTGAGCATGGCCACCGAGTCGAATTGCTGGTAACCGTAGGAGATCGCCAAGTCACCCACACCACCGCCGCCGATGGTGCCGGCCATGGCCGTGGCGGAGATCAGGCCGACGGTGGCCGTGGTCACGGCGAGAATGATAGAGGACTTGGCCTCGGGGAGCAGGAAGTAGCGGATGGTTTGGCTCATGCTGGCACCCATGGAGTCGGCCGCCTCGGTGATGCCTGGGTTGACCTCGAGTAGGGACTGCTCGATCAGTCGCGCGATAAACGGCGCGATGTACAAGGTCAGGGGCACGAGCGCGGCGGTGGTGCCGATCGCGGTACCGGCGATGACGCGCGTGAACGGAGAGATCGCCACGAGCAGGATGATGAACGGCAGCGAGCGGATCACGTTGACCACCACGTTGAGGATACTGTAGATCACCGCGTTGGGCTTTAAGCCCCCGGGCCGGGTGATCACCAGCGCGAGCGCCAGCGGGATGCCGATGAGTGCGCCGATGAACAGGGAGATGCCGACCATGTAGACGGTCTCGCCAAACGAGTCGACGTACATCGATGGGGTGACGCGGGAGCCGGTGGTGTCGCGCCACCAGGAGTTGAGCTGTTCCATGGCTTATGCGTCCTTTCCAGTGATGCGGTTGACGGTGACGCCGTCGAGGCTCTCCAGCCAGGTCACCGCGTCGTCAAGCGGCCCGTTAGAGCGCAGCCCGAGGATGGTAGCACCGACGCTGGTGTCGGCGAGTTCCGTTTCGGCAGAGGACAACAGGTGCGCCTCGACATCGAAGCGGCGCGCCAGTTCACTAAAGACGTCGGCGACGGCGCTGCCGGTGTGGATCAGCTGCACGACCTCGTCGTAGTCGCCGCGGTGAATCGTGGCGCGCACGCTGTCGGGGACCGCGCGGGGGATCACCGTTTCCACGAAGCGCTGGGTAAGCGTGGCCTGCGGGTTGGCAAAGACCTCGGCCACCGGCCCGGACTCGACCAGCCGGCCGGCCTCGAGTACGGCGACGGAGTCGGCCAGGCGTGCCACCACGTCCATCTGGTGCGTAATCAGCAGGATGGTCACGCCGAGTTGTTCGTTGATGTCGCGCAGCAGCTCGAGGATTTGGGTGGTGGTGAGTGGGTCGAGGGCGGACGTGGGCTCGTCGCAAAGCAAAATGCTCGGGTTGGTCACCAGCGCACGCGCGATGCCGACGCGCTGCCGCTGACCACCGGAGAGCTGGCGCGGCTTGTGGTCCGCGCGGTCGGAGAGCCCGACCATCTCGAGGACTTCGGCGACGCGGCGCTTCACCTCATCCTTCGGCGTCTTGGACAGCAGAAGCGGCGTCGCGACGTTCTCCGCGACGGTCTTGGTCTCCAGCAGGTTGTAGTTCTGGAAGACCATGGAGACCTCGCGGCGCAGCTCGCGCAGCTGCTTCGGGCTCAGCTCGGCGGGCTGGCGGCCGAGCACGGTCACGGTGCCCGAGGTGGGCGTCTCCAGGCCGTTGACCGTGCGGATCAGCGTCGACTTGCCCGCCCCGGAGGTGCCCACGACTCCGGAGATGCCGCCGGTGGGCACGGTGAAGGTGATGTCTTCGAGCGCGGTGAACTCGCCTTTCGCGGTGTCGAAGACTTTGGACACGCGCTCGAAGGCGACCGCGGTGCCGGGGGAGTGCGTCATGAGCTACCTTTCCGGGCTACTGCAGGGATTCCGGCAAGAACCAGTAGTTGTTCTCGTTGTTGGCGTCGAAGTACTCCTTGAACTCGTCGGAGCGGTAGGCCTCGGCGACGGCCTCGGTCCACGGCTCGTCGACCTTGTCCTCGGTGGTCACGGCCACGAGGATGAGCTCCGGGCGCAGGTTCTCCTGGAAGACCTGCAGCTTGGGGTCCAGGCCCGCGGAGTACGACATGGAGCCGGGGATGACGGCCCAGTCGAGGTCCGGCAGAGAGCGCGAGAGGTTTGCGGAGTCCATCGGGGTGATCTCGAGGTTGTGCGGGTTGTCCGCGATGTCGGACTCGGCGAGCAGGGTCTCGTCGGCGTCGTCGCGCAGGGTGATCCAGCCGGCGTCGACAAGCAGGTGCAGGGCGCGCGACTTGTTGGAACCGTCCATCGGGATGCCCACGGTCTGGCCGTCGGCGACCTCCTCGATATCGGTGTACTTGTCCGAGTAGAGGCCCGCCGGGACCGTCGGAACCTCGGTAATGGAGGCGAGGTTGCCGCCCTTTTCCTCGTTAAACACGTTCATCCACGCGGTGTGCTGGTCCACGTTCAGGTCCGCGGAACCCTCGTTGAGCGCGATGTCGGCCTGGGTGAGGTCGGTAAAGGAGGTGTATTCGACGGTGTAGCCGTCCTTCTCCAGGATCGGGCCCACGGCGTCCTGGAAAAGCTCGGAGTAGGGCCCCGGCGAGGTGGCGACGCGGATGGTCTGCGAATCGCCCTCGGCGGTGTCGCTCGACTCATCGCCGCAGGCGGCCAGGCCCAGCGTAAGTGCGGTGACGGTGGTCAGTGCTGCGATTTTCTTCAGCATGTTGGTCCTTTCAAAGGAAGTTCTATTCTCAACATACGGAATGATAAACCTCTTGGTATGTAAACTCAAGACAGCTCGGTCTACCACGGGGCTTTTGCATCTCGACGCCCACACGCCCCACCTTGCCGCAACCTGAAAAAGTGCTAGCCCGCTTCGGGTGAGGTTGGAGCAGCCTTAAACCGTGACTCGACTCTTGGGTTTCGTGTTCGGGCTGGTAGGGTAGTGGGGTCAAATATGTACGGGTGAGCTTTTGCATGCCTTTTTGGTAGGTAGGGCCAGCTCGTGACGAATTCTGTTCGCGATCTCCTGCTTAAGTTTGCAGTGGGAGCCAGGAGGCTTTGTGTCCGCTATCTTTCAGGCGTTTAAGGACCATGATCTGCGCCGCAAGATTCTGATCACCCTTGCGCTGATGATTCTCTACCGCGTCGGTGCCCAAATTCCTACCCCGGGCGTGGACTACAGCTTGATCCAGTCCCGCCTGCAGGATATTTCCCAGGGCGACCAGGCGACGATGTTCTCCATCATCGGACTCTTCTCCGGCGGTGCGCTGCTTCAGCTGTCGATCTTCGCGATCGGCATCATGCCGTACATTACGGCGTCGATTATCGTCCAGCTGCTCACCGTGGTGATCCCGAAGTTCGAGGAACTGAAGAAGGAGGGGCAGGCCGGCCAGGCGAAGATGACGCAGTACACGCGCTACCTCACCGTGGCGCTGGCGCTGCTGCAGTCCGCGGGCATCGTGGCGCTGGCGGACCGCGAGCAGCTGCTCGGCCAGGGCATGCCGGTGCTGATCGAGGACCGCAACGTGTGGACCCTCGTGATGATGATCATCGTCATGACCTCCGGTGCGATCATCATCATGTGGCTCGGCGAAATCATCACCGAAAAGGGCGTGGGCAACGGCATGTCCCTGCTCATCTTCGCCGGTATCGCAACCAAGCTGCCGTCCGAGGGCGCGATCATTCTGCAGAACTCCGGCGGCGTGGCACTCGCCATCGTGATCGCGGCGCTCGTCGTGTTGGTTGTCGGCATCATCTTCATCGAGCAGGGTCAGCGCCGCATTCCGGTGCAGTACGCCAAGCGTATGGTGGGCCGTCGCCAGTACGGCGGGTCCGCGACCTACCTGCCGCTGAAGGTCAACCAGGCGGGCGTGATCCCGGTCATCTTCGCGTCCTCGCTGATGTACGTGCCGGTGCTGATCACTCAGATCGTCACCATGAATGACCCCACCCCGCCGGATAATTGGTGGATGAACAACGTGATGGCGTGGCTGCAGAACCCGGGTTCCTGGCAGTACATCGTGGCCTACTTCGTCATGATCATCTTCTTCTCCTACTTCTACGTCTCCGTGCAGTACGACCCGGTCGACCAGGCGGAGAACATGAAGAAGTACGGTGGGTTTATTCCGGATATCCGCCCGGGCCGCCCGACCGCCGAGTACCTGGCGTACGTGATGAACCGCCTGCTCGTCGTCGGCTCGCTCTACCTGGCCTTCATCGCGGTTCTGCCGAACCTGGCGCTGGACGCGGGTCTGGCCGGCTCCGGCCAGATGGGTATGAGCGCGTTTGGCGGTACGGCTATCCTGATTATGGTGTCCGTGGCCCTGACCACGGTCAAGCAAATTGAATCCCAACTCCTGCAATCCAACTACGAAGGACTTCTGCGATAATGCGTCTCGTACTTCTTGGCCCCCCTGGTGCTGGCAAGGGCACCCAGGCCGCAATTCTTTCCGAAAAGCTCGGCGTCCCGCACATCTCTACCGGCGACCTGTTCCGCGCCAACATCGGCGAGGGCACCCCGCTGGGTGTAGAAGCCAAGAGCTACATCGACGCCGGCAAGCTCGTGCCTACCGACGTCACCGCGCGCATGGTGGAGTCCCGCCTTCAGGAGGAAGACGCGAAGGACGGCTTCCTGCTCGACGGCTTCCCGCGCACGGTGGAGCAGGCGGAGATCCTCACCGAGCTGCTGACCAAGGCGGGCCAGAAGTTGGACGGCGTGCTGAACTTCGTGGTTGACGAGGACGTGGTGGTCGAGCGCATGCTCGCCCGCGGCCGCGCTGACGACAACGAGGAAACCATCCGCACCCGCCTCGGCGTCTACCGCGACGAGACCGCCCCGCTGATCGACCACTACGGCGAGGAGATCATCTCCATCGACGCTGTCGGCGACGTGGACGAGATCAACGCCCGCGCGATGGACAAGCTGAACGCGCTGAAGTAGCAGCGTCAAAGAAGGGGGCCGGTGTATCGCCTACACCGGCCCCGTTTTTCGTTTTCACGACTTAAAGGAAGGCAGGACAATGGGATTCCGGAAGCGCAAGATTGCCGCGAAGACGGCCGCGGAGTTGGGCGCGATGGAGGCCGCCGGACGCATCGTCGGCCTGGCGCTGAACGCAGTCAAGGCGGCCGCCCGCCCCGGGGTAAGCACGCTCGAGCTGGACGAGGTGGCCGAGTCCGTGATCCGCGAGCACGGCGCAACCCCGACGTTCAAGGGCTACCAGGGCTTTCCGGCCTCCATCTGCGCCTCGGTCAACGAGGTTGTCGTCCACGGCATCCCGCATGCGGACACCGTGCTCGCGGACGGCGACCTGGTCTCCATCGACTGCGGTGCCACCCTCGACGGCTGGGTGGGGGACTCGGCGCTGAGCTTCGGTGTGGGTGCGCTCGCCCCCGAGGTCGACGCGCTCAACCGCGCCACCGAGTGGGTGCTCCACGAGGGGCTCAAGGCAATGGTGCCGGGCAACCGGCTTACCGACGTCTCGCACGCGCTCGAGCAGGCCACCTACCGTGCCGAGGAGCGCTTCGGTGTCACCCTCGGCATCCTCGACGGCTACGGCGGCCACGGCATCGGCCGCACCATGCACGAGGATCCGTTCCTGGCCAACGAGGGCAAACCGCACCGCGGCCCGGTCATCCAGGACGGCTCCGTGCTCGCGATTGAGCCGATGCTCATCTTGGGCGGCGAGTTCGACTCGCGCGTGCTTGCCGACGACTGGACGGTCGTCACCGCCGACGGTTCACCCGCCGCGCACTGGGAGCACACCGTGGCCGCCACTGCCCAGGGTCCCCGCATCCTGACCCCGCGCGAGGCAAACTCTCCGCGCGCCTAACTGTTCAAAACTGCCAGAAGGTGGTTAGACTGCTGTCTATGTCTTACAAACCTCGTCACGCGAAGCCCTCGGCCACCAAGCGTCGTGCCGCCGCCTTCGCCGCTGCCGCAGGCGTGTTTGCCTCGCTTGCTGTCAACCCGACCACCGCAGAAGCCGCGCCGGCACCTCAGCAGCCTGTCGGCGGGTCTTCCATCGCCCAGCTGTCTTCCAACTCCGGCCTGGACGTGTTCCTGAAGAGCGCGAACACCCAGCTGGAGAACCTGGGTTCCAGCACCGACCAGGCAGTGCGTGACGCGGCCTGGAACCTGCGCAACAGCCTGCGCGCCCAGGCTGACGGCCTCGCCGCGATCAACCCGGACCTGCCGGCGCAGGCCAAGGCGTCGATCGACCAGACCGTTGAGCGCCTCTTCCCGGGGCTTATCGCCGAGCGCACCCCGAAGCCGAAGCCTAAGCCAAAGCCGAAGCCGCAGCCGGCTCCCGCCCCGGCGCAGGCTCCGGCCCAGCAGCAGCGCCCGGCCTTCGACTACGGCCCGTGCCCGAAGGATGCCAAGGCCTGCGTGGACGTTGACGGTCGCCGCTCCTGGCTGCAGAACAACGGCCAGGTCTACTACACCGCTGACCTCGTCGGCCCCGGTCGCCCGGGTCAGGAGACCCCGCGCGGTACCTTCTACGTCAACCGCAAGGTCAAGGACGAGATCTCCTACGAGTTCAACAACGCCCCGATGCCGTACGCGACCTACTTCACCTACAACGGCATCGCCTTCCACCAGGGCGACCCGACGATCCTGTCCGCTGGCTGCGTCCGCATGTACCAAGCTGACGCGCAGCGTTACTTCAACGATCTGCAGATCGGCGACAAGGTCTTCGTCTACTAATCGCGCCTGAACGCAAAACCCCGCCTCCCGCGTGTGTACCGGGAGGCGGGGTTTGTGTTGTCGCAGGTAAATGGCTATAGTTGTCGTTTGGTGTGCAAGCACTGCAAGTTTTGCTATGTTTGGCACCGTGTAGCAGACGTGAAAAACGACTAGTACCTGCATAAATGCGGGGCAGTAGGAAGTGGATTGAATGGCAAAAGAAGGCGCAATTGAGGTCGAAGGCCGCGTAATCGAGCCGCTGAAGAACGCAACGTTCCGCGTTGAGCTTGATAACGGGCACACCGTCCTTGCTCACATCAGTGGCAAGATGCGCCAGCACTACATCCGCATCCTCCCTGAGGACCGTGTCGTCGTGGAGCTTTCCCCGTACGACCTGGACAAGGGACGTATCACGTACCGCTACAAGTAAGTACGTAAGCCTCCTTACCCAGGCGCGGCACGCACTGTGTCGCGTCGTCTACCTCCGGCCACGGTGGCTGGAGCCGCGTGAACCACAACCCATCCTCCGGCTCGGCCCGGACAAAGCGTTGTTTGGCGTGGACGGGTAGGGAGAAAACCACCGTAACAACCCGAAAGGAACGTAGCCACATGGCACGTCTCGCTGGTGTTGATCTCCCGCGCAACAAGCGCATGGAGATCGCTCTCACCTACATTTACGGCATTGGGGCAACCCGTGCTAAGGAACTGCTCGAAAAGACCGGCATTTCTCCCGACCTGCGTACGGACAACCTGAGCGACGATCAGCTCGCAGCTCTGCGCGATGCAATCGAGTCCTCCTACACCGTTGAGGGCGACCTGCGTCGTGAGGTGCAGGCAGACATCCGCCGCAAGATTGAAATCGGCTCCTACCAGGGTCTGCGCCACCGTCGTGGCCTGCCCGTCCGCGGCCAGCGCACGAAGACCAACGCGCGTACCCGCAAGGGCCCGAAGAAGACTATCGCAGGAAAGAAGAAGTAACCTATGCCACCGAAGACTCGTTCCGGCGCGCGTCGTCGCGTCGTAAAGAAGAACGTGGCCGCAGGCCACGCCTACATCAAGTCCACCTTCAACAACACCATCGTGTCCATCACGGACGCCAACGGTGCTGTCATCTCCTGGGCCTCCTCCGGCCACGTCGGGTTCAAGGGCTCCCGTAAGTCCACCCCGTTCGCTGCGCAGATGGCTGCCGAGAACGCTGCCCGCAAGGCAATGGATCACGGCATGAAGAAGGTTGACGTCTTTGTCAAGGGTCCCGGCTCCGGCCGCGAGACCGCTATCCGTTCGCTCCAGGCTGCTGGCCTGGAGGTGTCCTCGATCTCGGACGTGACGCCCCAGCCGTTCAACGGCTGCCGTCCGCCGAAGCGTCGTCGCGTTTAAGGCAGAAAGGAAAAGAGGTAAAACACCATGGCTCGTTATACCGGCCCTGCTACCCGTAAGTCCCGTCGCCTCCGCGTCGACCTCGTCGGCGGTGACATGTCCTTCGAGCGTCGCCCGTACCCCCCGGGGCAGGCTGGCCGCGCTCGCATCAAGGAGTCCGAGTACCTGCTCCAGCTGCAGGAGAAGCAGAAGGCTCGCTTCACCTACGGCGTGATGGAGAAGCAGTTCCGTCGCTACTACGAGGAGGCCAACCGTCTCCCGGGTAAGACCGGCGACAACCTGCTGATCCTGCTGGAGTCCCGTCTGGACAACGTCGTCTACCGCGCTGGTCTGGCTCGCACCCGCCGCCAGGCTCGTCAGCTTGTTTCCCACGGTCACTTCACCGTGAACGGCAAGCGCGTCGACGTCCCGTCGTTCAAGGTGACCCAGTACGACATCATCGACGTCCGCGAGAAGTCCCGCAGCATGCTCTGGTTCGAGGATGCTCAGGACAACCTGCTCGACGCCGTCGTCCCGGCATGGCTCCAGGTCGTTCCGGACACCCTGCGCATCCTCGTGCACCAGCTGCCCGAGCGCGCTCAGATTGAGGTGCCCCTGCAGGAGCAGCTCATCGTCGAGCTTTACTCGAAGTAATCACTTCGTCTCGCGCCCGTTGCTTATCGACGAAGCGTGGCGCGAAAACTTCCAACATCATCCGTTCCTACCGGCTTCATATAGCGGGAGCCGACAAAGGAGAAGTTCATGCTCATCTCTCACCGTCCGCAGTTGACCGAGGAGTACATCGATACCAACCGCTCGAAGTTCGTCATCGAGCCGCTCGAGCCTGGTTTCGGCTACACCCTGGGTAACTCCCTGCGCCGCACGCTGCTGTCGTCCATCCCGGGCGCTGCGGTGACCTCTATCAAGATCGATGGTGTGCTCCACGAGTTCACCACCATCGCTGGCGTGAAGGAAAACGTTTCCGAGATCATCCTCAACATCAAGGACATGGTCCTGTCGTCGGATTCCGACGAGCCGGTCGTCATGTACCTGTCTGTTGAGGGCCCCGGCGACGTCACCGCGGGCGCGATCGAGCCGCCTGCCGATGTGGAGATCCACAACCCGGATCTGCACATCGCCTCCCTGAGCGAGGGCGCTCGTCTGGAGATGGAGCTTGTTGTCGAGCGCGGCCGCGGCTACGTCCCGGCTATGCCGAACTCGGGCGGGGAGCCCGGCCGTATCCCGGTCGACCAGATTTACTCCCCGGTCACCCGTGTCGCCTACAAGGTTGAGGCGACCCGTGTCGAGCAGCGCACCGACTTTGACAAGCTGATCATCGACGTGGAGACCAAGAACTCCATGGCAGCACGCGACGCGCTGGCGTCGGCAGGTTCCACCCTGGTGGAGTTGTTCGGCCTGGCCCGCGAGCTGAACACGGAGTCCGAGGGCATTGAGATCGGCCCCTCCCCGCAGGAGACCGAGTACATGGCCGCGTACAACACGCCGATCGAGGACCTGAACTTCACCGTCCGCTCCTACAACTGCCTGAAGCGCCAGGAGATCCACACCGTCGGTCAGCTCGCAGAGTGCACCGAGTCTGAGCTGCTGGATATCCGCAACTTCGGCCAGAAGTCCATCAACGAGGTCAAGATCAAGCTCGCTTCGCAGAACCTGACCTTGAAGGATGCACCGGAAGATTTCGACCCGACCCAGATCGAGGGCTACGACGCCGAGACCGGCGACTTCGTTGACCCGAGCGGGGACGAGACCGAGTAAAGCCGAGTCCATAAAAGAGCACGCGCTCAACTAACGCACACGAGGAGTACGAAAATGCCTACCCCGAAGAAGGGCGCCCGTCTCGGAGGGTCCGCTAGCCACCAGAAGCACATTCTGTCCAACCTGGCTATGGCTCTCTTCCAGCACGGTGCCATCACCACGACCGATGCGAAGGCACGCACGCTGCGTCCCTACGCTGAGAAGCTGATCACCAAGGCAAAGAAGGGCACCATCGCGGATCGCCGCGCCGTTGCCGCTGAACTGCCGAACAAGGAGATCGTTGCTTACCTGTTCAACCAGCTGGCCCCGATGTTCGAGGGCCGCGAGGGCGGCTACACCCGCCTGATCAAGCTGGAGAACCGTCCGGGCGACAACGCTCCGATGACGCAGATCTCGCTCGTCCTCGAGCAGACTGCCGCCAACGAGGCTGAGCGCACCGCCCGCGCCGCAGCTTCCAAGAAGGCTGAAGAGGAGAAGGCCGTGGAGGCCGAATCCGCTGAGACTTCTGAGTCCGCTGAGGCTGAAACCGAGGCCAAGGAGGACTAGCTCCCTCTCGCCTTGTCGCTTGGGCCCCACCCGCATCGTTCGGGTGGGGCCTTTTGCGCTTCTCTGAACAGCGCAAGTTGGAATTCGTTTATCGCCGATTTCCGGGGTTAAACGATGTGCAAGTTGCGCTGTTTAGCTTTTAACGCCCCAGCGTCACGCCTACGCTCCACCTGCTAGCCTTATCCGAATGACCACATCGGCAGTATCGGGCACGGACATGCGCCTGCGCCTGGACATCGCCTACGACGGCACGGACTTCCACGGCTGGGCTCGCCAAACCTCGGGGGTGCGCACCGTGCAGGAGACCATCGAGGACGCGCTCGCGCTCGTGCTGCGCATTCCGGTCACGCTCACGGTGGCAGGGCGCACTGATGCCGGCGTGCACGCAAGTGCGCAGGTCGCGCACACGGATGTACCGCGGGCCGCGCTGGATCAGCGCTCCCTCGACGGCGACCCCACCAAACTGGTACGCCGCCTGTCCAAGTTACTGCCCGACGACGTGCGCGTACTCAACGTCAACGAGGCACCAGACGCCTTCGACGCCCGCTTCGCGGCACTGCACAGGTCTTATACCTACCGGGTGACCACCAACCCGGCCGGGGCCCTCCCAACACGTCGCGCCGACACGGCCGTGTGGGGTAAACCCGTCGTCATCAACCGCATGCAGCAGGCGGCCGACTTGATCGTCGGGCTGCACGACTTCGCCGCCTTCTGCAAGCCGAAGCCACACGCGACCACGATCCGCGACGTCCACGCCTTTACCTGGCACGACGTGAGCACGCAGCACGAGCGCGACGTTTATGAGGCCCGGATCACCGCGGATGCTTTCTGTTGGAATATGGTCCGCGCACTCGTGGCTACCTGCCTGAAAGTGGGGGAGGGCAAGCGTGAGGATGAGTGGGTCGCGCAGCTGCTCGAGGTGACGAAGCGCGACTCCCAGGTACCGCTCGCCCCGGCGTGCGGGCTAACGCTGACTGGGGTGGAGTACCCGCACCCAGACGCGTTTGCGAAGCGGGCCGCCGTGACACGCGACCGGCGCACGTTGCCGAAGCACTAAAGGCTTAGAATATTTTTCACGCGAACACACTCGAGGAGGACTCATGACACCAGCGGCGGCAGCTGTGTTTGCCATACCGTTCTTCCTCCTCCCGGGGCTGGTATTTAACCTCGTCGCAGGCGTGAAAGGCCCGCATGCGATGGCCACGGCGCTGCCGGTGAGCTTCGGCATCTTCGGCATGAGCGCCTGGATGTGGGGCCTGACCTCTGCGCCACTGAACTTGTGGACCTACGCGGTGACCTTGGTCTTCGCATTCGCGACGGCCGCGGTGTGGCGCTACGCCTTCGCCCGCAAGGCGCGGCGCGGCGGGCGCATCTCGTGGCGTCGCGCGCTGTTCCCGGGCGAGTGGAAGAAAGGCAGCATCTTAGACCCCTTCTGGCTCTTGCCGACGGCCGGTGTCGTCGCCGGGTCCTGGATGCTCATCTCGGACCGTTTGGGTTGGCTGGTACGCGCCCCGCACGGCACGTACAACATCGTGCAGGGCTGGGACGTGCAGTGGCACGCCAACCTGGTGCGCTTCATCATGGACGCTGGCGTCGCCTCGCCAACGCGGATGGGCGAGCTACAGAACGTCGAGACCCACGCCAACCTGCTGTATCCCTCCGCGTTCCACACAGGCATCGCGCTGTTCGGTGAAGCGGCGGGGCTGGATCCGATCCCGGCACTGAACATCGGCATGATCGTGCTCACCGGCATTGCGCTGCCTATTACCGCGGCGTGCCTGGCGTTCGCCTTTACCCGCTCGCGCGGGCTGACGGCGCAGATCGCGGCCGGGCTCGCCGCCATCTTCGTCTACGGCGCGCCGCAGCTTGCCTGGGTGAGCGACTTCGTCGGCATGTGGCCCTACCTGTTCGCCATGTCGCTGACCGGCACGGTGATCTACCAATTCACGCGCCTGCCCGCCCGCCACGCGGGTGCCCTCCCGGCCACGGTCGGGCTGCTCGGCGTGCTCACGGCGCACCCGGCGGCGCTGACCGTCGTGGTGCTGGGCGTGGGCCTGTACTGGCTCACCTCCACGCTGATTCACCCGGAACGCGGCCGCCTTGCCGACACAGTGTGGATGGCTGTCCCCGGTGCCGTCGCCGCGCTGATGTACCTGCCGCAGGTGTTCGCCGGTTCGGCGCAGGCCGAGGAGGTCTCCGGCTGGGCGCCGAAGGAAAGCAAAGACTTTGACAGCGGGTGGGATATCGCCTTTTCCATGCAGACTCGCCATGTACTGGAGTTCTTCCCGGACTACGACGCGACCGTGTGGCTGTGGCTAGCCGGTTTCGGCGCGCTGGTGTGCTTGCTGTGGCGTCGCCAGGTGTGGCCTGTGCTGTTCTACGCCCTGTCGCTGACCATCACCGCCAACGCGATCGCACCCGTGGCGGGCCCGCTCAGCGGGCTGCTCACGCTGGCTGGCAACCTGCACTACAACACCGCCCACCGCCTGATCTTTCCGGTGGTGCTGGCCGTGCTGGTGGCTGCCGCGATCGGAGTTGCCGCTATGGTGCGCCTGTTCACACTCGCGCCGGTTGCTGCACGCTTGGGGTCCAAGGCGTGGGAGCGGGGGACGGGTGTGGCGTCGATAAGCATGGCCCTTGTGGTGGCGATGATTGCCGCGCCGACGGTGCGTGACACCACAGTGGCCGGCGCGCAGTCAGCGTTTCTGGACGCGCGGGTGGAGGACCGCATGGTCAGCGACGACGACCTGGCGGCCTGGGATTGGCTGGCCACGCAGCCTGCAGCTTGGGAGGGCACGATCTTTGGTGACCCCGCCGACGGGCACAGCTGGGGGTACGCCTACAACGGGCTGCCGATGCTGTCGCGTCACTACCTGTGGCCGACCGGCGGACGGGGGTCGAATACGGACATTGCGTACTGGCAGGCGCGCGAGATCGGCGAGGGCCTGCGGGGTGACGCGGACGCGGAGAACGTGGTGGATCGGGCCGCAGCCGAGCTGGGGATCAAGTTCTACATGCTCAGCCCGTCGGCGTTCTGGCCGTTCCAGCTCGAGCGCCTGCAGATGCAGCGTGGCTTTTGGACCTCGCGCGGGCTCACGCCCGTCTACCGCAAGGGCGATGTGGTGATCTTCGCGGTAAACAAGGAGTTCACCCAGGACGAGCTTGAGCGCATGCTTGCCGACGCCCACTCGCACGGCTCCGACGACCTCTTCGAGCAGGCACCTTCTGACACTGCGGAACTTACGCCCCTGCAGTAAAATGAAGCGGTCTGGCTCGGGGGGAGCCAGTGACCGCACAAAACGTATGGGGGGATACACCTATGGCGCGCTTGCTGCCAACAACAAAAACACAGGTTTCCGGGCACCGCTTTTTGCGACGCAGGGTGGAGCACGGCCTGATCCTGGGTGATATCCGAATGATTCACGACCCGCTTTCCTCGCGGCGTCGCGCCATGATTTTCGGGGTAGTGGCGGTGGTGATGATCTCTGGTGTCATGGGGCTGTTCGCTTGGATGCGGCCGAACCCGAACCCGGGCGAAGCGGCGATTATCCGCGCGGCCGACGGGAGCCTGTTCGCGCGGGTGGACGAGACCGTGCACCCGGTCACCAACCTGACCTCGGCGCGGCTGATCGTGGGCGGGCCGGAAGAACCGGTGCGGGCGGGCGATGAGCACTTGGCGACGCTCGCCCGCGGCGTGCCCGTTGGCATCGGGGTGGCACCTTCGGTGTTCGCGCCGGAGGACGCGGCGGAGACGTACTGGTCGGCGTGCACGGTGCCGGGGTCGGACGCGGAGCCCGAGGTAGTGGTGCGCGCGGTGGACGCGCAGGTGCCGTCGCTCGGGCCGGAGTCCGCGATCGTTGCGGAGGTGGATCACCGCGACTGGCTGGTCACCGCGCAGGGGCGCGCGCAGCTGCCGCCGTCGACAACCCCGGACGGCCGGATCGTGCGCCGCGTCTTAGGGATTGATGCGTCCACACCGCGTTGGCGTCCGCCCGCGCAGCTTTTCGGAGCGCTGCAGGAGCAGCCGTCGTTTGCGCTGCCGGATCCGCTGCCGCGCGTGCTGCGTACCGGCGAGCGGGAATGGGCTGAGACCTCCGGCGGCGTGCAACCGATTACCAGCGTGCAGGCGGAGATTCTGCTGGAGGCGGGCGCGCAAGTCACGGAGGTGCCCGCCCAGGCTGTGGCGGAGAAGCCCGACGCGGAGAACCCAGCGCCGATCCGCTTGCCCGAGCACCGTATGCGCCTGCTCGACCCAGCGGGCGAGCCCGCAGACGAGCCGGAGGCGACCTGTATTACAGAAGACGGCGGGGCGGCGACGCTTCCCGCATCAGAGGCGATGGTCGGCCACGTGCGCCTCTCCGGTGCGGGCCCGGCGTCGTATTTTGTCGGTCTGCCGTCCGGCGCGGTGGCCGTAGACACCGGCAACGGCTACCACGTGGTGGATCAGACCGGGCTGCGCCACGGGGTACCCGATGAGGCGACCCTTGAGGCTATCGGTGCTGCCAAGGTGGAGCAGGTGCCGTGGCGGTTGGTGCAGCTGCTGCCGCGCGGGGAGGCACTAGAGCGAACTGCGGCGCTCACGGCGACGTACTAAGTCTTGACTTGGCTCAAATTGATGCCGAAGCGTTGGGCCGGTTTTGGGCTCTTCCGCGGCCGGAAAAGCCGACAGCGAAGCACACCCGACGGCGCTGGTCTAAATGGAGCTAGCTCCGTTTAGGAAGATCGGCGTCCCGCGACCTGGGGTTTTGCGGCCGGGGTTGGTCTAAATGGAGCTAGCTCCGTTTAGGAACTTCGGTGACTGGCGACCTGGGATTTTGCAACCGGCGCTGGTCCAAATGGAGCTAGCTCCATTTAGGAAGATCGGCGACCCGCCACCCGGGCTCGCACCAGCGGTGCCGCGAACAGGCAGACCAGCAGCATCGCTGCAGCGAGCAGCACGTTGCCCAACTTGCCTACTGACGCCGACACCTGCTCCTCGGCAGGGCGCAGGGCAAGCGGTTCGGCGTCCGAGGAAGATGCCGGCGGCAGCTGGGTCACTGCCGCCAGCGGGTCGAGCGCGCCTCCGCTCGGTTGGGATGCGGCGTAGAGGTGCGCGCGCACTTCGGCGGGGTGCAGGTGCGGGTAGCGCTGCATGAGCAGGGCCGCAGCACCGGTAACAACCGGGGCGGCGAAGCTCGTGCCCGCGTACGGGGCGGGCCCGTTGTCGCTGTGGGTGCCGGTGGCGAACCCGGTGCCGTCGGAAGCCAGCGCGAGCGGGACTGTGCCCTGCGCGGACAGCGCCGGGCCGGGCACGCGGATGGAGTAGCCGGCGAGTGTCTGCGCGTCCTCGCGGGCGGCGACGGCGAGCACGGTGGGCGAGTGCGCGGGGAAGACGGTGTAGCCCTGGGCGCACTCGCCGGATTCGTTGCCGGCTGCGGCGACGACCACCACGCCTTCGGCCTCAGCGTGGGCAAGAGCAATGTCCAGGGGCTGGGTGTCGATGCGCTCGGCGATCTCGGGCGGTTGGCAGGAGACGACGGAGATGTTGATGATGTCGGCGCGTTCGTCGATGGCGTTGTGGATGGCGTCGGCAAGCGTGGCCAGCGAGCCTGCGTTGGGGTCGTCGCTTTCGCGGTCGCGGTAGTGCGCGGAGGTCTGGCGGATGGCGATGAGCTCCGCGTCCGGGGCAACGCCGTGGGTTTTCCCGGCGATGATGCCGGCGACGACGGTGCCGTGCGAGTCGCAGTCGGCAAAAGGGTCGGGGTTGTCGTGGTCGACAAAGTCGCGTCCCCGGTCAAGGCGGGTGAGCTCCGGGTGCGGGTGGACGCCGGTGTCGATGACGGCGACGCGCACCCCAGCGCCGGTGGCGAAGCGGTGTGCGCGGTCGACCGGATCGGTGCGCGCCTGGCGGGCTTGCTCATCGACGTTTAGCGGTGCAGGCGGGCTGGCGTGGACGGGCACGGCGCAGGCGTAGTCCTGGGCGTGTGCAGTCGGGGCGAGAAGCGGTAGCGGGGCGCACAACAGCGCGGCTGCGGCAAGAGCGGTGAAGCGTTTCATGCTCACAGCCCCCTGATCAGCGCGAAGAGTCCTGCGATGTGGAGCGCGAGCGGGAGTGCGGCGATGATGGCGGCGGTCTCCGCGCGCTCAAACCACACCACGGTGGTGGGCTCCAGCTCCGGGACGTTGCGTACCCAGATCGCAGCGGTCGCGGCGGTAAGCGTGGCAAGCAGCGCCATGGCGATTGCTACGGGGTGCGGGTTGTCGGTGCGAGCCACGGCGAGCGCGCACGCGCACACCGCGCCGAGGGCGGCGGTGACCAGCGCCGCGCGCGGTACCGGGTAGTGGTGGCGGGTGGCGTAGATGCCCAGTGCCCCGGCGGTACACACGCTCAATGCGCACACCCAGGCCCCGCCTGCCCAGGCAATGGCAAAAAGTGCAGGCAGCATGCTGGCGGCCACCGCACAGGAGATGGCGGCGACGAGCGTGATCGCACGTTGGCTGCGCTCGTCGACATCAGGCTGGTAGCCGTCGGCAGTCGCGAAGGCTTCGCCCGCGGTGGGCACGCGCGGGACCTTCAGACCCGCGGCGCGGGTGGCTACAGCCGGGGTGGAGAGGACGGTGAGGAGTCCGGCGAGCACCGTCAGCGCCGCCGGGGCTTGCGCGCTCGGCAGCCACACCCCGCACGCCCCGATGCTGAGCAGGACGCTTAACGTGACCGTGCACGCGGAGGCGAAAGGCCCGGCCAACCCGAGTACGGCACCGAGGACGACGAGCGCGCAGGCAGTGGCGGCTCCCGCGAAGACGCCCAGCGCCACATCGACGGGCTCCCACGCGCCGGGCAGACCTGCGACCCAGCAGGCCACCGAAATCGCCGCCACACCCGGCAGCGGGGCGAACAGCGTGGAGACGCGCGACAACACGGCCAGCGCAAACACGGCGAGCGCGC
The DNA here is from genome assembly GCF_000739455.1 of Corynebacterium imitans. Classification (NCBI taxonomy): domain Bacteria; kingdom Bacillati; phylum Actinomycetota; class Actinomycetes; order Mycobacteriales; family Corynebacteriaceae; genus Corynebacterium; species Corynebacterium imitans. The sequence goes on from NZ_CP009211.1 coordinate 438,008, forward strand.
CCACACCGAGCGCGACAGGAAGGGAGGTGAACATCCCGGCGAGGACAGCCAGCCCGAGCACACCGGCGAAGCTGGCCAGGTGGGCCAGGCCCGTGGTGTCGCGGGTGCCGACGGCTGCCGCGGCGAGTGACTCGGCGGCGTCGCGAACCACTGGCGGCTCGATTGACTCTTGGGGCCTCAGGACGGTCACGGCGCCGTCGCGAAGCTTGAGCTTGTGCAGCGGGGTGTGCATATCCAGCGGCGCGCCGCCGACGGTCGAAGCCTCCCACGGGCGGTGGATGCGCGGCAGGTCGACGAATGTGGCCAGCTCAGGCAGCACTTCCGCGAAAGTCGACGAGGTGGGCAATACCAGGTCGATGTCGCGGTGGAAGGACACGGCGGAAACGCGCACGGTCATGCGAACAATGTGATGGGCAGATGTAGCTACCAAGGAAAACCCCCGAAAAGTGTGTGCGCGAACCCCCATTTGCCGCGCGGTGTTTCCAAGTATGGCGTAAACTGCCGGGCACGTCCACAGCTCGCACGTCTGGTTCGGGGGAACCAGCGGCTGTGGCAGATCTTGGGGGGGATTTTTCGTGCTCGGAGTCGACCACAATCCGGTACTCGTGCCCACGCGCATGCCGCTTGCCGACGCCCCGCCGCTGCCCAGCGGCGCACTCCACGCAGAAGCTGTGCCCAACGCGCAGAAGCACCAGCCGCTGCCTCTGCTACGTATCCTGCTGCCGATCGTGATGATGGTGGCCGTCGGCGCGGTCATGGCGCTGATGTTGCTCTCCGGTAGGGCGATGGGGCCGATGATGCTGATCTTCCCGCTCATGATGGCCTTCGGGCTCATCGCCATGTTCCAGCCGCAGGAGCAGCAGAGCGATATCGACGAGACGCGCAGGGTCTACCTGCGCCACCTGGACGCGCTGACCAAGCAGGCTCGCGCCAACGCGGTCAAACAGCGCGCCCACTTTTCCTACCTGCACCCGGAGCCGGCGATGCTGCTCACCGGGGTGGACAGCGCACGGGTGTGGGAGCGCGGCACGGACACGCCAGAGGCGCTGCAGGTGCGGTTGGGCACTGGTGCGATGGCGCTGTGCACGCCGGTAGAGGTGGACGATCCCGGCTCGCCGGAGGACCTCGATCCGGTATGCGCGGTGAGCTTGCGTCGGGCGGTCGCGGCGGTGGGCACCGTGCCCGGGATGCCGATCGTGGTGCAGCTGGCCGCCTTCCCCGCCATTACGCTCGCAGGGCCGCGCGCCCACGACGTGGCCAGTGCAGTGGTGTCGCAGCTGGCCTTCTTCCACGGCCCGGAGACAGTCGGCCTTGAGCTGGAGCATGCGGCAATGCCGTGGGCGAAGTGGCTGCCGCACGCGCGCGAGCCGGAGCGCGCCCAGTTCCGCGTGGTGGTGGCGCAAGCGCGCCGGGGCGCGGACGATTCGGCGTTCGCGCCCGCGCACGCCAGCGCCGATTGCGTGATCACGGTGGACGAGGACCCGGAGGCCTTCGTCAGCGAGCACGCCTTCCACGTCGTGTGCACAGACGAGCTGGCCGCGGTCACCGAGTCGGGCCGCGAGTATCTCGGCGTGCCCGATCCTTTTAGTGCGGAGGAGGCGGCACTGATCGCGCGCCACTTGGCCTTTTATCGACGCCCCACCGGTACCAGCAATGTGCGAAAAACCGGGGGCGACCTGCTCGCCATGCTGGGCATCGACGACATCGACGTGCTCGATGCAGCTACGATGTGGCCGGGCAGGGAGGGCACCCGCCAACGGCTCACCGTCCCCATCGGGGCCACGCCCGAGGGCGAGCCCGTCTACCTGGACCTCAAGGAGGCGGCCCACGGCGGCATGGGCCCGCACGGGCTGTGCATCGGTGCTACGGGATCCGGGAAGTCGGAATTGCTCAAAAGCCTGGTCGCAGCGCTCGTGGCGACGCATTCGCCAGAGGAGATCAACCTGGTGCTCGTCGATTTTAAGGGCGGTGCGACCTTCCTAGGCTGCGAGGGCCTGCCGCACACCTCGGCGGTGATTACCAACTTGGAGGACGAGGCCGTGCTGGTCGAGCGCATGTATGACGCGATTTCGGGGGAGATGCACCGTCGCCAAGAGCTCCTGCGCACCGCGGGCAACTACGCCAACATCACCGATTACACCGCCGCCCGCCTGCGTGGGGAGGAGCTCGCCCCGCTGCCCGCGCTGGTGATCATCGTGGACGAGTTCTCCGAGCTGCTCACCCAGCACCCACACTTCGCAGAACTCTTCGTGGCCGTGGGCAGGCTCGGCCGCTCGCTCGGGGTGCATTTGCTTCTGGCCTCCCAGCGCTTGGAGGAGGGCAAGCTGCGCGGGCTGGATTCGCACCTGTCGTATCGCATTGGCCTGAAGACCTTCTCTGCCGGCGAGTCGCGCCAGGTCCTCGGCGTGCCGGACGCCTACGAGCTACCGGGCGAGCCCGGCTCGGGCTTTCTCAAGGCGGGCTCGCCGGACCTGGTGCGCTTCCGCGCCTCCTACGTCTCCGGGCCGCTGACCCGGCGCGTTGCGGCGCGCGGTAGCTCGGAGGTTCCGACAGTTCGTCTCTTTGATGGCTGGGAGACGGCAGCCGCCGAAGCGGCGGCAGTGGACGCGGTGGACACCGTTGAAACCGTGGAGACGAGCACGACCTTTGAGGCGATCGTGGCCAAAGCGGGCGAACTCGCCGCCGCAGGCGGGATGCGTGCACACCAGGTGTGGCTGCCGCCGTTGCCGGATACGCTCGCGCTGCACGCGGTAAGCCCCGACAGCCCCGACAGCCCCGTCGCGCAGACAGGCGCGGCGCTCACCGCGCCCGTCGGGCTCATCGACCTGCCCTACCGCCAGCGCCAGGATCCACTGGTCGTCGACCTCGGCGCGTCTGGCGGACACATCGCGATTGCGGGCGGGCCGCAGACCGGCAAGTCCGCCGCGCTGCGTACGATCGCGGCAGCACTCGCACTGGCGCACACGACCGACCAGCTGGCCATCTACGGCATCGACGCCGGCTCGGGCGGCCTCGACGACCTGGAGCGCCTCCCGCACGTCGCGGGTGTCGCGCTGCGCACGGACGAGGAGCGGGTGCGCCGCGTCGTCGATGAGGTGGTGGAGCTGTTGGACGCGGGGGAGGGGCACCGTGGCGTCGAGAAGCATACGCTGCTGCTTCTCGACGGTTGGCACACCCTGTGCGCACCCGACTCCAAATTCGAAGACTTGAAGGAGCCGCTGGCGCGCATCGCCTCCGAAGGCCCCGCTGCGGGCGTGCACCTGGCGGTGACCACGCAGCGCTGGAACGCGATTCGGCCAAACGTGCGCGACCTGATTGGCACCCGCTACGAGCTGCATTTGACCGAGCCCATGGACTCGCTGATCGACCGTAAGCTGCAGCAGAAGCTGCCCGCGAAGCCAGGTCACGGGCTGACCCCCGACGGCACGCACATGCTGTTCGCGCACGCGAATGCGCAGGATATTGCACACATCGCCGCGACCGCCGCCGGTCAGGAGCCGGTGCCGAAGCTCAAGGTGCTGCCCACACACGTGCGCACCGCGGAGCTGCTTGCGGGAAGTCCGCACGCTCTCCCGATCGGGGTTGGCGGGCCGCGCCTTGCGCCACTGCACAGCCAGTCCGGGCACCTGCTGGCTATCGGGGCCGGCGGCGCCGGCAAATCCACCGTGATCGCCAGCGCCATCACCGCGATTCAAGCGATGGATCGCGAAGATGCCCGCATGGTCATTTGCGACCCGCGCCGGGCCCACCTCGGGCGCGCCGCAGACGACATGACGGCCGCTTACGCCGCCTCGTCCACCGCCATTGCCGAGGCGATCCGCGCGCTGGTGACCACGATGCGCGATCGGCTGCCCGGCTCAGACGTCACGCCCGCTCAGCTCGCTGATCGTTCCTGGTGGACCGGGCCTGATATTTACCTGGTCATCGACGATCTTGAGCTCGTCGGCGAGGAGCACTTGCGCGAGGTGGTCGCGCTGCTGCCACACGCGCGCGACATCGGCCTGCACGTGGTTGCCGCCCGCAAGTTCGGCGGGGTGGCGCGCGCGATGTTCGGCGGCTTCCTCGGCGCGCTCAAGGACACCCACCCGGACGTGCTCATCATGGACGGCACCCGCGAGGAGGGGGCGCTGTTCGGCGTGAAGCCGAAGCCGCAAGCCCCTGGCCGCGCCACCCTGGTACAAGCCGGGTCTGTGCAAGGCACCGTCCAGCTGTGCGCGCCCTACGAGGAAGGAGCAACCCTATGACCCGCGCCGAGACCCCACACGACACAGATACCCTGCAAGTGCGTGTCACCGAGGAGGCGACTGTCTTTAGCGGCGCCGCGAACCTGCGCCGCTGTGACGCGCCCACACCTCTGGAAATCGCCACCTATATTCGCAGCGTCTTCGGCGACGAGCCTCACGGCGCGCACGTGCACCTCATCGCCCAAGAGCAGGTGATCCACCTCATCGACCAGGCGCTCGCGGACTGCGGCATCCACCTCACCGCCGAGCTGCCCGCTGATGAGGCACCCACCACCACGCTGCCCGCTGTGCATACGCCAGAGCCGCTGCCGGTTGCGCGCCCGCGCGATACCAGCGAAGACCACGAATCACGGCGCGCCGTGTGGCTCATCGTCGGCCTGGTCGTCGTGGTGGCGGCCGCCTGCGGCCTCGTGTTGTGGTGGACGTTCGGGCCTTCGCTTGACGACGCCCACGAGACCGCCCCAGAACGAGCTCCCGCCCCGCCGAGCCCAGCTGTGTCGAGCTCAGCTGCGCCCGAACCGGAGCCGGAAGTGCTCGAACAGGACGGGCTGAGCGTGCAGCTACCCGCCGGGTTCAGTATCGAAGAGGACGGGGACATGTGGCGGGCGGTAGGACCAGACCCAAACTTCCGCCTGCAGCTGAGTGTGGACGAGCGCTACAACGTGCCCGCCCAAGCGCTCGCGGAGCAGCTGCGCGAAGACATCGAGCGCGACCCCGAGGTGGAACTGGTGGGCACCGACGGGCACGCCGTGACGTATCTAGAGCGCGCGGCGGACGGCTCGCAGGCGCTGTGGAAGACGTGGCCTGACGGTGCCGTACAGCTCTCGGTGGGGTGCCACACACGCTACGAGCCGACCAAAGTGCAGCAGGCGACGTGCACGATGGCGATGAATTCTGCCCGCTATAACCCGGAAAGCCGCAGCTCACAAGACCATGAGGGGGTGGTTGCCTTGGAAGGTTAAAAATTTTTCGCCTTTGAAGGGAACCGCAGGGCGTGTTTCAACGTCCAATATATGAACGGGAAACCGCCGCCGGCGGCCACTGTTTACAACCACACACATTCCACGCTTTCTATGAGGGGGAACCATGAGCAATTTTCAGACCGAAGCCGATGTGATGCGCTCCACGGCCGACCACGCCGACAACGTGAACGCCGACGTCAACCGTGAGATCGATCGCATCCAGGGGGTCGCCGAGTCTGTCCGTACCTTCTGGCAGGGCAGCGCTCAGCGCAGCTTCGATGGACTGATGGCAAGGTACGACGATGCAAACCGCGCTTAAACATTACTAAAGGAATTAGCGTTATACAGCTGATTCGTAGGGGTAGTGGTTGTGTCGTGCTTTGGCAAGACAGTCGCGCCGGGCTGGGATATACTCCTCGTAGCCACCGGGGAACTACATCCCCCGTAGCCCGGTGGTTAGGTGTTGCGTTGTAGCTGCCCATCCCCCGGGCGCTCCGCTTCACCGTCCCCCGGTGCTAGTTCGGGGATAGCCTAGGTGCCCACAGTGTGGGTATCTTCTCTGCTCTCTAGATCCCAGGGTGTAACCGCTAGTACCCCTTATTCTTCGGCGGTGTCTGTCTCTCTGGTCTTGACAAACAAAAAACGGGGCACTAAGGCCCCGTTATGCTGTCTCTCTTCGGTCTGTCAAACTCTAGCGCCGGTGACTCTTGTTCACCGGCGATAGTGGAACGAAACAGCCCGTCGAGCTGGGTAGCTCTACGGTGGTGGTACAAGCATAAAAAGGGGCCCACTAAGGGCCCCTTGTTTTCTCTCCGGTGTGTATACCACCCTGCCGGTGGCTCTAGTCCACCGGCGGTACAAACAGTAAGAGCCCGGCTTTTTCACCGGGCTCCAAAACAAGCAGCCGGTAAGGCTGCTGGTGTTGTACAGCGGCCAAAAAGGCCGCTGGTTATTCTCTTGTGTTTATCGGAAACAGCTTGCTGCTGTTTCCTCTTGGTATTCACTAGCCGAAGAGAAGCGGTAGCTTGTAGCTACCGCCTGGTAGGTGTGTGTGGGGATGAGAGTATAGAGAGAAGGGGGTTCAAGGTACAGGTACACCCCCTTCTACCTGGGCTTATGCAAACAGGATGAACCCTGGGGGTTCACCTACACAACGGCTGCTTGCAGAGCAGGCCCGGGTGAGTACATACCACCGGCGCTGTTGGTGCTCTGGACTAGCAGCCCGCCCTTCTCGAGCTGGGTAAGTTTCTTGGCCCTGATGCTGTTCTCCGCCAGGCCAGCCCGTCCCGCGATGTCGCGGGCTACCTCAGCCTTGTTCTTCCCTGCTGAACCAGCGGCAAGCTGGGCTACTCTAGCGTTCTTGTCGAGCGCCTGCGCAGACCGTTGGCGGGTCTTGTCCGCTGCCTGCTCCTCCGCTTGCTCATCACGCACCATCGCCTGATCAACGATACGGTACCGGCGCTGCACCCCCAGACCGTCGCGCGACTTGGAGCGCAGCACACGCAGTGAGTCACCGTAGGCGTTAGTGCTAGTCCGGTAGATCTCTACTTCGCACCTAGCGAAGTGAGAAGCACCAGAGTTACCCATCACCCTGTGGCTAGGCCCGGTGGGGCCTACGTAGTCTGAAGCGTGCGCTACCAGGATCACCGGGAGACCGAACGGGGCCACCCGTTCCTGCCAAAGCTGTTTCCACGGTGGCTTTTCCATCTCATCACCGTCGAGCACACCGCTAGCATGATCAATCACCACCAGGCCATGCCCGGCGCGCCGGGAATACTCGTGAACCGTGTTCCACCACGCCTGGGGCTTAATACCCACGCCGGTAAGAAAGTCCACGTCTGCTCGAGCTTCCAGAGCGCCCAGGCGCTCCCTGTACTCGAGTTCAGCGCCCGCGTCGGAACACAGCACCAGCACACGCACGCCGCGCGCGTTAGGCTTAATGCCCAGGAAGTCTCTTCCGTCGGTTAGGCTGGCGATAATGTGCGCCACCGCTAGCGACTTACCGGCGCTAGAAGCGCCGTACAACAGCGTGTTAGTCGAGTGGACAACACCGGGAATCACCCACCGTTCCTCCTCTGTCCTGGGCTTAACGTTGTCGATGTGTACCACGCCCAGCTGCTGCTCGAGCAGCGCGAGTTCCTGCTGTTCTCCGGTCACGCGAGCACCTGCTTTCCCTCGGAATCTAGGCTAATCACCACAGGCTCCCTGTCGCTGTCGCTCCACTCCACCAGCGCCGGGGCTAGCGGATTACCGTGCTCATCCACGGGCCCGGGGTACTCAACGCCGGGGTACTGCTCCGGATCCCTGTTCAGCACAGCCAGCACCGCGCTAGTCGCGCTCTTGTGGCGGTTGTAGTCCCTTGAGCACGGTACAACGTTCTCAATAACGTGGCCCGCTGTTCCGGGCACCGACAACGGCTGAACGTGGTCGAAAGTCCTGCTGTTCGGGTAGCCCGGCTCCCGCCTAAGCTGTACGCCGGTGTGAAAACACTCCCACGGGTTAATCCCGAGATCATCCCAGTACACCAGTAGTTCTGCCCTCGTGAACTTAATCGCTGGTAGTCCTGCTTCACGTGCCCTACGATGGCCCCGCTCCAGTGCGTATGCCAGCCCGTCGGCGGCTGCTCTGCTGGTCTGTAGCTGCTTGTTGGCGCAGGTGCGACAACGGCCAGCGCGCCCGTCTAATAGTCGCTTGTCCGGCTGAAAGTCGGTGTTTAAGTCCTGCTCTACTCCGCAGGTGTTACAGATCTTCCTCCCTAGCTCTCGTAGTTCCTGATTCTTTTCTCTGATTAGTGCCCTGTCCACCGTGACTACCCCTGCTGGGGCGGCGTCTCCGGCGTATTCGGCTTGCTCTTTCTCGGTACGTGATGTACCTTCGGTGTTACACAAAATTACTGATCCTCCTCTGGATCTCTCGTGCGCGGGTGGCACCCCGCGCGTGGTTAAATTTGATACCTGCTAGACCGTCGCTTGTTTCGCTCCACTATTGAGTTTTCAGACAACACGGCCAGCACTAGACCGGCCCACCCCTCGACAAGACAGTCGGGGGGATTTTTTAGTGTAGCACACACCCCCAAACTGGGGCAAATTGCACCCGCACGCCTGTTCTATAGGCAGTCTATGGACTTAAAACCCGCCCACGACCGGGCACCCGCCATCACCTACGGTCAAGCAGGCAGGGGCGGGGGTATACCCCGTGGGGCACCCCACCCCCGCTTCGCTGGCACGCACGCAATCTTGCACCCCTGAAACTCTGCACTAGCCCCGTACCGCCGGGGCGCTCGAGGGTTAACCACCGGAGCTCCAGCACCCGTGCCCGTAGCACGCGCTCTAGCACGCCTGCACGCCCGTACAAGCGCCTAAACTGCTGCACCCGGGGAGAAGTGCCACCCGGTGCCCTGCACCCGCCCAGCGGGCGCGTAGCCACCCTCTAGACCCGGTGTAGCTGCACTGCACCCGCGCCACTAGCCCTGCTGCCCAGCGGTACCCCTGCCAGGCCGGTGTACTCCCGCGCCGGGAGCGCGAGCAGCAGACACTAGCCCGGCGCGCTCTCTCCACTCCCAGTGCCGGTGTCAAACAGGGGTACACCCTAGATAGACAAACTCGACACCCCGAAACAGTGTCTAAATAGAGTCGTAAACTCATTTATTGACACACTGCCCAACAACATCTAAGATCCTATTTAGACAACGACACAACAACCAACCAGGAAGTCAAAATGCGTATCGGGTACAAGCGAGTTAGCACCGTAGACCAGAACACCGCCCGCCAGCTCGAGGGCGTCGAGGTGGACAAGGTGTTCCAGGACAAGGCCAGCGGTAAGTCCGCTAACCGTCCCCAGCTGAACGCTGCTCTCGATTACGTGCGTGAGGGTGACACGCTGGTTGTCCACTCGATGGATAGGCTGGCACGCAACCTTGAGGATCTACGCGCTATCGTGCGTGACCTTACGGGCCGGGGTGTGCGCGTCGAGTTCGTGAAAGAGTCCCTGGCGTTCACCGGGGAAGATTCACCCATGAACGTGCTGCTCTTGTCCATGCTGGGTGCCGTAGCAGAGTTTGAGCGCTCCATGATTCTCGAGCGCCAGCGCGAGGGTATCGCGCTAGCTAAGGCCGCTGGCAAGTACAAGGGGCGTAAAGCTGCTCTCACCAACGAACAGGCCGGGGAACTACGTGCCCGGCGCGCTGCTGGTGAGTCTGTCGCCGCGCTTGCACGCGAGTACGGGGTTAGTCGCCAATCAGTGTACAACTACACCGCGTAGCGGTACCACCCCTAGTGCTCCCCGGTAGCGGGGGGCACTTTTTGTATGTCCGGGTGTGGGCTAGGCACAAGCTCCCCATCCAGCTCAATCAACAGCCCGTCCCTGATCATGCACCCCACGAACTCCGCCGGGCTAATCCCTACTTCAGCCGCCGCCTGCTCTACGGTGATGTACTCATCCTCATCCACCGGGGGAGCGGGAAGTACGCTGGGTGCTCCCCACACCTCGATAACCAAGCTGTCATACGCAAACAACAGGCGTGCTGTCCACTCGTTGGCCTTGATAAGGCCGTTCAGGCGCTCTGTTCTGCCCGTGGCGGTGTCTCGTACCACCAGCACACCCTCAGCGCCCCACAGGCGCTCGTAGGCCATCATTCTCGCGCCCCCTCGATCTGCTGGCGCTGCTCTTCGCTTAGCCCGGCCATAAACTCTTCCTGCTCTAGCTTATGGACGGTAGATAGGTCAACGGGTTTTGTCTTAGGCAACAGCTTTAGCTCTGGGGGCAAAATAATCTCGTGCTCTTGGATAGGGCGGTGCCACCTGCTGCCGGGCTTAAGCTGCCGGGCCCGGAACTTGATACCTGCCGAGGTGAGCAGCAACCTACGGCCCTCGGTGTCCAGCTGCTCCCACCGCTCCCCGTAGGTCTCTCCGGTGTCTATCCACTCCACACCGTCTTGAGACTGTACGGCGCTCTCTAAGCCCTTAATCTTGTTGCCCAGGTTGGTTAGTTGTTCGAACAGGCTAGCGCGCGTGGCCTTGTCGGGGGCGGTTGGCAGAAACTCTGTAATCTCTGCGTACGCTGCTCTTGCCTGCTCCAAAGACTCTTCGGTTGTGCCAATGGTGCTGAGTCGCTTCTCTAGTATCGGTAAATCGGCAACATCATCCAAAAACATCTCTTCCAGAGCAGCGTGTGCTTCCCGGGCGGAGACATAAATGGTTTTGTCGTGCCGACGGCACTGGTACTTGAATATAGATTCAGAACCGTTGTACCGGTTGTAGTGCATGTTCTCACCACATTCCCAGCACACGATAACGCCGCTCAGCGGGGATATTTTGGCCTTAGTAGCTACACGGGTTCTCCGGCTGGCGCGTAGTTCCGCTATCCGGTTGTAATCTTCGATCGAGATAGACGGCTCACAACGCTGTATCGGTTCCCCGTGATCATCCAGCACCGGCTTACCCTCGTACATAGTCCAGCCAAGATAGACCTTGCTGGTCAATAGCGTGTTGATCGTGGAGTAGTGCCAGCCCTTGGTGCCCCTGCCTGCTTCCTGTCTGGCGGTGGGAATTTCCTTGTCCTTGAGATCTCTAACTATGTGGGCGATAGGGCGATTCATTAAGGCCTGCTTGTAGATCCACTGGAGCACTTTCTGTTGCTCAGGATCTTTAATTAGCTCCTTGCCACCGCCCTCCCTATCAACGGCCTGGTAGCCGTACGGGGCTACGCCACCCTGGAACCGTCCCACCTTGCGTAGCTGTTTCTTGCCCGCTAGGGCGCGTTCGGTAATAGCTTCCAGCTCTCCCTGAGCTAGTCCGGCAATGATGTTTGCCAACATCTGCCCAGACCAGTCGGATAGATCAATGTGTTCAGCCACGCACACTAGCTGCTTTTCGTGTTCTTGTGTCCAGATAAACAACTTGCTCAGGTTGATCGAGTTTCTAGCCAACCTGTCCAGCTTCCACGCCACAAGAATGTCCCAACCTTGTGAACCGTCCTCGGTCAAAAACTTCCCCAGCTCTGGCGTATCGAACGGGGAAACGCTGCCGGAAACGTCCCCGTCCTCAGCCCACGCCACCACCTCGTGGCCGTTGTCCTTGGCCCAGCGGGAGATTAATTCTCGCTGGCGCTCCAAGCTCGTGGACTCATCTCGCAACCGGGATAGGCGTATCCGCCCTAAAACTCTTGCCATGTTTTAGATAGTACGCAAGCCCTGTACGACGATGCGCAGCGTCGACTGACTGAGGCGCTGACTGACATCTCGCACAACATCCGCGACAACGCCAAGCACTACGAGCACGCCGACGTCTCTACGACCGAGAGCCTGGACAGCCTCTCAGGCTCCGCTGGCCTGGCCCTGTAATTCAAGAACACACACGCACCGAAAGGACACTGCTGACATGCACATTAAGTACGACTTCGGCCAGATCGGCAACACCGCGCAGGATATCCGCAGCTCCGCGGCCAACATCAACGGCCAACTGAACGAGCTCAAGGAGGTCATCCGCCCGATGACCCAGACCTGGGAAGGCGAGGCGGCCACCAGCTACATGGCGCACCAGGCCAAGTGGGACCAGGCCGCGGCTGACCTCAACGAGATCCTCAACCAGATCGCCAACACCGTTGAGGACGGCAACAACACCATGCACGCAGTCAACAACGCCGCGGCGAACAGCTGGGGCTAGCGCCTTGACTGCTCGCCGGGCTGGGTATTTAGGAAGGAGGTGAGGCCAACTACCTGCGCTGCTGCGGGGGAAGTGGCGCGGGTACACACCTGCGATTGTTCGTTAGTAAACATAGCTTCGGCGCCGCCGTCGGGATTGGGGGATCCCGCGGCGGCGTTGGGCTGTCTTCGGCAGGGGAGGGGACAACGCGGCGTCGGCAAGCGAAAGCTCTTTTTGGAGCTGGGCCGGACTTCGCGTAAGCTTATCCCCCTGTGTGTCCTGCCAACTTCTAGTTGGTGCCACGCCCATCGGGTCTCCACCGGCCGCCGTTGGGGGTGTGGGCACAAAAGATATGGCCGGCAGCCATCTAGACAGACTTTAAGGAGTCATGCATGTCTACTTACCACCCGAAGAGCGGTGACATTACCCGTAAGTGGTACGTCATCGACGCAACCGACGTGGTGCTGGGCAAGCTTGCTTCCACCGCAGCTGACATCCTGCGTGGCAAGCACAAGCCGCAGTTCGCACCGAACGTTGACACCGGCGATCACGTCATCGTGATCAACGCCGACAAGATCCACATCTCCTCCAACAAGCGCGATCGCGAGATGCGTTACCGCCACTCCGGCTACCCGGGTGGTCTGAAGTCCATGACCCTGGGCCGCGCGCTGGACGAGCGTCCGGACCGCGTGATCGAGGAGGCTGTGAAGGGCATGATGCCGCACAACAAGCTTTCCCGTCAGTCCATCAAGAAGCTGCACGTCTTCGTCGGCGATGAGCACCCGTACGCTGCTCAGAAGCCGGAAACCTACGAGTTTAAGCAGGTGGCACAGTAATGACCGAGCCGAACACCAACGCAGAGAACAACGTTGCAGACGCTGGCGACATCGACGCCGCCACCGCCGCAACCGAGGAGTTCAACTACACCATCGGCGATGCAGTCGCACCCGAGGTTGACGAGTCCGAGGAGGCCGTCGCCGAGCCGGTGAACCTGCACGAGGGCCCGATCCAGACCGTGGGCCGCCGTAAGCGCGCCATCGCGCGTGTGACCGTCACCGAAGGCGACGGCACCATCACCGTCAACGGCCGCGAGTTCGAGGACTACTTCCCGAACAAGCTGCACCAGCAGGACATCCTGTCCCCGCTGACGCTGCTCGAGCGCGAGGGCCAGTTCACCATCAAGGCCACCCTCAACGGTGGCGGCCCGACCGGCCAGGCTGGTGCACTGCGTCTGGCTATCGCCCGCGCACTCAACGTGTACAACCCGGCTGAGCGCCCGACCCTGAAGAAGGCTGGCCTGCTCACCCGTGACGCACGTGCCGTCGAGCGCAAGAAGGCAGGTCTGCACAAGGCCCGTCGCGCACCGCAGTACTCCAAGCGTTAATCGCTTCCACTGCCAGGTGCTACGCCGCCGCCCCTCTCGCTGGGGTGGCGGCGTTTTGCCGTCTATAGGGGTGATTGGGCAGGCCCCGTGCCTGACCAGTGTCGGCCAGTACTGCATAATTGTGCCTATGACTCGAATGTTTGGAACTGACGGCGTCCGCGGGCTGGCAAACGAGAAGCTCACGGCGTCTTTGGCAATGAAGCTCGGCGCGGCAGCCGCGACCGTGCTCACCCGCGACCGACGCTCCACCAAGCGCCGCCCAACCGCACTGATCGGGCGCGACCCGCGCGTCTCCGGCGAGATGCTCGCAGCAGCGATGGCGGCGGGCATGGCCTCGAAGGGCGTCGACGTGCTGCGCGTCGGCGTGATCCCCACCCCGGGCCTGGCATTTCTTACCGACGACTACGGTGCCGACATCGGCGTGATGATCTCCGCTTCGCACAACCCGATGCCGGACAACGGCATCAAGTTCTTCTCCGCCGGCGGCAAGAAGCTGCCGGATGCCGTGGAGGACGAGATTGAGCAGACCATGGCCACCCTTGACGAGACCGGTCCGACCGGCACCGGCATCGGGCGTGTGATCGAGGAGGCTCCCGATGCGCAGGAGCGCTACTTGGCGCACCTGGCTGAGGCGATGACGACGGATCTGACCGGGATCAAGGTCGTCGTCGACTGTGCTAACGGCGCGGCTTCCGAGGTCGCACCGAAGGCCTACGCCGCCGCCGGCGCAGAGGTGGTTGCCATCTACAACACCCCGAACGCCTTCAATATCAACGACGGTTCCGGCTCCACACACATGGACCAGGTACAGGCCGCCGTCGTCGAGCACGGCGCCGACATCGGGCTTGCCCATGACGGCGACGCGGACCGCTGCCTCGCCGTCGACGCGGAGGGCAACATTGTCGACGGCGACCAGATCATGGCCATCCTCGCCACCGGTATGAAGGAGCGCAACTCCTTGACCGACAACACGCTCGTTGCCACCGTGATGAGCAACCTGGGCCTGAAACTTGCCATGGAGCGCGAAGGCATCCACGTTGAGGAGACCGCGGTGGGCGACCGCTACGTGCTCGAAGCGCTCAACCGCGGCGACTTCTCGCTCGGTGGCGAGCAGTCCGGCCACATCGTCGTACCCTCGCACGCCACGACTGGCGACGGGACGCTGTCCGGCCTGCTTCTCATGGCCCGCATGGCGGAGACCGGCAAGACGATCGCTGAGCTCGCCGCTGTCATGCAAGTGCTGCCGCAGCAGCTGATCAACGTTCCGGTCTCTGACAAGTCCGCGATCATGAGCGACCCGGAGGTCATCGCGGCAAAGGAAGACGCTGAGGCTGAGCTGGGGGATACCGGCCGCGTCCTTCTGCGCCCGTCTGGCACCGAGGAGCTGTTCCGCGTGATGGTGGAGGCCTCCGATGAGAAGCACGCCCGCGAGGTCGCCGGTCGCCTCGCGGCAGTCGTCGCTGCGGTGTAGTCTGCGGGCATAAGGACCTCGTCCCCGTAAAGCGTTTATGGGGTTTGAAGAAAAATTTTTCGGGGACGAGGGAACCGTAGGGGGTCTGGCTGCGTCTAATAAGGGCCAGGAAAAATTTTTAGATAGAGCCCACAATGGTGGGCCGGGGGAATATCGGGGGTGGAATTATGAGCGCATCGGAACGTGGCGTTGATGTCGACGTCGACGCAGTACGCGCACGCTACACACGCGCTATCGGTGCCTATCGCGCTGCCAGGGACGAACTCGCGGCGAACCCGGCGCAGGTCGCGCCGGACAGTTTCGGGCAAGGCTTTACGCACCAGGGCGCGCGGATCGCGGCGGCGCTGTCGCGCATGGACGAAACGACGGCCGCTTACCTGTCCGCGCGGGCGCGGAACTGGGAACAGATCGTGCGGCTGAGCGGTGACGTCGTGCACGCCGATACAGGTAACGCCGCCGGTTTTGCTTTCCGGGAGGCGCAGCTATGAGTGCCGTTGAAGCAGAAGTACAGCGCGTCATGTCGCTGATCTGCACAGCCCCCGCCTCGCCGGGGAAGCAGGCGGTGGCGCAGGGGATAGCCGACGATCTCCTGCAACAGATTGACCGGCTGCGCGGTCAGAACTTACACGGGTTCGCCTCCACGGGCGCGCAGCTGCAAGGCCGTTTCCAGCTTAGCGGGAGCGGCTCAGTGTATACGGGCCTGGATCGCTCGAAAACCAGGGCCGACGGCCCGATCGCGGACTTCATTTTCGGCGAGCCCGGGGCCAATCCGGGGGCCGAGGAGCGCTGGTTCGAAGAGCTGGGCATCACACAGCGAGAGGCCGAAGACGCCAACCGCGAGGCCGAGCACTTCAACCACGTCGACGAGGTCGGCTGTCAGATCCAAGCGTGCTGCAAGACGATCGAGGAGGTTTGCACCACCGGCGACATCGCCATGCAGGAAATCCTCTCACCGGCGTGCCGGATGCTGGAAATGATTGTGAAGTTTGGGTTCCCACAGCTGACCGACCAGGTCATCGACGTGGCAATCGGCGCACTCACCCAGGCGAGCGCGACGGCGAAGGACCGCAACTGCGTCATCGAGGACTGCCTCGAGGCCATCGCGAAGTGCGTGGAAGACGTCGCCGTGCAGCAGCCCGAGCCGCCGGTGGAGTACGACGGCAGCTGCGAGTGCGAGGGTGGCGGTACAGCAGCGACCGAGCCGGCGCAGACGCCCGCACCGAAACCGGCACCGAAACCAGCGCCTGAGCCTGCGCCGGAGCCGCCGCCCAAGCCCGCTGCGCCTGTTGATCCGCCTGCACCGCCTCCGGCACCGGAGCCGAAGCCAGCGCCGGAGCCGAGGGTGACGGAGTGCCCACGGCTGGAAACGCGCTGCGTCGACACCGCAAGTGTTGGCACCGCGGCCGCTTCCGCCGTTGCGGGGTTGGTCGGACAGCCCGCACCGGTCAATGTTGAGCTCAACTTCAACTTCGACATCGATGGCGCAATCAACGCAGGTATTGAAACCGTGGACTGCGAGACAGTAGAGCAGTTCCAGCCTCCAGCACCGCAGACCGAGACCGCCGCGTGGGTGGGCACGCTGGTGCAAGCCGGTGCGGCGGCAGTACTCGAGGGGCTGGACTGCTTCGCCGCCTCGCTGGAAGCGGTCGCGGAATGCCCAGGGGCCGAGTGCTGCACGCACGATGTGCCTGAAAACCCGGAACCGGAGCCTGAGCCCGAATGCCCGGAGCCTGTGCCCGAGCCGGAGCCAGCACCCGAGCCCGAGCCTGTGCCCGAGGATGGTGTGATCCCTCCACCGCCCGAGCTCTCACAGGTAGAGGAACCGGCCCCGCCGCCGAAGAAGCTGGAACACATCGAGAGTCCAGCCACCGAGGTAGCCCAGGTGCCGCCGGATCCGGCACCGGCCGATGCAACTGAAGACGCCAAGCAGACCGAACACACTGACAACGACACACCGGCAGCTGCGGACTCTGCGGAGCCGTGGGCCATGAAGAAGACAGGGGAATGGTGATGGATTTCGCAGAGTTTGCCGAGCAGTACCGGCGACGCACAGAGAAGCGCATGCTGGATTTCGAAGCGATGCTTCGTGACAACCAGCGCAAAATGGCCCAGACCGCGAAGTACCACGCGATGGCACAGGCGAACCCGGACAAGCCGCCGCTGGTTGTGCCGCGCGGCGAGTACAGCTACCCGCTACGGAATTCGAAGTTGCTGCAGCCTCCGGAAGACGGCAAGAAGCCGATCCGTGCGGTGCTGCGAAGGGAACCACCGAACGGGAGGCGTCCGCGGTAGGGGGCGTGAAAAATTCGACGAGGGGCTTCTCGCGAGCTGGGGTTATGCAAAAAACGGCCCGGAAAATGTTGAATCTTTCACGGGCTCACCGCAACCCGCGACAAACCCCAACAAACCAAACCCTAGAACAGCGAGAACCCGCTATCGTCGCGGCTTAGCCCAGCAGCCTCCGCCAGGTCATCACCCACCAGGGATTCGACGCCGCTGCCCGCGGCCTCGGGGTCGGAGTAGGCGGCGTACTTCTTCTCGCCAGCGAGCTGGTGCAGCAAGAAGCCGGTGACCAGGCCACGCGCGGTTTCCTGCACGTCGCGGTTGGATTTGCCCAGGCCGAGGACGCGCTTGAGCAGGCCGTCCTCGGAGAACTCCTGCTGGTCGCCCTTCTTAATAGTGCGGTAGCAGGCCTTGCCGGCCCAGTTGTAGGCCAGCTTCGCCGGGTTGCCCGGATTGAACAGGGCGTCAGCGTCCACACCGGGCCCGATGATCAGGCCGGGGACGAACAGGGAGCGGGCCGCCTGGGTAGAGGAGGGGGCGACGTTGGCGGGGTAGATGGATGCCACTGCGTGGACCTTTTCGTTGTCCACGGCGGCGAGGACGGCAGCGCCGCCGCCCATCCCGTGGCCCACGATGCCGAGCTTTTGCGGCGAGACGGTGATGTTGCCATTGCCCAGGCGCACGCCTGCGCAGATCTGCAGTGCGGTTTCTAGGTCGGCGGCGAACCCGGCGTGGTCCGGGCGCAGCCCGGTCTCTGTGTTCGGCGCTGCGGCGACGATACCCCAGCTGGCTAGGTGACGCAGGAAGCGGTGGTAATCGTCGACGTTCTTCGTCCAGTCGTGGCCGAAGGCGACTGCGGGCAGGTCGCGCCCCTCGGCGGGGGTGTAGACCTTGCCGGGCAGCCCGGTATAGCCCAGGTCGCCTTCGAGTACGCGGTGCGGGCCGCGCTTGGACAGTTCGGAGAAATTCTTCAGCTTCGCAGACACGCAGACAATGGTACTCGAGCACGCTTGGGCGCGTGGGCAACGCGTAGGTTAGTGTGGGCCGGAAAATGATTGGAGGATCGCTGATGCTTGGTGCGCTTTCGCTGGCGTTTGTGGATTCGGTGAACCTGTTGCTCATCGGCGTGATCGTGGCGGTGGGGATCATTGTGCCGCGCCATCAACCAAAATATGCGGCGATCGTGGCGCTGCTTATCGCGGGCGATTGGCTGGGGGTGGCAAGCCTGGCGCTGCTCATGCTCGCCATTTTCGACGGCCTCGGTCCCGTCGTCCAAAGCTTCGTTGAAGGCCCTATTTTTGGCATCCTCCTGCTGGTCACGGGTCTACTCACCGGGGTGCTGGCGCTCAAAGGCGGGGATAACTCGAAGCTTATCGCCACGGTGCTGCGACCGCTGCGTAAGCCGAACGCGCTGACAGTACTCACCGGCTTCGTCCTGGGCCTGGTGCAGTCGGCCACCTCCATTCCCTTTTATGGCGGGCTCGCCCTGCTATCGGCTGCGGGCATCGATCCGACGCTGCGCTACACCTCCCTGATCTTGTACGCGACGGTGGCGCTGTCCTTGCCAACCGTTTCGGCGCTGCTCGTGGGGTGGGTGCGCGCGAAGCCGGACAGTGCGGCGGGTCGCGGGTTTGCGTGGGCGCGCAAGAATCCGCGCCCGGTCACCCTGGGTGCTACCTGGGCTGTTGCTGCCATGCTGATTCTTCTGGGTGTGCTCCACCTGTTCTAGGTGCGCGATGGTGCACAATATGGCCATGCACCCTCTGGTTACTCGGATTGATCTGGACGCAATCGCGCACAACACCCGCTGCATCAGAACACATGTCGGCGACCGGCAGCTGATGTGCGTGATCAAAGCGGATGCGTACAACCACGGCGTCGACGCCTGCATGCCCGTGATGGAGGCCAACGGCGCGGACGCGTTCGGCGTGGCCACCTTCGCCGAGGCGCGCGAGGTGGCCCGCCTCACCACCAAGCCTGTGCTCGCCTGGCTGTGGGCACCAGGGGAGGAGATCCCCGCCGGCATCGAGGTCGGTGCCCCAAGCATTGCGCACCTGCGCTCGCTTATCGACGCCGCGCCAACCCTCCCTACCCCGATTCCGGTCCACCTCGTCGTGGACACGGGGATGAACCGCTCCGGCATCGACGAGGAAGCCTGGGATGAGGCCTTCGCCCTCGCCGCCGAAGCAGAGGCCGCAGGCACGCTGCGGGTAAAAGGGCTGATGAGCCACCTCGCCTGCGCAGATACACCGGAACACCCCTTTACCCAGGAGCAGCTCGATGCCTTCGAGCGTGCCACCCAGGCCGCGCACCGTGCGGGCCTGCACCCGGAGGTTACCCACATCGCGAATTCGCCCGGGGTGTGGACGCGAAAGGACGCGCACCTGGACCAGGTGCGGCCTGGGGTGAGCCTGTACGGCAGCGAGCCGGTTGCCGGCCAGGACCACGGCCTGCGCCCGGCGATGAGCTGGGTGGCGCGCGTGGTGGCGGTCAAGCCGATTTCGCGCGGCGAGTCCGTGAGCTACGGGTTGTCCTGGCAGGCCCCGGAGGATGGCTACACCGCGCTCATTCCGGCTGGTTACGCCGACGGGATTAGCCGCTCGTGGCAGGGGCGCTTCGGGGTGACGATCAACGGGCAGTGGTACCCGCAGGTGGGACGTGTGTGCATGGACCAGATCGTCGTGTGGTTGGGCAGCGCGGAACCGCAGGTGCGCGCGGGCGACGAAGCGATCCTGTTCGGGCCGGGCGGAATGAGCGCGGACGAGCTGGCCACGGCCACCGGCACGATTAGCTACGAGGTGCTGTGCGCGCCCAAGGGCAGGACGGTGCGGGAGTATGTTGGGCGGGGGTAAACGGGGCGTCGAGAAGCGATACGCGAGGAGGACACGTGCGAAGAGTGTGTGAGACTGCGGCCGAGACCAAAGCCCTGGGCCGTGAGCTCGGCGCGGAGCTTAGCGCGGGCGATGTGGTGATCTTGGACGGGCCGCTGGGCGCGGGCAAGACGACGCTGACGCAGGGTATCGCCGAGGGACTTGGGGTGAAGGGGCGGGTGACCAGCCCAACCTTCGTGATTGCGCGCGAGCATGCTTCGCGGGTTGGCGGCCCGTCGCTGATTCACGTGGATGCCTACCGGCTGCTTGGCGAGGGTTCCAGCGGCGACCCGCTCGGCGAGCTCGACGCGCTCGACCTGGACACGGAGCTCGACCACGCGGTGGTGGTCGCCGAGTGGGGCGGGGGACTGATTGAGCAGCTCAGCTCCGCGTACCTTCTTGTGTCGCTGGACCGCGAAACGCTGGTGCGAGAAGACCCGGAGTCGGAAGGGCGCATCATCACCTGGCAGTGGCAGGGCACACCGAAAACTGGCAAAGGAAACGCAGGGATGTAGGCTTTAGCCCATGCTAAAGCTCTCCAACACCAATCGTGGATGGGTAGCGCTGGCCTGCGCTCTGTGGGTCGTGCTGCTCGTCGCCATGATCTTCATCCCTCTGTCCAACAAAAACGCGCAGGCAGCAAACATCACGCCGACGAACTCCCTGACGCGCTCCGTGGCCCAGCTCAACCCGCAGGGCGACGCCTTGGCGGCGCAGATGATCGACGCCTCGCGGGTGTACGACGCGGAGAAGTACGTCGGGTTCACCACCCTGTGCCCGGCCGAGCCGGACGAGCTGCGCGACAGCAAGCTGGAGGCTTTCCACGCCACCGCTGACGAGCTCGAGCTGGACGAGAACACCGGCTACATGGTGCTTTTGCCTGCCGACGAGAACGCGAAGGCCGACTTTGACAAGGTCGACCTGCGCAACGTGGACATCTGCCAGCAGCCTGCAATGGCGGCGTACCCGCTGCAGAGCCCGCTGATCGTGGCGAAGCAGAACGGCCAGTGGGTCATGGGGCTGACGCAGTAATGCGAGTACTCGCCCTCGACACGGCCACTACCGAGCTTGTCGCGGGCTTGGCCAACGTCTCCGCCACCGTATCCGGTAGCGTCGACGAACCAAACGCCGTCGACGTCATCGCCGAGAAGATCATCTCTACCCGCGCCCACAACGAACTGCTGGTTCCGACCATTGCGGAACTGCTCGAGGGCGCGGGCCTTGCCTTTTCGGACCTCGAGGCGATCGTGGTCGGCTGCGGCCCCGGCCCGTTTACCGGGCTGCGCGTCGGTATGGCGACCGCGCAGGCGCTGGGCCAGGCGCTGGGGATTCCGGTCTACGGTGTGGTCACCCACGACGCGGTGGCAAAGGGTGTGGACGCGGAATCTGCACTGATTGTTACCGACGCCCGTCGGCGCGAGGTGTACTGGGCCCGCTACGAAAATGGCCAACGTGTGGCTGGCCCCGACGTGGTAAAGCCCGCGGAGCTCGATTGCCCGCCCGTGGCCTTCTGCTCGGTCCCGGAGCAGCTCGCCGCGCAGCTGAGCGTCGATGCGAATGAAGTGACCTACCTTCCGCCGCGCACCGCAGGCCTGGTCGCCGCCGCGGACTTTTCGGCCCCACCGGCTCCGCTCGTGCCGCACTACCTGCGCCGTCCCGACGCGGTCCCGCCGAAGCAGAAGCCGCGCTCGCCCGCGCTGCCGGACATTGACCTGAAGAAGCTGAGCTAGCAGTGGAATTTCGTGAGCTTAGCCCGGCACACGCCCCGCGCATCGCGGAGCTGGAGGCGCTCCTGTTCCAAGGTGACCAGCCGTGGACCGAACCGATGGTGCGTGCGGAGCTTTCCCAGCGCTACACCTTCTATGTCGGCGCCTTTGAAGACGGTACCGACTCGCTCGTCGGGTACGCGGGCGTGGCCATGCTGGGACCGAAAGAGGATCCGGAGTTTGAGATCCACACCATCGGCGTGGACCCCGTCTACCAGCGCCGCGGCGTGGGCCGCGCGCTGATGGACCAGCTCGTGCACACCGCGGATCTGCTGGACGGGCCGATGTTTTTGGAGGTCCGCACGGACAATGTGCCCGCGCTGCGCATGTACGAGGACTACGGTTTTGTCACCACCGGCGTGCGCAAGAACTACTACCAGGCTTCCGGCGCGGACGCGTATGCGATGATGCGCCCGCGCAACAGCGAGCGGGCGGGCACCGGCAACGAGACAGAAAGGTAAGGGACACCCATGATCGTGCTCGGGATTGAGTCTTCCTGCGATGAGACGGGTGTGGGCATTGTTCGCCTGCATGAGGACGGGACGATGGAGGTCCTTGCGGACGCGGTCGCCTCCTCGATGGCACAGCACGCCCGCTTTGGCGGCGTGGTGCCGGAGATCGCCTCGCGCGCGCACCTTGAGGCCATGCCGCAGGTGATGGAGGCCGCGCTCAAGGAGGCCGGCGTGGACAAGCCTGATGCGGTGGCGGCTACCGTCGGGCCGGGTCTGGCGGGCGCGCTGCTGGTCGGTGCCTCGGCGGCGAAGGCCTATGCGGCCGCGTGGGGCGTGCCCTTCTACGGGGTCAACCACCTCGGCGGTCACGTCGCGGTGGCGAACCTCGAAGGTGAGTCCGCGCTGCCGCATTCCGTGGCCTTGCTGGTCTCCGGCGGGCACACGCAGTTGCTCGAGGTCGAGGCGGTGGGCCGCCCGATGCGGGAGCTGGGCTCGACGCTTGACGACGCCGCGGGGGAGGCCTACGACAAAGTCGCCCGTCTCCTCGGCCTCGGCTATCCCGGCGGTCCGGTGGTGGACAAGCTGGCGCAAGCCGGCGACCCGACCGCGATCGCGTTTCCGCGCGGGCTGTCGAAGGCCCAGGACTTGCGCGGCGAGCACCGCTACGACTTCTCTTTTTCCGGGCTCAAGACCGCGGTGGCTCGCTACGTGGAAGCCGCCGAGCGAGAGGGTCGTGTAGTGAGTCTGGAGGATGTCTGCGCGTCTTTCCAGGAGGCGGTGTGCGACGTGCTCACGGCGAAGGCAGTCATGGCCTGCGAGGATACCGGCGCGTCGACGCTGCTGCTCGGCGGCGGAGTAGCGGCGAACTCCCGGCTGCGTGCGCTTGCGGCGGAGCGGTGCGCCGAACGCGGGATTGAGCTGCGCGTGCCGCGCTTTGGCCTGTGTACGGACAACGGCGTGATGATCGCGGCGGTGGCCGGCCAGCTCATCCATGAGGGGGTGAAATCCTCGCCGCTGTCGGTGGCAACGGATACCTCGCTCGAGGTGGAAACGCCGCTCGTCGGGGCCTAAAACTAGGTCTGTGACGTGCTGGGAGACTTCTCGCGCTGCGAGGATGGGTGCAAGCGGCTATCTTCACTAGCAAGTAGGCCCTTTTGATACACCACGGAGGACGCAGCGGCCATGAGTGAGCTTTCCCACACGCCGGAGTACACCACGAACGCCGAGCAGGCGGACCGGGAGCGCTTCGGTTTCCTGGTGAATCCGGACCTGACCTACCGCCGCATCGTGTTTGATGAGGACACGGCGCGCGACTTCCTCGGTGGTGTTGAGGATGACTTCGTGGACGTGGCGTTCGAGCAGGAGGGCAACCGCTTCCACGCGCTGTTCAACCCGGAAGCTCGCGTGCAGGGCGCGGAGCCGAACCCGGTGGCCTCGCTGGCGCGCAACACCGCGGACACCAACAACCCGGCGTTTCTCACCGATCCGACGCGGGCGATCTGCGGGCCAGTGATCTTTACCAACCGCGAGGGCAAGAGTGTGGAAGAGCGCACCATCGCGTCGGTAGACCAGGCGATCCGCGCGGTGGAAAACTATCGCGAGGACAATCCGGAGGAGTACGAGCTCTGGCGCAACGCCGTGCGCAATGCGACGCACACCCAGTAGTCTGGCGTTGCCGGGGGAGTGATGTTGTGGCTTAGCACTCACGTGGGTAGAGTGCTAACCAGGTTGTGTAGAGCACAGTTGTTCACCCGCGACGACGGCTGCGCATCGAGACAATCGTTACAACTGCAAATCTGCGAAAAGATTGCAACGCAACATCTACGAAAGGTCACCAAGGTAAACGATTATGGCAAACGTCAATATCAAGCCGCTGGAAGACAAGGTCCTCGTGCAGATCGCTGAGGCTGAGACCACCACCGCCTCTGGCCTGGTTATCCCGGACTCCGCTGCAGAGAAGCCGCAGGAAGCCGTCGTCATCGCTGTTGGCCCGGGCCGCCTGGACGACAACGGCAACCGCGTCGCCCCGGACGTGAAGGAGGGCGACACCGTCGTGTTCTCCAAGTACGGCGGCACCGAGCTGAA
Organism: Corynebacterium imitans; assembly: GCF_000739455.1. NCBI lineage: Bacteria > Bacillati > Actinomycetota > Actinomycetes > Mycobacteriales > Corynebacteriaceae > Corynebacterium > Corynebacterium imitans. The sequence continues at coordinate 462,166 of NZ_CP009211.1, forward strand.
GTACAACGGCGAGGAGTACCTCCTGCTGTCGGCTCGCGACCTGCTCGCTGTCGTCGAAAAGTAAACGAAGGGGGCTGAAGCCACCAATGGCAAAACTTATTGCATTTGACCAGGAGGCCCGCGAGGGTATCCAGCGTGGCGTGGACATCCTCGCCGACGCAGTGAAGGTCACCCTTGGCCCGCGCGGCCGCAACGTGGTCCTCTCCAAGTCCTGGGGTGGGCCGACCGTGACCAACGACGGCGTGACCATCGCTCGCGACATCGATCTGGAAGATCCCTTTGAGAACCTCGGTGCGCAGCTGGTCAAGTCCGTCGCTGTGAAGACGAACGACATCGCCGGTGACGGCACCACCACCGCGACCCTGCTGGCGCAGGCACTCGTGGCAGAAGGGCTTCGTAACGTCGCTGCGGGCGCGAACCCGATCGAGCTGAACAAGGGCATTACCGCCGCCGCCGAGAAGGTCGTTGAGGAGCTGCGCGAGCGCTCCACCCCGGTGTCCGCTTCCGCAGAGATCGCGAATGTGGCCACCGTTTCCTCCCGCGACCCGGAGGTCGGCGAGATGGTTGCCGGCGCGATGGACAAGGTGGGCAAGGACGGTGTGCTGACCGTCGAGGAGTCCCAGTCCATCGAGTCCTACGTGGACCTGACCGAGGGTATTTCCTTTGACAAGGGCTTCCTGTCGCCCTACTTCATGACGGACCCGGACGCAGGCCAGGCCGTGCTGGACGATGCACGCGTGCTGCTGGTGCGCAACAAGATCTCCTCCCTGCCGGACTTCCTGCCGCTGCTGGAGCAGATCGCCGAGTCCTCGGTGCCGCTGCTGATCATCGCAGAGGACGTCGAGGGAGAGCCGCTGCAGACGCTCGTGGTCAACACGATGCGCAAGTCGCTGAAGGTCGTTGCTGTGAAGGCTCCGTACTTCGGCGAGCGCCGCAAGGCCTTCATGGACGATCTCGCCGTGGTCACCCAGGCCACCGTGATCGACCCGGAGGTAGGCGTCAACCTCAAGGACGCCACCCTGGAGCATCTCGGCCGTGCACGCCGCGTCACCGTGACGAAGGACGACACCGTGCTTGTCGACGGGGCGGGGACGCTCGAGGCCATCGAGGATCGCCGCGAGCAGATCCGCCGCGAGATCGAGACGACCGACTCCACCTGGGACCGCGAGAAGGCAGAAGAGCGCCTGGCGAAGCTGTCCGGTGGTGTGGCCGTCATCCGCGTCGGTGCCGCGACCGAGACGGAGGTCAACGAGCGCAAGCTGCGCGTCGAGGACGCCATCAACGCTGCGCGCGCTGCCGTGCAGGAGGGTGTGATCGCCGGTGGCGGTTCCGCGCTCGTGCAGATTGCCAAGGAGCTCGAGGCTTACGCCGAGGAGTTCACTGGCGAGCAGAAGACCGGCGTGCTGGCCGTTGCCCGCGCGCTGCGCAAGCCCGCTTTCTGGATCGCCGACAACGCGGGCCTGGACGGCTCCGTGGTCGTGTCCAAGATCGGCGAGCTGAGCAACGATGAGGGCTTCAACGCCGCGACCCTGGAGTACGGCAACCTTGTCGAGCAGGGCATCATCGACCCGGTGAAGGTGACCCACTCCGCTGTGGTCAACGCCGCCTCAGTCGCCCGCATGGTGCTCACCACGGAGGCCTCCGTGGTGACCAAGCCGGCGGAAGAGGAAGAAAACGCAGGCCACGCAGGTCACGCGCACTAGGCTTTCCGCCCGTGCAGCAGCGCTGCCGGAACCCCTTGCGATCAATGAGGGGCTCCGGCAGCGCTTTTGGTTTTTACTTTGCGGAAGCGGCGGCGGGAACCTTTAGGGCACCGCCGTGGCCGCTGCGCAGGATGGCCTGGCGCTCGGACTCGCTCATGCCGCCCCAAATGCCGTAGGGCTCCGCAACGCGCAGGGCGTGCTCGCGGCACTGCTCGAGCACGGGGCAGGAGTAGCAGATAGCCTTTGCGCGGTTCTCACGCTGGGTGCGTGCGCGGCCGCGTTCCCCGTCTGGGTGGTAGAAGACCTCAGATGCTTCGCCACGGCACGCGCTATGCAGCTGCCAGTCCCAGAAATCAGCGTTCGGACCGGGGAGATATTGCGGCAGGGACATGGTGGTAGAGACTCCTTGTAGAAACTATTGACATGTGCGTGCTTGTCCGGCGCGCAGCGCCGGTGCCGAATCCGAAGTGTTCTCCCCGTGGGTAAACGATAGGTGTCCTGTGAGTGACCGCTGTCTGTATTTGGCCGCTGAAGCATGGACTGGCCGTGTGTGAGCTGGGAAAACGCAGAAGGTAAACCGGTGATGAACTTTAGGGGAACCTTGGAGATGTTGCGGAAAATACTTTCTTTTGGGCAGGCGTCATGTCGCCCGTGCAGGGGACTGCGGTTACACTCCCTATGATTGTGACGAAAGTGCGAGCGCTACTGCGGCGTTTGATCGTGGGCTGTGCACGGTATGCAGGAAATGTGCGAGGGAGGAAGGGAGACGGATGGCCACGCCGGAAGTCAACGACGAGTTAGCTCGGCTCGTTCCCCTCGCCGTCGACGGTGACGAGCGGGCACTGCAGCAGGTAATTCGCTTGATCCACCCGCTGGTGCTGCGCTATACCCGTGCCCGCATCGGGGGCGGACGTATGCCCACCGCCGAGGATGTGGCCCAGGACGTTTGCCTGGCCGTGGCGACCTCGATTGACCGCTACCGGGACCAGGGCAAACCCTTTATGGCGTTTGTCTACGGGATCGCGTTCAACAAAGTTGCCGATGCACACCGGGCGCTGTCGCGGGATAAACTTACGCCCACTGAAGAAGTGCCTGAGACCGAGTCGCACGGGGAAACTCCAGAGGAATTTGCCCTGGTAGCGGATGGTAGTAACAGAGTGCGTGAGTTACTCGATGTACTCAGTGACAAGGCCCGTGACATCATTATCCTGAGAGTCTTCATGGGCCTTTCCGCAGAAGAAACAGCGCAAATTGTGGGCAGTACCGCGGGAGCGGTGCGCGTCGCCCAATTCCGTGCGCTTGCGACGCTGCGCAAACACTTGGAGGAAGGGGAGTTGCACGATGGCTCGGCGCAGTGACGGACATGGCTATGGAGACGACTACGGGCGTAACGAGGCGGACAACGTGACTGAAGAGTTTGCCGCTGTGGCGAACGAGGACGCGTTCCTTGACGCACTCGCTGCTGGCGTCGACCCTTCGGACGGGAGCGACCCCCTCGCGGCGATGCTGCTTGAGCTGAAGGCCGACATCGACCGGCCGATGCCCGCACCGCCGCGTGTGGAGGCAGCACGAGATACCGCAGGGGACACGGAAGAAGCAAAAGACACCACCGTGGTGCCGCTGCGCCGCAAGCTGTTTGGCCGCCGCAGCGCGGGCGAGCGGCGCGGCCGCACCCAGCCGAGCCCCTGGGTGGCCGGTCTCGTTGGCGCTGCAGCGGCGACCGCCGTGGTCACCGGTAGCGGTGCGGCGCTCTACAATGCCACGCCCGGCTCCCCGCTGTGGGGGCCTGCGACCGCGGTCTTCGGCGACCGGACCGCGGCGGTGGAGCTTGCCTCCACGCTCGACGAGCTGCAGGCCGCGAATGACTCCGGCGACCGAGACGCGGCCAGCGCACTGTTCGACCAGGCGCGCAAGCTGCTCGCCTCGATGGAGCCGCGGGCGAACCAGGGCCGAGAGGGGCGTGACGCGGAAGCGCCTGAACCGATCGTGCGTACCAAGGTCAGCACCGTAACGGTTACTCCGCCCCCGCCCGAGCCAGAGGTGATCACGGAGACGGTGCAGCCGAGTCAGCCCGCAGAGCAGAGCCCGCAGCCGAGCCAGGCACAGCCTCCCGCGCAGGAGCCGAGCGCGTCGCGGGAAGCGCCGGTGCGTCCCAACCCGCTCGAGAGCCCCTCGGCGTCGACGCCCGCCCCGGAAGGCGAGTCAGAGGAGACTAGCGACGCGGGGCACACACCCCAGGAAACGGTGGTGCCCGGCGCATCGGAGCGCAACACCGCACCGGGTGGCGGCACCCTGGGTGAGGCGCAGAACTACTAGCGGCGTGAACTAACAAAAACAGCCCCGCACACTTTGGGAAAGTGTGCGGGGCAGGAATGCGTAAGCGCGCCGTCGATAAGCGGGCCCTTAGCGCGCCTCGAGGCCGTCGAGGAAGCCTAGGGCGTAGTCCCAGGACACGTAGGCGTCGTAAGCGATCTCGGCGCTCGGCTCATGCACGGCCGGGAGCTGGTTGCGCAGGGTAGCCAGCATGTTCTGCTCCATGATGTCCCAGTCGTAGTAATGCCACTGGTCGCAGTCCTCGCACATGAAGTAAATGCCGCGGATACCGCGCGGACGCAGGCGGCGCTGGCAGTCGCGCACGTACTGCAGGTCGCGCAGCACATCGGTGCGCTCCTGCGGGGAGAGTGGTTCCGGCAGCGCGTCATCCTCAATAAACGACGCCGGATCATTCGGATCGTCCGCGAACGGATCCTTGGGCATCATGTCATCAAAGTTCACGCCACCCACACTATGTGCTTTTTCAATCCCTGCCAATTCCCCCGCCTAGGTACAAGTCGGGGTGAGGATATATCATGGCTGAAAGCAAAAAGGTGCGGCCCGCGCGGGAGAGGAGAAGCAGTAATTATGGCAAACGAACGAATTCTTACAGGTGGGGACGATCCGAACAAGGTCGCACTGCGCGGCCTGACCTTCGACGACGTGCTGCTGCTGCCCGCGGAGTCCCACATCGTGCCTGCTGAGGTCTCCACGACCTCGAAGTTCAGCCGCAACATCACCCTGGGCATGCCGATCGCGTCCGCCGCGATGGACACGGTGACCGAGTCCCGTATGGCGATCGCGATGGCCCGCCAGGGCGGCATTGGCGTTCTGCACCGCAACCTGAGCGCCCAGGATCAGGCGGAGAACGTGGATGTGGTGAAGCGCTCCGAGTCTGGGATGGTGACCAACCCGGTCACCGCGACGCCTGACATGACCGTCAACGACGTGGACGCGCTGTGCGCCCGCTTCCGTATCTCCGGCCTGCCGGTCGTGGATGATGAGGGGCGCCTGGTCGGCATCATTACTAACCGCGACATGCGTTTCGAGCGCGACTACGAGCGCAAGGTTGCCGAGATTATGACCGCCATGCCGCTGGTTGTCGCCGAGGAGGGCGTGACCAAGGAGGAAGCACTCGAGCTTTTGTCCGCCAACAAGGTGGAGAAGCTGCCGATCGTGTCCAAGGACGGCAAACTGGTCGGTCTGATTACCGTCAAGGACTTCGTGAAGACGGAGCAGTACCCCAACGCCTCGAAGGACGCGAACGGCCGACTGCTGGTCGCCGCTGGCATCGGTACCGGCGAGGACTCCTACGACCGTGCGGGCCTGCTGGCTGAGGCTGGTGTGGACGCACTCGTGGTTGACTCCGCGCACGCACACAACAATCGCGTCCTTGAGATGGTCGCGCGCGTGCAGAAGGACTTCGGCGACCGCCTCGACGTCATCGGCGGCAACCTGGCCACCCGCTCGGCCGCCCAGGCCATGATCGACGCGGGTGCAGACGCGATCAAGGTGGGCATTGGCCCGGGCTCGATCTGCACCACCCGCGTGGTCGCCGGTGTTGGCGCGCCGCAGATCACCTCGATCCTGGAGGCCTCCGTGCCTGCACACAAGGCTGGTGTGCCGATTATCGCCGACGGCGGCATGCAGTTCTCCGGTGACGTCGCCAAGGCGCTTGCTGCCGGCGCGTCCACCGTCATGCTGGGCTCCATGCTTGCCGGTACTACCGAGGCACCGGGCGAGATCGTCGTGGTTGGCGGCAAGCAGTACAAGCGCTACCGCGGCATGGGCTCCATGGGTGCGATGCAGGGCCGTGGCCTGACCGGTGAGAAGCGCTCCTTCTCCAAGGACCGCTACTTCCAGGCTGATGTGACCAGCGAGGACAAGCTGGTGCCGGAGGGCATCGAAGGTCGCGTGCCCTTCCGCGGTGACCTGGACTCGATTACCCACCAGATCGTCGGCGGCCTGCGCGCGGCGATGGGCTACACCGGTTCTTCCTCCATCGAGGAGCTGCAGACGAAGCAGTTCGTGCAGATCACCACCGCTGGTCTGCGCGAGTCCCACCCGCACGACATCACCCAGACCGTCGAGGCACCGAACTACCGCCACTAGGAGTGAGCTGCAACAACCATGCACGAATATGTCGAAATAGGTAAAGGTCGCGAGGCCCGCGCCGCCTACGATCTGCACGATCTTTCGCTCGTTCCGGCGCGCCGCACGCGTTCTTCCAAGGTGGTGGATACCACCTGGCACATTGACGCCTACAGCTTCGACGTGCCGCTGGTCTCGCACCCCACCGACGCGCTGGCCAGCCCCGAGTTTGTCATTGAGATGGGCAAGCAGGGCGGCCTTGGCGTGCTGAACGCCGAGGGGCTGTTGGGCCGTCATGCCTCTTTCTCGGACGCGATCAAGCGGGTCATCGGCGCGGCAAGCATTGAGTGGGATGACCTGGAATCGCTGCTGAAGTCCCAGTCCAGCGGGACCGCCATCCTGCAGGAGCTGCACCAGGCGCCGCTGGACATGGATCTGTTTGCTGAGCACATGGCGCGCGTGCGCGACTCGGGCGCGACCGTCGCGGTGCGCGTGAGCCCGCAGAACGCGCGCGAGCTGGCACCGCAGTTGGTCAAAGCGGGCGCGGAGCTCCTGTTCATCCAGGGCACGATCATCTCCGCCGAGCACGTGCAGCAGGGCGGCGAGCCGCTGAACCTTAAGGAGTTCATCGGCACGCTGGATGTGCCGGTGATCGCCGGTGGCGTGTTTGATTACAGCACCGCGATGCACCTGATGCGCTCCGGCGCGGCCGGCGTGATTGTCGGCTCCGGGCAGTCGAACCAGAGCATGTCGCTGGACGTGCCGCTGGCCACCGCGATTGCCGACGTCGCCGCGGCCCGCCGCGACTACCTGGACGAGACCGGCGGGCGCTACGTGCACGTCATCGCTAATGCGCCGGTGGACACCTCCGGGCTGATCGCGGTTGCGCTCGGCGTGGGCGCTGACGCGGTCATGCTGGGCGAGCCCCTTGCGCGTGCCAGCGAGGCCTCGGGAGAGGGCGTGTACTGGGAGTCCGCGATCGCGCACCCGCGTTTCCCGCGCGGCGAGATGCGCCAGGTGGTGCCCGCCGAGCAACGCGAGTCGCTGCAAACGGTGCTGCACGGGCCTTCGCACGATCCGTACGGGACGATGAACCTGGTTGGCGGTCTGCGCCGGATCATGGCGAAGTGCGGATACGAGGACGCCAAATCTTTCCAAAAGGTAAGCTTGACTGTCCGAAAATAAAAAGATCCTGTTAGTTCCTGCTAGATTGTGTAATCATGGCCTACGAAGTGATTATTGACCGGGATGTGACCGATGGTCCGCAGCACCTGGTCGCGGTTGATGACATCTTCTTCTCGGTCACTGATGCCAAGGGCATCATGACCGACGTGAACGAAGTGTTCATGCACTATGCCCAGTATCCGCTGGAAGAGATGATCGGCAAGCCGCACAATCTCATCCGCCAGGTGGAGATGCCCGGTGGCGTGTTCAAGGCCATGTGGGACTGGATCGAGGCAGGCAAGCCCTTCGTTGGCTACGTGCGCAACCTGGCCAAGAGCGGTTCTGCCTACGACGTGCTGGCGACTGTGACGCCGCTGTCGGGCGGGCGCTACCTGTCGGTGCGTACCCGTCCGATGACGGACTACTTCCAGACCGCCGCCGCGGTGTACCAGGAAGCCAACATTGTCGAGCACCAGGCCAAGCGCGACGGTGTAGGCCGCCGTCGCCGCGCGGAGCTGGGCTGGGAGCGGATCTGCGAGCTCGTCCCGGACTACGACGCGTTCATGTCGGAGGTGCTCCCCGCCGAGGTTGCCGCCCGTGAGGAGGCTGGCTTCGTCCTGCCGGAGGGCGAAGGCGAGGTGTACGAGGCGACTGCGGCGCTGTACAAGGAGCTGGAGACCTTCATGGGCATCCAGACCTCCATTAAGAAGTCCGCTGAGGAGCTCCTGGTTGCCTGCGACACGCTGCTGCAGGAGAACTCTGTGACCAACCAGGTCAAGAGCGAGATGGAAAACGTGGTGGCGGAGGGCGCGTCGCGCACGCTGCTGCTCGCACCGCTGCAGGTCTGGGCAACGATGCGCGGCATTATCGACGAGAACGCGCAGTCGCTGTCCGAGGTGGCCGAAGAGCTGCAGGCGCGTGCGGCGAAGGCGCGTACCGCGATTGCGCTGGCGCGTCTCCAGGCTGCGCAGACGGCGACCTTCTCCGCGGAGGAGGACCGCATCGAGTCGATGCGCATGCTGTACGAGGCGATGGAGGTTGCGTTGCGCGACATGGACAACGCGGTCTTCCTGCACTCCTCGCTGGCCAACCGCGTCGAGCTGAAGGTGAACTCGATTTCCGAGCTGACCAAGATGCCGCTGGAGATGATTCGCCGCTGGTCGCAGTCCACGGCGAAGCAGCCCTTCGGCGAGAACATCGATCCGCTGGTCACGCAGGTGGAGCACGCGATCCAGGCGGCCGACGCCTCCATTGAACAGCTGCAGCTGTCCTCGCGGGATTTGGACGAGGACCCGTCGGTCGACGGCGTACACGAGGCGCTCGAGCGCCTGCGTAAAGCGGTGTTCTAAGGGTCTACGCAACAAAAACGTTTAAGGGCTGTGGAGTCGACTCCGCAGCCCTTAATGGTGTTTTAGGCAAACTGCTACTAATTTGTATAGGTGGCCAACACGTCAGCTCCTTTTCGCGCGCGTGTGAAGGCGTTGCCGCAGAAGAGCAGGAGAATTGCAGATGGTTTCCCGGGTTGCCCGTTCCGCACTTGCCGTGCTCACGACCTGCGCATTGTGCGCCCCCACCAGTGTTGCGTTTACGGCTATCGCGTCGGAGGAGCCTAGCGGCGGCACCGACATCCTGCTCGAACAGACTGGCACCTTTGCATACCCGTTGTTCGCGTCCTACAGCCCCGAGTTTGGCAATTGGCTGTATCTGATCCGTTCGGAGGTGGAGCGGGGCATTGGGTTTCGCCCGCCGGTGTACGCGAAGTTTTCCCCGGAGTACCAGCTGATCGCCCCGCCCAAGGGTATTACGTACAAGAAGGTTGACGGCCCGGAGTGGCTGGACGTGGATCCGGACACCGGCCGGGTGAGCGTGACCAATGATTTGCTTGAGTACAAGAAGCTGCGCTACAGCAAGAAAGCGGTGCCGGAGAAGCTTTATACGCTGACCGTAGACGTGGACTTCCCCGACGGGAAGACGTGGACGCAGTACATCTCCGTCGCGCTGTTTAACAACTGGACCAGCTACTTGCTGTACAACAACCCGGCCACGCTGGAAGAACCGCGCTTTCCCCGCCGCCCCCTACACCTGACACCGGGGCAGACGCTTACGCTCACGCGCGAGGACATTTCCTGGAAGGACCCGCAGGTTACGTGCGGAGACAAGCCGGGGGCCGAAGACGTAAAGTGCATCGAGCGCGAGATCCCTGGCTTCTGGCCGAGTGGGGTGTGGGACGCGGATCTCACCGTGGAACCGCAGCCGCACGTGGACAATCCGCTGCTGGATTACGTGACCACCGAGGTCATTACCGACGATGAGGGCGAGTTCCAGGAACTCAAGATCCACGCGCACAAGAAGCTGGAAGAGCTGAATATCCAGGGCTACCGCGGAGGCAACGTCCCGATCCGCTTCCGGTGGTCGCCGCATGAGGGGCAGCAGTTCACATGGTCGGAAGGCGACGTGTGGGACGTGGTGCCGCTGTACGTCTTCTTCAACCGGCTGCCGGACGATGACAACTACGTTGTCCGCCCGGCCGAGCGCATCTCGACGGTCACTGGGCGCTCGGCGGCAATCCCACTGCCCACGTTCGACTCCGCGGGTATCGACGGCCTGCCGGAGCAGCCCGTCGACCCGGAGTTTTCGGTGCTGGACGGCGACAGCGCCACCTACACCGATTGGATCAGCGTGGATGCCGCCAGCGGCCAGCTCGTGGCGCGCCCGCGCACAGCGGAGCACCTGGGGGATCACGAGGTACCAATGCGGGTGACGTTTAAGGACGGGACCGTCTCGCCTGAGTTTCACGTGCCGGTGCATGTGGCGCCCTTGGCGTCCACGGCGCAGCCCGCGTGGGCCAACGCGCAGGTGGCGCGCGGCACGACGCGCCTGGAGGTGCCGCAGTCGGGCACGCTGCTGGACGGGGCGCAGGTCACGGCCCGCACCGATGCGGAGGGCTTTGCAGCCGTCGCACGCCCAGGCGGCGCTCTTGAGGTCACTGCGCCGGCGAACGCCCCAGTTGGCACGACCGCGACGTTTACGGTGACCACGCGGTATCCGGATTCCACGGAGGCAGTGCCTGGAAGCATCGGTACCGACGAATTCACCGTCACCGTCGTTGCGCCGGAGGGCGATACCGTCGACGCGGTGCGCTACCCGGCCCAGGAGCTTATCCGCGGCGAGTCGCTGACGGTGCCAGCACCGCAGGTGCGCAACGTGACATTCGCGCCGACCACGGATGCCGACGGCACGCCAACGCCAGCATGGGCGCAGGTCGCTCCCGATGGCACGGTGGTGCTCACCCCGAGCGCGAAACTGCCGCGCGGGGAGACCACGGTGCCGGTGCGCGCCGAGGACGGCCGCGGCGAGGTTCGCGTCGTGGAAATCCCGGTCACGCTGCGCACAGTCAGCGAGCGCTTCAACCCGTCGTGGGCCGACACCTCCGCGCCGTGGGGCGAGCAGCTCACGGTGCGCAACTCCGGCGATGCTATCGATGCGGTGGTCGAGGCATCGCTTCTCGACGCCCCGTCGTGGCACACCGCCGTCGACGGCGACACCGTCGAAGTCACCCCGGGCCCAGACGCGAAGCCCGGCGACACGGCGCGCCTGCGCATCACCGCGACCTACAGCGACGAAAGCACCGACACGCAGGTGGTGACGGTGCGGATGCGCTCGCTGGCAGAAAGCCTCTCGGTGAACTGGGAGGACGTCGCCGGGCCGCGCGGGCACCTGCTGCGCGCCGCGAACACGGGCGATCCGCTGCCGGAGGGCACGGCCATCTCCGCCTCCGGCCCTTCCGAGTGGGGCATCGAGCTTATCGACGGCGCCGGCACCATCACCCTCACCCCACCGGAAAACGCCAAGGCGGACGAGCACGCCGCAGTGCAGATCTCGCTGTGGTTCCCGGATGGCAGCCGCGCGGATGCGGAGTTCAACGCGAAGGTCACGCCCGGCGAGGCACTGGAGCCCACGACAACTGTGCCTGCGCCGAGCGCGGAAACGAGCACTGTGCCGACGGCTGTGCCACCTGCGACACCGACTGTGGCAACGAGTGCGGCAACGAGTGCGGCAACGAGCGCCCCGTCGGCAACGGTGAGCACGTCCGCAACCACGGCGACGCCGACCGCAGCACCGCAGCCCACGACTGCGGCACCAACCACCCCGAGCGCGCCGACCGCGCCGACGGAAGCGCCGACGACGCAAGCAACCCAGACAACCCAGACAACCCAGCCAACCCAGCCAACCCAGACAACCCAGGTGCAGACGCCACTACCGGCGGTGCCTGGGGAGGGGTCGAGTGGGACGTCGATAAGCAGGGGCCTTGCGCTCGCGGTGAGCCCGCTCATGCTGCTCATCCCGATTGCGCTGGCGCAGCAGACCGCGGTGCCGGGGCTCACGCCTGCATTGGAGCAGCTGGACGCGCAGCTGCGCGCGCTGCCTCCCGAGGCGGTGCGCCCGCTGGATCGGGCGCTGGCTGGCTCAGGTTTCAACCTGGGCGGGGCTGCCGCCGCCGGCGCGGTGGTGACCAGCAGCATTGTTGCGCTGAGCATTGTGCTTGCGGCGGGCCAGGCGCAGGGGCAGATAGGATCGACGGCCGCGGAGTAGGCTGCGTCGTCACGCGAGTGGGCAGTGGGCTAGAATCTGTCCCGTGACTACACCGCAAACACGTCCCGTATTAGTCGTCGACTTCGGCGCCCAGTACGCGCAGCTCATCGCCCGCCGTGTGCGCGAGGCGCGCGTGTACTCCGAGGTCGTCCCGTCCACAATCTCCGCCGCTGAGGTGCGCGAGAAGAACCCGGCCGCGCTGGTGCTCTCTGGCGGCCCGTCCTCGGTCTACGCCGAAGACGCCCCGCAGCTGGACCCGGAGATCTTCGAGCTGGGCCTGCCGATCTTCGGCATCTGCTACGGCTTCCAGGTCATGACGCAGGCGCTCGGCGGCAAGGTCGCTGAGACCGGCGCTCGCGAGTACGGCCGCACCAACATGGACATCTCCGGCGGCGTGCTGCACACCGGCACCCCGGATGCGCATCCGGTGTGGATGTCGCACGGCGACTCCGTCACCGAGGCACCGGAGGGCTTCACCGTCACCGCGTCCACCCCGGGCGCGCCCGTGGCCGCCTTTGAGTGCGTGGACAAGAAGCTCGCTGGCGTGCAGTACCACCCCGAGGTCATGCACTCCCCGCACGGCCAGGAAGTGCTCACCCGCTTCCTCACCGAGGTTGCTGGTCTGGAGCAGAACTGGACCGCGTCCAACATCGCGGAGCAGCTCATCGAGCAGGTCCGCACGCAGGTAGGCGAGGGCCACGCGATCTGCGGCCTGTCCGGCGGTGTGGACTCCGCCGTCGCCGCGGCGCTGGTGCAGCGCGCAATCGGCGACCGCCTGACCTGCGTGTTCGTGGACCACGGCCTGCTGCGCCAGGGCGAGCGCGAGCAGGTGGAAAACGACTTCGTCGCCGCCACCGGCGCGAAGCTGGTCACCGTGGACGAGCGCGAGGCCTTCCTAGGCAAGCTCGCCGGCGTGACCGAGCCGGAGGCGAAGCGCAAGGCGATTGGCGCGGAGTTCATCCGTTCCTTCGAAAGGGCAGTAGCGGGTGTGCTCGAGGGCCAAAGCGTCGACTTCCTTGTCCAGGGCACCTTGTACCCGGACGTGGTGGAGTCCGGCGGCGGCACCGGCACCGCGAACATCAAGAGCCACCACAACGTCGGCGGCCTGCCGGACGACGTGGAGTTCGAGCTGGTCGAGCCGCTGCGTCTGCTGTTCAAGGACGAGGTGCGCGCCGTCGGCCGCGAGCTCGGCCTGCCCGAGGTCATCGTCAACCGCCAGCCCTTCCCGGGCCCGGGCCTGGGCATCCGCATCATCGGCGAGGTTACCCAGGAGCGCCTGGAAACCCTGCGCGCCGCCGACGCGATCGCGCGCGAGGAGCTGACCAAGGCCGGCCTCGACGACCAGATTTGGCAGTGCCCGGTCGTGCTGCTTGCCGACGTCCGCTCGGTCGGCGTCCAGGGCGACGGCCGCACCTACGGCCACCCGATCGTGCTGCGCCCCGTCGCCTCGGAAGACGCGATGACCGCGGACTGGGTGCGCCTGCCGTACGAGACGCTCGAGGTGATCTCCACCCGCATCACCAACGAGGTCGCTGATGTGAACCGCGTCGTGCTGGACGTGACCTCCAAGCCGCCGGGGACCATCGAGTGGGAGTAATCCCGCGAGCCTCCCTTAGTAATCCGCGGACACGGAACCGATGCGCTGCTTCACGTTAATCGTGAGAAGCTCGCCGTCCTTGTCCGCGTTTTGCTTTCCTTCTGGGCAGTTGGCGCTGCCAATGGTGGCATCGCAATTGACCACGAACGGGACGTCGTTAGGGAGTTTGAGGTCGATCTTGCCGATGCCGTTGCGCAGTTCTATTGTCACGGGCTCATCAAGCGGCTCGATGCGCGAAATGTCAATCCGAGCCTCGCCGATGTTGTGCTTGTATTCCCGCATAGCCTCCGCGCTGTAGGCGGAGACATTTGCAACGCCGTAGTCCCCGATTGCGCTGGTGCGCAGCATGCTAAGTACGGGAATCGCCCACAGGATCGCTGCTGTCGCGACGATAGCGACAGGGATCCAAAGCCAGTAGCGCTTCTTGGTTTGCGCAGGTTCCGGCGTCGGCTCGGACGGATCCGGCAGGTGCCACAGACCCGGCGCCGCGCCTAGCGGGTCCCACTCTGGCGGGGCAGCCGGGTGCGGGAAATCCGGCGGCGTGCTCAGATTCGCGGTGGCGGACTGCGCGTAGGGGCTCTCGGATGGAGTGCCGGTGTTGGTGTCGGCGTCGGGGGCGGGGGACGGGTGGGCGTCGTCAAGCGGGCGCCCCTGCTGGGGCACGAGCAGACCCGCGGGCGGCTCGGGGCAGCGCTGGTAGAGCAAGTACCAGCCCAGGCCGAAGAGCGCGAAGGTAAGTACTGCGCTGTAGACGGTGGTGCCGTCGCTGGCATAGGACAGCGAGGGGAAGAAGATGACTATGCCGATCAGGAGCCAGATGGCGAGGCTGCGTTCATCCTTGCCCGTTTCCGACTCGCGAGCGACATTGCCTTCGCCGGTCGCCAGGGCGGACAAAGGGCTGAATGGGACGCCGAAGCGGGGCATGTTGATCCAGCACAACAGGTAGAGGAAGACGCCGCCGCCGAAGCAGAGGGTGAGTGCGACGAAGGCGATGCGGATGATAACGGGGTCGATGTTGAAGCGGGTGCCGAAGCCCTCTGCCACGCCGGCGATGACCGCTTTGCCGCCCTGATCCTTCGGGATGCGGGGCGGGCGGGATGCCCACATCTTAGAGAAGGTGTTCGTCGTGTCCATGCCTCCATTATCGCGGGGAAATGAGGGCGCGACCATCGGGAAATGCCCTGAAATTTGTCCGCGCGCAAAACTCAGGGTTGTCCCCGATTCGCTTTGCGGGCGCGGGTGGAACAATGAGGGGTATGTCGAAACCCGCCCCGTATGCAGCCCCGCCACCGGCGCTGTACCCGCGCTTTACCCGGAGTCGCCGCAACCTTATGGTCGCTGGCATCGCCTCCGGGCTGGCGCGCTATTTCGGGGTGGAGGAGCGCTGGGTGCGCCTCTTTTTCATCCTGGCCTCGTTCGCAGGCGGCGTCGGCGCGCTGGCCTACGCGGCGCTGTGGATGACCACCCCGCTGGAGCCGAAGTCGGTAGACGACGAGCCTGCGTTTGTGCCTGAGCCGCCGAAGACGAAGGGCTGGGCGCGCGTGGTGAACCTGGTGCTGGTGGTGGTGGCGATCGCGGGCGCGCTCGTCTCGTTGAAGGCGTCGAGTGGCGTGGGGACCTCGGTCGTGTTCTTCGTGGGCCTGTTCATCGTTGGTGCGGTGCTCGCGCTGCAGGCGTACGACCGGGAAATGAGCTCGACTGCCAACATGCTCACCTTGTCAGTGGGCGCGTTGCTGGTTATGGGCGGGGTGCTCGCAATAGCGGTGTTGGGCGAGAGCGCCGGGATCGCCGGCGTGGTAGTCGCCGTGCTGGTCACCGTGTGCGGCGTGGCGGTGCTGGTCATCCCACTGTTGATGCGCCTGACCTCGTCGCTGCTTGCGGAGCGCGAGGCGAAGGCGGTGGCGGATCAGCGCGCGGAGATCGCCGCCCGCCTGCACGATTCGGTGCTGCAGACCCTCGCCCTGATTCAGAAGCAGGCGGATAGACCTGAGGAGGTCGCCCGCCTTGCGCGTGGCCAGGAGCGCGAGCTTCGCGCCTGGCTTTTCGACGCCTCCGAGCACGCCGCATCCCAACCGTCCACCCTCTTCCAGGCGCTCAACCTGGCAGCCGGGGAGGTCGAGGACACCTTCGGCGTGGTGATCAGGCCCGTGACGGTGGGCGAGGACCCGGCGTTGACGGAGGACAACGAGCCGCTGGCGTTGGCCGCGCGCGAGGCGATGGTCAACGCCGCCAAGCACAGCGGCACCGAGACCGTCGATGTCTACGCCGAGCACCTCGGCGGCGAGCTCAGCGTGTTCGTGCGCGACCGAGGCGTGGGCTTTGACCAGGACGCGATCCCCGAGGACCGCCACGGGGTGCGCGATTCCATCGTCGGCCGCATGGCACGCGCCGGCGGCGCCGCCCGGATCACGTCAGCGCCGGGTCAGGGCACAGAAGTAGAGCTGACGGTGTCACCCAGTTAGCCTTATGGGTATGGTTCGCGTCTTTCTCGTTGATGACCACTCCGTCTTCCGTGCCGGCGTGCGTGCTGAGCTGTCGGAGAAGACCGACAGCGTTGACATCGTCGGCGAGGCCGGCACCGTCGCCGAGGCGATCGAGGGCATCCGGAAGACCGCACCGCACGTCGTGCTGCTCGATGTGCACATGCCCGACGGCGGCGGCCTAGCCGTGCTGCGCGCGGTCCAGCGGGAAGACGCGGGCGTGAAGTTTCTGTGCCTCAGCGTGTCCGACGCCGCCGAAGACGTCATCGCCCTGATCCGCGCCGGCGCGCGCGGCTACGTGACCAAGAACATCGACGGCGCGGAGCTCGCCGAGGCCGTCGCCCGCGTCCACGGCGGGGATGCGTACTTCTCGCCGCGCCTGGCCGGCTTCGTCCTCGACGCCTTCGCCTCCGGTGGGGTGGTCGAGGACCCGGCGGGCGAGCCAGTCAAGGTGGAAGACCCGGCCGTCGACGCGCTGACCCGCCGCGAGCTCGAGGTCCTACGCTTGCTCGCGCGTGGCTACACCTACAAGGAGATTGGCAAGCAGCTGTTCATCTCGGTGAAGACGGTGGAAACGCACGCGTCGAATATCCTGCGCAAGACGCAGACCTCCAACCGCCACCAGCTCACCCGCTGGGCCGCGGACCGCGATCTGGATTAAGCGTAGGCGAGCCGCCGCGACCCGTCGACGTGCGGAAACAGCAGCCACGCGAGCGCGAACAGCCCCACGAACGCAACCAGCGCGCCCCACGTGGGCCACTGCGCAAGTGGCGCGAGCATGAGCAACAGCCACCACAGCATCAGCGGCACGAGCATGCTTATCGACGCCACCGTGGACGCCCCCTTCCGCGCCGCGTACTCACGCATCTCGCGCCGGTAGGGGTGCGCAAACGTCACCCCGAGCGCAACCGCTATGCACACGAGCGCAAGCCCGGCCCGGACCGCGATCGGGGCAGCAGAGGCCATGACGGCGACCGAACCCGCCGCCCCGGCGGCGCCCGCGGCGCGGACGGCAAGCGGGGTCGGGATGGGGGTGACACGGGAGCGGATGTCGGCGGGCATCATGGGCAGTTACTGTAGCAGGTGGGCGTGGCGTCGATAAGCGATGGCCTTGGCGTTCGAAAGTGCTTGCGACCTTGGTGGTTGCTCGTGTTCGGGGTGGGGTGCATACTGTTCGGTGTGAACGGAACACCTATTCGACAGGCTGCTGGCGGAGACCGGCATGCCCAGATCGCCCAGCTGCGCGCCCGGATGGCGGAGCTGGGCGGCGACGCTGCGCCGCAGGTCGTGGCGGGCGAAGGTGTACTTTCCGTGCCTGGCGGGTTGGCGCAGGTGCTGCCGGGCGGGGGCTTGCCGCGCCGCGCCGTCACACAGATGAGCGAGACTCCCGCGCTGGTGGTCGAGCTGCTCGACCGCGTCGCCGGGGCAGGGGGCACGGTGGGCGTGATCGGGTGGCCCGAACTGTCGTATGCGGGCATGTCGGCAGGCGCGCTCGAGCGGGTCATCGCGGTGCCGGAGCCGGGCATCGAGGACCTTACCGTTGCCGGTGTGCTCGCCGAAGGCCTTGACCTGGTGGTGCTGCGCACCCGGACGGAGCTGCGCCTAAGCCCCGTGCGTGCCCGGCCGCTGCTCGCGCGGCTACGCAAGGGTAATGCGGCGCTCGTGGCGGTGAACGTGGCCGTGCCCTCGCCCGCGCTGCGGGTCAGTGGGCAGGTCGCGCAATTCCACGGGATTGGTCGGGGCACAGGACGCATCCGGGGGATCGACGTGCGCGTGCGCGCCACCGCGAAGGGCTGGCCGGGCGCGACGGCAACGCTCACGCTCGGTACTGGGCCGGCACGTGAGGCCGTGGTCGAGCGCCACCTGAAGGCGGTGCCCTAAATGCGGGTGGCGGCGCTGTGGTTCCCTGACTGGCCCGTGCAAGCCGCCACCCTGGACGCAGGCGACACGCTGCGCGAGCCGGTGGCGATTGCCGCCCAGCACCGGATCAAGGTCTGCTCCCAGGCCGCGCGCCGGGCGGGGGTGCGCCGCGGGATGCGGGTGCGCAACGCCCAGGCGCTTGCGCCCGAGCTGACGGTGGTCGACGACAACCCGGACCGCGACGGGCGCATGTTCGCCGCGCTCGCCGGCAGTCTTGACGACGTCGCCGCCTCCGTCGAGGTCCTACGCCCCGGACTCGTCGCCGTGGACCTGCAGGCCGCCGCCCGCTTCCACGGGGACGAGGACACGGCACTGGAGATGCTGTTAGACGCCGCCCAACGCAGCGGCATCGAGGCCTTCGTGGGCGCGGCCGACGAGCTGGCCACCGCCGTGATCGCCACCCGCAGCTCCGAACTCGTGGTACCCGGGGCCTCCGCACAGTTCTTGGCCGAGCAGCCGCTGGGCGTACTCGTCGCGGAGGTCGCACTCGGGGCGGATATCGCGACCGTCAACGCGCTCGGCCAGCTGGGGATTGCTACGTTAGGCCAGCTCGCCCAGCTGCCGCCGCAGGCGGTGACCACCCGCTTCGGTGCCGGCGGGATGCGCATCCACCGCATCGCGCGCGCCGCCCCGGACCGCCGAGTTGCCCCCGAACTCCCGGCTGCGGACCTCGCGGTCGGGCTCACCCCGGAGGACCCGATCGAACGCGTCGACGCCGCCGCCTTCGCCGCCCGCGCGCTCGCCGCCACGCTGCACGAAAAGCTCGCCGAGCACGGCGCAAGCTGCCTGCGCCTGAAGGTGATCGCGGAGCTGGCCACCGGCGAGCGCGTCGAACGCGTCTGGCGCACCCGCGAGGCGCTTTCCGAGTCCGCGACCGCAGACCGCGTCCGCTGGCAGCTCGACGGCTGGCTCACCCGCGGCGGCACCGGCGCGATCACCTCGCTCATCTTGGAGCCACTCGAGCTGTCCACCCCCGAGGAGCGCGAGCTCTTCCGCAGCAGCGCGGGCGACGGGGCCCGCCGCGTCATCGAGCGCGTGCAGTCCCAGCTGGGCATCGACGCAGTAGTACAGCCGCGCGCCGTCGGCGGCCGCGGCGTGGCCGAACGCATCGCGTTTTCCCCCTTCGGCGAGCAGCCGGAAGCCACCGCCGCCCAACCCTGGCCAGGCGCGATCCCCGCACCGCTGCCCGCCCGCCTCGGCGGCGGCATCGACCACCCGGCCTCGCGCATCATGCTTATCGACGCCCACGCACACCCAATCACCGTCACCGCCGAAGCCCTCCTGTCCGCCGATCCCTACGCGCTGGCCTGGGGAAAACACAAGTATCTGGTCACAGGCTGGGCCGGACCCTGGCCCGTGGACGAGGGCTGGTGGGGCGCGTCCGGGCAACGCGTGGCGCGGCTTCAGGTCGTGGGGGAGTCGGGCCGTGGGGTGGAGGCGTGGCTGTTGGTGTGGACCCGGCGCAGCTGGCGCGTCGAGGCTGTGTATTAGGGCACCCTAAAGGTTGTATGGTGGTGGGCATGAGTGAGGAAACTTTGACCAGCGCACCGGACGTGTTCTGCTCCGACGTCCAGGTTGAGTCGCTGCCCGGCACCGCGAAGCCGGGTTCGACGTACGTGCTTTTCGAGTGGCCGCACGCCTGGACCCACGACGTCCTCGACGGCGGCACGCTCGGGGAGGAGCTCACCGAGAAACTCAAGGCGCACCTGGCTGAGTACGACGCCTCCCTGCTGCTCATCCGCCACCCAACGCGGGAGGGCCGCCAGATCGAGGATCACCACGTCTACCTCGTCTTCGCCGAGGAGGCCGCGACCGAGGTCATGCACATCGACGCGCCCGAGGAACTGCTGGGTCTCGACCTGTCCGGCCCCGGCAAGAACGAAGGCGCGGTCGCGCGCACTAAGCCGCTGCTGCTCGTGTGCACGCACGCCAAGCGCGACCGCTGCTGTGCGGTCAAGGGCCGCAGCCTGGTCAACAAGCTGGTAGAGAAGTACCCGTTCGGCCAGGGCAACGATGTGGTGTGGGAGACCTCGCATATCAAGGGCCACCGCTTCGCTCCGACGATGCTGCTTCTGCCCTGGGCCTACAGCTTCGGCCGGATGACCTTCGAGGCCACCGACGCCATGCTGGAGGCGGCGCTGCGCGGCGAGTACTTCGTCCCCGGCAACCGGGGCCGCGGCACGCTGAGTGCGCCCGCCCAGGCCGCCGAGGTGGCGGTCGCGGCGGAACTGTCGCGTGCGGGTGAGCAGGTGCGCTACGGCGAGTTGGAAGTTGCGGATGTGGCGGTGGCGGGTGATGGGGGATATGTGCGCGTCGATAAGCAGGGAGCCTCATACACCGTGGAACTGGCACGCAAAGAGGTGACCGGGGTTGTGCCCTCGTGCGGTAAGCCCGCGAAGGCCGACGAGAGCTGGGTGCCTACCGCGGTGACAGCGCGTCCGCCACGCGACTAATCACGTGGTCCGTGGCCTCGCGGACGTCGGCCGGAGAGTGGTCGAAGCTGTAGGAGTGGTCCGCGATGGCGTGCATGGACATGTCGTTCCACGAGTCGCCGAAGGTGTAGAGCTCCACGTCGGCGCGGTCGAAGCCGAGGCGCTCGATGAGCTCGATAACGCCCGCGCCCTTCGTGCGGCCCGGGGCCATGATGTCCACGTACTCCTGGTTTTGCGCCACGGTGTAGTCCCCGTCAAGTGACTCGGCCCAGGCCACGACCTCGCGGCGCAGCGACTCGTTGTCTGGCACCCAGAGCGGCACGACCGCGAACTCGTGCTCCGGGATGTCGGCGCGGGTCATGGGGGTGAAGTGCTCGGTGAAGTGGCTGATGCCGCCGGTGTTGTCGGCGAAGACGCCGTCGATGGGGCCGATTGTCGTGCCGTAGACAGCCAGACCGGCGCGCTCGCCGAAGGCGTCGATCGCTTTGTGGAGCACGTCCGTGTCGATGGTGTAGCCGAAGATGAGCTCGCGGTTATCGCCCGTGGCGGCGGAGGCACCGTTGGAAAGGACCTGGTAGTCGAAGGTCAGCCCGCTGCCGCGCATCCCGTACGCCAGGGCGGAGCGGGAACGGCCGGTGGCGGAGATGGCGAGGTGGCCGGCCTCGCGCCAGGCCTGGATGGCGGCGAGGTCGGCAGGGGTGAAGCCGCCGTTGGGGTCGCCGGGGTGGTGGAGGGTGCCGTCGAAGTCAAAGGCCGCGATCTTCATACGGGCAAGTCTACGGGGTGTGCGAAACGGGCTTCGGGAAACGTAGACAGCGCAAGTTGGACAGCGTTTATCCCCGAAAATCGGCGATAAACGAGCTGCAACTTGCGCTGTTTACGGGGCCCGGCGGACACCTACCGGCGCATGACCTTCTTCGACAGCACGTTGCCCAGCAGCTGCGCGAGCTGGACGATGAGCACGATGACGATCACGGCCGCCCAGGTCACTTGCGGCTCGAACTGGCGGTAGCCGTAGACGATGGCGAAGTCACCAAGGCCGCCGCCGCCGATGTAGCCGGCCATCGCGGACATATCGATCACGGCGATGAAGATGAAGGTGTAGCCCAGGATCAGCGGGCCGAGCGCTTCCGGCAGGATGACCGAGGTGATGATCTTCCACGGGCCTGCGCCCATGGAGCGGGCCGCCTCGATCACGCCCGGGTCGATTGCCACCAGGTTCTGCTCCACGATGCGGGCCACGGTAAACGTGGCGGAGAAACACATGACGAACGTGGCGGCACCGCGGCCGATCGTCGTGCCCACCACGGACAGCGTGATGGGGTAGAGCATGGCGATCATGATGATGAACGGGATCGGCCTAAAGAAGTTCACGGCAATGTTGATGATCCAGTACACCGGGGAGCTCTGCAGGATGCCGCCGGGCCGGGTGGTGTAGAGGAAGATGCCGAGCAGCAGGCCGAAGATGCCGCCGACGACCATGGTGATGCCCACCATCCACAGCGTGTCGCCGATGGATTCGACAAAGGTGGGGCCGAGGCGGTCCCAGTTGGGCTCGGCGAGGATCATTTCGTTCATCGGGTGATCTCCTCAATGTCGGTGGTGGACTGCAGGGTGTGGAGGAACTCGTTGATGGCTTCGTTGTCGCCGTTGAGCCGCACGGTCATCTTGCCAAAGGAGTGCGACTGCAGGGTGGCGATGCCGGCGTGGACCGGCTGGATGCTCACGCCGGCCTCGCGGGCCTTGGAGGCGGCACCGAAGAAGCCGGAGTCCTCGGAGAGGTCGACGGTGAAGAGGCGGCCGGGTGCGGCGTCGAGAAGCTCTTGTGCCTCGATTTCGTTGGGGGTGTTGCGCAGGCTGGTGGCCACGAAGCGTTGCGCCACGGCGGTCTGCGGGTCGGAGAAGACCTGGTAGACGCTGCCGTATTCGACCACTTTGCCGGCCTCCATGACGGCGACTTTGTCGGCGATGGAGCGGATGACGTCCATCTCGTGGGTGATGACCACGATCGTGATGCCGAGCTCTTCGTTGACGCGCCGCAGCACCTCAAGCACTTCTTGGGTGGTCTCTGGGTCGAGGGCGGAGGTCGCTTCGTCGGCAAGCAGCAGTGAGGGGTTGGTGGCCAGGGCGCGCGCGATGCCGACGCGCTGCTTCTGCCCGCCCGAGAGCTGCTCGGGGTAGTTCTTGCCGCGCTCGGCCAGGCCCACGAAGTCGAGCAGTTCCTCGACGCGACGTGCGCGCTCTTGCTTCTCGACGCCCGCGAGCTTCAATGGGTACTCAATATTGCCAGCGGCAGTACGCGAATTGAAGAGGTTGAACTGCTGGAAGATCATGCCGACGTTGCGACGGATGCTGCGCAGTTGGCGTTCGGACTTGCCGACGACGTCGGTGCCGTCGAGAAGCAACTGCCCGCCCGTGGGGGCGTCGAGGCCGTTGATCAAGCGGACCAGCGTGGATTTACCGGCACCCGAGTAGCCGATGACGCCGAGGATCTCGCCCGGCTCAACGGTGAGCGTGACGCCATCGACGGCGGTGACTTCGCGGTTGCCGGATTTGAAAACCTTGGATACGTCCCGGAACTCGATCCGGGTGCCGGTAGCTGGCATTACTTGTACTCCTCCACAAGCTCATCGAGGATCGTGTTCAGCTCCTCCGGGGAGCGCTTGACCTGCACGGCGGTGCCGTTGGAGTCCTCGTTGAGGGCCTCGGTCACCGCGTCGGACTGCCACGCCTCGACGAGCTTGGCGTAGGTCTCGTTGTCTACGTCCTCGGCCTTGACGGTGAAGACGTTGATGTAGGGCTCCGCGAGCTCCGAGTTCGGGTCGTCGGCGGCCACAGAGGATGCCGGGTCGATGCCGCCGCGCTGCAGCCAGTTGTTGTTGATCACGGCCGGGCGGCCCTCGTTGTACGCGTTCGGCGTCTGGGAGGCGTCGACTGCGACGACCTTGACCTTGGAGGCGGCCTCGTCGATGTCGACTGGGGTCGGCGTGAGCTTCGACGTGCCCTCCTTCAGTTCGAGCAGGCCAGCCTGGACCAGCACGTTGATGGCGCGGCCCTGGTTGGACGGGTCGTTCGGGATGGCCACTTCCTGGCCCTCGATACCGTCGAGGGAGTCGTGGTCCTTCCAGTACAGGCCCAGCACGTTGATTTCGCCGGAACCGATGATGCGCAGATCCTCGCCGGAGTCAGCGTTGTACTGTGCCTGGTAGTTGATGGTCTGGAACTTCGAGACCTCCATCTGGCCCTCGACGTGCGCCGGGTTGACCTGCGGGTACTCGGAGAAGCGGACGATGTCGAGGTCGATGCCGAGCTTTTCAGCTTCGTCCTCGAAGGCGGTCCAGGCCAGCATGTCAGCATCCGTGGTGCCGATCTTCACGGTGACGGCCTCGCCGTCGGCACCGCCCGCCTCAGAGGCGGAATCGGAGGAGCAGGCCACGAGGCTGGTCGTGGCGACAACGGAGGCCGCTGCCGCGGCAAGGATACGGTTGAAGCGCATGTGGTTGATTCCTTCGCTTAAAGGGGCGGGGTTACTTCTGTTCCTGCAGGCGCTGCAGAATGTCGTTGAGCTCGTCGGCCTGGCGGGTGACCTCGACGGCGGTGCCGCGGGAGTCCTCCTGGACGGCCTCGGTCACGGCCGGGTCGTGCCACAGCTCAACCAGCTTGGTGTAGGTCGGGTTGTCCTTGTCCTCGGCGCGAGCGGCGAAGACGTTGATGTAGGGCTCGCCCTGCTCGGAGCCCGGATCGTCCTGGAAGATTGCGTCGCCCGGCTCGATGCCAGCGCGGTCCAACCAGGAGTTGTTGATGATCGCCGGGCGGCCCTCGCCGTATGCCGACGGGGTCTGGGAGGCATCCACCGGCACGACGGAGACCTTGGACGCCTCAGCGTCGATGTCCACTGGAGCCGGGGCGAGCTCGTCTGCGCCGTCCTTCAGCTTGAGCAGGCCAGCCTGGACCAGCACGTTGATGGCGCGGCCCTGGTTGGTGTCGTCGTTCGGGATGGCGACCTCTTCGCCCTCAATGCCGTCGAGGGAGTCGTGGTCCTTCCAGAACAGGGCCAGCGGGTAGATCTCGGAGGAGCCGACGATCTGCAGGTCATTGCCGGAGTCCGCGTTGTAGGACGCCAGGTAGAGGATGTGCTGGAACTTGTTCAGATCCAGCTCGCCCTGCGCGAGCGCCTCGTTGACCGGCGCGTAGTCGGAGAACTGGACGATGTCCAGGTCGATGCCCTCCTCCGCGGCCAGGTCGGAGAAGACGGACCAGGCCTTCTGGTCGGCGTCGGTGGTGCCGATCTTGACGGTGACGTTCTCGTCGCCGCCGGCCTCGTTGTTGGTGGCGTCGTCCGACTCGGTGGAGCAGGCGACGAGGCTGGTGGCGGCGAGAGCGGAGGCCGCGATCGTGGCGATGGTGCGCGAGATACGCATGGAGTCTCCTTTGTTGAGTACGGGAATTGTTGACGGATAGAAATCTAGCACCCAATGTACCGCTTAGTCTATTTTCGCGGGATACTGCTTACTAAGCTGTCTATCTTGTCTTTGGGATTGGTCCATGCGTATCTTTGCGAGCTGTGTTTGCTTCGGCATTTTGCGCGTCCGTTGCAATGCGACGCAGTGCGTCGCGCAGATGGTCGGCTTCGGGGCTGTAATCCATGAGTAGTTGAGTGTCTAAATCGCGACATACCCAGAGCAAATGCCATGCAAGATCGTCCCAGTCCGGCGCACCGGTGATGAAGCTAGAGCCGTGATCAGTAGCTTCGATCTCTGAGCGGTACGAGGAGGGGATTCGGGCGGCGACCTCTTCCGGTGCCGCTGTGAGTTGGACGCGAGCCACGCAGCTGAAACGTTGCGCGATATTGGTGCTTAAAGCTGGAGGTGGGGCTGCGCGAGGGCTAAACGTCCATGTAGTGACGTGGGGCTCTGCTATCCGGTCGAGTCGGAACGTTCGCCAGTCGTTGCGGCCTCTGTCGAAGGCTTGGAGGTACCAGTACTCTCCTTGGGTTAAGAGCTTGGCTGGCTCAACCTCGCGCTCCGTAGGGGTGGCGGACGGTTTGTGGTACGTAAAGCGCACCAGTACGTGATCTCGGAGAGCGTTGGTGAGCTGCTGGAGCAGCTTTAGATTGCTTTTTTGTTGTTGCTGGGTAGTGGAACCCTCGTGATTGAGTGTGGCCGAGGCGCCTGTGAGCGTATGCGTGATGGCTCGCAGGCGTGGCGGCATGACGTGGTCGAGTTTGGTAAGGGCTCGGAATGCGGCCTCGCCGAATTCGTCGGTGCCGGAAAGGGCGTTCATACGCAGACTGGCCACGAGTGCGATGGCTTCGGAATCGTCGAGCAGGAGTGGCGGTAGATGTCGGCCTGCGCCGAGCTGATAGCCGCCGTCAAGACCGCGGCTCGAATGGACTGGATAACCGAGGTCTCGCAAGCGAGTGATGTCTCTGCGAACCGTGCGTTCCGTGACGCCGAGTTTCGCTGCGAGCTCGTGTGCCTGCCAAGTGGCGCGCGCTTGCAAGAGTCCGAGGAGTTGGAGGGCTCGCTGTGTTGTATCCGCCATTGCTCTATTGTGCTTCACACTGCGGACAAGAGCTGTCCGGAAGGTATTTTAGGGTATCGGTGTCATCGTTCGACAGAAAGGAAACCTGATGTACTTCCCGCGCAAGGACAATGAGCTGGATACTCTGTGCAACTACCTCGATGCGCAACTCGATGCGGTCCGTGCCAGCGCCTACGGGCTTGATGATGCCGCTGCGCGCCGCACACCACTGCGTAGTGATCTGAGTGTCAGTGGCATTCTCAAACACGTCACGTTTGTGATGGCACAGTCGCTCTCCCGAGCCGGAAACGAAGGTTACAAGGATGCGGCTGTGGACTTTGTCTCGAGCTTTGTGCCGACCGAGGAAGAAGTGCTGGAGGTTTTGTTGGAGCGCTTCGATGTGGTTCGTGCTGACTTTATGCAGATGAGTCGTGGCGGCGACTTGGAGGCGGAGCTGCCTGTCGGCCCCTTCCCCTGGTATGGCATGGATGAGGCGCGTCCGGCGAAGCTGCGTTACCTCTATGTGCACTATGTGGAAGAGTTCGCGCGGCATGCGGGACATGCGGACATCATGCGCGAGGAACTCGATGGCGCGCAGGCGGCTGAGCTTCTTGCCGCAACCGAGGGGTGGGAGCCTAACGAGTACGTCACCCCCTGGGCGAAGTAGCACGGAGGTTCGAAGCCTGTTAGCGTTTCGAACATGCGATTCAATGGAGGCGCGCCACTTTCGTGGTCCAAGCTGGAGCGGATTCTCTCCGGCAGGGAGACGGCTGCACCTGTGCCGGTGCAGCATACCGCGCCTGCTCAGAGCCCGCAGCGCGTGTCGAGCACCTCGCGCGTCCCGTTCGCCGAGCTCCACGCCGTGAGCGCCTACAACTTCCTCTCGGGTGCGAGCGAGCCGGAGGAGATGGTCGCGCGAGCCGCGGCACTGGGCGTCGAGACGCTCGCGCTGCTGGACAGGGACGGTTTTTACGGGGCGGTAAAGTTCGCGGAGGCCGCCGCGGCTGCAGGAGTGGGTACCGTCTTCGGCGCGGAGCTGACCCTGGACGGGCGCGTCCTCCCCGTCATCGCACGCGGGCCCGAGGGCTACAAGCGCCTGTCGCACCTCATGGCGGAGGCGCACATGGCAACGCGCGAGAAGGATAAGGTGGCCTACCCGCCGTTGGAGCTGATCGGCGAGGAACTCGGCGGGACCTGCGTGGTGCTGGCGGGCTGGCAGTGGGCAGAGGAAAAGGGTGCCATCGATCGTCTGGTCGATGCGTTCGGGCCCGGAAACGTCGTGCGCGAGTATGAAGCGTCCATGACCCCGCAAGACGCGGAGCGCCACGAGCTATTAGACCGATTCGACGCGCTGCCCGCCATCGTGACCGCAGCGCCGGGCGCGGCCACCCGTGCACACGCACGCCTCGCGCAGGCGAAGTGCGCGCTGGCCAGGCGCGACTCCCTGGCCCAGGCGAACGGGCACCTGCACCCGATGGGCGCGAACTGGCTGCGCTCCGGCGAGCAGCTTTTACGCATGCTCCCCGGGTGCGAGGACAAACTGGCCTACACGCTCGAGCTTGCTCGAGCGTGCGCGTTCACGCTCAACTTGGTTGCCCCGGAGCTGCCGCGCTTTGCCACCCCGGATGGGCGCAGCGAGATGGAGCACCTGCGCGCACTCACCCTCGCCAGCGCGAAGCTGCGCTACGCCGCCTGGCCCGATGAGGTACGAAACAGGGCACTCACGCAGATCCGCTACGAGCTAGACGTGATCGAGGAGCTGAACTTCCCCGGCTACTTCCTCATCGTCCACGACTTCGTGGAGTTCTGCCGCCGCGAAAACATCCTCTGCCAGGGCAGGGGCTCGGCGGCGAACTCGGCGGTCTGCTTCGCACTCGGCATTACGAACGCGGAGCCGATTTCGGCTGGGCTGCTCTTCGAGCGCTTCTTGTCCCCGGACCGGGAGGGCCCGCCGGATATCGATATCGACATCGAGTCCGGCCGGCGCGAGGAGGTCATCCAGTACGTTTACGCCAAGTACGGGCGCGACAACGCCGCGCAGGTGGCCAACGTGATCACGTACCGCCGCAAGGGCGCGGTGCGTGACGCGGCGCGTGCGCTGGGGTACGCCCAGGGGGCGGCGGATGGGTGGGCGAAGGGGGTGGAGGAGGTGCCGCGTGGCGTCGAGAAGCTTGCGGCACAGTTCGAGGGCCAACCCCGCCACCTGGGGATCCATTCGGGAGGCATGGTGATCTGCGACCGCCCCATCGCCGACGTGGTGCCCGTGGAGTGGGCGCGTATGGAGGGCCGCTCGGTGGTGCAGTGGGACAAGGACGACTGTGCGTCGGCCGGGCTGGTGAAGTTCGACATGCTGGGCCTGGGCATGCTCGAGGCGCTGCACCACATGATCGACCTGGTGCGCGACACCACCGGCCGCGAGGTCCGCTTGTGGGAGCTTTCGCTTGACGACGCCCGCGTGTACGACATGCTCTGCCGCGCCGATGCCGTCGGCGTCTTCCAGGTGGAATCACGCGCCCAGCTCGGCACCCTGCCCCGGCTGAAACCGCGCGTGTTCTTCGACCTGGTCGTCGAGGTCGCGCTGATCCGCCCCGGGCCGATCCAGGGCGGGTCCGTCCACCCCTACCTGCGCAGGCGCGATGGGCTCGAAGCGGTGCAGTTTGACCACCCCGTGCTGGAGAAAGCGCTGGGCAAAACGCTCGGCATCCCCTTGTTCCAGGAGCAGCTCATGCAGGTCGCGGTGGATGCCGCGGGCTTTTCCGGCCGAGAGGCGGACGCGTTGCGTCGCGCGATGGGCTCGAAGCGCTCACCGGCGAAGATGGCGGCGCTCAAAGCCCGCTTCTTCCGCGGCTGCTGGGAGACCAACCAGATCGGCGAGGAGGTGGCGGAGAAGCTGTGGGCCAAGATCGTCGCCTTTGCCGCCTACGGGTTCCCGGAGTCGCACTCGCAGTCCTTTGCCTCGCTGGTGTACTTCTCCGCGTGGTTCAAGTGTTACTACCCGGCGCAGTTTTGCGTGGGCCTTTTGCGCGCCCAGCCGATGGGTTTCTACTCGCCGCAGTCGCTGATCCAGGACGCGCGGCGCCACGGGGTGCGTGTGCTGCCGGTGAGCGTGAACGAGTCCGGCTGCGAGGCGCGCTGCCTGGACAACGAGACGATCCGGGTGGGGCTCAACCTGGTGCGCGGCTTAGGCGAGGCGGCCGCCGAGCGCATCGAGGCCGCCCAACCCTTCAGCGGGATCCCGGACCTGTCGCGCCGGGCGGGACTCAAGATGGAGCAGGTGGAGGCCTTGGCGCGCGCCGGGGCGCTGGACTGCTTCGACGTGGATCGCAGGCAAGCACTGTGGCAGGCGGGCGTGGCCGCCACCGAGCGTAACGGGATGCTGCCCGGGCTCTCCGCGATCAGCGCTCCCGCGCTGCCGGGGATGAACGCCTTCGAGCTGCTCGCCGCCGACGTTGCCGCAACTGGGGTGACCCCGCAGATGCAGCCGATGGAGGCGCTGCGCGAGCAGCTGCAGGCTGCGGGCATCATGCGCGCGGCGGATCTGAAGGGCGTAGAAGACGGCACGCGCGTGCGCATCGCCGGAGTGGTGACGCACAGGCAGCGTCCGAACACGGCCCAGGGCCTGACCTTCTTAGGGATGGAGGACGAGACGGGGCTGCTCAACGTGATGGTCTCGCCTGGGCTGTGGAAGAAGCAGCGGGTGCTCGCGCGCACGGCGCGGGCGCTGATTGTGCGCGGCATCGTGCAAAACGCGACGGGCGCGGTCAGCGTGGTGGCTGACAAGCTCGAGCCGCTCGAGCTGGCCGAGTGGTTCTCGCGCGGCTCGCGTGACTTCCGGTAGGGGAGCGGTGTCGTAAACTCGTGAATATGGAGCAGGGGGGCAGCGACCGGATGCACGGGAATACATTTCTGCGCTCGAAGAGGAAGCCGAAGCAGTACGCCGAGGAAAGATCGAAATTGTTTCCCCTAGATGAGCTTGAGTCCGAGTGAGGTGTGTACAGCTGAAAGTCCATCAGCCCTAACATCACCGACTCGCAGCAAGACCAAGCGCGTTCTTTGGTAGGTTGACCACCATGTCAACCACCCCGATTCCGCCCGAACCCGCAGTCCCGCAGCTGCCGACATCCGTGGAGCAGATGCACCGCGTCTCGCCGAAACTGATGGTGCCGAAGCTGGTCTCCAACACGATTTGGGCGCTGATCGTGCTGGGCTTTTTGGGGTTCGCCTGGTGGAAGTGGGGCTGGGGCTGGGCCATCCCGCTGGGAGTGTGCGCGGTCTATTTTGTCTGGCAGTACTTCCTCATCCCCTTCCAGGTGCGCAACATGGGGTGGCTGGAAACCGAGGAAGACCTGGTGCTGAGCAAGGGCAAGATGTGGCACACCATGACAGTCGTGCCTTACGGGCGCGTGCAGTTTGTCGACGTCACCTCCGGCCCCATCTCCCGCGCCCTGGGTCTGAAAAAGCTGGAGGTCAACACGGCGTCGACAACCTCGGACGCGAGCCTGCCCGGTCTGCCCGCAGACGAGGCGGACGCACTGCGTGACCGCTTGGCCGTCAAGGCGCGCGAACGGATGAGCGGCCTGTGAACCAGTACCGCCGCGTCCACCGTTTAAGTCCCCTGCTGCGCGTGTGGGCGACGCTGCTTGCGTTGCTCGCCATCGCCGCGTTCAACTTCACCATGCCCATCTACAACTGGCTCTCAGAAGGCGACTACGGGCTTACCGCGGCCGCGTGGGCGCTCGGCACCGTAGTGCTGGCCTTGCTCGTGCTCTTCGGGGTCTCGCAGTTGTGGTGGGCGCGGACTGGGTTTCGCGTGGACGACGAGGAAATCGAGATGCGCCGCGGCGTGCTCACCACGCAGATCCGTACCGCGCGCTACGACCGCGTCCAGGCTGTGGACATCGTCGAGCCCTTCGCCCCGCGCCTGTTCGGGCTGGCCGGGGTGCGTATCGAGGCGGCCGGCGGCGCGCAGGCTAACATTGAGATCGCCTACCTCCCGCGCGCCGAGGCCGAGGCGCTGCGCAAGGAGATCCTGGCGCGCATGCAGGGCCAGGACCTGCTTGACAACCTTGACGATGCCACCTTCGACGTCCCCAATGCAGCCCCCGCACTCGTCGACCCGATTCCGATCAAGCGTTCCCTGGCCGCGGCGGCGCTGCAGTTTTCCACCCTGTTCACGGTGGCGTGGGCGACCATCCCGGTCTGGTCCGGCTTAAGCATCGCCGCGGTCGTGCCGGTGCTGGTGAGCTTCGTGCCGCAGATCTGGCGCACGATCGACCAGTCGTGGCGCTTCCACTCGTCCGTTGACGGCGAGGTGATCAACTTGACGTACGGGTTGGCAAATCGGCGTCGACAAGCGGTGCCCATCGACCGCATCCACGCAGTCCAGCTCAAGCGACCGATGCTGTGGCGAGTGTTCGGCTGGTGGCAGGTCTCGGTGACAGTGGCCGGCTACGGCTCCGAGATGAACAAGGCCTCGGGCACCTCCAAGCTTTTGCCGGTGGGCACCTACGCGCAGGCCGCGCAGGTCATCGACGCGGTCGGCCCGCTCACAGCCCAGGAGCTCACCGGGCCCGTAGCAGCCGACGCGACGTTTTCCGCGCGCAGCCCGCGTAAAGCCCGCTGGGTCTCGCCGGTGGACTGGCGGAGCCAGAGCGTCGCCGTGGACACTACCCGCGGCACAGCGCGCGTGACGTTTGGGCGGCTGACCCGCCGCTTCCAGGTGGTCAAAATCCCGCACATCCAGGAGCTCACCTTCAAGCAGGGCCCGCTGCAGCGCCGACTCGGCCTCGCGCACGTGCGCTTCGACCTCGTGCCCGGCGCGGTGCGGATGACCGCGCGCGATGTTGAGGACACGCAGGCCCGCTCGCTTGTCGACGCCCTACGCACCCGCACCCTGCCCGCCCTGGAACCGGCGGACGTTCCCGCTGATTAGCCGTGGATGGTCAGCCCCCAGTACTCGATAGCCCCGCCGATCTCCATCGCGCCCACGAGGGTCTTGTTGGCGTCGGAGACATTGGAGTTGACGCCGACCGCCCACACGCCTGAGTTGTCGACGGCGAAAATCGCGCCACCGGAATCGCCGCGGTCGGTGATGCTGCGGAAGTAGAACAGTCCACTGTTGCCGATGCTGTCGAACTCGCCGCAGGAGTAGCCGGTGGTGGCGCCAAGGCGGCAGATCATCATGCCGCGGGCCTGCGCCTCCTGCGGGGTGATCCAGCCGCGCAGTGGCAGGTCGAGCGGGAGTGTGGAGGAATACTGGGCGTTGCCGGTGAGCTCGATGAGCCCGATATCCGCGCCGATGACGCTGCCGTCGGCGCTCTGCTCTAGGTAGGATTCCACCATCTCACCTGCGTAAGCCCAGTTGCCCTGGGTGTCCTCCACGTAGAACTGGTCGCCGCGCCCACCGCAGTGGCCGGCTGTGATGATGAAGACGCGCTCGCCCCGGGACGCCAAAAAGCCCGTCGAGCAGTTCATATTCCCCGTCTCGTTGTAGATCCGTCCGCCCGGTACGACCCCGCCGGGCTGTTTCAGCCACTCCCAGTCCACGGAGTTGTGGTAGTACACGCCCCGGTTGTCGTCGCGGCCGCTTTGTCCGGAGGAGTCGTTGCGGGGATCGATGACCTCGCGCTGGATCGGCGGCTCCGCGTGCTGGCTGGGGTAGCTCTCGTAGCTCCGGTGGTCCTGGTAGTCGGGCTCTGTCTGGTAGCGCGATTGCTTGGTGGCAGAGGTGCTGGGCTGTGGCGTGTAGGAGTCCTGCAGCATGTCCGCAATTTCTGACACGGCAGCGTCCTGCTCGGCTTGGTAGGCCTCCAAGTCAGCATCGGAGGAATCCCCGCAGGATACAAGCAGCGCTGAGGCAGCAAGTGCGGCGATCAGGCGGAAACGTGACGCGGGAGAATGCATGGCGGGGCTCACTTGGGTGTGTCGGGCCAGGAACAGGCACAGATTTTAACAGTTGCATGGAAAAGCGATGGAGGAATGCTTAACGTAGGTAGCCTTGGCCAGCATGAACCGTGTACTGAGCGTGAATATTGCCCGCCCGCAACAGGACCCCGGCGGGGCGGCGCGGCAAAGCGGCATTAATAAACAGCCAGCCGCACGCCTCGACGTGGTGGCCCCGGGGCCGAACTACGGCGACGGCAGCGGCGTGGTCGGTGACGTCATTGGCGACACCGCTCACCACGGCGGCGCCCAGAAGGCGGTGTATGCCTTTAGCCGCGAGCGCCTCGACTGGTGGGGCAACCAACTGTCATACCCACTGGACAACGGGATGTTCGGCGAGAACCTCACCACCGAAGGTATCGACTGGACCGCGGTGCTGATTAACCAGCGCTTCCGCATTGGCGAGGTGGAACTTGAGGTCAGCGTGCCGCGCTCGCCGTGCCGGACCTTCGCGGCGTGGATCGGCGAGCCGCAGTGGATCAAGGCCTTTACCAAAAGCGGGGACTGCGGTTGCTACTTCCGCGTGAACAAGGAAGGCGCGATCGCGCCGGGAGACACGATCGAGGTACTCGACGAGCCTGACCACGGATTCACCATGGGCGAGGCCTTCCGCGCGAAAATGGGGGATAAGGATCTCTCCCGACGCCTGTGGGAGCTGCGCATCATGCCGCCGCTGTACCAGGAGCGCCTCGACGCGCGGTTTGGGTGAGCTACACCCCGCCCGCAAACCCCATCTGCCGCCAGGCTTCGAACACGGCGACGGCTGCGGAGTTGGACAGGTTCATCGAGCGCCGGCTCGGCAGCATCGGGATGCGCACCTGATCGGTCACCTTCGGGTGGTGGCTGTGCGCCTCCGGCAGCCCGGTCGGCTCGGTACCGAAGAGCAGCGCGTCGCCGTCCTGGTAGGCCACGTCCTGGTAGTAGGAAGTGGCCTTAGTGGTAAACGCGAAGATGCGCGCGTCGCCGAGAGCTGCGAAGCAGGCCTCGATATCCGGGTGGATCTGCACATCGGCGAGGTCGTGGTAGTCCAGGCCTGCGCGCTTGAGGTGTTTGTCATCGAAGTTGAAGCCGAGCGGCTCGACTAGGTGGAGCACCGCACCAGTATTCGCGCAGAGCCGGATCGCGTTGCCGGTGTTGCCTGGGATGACGGGGTTATCAAAGATGACGTGAAGTGCGCACACACCGACAGTCTAGGATGGGGTGCGTGACTGCGATCAAATTGGACGGAAAACTCTACCGCGAGGAGATTTTCGCGGATCTGAAGGGACGCGTTGCTGCGCTGAAGGAGCGGGGCGTCACCCCGGGGCTGGCCACCGTGCTGGTGGGGGAGGACCCGGCGAGCCAGAACTACGTGCGCATGAAGCACCGCGACTGCGAGGAGCTCGGCATCGCCTCCATCATGAAGGAGCTACCCGAGGACACCACGCAGGAGCAGCTCGAGGAGGTCATCCGCGAGCTGAACGAGGACGATGCCGTCACCGGCTACATCGTCCAGCTTCCCCTGCCGAAGCACCTGGACGAAAACCGCATCCTGGGTCTTATCGACCCGGACAAGGACGCCGACGGCCTGCACCCGGTCAACCTGGGCAAACTCGTGCTCAACGAGCCGGCACCGTTGCCGTGCACCCCGAACGGCTCCATCAAGCTGCTCGAGCGCTTCGGCGTGGACCTTAACGGCGCGATCGTATGCGTGATTGGCCGCGGTGTGACCGTCGGCCGCCCGATCTCGCTCATGCTCACCTCCCGCGATGTCAACGCCACCGCCGTGCTCTGCCACACCGGCACCAAGGACCTCGCCGCAGAGACGCGCCGGGCCGACGTCATCATCGCGGCAGCGGGCAAGCCCCACATGATTACGGCCGACATGATTAAGGAGGGCGCCGCGCTTCTCGACGTCGGCGTGTCCCGCGTTGACGGCAAAACCGTCGGCGACCTGCACCCGGATGTCTGGGAGAAGGCCGGTTGGGTCTCCCCGAACCCGGGCGGTGTCGGCCCGATGACGCGCACCTTCCTGGTCCGCAACATTGTGGAAAGCGCCGAGCGCGCCGCCGGTCTGGCCGAGGCCTAAATTCGTGCTCTCACTCGACAACCCCCACGACCGCGGCAACCCGCCCTCGCCCCTGCCAGAAATGGTGCAATGGGCGCTGGTGGCGTTGTTTGCCGTGGGGTTTGTCGCCTCCGGGCTGTTCGCGGCCACGGAGCACTGGCGCCGCGCCACCTTCACGCTGGGGGCGTCGATGCTGTGGCTGGCGGCGCTGCGGTATCTGTGCGACTCGCGAATCCTCGGCTTGCTCGCGGTGCGCTCACGCAAGGCCGACGCGGCGTTCTGCACGCTGTGCGGGCTAGGGATGGTCACGCTCGCGTGGACGGTGGACTCGCTGGGGTCTTAACCGGAAAGAATTTACATAAGCTTCACGTCTAATTTGGGTGAAGGTTACATTGGCTGCCTAACGTCATGCCGGTGTTTTTCAAGAAGAAACGGGCAATCCCCGCGCTAGCTGTATGTATCGCGTCGGTGCTTTGCGCTGTGCCGGACGCGGGCGCTGCGGCGGTAGCTACTCCGGACTACCAGGTCAAGCTGCGATTAAGCGATGCAGCAGTTGATGCTCAAGGTGCACCGTCTCCGCAGTTCCGTTCATACTTTGACGTGTTGAGCGAGTCCGGATCGGAGCAAGCAGTCTATTTCGACACTGCCGACGGGATGCTGGCTAACCATGGATGGACGGCGCGTCTGCGGCATAAAGACAGTGCGGAAAATTACGACATTACGTATAAGTATCGCCTTCCCCTGGGGGATAACTCCCTGTCCAAGAGCACCGTGGAGGACGGCTTGGACCGGGCACGAAAGCAGAACTTCGACTCATCAGATACGAACTACGACGCCCAGGTCAACGCAAGCTTTGCAACGTCGACGTTGGACTTCAGCAACAAGAAAAGCGCCGCGTGTGTCACTTCGCAGTGCGAAATTCCTTCGGTAGACGACGCGGTAGCGATTGTGGCTGACCTGGAGCCCGGGAAGCTGAAGAAGGCAACGGGTACCACGCTTGCAGACGTTGATCTGAAGATGTCTCGTATCGTCAACCAGCAGACATGGCGGGTTGAAGTGGGAGGCATCAAGACTGACCTCGAGGTGGCCAAGTTCGGTGACCAGGTGTGGGTAGAGATCTCAGAAGAGGACTCTTCTCGAAAGGACGCGATCCGCAAGCGCGAGACGCTGATCGCGGAGCTTGAAAAAGTCGGACTGCTTGAGCACGAGGACGCTTTTAAGACAGGCACAGTGCTTGCAAGCGGGTGGCAACAGTGACGGCCGCTAAGGAAACTGCAACCGCGCAGGTTGAGTTGGAGAACGTCAGGCGTGAGTTTGCTGATGGCACGGGGTTGCATGCGACGTCGATAAGCATTGCGAAGGGCGAGTTTGTATCGATCCTTGGGCCCTCCGGCTGCGGCAAATCGACGCTGTTGCGCTGCATTGCTGGGCTGGAGACCCCGGATGCCGGCACGATCAGGTTTGCCGGCCGCGAGGTGTTCGGTGAGAAGACGAATACCCCGGTGAATAAGCGCAATCTGTCGATGGTGTTCCAGGATCTGGCGCTGTGGCCGCATATGACGGTGGCGAAGAACGTGGAGTTCCCGCTCACCACCGGTTCCGCAAAGGTAGATGCGAAAGAACGCCAGCGGCGCGTGGCGGAGGCCATGGACATGGTCAACATTTCCTCGAAGGCCGAGCAGCGGCCGAACGAGCTGTCCGGTGGTCAGCAGCAGCGCGTCGCTATTGCGCGGGCGCTGGTCTCGCAGCCAGATTTGCTGCTTATGGACGAGCCGCTGTCCGCACTGGACGCGGCGCTGCGCACTCAGATTCGCAGCGAGCTGACCCGGCTGGCCTACGACCTGAACCTCACCGTCATTTATGTCACGCACGACCAGGCCGAGGCCCTGGCGATGTCGGATCGCGTCGCCGTGATGGACGCGGGCGAGGTGCGCCAGTTCGCCGCGCCGGTGGAGCTCTATGAGCACCCGGCCGATGCGTTCGTGGCCGGGTTCGTGGGCGTGACCAACACCCACGCAACGCTGCCGGACAACCGGCCCGAAAACGTCCAGGTCACGGTGCTGGAAGATGGAAAGCGCCCGGTCTCGTATCCGGAGAACTCCATCCTGGGTGAGGTCGTCGAGCGCCAATACACCGGCGGCCGGTACGAAATCCGCTGTCTTGTCGACGGGGCACCCGAGCCGTGGCTGGCGTACACCCGCGCGCCGATTGGGCGCGGCGACACCGTCCTGCTGACCGTGACCAACCCGTAAATTCACGTTTCCTCACAGGCGCGTCTGCCTGCGAAGACCAAAACTCTCAAGGAGAAGAAGATGAAGAAGTTTGCTGCCGTTATCGCAGGTGTTGCTGCGGCGCTGACCATGACCGCTTGCGGTTCCGTCGAGTCCGTCGACGAGTCCGCGGAATCCACTGGCGCTGCGCAGAGCGAAACCTCCGCCGCCAAGTGGGAGGCACCGGAAGGGCTTTCCGGCGAGCTGGACTACTACTCTGCGAACCCGCAGGGGCTGACTGACGCGCTGGTCGAGGCGTTCGAGGAGCGCACCGACGTCAAGGTCAACGTGTTTGCTGACACCACCGGCAAGATCACCGCCAAGCTCAAGGCGGAGGAAGCCAACCCGCAGGCGGACGTGGTCTACCTCGCGTCCTGGAAGGCGGCCTCCAAGCAGGCGGAAGATGGCGCGCTGGAGCCCTACAAGCCGGCCAACATCGAGAACTCCAACCCGGACTGGAACGCCCCGGACGACACGTTCCACGGCCGCGACGGTTCCGCACTGACGCTCATCGCCAACACCGACGTCATCGACGAGGCACCGGCCGACTGGGAGGACCTGGCCGACCCGAAGTACAAGGACCTGGTCATCATGCCGGACCCGCGCGAGTCGGGTACCGCGGCTGACCTGCTTGCCGCCATGGTCGCCGAGTGGGGAGAGGACAAGACCTGGGAGCTGTTCGACAAGCTCTTTGACAACGGCATGATCGTTGAGGGTGCGAACGGCCCCGCGCTGGACAAGGTCACCTCCGGCTCCAAGGGCGTCGTGCTGGGCGGCGTGGACTACTCCGGCTACTCCAAGAAGGACAAGGGAGAATCCCTGGAGATCAACCTGCCGCTGTCGGGCACCACTGTGTCCCCGCGCCCGGTCATGATCATGAAGACCTCCGACAACAAGGAGGCCGCGAAGGCCTTCGTGGACTTCATGTTCTCCGAGGAAGCGCAGGAGATCTCCGCATCCAAGTACATGATCCCGGCGAACCCGGAGGTCGCGCCGAAGGAAAGCCCGAAGCTCGCCGAAATCGCGCAGATCTCTGACGACTGGGAGGCCATCTCCTCCGAGTCCAAGAACGTCCGCGAGCAGTTCGCGGAGCGCTACCTGTAAAACCCTGCGGCGCGTGATGCGCTGCCTGTGCGAGAAGCGAGAGACACTTGACGACGACCACCGCGCCGGCCTCCAGCCAAGCCCGCCCCACCAAGCGCCGCAGGCGCAGTAGTCCTGGCATCTACCCGGTGCTGCTGATCCTGCTCGTGCTCGTCGCCGCCCCACTTGCATCGGTACTGGTCACCGCGGTGACCGGGTATCGCGAGGAGCCCTCGGCGTTGGGGACGCTGGCGGAACCCGAGATGCTCGGGGTGCTCGGCAACACGGTGGTGCTCTCGCTGATCGTGGTGTTCTTCGCCACCCTCTTCGCGGCCCCGCTCGCCCTCTTCCGAGCGTGGACGCCCATGCGCAATGCAGAGTGGGTCGAAGTGCTCATCATGGTGCCGTTCATGACCCCGCCGTTTGCCGCCGCAATGGCGTGGATGGATTTCACCCGCGTGCGTGGCGTGGCCGAGATGCTGCTGGGTGAGACACTCGGCGGTTTTGCCCACGATGCGATCTACTCCGTGTGGGGCATGGGGTTCATCATGGCCGCCGAGCTCTTCCCCTTCCTGTACTTGATCTTGCGAAACTGTTTCGCGGCCATCCCCGCTTCGCAGCTGGAGATGGCGCAGGTGGCGGGCGCATCCCGCTGGCAGCAGTGCTCGCGCATCATCGCCCCGATGGTGATTGGGCCCTATTCGCTGGGCGCGCTCATCGTCTTCATCAAGGCAGCTGGCGAGTTTGGTACGCCAGTGACCTTGGGCAACGCGATTGGCTACAAGGTGCTCGTGTCCTCTATCTACGAGGACGTCACGATCGACCCGCTCAGCTTCTCCAACGCCGCGGCTACCTCCAGCGTGCTGTTCGCCCTTGGTGTGACCGCGTGGGCGATCCAGCAGTGGGCGAGCCGGAAAGACCTCACCGGTGGTGGGCGGGCTGCGCGGCCGGTGCGGCTGCGGGCGTCGAGAAGCGCAATGGCGCTGGCGTGGATCTACAGCTTCGTCGTGTTTGCGCTTTCCGTGTTCATTCCATACATCT
Organism: Corynebacterium imitans; assembly: GCF_000739455.1. NCBI lineage: Bacteria > Bacillati > Actinomycetota > Actinomycetes > Mycobacteriales > Corynebacteriaceae > Corynebacterium > Corynebacterium imitans. Next base: position 501,365 of record NZ_CP009211.1, read on the forward strand.
CGATTGTTCTGGCGGCGATGACGATCCTGCGGTCTAAGGCACCGACACTCGATAACCTCACGTTTGACTACTTCGGGATCGTGCTAGCGATGCCTTCCGCGCAGGAGGCGCTCACCCGTTCTATCGTGCTGGGCGCGATCGGCGCGACCACGGCCGTGCTGCTCGGCCTGGCGGTCACGCTCATGACGATGCGGAAGTGCGGCGCGCTGGTGAAGGTAGCCGATTTTCTCGCCGTTGCCCCCGACACGCTGCCGGGCATTGTCCTGGCCATCGGCTTTATTCTCCTGTGGAACTCGCCGAGCCTGCCGTGGACGCCGTACGGCACGCAGTTCATCCTGGTCATGGCATTTACGGTCCTGTTTACCCCGATGGCGGTGCAGAACGTGAAGACTTCTGCGGCATCCATGTCTCCCGCCATGCTCGAGGCTGCCGCGATCTGCGGTGCTACGCCGTGGCAGACCTTTGCCCGCGTCACCGTGCCGTTGCTCGCGCCCGGGCTGTTCGCCGGTTGGCTGCTTGCCTTCTTCGTGGGCATCCGCGAACTGGTGATGTCCTCGCTGATCCGACCGAGCAACATCAACCTGCTCGCGCCCTGGATTATGAACCAGTACGACCAAGGCCATCGCGCGGAGGCGATGGCGATGACGCTGATCGGCGTGGGCACCTCCACCATCGTGCTCGTGTGCGTGCGTTGGTGGCAGTCCCGCCACGCGCGTTAGCCTGGGGTAATGACCGCACCACTTCTCGTCCTCGCAGACATCCACCTCGGCCGCCCGCAGTCGGGCGCGAAGAAAACCGGCCCGGGCATTGACTGGGCGCTCGGTGCACTGCAGCGCGGGGCGCAGGCCGGGGCTGGGCATATGGTGATGCTTGGCGACGTCATCGACCGCAAAAGGTTCACCGACGCCACCTTCGACGAGGTCACCCGCTTCTTCAACCGCGCCTGCGAGCTCTTCGACACGACCGTCTTCATCGCCGGCAACCACGACGTGCACCACGACCTCTCCGACGTGATCCCGCGTGGCGTCACGGTCGCCGGTCCGCACCCGCAGACGCTTCGGGCAGGCGAGTGGGCGCTGCACACCGCCGCCGTCGAGGTCGACCGCGACCCGCGCCGGCTGGTGCCTTCGTTCCCGCAGCCTATCGACGGCGCGCCAAACCTCGGACTCCTGCACACTTCCGTCACTGGCGAGTATTCCAACAACCCTTGCCTGCCCTGCAGCGTCGAGGAGCTCGAGGCCTGCGGATACGACGCGTGGGCACTCGGGCACGTCCACGAGCGCCTGCAGCTCGAGGCGTCGGTGCCCATCAGCTGGGTGGGGATGGGCAGCGCGAGCCTGTGCGCCGCGCTTGACGACGCCACCGTGGCCGTCTCCTATATGTCGTAGTCCCCGCGCGTGACCGCGACGTCGTGCGCGGACGGGGTTTCGTGCGTCAGCGCGATGAAGTTGCGCAGCACGCGGTCCATCTGGCGCGCCTCCACGAGGAAGGCGTCGTGGCCGACGGGGGAGGACAGCTTCGACATTGCCAGCAGGTTGCCCAGGTTGCGCGAGAGGTGTTCCTGCTGGTGATAGGGGTAGAGGATGTCGGTGTCCACGCCGACGATCATGGTGGGCACCGTCGATGAGGCCAGCGCCTTGTTCAGCCCGCCGCGTCCGCGGCCCACGTCGTGGCGGTTGAGCGCCTCGGTGAGCGTGACGTAGGAGGCGGCGTCGAAGCGCTCGGTGAGCTTACGGCCCTGGTGCTCCAGGTAGGACTGGACGGCGAAGCGCTCGCCGTCGGCGCGGTAGGGGCCGAGCGGGTTCTCGCCGGTCTGGGCAGAAGTGCCGAAGCGTTCGTCGATCTCCATCTCGCCGCGGTAGGTCAGGTGCGCGAGGCGGCGCGCGGCGGCCAGACCCGCGTCGGGGGAGTGGCCGGTGCCGTGGTAGTCGCCGCCCTGCCAAGCCGGGTCGTGGGTGATCGAGGTGATCTGCGCGGTCTGCACGCCGATCTGCCAGGCGCTCGCCCGCGCGGATACGGCGATGACCAGGGCGTAGTCCACCTGCTCCGGGTGGAGCAGCGTCCATTCGAGCGCGCGGGCGCCACCCATGGAACCGCCGAGGACGGCGTGGACGCGAGAGAAACCGAGCTCGCCTAAGAAGCGGTGTTCGGCCTGCACCATGTCGCGGATGGACACGGCTGGGAAACGCGAGCCCCAGACCGTGCCGTCGGCGTCCGGGTGCGCGGAGGCCGGGCCTGTTGACCCGTAGCAGGAGCCCAGAGCGTTGGTGCAGATCACGCACCACTGGTCCGTGTCGAGGGCCTTGCCAGGGCCGATAGCCTCGGACCACCAGTCGGCAGCGTCCGTGTCGCCGGTTAAAGCGTGCTCAACAAGGAGGATGTTGTTGCTGCCGTGGGGGTCGCCGGCCGGTTCGCCCCAGCGTCGATAAGCAATCTGCACTTCGTCGACCTGGGCACCGGCCTCGGTGTGCACCGAGCCGATATCGACGACCGCGAGCTGACCTTCCGGGGCGAGAGTGCGCATCTAAATCGCCGCGAAACCGCGCTTGAGGTCGTCGATGATGTCGGTGATGTCCTCAATACCAACCGACAGGCGGACCGTGGCCTGGCTAATGCCCGCGCGCTTGAGCCCCTCCGGGGTGGACTGCGAGTGGGTGGTCGACGCCGGGTGGACGACCAGGGAGCGGACGTCGCCGATGTTGGCCAGGTTGGAGTGCAGCTTCAGCGCGTCGATGAACGCCCAGGCGTTGGTGCGGTCGTCCGGATCGCCCGCGACCTCGAAGGAAAGCACGGAGCCGGTGTGCTCGATGCCGAGTTTCTCCTTGACGGCCTTGTACGGGGAATCCGGCAGGCCGGCGTAGTTGACCTTGGCCACCTTCTCATGGCTGGCGAGGAACTCGGCGACGGCCGCGGCGTTCTCGTTGTGCTTGTTCACACGCAGCTGGAGCGTGTCCAGGCCCTGGAGCGCGACCCACGCGTTGAACGGGGAAATCGCCGCACCGGTGTCGCGCAGCAATCCGGCGCGAGCCTTGAGCGCGAAGGCGGGCGCGCCCAGGTCGGCGTACTTCAGACCGTGGTAAGCCGGGTCCGGGGTAGTGAAGTAGGGGAAGACGTCCTTGCCGTCGCGCTGGACGGTCCAGTCGAACTTGCCGCCGTCGATGATCGCGCCGCCGATGGCCGCGCCGTTGCCGGTGTAGAACTTCGTGGTGGAGACCACGACGATGTCGGCGCCGAGCTCGAGCGGACGCACCAGGGCGGCGGTGGCCATCGTGTTGTCCACGATCAGCGGCACCTGGTTCGCGTGCGCGACCTCGGCGACTGCCGGGATGTCCAGCACGTCGGCGATCGGGTTGCCGAAGGTCTCCGCATAAAAGGCCTTGGTGTTGGGCTCGACGGCTTCCTGCCAGCTGGCCGGGTCGTCCGGGTCATCTACGAAGGTGACGTTGATGCCCAGGCGCGGCAGCGTGACCTCGAAGAGCGTTTCCGTGCCGCCGTAGAGGCGCGGGGAGGTGACGATGTGGTCGCCGGCCGAGGCGAGGTTGAGGATCGCGGCGGTCTCCGCGGCCATGCCGGAGGCGAAAGCGACGGCGGCGACGCCGCCTTCCAGGGATGCGAGTCGATCTTCCAGCGCCTGCTGGGTCGGGTTGGTCAGGCGTGTGTAGATCGGGCCCGCGTCCGAGAGGTTGAAGCGGTTCTCCGCGTGCTGCGCGTCGTCGAAGACGTAGCTCGTGGTCATGTAAATCGGCTGGTTGCGCGCGCCGGTATCGGAGTCGACGGTTTGGCCTGCGTGGATGGAGCGGGTGGCGAAGGACCACTCGTTGGCGTTGGAGTTGTCGTAGTTGCTCATGGCATCCGACCGTAATGTGCGGTCGGTGCAAAATGAACCAAGCGGTCTGTTTTGCGAGTTAAGGGGCTGAATAAAAATCCCGCAGATGGCGCTGCTTGCGATGGTGTGACCTCCGTTTCCAAGACAGGAGGTGTGATCTCAGCTACTTTAGCTAGCACGTCACGTCCGCGCCGCTTGAGTGCCGCTTGAGCTGCGCCTTAGCCGAAGGAGACCCCCGTGTCCGTCCAGCCCGCCGATCACGTCCGCGAAGATATTCGACTTTTGGGCCGGGTGCTCGGCCGCGTGCTCGCCGAGCAGGAGGGCCAGGAGATCTTTGACCTGGTCGAATCCACCCGTCGCACCGCCTTCGACATCGCCCACGGGGATGCCGCCCCAGAAGACCTGCTCGCCGTCTTCCGTGACATGGACATCACCAAGATGAACCTGGTTGCGCGCGCATTCAGCCACTTCGCACTGCTGACTAACCTGGTCGAGGACCTGGACGACGAGAAGGCGGCCGCGCCGGTCTCGCTGCGTACCAGCTTCGCGCACCTGAAAGACAGCGGCGTGGACGCCGACAAGGTCGCCGAACTTATCGCCGGGGCGCAGGTCTCCCCGGTGCTCACCGCGCATCCGACCGAGACTCGCCGCCGCACCGTCTTTGACACTCAGACGCACATCAAGCGCCTGCTGAGCGAGCTTCACGCTGGCGCCGACCCAGCCGCCATCGAGCGCGAGATGGAACTGCGCATGACCCTTTTGTGGCAAACCGCGCTCATCCGCATCGCGCGCCCGCGCCTGGAAGACGAGATCGACGTCGGTCTGCGCTACTACAAACTCTCCCTGCTCGAGCAGATCCCGGCGCTTAACCGCGCGATCCGCTACGAGCTGCGCGACACCTTCGACCGCGACCTCGCCCTTACCCCCGTGATGCGCCCCGGCTCCTGGATCGGCGGCGACCACGACGGCAACCCTTACGTCAACGCCGAAACGCTCACCTACGCCACCCGCCAGGCCGCCGACACCGTGTTGAACCACTACCTCGACGAACTGGGCGAACTCGAGCGCGAGCTGTCCCTCTCTGACCGTTACTCCACCTGCTCGGCGGAGCTTTCCCAGCTTGCCGACGTCGCCAACAACACAGCCGAGTCCCGCGTCGATGAGCCCTACCGCCGCGCCATCTACGGCATCCGCCATCGCGTCGCCGCCACCCGCGACGTACTCGCCGGTTCGGCAAGCGCGGGCACACCCTACGCCGACCCCGGCGAACTGCTCGCAGACCTGGACGTGATCGACGCTTCCCTGCGCGCCCACGGCGGCGCGATTATCGCCAACGACCGGCTGAACCGCCTGCGCTCGGCCGTGACCACCTTCGGCTTCCACCTCTACACGCTCGACCTGCGGCAAAACTCCGAATCCTTCGAGAAAGTCGTGGCCGAGGTGCTCTCGGTCGCCGGCGTGTGCGAAAACTACGCCGCGCTTGCGGAGGAGGACCGCGTGGAGGTGCTCGTCGATGAGCTGCGCACCCCGCGCCCGCTGCTGCGCGCCGAGGCGCAGCTTAGCGACGACACGCGCAAGGAAATGGGCATCCTCACCGCCGCCGCACGCGCCGTCCGAGACCTGGGACAAGGCGCAATCGCGCAGTGCATCATCGCCATGACCGGGACCGTTTCCGACATCCTGGAGCCCATGGTCCTGCTCAAAGAAGTCGGCCTGGGCAGCGTCAACGTCGTCCCGCTGTTTGAGACCATCGAGGACCTCGCACACGGCGCCCGCATCCTCGAAGACCTCTGGTCGCTGCCGTTCTACCGCGAACACCTGCGCGCCCGCGGCGACGTCCAGGAAGTCATGCTCGGCTACTCCGACTCCAACAAGGACGGCGGCTACCTGCAGGCCAACTGGGCGCTTTACGACGCCGAACTCGCCCTCGTCGAACTCTGCAACCGCCACGGCATCCGCCTTCGGCTCGCGCACGGCCGCGGCGGGGCTGTCGGCCGCGGCGGCGGGCCCACCTACGACGCCATCCTCGCCCAACCAAAGGGCGCCGTCGACGGCTCCATCCGCATCACCGAACAGGGCGAGATCATCTCCGCCAAGTACGGCTCGCCCGAGACCGCACGCCGCCACCTCGAGGCCTTCGTCGCCGGCACCCTCGAGGCCTCCCTGCTGGACACCGAGCCGATCGCCGACCCAACGCGTGCCTACGACATCATGCGCACACTCGCCGCCTACTCCGGCGAAAAGTACAACGAACTCATCGGCGACCCCGGGTTTATCGACTACTTCACCCAATCCACCCCGCTGCACGAGATTGGCGAGCTCAACCTCGGCTCCCGCCCCGCCTCGCGCAAACAAACCACCGCGATCTCCGATCTTCGCGCCATCCCCTGGGTCCTGTCCTGGGCGCAGTCGCGCACCAACGTGCCCGGCTGGTTCGGCGTCGGCACCGCGGTCGAGCGCTGGGCAGGCGAGAGCGAAGAGCGCTGGGACGATCTGCGCGAGCTCTACCGCGACTGGCCATTCTTCCGCTCCGTGCTGTCCAACATGGCCCAAGTCATGGCCAAGGCCGAGCTGTCGCTCGCCCGCCTCTACGCCGACCTGGTAGAAGACCGCGAGGTGGCCGAGCGCATCTACACGCTTATCGCCGAAGAATTTGAGCGCACCAAGCAGGTCTACTTCCGTATCACCGGACACGCTGACCTGGTTGCCGAGAACCAGCGCCAGGCCCGCTCGCTCAAGCGCCGCTACCCCTACCTGCTGCCGCTCAACGCCGTCCAGCTCGAGTTGCTTCGCCGCTACCGCGCCGGCGACGAGACCTTCCTCGTCTCCAAGACCATCCAGGTCACCATGAACGGGCTGGCCACCGCGCTGCGCAACGCGGGGTAGGTTTTGGCGGCTGGGGCGCGGGGCGGACCCCTGCAACCCGCCCCAGAAGCAAGAAAGAGGCAAGAAAACGTTTCTCCAGGTAGGAGAGTTTTTGGAGTGGTTTTCGGGCTGTTTTGGCACCTTTTCCCGGTTACGGAGCAAGAAAACTACTCGGCCCAGAAAGGGACATAGCGGCGGTTGCGAGCTCCGGCATTCGGGTCGTAGAGCCGGATGAGGCCTTCATCCACCGTGGCGTTAATGAGACGGGTCGCCTGGGCTGTCTGCGTATCCCTGAGACCGAAGCGACTTCGCACCGATGCATTCGTGACGGCGCGATTATCCAGAAACCCAAGACACGCATGCTGGTAGACAGCTTCGATCTTTTCATCTGTAGTCATCAGCTTGAACGGGCGGTAGGCACTCAGCGTGACGGTGGTTGTGCCATTTGATCGAATGAGCGCCGGCGGAAAGTGCTCTGCCTCCAGCGATGCAACGATCTTGTCCCAACCGCTTCCACGTTGCTCGACGAAGTGTGCCAGGCGAAGCGCTTCGCCGAGGCATGGATTGCGAGTTGTAGAAGCCGAATCAATAAAACGCTGGGGATCGACCAACGGGGTTCCAGGGTTGGTCACTTCGACACGATCACTGAAAACTTCAACGGTTAAGTATTGACCGCGCTGCTCCAGGTCCTGGTGCATGAGCGCAAGGGAGCATCTCCCTGAAGACCGGTGGCTGTCCTGAGGACTGCCACTTCTGCTCCCAGTCTGGCCTGTTCGAATCACCCGCGCGCGCCGTGACACTGGACATCGCCGAACTTGTCGAGGCCGCCAAGCATTCCGAGAAGATGGGTGCTTCCGAGTTCTGCATCGTCGCCGCAGTGAAGGGCCCGACCCAGCAGCTGCTCGACCAGGTTGCCGAGGCCGTAACCGCTATCCAGGAAGAGGTGGACATTTCCATCTCCGTATCACTTGGCATCCTCACCCGCGACCAGGCTCGCCAACTGGCTAAGATGGGCGTGCCGCGCTACAACCATAACTTCGAAACCGCCGAGTCGTTCTTCCCTAACGTGGTCACCACCCACACCTGGCAGGAGCGCAAGGACACGCTGGAGAACGTGCTGGCAGAGGGCATGGAGATCTGCTGCTGCGGCATCATTGGCCTGGGCGAGTCCCTGGAGCAGCGCGCCGAGTTCGCCACCCAGTTGGCCGAAATCCAGCCGCATGAAGTGCCGATGAACTTCCTCGACCCACGCCCAGGCACCCGGTTCGCCGACCGCCCGCTGGTGCCGCAGGGTGAGGCGCTGCGCGCCGTCGCCGCGTTCCACCTGGCCATGCCGTCCACCCAGCTCCGTTTTGCCGGTGGCACGGAGCTCGCGCTTGGCGACGACGGCACCGAAGCCGGCCTCATGGGCGGCGCGAATGCCATTATCGGCGGTAATTACCTGACCACGTTTGGCCGTCCGATGGAGAAGGACCGCGACGCCGTCGACCGTGTACTGGACGGCGGGGCGAAGCCAGGCTTGAGCCTGAACATCACCCCGGTGGGGCAGAAGCAGAACTCCGGCCACGGAGTCCTGTACGACACCATCAAGTCGCTGTAGTCGGCCGGGCCCTGATGAAAAACCCGGATTCAACGGAACTCGCCGACGCAGTCCTCTCCGGCGAGATCGCCTGGCCGCTCAACTCGGCAAGGCCCTACGATGCGCCGCGCATTTGCCCGCTATGCCAGCGGCGCATGGTGGTAAAAATCAGCCCGATGGCGTGGGAGGCTGCTTGCTCCCACGCCATGGGCTGCTGCGCTCCGAGTGGTTGGAGAAGTAGCAGAGGCGGGAGTGGCTGCTAGCGTACGAAGCGCTTCGTGTTGCGAATCACCACCGCGCTGACGGCGAGTGTGGCCAGGCATGCGGCGCTTACGCCACCGACGGCGGCGGTGTCCCAATCGCCTACAGGGGACTCAATAGCCCAGTACAGCGCGACCGCGATGAGGAACGTGGCAAATGCGGTGATGAGACTGCGTCCCGCACCGAAGGATGCGTAGACCAAACCGAGCGCAACCCCCACGATGGCGGCCACGAAGAAGAACGCGATGTGGAGCAGTACCGTCCACCCCATCGACGTGGTGTCTTGTCCGACGTTCGCCACGATGTAGGGGTCACCGTTAGTGTCCACCCAGGGCACGTCTGCGCCGTTGGTGAAGAGGAACAGGTCATAGGCCTGGTAGTACGGGCTCTTGAACTGGTTGTAGATCGAGGATGCCGCGGTGGCCCCTCCAAGTACCACCGCAGCAATGACGGCGGTGATTGTTGCCGAGTTCATCCACGCGGAAAAGCTCGCGCCAAGCTGGTTTAACGCGCTCCACTGCGTGCCAGCGAGGATAAATAGGGCGGTCAGGGCGAAGCCGCCGAAGATGGTCCAGAGGGAACCGTCTCCACTGTAGAAACGGCCCAGCGGGACTAGGACCAGCAAAACGGCCAGTGTTGCCAGGTAGGATAGCGGCTTGAAGGGGCTGAGGAAGAGTTTCATCGTGCGGGCCTTTCCGTCGCGAGGAGGTCAATGAGTTCGGCATCGTCCGGATACTCGATGGGCAGGTGGACATCGGCCTCGCCGATAGGTTCGGCGAACGTCGCGCGTGTCGTGGGGCCGAGGCTCGCCGTCTCGGCGACGGGGAAGCGGGCGATAAGGTCTTTGATCTCGGCGGTGGGGCCGGTGACCGTCGGAAAACGCAGGCGGGCGTCGTCGAGTGGGACAGGGCGCGAAACCACCCGATCAAACACTTGGATGACATGGGTGGCAAGACCCACGAAGTCCTCCGGGCGATGCGATGCCATCACTACGCTGCGCTGCGGGTTCTCCGCGATGTAGTCGATCAGCCGCTGGCGGACCTGTTTGCGGGTGGTGGTGTCGATGCCATCAAACGGCTCGTCGAGGAGTAGCAGGTCCTTGCCGATGACTAGGGCCACCTCAATGGTGAGTAAGCGGCGCTGCCCAACGGAGAGATCTCTGATGCGGTTGTTGGGGAACTCGAGCTCTACATGTGGGTGGATGGCCGCGACTGCGCGCAGGTGATCGTCCACGGTCGTGCCTGCAAACTTGGCATCCGCACCAGCCGGAACGAACGCGGCGTGCGGGTTCATGAGCGTGTGGAGGTAGTGAGTTTTGCCGGCGGCGTTTGGGCCGACCAGCGCGTAGAAGCCGGGGTTCATTGCGTGCGCTCCTTTTCAATCATTGCGGTCAGCTCCTCGGTGGTGATGCCGAGTTGGTTGGCCTCATGGACAAACGGTTGGACAAAATCGCGGGCAAATGCCTCACGACGCGTACCTAATACCTGGTCACGCGCACTCTCTAGGACAAACATGCCGAGCCCGCGACGCTTTTCCAGCAGGCCTTCGTTGAATAGTTCGGTGAGCGCCTTGGCGGAGGTTGTTGGGTTGACGGAGTGATATGCGGACAACTCGTTGGTGGACGGCACCCGGTCGCCGGGGGCGAGGGCGCCAGCGCCGATGAGGTCACGTAACTCATCAGCAATCTGTTGGTATATGGGTTTGCCACTCATGTGGGTAACTATATAACTAGTATGTTTGGAGTGTCAATAGGTGGAGACTCAATGCCCGTGCCTGGAAGACGAAATCGCTGTTGGACTGCGCTACTACTAACTCTCCCTGCTTGAGCAAATCCAGACGCTCAACCGCGCTATCCGCTACGATCTGCGTGAGACCTGCTGCCGCTCAACGCCGTGCAGCTCGAGTTGCTGCGCCGCTACCGCGCCGTCGACGAAACCTTCCTCGTCTCCAAGACGATCCAGGTCACCATGAACGGGCTGGCCACCGCGCTGCGCAACGCGGGGTAGGTTTTTCCCCGCGCGAGGGAACCGAGACCTGGTTTTCGCCGTCAAACTAGGTATGGGGATTGACAGGGAAAACCAGGTCGAGCTGCAGCGGTGGGAAGAACGGAAGGGGGAGCTGCGGCGGGAGATCGTCGATAAGCGCACGCTGTCGCGGGAGGCACTCGTGTATCTCGCTGAGCACTATTTGGCGCTGAGCTCAGTGATCTACTACCCGCGTAGCGCGTGGGAGGAGTTGCGATACCATGAGCGGCAATGGCTGCGCGTTGAAGCCGCTGGCAGGACAAGTAACAGCGCGATCCTAGTTGGACGTTCGGCTGCGCGGATGCACGGTATGTGGGTCATTAGCACGTCAGCGGAACACATTGAGCTCGCCTTGCCATCCGGGGGTGTCTCTACCAACAGAGATCGTAGTCAGGGCCTGGTGTTTCGTCGATCGAAACTGCTCCCGATGGACATTGGCGACGTTGACGGGCACCGACTGACAACCGGTTTCCGCACTTTCGCTGACATCGCCCGCTACCACGGATTCGTCGAGGGACTCGTGGCGGCCGACTACCTACTCCGGAGAGGGTTCGATCTGGAGATGCTGCATACACATGCAGCCTTGCTCGGAAGAGCCAAGGGGATCGGCACGGTGAGAAAATGTTTGGACCACGCGGTAGCCAACTCCGATTCACCGTACGAATCCCTCGCGCGTGGGCTGCTCATCCAAGCAGGAATTGGTCCGGTGACAACGCAGTATGAGGTGGCTGGGCGGTATGCCGATCTGTGCATCGATGGCTGGCTGCTCATCGAGATCGATGGTGAGGTGAAATACCAAGGTCCAGACGCAGAACAGGTGAGGCAGAAGGAATTTCGCCGGCAAAAGCGGATAGCGAACCAGGGGTATGTGTTCCTGCGGTACTCGCCGGGCTTCCTGCGCAGAAATCCGGAGACGTTTGTGCAAGAAGTGCGCGACACTCTGGTGGGGCAGCAGAAAGCGGTGCGGCGGAGGCTACGTTGATGCGGCTGACACGAAAGCTAAAACGTAGCGGGAGAAGCGTAGCCCCTAAAACGTAGCCTTTCGAGTAAATCATGTTTGAGTTGGCCAAAGTTTTTCCGTTTACTCGAAAGGCTACGTTCTAGAGGCTACGCATTAGGGGCTACGCTTCTGGGGCTACGTAATGCGGCATCGACAGGCCAGGTCAAGAGTCGCAAACCAAAACCCCGGCCGCCGCGAAAACGCAGCAACCGGGGCCGGAAAGTCGGACAGTCGACCTAACGCTTACTTCTCCAGCGCGTCGATGATCTTGTTAAACGTTGCGGACGGGCGCATGACCGCGGAGGTCTTCTCCTCGTCCGGCCAGTAGTAGCCGCCGAGGTCGGCAGCGTTGCCCTGGGCGTCCAGGAGCTCCTTGTCGATGGTCTCGGCGTTTTCGCGCAGGGCCTTGGCGATCGGCTCGAACACGGAGGCCAGCTCGGCGTCGTCGGTCTGGGCGGCCAGTGCCTCTGCCCAGAACAGGGAGAGCCAGAAGTGGGAGCCGCGGTCGTCGATCTCATTGACCTTGCGGGAGGGGGACTTGCCTTCGTCGAGAAGCTTTTCGGTGGCCTTGTCCAGCGCAGCGGCGAGGACGCCGGCGCGCTCGTTGCCGTTGGTGTTCTTCTCGTGGCGGAAGGACTCAGCCAGCGCGAGGTACTCGCCAAGCGAGTCCCAACGCAGGTGGTTCTCCTCCTGGACCTGCTGGACGTGCTTCGGGGCGGAGCCGCCGGCACCGGTCTCGAACAGGCCGCCGCCAGCCATCAGCGGGACGACGGAGAGCATCTTCGCGGAGGTGCCCAGCTCGAGGATCGGGAACAGGTCGGTGTTGTAGTCACGCAGCACGTTGCCGGTCACCGAGATGGTGTCCTCGCCGCGGCGGATGCGCTCGACAGAGGTCTTGGTGGCCTCAATCGGGGACTGGATGGAGATGTCCAGGCCCTCGGTGTCGTGGTCAGCCAGGTACTTGTTCACCAGGTCGATCAGGTTGCGGTCGTGCGCGCGCTCCTCGTCGAGCCAGAAGATGGCCTTCATGCCGGAGAGGCGGGCGCGGTTGACGGCCAGCTTGACCCAGTCCTGGATCGGGGCGTCCTTGGTCTGGGTGGCGCGCCAGATGTCGCCGGCCTCGACATCGTGCTCGATCAGCACGTCGCCTGCGGAGTTGACGACCTGGACGGTGCCGTCGGCCGGGATCTTGAAGGTCTTGTCGTGGGAGCCGTACTCCTCGGCCTTCTGCGCCATGAGGCCGACGTTCGGGACGGTACCCATGGTGGTCGGGTCGAAGGCACCGTTGGCGCGGCAGTCGTCGATAACAGCCTGGTAGACGCCAGCGTAGGAGGAATCCGGAATGACGGCCAGGGTGTCCTGCTCCTGGTCGTCGGCGTTCCACATGTGGCCGGAGGTGCGGATCATGGCCGGCATGGAGGCGTCGATGATCACGTCAGACGGCACGTGCAGGTTGGTGATGCCCTTGTGGGAGTTGACCATGGCGAGCGCCGGGCCGTCGACAAGCTGCTGCTCAAACGCCTTGCGGATCTCCTCGCCGTTGTCCAGCTCGGACAGGCCGTCGAGGATGGCGCCGAGGCCGTTCTCGCCGTTGAGGCCAGCCGCCAAAAGCTCCTCGCCGTACTTGTCAAAGACGGGCTTGAAGTAGGCGCGCACGACGTGGCCGAAGATGATCGGGTCGGACACCTTCATCATGGTGGCCTTCAGGTGCGCGGAGAAGAGCACGCCCTCTTCCTTCGCGCGCTTGACGGCCTCTTCCAGGAATGCGTCGAGCGCCTTCGCGGACATGTAGGTCGCGTCGATAACCTCGCCGGCCTGGACCTTTAGGCCCTCCTTGAGCACGGTGCCGTCGGTCATCTTGATGGTGAGGGTGTCCTCGGCCGGGATAATGACGGACTTCTCGTTGTGGCGGAAGTCGCCGGTATCCATGGTGGCGACGTTGGTCTTGGAGTCCTTCGACCACTCGCCCATGGAGTGCGGGTGCTTCTTGGTGTAGTTCTTCACGGCCTCCGGCGCGCGGCGATCCGAGTTGCCCTCGCGCAGTACCGGGTTGACGGCGGAGCCCTTGACGGCGTCGTACTTCTCCTGTGCGTCCTCGTAATCCGGGATGTCGAAGCCCGCGGCCTGCAGTTCAGCGATGGCCTTCTTCAGCTGCACCAGGGAAGCGGAGATATTCGGCAGCTTAATGATGTTGGCCTCGGGCGTCTTCGCCAGCTGGCCGAGCTGTGCGAGCGCGTCGTCGACCTTCTTGTCGCCGAGGCGGTCCGGGAACTGCGCGAGGATGCGGCCGGCGAGCGAGATGTCGGCGGTGTCCACGTCGATGCCGGCGCGGGAAGCGAAAGCCTCCACGATCGGCTTGAGGGAGTATGTCGCCAGCAGCGGCGCTTCGTCGGTGCGAGTCCAGATGATCTTAGCCATTGTGCTCCTCATAACTCAGGTTGGCAGTATTCAACTCTTCAGCGTACAGCTTTTGCATACCGCTTGTCCTGTAATAGGTAGTCTCGGGGGCATGAGTCTCACTATCGCTTCTGTGAATGTCAACGGGATTCGGGCCGCCACGAAGGTCCGCAACGAGCGCAATCTCGGGATGTTGGAGTGGCTGCGGCACACCCCGGCCGAGGTGGTGCTGATGCAGGAGGTCCGCGCGACCGAGGAGCAGGCGCGCGCTGCGCTCGCCCCGGCGCTGGAGGAAGGCTGGGAGCTTCTCGTCGCACCCGCCGAGGCCAAGGGGCGGGCCGGGGTTGGCATTTTGTCGAAGCGCCCGCTTATCGACGCCCAGATCGGCCTCCCCGGCTTCGAAACCGCCGGCCGACTCATCGCCGCCACCCTGCCGGGCGGGGAGCGCGTCGCCTCGCTGTACCTGCCGTCGGGCGCGGCCGAGACCGCGAAGCAGGACGAGAAGTACGAGTTCCTGGACCGCTTTGAGCCGCTGCTTCGCGAGTGGGCCGTGCAGTACCCGCAGATGGTGATCGGCGGCGACTGGAACATCTGCCACCGCCGCGAGGACCTGAAGAACTGGAAGGGCAACCGGAAGAAATCCGGCTTCCTGCCCTCGGAGCGCGCGTTTATGGACTCGGTGTTCGGCGCGTTCCCGGACGAGGAGGCACAGGATATAGAGGACAAAGACGTGGCCGGTTGGGCGGGCGCGGTCGAGTACGGCACGACCGGCACCGTGCCCGCTGCGCGTACCGCTGCGACCGAGCCGGTGTGGTTCGACGTGGCCCGTCGCTTGTCGCCGGACGCTGCGCCGTACACGTGGTGGACGTACCGCGGTCAGGCTTTTAATAACGACGCGGGGTGGCGCATCGACTACCAGGCGGCCACTGCCGACATGCTCGCGCGGGCCCAGCGCAGCTGGGTGGAAAAGGCGGAGGCGGTGGAGCTGCGCTGGTCGGACCACTCGCCGCTGTTGGTGGAGTACGCGGAGGGCTGAGCATGATCGCTGATTTTTTCGCCGGCTTCAGCACTGAGCACCTGCTGGTCATCCTCTACCTCATCGGCATTATCGCCGAGGCCATGACCGCGGCAGTCGCGGCGGGCCGGATGCGCATGGACCTCTTTGGCGTGATCACCCTGGGCGCGCTCACCGCGCTCGGCGGCGGCACGGTCCGCGACGTCGTCCTGGGGACCTACCCGGTCACGTGGGTCGAGCAGCCGCTCTACCTGCTCACCGTGATTATCGCTGCGGCCGTGACGGTGCGGATCAGTTGGTTGATGGTGCGGTTGCGGCGCAGCTTCCTCGTCGCCGATGCGATCGGGCTGGCCACCTTCGCCGTGCTGGGCATCCAGACCGCGGTGAGTCACGGGCACGGCTTCATCATCGCGTGCGTGGCGGCAGTGACCACGGGCGTGTTCGGCGGCGTGCTCCGCGACGTGCTCTCGGACCGCGTCCCGCTCGTCTTCCACAAGGAGATGTACGCCTCGGCCGCCGTTATCGGCGTCATGGTGTGGTGGGGGCTTGACTGGCTGGGCGCGCACGAATGGGTGGTCATCTTGGCTACGCTCGCGACAGTCCTCGGAGTACGACTGCTCTCCCTGAAGCGGGGCTGGAGCCTGCCCGTCTACGAGTACGACGAGGAGGCGGCGGCCGCCTACGACCCTCGCGACGCGCTGACCACGTTTTTGTATCAGCGCGCCCGCCGCATCCCGGGTGCCCGGACGGCGTACCGGGGCCTGCGGAAGATGCGGCTGCCTCCGAGCAGCGAGCGCCGCCGGCCGGAAAACTAAGATGCGCGCTCCGCCCCCAGATTTGGGGAGGCGGGGCTTTTTTCGGGGATTGACTGAACGGTGTTCAAGGTATGCGGTAGCCTTTTGTCAGTCATTACATTGAGAACGGAGTATTACCCATGTCACATGCACCAATTCTTGATATCGCCCGCGAAAAGGCCCTGGAAAAGGGCGAAGGCCTGAACCAGGAGGAGATCCTCCAGGTCCTCCAAGTTCCGGACGAGGACCTGAAGGAACTGCTGGAGATCGCGCACGAAACCCGTATCAAGCACTGCGGCGTGGACGTCTCGCTCGAGGGCATCATCTCCCTGAAGACCGGCGGCTGCCCCGAGGACTGCCACTTCTGCTCCCAGTCCGGACTGTTCGAGTCCCCAGTCCGCGCCGTGACCCTGGACATCAACGAGCTCGTCGAGGCTGCCAAGCAATCCGAGAAGATGGGCGCGGCCGAGTTCTGCATCGTCGCCGCCGTGAAGAGCCCGACCCAGCAGCTGCTCGACCAGGTCGCCGAAGCGGTCACCGCCATCCAAGAGGAAGTGGACATTTCTATTTCCGCCTCCCTGGGCATCCTCACCCAGGACCAGGCACGCCAGCTCAAGCAGATGGGCGTGTCCCGCTACAACCACAACTTCGAAACCGCGAAGTCCTTCTTCCCCAACGTGGTGACCACCCACACCTGGGAGGAGCGCAAGAACACCCTCGAGTACGTGCTGGCAGAGGGCATGGAGACCTGCTGCGGCGGCATCATCGGCCTGGGCGAGTCCCTGGAGCAGCGCGCCGAGTTCGCCGCCCAGCTCGCCGAGATCGAGCCGCACGAGGTTCCGATGAACTTCCTCGACCCGCGCCCGGGCACCCCGTTTGAGGACCGCCCGCTGGTTCCGCAGGGCGAGGCGCTGCGCGCTGTGGCCGCGTTCCGCCTGGCTATGCCGACCGCCCAGCTGCGCTTTGCCGGCGGCACCGAGCTCGCGCTTGGCGACGACGGCACCGAAGCCGGCCTCCTTGGCGGCGCCAACGCGATTATCGGCGGTAACTACCTGACCACCCTGGGCCGCCCGATCGAGCAGGACCGCGAGGCCGTTGACCGCGTGCTCGACCTGGGCATCACCCCGGTCGGCCAGAAGATGAAGTCCGGCCACGGCGCGCTCTACGACACCATCAAGGCCCTCTAATGCGCGTGCCCGACAGCACCGAGCTTGCCGACGCCATCCTGTCCGGCGAGCTCCAGCTGCCCGTCAACCCGAACCGCCCCTACGACGCGCCGCGGATCTGCCCGGTCTGCGAGCGCCGCATGGTGGTGAAAATCAGCCCCTTCGGGTGGGAGGCCTGCTGCTCCCGCCACGGGCTGCTGCGCTCGGAGTGGTTGGAGCATTAGAGGTCCTGGAGGGGCTCAGTGAAGTCGGATTGCTGCGTCCAGTTCAGCAGCCTCTTTCCGCCACTCTGGGTCGCGAGCTCAGCTCCGCTCCTGATTTGTCCAACGGCGCGTTTGTCATGCCAAAACCCTAGTGGTGCGTCTAGCCAAAGTGAAGGGCGGCGGAGACTGAACCTCCGGGAGTTTTCCCACCCAAACCCGCTCTTCCGCCCGCGCTACGGATAGACTAAGGAGCCATGTCGAAGCAACGCGTCCTTTCCGGAATCCAGCCCACCGCCGACTCCTACCACCTGGGGAACTACCTGGGTGCGCTGAAGCAGTGGATCGACCTGCAGGACGACTATGAGGCGTTCTACTTCATCCCCGACCTGCACGCGATCACGGTAGAGCAGGATCCGGATGAGCTGCGCCAGCGCACGATCGCCGGCTGCGCGCAGCTGATCGCGCTGGGTATCGACCCGGAGAAATCCACGCTGTTCGTGCAGTCGCACGTGCCGGAGCACGCCGAGCTGACCTGGGTGCTGCAGTGCCTGACCGGTTTCGGCGAGGCCAGCCGCATGACGCAGTTCAAGGACAAGAGCCAGAAGCAGGGCCAGGACCGCACCTCGGTGGGTCTGTTTACCTACCCCGTCTTGATGGCCGCGGACATTCTGCTCTACTCGCCGCACCTCGTGCCGGTGGGTGAGGACCAGCGCCAGCACCTGGAGCTGACCCGCAACCTGGCCGAGCGCTTCAACGCGAAGCGCGGCGAGACTTTCGTGGTGCCGGAGGGCTTCATTCCGGAGGGCGCGGCGAAGATTTACGACCTGCAGGATCCGACCTCCAAGATGAGCAAGTCGGGCGCGAACCCGAAGGGCCTGATTAATCTGCTGGATGAGCCGAAGACGTCGGCGAAGCGCATCCGCTCCGCGGTCACCGACACCGACGGCGTGATCGCCTACGACAAGGAGAACAAGCCGGGCGTGTCCAACCTACTGGTCATCCAGTCGGCGCTGACGGGCAAGTCCATCGACGACCTGGTCGCCGGCTACGAGGGCCAGGGATACGGCGCGCTCAAGGTGGACACCGCGGACGCGCTCGAGGCCTTCACCACGCCGCTGCGCGCCCGCTATGAGGAGCTGATGGCGGATCGCGCGGAGCTCGAGGCGATCCTGGCTCGCGGTGCGGCCCGCGCCCGCGAGGTGGCTGCGCCTTTGCTCGCCGAGGTCTACGAGAAGACCGGTTTTCTCAAGCGCGCCTAGGCGCTCGCTTATCGACGGCTGCGTCTTTCCTCTACGATTGAGTTCCTGACACCAGCTCACTGAACTTGAGGAAGGACTGCCGTATGGCAACATCGACGTCGCCAACCAAGGCGTACACCGACGACCATGGCATCGAACGCGCAACGAAGCAGCAGCAGGAGGGCGCCGCTGACGAGATCGCGGAGAAGGCCCCGGCCGTCGGCCACCTGATGCGCATGAACGAGCGCTTCGCGGCGCAGGGCGGCAACCAGTTTGCCGCGGGCGTGACGTACTTTTCTGTGTTGTCGCTGTTCCCGCTTTTGATGCTGGTGTTCGCTGGCCTTGGTTTCTTCCTCAACGCGCGGCCTGACCTGATGCAGCAGATTCAGGACCAGGTCACCCAAAGCATGGACGGGGACCTAGGCGAGATGGTCAACGGCCTGATCGCCTCTGCGATTGATCAGCGCGGGGCCGTGGCCGGGATCGGTTTGCTCACCACCCTGTGGTCCGGCCTGGGCTGGATGAACAACCTGCGCGTCGGTGTGTCCGCCATGTGGAACCTGGACGCGGACGAGGGCGGCAACTTCGTGACGAAGAAGCTGTGGGACCTGCTCGGCCTCATTGGCCTGATCGTCCTGTTCGTCGTCGCGTTTGCAGTCACGGCGCTGGGCGTGTCCAGCTGGACTAATACTCTGCTTGAGTACGTCGGTCTCGACGAGGTACCGGGCGCGCGCGTGCTCGTGTGGGTGGTTGGCCTGCTCGTTGGCGTGCTGGCGAACTTCCTGGTCATGCTGTGGGTGGTCATGTTCCTGCCACGCACGAAGGTGCCGGTGAAATCCGGTATGAAGGGCGCGCTGCTCGGCGCGGTCATCTTCGAGGTGATCAAGCAGTTCGCCGGCGTGATCATCAGCTCGCTGACGGGCAACCCGGCCGGTGCCATCTTCGGCCCGTTGATCTCGCTGATGGTCGTGATGTACCTGATCTGGCGCGTGGTGCTCTACGTCTCCGCCTGGACGGCGACGACGGAGGAGAGCCTGCGCCTGGCACCGGCAGAGGTGCCGGAGCCCGCAGTGATTAACGTGCGCGCGGGTGCCGCCCGCCAGGAAACGCGCAGCACTGGTACCGGCAAGGCGGTCGGTGTTGGCGCGGCTATTGGCGCGCTCGGTGTCGGGGTCGTTTCCCTCTTGACCCGAGACTAAGCACAAGCGCCACAAGCGCGAGCACGGTGACACCGGCGACGATCCCGATGGACAGCCACGGGATTGTTGCCGGTTTTTCTTCTATTGCAGGGGCAGCAGTCGGGGTGGGAGTAGGCGTGGGGGAGGGGGTCACGGGGGCGTCGAGAAGCGAGGCGACGCCCGCACCTGCGGCGATCGGGTAGGCGGCATGCAGCAGCTCCTGCGCCTGGCCCCACGCGCGGTGCTTACCGATCGTGGTGTCGAGGACGACGGCAAAAAGGCGGCGGCCGTCGTGGTTGACGGCGCCGACGAAGGTGTGGTTCGCGTCGTCGGTGAACCCGGTCTTGCCGCCGATCCCGTCCGGGTCCTGCAGGTAGAGCTGGTTGTCGTTCCACATCTCGAAGCCGGGTGTGTCATCGAAGCCGGGGAAGGGGTAAGACTCCGTGTCGACCGTCGCCGCGAAGACGGGGTTGTTGAAGGCGGCGCGGTAGGCCAGGCCCAGGTCCCAGGCGGAAGACGACATGCCGGGGGCGTCGAGCCCGGAGTAGGAGGCGACGAAGGTGTCGCGCATGCCCAACTCGTGGGCGAGCGCGTTGACCTTGCGCAGGGTTTCCTCGTCGCCGCCGAGCTCCTGGGCGAGCGCGTGCGCCGTGTCGTTGCCGGACGACATGAGCAGACCGTGCAGCAGATCGTCGACGGTGTAGATGCCGCCCGCGCCGAGGCCTGCGCGCGAGCCTTCCTGGTCCGCGGACTCCGCCGAGACGGTGACCTGCTTGTCCAGCGGGAGCTCATTGATGGCGACGAGCGCGAGGAGCACCTTGATCACCGACGCAGGCCGGTAGCGCCCGTGCGGATCCTTCATTGCCACGACCTCGCCGGTGTCCGCATCGGCGACGAGCCAGGCCGAGGCGTAGACGTCGTCGGGGACCTCGTAGCCCGCCGGGGCGCTGACGCCGCACGGGCCGTCGTAGTCCTGCGGCAGTGGGGGCGGGGTAGGCGCGCCCGGCGCGAGCCGCTCCGAGGTGGACACGGCCCGGGGCGGGTGCTGCGCGTTCGGGCAATTATCGGTGTTGGGTGCCTCGATGCGCACAGGCGGGATCCATTCGCCGTTGTCGGCGAAGTAGCCCTCAACCGGCTCCAGGGGCCACTCCGTCAGCGGATCGGGTTCTTGTGCGGCAGCCGGGGAAGCGAGCGCGAGCGGGGCGCTGAGCAGCAGCGCGGAGAGACAGAGTGAAAGATGAGCGTTTCCAGGCACAGGGACTGATGCTACGCCGCCGGACACGCGGGGCAGTGGCGCGGCACGCGCTACGCCTCCTTATCGCGTTGCGCGTAGCGGGCGGCGAGGCGTTCGATCAGTTCGTCGGTGAGTTTTTCGTCGGCGAGGATCGTGTCCAACATGTCGTTGTGCATCGCCACCGTCTCCGGATCGACGGCCTCGAACTGGCCGGTAGTGTGGGTTTCTGCGTCGTAGTCGTCGTAGGAGTCGCCGGCGAGGTCGACGCCGAGGCCGTCGAACAGGCTCTCTTCCTCTTTGGCGTACTCGGGCTGCGGGATGCCCGCCTCAGCGAGCATCGACGGGTCGATCGCGGCGAACTCGGTGGTGAAATCCTCGAGGAAATCGTTCGCCTCGTGCTGCGCGGTGGAGCGGCGCTTGCCCTTCTTTACCTCGTTTTCGATCCGGCGTTGCAGCGCCTTTTCCATCTGGCGGTGGCGCCAGGAGCGCACGCGCGTCGGCTCCAGCTCGCGGGCGACGGCGCGGGAGCGGTGCTCCGCCTTCTTCGCCAGCGTGGCCACCTGGGCCGCGCCCTGGTTTACCGGGGCGTACTCGGAGTTGGTGGACACGCGCCAGTTGCCGTAGTACCCGATGAGGAACAGCGCAAAACTCACCACGGGTCCCAGGATCATGCCGAGCGCCATATACCCGGTGGCGCTACCGAGCAGCGTGATCAGCGAGCAGGCGACCGCGGGGATGACGGTGGGTTGGTTGTCGCCGAAGATGGAGGGCACGCCGCCGGTGACGACGTCGCGAAGCATGCCGCCGCCGGTCGCGGTAAACACGCCCATCATGATCGTGGGCAGAATTGGCAGCCCGTATTGGATCGCTTTCGATGCGCCTGTCGACGCCCACAGCGCGGACACCAGCGCATCGCCGTGGCTCTGGAGGAACTCCCAGGCTTTGCCCTTGAAATAGGTGAAGCGGGCGATCAGTGCGCCCGTGAACGCGAGGATGAGGTACTCCGGCTGGCTCATGGCGGCGACGGTGCCTTCGTTGATCAGGACGTCGCGAAGCATGCCGCCGCCGAGGGCGGACAGCATGGCGATGAAGAAGAAGCCGATGATGTCGTAGCCGCGGTGGCGGGCGAGCGTGCCGCCGATGACGCCCATCAGCAGCACGCCGGATACGTCAAACCAGCGGTAGATGGACGTGATGAGCGGATCGACTTGGTCGGCAGTCATAGCACCACATTCTAAGAGATGACCAGTGGCGGCGGCCGAAGAGTGCGACCTAGAACTTGGAGAAGCGCTTGATCAGCTGGTCTTCCATCTCGCGCCAGCTCTGCGCCTTATCCGTAAACGGTGCGGACGGCACGTAGCCTGCGGCCTCGGTGGAGCCGAGCATGTACGCCAGGTAGTCCTGGAAGCGCGGGTTGGCCAGCAGGAACTCGTTGAGGGAGTCGTCCTTGGCCCAGTCCGCGGCGTCGGCAAGCAGCTCGTAGGCCTTCGCCATCTGCTGGGTGTCCACCGCGTCGACGCCCTTGGCAATGTCCTCAGCCAGGCCGTTGAAGGAATAGGAGTTGTCCGGGTGGACCTCCACCTTCAGCGTGCCGGCGTTTGCCGCGCTGACCAGATCAGGCCAGGTGGACACGCCGCCGAGGTCGTGGTCGTCGTGCTCCAGGATCCAGCGGGTCAGGTGCTTGCCGGTGGGGAAGGTAAAGATTTCGCCGAACTTGCCCAAGAACACCGGGGTGGAGCCCAGGTAGGTGCGCAGCGTGTAGACGCTTTTGCCCTGCACCGAGATTTTCACCGGGTCGATGCCAGCGGTGGCCCACAGCGTGGAGTCGTACGGGTCGGCGGCAGCGGCCTGCTCCCGCGCCTTGGACTCTTCCGCCTGCTTCGCCTGCGCGCGGGCGGCCTCGGCGGATTCGATGGCGCTTTGAGCGGCGCTGACCGCAGTCGCGTCGAGCTCGCTTGTCGGCACGCGGCGCACCGAGTCATCCAGCGAGGCGACGACGTCCTTCCAATTCGCCAGCACGACGTGGCCGAGGCCGGACCATTCGTCCATGCCGTTGTCGCCGGAGTAGTGCTCCGAGCCGCGGGCGACGTTGCCCAGCACCGAGTGGGAGGCGAAGAAGATCTGCGCTTGCTCGGCGCTCGCCACATCAGCCAGGGAGCGCGCGACCTGCAGCACGCCGTTGAGCGAGGACACGTTCACGTGGCTCGGGCGCCCAGCCAAGTACTCGGGCGCGCCGATGATGTCGAAGGTGTGCTTCTCATCCGGAACAACCCGGTCGTCGCCCTGGGCGCTAAAGGCCTTCCACTTCGGGTGGTCGCTCAGGTCGTGCTTGGCGTGCGTGTTCAGGTACGCCAGCAGCTCGGCTGGTGAGTCGAACACTAACACGGATTCGTCATCGCCCAGGAACGCCTGCCATTCGGCGCCGTGTTCCTTCCAGGTTGGAGCCCACAGGGTGTAGAAGTCGCCCTGGGTCAGCGAGATTTTCACGGGGAGGATTGCGCGCGTGCTCATGAACGCAAACTCTACTAAAACCCAGCGCGCGCACCACACCCAACCCGCGCGCTAGGCAGTCGGCCGCCAGAAGCCACGGAACGGCATGCCGATGTTTTCGGTGCGCACCGGGTTGAGCTGGACGGGGTCGCCCGCCTCGATCATCATCCCGTCCCCGGCGTACATGGCCACGTGCCCGTCCCACACCACCAGGTCGCCTTCCTGCAGGTCCTCGTAGGCGACCTGCTGGCCGATGGCTTGTTCCGCGGCGGTGCGCGGGATGTCTACCCCGGCCTGGTTGTAGGCCCAGGAGGTCAGTCCTGAACAGTCGAAGCCGCCCGGCTGGCTGCCGCCCCACACGTACGGGGTGCCCAGCTGCGACTTCGCTGCCTGGACGGCGGCGTTGCCCGCGGCGTTGGGGCGCTCGCCCAGCTCGTCGGAGACCGGCTGGTTCGGCTCCGGCGGGGCGACATCTGTGGAGGCGGCGGTGGGGGTGACCTGTGGGGCGTCGGCAAGCGAGCGCAGCGTATGCTCGGCCTGCTGGGCAATTGGCGACGCCTTAAGCGCCTGCTGTGCCTGACGCGCCGCCGTCGTTTCATTGAGCTGGTTGGCCAGGCTATCCAAATCCTTGCCGAGCGTATCCAGGATGAGACCCGCCCGGGTCAGGCCGGCGGTGACGACGGGCGCGGCTGCGGCGAGTTGGGCGAGCGGGCCGCCCACGGTGGCGGCACCAGCTGCGGCGAGCGCGTTGCGCACCATCGAATTGGCGGTGGTTACGAGCTCGGCGACTGCCGTGGCGACGTAGACGCCGCCCGCAACGACGAGGTCGCTGATCTCGTCGCGCTGCGCGGCGAGCGACACGGCGGCCTCCTGGAAGCGCTGCGGGTCACCGCCGACCATTGCAGCGAGCGCGCCGAAGTCGTCGAAGCCCGGGGTGGAAAACGGCGGCAGGGTGGGGATCGGCTCGGGGCATGCCCCGAGGATCTTGCCCATGGCGTAGATCGGGTCGATGGGGGAGCCTTTGACCACGTTGAGCGTGGCGTCAACCGTGGGGTGCTGCGCGAATTGGGTGAGCGCGCTACCGAGTGTTGGTGTGCTCACAGTCCTGCCTCCAGACACTGGCCGGTGGTTTCATCGACGTGGTAGGCCGCCTGGGCGGTTAAGTCCATGTTGCCGGCGATGCGGTGGGCGGCCTCCCGCAACTCGTCGGCCTTGGTGTTAGCACAGGCAATGGCGCTGTCGACGGCGCGGGCGAAGTTGGCTACGGGCCCGAGTTCGGGGATGGGGAGATGCGTCAGGTGGTTGAGCGCACCGGCGTCGGCGCGCAGGGAGTCGGTGTGCGAGTTGACGAGCGAGGCTTCGAGTTCAAATATGTCCATGCATTGTTAGACGCACGCAACGCGGGTCCGGTTCCCTCCGGAGGCGAAAAAGTTTAAAAAGGCGTCCGCGAACACGTCGTCTACCATTGGGGCCTATGGACATCACCATTGTGGAACACCCCCTGGCCGCCTCCCGCCTGACGATCATGCGCGACGAGCGCAGCAACAACGCCGCCTTCCGCGCCGCGCTCGCTGACCTCGGAGCCATGCTGATTTATGAGGCCTGCCGTGACCTCGAGGTGGAGACCTTTGACACCGCCACGCCCGTGGCCACCGCGCGCGGTTCGCGGCTGCGCACCCCGCCGATTATCGTGCCGATCATCCGCGCGGGTCTCGGCATGATCGACCCGGCGCTCTCGATGATTCCGGATGCGCAGGTCGGCTTCATCGGCATGGCGCGCAACGAGGAGACCCACGAGCCGGTGCCATACTTGGAGGCGCTGCCGGAGGACCTGTCCGGCCAGCCGGTGTTCTTGGTTGACCCGATGCTGGCCACCGGCGGTTCGCTCATCCACGCGATTGACCTGCTCGTGGCGCGCGGGGCGGACGATATTACGTGCGTGTGCATGGTGAGTGCGCAGCCGGGCGTCGATAAGCTCAAAGCTCACGGCGGGCCGGTCCGCCTGATTACTGCGGCGATTGACCCGGGCCTCAACGAGCAGGCCTACATCGTGCCGGGCCTGGGGGACGCGGGCGATCGCCTGTACGGGCCGCGCAACATCGACGTGTAAGGGGGCGCGTAGACTTAACACGTTCAACACCTAAATCAGCGAGGCAGAAGGAGGCGCAGTGGCAGAAACGGCATCAATCGCCGCGGCCGTCGACGCTTGGGTGACGCAGCACCACGACGAGGTTTTGGGGTGGCGTCGCCATCTGCACTCGCACCCGGAGCTGTCCAACGAAGAGGTGGAGACCACCAAGTTCCTCCACGATGTGCTGGTCGCGCACGGTCTGCAGCCCGTGCCCTTTCCCGGCACCGGTCTGTACGTGGACATCGGCCCGGAGACGGGGGATCGCCTCGCGTTTCGCGCGGACATCGACGCGCTGAAGGTCACTGAGCAGACCGGTCTGCCTTTCGCCTCGACGGTGCAGGGGATCTCCCACGCCTGCGGCCACGACGTGCACACCACCGTGGCCTTGGCGCTCGCCTGCGCGCTTGCCGACGTCGACCTGCCCCACGGCGTCCGCATCATCTTCCAGCCGGCCGAAGAGGTCATGGGCGGCGGCGCGCTCGACGTGATCAAGTGGGGCGGGCTCGAAGGCGTGCGCACCATCTACGCGCTGCACGCGGAGCCGAAGCTGCGCGTTGGCCAGGTCGGTGTGCGCGCCGGGGCGATCACCTCGGCCTCGGACGTGCTGCGCCTGCGGGTCGAAGGCCCGGGCGGGCACACCTCGCGCCCGCAGCTGACGGCCGATGTGGTCTACGCGCTCGGCGCGCTGATCACCCAGCTGCCCGCGCTGCTCTCGCGCCGTGTGGACCCGCGCACCGGCACGGTGCTGGTCTTCGGGCACGTGGATGCGGGCGACGCGCCGAACGCGATCCCGAAGGCGGGCGTGCTGGAGGGCACGATCCGCACCGCGGATATCACCACCTGGCGCGGCCTGGAGGACCTGCTCACGGACCTGATCGACCTGGTCGTCGCCCCGACTGGCTGCACGTACCACCTCGACTACGTGCGCGGGGTGCCGCCGGTGCTGAACGACGACGCGGCGACCGCCCTTGCCGCCACCGCCGGCCGCGCAGTCGACCCGCACGCGATCGTCACGGCCCCGCAGTCCTCCGGCGGGGAGGACTTCTCTTGGTACCTCGAACACGTCCCGGGCGCGATGGTGCGCCTCGGTGCGTGGAGCGGAGCGGGCGAGAAGTACGACCTGCACCAGGGCAACCTGAACATCGACGAGCGCGCGATTGCCGTCGGCGTGCGCTTCTTCGGCTCGGTGGTGGAGCAGTACTTCAACGCACAATCAGCGTCGCCTGCGCCTGGCCGGTAGACTGGCTCAGGAAAAATCTAGATTCACGTACATAAGGGGAGAAGAACTCGGTGTCGAAGAAGATCGTCATTGTTGGTGGAGGCCCGGCGGGCTACGAGGCGGCGCTGGTCGCCTCGAACTACGGCGCGGAGATCGTCGTGGTGGAAGACCAGGGGGCTGGCGGTTCGGCGATCCGGAAGGACGTCGTGCCGTCGAAAAGCTTCATTGCGGGCGCCAACATTAAGACGGACTTGCGCCGCGCCGACGACATGGGGCTCAACCACGGCCTGGGCGAGGCGAAGCTGGCGCTGAGCGCGCTGAACAACCGTGTCGTGGCGTTGGCCGCCGAACAATCGCGCGACATCCGCGAGCAGCTCGACCGCGTGGGCGTGCAGTTTATCGACGGGCGGGCGCGCTTTACCGACGAGCAGAAGGGCCACACCACCCACAGCCTCGAGGTCGAGCTTGCCGACGGCACGACCGAGGAAATCACCTGCGACATGGTACTCGTCTGCACCGGCGCGAGCCCGCGCGTGCTCAAGGGTGCGGAGCCGGACGGGGAGCGCATCCTCAACTGGCGCCAGATGTACAACCTGATCGAGATGCCCACCCACTTGATCGTGGTCGGCTCCGGTGTCACCGGTGCGGAGTTCGTCTCCGCCTTCGCCGAGCTGGGTGTGAAGGTGACCATGGTCGCCTCGCGCAACCGCATTCTGCCGCACGACGACGCGGATGCCGCCGACGTGCTCGAGACCGTCCTGGGCAACCTGGGTGTGCAGCTGGAGAAGGATGCGCGCGTCGAGCGCGTGGAAAACACCGGTGACGGCGTGATCGTCCACACCACCGACGGGCGCGCCATCGAGGGCTCGCACGTGATGATGTCGATTGGCTCGATCCCGAACACCGCCGACCTGAACCTGGAAGCTGCGGGCGTGGAGACCACCCCGTCCGGCCACATCCACGTCGACCGTGTTTCCCGCACCAACGTCGCCGGTATCTACGCAGCGGGCGACTGCACCGACCTCATGCCGCTCGCCTCTGTCGCCGCGCAGCAAGGCCGCATCGCCGTCGACCACGCGCTCGGCGAGGGCGTGAAACCGCTGCGCATCAAGACTGTCGGCAACGCCGTGTTCACCCGCCCGGAGATCGCGGCGGTGGGCGTGACCGAGCAGGAGATCAAGGACGGCAAGATCGCCGCCGACGTGTACAAGCTGCCGCTGGCCACCAACGCGCGCGCGAAGATGCGCTCGCTGCAGCACGGCTTTGTCAAGATCTTCGCCCGCAAGGGCTCCGGCCAGGTCGTCGGTGGCGTGATCGTCGCGCCGACCGCCTCCGAGCTCATCCACTCGCTGACCATCGCGGTGGCGAACAACCTCACTGTCGCGCAGCTGGCCAATTCCATGGCGGTCTACCCGTCGCTGTCCGGCTCCGTGACGGAGGCGGCGCGCCGCCTGGTGAAGAAGTCAGATCTGGACTAGACCTGTCATGTCTAAGGGCTTTTTGGACAAGGAGTCCAACGACTTTTTGGACGGGATGTCTAAGGGCATTTTGGACATTCCCAGTAGCGGAAAGGCTGAATGGTTTTCGCTATAGAAAAACGCCGCGAGCTGGTTGCCCTCGAGTCCCCTAATGTCGACAAAGCCATCACTCCGATGGCGTCGTTCAGAAGCGCGGATGAAAGTCCAAGGCCAACTACGCGGGAGCAGCGGTGCGTGTATAGCCGCCGACGGCAGACCACCCTAAGACTCAAGGAGCACGTGCTTTAAGCCCTGGTCGCCGCCGACAGCCCCGAGATGATCTACACAGCCCCTGGCGGCGAGAGCTCTTCAGTGCGCAGCCTCCGGCAGCGGTACGCCACGGGCCGCACGGCCGGTGAGCCAACCTCACCTTGCCGAGGCAACGAAGCACGATCAAGCACGGCGAAGCACCCCGTAACTGTCCTGCTTGTGACCGCAGCACAGACCACGAGAATGATCCGCTAGAAAGTGTCCAAGAACTCCATGGATTCCGTGTCCAATAAGTCATTAGACTCCGTGTCCAAAAACTCTATAGACATAACAGATCTGGACTAGACCTGGACTAGTTCACAGCGCTGGGAACGCCCGCTGCGGGCATTCGTGCCGCGGGCAAGTCTCGCAGCCGGGCCCGATCGGGGTGGCGGAGTCCGGTGAGAGGTCGAGCCCGTCGGCGTAGACCATGCGGTCGGCGTGGGCTGCGTTGCAGCCGAGCGTCACCGCGTTTTCTTTCCGGGGCGCGCCGAATTCCACGGCGGGGCCCTGCACCATCCGCGCCACCCACATGTACGTGCGCCCGTCGGGCATGACGGAGACCTGCCGGGTGACGCGGTTTGGCGTTTCGAAGGCGCGGTGCACGACCCACAGGGGGCAGGTGCCTCCGCGCTGTGAGAAGTGGAACGAGGTGGTGGACTGCCGCTTCGAAATGTTGCCCGCCCGGTCGGTGCGGATGAACACGAAGGGGATTGCGGCGGCGCCGGGGCGCTGCAGGGTGCCGAGGCGCTGGCAGGTCGACTCGAAGCCGGTGCCGAAGCGGGCGGAGATGACGTCGATGTCGTAGCGGGTCTCCTCGGCCGCCTCCAGGAAGAGCGAGTACGGCATGGTGACGGCGGCGGCGAAGTATTGCGCGAGTCCGTGGCGGGCGAGTTGGCGGGCGCGGGGGGCGGCGATGGGGGAGACGTGGGCGTCGAGAAGCGGGCGGTGCGCGATGCGCGCGTAGTGGTAGGACAGCTCGAAGCACTGCTGGGCTTCGGTGAGCCCGGCGCGGACGCGGATTTCGCGGCTTGCGGCATCCGCGAGTGAGCGCTCGCCGGCGGTTGCCTGGTTGAAGCGGACGGTGTAGCCGTAGTCGCGGTCGAGCGCGCCGGCGATGCGGGTGAGCCGCAGTTGGCGGGCGTGGGCGCCGGCGGCGAAGTCTTCGGCGGCGCAGTCGAGGTCGTGGAAGTAGTTGTTGTGCTGCTGGAAGAAGTCGCGGACCACGATGTGCGGGTTGTTGGCGGTACCGGCGAGTAGTGCGGGCAGCGCTTTGATGCCTTCGGCGACGGCGGGGTAGCGCAGGGCGATGTCTGCGAGGTCGGCGTCGGGGACGCCGGGAAGCAGCTCTGCGAGCTCGCCGGCGACTCGCTGTTCGGAGGCGGGGGAGAAGTAGCTGGCGTCGAGGCCGAACACCTGGGTGAGTTGCAAAAGCACGGTCACGGTGAGTGGCCGCTGGTCGTTTTCGAGCTGGTTGAGGTAGCTGGTGGAGATGCCGAGTTTGCGCGCCATGTCCACCTGGGTGAGCCCTTCGGTGGTACGCAGCGTGTGAATTCTTGCCCCCGCGTAGTGCTTGGCCATCGCGTTTCGCCTTTGCTTCCCTGTCCTGAACTGTATGTTTACAAAGTTTACAAAATTTACGCGCCCGTGACACTAATTTTCACACATTGGAGAATGACCTGGCACACATTTACGGCCCTAGTATGAGTTCCGACAACAGGGCCATCGCTTATCGACGCCCACTCGTCCCCACACAAGCCGAGGAGTTGCACTCACAATGATCAACCATGAAGTTCGCACCCGGAAGTCCGCCGACGACTTCCCCATCGAAGAGCACCTTGCGTACAAGGTGGCCAAGGTTGCCGCTGACCCGGTCGAGGTTCCGGAAGACACCCGCGAGATGATCATCAACCGCATCATCGACAACGCGTCGGTCGCGGTCGCCTCCTACGGCCGCCGTCCCGTCGCCACCGCCCGCGCGATGGCCGAGGCGCACCCGGTCGCCGAGGGTGGCGCGCAGATCTTCGGCATCGACGGTTCCTTCTCCGCAGAGTGGGCCGCCTTCGCCAACGGCACTGCCGTGCGTGAGCTGGACTTCCACGACACCTTCCTCGCCGCCGAGTACTCCCACCCGGGCGACAACATCCCGGCGCTGCTCGCCGTGGCCCAGCACAAGGGTCTCGACGGCAAGGCGCTGATCCGCGGCATCGCCACCGGCTACGAGATCCAGGTCAACCTGGTCAAGGGCATCTGCCTGCACGAGTGGAAGATCGACCACGTCGCCCACCTCGGCCCGTCGGTTGCCGCAGGTATCGGCACCATGCTCGAGTTGGACGTGGACACCATCTACCAGGCCGTCGGCCAGGCGCTGCACACCACGACCGCGACCCGTCAGTCCCGCAAGGGCCTGATCTCCTCCTGGAAGGCCTCCGCCCCGGCGTTCGCCGGCAAGATGGGCATCGAAGCCGTCGACCGCACCATGCGCGGCGAGGGTGCCCCGGCCCCGATCTGGGAGGGCGAGGACGGCTTCATCGCCTGGATGCTGCACTCCCCGGAGCGCACCTACATCGTCCCGCTGCCCGCAGACGGCGAGGCCAAGCGCGCAATCCTGGAGACCTACACCAAGGAGCACTCCGCCGAGTACCAGGCGCAGGCCCCGATCGACCTGGCGCGCCGCATGAAGCAGACCATCGCCGATGCCGGCAAGTCCACCGCCGACATCGAATCGATCGTCCTGCACACCTCGCACCACACCCACTACGTCATCGGCACCGGCGCGAACGACCCGCAGAAGATGGACCCCACCGCATCCCGCGAAACCCTGGACCACTCGATTATGTACATGTTCGCCGTCGCGCTCGAGGACGGCACCTGGCACCACGTCAACTCCTACACCCCGGAGCGCGCCGGCCGGAAGGAAACCGTCGAGCTGTGGCACAAGATCTCCACGGTCGAAGACGAGGAGTGGACCCGCCGCTACCACTCGCAGGACCCGAACGAGAAGGCCTTCGGCTGCCGCGCCGTGATCACCTTCGCGGATGGCACCGTCATCGAAGACGAGATGGCAGTTGCCGACGCCCACCCGTTCGGTGCCCGCCCGTTCGAGCGCGAAAACTACATCACCAAGTTCCGCACCCTGGCCGAGGGCATCGTCACCCCGGAGGAGCAGGACCGCTTCCTCGCAGCCGTGCAGGACCTGGAAAACCTGAAAGACCTGTCCGAGCTCAACGTCGTGGTGAACGACGAAGCGAAGGCAAACGCACCTGAGATCCCGGGAGGTATCTTCTAAATGTTTGCACCAGAAAAAACGCCGCATGAGCGTCGTAAAGCACTGCGCGAATCGCTCGCCGCGGAGACCATCACGAAGCTGCCGGGCGCGTTCAACCCACTGACCGCGCGCCTGATCGAGGACATCGGCGCCTTCGAAGGCGTCTACGTCTCCGGCGCAGTGGTGGCCAACGACCTGGGCCTGCCTGACATCGGCCTGACCACCCTGTCTGAGGTGGCCAACCGCGGCGGCCAGATCGCGCGCGCCACCAACCTGCCGGTGCTCATCGACGCTGATACCGGCTTCGGCGAGCCTATGAGCGCCGCCCGCACCGTCGCCGAGTTCGAAGCCGCCGGCTTGGCCGCGCTGCACCTGGAGGACCAGGTCAACCCGAAGCGCTGCGGCCACCTCGACGGCAAGGAGGTCGTGCCGCGCGACCTGATGGTCCGTCGCATCACCGCCGCGGTGCGCGAGCGCTCCGACGACCAGTTCGTCATCTGCGCCCGCACGGACGCCGCCGGCATCGAAGGCATCGACGAGGCCATCGAGCGCGCGAAAGCCTACGCGGATGCGGGCGCGGACCTCATCTTCACCGAGGCGCTGTACTCGGAGGAGGACTTTGCAAAGTTCCGCGCCGCCGTCGACACGCCGCTTTTGGCCAACATGACGGAGTTCGGCAAGACCGAGCTGCTCTCGGCAGAGACGCTGCAGAACCTCGGCTACAACGCCGTGATCTGGCCGGTGACCACCTTCCGCATCGCCATGGGCCAGACCGAGGCGATGCTGCGTGACATCGCAGAAACCGGCATCCAGACCGAATGGCTGGACAAGATGCAGCACCGCTCGCGCCTCTACGAGCTGGTCCGCTACAACGAGTACAACCAGTTCGACCAGTCCGTCTTCACCTACTCCAAGGACAGCTACAAGTCCACCTTCGAGTAGGGCAGAAGCAGCCAACCCCCAACCCATTTCTTTCCAAAAAGGAGTACACATCATGTCTGATCAGGAAATCCGCAAGGGCCTCGCCGGCGTCGTCGCCGACTACACCGCCATCTCTAAGGTCAACCCGGAGACCAACTCGCTGCTGTACCAGGGCTACCCGGTCCAGGAGCTGGCCGAGAACTGCACCTTCGAGGAGGTCGCCTACCTGCTGTGGCACGGCGAGCTGCCGGACGAGGCAGGCCGCGAGGAGTTCCGCAACGGCTGCATGACCAACCGCGACATCGACGAGGAGCTCATCCAGGTCATCAACTTCCTGCCGAAGGACTGCCACCCGATGGACGTGCTGCGCACCGCAGTGTCCTTCCTGGGCACCCGCGACGAGTACAAGTTCACCCCGAACTCTGAGCACATCCGCAAGATCGGTACCCAGCTGCTCGCCCAGCTGCCCACCGTTGTGGCCACCGACATCCGCCGCCGCCAGGGCAAGGACTACATCGCCCCGACCAAGGACAAGGGCTTCGCCGAGAACTTCCTCTGGATGGTCTTCGGCGACGAGGAGGGCTCCCCGGCCACCATCAAGTCCGACATCGAGGCTTTTGAGAAGTCGCTCATCCTGTACGCGGAGCACTCCTTCAACGCTTCCACCTTCACCGCGCGCACCGTCACCTCCACGCAGGCGGATGCCTGGTCCGCCATCACCGCGGCCATCGGCGCGCTGAAGGGCCCGCTGCACGGCGGCGCGAACGAGTTCGTCATGCACAACATGGTCGATGTCGGCTCGCCGGAGAACGCGGAGGAGTGGACGCTGAACAAGCTGAAGAACAAGGAGCTCGTCATGGGCTTCGGCCACCGCGTCTACAAGAAGGGCGACTCGCGCGTGCCCACTATGGAGGCCGCTTTCAAGAAGCTGGCTGCCGAGCACCCGGAGAAGGACGCCCAGAAGTGGGTGGAGATCTACGACATCATGGCCAAGACCATGTACGAGAACACCTCCATCAAGATCCGCCCGAACCTGGACTTCCCGTCCGGCCCGGCCTACTACATCCTGGGCTTCGACATCGAGTTCTTCACCCCGCTGTTCGTCATGGCGCGCATCACCGGCTGGATCGCTCACATCATTGAGCAGTACGAGAACAACTCCCTGATCCGCCCGCTGTCCGCCTACAACGGCCCGGAGGAGCGTCACCTCTAAGCGCCTGCCGCTTCTCGACGCCCCGCTCACCCCAGCCCGCCGCACCGCTTCGCCGCCGGCGGGCTGCGGCGTGTGTGAGCCCACCCCCGTTTCGCAGATTTCCCAAATAAAAATGACCATTACAGTCGGGATTAGCGGTATGATCGATCTGCTGTGTTCGACATGCGAACCGCGCGCTCCTGGCACAAAAGCGAAAGGACCTACCTCCAGTGGACACGCTTCCTCTCAATGACCTGCCCGCATTCAAGAAGATTCTGGTTGCGAACCGCGGTGAGATCGCCGTCCGCGCGTTCCGCGCCGCGTTTGAGACCGGGGCGAAGACAGTCGCCGTCTACCCCCGGGAGGACCGCAACTCCTTCCACCGCCCGTTCGCGGACGAGGCGGTGCAGATTGGTACCGAGGGCCAGCCCGTCAAGGCGTACCTGGATATCGACGAGATTATCCGCGCCGCGAAGCAGACCGGCGCCGACGCCGTCTACCCGGGCTACGGCTTCCTTTCCGAGCGCGCTGACCTCGCCCGCGCCTGTGCCGCCAACGGCATCAAGTTCATCGGTCCGTCTGCCGAGACCCTGGACCTGACCGGCGACAAGGCCGCCGCCGTCCACGCCGCCGAGCGCGCCGGCCTGCCCACGCTGAAGGACTCCGAGCCCTCCGCCGACCCGAAGCAACTGGCCGAGTATGCGAAGGAATTCCAGTTCCCCGTCTTTGTCAAGGCTGTCGCCGGTGGCGGCGGGCGTGGCATGCGCTTCATTGAGAAGCCGGAGGACGTCGAGGCCCTCGCCGCTGAGGCATCCCGCGAGGCGGAGGCCGCTTTCGGCGACCCGAACGTCTACATCGAGCGTGCTGTGATCAACCCGCAGCACATCGAGGTGCAGGTCATGGCCGACTCCTACGGCAACGTGATCCACCTCTACGAGCGTGATTGCTCCCTGCAGCGCCGCCACCAGAAGGTCGTCGAGATCGCGCCCGCTCAGCACATCACCGAGGAGCAGCGCCAGCGCATCTGTGCTGATGCCGTGGCGTTTTGTAAGGAGATCAACTACGAGGGCGCTGGCACCGTCGAGTTCCTCGTGGACGAAGAAGGCAACCACGTCTTCATCGAGATGAACCCGCGCGTGCAGGTTGAGCACACCGTGACCGAGGAGGTCACCGGCGTGGACATCGTGAAGAACCAGATGTACATCGCCGCGGGCGCGAAGCTCGCGGACATCCACCTGGAGCAGGACCTCATCGAGGTCAACGGTGCGGCCCTGCAGTGCCGCATCACCACCGAGGACCCGAACAACGGCTTCCGCCCAGACTCCGGCACCGTGACCGGTTACCGTTCCCCGGGCGGCGCGGGTGTGCGCCTCGACGGTTCTGTGGCCGTGGGCACCGAAATCACCCCCAACTTCGACTCGCTGCTGGTCAAGATGACCTGCCGCGGCCGCAACTTCCAAGTGGCCGTGGACCGCGCCCTGCGCGCGCTCAACGAGTTCACCGTCAACGGTGTCTCCACCAACATCGGTTTCCTGCGCGCGCTGCTGTCGCAGCAGGACTTCCAGAAGGAGCGCATCAACACCGGCTACATCGCCGCGCACCCCTTCCTGCTGGAGGCCCCGCCGGCTGCCGACGACGCTGGCCGCATCCTGGATTACCTGGCTAACGTCACGGTGAACCGCCCGAACGGCCCGCGCCCGACGGAGATCCGCCCGTCGAAGAAGCTGCCCACCACCGACTACGGCGAGACCCCGCGCGGCTCTCGCGACGAGCTGCTCGAGCTCGGCCCGACAAAGTGGGCGGAGAAGCTGCGCAACCAGACCGCGCTGGGTGTGACCGAGACGACCTTCCGCGACGCGCACCAGTCGCTGCTGGCCACCCGCATCCGCACGAACACGCTCGTCGCAGCGGCGAAGCATGTCGGCCACCTCACCCCGGAGCTGACCTCCGTGGAGGCCTGGGGCGGCGCGACCTACGACGTGGGCATGCGCTTTTTGCACGAGTCGCCGTGGATGCGCCTTGATGAGCTGCGCGAGGCGATGCCGAACGTGAACATCCAGATGCTGCTGCGCGGCCGCAACACGGTCGGCTACACCCCGTACCCGGACTCGGTCACCCGCGCGTTCGTGCAGGAGGCGGCGAACTCCGGCATCGATATCTTCCGCATCTTCGACGCGCTCAACGACGTCTCCCAGATGCGCCCGGCCATCGACGCCGTGCTGGAGACCAACACCACCGTCGCCGAGGTTGCCATGGCCTACTCCGGCAACCTGCTCGACCCGGCCGAGGACCTCTACACGCTGGACTACTACCTGAAGCTGGCGGAGCAGATTGTCGACGCCGGCGCGCACGTCCTTGCCATCAAGGACATGGCCGGCCTCATGCGCCCGGGCGCGGCGGCGAAGCTCGTCACCGCGCTGCGCGAGCGCTTCGACCTGCCGGTCCACGTGCACACCCACGACACCGCGGGCGGCCAGCTGGCCACCTACCTCGCCGCCGCCAACGCCGGCGCTGATGTAGTTGACGTGGCATCCGCCCCGCTCGCCGGTACGACCTCGCAGCCGTCGATGTCCGCCCTTGTCGCGGCGTTTGCCAACACGGAGCGCGACACCGGCATTTCGCTGCAGGCTGTCTCCGACATGGAGCCTTACTGGGAGGCCGTGCGCCAGGTCTACGCGCCGTTCGAGTCCGGTATTCCCGGCCCGACCGGTCGCGTGTACAAGCACGAGATCCCGGGCGGCCAGCTTTCCAACCTGCGCACGCAGGCCAACGCCCTGGGCCTGGGCGACCGTTTCGAGCTGATCGAGGACTACTACGCCGCAGTCAACGAGATCCTCGGCCGCCCCACCAAGGTCACCCCGTCGTCGAAGGTTGTCGGCGACCTGGCGCTGCACCTCGTGGGCGCGGGCGTGGACCCGAAGGACTTCGCGGAAAACCCGCGCAAGTACGACATCCCCGAGTCCGTCATCGGCTTCCTGCAGGGTGAGCTGGGCACGCCTCCGGGCGGCTGGCCGCTGCTTCGCGACGCGGCACTCGCCGACCGCAGCCCCGTCGATCACACCGTCGAGGTCCCGGCCGAGCTCGAGGGTGACCTCGCTTCCGAGGACCACACCACCCGCCGCGCGGCGCTGGACAAGCTGCTGTTCCCGAAGCAGTACGCGGAGTTCCTCGAACACCGCCGCACCTACGGTGTGACCGACCAGCTCTCCGACAAGACCTTTTTCTACGGCCTTGTCGAGGGCGAGGAGACCATGATTTGGTACGGCGAGATCGACGAACAGCGCCCGCCGCTGTCCGTGCGCCTCGACGCCGTCGGCGAGCCGGACGAGAAGGGCATGCGCCAGGTCATCCTCACCGTCAACGGCCAGATCCGTCCGATGCTGGTGCGTGACGAGAGCGCCGAGTCCACGGTCGCGGAGGCTGAGAAGGCCGACACCTCGAACCCGGGCCATGTGGCCGCACCGTTCGCGGGCGTGGTCAACCTCACCGTGAAGGTGGGCGACGAGGTCAAGGCCGGCGACCAGGTCGCCACGATCGAGGCGATGAAGATGGAGGCCGGCATTTCCGCCACCAAGGACGGCACGATCGAGCGCCTCGCGTTTAGCCAGCCGACCAAGGTGGAGGGCGGCGACCTGGTGGTGGTCATCTCCTAGCGGTTATTTTGCCCACCCGGGTGCTCGGGTAGACTCGGTGGGGTGAAAAAACTCGTTGTGGCCTGCGGTGTGGCGGCGCTTGCGCTGTCTCACACTGCAGCGACCGCGGCGGAGCCGACGGTGGTGGACCAGGGCGACGGGATCGTCGTTAATGGCTCTGCGTGCACCGTCGGCTTTAACCTTGGCGCATCCAGCTACACCGCAGCGCACTGCGGGGAAAGTGGCGACCGGGTGCGCCTTTTGCTTGCCGACGGCACGCTCACCCCGCCCACCGGCACCCTCACCACCTCCGCCACGAGTGAGGGCACGACGAACGACTGGGCGCGCATCGACTGGGACGCGGGCGTCGAGGTCGGGCCCAACGAGTACAGCGGCGACGGGGCAGTGGCGCTGGATGCGGTCCGCCCTGGCGAGCCGGTGTGCACCTACGGCCGAGCGACGCGGGCCACCACCTGCGGGGTCTTCCACGCGCGGGTGGGCAACTCTTTCCTCGTCGACATCGCGCCAGGCGAGCCCGGCGACTCCGGCGGACCGGTGTGGGCCCCGGGCCGCGGGTTTATGGGCGTGCACTCCGCCACGGTTTCCGGGCGCAACAACCTCAACGGCGAGACCAAGACCTTGCTGCTGGGTGCCACGACCGCCGACGGCGATGACATCGCAGACGCGCTAGCGGACGCGTTCGTCGACTACTTCGGCAGCCCGGCGCTTGCGGGCGCGCCGAAGCCCCCGCCGACGGCGGCGGGTGGGGCCATCCCCGAGGACAGCGCGCCGCAGGAGACTGGTGGGGAGTCCTGGTACATGGCGGCGCTCATCGGTGTGGTCGCGCTGTTGACCGCGGTGATTAACCTGATCCTCTAGGCGGTGCGCCTTGGGCGGGTCCGCCGATGATGGTTTCGGCATCAATGTAGTCGCGGCCGGTGAATCTGGGTGTGCCGTATTTTGGGCCGATCCAGGCGATCCGGCCGTCGATGCGCGCCATCCTGCCCCGGTCTGGTTGCCCGTTAACCGCGTTGTGGTGCGGGCACAGCCAGCACATATTCGACGGGTGCGTCTCTCCACCTTGGGCGTAGTCGGTCAGGTGGTGGGCCTGGCACTTGGAAATCGGGGTGGTGCAGTCCGGCCAGCAGCAGGTTGGCGAGTCCGCCTCCAGTGCGAGGCGCTGCACCGGTGAGGCAAGGCGTGCCCGGTGGGTGTTAATGGGACCTAAGTGTGGTGCGGCCAGCGTGATGTAGCCATCCGGCAGGATATGTCGGCGCAGCACCTGGCTGGTGGTCATCTTCACACCGGTGTTGGTCACCACCACAGGTTCCTGGTCGGGTTTATCGTCGGTGCCGGAAAGGACGTGGTCGATGTCCTTGTCGGTGATAATCGCGTGTATTGCCACGGGGGCTTGGACGATGTGGCGGTTGTTGACCAGCCAGTCGATCGGATCAATCGGTTTTCCATCCTCGCCGGGGGTTTCAAACGTGGTGACCAGGTCCTGTAAGTCGTTGGTGGGCCCGGTGAGCCGAATGATGAATTTGTCGTGTTGTTCGCTGCGTTGGATGCGTACCCCGTCTTGTGGTGGGCGCGGCGGCAGGAAGGTTTTGCGCAGCCGGGCGGCCTTTTTGCTGATGGTGGTGGTATCACCCTCGGTGGCGCACAGCTGCGCGGTGTATTCCCAGCGTTTGGTGGGGTTGGTGATGCGCCTGGCGGTGCGTTCGATGAGTTCTAGGGTTTCGATGCAGTGGCGGTTGGTTTCTGCCGCGCTTCGTGCTTCGAGTTGGTAGCGCGAGTGGCTGGTGGGCCGAAAGAAGCGGCGGGCAAGGCGCACGAGTGTGTCGGCGTAGTCGTCTGCCGCGCCCATCCCAATGAGCGTATCCGCATCAAGGCCTGCCTCGTAGACAAGCCGGAGTGTGGCGATTCCCCCTGCTTTAAAGGCCAAAAAGGCCCGTAATTGTTGTTGATCCCCCATAGGCCCACAACCTAATGCAGCCCCGGGCACCCCGCAACTTAGAGATTGAGCGCCATGACGTTGGCTTTGCCCTTGACGTCGTCGAAGCCGAACTGCTCGTAGCGGTGGCGGGCCCGCGGGTTGTCCGGGTCGACCCACAGGGCGAGGCGCTCGGCACCCTGCTCCTGGCCCAGAAGTACGGCCTGCTCCAGCAGGAGCGCGCCGAGCCGGTGCCCGGCGTAGCGGCCCTCCACGGCGATGGCGAGCTCCGGGATGTCCGGGCCGAGGTTCGCGTGCCCCTCATCCGGCGAAGCCCAGTAGCGGAACCAGATGCCGCCGGCCGGGGTGTGGAATTCGTCGCTGACGATGATGCCGCCGTCAGAATCCGGGTCCCAGCCGTAGATGTACTCGTGCACGCCGGCGACGATGCCCTCGCGTTCCTGCGGGTGCATCGGGGCCGTCTCGTCACCGAAGACCTCGGTGAGGAAATTGAGACGTTGGAGGTAGGTGCGGTCGGCTTCTTTGGCTCTGCGGAAGTGGAATTCCATGCGCCCCACAATAGCAAGGCGATAGGTTGTACTATTTGGCCCATGCATACCGTTGCCCGTCGCGCCGCCGTCTTCGCCGCAGCTGCCGCACTTGCCGCCCCGCCGGTTGCGGGAGCGGCAGAAGTGGTGCAGCAGGGCTCGCAGATCGTTGTGGCGGACGCCTCAAGTTGCGCGATCGCCTACAACGACCGCGCGGAGAACATCAGCTACACCGCAGCACACTGCGGGCTCACCGGTGAGCGGGTGCGCCTCAAGCGCGCGGACGGGTCAACCACCGGCGAGGTGGGCACGTTTTACCCCTCATCAAAGTGGGGCAAAGGTACCGGCAACGACTGGGCCGCGATCCGCTGGGATCCAGGCGTGCGGGTGGGGGTGAATGGTCGGAGTGGGGACGCGGTGGCGTCGCTAAGCGAGATGGCGAAAGGCGAGCAAGTCTGCACCTTTGGGGTGGCCTCGCGGCAGGTGCAGTGCGGGACGTTCGCCGGCAGCATCGACAACAATCTCTACTTCGACGGGGTCAGCGGGCAGCACGGCGACTCCGGCGGGCCAGTGTGGTCGCCGCGGCGCGGGTTCCTCGGGGTCTACTCGGGAATCAGCGTTATTCGTACGACGAGCGGCAGCGAGCACCAGCTCTCGCGCGCGTCCGTACCGAACAACGGCGACGAGGTGACCGAAGGCGAGGAGATCCGGCTGATCGCCGACTACTTCCGCGCCCCACAGGTCAACGACCACCGCGCGGAGCTGCCGGACGACGCGCTGTCCGGCGCGGCGGCGGGGTCCGCACGCCGCATCGAGGCCAGCAGCAATATGGATGAGGGTACGCTGCCGGTCATCGCGATTATCATCGTCGGCGTGCTCGCCGCCTCGGCACCGGTGATCGGCCAGATTTTGCAGACCGTGGCGCAGTGGCGCATCGACGGCCTGCTGCCGCGCTAGGCTAGTTCAGCTCCATCAGCACGGCGGCCTTGTTCACTTGGGCGCCTTCCTCGGCGGCCAGGCCGGTGACGGTGCCGGCTTTGTGCGCCTTGACGGGGTTTTCCATCTTCATGGCCTCGAGCACCACGAGGACGTCGCCCTCTTCGACGGTGTCGCCCTCGGAAACGTTGCACTTGATCACGGTGCCCTGCATCGGCGCAGCGACGGCATCGCCCGAGACGGCAGCCTTCGAACCGCTGGAGCGGCGCTTCTTCGGGCGCTTGCGCTGCGCCCCGCCGAGCAGCAGGGAGGAGGGCAGAGCCACCTCGATGCGGCGGCCGTTGATTTCCACGGCGAAGGTGCGGGAGTTGTCGGTGTCCGTCTCGGTCTCGGTATCCGCGTCGGCGGCGGGCAGCTCGTTGACCCACTCC
Organism: Corynebacterium imitans; assembly: GCF_000739455.1. Lineage (NCBI taxonomy): Bacteria > Bacillati > Actinomycetota > Actinomycetes > Mycobacteriales > Corynebacteriaceae > Corynebacterium > Corynebacterium imitans. Next base: position 542,612 of record NZ_CP009211.1, read on the forward strand.
TCCTCGATCCAGCGGGTGTAGACGCCGAAGGAGTCGCCGTCGCCGACAAACGCCGGGTCGTCGACGATCGCGCGGTGGAAGGGGATGACGGTGGGCAGACCCTTGACCACGTACTCGTCGAGCGCGCGGCGGGCGCGCTGCAGCGCCTCCTCGCGGGTCTCGCCGTGGACGATCAGCTTGGCCAGCATGGAGTCGAACTGGCCGCCGATGACCGAGCCGGCGCGCACGCCGGAGTCGACGCGCACGCCCGGGCCGGCCGGCTCGGCGTACTCGGCGACGGTGCCCGGCGCCGGCATGAAGTTCGCCGCGGCGTCCTCGCCGTTGATGCGGAACTCGATGGCGTGGCCGTGCGGGGCGGGGTCGGCGTCAAAGCGGAGCTCCTCGCCGCGGGCGATGCGGAACTGTTCGCGCACCAGGTCCACGCCGGTGGTGGCCTCGGTGACGGGGTGCTCGACCTGCAGGCGCGTGTTGACCTCCAAAAACGAGATGAGCCCGTCGGAGCCGACGAGGTACTCCACGGTGCCGGCACCGTAGTAACCGGCCTCCTTGCAGATCGCCTTCGCCGAGGAGTGGATGCGCTCGCGCTGCTCGTCGGTCAAAAACGGGGCCGGGGCCTCCTCGACCAGCTTCTGGAAGCGGCGCTGCAGGGAGCAGTCGCGCGTACCCATCACGACGACGTTGCCGTGCTGGTCAGCGAGTACCTGGGCCTCCACGTGGCGGGCCTTGTCCAGGTAGCGCTCGACGAAGCACTCGCCACGGCCAAACGCGGCGGTGGCCTCGCGGGTGGCGGACTCGAACAGCTCCGGGATCTCCTCGCGGGTGTAGGCGACCTTCATGCCGCGCCCGCCGCCGCCGAAGGCTGCCTTGATGGCCACCGGCAGGCCGTGCTCGTCGGCAAACGCGAGGACCTCCTCGGCATCCGCAACCGGGTCCTTGGTGCCCGGCGCCATCGGGGCGTCGGCAGCCTCGGCGATGTGGCGGGCGGTGACCTTGTCGCCGAGTGCCGCGATGGCTGAAGGCGAGGGGCCGATCCAGGTCAGGCCCGCGTCGATGACGCGCTGGGCGAACTCGGCGTTTTCGGACAAGAAACCATAGCCGGGGTGGATGGCGTCGGCGCCGGACTTCGCCGCGGCGTCGAGAAGCTTGTCCATGTCCAGGTAAGACTCCGCCGCGGTCGCACCGCCGAGGGCGAAGGCCTCGTCGGCGAGGGCGACGAAGGGGGCATCCTTGTCCGGCTCCGCGTACACGGCGACAGAGGCAATACCTGCGTCTTTCGCCGCGCGGATGACGCGGACGGCAATCTCGCCGCGGTTGGCTACCAGCACCTTCGTCAGCGAGTGGCTGAGGTTCTGGGTGGCTGCGGTAGAAGCGTCGTTTGAAGTAGGCACGAAAACATCCCGTCTTTCTTGCAAGCGATTAGTGATGCCAAACTATATCGGTTCTCGACGCCCCATGTTACAACTCGCCGGTAGGTCCCAGCGATTTCCTGCAACCAGGGCGCATGAAAAAACGCCGCGGAGGCGGGCGGCCAACGCGACGTCGAGAAGCAAACTAGGCCCCCGAGCCCTGCTCAACGGGCACGCGCACCATGTTGCCCCACTCGGCCCACGAGCCGTCGTAGAGCGAAATATTGGTGAAGCCGAGGATGTGGTTGAGCACGTACCACGTGTGCGCGGAGCTCTCGCCCAGCTGGCAATACACAACCGTTTCGGCATCCCGGTCGAAGTCCTCGTAGATCGCCGCGATGTCCGGCAGGTCCTTAAACAGCGCGTTGGGGAACAGGGAGCGGCCCCAGGTCACGTTCACCGCGCCCGGGATGTGGCCGTGGCGCAGCGTGGAGGGCGACTTGCCGGGCGCGCGGTCGGAGGCGTTGCCGTCGGTGCCGTCGAACTGGCCGGGGTGGCGGGCGTCGATAAGCTGGGCGGGAGTGTGCTGCAACAGATCGGTAGCGAAGGTGCGGTACGGCTTGTCCTGCCGCTGAACCACCGGGTACTCGGTGGCGGGGTACTCCGGCACGGCAAACGAGGTGTCGCGCTCCTCGCCCATCCACGCATCCCGGCCGCCGTCGAGCAGGCGCACATCCGGGTGGCCGAACAGCTCGAAGATCCAGGCAGTGTAGGCGGCCCACCAGTTAGACTTGTCGCCGTAGACCACGACCGTGTCGTCGCGGGAGATGCCGCGGTCGCTCATGAGCTTGGCAAAGGCCTCGCCGTCGATGAAGTCGCGGGTGACGGGGTCATTCAGATCGCGGTGCCAGTCGATGCGCACGGCGCCCGGGATGTGCCCGATGTCGTAGAGGTAGGCGTCCTCGTCGCTTTCCACCACGCGCAGCCCCGGCTTGCCCAGGCGCGCGGACAGCCACGCTGCGGAGACGAACTTCTCCGGGTGCGCGAAGTCTTTAAACTTCGGGTGATCATCGAGCTCAATGGCCATGGTTGCTCCCCTTCATCTGCATGCTTATCGACGCTCCCACGCCGGTTTTCTCCGCCCCAACCCTACAGAATGTACGCCCCCGGCGAGGCAAAATCGCCGCGCGGGGGTGCCTTGCGCACGGCTCAGCGCAGGGGGAGGGCGGCGGGTGTGAACTTGCCCACTTGGGGCGCGCTCGTGGAGAGAAAACGTGGCACTGGTCTTAAAATTTAATGGGTAAGAGCTGATTGGCGCCGGAACATAGCCGGGCCAAGAGAGAAAGGGCCACCCCGTGCACAAAGCAATTGTTGTCTTCGAGGTTGAAGGCGGATCCGACAAGTACTTTGACGGCCACCGCAAAGACACCATGCCCATCGTCAACGCCATCAAGGATGCCGGCTGGCACGCCGAGGTGGTCTACTACCGCCCCGAGTGGAGCGACGACATCTACGCGTACGTCAGCGAGAACTTCGACGGCTACATCTCGCGCGTCAACCCCGGCAACATCCCGGGCGGCGAGCAGGGCTACTTCCAGCTGCTGACCAGCCTGTCGGTCGCTGGCCTGGTCGGCATGTCGACCCCGGGCGAGATGATGGCCTACGGTGCCAAGGACGCCCTGGTCAAGCTCAACGACACCGACCTGGTGCCCGCCGACACCGCCGCCTACTACGACGTGGAGACCTTCCACAAGACGTTCCCGACGTCGCTGTCCTACGGCGAGCGCGTGCTCAAGCAGAACCGTGGCTCCACCGGCTCCGGCATCTGGCGTGTGCGCCTCGACGATGAGGAGGCCGCCGCCAGCGTCGAGCCGGGCACCGCGCTGCCGCTGGACACCAAGCTGCGCTGCACCGAGGCCGTGGACAACCACACCGAGGTCCGCCAGCTGGGCGAATTCATGGACTTCTGCGACCAGTACATCGTGGGCGACAACGGCATGCTCGTGGACATGCGGTTCATGCCGCGCATCACCGAGGGCGAAATCCGCATCCTGCTCGTCGGCCCGCACCCCGTCTTCGTGGTGCACAAGAAGCCGGCCGAGGGCGGCGACGCGTTCTCCGCGACCCTGTTCTCCGGCGCGAAGTACACCTACAACAAGCCGGAGGAGTGGCAGGAACTCATCGACATGTTCGCCGAGGCCCGCCCGGTGATTGCGGAGAAGCTCGGCGGCGACAACATCCCGCTGATCTGGACCGCGGACTTCATGCTTGCCGACGACGACGAGACCGGCGAGGACACCTACGTGCTCGGCGAGATCAACTGCTCGTGCGTCGGCTTCACCTCGGAGCTGGACATGGGCATCCAGGAGCTGGTGGCCAAGGAAGCCATCAGCCGCATCGAGGCGAAGCTTGCGTAAGCGCGGTTAATCGTACGTCCCGAGCAAATAGCTGACGGGGTAGTCCCACCACTCGTGGAACTTCGCGGTGTCACCGGCAACGGCTGAAACCGCGCCGTCGATGACGCGGAGTTCTGCGGAGTAGTGGTTGACGTAGCCGTCGGCGGTGTACTGGCCGCGCTCCGACCACTCGAAGGTGGCGCCGCCGTTTTCGAGTGGTGTGATGTTGTCGATCCGACCGAAGAGTTTCATCTCTTTGGCCGGTTCGCCGTTGATATAGAGCGCCAGCCCGTCGGCGATTGAGGCTGCGGTGCCGGCGTGGCTGTGCTCGTCGCCAAGCGAGCCGCGGAAGACGATCCAGCTCAGGGGCGCGCACGGGTCGTAGGCGTTATCGATGTCATCGATCCAGTAGTTGTAGTCGCTGCCGTCGTCGGCGGGCATGCGGCCGGGGGCTGTGCCGGAAGGGTAGACCTCGCGCGGGTCCTTCGGCAGCTGCGCGCAGGTCTCCGGGTTGTCCTGTGCTTGCTGAGCCGACGGCGCAGCGTCGTCTGCCGCGGTGGGTTCTTCCACCACGGTGGTCTGCGTGACGGTCACGGTGGTCGGGTCGGCTGGCTCGGTGCTGCAGGCGGCAAGCGGGAGCAGTGCCGCGAGGACAGCGGCGGGAACGATGCGTTGCATGGCTTCTTAGAGGAGTTCGTCGACGCTGGCCGGGTCGGCGTCGGAAAGCATTTGGCGGCAGCGGTCGTACTCGGCATCGTCGCCAATCGCCTTGGAAGCAAGCGCAAGCATCGCGATGGCCTTGAGCACAGGCTTGTTCGCCTCGTGGGAGGCGGGGACCGGGCCCCAGCCCTTCCAGCCGTTGGCGCGCAGGCGGTCGAGCGAGCGGTGGTAGCCGGTGCGCGCGTACGCGTACGCGACGAGCTCGTCGCCGCTGTCGAGCTCCGCCTCGGCGCGGGCGGCCCATACCGCAGGCGAGTCCGGGTGCGCGAGCGCGGTCTCGCGGTCCAAGAGGTCCTTGCCGTGCGCGGGGTCTTCGGGCAGGTGCAGGGGCGGTGGTGCGAGCATGTCGTTGATTTCCATGGCGCCAGGCTAGCAGTTTGCGCTTTTCGACGAGCGCCCACGCACCAGAGGCTTTACAGTAGTGCGCAACCCGACGCGAAGGAGGCCCCATGGCAAGCCCGCTGTATGTTGCACAGAAGGGCAGTTACGAAGAGTTCTGCGAGGTCTTCGATCCCGCGAAAAACGATGTGACTGACATGTTGTTCGCAGCACTGACCAACGGTGATCCGGAGGCGCGCGCGAAGATCTGCAACGACATGTTGGACCGTGGCGCTGACGCGTCGCGCGAGGAATACGGGCAGAACGCGCTGACGATCCTGCTTGGTCGGCATCGCGACCTCGGGGAGGGCGACGCTGCGCTGGTGCAAAGGCTTATCGACGGCGGCGCGGACGTGAATTTCCGCAACCGTAGCGGGGACGTGCCCATCAAGCTGGCTATTGACATGGGGACGGATGATGCACAGCGTCGGCCAATTTATGAAGCGTTGTTCGGCACGGGCGCGCTCGACCTGAGCGAACCTTCGAGCGTGCGCAACCCGAAAAACACGATCGGTGGTTGGCTACGCATGTGCGTGGACGCGAACCCCGAAGGGCTTGCGGTGCTCGACGAGTTTCTTCAAGCCCGCGGGTACTAGTCCCAAAAGTCGGAGGCGTTGAGCCCGAAGCGGTAGAGGCAGCGGCGCAGAAGCGGCATGGACAGGCCGATGACGCTGGTGGGGTCGCCGTCGATGGAGTCGATGAACCAGCTGCCGAGCGCCTCGAGCGTGAACGCGCCTGCGCACTCGAGCGGTTGGCCGGAGGCGGCGTAGGCGGCGATGTCGGCGTCCGAGACGTCGCCGAAGCGGATCGCGGTTGCAACGGTATCGACGACCCACTCTCCCTTGTGCGCCACGGCGTGGCCGGTGAGCAGGTGGGCTTCTTTGCCTCGCTGGGCTGTCCAGCGCGCGATGGTGCGCTCACGGGTGTGGGGCTTGCCGAGTAGTTCGCCGTCGAGAAGCAGCATGGAATCGCAGCCGACGACGACGTCAGCGGGGAAATCTCCGGCGACGGTGGCGGCCTTGGCCTGTGCGAGTTTTTGGACGATGATGCGCGGTTCGGCCTCGCCAAGCTCGGTTATGATCGCGTCCTCGTCGATATGGGCGGGTCGGAGGACGGGGGTGATGCCGCCTTGCTCGAGCAGCATGCGGCGGGAGGGCGATTGGGAGGCGAGGACGAGGCGCATGAATTAGAAGTAGGTGACGTTGGCGAAGGCGTGCGGGTTAAACACCACGTTCTGGTGCTGCGGCAGGGCGGGCGCGCCCCAGCGGTTGCGGTCCGCGGGCTGCTGCTTCGCCTTGGCGGCGGCCTGCATATCGGCGAGGATCGAAGACAGGGCGGCGAGCTCATCTTCGGTGGGGTTGCCCTTAGTGACGGTGAACAGGGTCGCGGTTGGTGCAGTCATAGTCATCCTTTCGTCAAGAAAGCATTTAGTGTAGCAAAAGTATAGCGGCTACAGCGGAATGTTGCCGTGCTTCTTCTGCACCGGGTAGACCACCTTGCGTTCCAGCAGTCGCAGGCCCTCGAGGACGTGGTGACGGGTCTCCGAGGGTGGGATGACCGCGTCGACCAGGCCGCGCTCCGTCGCCACATACGGGTTGATGTTTTCCGCGGCGTAAGCCTCGGCGTCGACGTCGAGGCGGGCGGCGGCGGTGGGGGCGTCGGCAAGCGCGATCTGCGCCGTCGGCCACGCGAACACCAGGTCCGCGCCCAGGCCCTTGGAGCCGAGGACGGTGTACGCGGTGCCGAGCGCCTTGCGGGTGATCACGGTGATGGTGCCGACCTGGGCCTCGGCAAAGGCGTAGGCGAGGGCGGCGGCACCGGCGGCCGCGCCTGCGCGCTCCTCGTCCTCCGAGGGGACGAAGCCGGGGGAGTCCACGAACTGCACGATGGGCAGGTTGAACGCGTCACAGGTGCGGATAAAACGGGCGGCCTTTCGCGCGCCCGCCGCGGTCAGGCAGCCGGCGAGCGCGCTCGGCTGCGTTGCGACAATACCGACGGCACGGCCGTTGACGTGCGCGAAGCCGGTGAGCACGTTGCCGGCGTGGGCGGCGGAAAGCTCGAAGAAGTCGCCGTCGGTGACTGCGGCGATGATGTCGGCGACCTCGTAGGGCTGCGCGTCGTCGTCGGGGATGATCGCGTCCAGGTCCGTCTCGGAGGTGGCGGCGTCCGTGCCGAGCGGGGAGGCGGCCTGGTTGTTCAGCGGCAGGTAGCCCACGATGCGCTGGACCGCGTCGAGCGCGTCCGCCGTGTCGGCTGCAGTGACCTGCGCCAGGCCCGTTTCCGCGGAATGGACACCCACGCCGCCGAGCGCCTCGGCCGTGGTTGGGGTGCCGGAGACCTGGCCGACGATGTCGGTGTCCGCCAGGTGCAGGCTCGCGCCCTCGACCATCACGGTGACGTCGGCAAGCGGCACCGTGGTGGCTGCAAGCGTTGCCACCTCGCCGGCGATCAGTGCGATCTGCGGCACCAGCCCGGAAGCCTGGGTGGCCGCGCGCAGCAGCTTGGCCTGCATGTGCGCGGTGACAATACCCTCCTGCCAGCGTGGGCCGGCAGAGTCGTAGATGCCGATGATCGGCACGCCGGTCTTGGTTGCCAGGTCATAAAGCTTCAGCATCTTCTCGGCGTAGACCTCGCCGATGGCACCGTCGAAGATGTCGGGGTCTTGGCTGAAGATGCAGACCCGGCGGCCGTCGATAAGCCCATAGCCCGTGATCACGCCATCGGTGGCGGGCTTGGTGCGGTCCATCTTGTAGGCCTCGACGCGGTGGCGGGCCAGCGCGTCGGTCTCTACAAAGGAACCTTCATCGAGCAGCTTCTCCACGCGCGCGCGAGCCGTCATCGCGCCCTCAGTCGGCGCCTCCGCGTGCTCGGCCGCAGGCGTGCGCGCCTCGTCGAGGCGGTTGCGCAGGTCTTGGATGCGGCCCGCAGTGGTCTTCAAATCGGGTTTAGCAGTCTTTTCGCCCATAAGCCCTCAGTCTATGCCCCTATCTGTCATGCAACAAAGATGAAACCACAGAGCCTATCGTCCGATCGGGCACGGGTGTTTCGGGGGCGTTGCTACGCGCCCCGCTCGTGCACCACAACCTGCGGTCCTTCCGTGCCCGCGAAGATGAGCTCGAGGCGGGTGACTTTTTGACCAAGCGCTTCCTCGAGGAACGTGGCGTAGATGTCCAACTGCACAAAGTAGCTGGTCACCGTCTCCGGGGTTGCGGTGACGTCGGTTTTCCAGTCGGCGATGACCCAAGCGTCGCCGTCGGCGTAGAGCAGGTCGATGTAGCCGTTGACCGCGGTACCGTCGACGGTACCGATGACGGGGACCTCCCGGTGCGACTCCGTTTCAAGACTGCGCGCGTACGGGGCGGACTGCGCGAAGCAGTCAGCGACGCGCGCCACCTCCTTCGCCGCCCCCTCCGGCAGTTCGTAGAGCGAGGCGACGGTCGCCGCGATCTGCTCGAGTTCGCCGCCGGCGGGCAGGTGCTCCATCACGTCGTGGACGGCGGAGCCGAACTCGGTTCCCGCGTTATCGCGGAACAGCCCGGTAGTGATCTGGCGCGCCGGGTAGCCCGCACGGGACACCTGCTCGTCGAGGGATGCGCGCAGGCGGGTGCCGGTCAGGCGCGTGTGCCGCGGGGTGTCGTTGGCCTGGTCTGCGGCGTGCGCGATGGCGGTCACCCCCATGCGTTGGGTGATACCGGTCGCCTCAGCGAGTGCTGCCGCGTTGGCGTTGAAGCGCTTAGCGGCCGGCGCGCCGGGTTCCGCGTCTGGTGCCGCGGGCGCTGCGGTGGTGTCAAATCCGGGCAGCTCCTCGCGGGTGATCGGGGCGTACTGGGTGGAGTCGTCGATGACCGCGGCGAGCTTCGCGCCACGCTGCGCCTTGGCGTAGTCACGCGGCCCGCCCTTCTTCCGGGGCTTATTCTTCTTCAACTGCAGCGGGATCGCCAGGACGGACTTGGCGCGCGTCATGGCGACATAGAGCAAGCGGGTCAGTTCGTTGGCGTCGGCTTCGTCGTCGAAGGCCTTGGCCAAAAGGTAGTCGGGGGTCTGGGCGTCCTTGAGTTTGAACTGCGCGGTGCCATCTTCGCGGGAGAAAGCCCGGACGGCGCGGCTGCCCGTGGTGTGCCCGGACATGCCGGCGGCGATGACCATGGGAAACTCGCGGCCCTTGGACTTGTGGATCGTCATGAAGCGGACCGCGTCGGTGCCGGTGTCGAGGAGCGGCTCGGTCACGCCCTGGTTGGTTTCGGCCTGGGCATCGGACCAGCGGACAAATTCGCGCAGGCCCAGCCCGGTGGCGGCGGAGAAGCGTTCGGCCAGCGCGAGCAGCGTCTCCACGCGCGGGAGGTGGTCGGGGTGGCCGCTGGCGGCGTAGGCCTCCGCGAGCCCGAATTCGGAAACGACGCTGCGCACCATGCTTGCCGCGTCGACGCGCAGCGCCTCCCCGGCTAGTCGTCGCAGTTGTGCCTCGGCCTCCACAACGCGCGTTGCGGTCGGATCCTGCTGCGCCCAGCGCGCGATCTCCGCGTCCGAGCACCCCACTAGCGCGGTGCGCAGGGCGGCGACGCGGGTGAAGTCGTCGGCCGGGTCGGCGATCGCGCGCAGCACGGTGAACAGGTCGTTGAGTTCCGGGGTAGCAAAGAGTGCGCCGGAGCCTTCGGAGACCCAGGGGATGGCGGCGCTATCAAGCACCTGCATCAGGCGCAGCGCATCGTTGTGCGTGGGCACGACGATGGCGATGTCGGAGTAGCGCATGGGCCCACCTGCGCGCGCGCCGCTGTGGTGGACGAAGCGCGGGTCCACCCCCGCAACCGCCGCGCGGATGAGCGCGACGACGTCCGCGGCTTCGCGCTCGCGCAGCTCAGCGGGTGTGAGGTCCTCCGCGTCCGAATCCTGTAGGACGATGAACGCACCCTCGCGGCCGTCCGTGGCGTCCTGGGGGAGCATGGGCACGTAGTGGGCTTGGGCGGGGCCGTTGGTGGAGGCCGCGTGGGCGTCGAAAAGCTGCCCGTAGAGCTCGTTGACGGCGGCGACGACGGCTTGCGAGGAGCGGAAGTTGCGCGAGAGTTGCTTGACACCGTGGTCGGCGTCGCGGGCGGCGGCGCTGGTGCGAGCGGCGACGTAGGTGTCGATGTCGGCGTTGCGGAACTTGTAGATCGACTGCTTCGGGTCGCCGACCATGAACAGGCGGCCGGGCTGCGGGGTGTCGTGTGGGCCGCGGGCGATCGCGGTGACGATGTCGAGCTGCGCAGGGTCGGTGTCCTGGAACTCGTCGACGAAGATGACGCGGTACTGCTCGTGCAGCTTCGCGCGCACCTCGTCGTTGTCTACGAGTTTTTGCGTCAGGTAGATCATGTCGTGGAACTCGAGCACGCCGGTGCGGCGGCGGGCGTCGGCGGCCTCCCGCACGAGTGCGGCGAGCACGGGGGCGATTGTCGACGTCGCCGCGTACCCGGCGTAGAGCCCAAGCGCACCGAGTCGCTCGCGGAAGGTCTTGTACTCCGCTCTGGCGTCCTTGGCTTCCGCGCCGTTGCCGCCGAGAGTACGTGGTGTAGGCAGGCTGAGCTCGGCGAGGGAGCTGGCCGCGTCGAGGTCGGTGAGGCGGTCGTCGAAAAACGCTAGGAGCTTTTCGGAAACGCCAGAGGTGTGGGCGCGGTCGCGAATCAGGCGCAGCTCTTTGCGCAGGCTGGCGCGGAGCTCGTCTTCCGCTGGGGCCTCGAAGGCGGGCGCGGCGATGGTGGCGTCGAGCTCGCCCCAGTGCGCATCCATCCACTCAGCCAGTTCCTGTATGTGCTGGAAGGTCACGCCCTCGCCCAGAAGAAACTGCAGTTGGGTGAGGAATTCGTCTGCGGTGATGTCCGTCGGCAGGGCGTTGATGGCTGCTGCGGCTTCCTCGTTGCCCTCGAACAGCGCGGTGATGGTCTCAATGATCGCCTCGCTGTGCTGGGCGGGGGAGAAGTAGGCGGCGAGGTCGTCGACGGCATCGACCTTGGGCGGCAGGCCCGCCTCGAGTGGGTACTGCTTGAGCACGCGCAGGCAGAAGGAGTGCAGCGTACCGAGCGCCGCGCCGGGCAGCCCTTGGAGCGCGCCCGCGGCGCGGGTTTTCGCCAGCGCAGCGTCGGCGAAGGTGCGGGGCGCGACTTAAGTGACAAAATGTGTGCTTTTCTCGGCGTGTCGACTTAAGTGACAAAATGTGTGCTTTTTCAGGGGGCCGGGATGGGGGGTAGGGGTGTTGTGCTGGGGTTATGAGCGTCCTGCCCAGCCGTATCGGATGGCCCAGGAGGGGTTGAAGTCGGTGTCGATGCCGGTGTCGTAGACTTTCGGCCGGCCGTCGGGTGAGTTGGCTTGGTCGCGTTCACGCATGTGTGCCTGGCGGGCGTGTGCGTAGCCTGCGTGGCCGAAGTCTTGCTCGATTGCTAGCGCCAGCGGGTCATCGTGGTGTTGGGTGTGCAGGTAGAGCCACCAGTCCATGATGATTCGTTGGTGTTCGTCAAATGCGCCGCGGTGGGCTCGGGCAAGGTGTTTCAGCTGTGCGTTCACGCCGCCTTCCAGGCTGTTTGTGGTGGTCTTCAACTCGGTTGTGGTGCGGTGTGGTGGGTTGAGCCAGACGAAGAGGTGGCCTTGTTGGTAGAGGCGCTCGAACCGGCGGTAGGCTCTGCGGGCTCTGGGATGGGTGTACCACCATTGCTGGTTGTCGCGGATGCGTTTTGGGATCTCCTCTGGGGCGACTTGGTTGCGGTAGGTGCGGTCTTTGAGCCAGTCACCGTAGAGGTCATGGAAGCGGTTGAGGCGAAGTGCCCAGTCAATTGCCTGATCGCGGGTGGTGATGTGGGTCAGCTGGTTGCCGAGGCGAAGCAGTGCTTTGTGGGCGGTAAGTGTTGGTTGGCGTGTGGTGTCTTTGATGGTGTCGCGGCGTACGTGGACGAGGCAGCGTTGGATAGCAGCGTTTGGCCAGCATTGTTTGATGGCTTTGTGGGCGCCACCGGAGCCGTCTGTAGTCACGACTAGGGGTTCGGCGATCAGGTCGAAGAGTTTGGCGTAGTCGTAGGCGGTTTCTCGTGTGCACCAGTGCCAGGCGACGACGTGCTCGCTGGTTGCAGCGACAAGCAGGCATTTCTTGTGGAAGTAGGTCCCGTCGATAAAGAGCTGGTCGTAGACGCGGTACGGGTCTGGTTTGCACGGGACAATGATGAACCAGAAGTAGGTGAACCAGCGGATCAGTGTGCGCCTGGAGACGTTGTGTGCAGCAGCTACAGCGTCGAGGGGGCGTTGGCCGGTGATCCAATCGATGAAGACGGAAAACCGATATGCGCTGGTCTTGGCCGTGTTGGGGTTGGTGAAGGTGTGCCCGCAGTGTGTGCAGCGCCATCGCTGTGTTCCGCTGGAGGTGGTGCCCATTTTTGTGGCGGTGTGCTCGCATGCCGGGCATAGGGGCCTGTTGTGTTTTCTCTTTCTGTGTTGAGTTGGCATGCAGCTGGTTTAACAGCCTGCTGCCATAGCACATCCAACGCCTGAAGTGGTGGACCTTCCGGTCTACGGCCGGGAATCCCGATTCAACGAGCACTGTCCCGCCGTAGGCCCAGGCAGGACCGGGAATCCATATCCAAAAAAGCACACATTATGTCGCTTAACCCCGGGGCGCTCCGTTGCCGAGCGTGTACTCGCCAGTGTCGCAGACTTGGATGAGCGCGCGGCGCAGGCGGGCGGTCAGCTCCGCGGCGGCGGCTTCGTTGAAGGTGATGGCGGCGATCTCGTCGATGCGCACGCCGTGCTCGATGATGAGCGTGAGCAGGCGCTGGATGAGCATAACGGTTTTGCCGGAGCCGGCGCCCGCCTCGACGAAGCAGGAAAGGTTGACCTGGTTCTGGATGAATTCGCGGTTGGCTTCGTCCTCGGCGAGGCGGTCGGCAAACTGTGCGGTAGTCATTTTTGGTGTTCCTCTCGCGGGCTAAGCGTCGGCGGGCTCGGTGGGCTCTGTGTACTCAGTGGGCAGCGGCTGGTCGAAGTCCAGCGGCGGCAGAATCGCGGTCAGCGCGTTGTAGTTGGACACGCCGAGGCGCAGGCGTTCGTCGCTGGCCCAACGCTCCGGGATGGCGTGCGGCGGGAACGCGCCGCGCTGGATGTGGCGGTAGACGTTGCCCAGGTTGGTTTGCAGCGTCGCGACCGCGTTGTCGTCGACGGTGATTTTGACGTGCGAATCCTTCGGGTCGCGGAAGAACCAGTAGCGCGCCTGCACTGCGGCGATGTCCCCGGGCCACAGGCCGGGCCCGCCGGGGAAAAGCTCGGTCGGATCTCCGGTGGCGGCGAGGGTACGCACGATGTAGCCGTACAGGGCGAGCTGGAAGTAGTAGTGCGGCGCGCCATCTTTGACCTGCCCGGTCGGCGTCTTTTGGTCCACGTACGAATCCGTCGTCTTGCCCTTGCCCGACTTGTAGTCGGTCACGCGCAGGGTGACGGCGCCGTCTTCTACCTTGTAGTCCACGCGGTCGGCGTAGCCCTTGACGGGAAGCTCGACGCCGAGCTCGGGCAGCGGAAGCAACGCGGCGGGTTCGTCCTCGGTGTTGCCGAAGGCGAACTCGGTCGCCAGCGGGGTCCACCCGTCCTCGGCTTCGCCTTGTTCGGCCTTCAGCCAGGTCAGCACGTCGGCAAGCGCCTGCTCGGCGAAAGTTTCCCATACCAGCGGGTTGACCTGGTCGGTGCGGCGCGCGGCGAGCTCCTCGCTGAGGATGCGCTCGAGCGCGGCGCGGGCCTCACCGTCCCAGTCCAGGTCGGCGTAGCACGCGGGGCGCGCGGGGTTGTCCAGCCACACTTCGTTGGTCCAGCGCTCGAACACGGCGTGCAGAATGGTGCCGGTGTCCGCGGCGGCGACTTCCATCTCCGCCGCGTCGTCAGCCAGCACCCAATTGCCGGTGACACGCTCGATGAAAAACGCCAGCGGAGACCTAGTAAAGCCCTCCAGTGCGGAGCTGGAGATCGGTTTTGTCAGCGTGCGCAGGCCAACATCGGAACCGACAAAACCGGTGAACTCGCCGGCCTCGCCAGCTTGTCGCGCCCGCATGATCTGCGCGTATCGCACCGCCCGCTCGCTCGGGGTACCTGCCAGTGCGTTCGCCAGCGCCAGCTCCGCGCGGCTGATCGGCGTGCGCTCACCACTTGCAAGTGCTGGGTGCAGCGCGTTGATGGGCACTTCCTCCCCGTCGAGCCAGGTCGAGGGCTCGGTCAGCCCTCCGCCGCTAATGCCGGATCGGGCCCGCGTGAGCACAATGCTTCTCGACGCCTCAAGCGCTGCCGCAAGCGTACGGCCCCGCCTAGCCAGAAACTGCTCCGGGGTGGTCTGCTGTTGCGCCTGCGTCAGCGTCGCACTTGGGTGCAGCGTGCCGGGCAGGGCCGCGTCGGTGGTGCCGGTGATGAAGGCGAGCTGGAGGTTGCGACCGTCCAGGCTTTCCAGCGGGCCGACCGTGAGCACGCCGGTGGTGGTGGCGCGCGTCGGGCGGGCGGCAAAGGCACTGGCGATCTCGAGCGCGCGCTCGCGATTGGGCGTGCCCTGCTGGGCGGCGAGCTGCTCGCACAGCGGGTCGAGGAAGGCGGCCAGCTGGGACTGGTCGGAGAGTACTGCGCCTGCCACGTCTCGGAACGCGCCGGCGAATGTCTCCCAGCTCTTCGTTTCCCAGAGTGGGGTGAGCACCTCGCGCAGGCCTACAACCCAGCGGGCGGCGGTAATGCTGCGCTCGGGGACACGCTCGCGGTCCGGGGTAGCGTCCTCGGCCTGGCGCGCGGCCGTGGCAAGGACCGCATCCCAATCGCGGCCGGTCAGCGCGGTGCCGAGGCGGTCGCGCGAACCGGCGTCAAAGGCGCGTAGGCCGGGGGAGTCTTTAATCTCCCCGGTGGAGAGCAGTTCCACGAGCTGGTGGCGGTGCATCTCCTCGGGGCGCAGCGTGAGCAGAGCGCGCAGCGCGCGAAACACGTTGTGCTGCGCCCATACCTCGCGCGCGGGCGCGTGGTAGGGGATGCCCGCCTCATCGAGCGTGTGGGTGAGGAAGGGCAGCTCTGCGTCCTCGCAGTAGGCCACCGCGATGGCGTGCAGTGGAGTGCCGTCCGCGACGGCATCGAGGATGCGGCCGGTGACGTAAGCCGCCTCGTCCGGCTCGGAGATTAGCGAGACACGCTCGGTGTGCTCGCGCAGGTCCGACAGCTCCACGGGTGTGGCATCCGGGAACTGGGCAAGCGCCCACTCAGTGCGGGCGTCGTGGGCACACGCGCCCACGGTGACAAGCGCCCCACGGTGGGAGGCGGCGGCCGCTTCTACTACGTCCGGGAAGGTGAAGTGGGTGTCGTGAAAGTGCGCGTTGGCACGCTCGGTGAGCTGCGCCACGATCTCGGGCAGCTTTGCCCCGCCGTGCTGCGTGCGCCATCCTGCGGGGCTGTTGAGGAGCGCACACAGGGCATCCGTCAGCGCCTCGTGCGTGGCCGCGGAGGTGTGCAGCTGCGCTTCGTGGAAGGGCGTTGGCGTCGCACCCTCGGCAAGTGCTGCGGCGACGAAGGCGGCGACGTCGCTGCGCTGCAATAACGTGCGCGGCGCCAGGTCGCGGGCGGCGCGGGAAAGCAGCATGTCGAGCGTGACCACGTCGACTCCGAGGCGTGGGCCGCCGGTGGCGAGCGCGGCGACGACATCGTCGAAGGCGGGCGTGGGGCACAGCACGGTCACCGGGGCGAGCGGGTTATCGGCTTGGGCGGTATCGACGGCGTTGAGCAGTGCGGCGGCGTACGGGGATGGAGTCATGCGCACTACAGTATCTGCCCGGGCGAACAGCGGCAGGAAGTTGGTCGAATGTGTGTTCGCAAGGGGGCGGGTTAGCGTCGAAAAGCGAGGCCCTCGTAGCCGGATGCCCTCCACTGCTCCAGCAGCTGGCGGAACGCGACGATGCTCTCGCCGTAGATCTGGGAGGTAAAAGCGCCGTCGCCGTGCTCGTAGCCGCTGTAGTAGCCGGGCACGCACTGGGCGAACGCGGCCCGCAGCGGCGCGCCCTTCTCTTTGACCTGTGCGGCCCAGGCTGCGGTGGCCTCGGCGGTGGGCACGACGGAGGTGGCGCCGCGGCGGCGGGTCTCGCAGATGATGTCGACGATGTGCTCGGCCTGGGTGAGAATGCCCGAGGTATTGCTGTGTGACAGTGCGATCTGGCTCGTCCCGATCTGGAACATGTTGGGGAAGTTATCCGTAAGCGCGCCGTGGAGGGTGCGCAGGCCTTGTCCGTGGTGCTCGGAGAGGGTCTCGCCGTCGGCGGCGATGACGTCTAAGCCTGTGCGGGAGAACGGATCCCGGGTGGTGTCGTAGCCGGTGGCGAAGATGATGCAGTCCGCCTCAAACACCTCGCCGCCAGCATGCAGGCGGTTGCCCTCGATCTTCTCGAGGCCGTTGACGGGGGCGTCGATGAGCGTGACGTCTGCGCGGTTGAAGGCGGCGAAGTAACCGTCGTCGTAGGTGACCCGCTTGCAGCGGTGCTTGTAGAAGGGTTTGAGCTTTTCGGCGGTGGTGGGGTCGGTGACGGTGGCGTCGATAGCTGCGCGAATATCCTCCATGAGCGCCATGTCCTGCAGCTCGAAGACCTCGGGCCGGTCGGCCGGGTCGACCTGTGCGAGGTCCGGCACGATGTCGCAGGCGGTGGCCAGGCGTTTGACGTAGCCGGTGAAGTGATCGTTCACCATGTCCTCGTCCTGCAGGAGGCCGGAGGTGTTGGCGTCGAAGTTCTGCATGCGGGCCTGCTGCCAACCCTTGGGCAGCGCGGACCACCACGCGGGGTCGGTCGGGGTGGTGTCCCGGTCGCCGATCGCCGGACCCGGCGTGCGCTGGATGGCGTAGGTGTGCCGCGCCTGACCCGCGACCGCGGGGATGATCTGGACGGCGCTCGCGCCGGAACCGACGACGGCGACGACCTTGTCGGCAAGCTTGGTTAGCGTCGGGTCTTGTGGCGAACCCCCGGTGTAGCCGTAGTCCCAGCGCGAGGAGTGGAAGATTTTTCCGGGGAAGGTCTCAATCCCCTCGATGGCGGGGGTGACCGGCGCACCGAAACCGCCGTTGGAGCGGATAACTACGCGGGCCCGGATGGTGTCGCCACGGTTGGTCGCAACCGTCCAGACCTGGTCTGCGTCGTCCCACACCGCGCGGGTTGCACCGGTGTGGAAGACGGCCCTGTCGTAGAGGCCGAAGAAGCGGGCCATGTGCTGGCAGTAGTCGAAGGTCTCGTGCGCCATGGGGAACCTACTCGACGGCACATAGCCCGTCTCCTCCAGCAGCGGGTAGTAGACGTAGGCCTCCACGTCGCACTGCGCGCGAGGGTAGCGGTTCCAGTACCAGGTCCCGCCGAAGTCACCCGCCTGGTCCACGATGAGAAAGTCCTCCAGGCCCGCCTTATGCAGCTTCGCGCCGAGCGTCAGCCCCGCGAAGCCTGCGCCGATGACGAGGATGTCCACCTCGCGGTCGAAAGGCTCGCGCGGCGTGGGCGTTGACCACGGGTCATTATCCTCCAGCGCGTGCGTGCGCTTCGGGGAGGTAGTGCCCGCGCGCTTGGTGTTTTCCTCGCGGTAGCGGCGGCGGAGTGCATCCGGGGAAAACTCGAGGTCAACCTGCATGCCAGAGTGCGCGAGCCGGTACTTCAATGGAGCCCTTTCAAGCCAGGTGCGTGAACTAACGTGGCACGCCTGTGAATTGAGATCCAGATAACACTATGCGCGCGCCCGGCTCGTGAACAAACGGGGGTACACACTCGCCCGAGTGCTTGCTTTTCGACGCCACGTGGCACAGCGGAAAGGCCCCGAAAAGCAGTTGTCCGGAGCCCGTAGCCAAGCGCTAGTCCATCGAAACCAGGATCTTGACCTCTTGCGGGTTCCGCAGCGCGTTGAACCCGTCCTCGACAACGTTCTCCGCCTTGATCTTGGACGTGATGAACGGGGCGAGATCGACCTTTCCATCCTGTACAAGCTTGATCACCGTGGGATGATCGTTGCAGTAGCCGATGGAAGAACCGATGACACGTTCCTTCATCGTGAGATCCGCCATGATGTCCATGGAGTAGGGGTGCATGTGAAGGGCCAAGACCTCAATCCGGCCAGCGGGGCGTGTTGCATGAATGAGGTCCTGAAGCACCTGAGGGACACCAGCCGCGTCGAAAGACACGGAGACCAATTCGCCGTCAGTGAGCTCAGTAACCTTCTCGTGCAGGTCCTCCTCGAGCGGGTTGACCACGTGGTCTGCGACCCCAGCTTCGAGCGCCTTGTCACGACGTGCGCCAGATGGTTCCGAAATGATGACCTTCATCCCATACGCCTTGAGAACTGCGCCAGTGAGCAGGCCGATGGGGCCAGCGCCGCCGACGAGCGCCCACTCGCCCTCGTGGTCGGTGTTGGCGTAGCCGGCGTGGGCGATGCCGTGGTGTGCCACTGCAAGTGGCTCGATGAGCGCTGCCTGGTCGAGGGGGATGCTGCCGGTGGGGTGTACCCAACGCTCTTCCACAACGATGTGCTCCGAGAGCCCGCCGCCGCGGCCGGAAATCCCGATGAACCCCATCTGGTCGCACAGGTGGTAGTCACCGCGATTGCAGGAGGGGCAGGTGCCGTCAACCATGAAAGGCTCAACAACGACGTGGTCGCCGACGCTGATCCCGGTCACGCCCGGGCCGACCTCTTCAACGACGCCGGAAAACTCGTGCCCCATCACGACGGGCAGCGTTTCTCCGGAGACGGGATGCGGCGCATCCTCTGACGGGGCGGGGGGGCATGGGGCCGTCGAAATAGAGGTGGACATCTGAACCGCAGATGCCTGTGTAGGCAGGAGCGATTTTGATTGTGCCGGGGCGTACCTCAGGCTCTGCAATCTCGTCGATTCGTAGGTCTTCTTTTCCGTAGTAACGAACTGCCTTCATGCCAAATCCTTTCGGTGCGTGTGCCTTCGATTCTACGCCGTGTTTACACGGTGTAGCCAGGGAAAATAGGTTTTCGCGCCGGCGTGCTGGCAAGAGTTGGTGAGGCGGGGCGGAAAACTGCTTAGTCCTCGTAGCTTGCGAGGTAACGGATCTTCGGAGTGATCTCCACGCGCCCTTTGCCCTCGCGGTGGCGCTTCATGATGAGTTTGGCCGCGGCGATCTGGCCCGCGTTTGGGGGAACGTTGGTCTTTGGGACGTAAATCTCTTGATTGGGGGTACGGCGCTTTTCCATGCATGTCACCTGCTCTCGGAGTCCCAACTTTTGGTTATTTGCTTGATTAATGAATCGACGAGGTCATTCTCATTATTTCCTAGGAAAGGCGCGTCATCAAGAGCATCGATGGCAGCGACTCCGATTGCGACGACTTCCGGCTCTTTTGATGCGCAGAGGTCCGTCGCCCAACGCAGATTTGAGTGCCATTCTTTAAGCAGATCTTGCTTACGTGTGTTCTCAAGAGTTTTCATGACTCCGTAAAAAGCCACTGCTGCTGGAATCGAGGGACCCAACACCTTAGCACCGAGATTGAGGACAGCTTCTTGTGTTACTGGATCCTTGAAGATTAATGCTGAGTAAAACAACCCGGCGAACAGGAACAAGATAATGATAAGAAAATCTTTGACCCAGGTTAAACCTCGGTCTGTAGTACCCCCACCACGTTTCATGCGCATAAACCATAGCAGGCAACCAGAGGTTGAGAGCGGACTTGGGAAGGAAGCTCTTGAGTCCCCCCCCACACACACCAACGGGGTGGGCCGGGGAAGTGGCCCACCCCGTTGACGTCTGCAGCAGGTATATCCCCTGCACGACTGGGTGGTGTTACCGGCGGCACGCACCGCCGGTGAGCTTACGGCGCGACCGGGTACACCCCGTCTTCGCCCAGGCGGGCGTCCGCGTCCAGCAGGAGGGCGATCTCACTGTCGTGGGTGTGGCCCTCGGCGAAGCGGCGGTTGTGCACCTGCTCGAACAGGGCTGCGCGTCCGACCATGCCTGCCTCCAGGTGGCCGGCACCGGCGCGCAGGCGCTCGGTGGCGCGTGCACGCCAGGCCTCGACGTCGCGGCCCTCGGCGGCGAGTGCCGCCTCGAACACGCCCGGGTGAGCGAGCACGACGAGCGCGCCGACGTGGCCGAAGCCCAGCGAGGTCAGCGCCGCCGCCTTCACTGCGCCCTCGCCAAGGTCGAGGGTGTCACGCAGCCAGACCAGGTTGGTGGCCTTCGGCGCAATCAGCGGATCGACGCAGTCCAGCGACGCATTCTGCGGCAGGCGGCCGGTGCGTAAGACCTCGATCAGCCCGCCGATCTGGAACAGAGCTGCGCCCGCCTTGGCGTGGCCGGTGAGCGACTTCTGCGAGATGACGTACATCGGCGCGTGCGGGTCGCGGCCGGCTGCAGGCCAGAGCAGGGAGTGCAGCTCGGACTCGTTCGGGTCGTTGGCGTTGGTGGAGGTGTCGTGCTTGGAGACGACGTTGACGTCGTCAAGTGAAAGCCCAAGCGACGTGATGCTGCGGGTCAGGCGCGAGTTCTCGCCACCGCGGGCCGCGGCGAGCACGCCCAGGCCCGGTGCCGGGATGGAGGTGTGCGCGCCATCGCCGAAGGAATCGGCGTAGGCGACCACCGCATGCACCGGCAGGCCCAGCTCCGCGGCGAGCGAGCCTCGCACTACCAGCAGGGTGCCGCCGCCCTCGCCTTCGAGGAAGCCGCCGCGACGGCGGTCGTTTGCGCGAGAGATGAAGCGGTCGTCAATGCCCTGCGCGGTCATCTTCGCAGTCTCGGCGGTGGCGTTCATGTCGCCGAAGCCCTGGAGCGATTCGACCTGGACATCGTCGATGCCGCCGGCGACGACGAAGTCGGCCTTGCCAAGTGTGATCTTGTCCACGGCCTCCTCCACGGATACCGCGGCGGTGGCGCAGGCGGCGACCGGGTGGATCATGGAGCCGTAGCCGCCCACCAGCGACTGCATCACGTGCGCGGCCACCACGTTCGGCAGGGCCTCCTGCAGGATGTCGGACTGGCGCTCCTCGCCAATGAAGCGGGAGACGAAGACCTGGTGCAGGGACTCCATGCCGCCGATGCCGGTGCCCTGGGTGGACGCGACATCCGCCGGGTGGATCGCGCGCAGCAGCTCAGCGGGGGTGAAGCCCGCGGAGATGAACGCGTCGACAGCGGTGACCAGGTTCCACACCGCGATGCGGTCCATGTTGTCCACCATCTGGGCGGGGATGCCCCACTTGGCGGGGTCGAAGCCCTCCGGCATCTGGCCGGCGACGGAGCGAGAAAGCGTTGCCTTGCGCGGCAGCTGCGCGGTCGCACCTGCCAGGCGGGTGACCTGCCACTCGCCGTCGCTGCAGGTGATGCGGGTCTTATCCGGGTCGGCCTCGGCGAACTCGCGTGCCTCGGCCTCGTTGGCGACGCTGAAAGTGACGTCGCGGTCCAAGAAGACCTCGGTCAGATCGATGGAGCCGCCGTCGGTGAGGAAGTACTTGTCGCTCAGGCGGCGCACACCGGCGCGCGCGATGACCTCGTCGCGGAAACGGTCCGCGATGTCCTCCTCGGCCACTTCCTGGCCGTCGGCGTCGTACCAGCCCGGGGTGGGGTCCTCGGCCCAGTGGACAAGGCCGGTCATCCAGGCGAGCTCGAGCACGCCGGCGGCGGTGAGCTCGACTGTGCCGTCGCGCTGGATGCCGTACTCGGCTTCCGTGCGCGTGCGGCCAGAGCCCCAGGAGGAGACCTCGCCGATGCCGGCGATGACGATCATGTCGTCCAGTGGGCAGGTGACCTCGCCGAGCTTGCCGATCGCCGAGCCGTCCGGCTGGGCGGGGTTGGCCACGTTCGGCAGCGCCTTGATGTGCGGGGCATCGGAGTCGGTGCTGGTGTCCTGCGCCGGGGTGGCCTCGATGTTCGCCTCGCGGGCGAGCTCAGCGATGGACACCCCCGAGTCGGCGAGACCACCGGTCAGGTCCAAGTCCAGCGGGTGCTGCTGTGCCTTCGCGCGCGAGGCAGCGCTGGCCAGGCCCATGAGCTGCGAGGAGATCTCCTCCGGGTCCCAGACGTGGATGCCGGCGTCGCGGGCGGCGGGGATGAGCACGTCGTTGCCGCCCATCAGGTGCGTGCCCGCAACCCAGCCGATGCGCGCCTGGGCCAGCGTCACGCCCTCGGGCCAGCCGGTCTCGGCGTGCCACTTGTTCACGATCGCGTCGAGCGCGGCCTTGACCTCGCCGTAGGCGCCGTCGCCGCCGAAGGTGCCGCGGTTCGGCGAGCCCGGCAGCACGATGTGCGCGCGAGTGGGCACGTCCGCGTCTTGGGCGAGGCGGGCCAGGCCGGCGATGGTGCGCTCCAGCGACCAGAGCAGCAGCCTTGCCTGCGTTTCGGTGTTCCCGCCGACCTCTGCCAGCGAGCCGGAGACACCAGGCGCGGCAAAGGGGAAGGCGAGTGTGGGGACGAGTGCGGGCTTGATCAGCTTGACCTCGTTGCCCACGGTCTCGCGCTGAGCAGAGCCGATCCATTCGATGAGCGCATCGACGTCGCGATACGACGACAGGTTCGCCGGGACCAGCCAGAGCGCGGCACCCGGGGTGCCGTGGTCGCGGAAGAGTTGGCGTGCGAACTCCTTGCGGGACTGGGTGATCCGCGAAGCCGTCATGATGACGGTCGCGCCGCCCTCGAGCAGGCGTTCGACTAAGGCGGTGGCGATGGAGCCGGGTGCGGCACCGGTGACAAGCGCGACGTCGTCTGCGTACTCGAGCTGTGGGGCCTCGAGCGCGTTGGCCGCGATCTCCTCTAGGACCTTGCGTGGTGCGTTCTCAGTGTGCGCGGCGTACCAGCGTGCCTGGTCGGCGATCGTCTGGCCGGTGCCGGTGAAGCGTTCTGCTGCGAATCGGGAAGTGTTTTCGCCGGTGTCGCCGGTGGCAATGCGGGCGAGGTCCTCGCGGGCCTGGGCCCAGCGGTCGTCGAAAAGAATGGCGCGGCGGGTGTCGAAGACAGGGGAGACCTGCGCAACCCAGTTCGTGCCGAGCTCGGCCTCGATGGTGTCAAGCACGTTGCGGGCCTCGGCGGCTGCCTCGGCGTCGGTGGAAGTGTCTGCGGCCGCGGACTCCACGCCGAGCTTGTCCAGCAGGGTGCGGGCGGTGGCGACCAGCGTGTCGGAGACTTCCTCGCGGTAGGCGTCGAGCGCTGCGGAGTCGACGACCCCGCCGCCGGAGGAGGCCGCGGCGGAAGCCTTGGCGACTTCCTGGTTGTGGTTGGCGGCGACGAGTTCGACGGCGGCGTCGAGAAGCGTGGCGACCTCGGCCTTTGAGCTGGCCTGCGGCAGGGTGGCAAGGGTGCCGCCGCGGACCGAGTCCTCCTCGCGGGTGCCCAGCAGGACGGCGGCCTCGACGTGCGGGACCCAGCTTGCGGGCAGCGCCCAGGTGCCGGTGACGTAGTCGGCGACGTGGGAGGGTGCGAGGCTTGCGGCGCCGAGGACCTGGCGCAGGCGCGCGCCGATCGCCTCGGTGAGCACCGGGCCGAAGGGGGTGTAGCTGGGTGCTGCGGTGTTCACGCGCTCGCGCAGGGTGACCACGTCGGCTTCGGCGGCGCCGTCGATGGCGGGCACGCCGAGCTCGGCGGACATGTCCATGAGCAGCTGGTTACGGCGCGAGGAGACGCCGCCGGTGAGCTCCTCGATCGTGTCTGCATCCGTGATCTGCTCGGGGCGGATCTTGTTCTGGAAGGCGAACAGCACGTTGATTGCGTCAGCGGCGTGAAACGGCAGGTCGGAAGCGGGTTGCGCGGGCGCGGCTGCCGGTGCCGCGGCGGGTGCCGCCGCAGCCGGTGCGGGCTCGGCAGGCGCGGTGTCTGCGGGCGTGGTTTCCGCGGACGCTTCTGCCTCGACGATTTCCTCTTCCGCGGCCTCCGGCTCGGGCGCGGCGACGGTGTCGCTGAGCGTGACCTGCTCCCAGTTCGCTTCTGCGTTGACCACCGGGATGTGGTGGCCGGTCACTGCCATCTCGCGCTTGGCCAGGTTGGTCAGGGTCGGCGCGGACGCCAGGCCCACCTCGATAGCCTGCTCGACGCGGGCGAAGATGAGATCCTGGGTCTCGATCCAGCGCACCGGCGAGGCGAACTGCCAGGCCAGGAGCTGGATCAGCAGGACGCGGGCGACGTCGGAGCGGTCCATGGTGTCTGGGTCGAGCGCGGCGAGGGCGTCCTGGGAGGCGCGGTCGTCGGTAGGTACTTCGGCGCGCACGGCGTCGATGAATTCCTGCGTGAGCTCGAAGGGGCGCGCGACCAGGTTGGGTACGTAGCGGTGCTCGAGGGCGTCGACGTCGATGCGCGCGGGCAAAAGCTCGTCGAGCTTAGCGGCGAAGTCGGCCACGCCGGAGCGCAGCACGCGCGAGTGGAAAGGCACGTCGATGCCCGGCACCGGCACGTAGGCGCGCTCGTGCACAGCGCCCGCGCGCTCGGCCAGGACGGCGAGGCCGCGCTTCGTGCCGGCGACGGAGTACTGCTGGCCCTTGATGTTGTAGTTGACAATCTCCAGGAACTCGCCGGTGTCTGCCGCCACCTTGGCGACGTAGTCGGCGACCTCAGCGTCGGACACCCCGATCATGTTGGGGCGCAGCGCACCCATGCCGTAGTCGGAGTTACCGTCCGCATCGCGCGGGACCAGCGAGCCCATGGAAGAGCCACGGGAGTAGACCACGTCAATGACGGATTCCAGGTCGAAGATGTTGCCCAGCGAGGCGAGCGCGGTGTACTCGCCCAGCGAGTGGCCCGCGTACATGGCACCGGTGGCCAGCGCGTTCGCGTCGCGAAGCCGCGTGGTCTGCGCGTAGGCCACCACGGCGAGCGCGACCTGCGTGAACTGCGTCAGGTGCAGCACGCCGTCGGGGTGCTTGAACACTTCGCCGCGCACGGTGAGCTCCGTCGGGTTGGCGTCCACGATGCGCTGGATGGAAAAGCCCAGGTTTTCGCGGGTGTGCGCGTCGGCGCGTCGCCAGATTTCGCGGGCGGCGGGGCTGGCCGCGCGGTCGCCGACACCCATGCCCTCGGACTGGATGCCTTGGCCCGGGTAGAGGTAGGCGGTCGCCGGTTGCGCGAGCAGCGCCAGTCCGCGGGAGACGACTTCGCCGCCGATGCGGCAGGTCACCTCGAGCGCGGGCTGGATGCCGGCGCGGCCGACGCGCTCGACGGTCAGCTCGACCTCGTCGCCAAGCTGCACCATGCCGTACATGGAGTAGGTCCAGCCGGTCACGCGTCCGTGGCGCCCGGCGAGGTGCTGCGCGGTGGCAGATAGCCACATGCCGTGCACCAGTGGCGCGCTTAAGCCCACGAGCCCGGAGGCGTTGTAGGAGGAGTGGATCGGGTTGTAGTCGCCCGAGACCAGCGCGAAAGGCGTCATGTCGGCAGGGGCCGTCACTGTTGCGCGGTCGACAAAGGAGCGCGGGGTCGCCTCGATGGAGGCGTCTACGCCGCCGAACTCGGGCGCGACACTCGGCGGGGTAGAGGTCGTCGCCCGGCCGCGGATGGCAAAGCGGTGCAATTGCTTGACGACGTCGCGCTCACCGTCTGCAATGCGCAACTCAACCGTGACGATGCGCCCGGAGACCGACTCCTCGATGCCGCTGCACCAGGAGGTGACAGTAAGCTCGCGGCCGTCGGCAAGCGCGTGCAGGTCCGTGCCCGGCGCAAGCGCGATGAGGTGGTCGAGGTGGACGGCGTTGAGCAGACCCTCGATGACTGGGTAGCCGTCTTGGAGGGCGGCGGAGCCGAGCGCGGTATAGATCGCCGGCCAGCATGGGCCGACCAGCGCATCGGGCGTGCCATTGGGCACGTCGGTGCCAAGGGCTGCGCCGGTGACCGCGGTGTGCGCCTGCAGCAGGGAGGCGGGGAAGTGGAAGCTGGTGCGCGCAAGCCCGAAGGGGTGCGCCGTATCCGCAGAACCCGCGATAATCGACGGCAGCTCGGTGATCGTATCGCCGGCCTCGGACACCGAGCCCACGCCGGCTAGACCTGCGAGCAGGTCGAAGACGGCCTTCGGCAGGCGCGCGTCGTCGACGACCGGCGAGGCACCGGTGTGCACGCCCTCGGGCAGGTTGATCGGGATGGTCACGTCGCGCACGTAGAAGGGTCGCTGGTCTTCCGGCAGGTCGTCCCAGTAGGAGTCGGTGTGGATGCGGATGGCCAGACCGCTGTCCCCATCGGAGGCGTCGGAGCCGTAGAAGTCGTGGACGATCTCGAAGCTCGCATCGTCCATGGTGTAGGCCGGGTTGTCCATGAGGTGCCCGTGCCAGAACAGGGTCGGGGCCGCGCGCAGGTAGTCCTCGACGCTCACGGCGTCAGCGAGGCGGGCGAAGCGGTCGGTGGGGGTGACGTCGGCGTCGAGAAGCGCCTGCGTCGTGGCGGCCTCGAAGCGGCCGAGCAGCTCTGCGACCGGCTCGTTCTTGCGGGTAATGCCGGCGACTGCGACGGGGCCGGGGATGATGCGGACCTCGTCGGCGGTATAGCGCGGGTCTTGGGCCTGCCAGAGCGTGTCCTTGCCAAACCACATCTTCAGGTCGCCGTCGATCGCCGGGACCCACGGCATCGGCTTCGGGTAGGCGTAGTGCAGCGAGATCCACCAGGCGGCATCGCGCGGGGAGACGCGGATCTCGCAGGCCTGCGGGTAGGCCTCGATGAGGCGGGCGAGCGCCTCGTGCGGGTCCTGCGGGCCGTCGGCAAACTGGCTGACAATCTCGCCGCTGTCCTGCGGAGAAAGGCGCGCCTCGATGCGACGCAGCGTGGAGGTAAAACGGGCGTCCCACGAGGCGTCGACGAACGGGTGCGCCAGCTCGATGAAGCGCTCGACCCACTCGGCATAGGTCATGTCCTCGATGTCGCCGAAGAACGGCTTGGAGGTCTTAGCCAGCGCGGCGATGATCTCCTCGCGGCGCTGGTGGTACTCCTCGGCGGGCATGTTGGTGATCAGGCGGGAGGCCTTGGCAAAAGAGTTGTCCAGGTCGTGGATGTCGGCGAGCAAGTGGCTTTGCGACGACGCCACGCCGTTGCGCCCCGAACCACGCGACACCCAACCACCGTTGTCCGCGGGACTGAGCCCCTTCGTGTTGACCAGCAGGTCTTTCACCGAATCGGTGGCCTTCGCCTCCTTGGTGGCCATCGCGACGGTGCCCAAGAAGACGGCGTCGACAGGCATGTGCGGCATCTCGAAGCGCTGCGCCCACGCGCCGGTGAGCAGCTCCGCGGCGCGCTCCGGCGAGTACACCCCACCCCCGACGGTAAGGATCGCGTTGTCGTGCTCGCGGACCTGCGCATAGGTGTCCACCAGCATGTCGTCCAAGTCCACCCAGGAGTGGTGGCCGCCGGCATGCCCGTCCTCGACCATGAGGATCACCGGCACATCCGGGTTTGCCGCAGCGATCGCGACCGCGTCGCGGACCTGGGTCGGGGTGCCCGGCTTGAACGCGATGTAGGGGAAGCCGTCTTTACGTAGGCCGTCGATGATTTCGGTGGCCTCCTCGACCTCGGGGATACCTGCGGAGATGCACACGCCGTTGAAGGGTGCGCCGGCGGCACGAGCCTTGGGCACCATGCGGGTCTGGCCGAAGTGCATGTTCCACAGGAAGCGGTCGAAGAACATGGTGTTGAACTGGGCGGTGCGACCCGGCGCGAGGTGCTCGGCGAGCGTGTCGCGGTGCTCGTTGAACACCTCCTCGGAGTACATGCCGCCGCCGGCGAGCTCGGTCCAGTAGCCGGCGTTGGCAGCGGCGGCGACGATCTCGCCGTCCGCCGAGGTGGGCGTCATGCCGCCCAGGATGATGGGGGACAGGCCGGTGACCTGCGAGAAGCGGGTCTGGGTGTAGACCTTGCCGTCCGGCAGGCGCACCAGGCGCGGGGCGAACTTCTCATAGGAGACCGCCTCGGGGATCTCGGTGCCCGGGGTGGCAAGCGCGTCGCGGGCACGCGCGTTATCGGCGGTGATCACGGGTACGCCGGCACCGGCGACGAGCTTCGACGTGATACCGGTGAGCGCTGCATCGAGCGAGACGACGTGCGTCGCCCCGCCGTCGAGCAGGCCGCGCACGGAGGCGGGCCAGTCGTGGCGGTCGACCAGGATGGCCTGCGCGAGCGCGCGCGGGGAGTTCTCGCCTAGATCCAGGCCGCACTGCTTTGCCCACTCGGCGGCCAGGTCGACGGCGCGGGTGTTGGCCTCGCTTGCGTGGTGGAAGGGGTAGGCAACCGGCAGCTCGTCGAAGATGGGGGTGAGCTCGGAGCCGCCGAACTCGGCTGCTTCCAGCTTGGCGTTGAAGGCCTCCGCATGCTTCTCGATGGCCTCGCGGACCTTTGCCAGCTCCGCGGGCTCGCCGGCGAGGACTGCGTGGCGCGGGCCGTTGACTACGGACAGATACTTCTCGTCGAGCAGGTCGGTAAGCGCCGGGACCGGGATACCGCGTACGCTGAGCATCCGCGGGGCCGTATCGCGCGCGCCATAGGCAGTCGAAGCGGCAGCGCCGAGAATGAGCGCGAAGGCGAGCGCGTGCTTCGGGTGCTTCACCGCGGACACGCCGAGCGCGCCCTGGGAATGGCCGGCGAGATCGACGTTTTCGACCTCCAGGCCGAGGTCGCGCAGGTGCTGCATCGCCGCGAGCTGGGCGAGCACGATGCCGGGCACCGAGACCGCCGGGTGCGCGTCCATGGGCAGCGACCCGACCTTTTCGTCGGCGTTCAAGATCGCGCCGAGTCGGTCGACCGTGCCCGGCACCGCAGAGGCCAGCGGGCGGGCGACTGGGCCGGTGAGGGAAAGCGCGGCGTCGAGAAGCGAGCGCAGTGTCACGCGCGCGGTGGGCGAGGCGGCATCATGCAGGGCGCGCTGCCAGGGGCTTCCCTGGCCCTGGAAGATGAGTGCGGGGCGGGCGGAATTGAGTGCGGCAATGGGATTAATCGTCATGAATCGTCCTTTTAGGCTGGTGAGAGGTTTACAGCGGCATGTTGCCGTGCTTGCGGGCGGGGCGGGCGACAGTCTTGTCGCGGTAGAGACGCAGGTTCGCGGCGATCGCGTCGCGCGTCTCCGAGGGCAAGATCACCGCGTCGATGAGTCCGCGCTCGGCGGCGTTGTACGGGTTTAAGATGGTGTCCTCGTACTCGCGCTCGAAGCTGGCGATCAGCTCGTTAAGCGCCTGCTCGTCCATCCCGGACTCGCGGGCGGCCTTGATCTCCTTGCGGTTGATAAACCCGACGGCGCCGGCCGCGCCCATCACCGCGATCTGCGCGGTCGGCCACGCGAGGTTCACGTCCGCGCCCAGGCCCTTCGAGCCCATGACGCAGTACGCGCCGCCGTAGGCCTTGCGCATGGTCACGGTGATCTTCGGTACGGTCGCCTCGCCGTAGGCGTAGAGCAGCTTCGCGCCGCGGCGCAGGATGCCGCCGTACTCCTGGCCCGCGCCGGGCAAAAACCCGGGCACGTCCACCAGCATGACAATCGGGATGTTGAAGGCGTCGCACGTGCGCACGAAGCGGGCGGCCTTCTCAGAAGAGTCGATGTCCAGGCAGCCGGCGAACACCTGCGGCTGGTTCGCCACAAAGCCGACGACCTGGTCGTCAATGTGCCCGAACGCGGTGACGACGTTCTCGGCGCGCTGCTCCATGATCTCGAGGTACTCGCCGTCGTCGGCAAGCTCGGCGATGACCTCGCGCACGTCGTATGGGGTGTTGGGGGAGTCGGGGATGAGCTGATCCAGCGCCTCGCGGGGCTCGCTGCTTATCGACGCCTTCGTGTCCACCTTCTCCCGACTATTCGCCGGCAGGTAGCTCACCAGGTCCATGACCCAGTCCAGCGCCTCCTGGTCGTTTTCGGCGACGTAGTGGCAGTTGCCCGCGGTGGCCATGTGCGTCCACGCACCGCCGAGCTCCTCCTGACTGATCTCCTCGCCGGTGACGGTCTTGATCACGTCCGGGCCGGTGACAAACATCTTGGAGGTCTTGTCCACCATCACCACGAAGTCAGTGAGCGCGGGCGAGTACGCGTTGCCGCCGGCGCAGGCGCCCAGGATCACGGAGATCTGCGGCACCACGCCGCTGGCCTGCACGTTCTGGTAGAAGGTCTGGGCGATCCAGTCGAGCGAGACCGCGCCGTCCTGGATGCGCGCGCCCGCGCCCTCGTAGAGACCAATCAGCGGGCGGCCGGTGGCAATGGCCAGCTTCTGGATCTTGATCATCTTCTCGCCGTAGACCTCGCCGAGCGCGCCGCCGAAGACGGTGCCGTCCTGGGAGAAGATGCAGACCTCGCGGCCGTCGATGGTGCCCCAGCCGGTGACGATGCCGTCGGTGACCGGGCGTTTGGCGTACATGCCGAAGTCGTGGGTGCGGTGGCGGGCGAGCATGTCGGTTTCCACGAAGGATCCCTCGTCCAGGATGTAGTCGAGCCGCTCACGGGCGGTGAGTCTTCCGGCGTCGCGCACCTTGTCGTGTGCTTGCTCGCCCATGGGGGCGAGCGCTTCGGCGCGGCGGGCGCGCAGGTCGTCGAGCTTTTCTGCGGTGGTTTGTGTCGTGTGTGACATCTTCGCTGAAACTGTCATGCGGGGTAGCATAAGCTTTCGTGCTAATAATTAGCTATACAAAACATGAATAACCTACGCTTCGGTAGGTTTCGGGGCGCGCGCCCGCCCGTTAAGGTGGGAGAACGCCCCGCTGTGAGTTTGATCACGTTTGTGTTACGAAGGGAGGCCACGCGTGCACATCGGCACCGATCTCGTCCACATCCCCACCTTCCGCGCACAGCTCGCCACCCCCGGCACCACCTTCGCTCGCGCGTTTACTGACCGCGAGCTGCGCGACTGCGCGGCCAAGCCCGACCGGGACGCCTCGCTCGCCGCCCGCTGGGCCGCCAAAGAGGCCTACATCAAAGCGTGGGGATCCAGCCGCTTCGGGCTCCCGCCCGTGCTCGAGGCCATCGACTTTCGCCAGCTCGAAGTGCTTATCGACGCCTACGCGCGCCCCACCCTCGCGGTGAGTTCGCAGCTCGCTGCTGCGGGTGCACCGGCGGTCGCGTCGGTTTCGCTGAGCCACGACGGCGACTACGCCACTGCCACCTGCCTTGTCGCCACCGCTTAAACTTGGCGGCATGACAGTCACAGACCTTGCCCGCATTCAAGACGCCGTCGCCCCTTATTGGCCGAAGGTGCGCTACGTCGAGACCACCGGCTCCACCAACGCCGACATGGTCAAAGAAGGTGAGGCGGGCATGGTGCTCATCGCAAACGAGCAGACCGCGTCCAAGGGGCGCTTGAACCGCACGTGGGTCACACCGAAGGGCGCGCAGCTGGCCATGAGTATGGTCATCGATGCTGGTACAGACCCCAACCACTACGGCCTGCTGTCCATCGCGCCGGGCGTGGCCGTGACCGACGTCGTCCCGCAGGCGCGCCTGAAATGGCCGAACGACGTGCAGATCGGCGGCAAGAAAATCGCGGGCATCCTGTCCAACCTCGCACTGCCGAACGTGGTCGTGGGCATCGGCATTAACGTCAACTTCCGCCCCGAGCAGCTGCCCGTCGACACCGCGACCGCGCTCAACCTCGAGGGCATCGACGTCGACTTCGACGAATTCACCATCGACATCCTGCGCGCCATGGGCCGCCGCTTGAAGCAGTGGCAGGACGGCGACCCGCAGCTGCTGAGCGACTACCGCAATGTCTGCTCCACCATCGGCCAGACCGTGCGCATGGAGCTGCACGACCGCGACGTCCACGGCGTCGTCGACGGCATCAACGAGCACGGCGAAGTCATCATCGACGGCACCGCTTACTCCGTCGGCGATGTGCATCACCTGCGCCCGAAACAGTAGCCTGGTCGCGTGTCAAAAAAGGTGCGGTTTCAAACTCACGACGGCGAGCAAGTGCTTGTCGACGTCTGCGCACCCCTTTCCACCCTCACCTTCCCTTTGATGGAGCTGATCGTGATTACGGGCGTGGCCTGGATCGCGATCGGCTGGATGGACGTGACCCCAGGCATCGACCCGGCGCTGCGCAACCTCGTCGTGGCGCTGTGGGCGCTGCTCGCCCTGTGGCGCTTCGTCGGCCCGCTGGTGGCATCGCGTCGCCGGCGCTTCATGCTCACCGACCGCCGCATCCTCGCCCGCGGGCGCCGCGGCGCGGTCGACTCCATCCCCTTGGAGCAAATCCACTCCGCGCGCCGCGTCAAGGGCGGGATCTCGGTGGCGGTCTACGGCTACGACCGCCCGCTGGTTTTCGAGGATGTCGGCAAGGCGCGCGCCGTCGATAAGGCGCTGCAGAAGGCGCTTAACCGTTGATCTGCGCGCCCTTGATCTCCGTGTCGTGCAGCTGGCTGTCCAGATCCTCCGGCGTGAGGTCGCCCTGCTGGAACTCTGCGGTGACCGGCAGGTGGAGGTCCATGTCGGTGCCGGGGCACAGCTCGATGCGGGCGTCGCGCACGGTGTAGTCGAGGACGTGGCCGCCGGAGGTGCGCGCCTCGTCGATGAAGTGCACGTGGCAGCCGGGCACGCTGATGCCCTTGGCGTAGGCCGGGGTGCGGAAGCCGCCGATGATGCCGGTGACGTTTTCGAAGTGGTGCTCGGCGTCGTCGTTAATTGCTTCGGTCATGGGGCGGTAGGGCTTTTCCTGCTTGCTCACGGTGCGGGTGACCACCTCGTCGAAGGTACCGGTGATGCGCACGGCGTAGAAGAAGTTGCGGCTGGGCTCGAGCGAGTCGATGAAGGAGGACAGTTCGCCGCGGCGCATGCCCTGCGGCGCGTCGACGGTGATGCGCGGCACGAAGTTCGTCACCACCGTAAACGGCGTGCGCTGGTCGAGGTCCGCGATACGGGCTTTGCCGTCGCTGGTGAGCTGGTAGCAGGTGCCGTCGAGGATGATCATCTCGCCGTCGAGGCCATCGAAGGTGCCGAGCCCGAAGTTGCCTTTGGCCAGGATGTCGCCGATGGTCAGCTCGCCATCGTAGATGCCGTCGAGGAGCGCGGTCATGAGCGAGTTCTGGAAAATCGTGTGGCGCGAAACCGCCTGAGAGTTCGTGGACATAGCACCAGGGTAAGGTGTGGTGTGTGAATGACGCACAAGGAATGCCAATTGTCGTGGTCGTCGGCGACGGCCAACTCGCCCGCATGATGCACACCGAGGCGATCGAGCTCGGTTTGCACATGCGATTGCTCGCCGGGAGCGAGGACGCATCTGCCGCCCAGGTCTACAGTGATGTGCGCCTCGGCGACTACCATAAGCTGGAGGACCTGCGGGAGGTAGTCCGCGGGGCGTCGGCAGTGACCTTCGACCATGAGCACGTGCCGAATGAGCACTTGGAGCAGCTTCTCGACGAGCACGTGCTCGTCGAACCACGCCCCAGCGCACTCCTGTACGCCCAGGACAAGCTGGCGCAGCGCCGCAAGCTCGAAGAACTGGGCCTGCCCGTGCCGGCGTACGCCGCGATTGACTCCGTGGACGCGGCTCGTGCCTTCTGGGAGCAGCACGAGCACCGCGTCTGCCTGAAAACCACGCGCGGTGGCTACGACGGTAAAGGCGTCTGGTTCCCCGACTCCCAGGGCGAGCTGCTCGACCTGGTCGAGGACCTGCTGGGCCGCGGCATGGAGCTCTACGCGGAGGAGAAGGTCGACTTCGTCCGCGAATTGTCGATTATGGTGGCGCGCTCCCGCTCCGGCGAGATGCGCGTGTGGCCGGTGGTGGAGTCGCGCCAGGACAACGGCATCTGCCGCGTCGCGATCGCGCCCGCCCCGGACCTGCCGTCGCGGCTCGCGCGCGAGTGCAAGAAGCTTGCGCGCCTGATTGCGCGCAAGCTGGATGTCACCGGCGTGATGGCGGTGGAGCTGTTCGAGTACAAGACGGAAACCGGCACCGCCGTGTCCATCAACGAGCTGGCGATGCGCCCGCACAACACCGGCCACTGGACCCAGGACGGCTCGCTGACCTCCCAGTTCGAGCAGCACTTGCGCGCCGTGCTGGACTGGCCGCTGGGTGAGACCGAGACCGTCGCCCCGGTCACCGTGATGGTCAACGTCCTCGGCGGCGAGGAGGACCCGGAGATGTCGATGGAAAACCGCGTCAAGGAAGTGATGCTGCGCTACCCGGAGGCCAAGATCCACCTCTATGGCAAGAGCTGGCGTCCGGGCCGCAAGATCGGGCACGTGAACGTGACCGGATACGACGTGGTCACCACCCGCAAGATCGCGGAGCACGCCGCGAAGTACCTGATTACGGCCCGCTGGAACTAGAAAGGCTTTCGCACCTATGTCTGCACCCCTCGTTGGCCTGATTATGGGCTCCGATTCTGACTGGGACACCGTTAAACCCGCCGCCGAAGTACTCGCCGAGTTCGGCATTCCCTTCGAGGTCGGCGTCGTGTCCGCGCACCGCACGCCTGAGAAGATGCTCGCGTATGCCAAGCAGGCGCACGAGCGGGGACTGCGCGTGATCATCGCGTGCGCCGGCGGTGCCGCCCACCTGCCGGGCATGGTCGCCGCCGCGACCCCGCTGCCGGTCATCGGCATCCCGCGCGCGCTCGACACGCTCGACGGCATGGATTCTTTGCTGTCGATCGTGCAGATGCCGGGCGGCGTGCCCGTTGCCACCGTCTCCATCGGCGGGGCGAAGAACGCCGGTCTGCTCGCCGCCCGCATCCTGGGCGCGGCCGATGCACAGCTGCAGGAGAAGATGGTGCGCTACCAGGAGGACATGGCTGCCTCCGTGGAGAAGAAAGACGAGGCGCTGCGCAGCAGGTTGCTGGGTGAGTAGCAGCCCCATTGTGGTGCTGGGCGCGCGCATTGTCGACGGCCACCCGTCGCGCATGCTGCACGCCCGTCTCTGCGCCGCGCTGGTGCGCTGGCGCACCGACGCGCGCAGTGGCGTGCGCCGCACCATTGTGGTCACCGGCCGCGGGGAAGCGGCAGTGATGGCGGGCTGGCTCGCCGGGCGCGGCGTGCCCCGCGAGCTGATCGTTGAGGAGCCGTATGCCACCTCGACGAACGAAAACCTCGAGCGCACCCGAGCGCTGTTTCCTTCCGCCTCGCGGCTGATCGTGGTGACCAGCAACTTCCACGTCCGCCGCACGCGCGTATGGGCCTGGCACCTGGGCATTCCGGTGGAGATGGTGCCCGCGCGCACCCCGCGCCGCTCCCGGCCGAAAAACTACGCGCGCGAGCTCGTTGCGCTGCCGCACTCCGCAGCGCGGGTTGTGTGGCGACGCCTTATGCACAAAATGCGCTAAAGTACATCCGATGGTGCTACTTTTGGTGCCATGTACTTCAGGTCTAGGAGGGCTCCATTCATGGCACACTTACAGCGCCGCATCACCGGCTTGATCACCGTTGCAGTACTGGGGGCCAGCGTGGCTTCATGCGCCGGAGATGGCCAAGACGCCACAAACGCGCCGCAGACCGACAAGGACGGTACCGCAGTGACTGCCGGGGCCAACCAACCCGCAGAAGTCAATGGGGTGGATCTACATTTTGTGGCGATGATGACACCGCATCACCAACAAGCAGTGGATATGAGCGAGATCATCCTGGCCGCCGACGGCATCAGCGAAGCCACCGCAGACTTGGCCGAGCGGATTAAAGCCGGGCAACAAGAAGAGATCGACACCATGGTCGACTGGGCGGAAGAATGGGACCAGGGTGACCTCATGGCTCATCACGCCCCGCACATTGCCAATGGCATGCTCACTCCGGAACAGATGGACCAACTGAAAACACTTTCGGGCGAGGAAGCAGACACCTTGTTTCTCCAGCTGATGCATTTCCATCACGCAGGCGCCGTTGCCATGACCCAAGACGAAATCGACAACGGCGGCTACAAGCCGCTCGTGGACCTCGCTCAACAAATGATCGACGTCCAGACCGCTGAGATGCACGAGATGGAACAACTCCTAGACGCCAAAGGCGAAAGCCTGTTGACTGAGTAATGAAAAGACGCGAGGGAGCGCAAAACCGGGTATAAGTTCGTGGTGCACCTGTAGTTCGACTGTAAAGGAATGCCCATGACTTCCAATTTCAACACCGCGCAAAGCAAGCAAACCGCCGACGGCTTCTTCTCCGCACTCTTCGACTTCTCCTTTTCCCAGTACATCACCCTGAAGTTCGCCCGCGTGATCTACCTGATCTCCGCCGTGCTCATCGGTCTGTGCTGGGTCTTCGGCCTGCTCGTGTCGCTCGCAGCGTTCAGCGACGGCTTTGGCTCCGGCCTGTTTGCGCTCATCGGCTTCCTCATCGTCGGCACGCTGGCCGCGCTGGTCTCGCTGATCAGCGCGCGGGTCACGCTGGAATTCATGGTCTCGGCGATCAAGACGGCGCAGAACACCTCCGAGATCGCAGAGGCGCAGCGCCGCTAAAGCCCACCCGGGAGGCTGTGTAGCGTGAGTCCGCGCGCGGCGGCGGCCTCGCCGAAGCGGGCCACGAAATCGGCCGAGCGCTTTCCCGAGGCGCAGTAGACCACGACGTCACCCGCGCCGCGCAGCTCATTGAGCAGTGCGAGCGCGGCGTCCGGGTCTTCGCGCCATACCGAGGCGGGCAGGTGTACAGACTGTTGCGGCAGGTCCTTGATCGCCTTCTCGCCGAGTTCGCGCACGTCCAGCGCGGTGGCGTTACCGCCGGCGACCTGCGCGAGCAGGCGCGTTTTCTCACCGTCCTGCGGCAGCGCGCACGACGTCGCCTGAACCTCCAGTTCGGTGACCAGCTCGCGCTCCGGGTCGGCGGCGACCTCGAAGCGCCGCACCGTCCCGGCGAGCGCCTCGTAGACGTGCAGCACGCCGACCTCGGCGTCCATGCCCGCGAGGTACTTCACGGCCTCGGTGGCCATCAGCCCGCCGACGACCGAGGTGGTCACCCCGAGCACGCCCGCGGTGGCGCAGTCCGGCGTGTCTTCGGGTGCCGGGTGGGTGGGGTAGAGGTCGCGCAGCCCGACCCCGCGCTCAAAAGGCCCCGAGTGCCACAGCGCGAGCTCGCCGTGGAAGCGCAGCACCGAGCCCCACACCAATGGCGTGCCGGTAATTTCGGCGGCGTCGGCGGAAAGAAACTTGGTGCCAAACGTATCCGAGCCGTCGATGACCAAGTCATGCTCGCGGAAGAGCTCGGGCGCGTTGGAAGCATCGAGCCGCTTGCGCAGCGGCACGATCGTGGCGTCCACGCGGTGGCGGCGCAGCTGCTCGGCCGCCACCTCCACCTTCGGTCGGCCCACGTCGGCTGCGCTGAACAGGATTTGGCGGTGGATGTTCGTGTCATCCACCACGTCGTCGTCAATCACCGTGAGCGTGCCGACGCCCGTGGCCACCAGCGCCTGCATCACCGGGCAGCCGAGCCCGCCCGCGCCGACGACGAGCACCCGCGCCCGGTTCAGCGCCTCCTGGCCCGCCAGCCCGAAGCCCGGCAACAGTGTTTGGCGCGCAGTGCGCCGCAGCTCAGCGTGAGGCAGGTTCATAGGACCTCATCCGCCCAGCTCGCCAGGCCTTCAAAGCTTGACGACGCCAACGCCCCCTCCGCATGCGTCCGCCGCGGAATCCGCCCCGCGCCCCGAGCCAGCCGGCCCGCCTCCACCGCATGGCGCATCGCGCGCGCCATCGCGACCGGGTCCTGGCAGCGGTTGACCGCGCTGGCGAGCAGTACGCCGTCGCAGCCGAGTTCCATGGCGGCGGTGGCGTCGGAGGCGGTGCCGACGCCGGCGTCGAGAAGCACGGGCACCTGCGCACGCGCGCAGATCAGCTCGATGTTGTGCGGGTTCAAAATGCCAAGCCCGGTGCCGATCGGCGAGCCGAGCGGCATCACCGCATGCACCCCGACCTGCTCCAGGCGGGCGGCGACGACCGGGTCGTCGGAGGTGTAGGCAAGCACGACGAAGCCATCGGCGACGAGCAGCTCGCAGGCGTCGACAAGCTCGACGACATCCGGCAGCAGCGTGTGGTCATCCGCGATGACCTCTACCTTGACCCAGTTCGTGCCGAGCGCCTCGCGCGCCAGCTGCGCGGTGAGCACCGCGTCGCGGGCGGTGCGGCAGCCCGCGGTGTTCGGCAGGGGGTCGATGCCGAGCCGGGTGAGCATCTGGAAGACACTCTCGCCACCGTCGGCGCGGGCAGCGTGCCGACGCATCGCCACCGTGGTCAGCTGCGTACCGCTGGCCACCAGCGCGTCCTCGAGCAACTGCTGGCTGGTCGCCCCGCCGGTGCCCATGATCAGGTGCGAGTCGAATTCCTTGTCGGCGATGTTCAGCACGGCTAGCCTCCTTGGACGGCGGTGAGGATGTCGACGGTGTCGGCGTCGGCAAGCAATTGGCCCCAGCGACTTGCGGGCACAACCTTGCCGTTGACCGCGACGGCGACGCCTTCCGAGTGGCCGACGACCTCGTCGACGAGCGACTGCACAGTCGGCGCGGTGTCGAAGGTGCGGGGCTGATCGTTGATGGTGATGCGCATGATGCTCCTTTACAGTTCGTGGCGGGCGGGGTCGCAGGCGGAGATATCGACGGCCGTTTCGCGCTCGAGCCCGAGGTCGGCACCGACGCGCGCGCCGAGCGCCGCCAGCAGGATCCCGTGGCGGAAATAGCCGGTCGAGACCACCAGGTTCTCGCCGCGTAAGCCCAGGTAGGGCAGGTCGTCGGGCGTGCCGGGGCGATTGCCGACGAGCGCCTCCACAAGCTCGCAGTCCTCGATGGCGGGGACGACGCGGATGGCGTCGCGAAGCAGCGTGTACACGCCGTCGACCGCGGGACGTACGCGCGCGTCCTCGCGGCTGGTCGCGCCCACGGCGATGGTGCCGTCGGTGCGCGGAATGATGTAGACGGGGCGGTCTTCGACGAAAGCGCGCACGACGCGGCCGACCGGCATGCGGCCGGCAAGGCGCAGCATGTCGCCGCGCACCGGGCGCAGGTTCAGTGGCAAGCCGAGCGCGCT
This sequence comes from Corynebacterium imitans, assembly GCF_000739455.1. Classification (NCBI taxonomy): domain Bacteria; kingdom Bacillati; phylum Actinomycetota; class Actinomycetes; order Mycobacteriales; family Corynebacteriaceae; genus Corynebacterium; species Corynebacterium imitans. The sequence goes on from NZ_CP009211.1 coordinate 581,310, forward strand.
GGCGCCGAGCCCGTTGCAGACGTAGACGGTGTCGCCGCGCAGGGTATCGACGCCGACGCACCTATCGCCCTCCCAGCGCAGTGCGTGAGCCTTTTCGCGCACGAGGGTCACGCCGCGCGATTGCAGCTCGCGCAGCAGGGCGGCGGCGAACATGCGCGGGTTGACCTGGTGGTCGCCCGGAATCTCCACCACGCCCGCCAGCTGCGGGCTTAAGCCCGGCTCCTGCGCGCGTGCCTGGCGCAGCGTGAGGCGGTCGACGTCCATGCCGTGGGCGTGCTGGTGCTCGGTGAGTTCGCGCAGGTGGGTGGCGTCGGCGCGGTCGGCGGCGACAACGAAGGTCGACTCGGTGCGGTACCCGACCTCGGCGTCCGGCAGGTCCGCGATGAGCGCAGGGTACAGCGCCGCCGACTCCAGCATCAGCGGGTAGAGCGGCTCCTGGCGGTACTGCACCTCCGCGGCAGGGGCGAGCATACCGCCGGCGACGTTGGTCGCGCCGCTTGCCGGGGCCGGGTCTATCAGCGCGATCTGGCGCGGGTCCACGCCGCGGCGTGTGAGTTCGAAGGCGGTGGTCAGGCCGATGATGCCGGCACCGACGATGAGGTGTGCGAAGCTTTTCACGACGCAGCCTCGAAATCTTTAACGATGCCCGCCGCCATCGCGCGCGGGTCCTCGGCGCGCATGAACCCGCGCACGATCGCCACGCCGGCCACGCCCGTGGCGGCGAGCGCCGCGGCATCCGATGCGTGCACGTCGCCGATCGCCACGACTGGCACCTTCGAGGCGGCGACCAGCGGCGGGTAGCCGTCGAGGCCGAGCGGGGCACGCCCGGAGTCCTTCGTCGGGGTCGGGCGGAATGGGCCCGCGCCGACGTAATCGATCACGTCGGCGTACGCGTTTGCCGCCTCCACCAGCGCGAGCGTGCCGGTGGTCAGCCCGAGGATCGCGTTGGGTCCAAGCAGCTCGCGGGCGGCGCGCGGGTCCATGTCGTCCAGGCCGATGTGCGCCCCGTGGATGTGGTGGGTTTGCATGAGGTGGGCGGCGAGGGGGACGTTGTCGTCGATAAGCACGCGCGTGCGCGGGTTCGCCGCGGCGACCGCATCGGCGACCTCGCAGGCGAGCCGCTCGAGCGCCGGCTCGGCGATCGGCTTGCTGCGCACCTGGATCACACCCGCCCCGCCGGCTGCGGCCGCGGAGGCAACGCGCGCAACATCGGCGGCAGGCTGGCCCGTGACGAAGTAGCAGCGCAGGTCAAGCGAGCTAGGCATCGCGCACCACCCACGCGCGGTCGGCCTGGTCGAAGAAATCGAGCTCGTAGCGCGAGGCGACCGCGCACGCGCGCACCGCCGCATCCAGCGCGTCGGGGTTCGCCGCAAGCGTGGCCTCGCAACGCTCGATCGCGCCGCGCACCGCCTCGTGGAAGCCGTCGCCCGCGTAGGTGGCCAGCCAGTCGCGGTAGGGGTGCGCGTCGTGGTTGCGCTCAGCCAGACGCGCGCCGACCTCGTAGTAGAGCCAGTAGCAGGGCAGCACCGCCGCCTGCCCGATCGCGGCCGACTCGCCCAACGTCGAAGCGAGCAGGAAGTCGGTGTAGGCGCGCGTGACCGGCGAAGGCAGCGTCTCGCGGCCCAGGTCAGCGAGCCAGGTGCGCTGCATCTCCTGCTCGTCGGCGATCGCGGCGTCCGCATCCGATGCCCACGCGCCGCCGAGCGCGCGCAGTGAGCGCGCGTACTTGGTCAGGTAATAGGCGTCCTGCTCGAGGTAGAACATGAAGTCGGCGTGGTCGAGCGTGCCGTCGCCGAGCGTGCGGATAAACGGCAGCTCCATGATCGCGGTGAGGTAGGGCGCCGAAGCGTCCCACAGTGCCTGGGTGTGCGGACCGGCGGGCTTAGCCAGAGGTGGGGTTGGGCCGGCGTCGATAAGCAAGAAGTGCTCGGGGTTGCAGTCGGCGGCGCGCTGCATGCGGCGGCCCACATGGCCGTGGTCGACGGGGCCGCGGCCGTGCCCGACGGCGAGCGCGTCGGCGTGCGCGATCGCCTCGTGCAGCCAGCGAGACGCCCACTCGGTCGCCGCGGGCGTATCGAAGCCGGCCCCCAGGCGCGTGGCCAGCGCCGAGGAAAACGAGCAGCCCGTGCCGTGCGTGTTCTTCGTCTCCACGCGGGTCACCGGCACGTGGTGCACGCTGTCCGCGGTGACCACGGCGTTGTCCGCGCGCTCGCCGGTGAGGTGCCCGCCTTTGACGATGACGGTCGTGCCCAGCGTATGCGCCAGGCCTTGCGCCTGCGCGATCGCGGCGTCGAAGTTTTCGGCCGGGTCAACGCCAGCAAGGACGGCGAGTTCGGGGAGGTTGGGCGTGATGACGTCGGCAAGCGAGGCGAGCTCGCGCAGCGCCTCTTCCGCCTCGCGCGTGAGGAGCCTATCGCTTGACGACGCCACCATCACCGGATCCAACACCACCTTGCAGTCGCGCGCGTGTGTGGTGAGGAACTCGCGCACCACCTCGATGATTTCGGTGGTGCCGAGCATGCCGATCTTGATCGCGTCGATCGCCACGTCGTCGGTGATCGAGCGCAGCTGCGTGCGCAGAAAATCGATCGGCGGGGTGAAAATCTCCTGCACGCCGGTGGTGTTCTGGGCGACGAGCGAGGTCACCACGCTGTAGGAAAAACCGCCGGCGGCCTGGATCGATTTGATATCGGCCTGGACTCCTGCGCCCCCGGTCGGGTCGGTGCCGGCGATGGTCAGAATGCGGGGCAGGGCAGGTGTATTCATGTGGGACATCCCTTCGCTAGGTCGAGCTAGAGCAGGTTCGACGGGTTTGATCTCAGCACCACGTTGGGTGCACCCCGTGTCACACTGGCGACGCTAGCACAGCGCCCCTGCCGCACTTAGAAGGGGAGCGCGATGCCGATCGCCGGGGCGGAGAAGTACAGCCAGCCGGCTGCGAGCGCGCCGAAGACGGCGAGCAGGCCGAGCACTGCGCCGAGGACGTCCAGGCTCTTGCCGACGTTCACGTTTGTGGTCTCGGCGGGAGCTCTGTCGTTCGAGTCGACGTTGACGTTGGCGTTGGCGACCACCTCGTTGCTGTCGGTCGTGTCCTGCGCGAGCGCCGGTTGCGCGGCGGCGAGCAGTGCCAAAGAGGTGAACGTTGCGGTGATGTACTTCATGCTTCTACTAGTAGCAGGCGGAAAAGGGTATCCCTATTAGACGCATGAATTGGGCTGCCGGTTCCCTTTTGGGACGAAAGTGGAATACTTCTCACATTTGCTTGTTTGCGCAGCTCATGGGTGTTTATGGTGGGTGGCATGAATCTCGTAGACGCACTGATCGCCCAGGACCGCGCCGGCATCGCCATCGTTGCCGACGCGGCTTCAGCGAGCGTCTCCGAGCTGGTCGCCCGCGGCATGGACCGCGACCGCGCCGAACAACTCGCGCTCGCCGCCGAGGTGTTTTACGGGTCGGTGCGCAACAAGAAAGCACAGGCCGCCTGTGTCGCGGCGGCGCGGGAAAACGGGCACCGACTAGACACCCTGGCGTATATCGCACGGTCTTCGCGCTCGCTGGACTCCGATAAAGACCGGTGGCACTATCGCCAGAAGCTTTGTGAGACTGAAGGTGACATGCGCACCGTGGTCAAACGCGCGAAAGCCTTGAAGAAGGAACTCAAACCGCCCGCACCGCGTGCGCCGAAAGCCTCGGTGACCTTCCACGACACAGGCTGGTCCACAGTCCACATCACCGGGCGCACCACGGATATCCTGCCGGTGTATCGCGCGGCGAAAGACGACCCGCAGGCGTGGCTGAGGGACACACGCACGGGTGGCGATGCGGCGATTACTACCGTGTTGAACATGGACATCGGCGACTTCGTCCAGTGGCGCATGTGCGACGACGGCGAGGTTGAAGTCCAGCTGACCAACGGTGAGTGGCTGCGCGGAGCCGAGCTGGTCAACCGGAAGCTGCGGGCGGCCGGGTACATCGCGCTGATTTCAGCTACGGACGGGCCGGTCAACCTCTACCCGGTGAAATTTGAGCGCCACGCCACGCGCGAGCTGCGCGCCCTAATGAGCGCCGACGGCGCCACCTGCGCGTGGGCCGGCTGCAACCAGCCGGCGGATTTCTCCGAGGCGCACCACATCCAGGAGTGGTCCAAAGGCGGTGCCACGGAGGTCGAGAATATGTGCTGGTTGTGCACTTACCACAACCGGCAAAACGGCAGGCCGGACCGGGGCAGGATGCAGCGGATCGGCGGCCAGATCATGTGGCAAAGCCCGAAAGGCTACCTCACGCCCCGAGGCGTAAAGCACACCGACCCGGCACGAAGACACGCCCGAGCCGCACACATCCCAGCAACAGGACCGCCCGGTTAAAAGCACCTACGTGTCGCGCCACGCAAGCCAACGCCGCACGAGCCACCACTCGGCAACCGCGAAAGCACCGGCGAGCAGTCCTGGCCAGATCGCGGGCTCGGCGCGAAAGAGATTGACCAGGCCCTGCACCAGCGCCACGAGCGCGAAGAAGCCGACAAAACCGATGATGGCCTGCCACATGAGGTCTTTGCGCTGATCCATGCTTAGCCCTTCACGCCGCCTGCGGTCAGGCCTGCGACGATTCGGCGCTGGAACACCAGCACCATGATGATCAGCGGCACGGTCACCAGCGAGCCGGCCGCCATGATCGCTGCGTAGGGGTACTCGAACGCGCTCGGGCCCGAGAAGCGCGCGATCGCGACGGTCACCGGCTCGGTCGCGGTGGTGGACAGCTGGCGCGCAAGCATGAACTCGTTCCACGTCGTGATGAACGCGATGATCGCGGTGGTGAAAATCGCGGGTGCGGCCAGCGGCAGTAGCACGAGGCGGAACGCCTGGCCGCGTGTTGCGCCGTCGACACGCGCGGCCTCCTCGAGCTCCCACGGCAGCTGCTGGAAGAAGGAGATGAGCGTGTAGACGGTCAGCGGCAGTGCGAACGAGATGTTGGGGATGATCATCGCGCGGTAGGTGCCGATCCAGCCGAGGTCGCCGAACAGCTGGAACAGCGGCGTGACCAGCGCGATGCCGGGGAACATCGACGCCGCCAGAATGATGCCGGTCACGATCCCTTTGCCGGGAAAATCGAGCCGCGCGAGCGCGTACGCGGTGAACACGCCGACGAGCACGGCAAGCGCGGTGGTGGTCAGGGAGATCAAAAGCGAGTTACCGATCGCCCCGAGGAAGTTGTTGCCCTTGTCGGTGGCGAGCGCGTCGCGGAAGTTCTCCAGCGTGACGTGCGTCGGCCACGGCGTGGTGTCGAAGGTGTGCGACTTGTCGCGCAGGGCGGTGATCAGCATCCAGTAGAAGGGGGCGAGCCCCCAGAACATGATGAAGATGACGCCTGCGTAGTGCCAGAATTTTCTCATCGCGAGCCTTTCTTGCTTTTCGACGCCCGCCTGCCCCCAACATCAGCGCCCAAGAACCGAATCATGACGAAGGCGACCGTGAAGATGAGCAGGAAGATCAGCGTGGACAGGGCGGAGGCACTGTTGAAGTTGCCTTGGCGCATGTCTTCGACCACGAGCTGGGAGATCGTGGCGGTGGGCGAGTTGGAGGAGCCCGAGATCATGATGACGGGCAGGTCGTACATGCGCAGCGCGTCGAGGGTGCGGAAGAGGATGGCGACCATGAGCGCCGGTCGTACCAGCGGCAGGGTGATGCGGGTAAACGACTGGAAGGCGGAGGCGCCGTCGACACGCGCGGCCTCGTAGACGTCTTTGGGGATCATCTGGAGCCCGGCGAGGATGAGCAGCGCCATGAACGGGGTGGTCTTCCACACGTCGGCGACGATGACGGCGGCGCGCGCGGCGGTGGGGTCGGTCGTCCACGCGATGTCGGTGCCGAGCAGCGAGTTGACGATGCCCGCGGGCGCGAACATGAACTGCCACAGCTTCGCCGTCACCGCGGTCGGGATGGCCCACGGGATGAGTACGGCGGCGCGGATGAGCGCGCGGCCTTTCGACGGGTGGTTCATGATCAGCGCCATCACCATGCCGAGGACCGTCTCCAAAAGGACGGTGACCACGGTGAAGAACAGCGTGATGCGCACGGCCGGCCAGAAGTCGGTGGCGAGCACGCCGGGCGGGCAGGAGCCGACCTCACCGGAGGCGGTCATGCAGCGGTTGGTCAGCCAGTACAGGTAGTGCTCGGCACCGGCGAAGCCACCCTCGGTGAACACGCCTGTGGTCGGGTCGAGTGTCTTGTCGGCTTGGAAGGAGAGCCAGATGGCACGCAGGATCGGGTAGCCGATGACGACGGCCAGCACGGCCAGCGCGGGCGTGACGAGCAGCGCGGCTTTGCGCGTGTCGCCGCGCGGTTTGCGCGCGCGGGTGGGGGAAGCGGTAGTCATGCACCACACTCCAGTTCTGTTTGGGGCCTACACGGGCAAAACGCCCGCGACCGTAGTGTAAACGGTGGCGGGCGTGAGCAACCAGGTACTAGGAGGCCTGCTTGATGGCAGAAGCCATGTCCTTCGTTGCGTCGTCGACGCTCTTGCCGGAGGTCAGCGCCGCGTAGGCGTTGTCCTGGATGGCCTTAGAGATCGCCGGGTAGAACGGGGAAACCGGGCGCGGCTTCGCGTTCTCCAGGGACTCCTTCAGGGCCGGCAGATAGGGGTGCTTCTCGACGAGCGCCTCGTCATCGTAGATCGACGCGAGCACCGGCGGGAAGGAGTTCTCGGCCAGGGAGAGCTGGTTCTCCTCGTTGATGATGAACTTCATGAAGTCCAGGGCGGTCGCCTTGTGCTTCGAATTGACGTTGATGCCGTTGTTGTAGCCGCCGAGGGTGGACACGCCCACGCCGTCCTTGCCAACCAGCGGCTGGACCTCGAAGTTCAGGCCCGCCTCCTCGGCGTTGGAGTACATGTACGGCCAGTTGATGGCCAGGGCGGTCTTGCCCTCGGTGAACGCGAGGTTGGTCTCCTCCTCCGTCGCGGCGGTGGAGGACTGGGCGATGGTGCCGTCCGCGTAGGCGTCGACAAGCGCCTGGAGGCCCGCCTTGGCCTCGTCGGACTCGACGGTGGGCTCGCCGGACTCGTCGATGACCTCGCCGCCCCAGCCGTTGATGAAGCCGAGCGTGTTGACGGTCAGGCCCTCGTACTGCTTGAGCTGGGTGGTCAGGCAGTCGGTGTCGGACTCGACGGCCTCGCAGGCGCTGCGGATGTCGTCGAAGGTGTCCGGCGCTTCCTCGATGATGTCGGTGTTGCGGAAGAGCAGCTGGCCGTTGGTGTTCTGCGGCAGGGCGACGAGCTTGCCGCCGTAAGTTGCCGAATCCACCGTGGACTGCAGCAGGCCGGAGGTATCCACCTCGTAGTCGCCCTCGAGCGGCTCGAGCCACTGGTTGGCGGCGAAGTCGGCGGTCCAGACCACGTCGAGCGCCATGACGTCATAGTCGTCGTTGCCGGCCTGCAGCGACTGCACGAGCGTGTCGCGCTGGTCGTCCGCCTCGCCGGCGAGCTCCTTAAGCGTGACCTCCTCGTCCGGGTGCTCGGCGTTCCACTTCTCGATGATGGGGATGAGCTTGTCCGTGTCGTTGCGGCCCATCGCGAAGGTGATCGGGCCGCGGCCCTCGCCCTCGGCGGCGGTGTCACCGGACTCTGCGGCGGTGGTGGAATCAGTTTCGGTTGACTCGGTGGAGTCGCTGGAGCAGGCAGCGAGCGACGCGCCGGCCAGTGCGATCGCGCACAGCGCGGCACCAGTCTTGCGGGAAGCGGTGAAGTGCATACGGAAACCTTTCGTAGTTACTGGTTTCCCACAATGTATAAGCCACACCCGTATCGCGTACGCGGATTTCCGGTTTTGCCCACCAACGGGGGTAGGCGGATCAGTCCTCGCCGAGGATCTGCTCGATCTTCTCGGTGTCCATGATTTCTTCGCGCCTGTCTGCGGAAATCGGCCCAGCCGAGGCGCAGACGGAGCCGCCCGCGGCGAGCGGGGCGAGCACGAAGTCGCGGAACTCGGCGGCGGTGCGCCAGCCCGGCACCCAGTACCTGGCAGGCCCCAAGTCGGGGGTGGCAAACTCGGCCAGCTCGGGCGAGGCACCGAAGTACTGGTCCCCGTAGAAACGCACGGTGGGGCCGAAGTCGACGGTGCCGAACGGCAGCTCGCCGCCGGCCTCCACCACGCCGCGGCCGAAGGGGTCGTCGGAGACCACGACGCAATCCGGCACTTCGGCCCAGCGCGCGGCATTATCGACGGTGGTGAAGATGGTGGTTGGCGTGGCGTCGGCAAGCAGCTCGGGCGCGAAACGCACGGTGCGGCCGGAGTTGTACGCGCCGAGCGCGATGACGGCGGACTGCCACGAGGTCGGCAGGTCGATGGCGATCGGCGCGTCGGCGTCCAGCTCGAATTCCTCGTCGAGCAAGTTGGCGACCTTGCTGGCCCAGTTGTCCAACGTTTGGGCGGAGAACTCCATGCGCGCGCCGCGGGCGTCGTCGTAGACAGTCAGGCGCGGGCTGGCGGGGTCAGTGCGAAGAAGCGGCGAGAGCATGCTCATGCCCGCCGATCATACGCGCAGGCTAGTTCACGCAGCGGGGGCCGTCGCCGCCGGCATCGATCTCCGGGCCGGTCTCCGCCGCGCCGAAGTCTTCGCCCGGTGTGCCCACCGGCGTATCCGAGCTCGCCTCCTCGCGCTCCTCGGGGCTGAGCAGGGCGGGGCCGGCGTAGTCCGCGGCGATCACCACGATGAGGCTGCCTGCGTCCACATTCGCGTTCGACGTCACCGGGATCCCGCCGAGGCGGTCGGCGAGTTCCTTGGCGGCCGGGTCCTCCGGGTTCGCGGCGACGATCTGGCTTTCCCAGTACACGCCGTCCATCGCGTTGGAGACGTCGGCGACGCGCATGCCCTCGTCGGTGAGATAGTCGCCGACCGCGCCGGCCTGGCCGGTGCCCGCGCCCGCGTTGAGGATGTACAGGCTCAAGTTCTCAAAGCCGACCGCGGTGCCTTCCTGGCTGTGCTCTTCGGTCTCGCTGGTCGGGGTTTCTTCCTCCGGCTCGACGACCTTCTCCATGAAGCGCTGGACTTGGCCGGGGTCGACGGTGACGATGGACTCGCCATAATCACCCGTACCGTTGACCGAGGTCACCGGGATGGTGGTGAAGGTGACGTTGCCACCGCCCAGGCCCGACATCTGCTGCGCAAAGCGCACGACGTCCCAGCCGCGGTCCAGCGTGACGGAGCGCTCGGCTGCGTTCGACAGCTCGCGCAGGGTCGCCGGGTTGGTCAGCGTGCCGGCCGAGAGGATCTTCTGCACCAGGGACGCCATGTACGCCTGTTGGCGCACGATTCGGTCCAGGTCGCCGCGCGGCAGGTCGTGGCGCTGGCGCACGAACGACAGCGCCTGGGTGCCGTCGAGGGTTTGCTCGCCGGCGGGGAAGTTTGCGCCCGAGAGCGGCTCGTTGACGGCGGCGTTGAGGCAGACGTCGACGCCGCCGACGGCGTCGGTAAGCAGCACGAAGCCCAAAAGCCCAACCTGCGCGAAGTGGTCGACCTCCACGCCGGTGAGGTCCGCCACCGCGTCGATCAGCCCCTCCTGGCCCGCGCGCGCGACTTGCTGCTCGAGCTGGGCGTCCTCGGCGGCGCCGTCGGCAAGCAGCTTCTCCCGCTTTTCGCCCGCGTGCGCCGCGTAGACGCCGTTGATCTTCATGTTGCCGTAGTCATCCGTGTGGATGTAAGTGTCGCGCGGGATCGAGATGGCGGTCGCGCGCGAGCCGTCCTCGGGCACGCGCACGATCATGATGGTGTCCGTGTTGATCTCGCCGTCGGCCTCACCCGCGTTCAGGCGCGCGAGCTCGTCTTCGGACAGCGGGTTGCCCTGGGCGTCCGTGCGCGAGTCGGAGCCGACGAGCAGGATGTCGACCGCCCCGTCGAGTACCTCTTCCTTCTTGCGCTTCTTGCCGCCGATATTCAGCTCGGAGGCAGACAGCTGGTTGTCGAGCTGGCCGACGGTGAAGTAGCCCACGCCGGAAAGCACCAGCGCAGCGGCGGAGGCAGCCGCAAGCACCCCCTTGACCACGGGGTGGCCCGATTGCTTCAGGTCCCTCGCACGGGAGGGGGCCGGCTGGATGTCTCGGGCGCGCCTGGGGTTGTCATTCACGGGCAGCATTATACGGCATGGTGTACGTATTGCCCGCGCGGCTTCGTGCGCCGTACCCGGGTTTCGTCGCGGCAGTCGGTATGCTGAGCGCATTGTGAGAAACGACGAAGGAAGACGCCAACCAGCTTTGGCTGTGGTCACGGTGACGTTTTCGCCGGGCGAGCACTTGGCGCAGCTTGTGGGCTCGCTGGAGCAGGCGACGGGCCGCGACGTGGTGCTGGTGTGCGCGGATAACGGCTCGACCGACGGCGCGCCGCAGGCCGCCGCCGAGCGTTTTACGCACGTGGAGTTTCTCCCCACCGGCGGCAACATTGGCTACGGTGCGGCGATCAACGCGGCGGCGCGCGCGCTGGCTCCGCGGCGGGCGAGCGGGGAGATCGACCCGGAGGCGTTTTTGGTGGTCAACCCGGACGTTGAGTTCCAGCCGGGCAGCGTCGATGAGCTGCTGCGCTGCCTGCACGCGACGCCGCGCGCGGGTGCGGTCGGCCCGCGGATTGAGGAGGCCGATGGTTCGGCCTACCCCAGCGCCCGCCAGGTGCCAGGGCTCGCGGTGGGCATCGGGCATGCCCTGCTTTTCGACGCCTGGCCGTCCAACCCCTTCAGCGCCACCTACATGGCCGGGGCGGATATGGATGCGCAGCGCGAGGCAGGCTGGCTGTCCGGCGCGTGCCTGCTGGTTCGCTGGGAGGCCTTCGATGAGATCGGTGGCTTCGACGAGCGGTACTTCATGTACTTGGAGGACATTGACTTCGGCGATCGGCTCACGCGCGCCGGGTGGAGTAACTTGTACTGCCCGTCGTCGGTAATCCTGCACGACCAGGGGCATGTGGCGCACAAGCACCGGCGGGTGACTGTGCCGGCGCACCATGTTTCGGCGTACAGGTTCCAGCGAGATCGGCATCCGCAGTGGTGGCAGGCACCGCTGCGGTGGTGCCTCTGGCTGGGGTTGAAACTGCGAAGCGCGTTGCAGTTGCGCTCGCGCGCGGCACAGAAAACGGAAGTGAAGGACGAAAACCATGGAACACGTTGAAGCGCACCCGGAGAATACGGACGCGGTCATCCTGGTTGGTGGTCGTGGGACGCGCCTGCGCCCGCTGACGGTCAACACGCCGAAGCCGATGCTGCCGACGGCCGGCTACCCGTTCTTGAGCCACCTACTGGCGCGGATCAAGGCGGCGGGCATGCGGCACGTGGTGCTTGGCACCTCGTATAAGGCGGAGGTGTTCGAGGAGTACTTCGGTAACGGCGCGGACTTCGGCCTGGAGATCGAGTACGTCGTGGAAGAAGAGGCGCTGGGCACCGGCGGCGCGATCCGCAACGTGGCGGACAAGCTGCGCCATGACAACGCGATGGTGTTCAACGGTGACGTGCTTTCCGGCGCGGACTTGAGCGCGATTCTGACGACGCACGCGGAGCACGATGCGGACGTGACGCTGCACCTGGTGCGCGTGCCGGACCCGCGCGCGTTTGGCTCGGTGCCGACGGACGCGGACGGCAACGTCGAGGCCTTCCTGGAGAAGACGGAGGACCCGCCGACCGACCAGATCAACGCAGGCTGCTACGTGTTCAAGCGCGAGGTGATCGATCAGATCCCGGCGGGCCGCGTGGTGTCGGTGGAGCGCGAGGTCTTCCCGGGCCTGCTTGCCGACGGCGCGAAAGTGGTCGGCCACGTCGACTCCTCCTACTGGCGCGACATGGGCCGCCCGGACGATTTTGTGGAGGGCTCCTCGGACCTGGTGCGCGGGATCGCGTACTCACCGCTGCTGGAGGGGCGCACGGGCGAGTCCTTTGTAGACGACTCGGCCGGGGTGGCCGGCGGCGTGATCCTGATTGGCGGTACTGCCGTGGGGCGCGGCACCGAGATTGGTGCGGGCTCGCGCATCGACGCCTCCGTGGTCTTCGACGGTGTCACGATCGAGCCGGGCGCGGTGGTGAGGAATTCGATTGTCGCCTCCGGGGCGCGGATTGGTGCGAACTCGCGGATCGTGGACTGTGTGATCGGTGAGGGCGTGCAGGTCGGCGCGCGCTGCGAGCTGCAAGCGGGCATGCGTCTGTGGCCCGGGGTGAACATCCCGGATTCCGGCATTCGCTTCTCGCCCGACGCTTAACGGCGGGGGAGCGACACGCGGTTTTGCGCAATTAGTTACCCGCGGGCGGGGTGCCTACCACATGTAGTACCCCCGCGAATCACCCCCGGCGCGTCGGCTATGTGACGAATGTGACTGGAGTGGCGAATGACGTGGGCAATGCGAAGAAGTCGCGCACGAGTTGCCGGATTATGTTGCGGCTATTTAGTGCTTCGGTGTGTAATCGCTTGTGTAATCACATCGACGTGAGTTGATGAGCACGCTACAGGTACGACAACAACGGAAGGAGGGGGAGGCGTGGAAAATAAGGCAAATAACGCCAACGTCCGTGGCGCGACCGCGGACGGCATGACCCTCGAGGAGTTGTTTGGCGCTGTCGAGAAGGAATGGCAGGACCAAGCGCTGTGTGCGCAGACTGATCCGGACGCATTCTTCCCAGACAAGGGCGGATCTACCAGGGAGGCCAAGCGCATCTGCAAGGCCTGCGCCGTGCGCGACGAGTGCCTGGAATACGCGCTGGAGCACGACGAACGCTTCGGTATCTGGGGCGGGCTCTCTGACCGAGAGCGCCGCCGCTTGAAGAAGCAGATCGGCTAAAAGGGAAACGCGTCGTCGATATCGCGCGGATCCAAGTTGAGATAGTTCGCCACAAGAGCAGTCAGGACCCAGTTCAAAAGTTCTGACTGCTCTTGTGCTGTCTTGGCCCGTCGCTCGATGGGGCGGCGGAAGATGACCAGGCGGGGTCGGGTCGGGGCCCCGTGGCGATCCACCCCGGCGGGCAGGACGCGGCCGAGGGGGACAGGCCCGTCGGCGACCACCTCGTCGGGAAGCACGCTCATGTCGGCGCGCAGCCGCATCCGCGGAATGGTGTCGACGGCGAGGTCCACCCCGGCCAGCTGCTCCGCGTACGCGTTGTGCAGCGGCGCGTAGGTCTCCAGCACGAGCTGGTCGAAGGCGCTCGAGCGCGTGCGGTAGCGCGGCACACCCACCGGCAGTAGCGGGCCCTGCGGGCCGCGGCCGTGGCGGTCGCGGGCGGTGCGCAGGTGCAGCGGGGAAGAACCTCTCATAGGCCCACATCCTAGGGGTCGCGCGGCGCGGTTTCGGTGGGGCGCGCCGCGTTGCACTTCACAAACCTCAAGGAGGGGTTTAGACTTGGGCGGCGTGAATACATTCCGTCGTTGCTGTCGTCCTGGCTGCGGTCGCCCCGCCGTGGCCACCTTGATCTATGCCTACGCGGAATCTACAGCCGTGATCGGCCCTCTCGCCGTGGAGAAGGACCCGCACGCCTGGGACCTGTGCGAGAAGCACTCCGCGCACATCACTGCGCCGGTGGGGTGGGACATGGTGCGCGTCGAGCAGGTCGACATCGAGGAAGACGCTGAGCACGAAGAGCCCGAGGAGGGGAACTTCGACGACTTGGACGAGTCCGAGCTCACCGCGCTCGCCGAGGCGGTGCGCGAGGCAGGCCGCGTGACCACCGGCCTGGTCGACACGTCCGCCGACCCGATCGAGTACTCCGCGTCCCACGACTTCAACGACCCGGCCACCTCGAATCACCCGGTGCACCGCACGAAGCGGATCGAGGCGCACGTCGCGGCGCAAAAGGCGCAGCGCCGCGCCCACTTGCGCGTGGTTCCGGATACCGAACAGGAGTAGCTGGCGCGTAGACTATCGCGCATGGCAATTGCACATACGGAAGCTTCTCTGAAGAACGTCATCAAGGCGTACGACGTCCGCGGCGTGGTCGGCGAGACGATCGACGCCGATTTTGTCCGCACCGTCGGCGCAGCCTTCGCGCATATCCTGCGCGGCGAGGGGGAGACCACGATCGCGGTGGGCTACGACATGCGCCCGTCGTCGCCGGAGCTTGCGCAGGCCTTCGCTTTAGGGGCGAGCGAGCAAGGCCTCGACGTGCTCGCGCTGGGCTTAACCAGCACCGACGAGCTCTACTTCGCTGCCGGCACGCGCGGCTGCGCGGGCGCGATGTTCACCGCTTCCCACAACCCGGCCAAGTACAACGGCATCAAGCTGTGCCGCGCGGGCGCGACCCCGGTCTCGACCGACACGGGCTTGGCCGAGATCGCCCGCATGCTTCTCGACGGCGTTCCGGCCACCGACGCCGCCCCCGGCACCATCACCGAGGCCGATGTGCTCGACGACTATGCCGCCTTCCTGCGCAAGCTCGTTGACGTCCCCACGCGCCGCCCCCTCGTTGTCGCAGTCGACGCCGCCAACGGCATGGCCGGGCTGACCGTGCCCGCGGTGCTCGGCGACATGGATATCCGCCCGCTCTACTTCGAGCTCGACGGCACCTTCCCCAACCACGAGGCGAACCCGCTCGACCCGAAGAACCTTGTCGACCTGCAGAAGTTCACCGTGGAGCAGGGTGCGGACATTGGCCTGGCTTTCGACGGGGACGCGGATCGTTGCTTTGTGGTGGATGAGCGTGGGGAGCCGGTGAGTGCGTCGTCGATAAGCGCACTGATCGCGCGCCGCACACTTGCGACGCACCCGGGTGCGACGATTATTCACAACCTGATCACCTCGCAGGCGGTGCCGGAGATCATCGTCGAACACGGTGGGACGCCGGTGCGCACGCGCGTCGGGCACTCCTACATCAAAGCCGAGATGGCGCGCACCGGCGCGGTTTTTGGCGGCGAGCACTCCGCGCACTACTACTTCGCCGACTTCTTCAACGCCGACTCTGGGCTGGTCGCGGCGCTGCACGTGCTTGCGGCGCTCGCGGAGCAGGACGCGCCGCTGAGCGAGCTGATGGCCGAGTACAACCGCTACGCCGCTTCCGGCGAGATCAACTCCGAGGTGGCGGACCAGGACGCGGCGACCCAGCGCGTCATCGACGCGTTTGCGGACCGCACTGAAAAGCTCGACCGGCTCGACGGGGTGACCGTGTGGCTGAGCGGCACCAAGGCGTGGTTCAACGTGCGCGCCTCCAACACGGAGCCGCTGCTGCGCCTGAACGTTGAGGCGGAAACGGTAGGAGAAGTTGAGGAGTTAGTCGAGGAGATCCTGGGAATCATCCGCGCTGCGTAAGATTGCGGGGTATGAGCGACTACTACGAGGGTGCCGGCAACTACGACCGCGAGACCGTCCGTTTCTTCGACATCGCCCACGAGGGCGCGCAGGTCAGGGCGATTATCGACGCCCTCGCGCCCCTCGCCCAACTCCACGGGCTCAACCCCCGTAGCCTGGTCGTGCTGGCGACCGACCAGATCGCGCGCGCTGCCGCCCGGGCGGTGACGCAGGTCCGCGAGCCGCTGCCGCTGCCGGTGGTGGTCACCGACACGCTGCCGGGATATGTGGGCGCGCTTGACGTGGTCGTGGTGGTTGGGGACGCGGCCGACCGCGAGGACGACCTGCGCGCGCTGACGACCGCCGCCCAGCGCGGCGCGGAAACGGTGCTGGCAGGGCCCGCGCGCGGCCCGATCGTGGACGAGGCGCCGCGCTCGACTGTGGTCGTGCCCGCCCTGCCGACAGCGATGGGGCCCTCGCCCGCGCGCACCATCGCGGTGGTTGCCGCGGTGCTCGACGTCCTCACCGCGCGCGAAGTGGACGTTGAAGCGGTTGCGCAGCGCTACCGAGTGCTCGCCGACGAGCTCGACGCCGAGCTGACCGCCGTCTCGCCGGAGCGCGACGAGGACGTCAACGCAGCCCGCCAGCTGCGCGCCTTCATCCGGGACGCGCGAGTGGTCCACACAGGGGTGACGCGCCACGGGGCGGCGCTCGCGGAACTCGTGGCAACGCTGTGGTCGTGCCGCGGGCTGGCGAGCGGCGTGGTCAGCGCCGAGGAGCTGTCGCAGGCACTCGAGCTGGCACGCGGCACGCACGCGGCTGCCGACGACATCTTCCACGATCCATTCCTTGATGGGCCGGTGGAACTGGTACCCTTGAAGGTCGTTTGCTGGGCGCAGCCGGACGCCGACGCGTCGGCCGGGCCCAATACGCGCGCCGAAACCGTCGCCTCGCAGGAATTGGGCGAGGCCGCCGCGGCGCTGCGACTGCTGGCGCGCGCGTACGCCGTGACCGCGCTCGACGACCCGGCGCTTTAGGCCTTTAGGCGCTGTGCGCCAAGAAGAGAACAACGACAGAAACGAGGCACGACCACCGATGGAGCACCTCAAGGGCGCCCTGCGTACCTACACCTGGGGCTCGCGCACGCTGCTTGCAGACCTGCGCGGCACCGCCTCGCCCGCCTCCACCCCGGAGGCGGAGCTGTGGTTCGGCGCGCACCCGGCCGCCCCGTCGACTATCGACGGACGCGGCCTCGACGAGCTCATCGCTGCCGATCCGCGCGGGGCGCTGGGGGAGCGTGTCGTCGAGAAGTTCGGCGAGCAGCTGCCATTTTTGGTCAAGCTGCTGGCAGCCGGGGCACCGCTGTCGCTGCAGGCGCACCCGTCGAAAGAGCAGGCGCTTGCCGGTTTCCAGCGGGAGGAAGACAGCGGGCTGGACCTGCACGACCCGCGCCGCAACTACAAGGACCCGAACCACAAGCCGGAACTGATCGTGGCGCTGACTCCCTTCCAGGCGCTGGCGGGCTTCCGCCCCTTTTCGCGCACTGCGGAGCTGCTCGCGGTGCTCGACGCCCCGGGGCTCAACCGCTACACCACGATGGTGGACCCGGAGGACGAAGAGGCGAGCTTGCGCGCGCTGTTCACCACGCTGATTTCGCTGCCGCGCAAGGCGGCGGTCGCGCTCGTGGAAGAAGTCGAGCAGCGGGCCCGGGAGGTCGTGCAGGGCGAGCTCGAGGAGTGGATGCGCGAGGTGCTCACCATGTACCTCGAGCTGGTCGAAGCCTACCCGGGCGACATCGGTGCCCTGGCCGCGCTGCTGCTCAACTACTTCAACCTTCAGCCCGGCGAGGCGCTCTACCTGGACGCCGGGCAGCTGCACGCCTACCAGCACGGGCTGGGCGTGGAGATCATGGCGAACTCCGACAACGTGCTGCGCGGCGGCCTGACCTCCAAGCACGTTGATGTGCCGGAGCTGGTGCGGGTGCTGAAGTTTCACGCGCTGACGTCGCCGCGTCCGGAGACGTCGACAAGCGAGACCGGCGAAGAATTCATCCTGCCGATCGAGGACTTCCGGCTCGGCCGCCACCGGCTCGCGGGCGAAGCGACGCTGAAGGTGAACACCGACGGGCCCGCGATCGTGCTGTGCACGGACGGCGAGGCCATCGGTAGCGGCCAGTGCGTCTTGCGCCCCGGTGAGGCCGTGTGGATCCCCGCGAGCGACCCACGGCCCGAGTTCCGCGCCCGGGAGGGCGGGCAGGCGGAACTGTTCTACGCCAGCGTCTAGCGGTCCGAGCTGCCGGGTTCGGCGGGGGTGCAGGCGTCGTAAATGATGACGCCCGCGGTGATGCCCGCCGCGACGAGCGCGAGCCCAGCCGCCACGCTAGCCAGGTTCATCCGTGCCTTGCGCAGCTGGGCGTTGATCTCGGAAGCCTGCTTGGCCAGCGCCGGGTTAAGAATGCCCAACTGCTGCTGCAGCTGCGTGTTCGCGTCCTCCAGCTGGCGGGCGATCTGGTCGGCCACATCGCTGAGGCCCGGGATTGCGGTCTGGGTGGCGATGCCGAGCGGGATCAGCGCGAGCAGCGGCACACCGAAGCCCACGCCCGCGGCCAGGCAGCGGCTGTAATCGAGCTGCGGGGCGGCACCGGCCTTCGGGGAAATCGGGATGGTGACGGAATCCACCAACTCGCCCACCCTGTCCTTGACGTTCGCGGTGACGTTCTCGCCTGGGATGGCCTGCTCCTCGACGACGATGATGAGGTTGCCGCCGTCGTCGATGCTGCCGTCGGCAGGCCCCTCGACGTCGACGATCAGGTCCTCGGGCACGAAGCCGCCGCGGTTGGGCAGGCTGATGCGGCCGCCTGGGGTGAGCAGGCCGTCGTCAGGCGTGAAGTCCCAGCTCGGCTTGGCCGAGTCGTGGACGAACGGGTTGGAGCCGTTGAAGGCCTCCTGCCCGTTGGTGATCCCGTCGCCGTCGGCGTCGCCGGCAGGCGAGAGCAGCGAGATCTCGGACTGGTCGAACATCTCGAAAGTGACGCTGGCAATGTAGCTCGAGCCATCGGGGTAGGCGAAGCGCACGTTCGCCTCGGGCGTGAGCACCGGCCGCAGCGCGGCGACCAGCTTGTCCCAGTCGCGCTTCTCCGCATTGCCGAGCGTGGCGTACTGCGCGGCCAGGTCGGCGATGCTGGGTGCCTGGGCATGGACGACCGCGTTGTCGTCGGTGCTGAATGTCCAGCCCGGCGCGTTGTCCGGGAAGTCCCCGCTGACCTCGGTGCCCTCCGGCATCTGCTTGTCACCGTAGGGGTTCGGCGAGGCGGCCTTGCGGCTTGGCTTGATGCGCACGGTGTCCTTACCGAAGGAGGGGATGTGCTTCTGCGTCGGCGAGCGCAGGTCCTCTTTCACCGTCACCCGGGCCGCGCCGAGGTACTTGCCCTCGGCGTTCTTGATGGTCACGGTGATGGCGGTGCCGGGCTCAGCGTCCTCGTCTGCGGTGATGCGCAGGTCGCCGCTCTGGTCAAGCGAAGCGGTCGCCGGGCCTTCGACCGTGACGGTGGTGCCGGGGGCGGGGATGCCGCCGGCGTTCGGCACGGTGACGGACTCGCCGGCGTAGACCTCGCTTGAGCGGCTGGTGTCCCACTTCGCGGGTGCTTCGGGGACGACTTCCGGGTCGAAGGGGTTGGAGCGGTGCTCGACTTCCTTGCGGTTGCCGTGCGTGTCGCCGTCGGCGTCGCCGTCCGGGTCGAGCAGGGGACGCTCGTCTTGCGCGTTGAGCTCGAAGACGACGCTTTCGGAATCCACCGAGTCGTCCTCGTAGATAAAGTCCACGAACACCTCGGGCTTGGCCACCGAGTGCAGCACCGTTTCGATGGTGTCCCAGTCGACGTCGGTGCCCTGGGTGAGGCGGGCGTAGTGCTGCGCCAGCTCATCGACGCTCGGCGCAGTCGCCGTAATCACCCCGTCGCTATCGATCTCGAAGGTCCAGCCGACGGCATCCGCCGGGGTTTTGAGCACGGCCACCTTGAGCTTCTCCGGCGCAGGGCCGTTGAAGGGCTGGTTGGTCGCGACCTGCGCCTCCTTGTCGACGGTAATCGGCGAGTCGTACTTCGGGCGGTACAGGCTGGCGTCGGAGGGGCGCTCGTGCACGGTGATCGTGGTTGCCACGGTATCGCTGGTGCCGTCGTTGTAGGTGACCTCGATGCTCGGGCGGTAGGTGCCGACCGTGTTCGGATCCGGGGTTTCGTCGTTTTTAACGAACTCGATCCTGTCGGCCTGGAGCTCCTCCGGGTTGGTGATCGCGTCGCTCGGGTCGAGCTCGTCGCCCACAGTGATGCTGAGGTTGCGGGTGGTGGGCTCGTTGACCTGGTTGAGCGGGCGCGGCTTGACGACGATCACGGTGCCTACCTCGTCGGTCGAGCCGTCTGGGTACGTCACCACGATGGTCACGTTCTTCTCGCCCGCGATGGTTGCCTGCGGGGCCTCGCCCTGCTCATCGGCGGCGAAGTCCGCGGTGGTGCCGCTCGGCAGCGTGCCTAGGTTGGTGATCAGGGAGCGCGCCAGACGCGCGTCCAGCGTGGTGCCGACGGTCACGCTGTGGTCTTCGCGTGCCTCTGGTGTGTACATCTCCGCCAGCGTGCTGACGGGGATCTCGAGGGTGAGCGGGGAGTTGCTGAGCGAGTAGTCGTTGACGGTCAGGGTGAGGGTGCCCCTTGCGTCGGTGCCCGGGATAAGCGAGATGTTGCCGTCAGCGTCGACGGTGATGTCGCTTTCGGGGATTGTCCCGCTGTTGCCCTTGCCGTCCTCCCACGTCGCGCTGAGCTTGGGCTGCTTGCCGCCGGTGACGCGCAGGCCGGTCGGCTGCGAGCGCTTGGTCGGGTTGAGCTTGGCGGCCTTGCCGGTCACGGTGGTTGTGGTGCCGAGGGGGACGGTCTTGGTCACTTCGCCGAGGCTGGGGTCGGTCACGGTGACGGTGATCGGGCCTGTCGCGTCGGCGGCGGGGTTGAGGAGGATCTCGTGGTCGTCGTTGAGCGTGGCGGTGACGTTTTTGCCGTTGGCGTCCTTAGCGGTGACCTTGGTGAGGCCCTCGTGGTATTCGCCGATGGTGATGCCGGTGGCCTGCTTGCCGCGGCTCGGGTAGACGGTGGCCTGCGGGTTGCTGACCGTGGTTGTGGTGCCGAGTGGGACGGTCTTGGTCACTTCGCCGAGGCTGGGGTCGGTCACGGTGACAGTGATGGGGCCTGTCGCGTCGGCGGCGGGGTTGAGCTCGAGCTCACCGTTTGCGTTGAACTTGGCGGGGACGTCCTTGCCCGCTTTGTCCTTCGCGGTGACTGTGGTCTTGCCCTCGTGGACCTCGCCGACTGCGATGCCAGCGGGCTGCGACCCGCGGCCCGGGTAGACGGTCTTCTCTCGGTACACGGTGACAGGCAGGAAGACGGCCGGGGAGGTGGTGCCGTCGGCAAACTGCGCTTGGATGGGGACGTCGATCGTGCGGTGCGATGCGCCTCCGAGCAGCGCATCCTTCGCCCCGGGCTTCACGTTGATCACGGGCTCGCCGCCGTGGTCTTCGATGCTGACCCAGTCGCGGTACGGCACGCCGTCGTCATCGGCGGGGATGAAGAACGTTGTGCCCGCTGGTGCGTCGATGAGGGAGCCATCGGGGTCGCTCGCGTCGATAAAGTCCGCGGTGTCCGCCGTCTCGGTTTCGCTCATGCCGACGATGACGGCCTTGTTGAGCACGGGGTGGTAGCGCCCTGCGTGGTCCACATGGCCGATGTAGAGCGGCAGGTTCACCGTGTCCCAGGAGACACGAGTTTCGTCCTCTGAGTAGTTGAAAGTGATTGGCAGCTCGACGTAGCCGAGCGGGTTCTCCCCAGCAGTGACTTGGATGCCAGAAGAGATTCGGTACTGCTGTGCCTCGTTCGGATCATCGATCACGTTGGTGTCTGCCGTCCCATAGAAGACTTTGATCTTGGGGTCGCCGTCCTTGCACGCGCTCTTCTCCGCGCTGGCGTCGCAGAACTTGTCTGCCTGGTGAGCGAATTCAATAGCCTGCGTCTCGAACTTGGCGCGGGCGTTGACGAGCAGCTTGCGCTTCTTATCTCCGATCTCGTGCTCCTCCACCAGCGGATTACCGTCTGTGTCGGTCATCACCGGCCAGTGGCTGTCCACGTGTTCTGGGTTGTTCGGATCGAAGTTGGGATCGGTGGCATCGCTGTCGCCGTAGCGCACCGGATCGCTCCACGCGACGTCGCGGATGGTCTTCGTCTCGCCAGGCTTAAGAATCAGCGGGTGGCGTGGGAACTTCGGCTGGTAGCGGACGTAATCGGGGAGATCCTCGTAGCTTAAGTTCCCCGCTTCGTCCACGTACAGCGTGATTAAGGTGATGAAGTTGCCGCGGTTCTTGTTTGCTAGTGACGCCTCCACGCTCAGGGTGTAGACACCCTTCGCGGCGTCTGCCGGGACCGTGCCTTCGACGCCTCCATCGGGGTGTACCGTGATCCAGTCAGGGTTGGCGGGGGCATCATCGGTCGGTGTTGGCTCCTTGTACGTAATCTCCTCCAGCGGCGTCCTGCGGATTGCTTGGGGGAAAAGCTCCCAGTACTCGGGAGCGTCAATACGGAACTCTTCGCCGGGGGAGGCGGTGTAGTAGTTCGCGTAGGTGGGCTGGTAGGTCAAAAACCAGGGGAGGACAGTTGTGCTATATCCCGTGGTACCGATGAAGTCGCCGTCGTCGTATCTGGGCAGGGCCGTGAACTTGTCCAGGCGCGTTTCCGCGTTGAGCTCCCCGGTAGCTTCTGCTGCCTGCGCGTGGACCGCGGTTGGCGCGGCAACGCTGACTGCCGCGGTTCCGGAGATGGCCAGCGTTGCCGCCATTGATGCGGCGAGCGCTGGGCGCAGGTTGAGCGTGCGGGGAGTGGAAAACGGCCGCATTGAATTCCCTTTCTCAGATGACGGCGAGTTAAAGAGGAAGCTGCGACGTCTCTGCCCGGCTCGGCGCACGTAAATCACAGGTGATCGCCGTGTGAGGGAGCTGTGCGAAGTTTGTAGCAGCTTGGATTGACCTTAAAAAGTCTTCTGCAGCGCATGGTACTTCATGGAAGGGTGACAAGGGGAAGTGCAATGGATGACGCTTGCCCACGGAAGGGGGATACGAAAAAGCAGCGACCCGAAATAACGCGGGTCGCTGCGTGAGGTGTGCTAGCGGCGGAAGTTGCTGACCCAGCGGTTCCAGGCCTGCTGTGCCTCGGAGGAGAAGCCTTGCTGCGGGGCTCCCGCCTCCCGTGGCGCGGGTGCCGGGGTCGGTGGCGCACCCTGGTCGACCTCGGGCCCGACCTGAGTGTGCGCCTGGCCCTCCTGGGGCGTAGCGCTCTGTGCGCCCTGCTCGGCCGACTGCGGCGCACTGCTCGACGTCGGGGTGGCACCGGCAGGCGGTTCCGGTGCGGGCTCGCCGGCGGGATCTGCGGGCTTCGGCTCCGCTGGCGTCGGCTCGGTCGTCGTCGAGCTGCCCTCGCCCGGATTACCCGGCGTTTCCTGCGTAGGAGGTGCGGAGGACTCAGCGGCGCTCGGAGTCTCAGCAGCCTCGCCCTCGCCCTGCATCGCCGCGGCGGTGGTGGGCAGCACGGTGGTGGGTACCACGTTGGTGGGGCGGAAGACGCGCGTGGACGCCTGTTGCTGCGCGGTGCCTACGACCGCGTGTTGCGGGGCGTAGGGGTCGGAGTTGAGGCTGTAGGCCTCGCCCTGACCTTCTGTGCTGGGTTGTGCGAGGTTGACCTGCGGCTGCTGGGGTGCAGCGTCTGGGGCCTGCCCCGCGTCGTCGTCAACCTGCTCCGAGCGCGTATCCGAGGTCACCCTGGAGGTTTTGGAGACTGGGCTTTCCTTGCGCGGCTGCTCGCTTGTCGTCTCGGAGACGTAGCCGGCCTGGGCTGAGCGTTCGGATGAGGAGGCATTCCAGACGAAGAAGCCAATGACGATGGCGGCGACGATGCCTGCCGCCATAAAGATGCCGACGCGCGGCTTCTGGTTATCCACGGGTCCTCCTTCCCCGACTCAATTGTCACAACCGTATAACAATTATCTCGTTGCGCCTTTTATAGCACGCTTGTTATGAATTCTCCTGTTCAAGTGATCACAAACACATCAACGCTGCCTCCGTGCCGGGTGAAGCAGAATCGTGGTAGACCTATGGCAAGTGCGCAAAGTCCGCCCAAAAGGAAAAGGAGATGCCGATGAGCGCGTGGGATGAGGAGATCTTCTCCGTCGAGGCCAATGTCGATTTTCTCGATGAGCTTGACTCGCTCGAGGAGGACGAGGTCGAGCAGGCGGTTATCGACGCGGCGTTGTTGACCGCCAACCAAAACCCCGCCTCCGTCAGCGAGGATGAGCTGCTTAACGGCCGCGCCGCCGCGACGATCGTGGCGATCTGGGCCGGGGCTCCCTTTTCCGCCGGCGAGGTCGCCGATACCTATCCCTTTATCCGCAACCGTCCCGCGACGGTGAGCGACGAGGCGGTCGAGGCCGCGACCGCAGTGCTGGAGGGCGTCGGCGAGGATGAGGCGGGCGCGAGCCTGGATCAGTTCCTCGAGGCGCTAGCGTAGGCGAGGGCGGCCATGATTATTGCCGTAGAAGGTATTGACGGGGCGGGAAAGCGCACCATTGTCCAGGCGATCCAGCGCGAGTACGGGGCGCGCACGCTTGCTTTCCCGCGCTACGAGGATTCCATCCACGCACAGCTCGCGCAGCAGGCGCTGCACGGGAAGATGGGTGATTTAACCGATTCGATTTACGGGATGGCCACCATGTTTGCGCTGGACCGCTACGGGGCGAAGGCCCAGATCGCCGAGTACGCGGAGACAGGTGTGCTGGTGTTGGACCGCTACGTGGCCTCGAACGCGGCCTACTCCTGGGCGCGCTCGGGGGAGAAGGCGATTGCGGATTGGGTGGCAGACCTAGAATTTAGCCAGCTCGGGCTGCCGGTGCCGGACCTGCAGGTACTGGTGGATACCCCGCCTGCCGTCGCGCAGGAGCGGGCGTTAAAGCGCGCGGCGGCGGACGCGACGCGAGAGCGGGACCGCTACGAGCGTGACGCGGCGCTGCAGCAGGCCACCTACGAGGCGTACGTGGCCTTGGCCGAGCAGGGGTGGGCGAGCCGATGGCTTCGCACCACTGATGCAGGAACTATCATGCAAGCAGTCGAAGCCGTACGTTGAAGGAGCCCTGATGCAGCCGAAGATCCTCGTTGTTGATGATGACCCAGCCATCAATGAGATGTTGACCATCGTGCTGGAGGCCGAGGGCTTTGATACCTCTTCTGTTCAGGACGGCGCGGAAGCGGTGGAGGCCTTTCACACGTACGATCCCGATCTGGTGCTCTTGGACCTGATGCTGCCCGGCGTCAACGGGATTGATATTTGCCGCGAGATCCGCCGGACCTCCGCGGTACCGATCGTCATGCTTACCGCAAAGACGGACACCGTGGACGTGGTGTTGGGCTTAGAGTCCGGGGCGGATGACTACATCACGAAGCCCTTCAAACCGAAGGAGCTCATCGCCCGAATCCGCGCGCGCCTGCGCCGCGTCGACGACGAGCCTGCCGAGGTACTCAAGATCGGCGACCTGACCATCGACGTGCCGCAGCACATGGTCAGCCGCGGCGACGAGGAGATTGCGCTGACCCCGCTGGAGTTTGACCTCCTGCTGGAGATGGCGCGCAAGCCGAACCAGGTGCACACCCGTGACGAGCTGCTGGAGACGGTATGGGGCTACCGCAACGCCTCCGATACCCGCCTGGTCAACGTGCACGTGCAGCGTCTGCGCTCCAAGATTGAGCTGGACCCGGAGCACCCGGAGATCATCCTCACCGTGCGTGGGCTGGGCTACAAGACTGGTAAACCGGGGGTGTAGCCGATAAAGGGCAACGCAATCTGGCGGGCGAGAGAGCGCGTCGCAGAGTCGTGGCGCACCTCGCTGCAGGTGCGTTTCGTAGGCACGGTGCTCATCGTGTCCACCATCGTCATGCTCGTGCTGGGTTTCGCCATGGCTTCGGTGGTCACCCAGCGCATCACGCAGAGCAAGTTGGACGCGGCGAGCGTCGAGATCGAGCGTGCGCGCGTGGTGGTCGAGGAACAGATCGACAACACGGGCAGCGCCTCCTCGTTGCAGGTGCGGCTGAACTCGGCGCGGGCCGCGCTCACGCAGCGCTCGCAGGGCAGTTCCGAGGCCGCCAACGTCTACGACCCGGTCCTTCTGGTCAGCGGAGGGCCGGGTGCGGGCACGTCCTCGCCGGAATCCTACTCCATCCCGGAGAAACTGCAGGCGTTCGTGTCGGAAGGCAACGTGGCCTACCAGTTCTCCTCGGTTGAGCGCGCCGACCGTTCCACCTACAGCGCGCTGATCATCGGTACGCCGACGAACGCGGAACTACGCGACCTCGAGCTGTATTTGGTCATGAACATGGAAAACGAGGCGTCGACACTCGCGCTCATGCGCGGCCTTATTGCCTCGGCCGCCGTGATCGTGATCGTGTTGCTGGTGGGCATCGCGTGGCTGGCCTCCCAGCAGATCGTCGCGCCGGTGCGCTCCGCCTCCCGCACCGCCGAGCGCTTCGCCAGCGGGCACTTGCGCGAGCGCATGCCTGTCGACGGCGAGGACGAGATGGCCGTGCTCGCGCTTTCCTTCAACAACATGGCGGACAAGATCTCCGAGCAGATCAACCACCTCGAGGAGTACGGCGACCTGCAGCGACAGTTCACCTCGGACGTCTCGCACGAACTGCGCACCCCGCTGACCACGGTGCGCATGGCCGCCGACATGATCGCGGCGAACGAAGACGACCTCGACCCGGTGACTCAGCGCGCTTCGCAGCTGATGACCCGCGAGCTTGACCGCTTCGAGGCGCTGCTGGCCGACCTGCTGGAGATCTCGCGCCATGACGCTGGCGTGGCCGACCTGGCGCTGGCCACCATCGACGCGAAGACCCCCATCGAGTCCGCGTGGGCGCAGACCCAGCACCTGGCCGAGGAACTCGATGTGGAGGTCACTTTCGACCTGCCCGAGGAGCCGGTCAACCTGGAGGGCGACCCGCGGCGCATCGAGCGCATCGTGCGCAACCTCATCGCCAACGCGATCGACCACTCGGAGGGCAACCCGGTCGCCGTGCGCCTGCGGGCCAACGACGAGGCCGTGGCGATTACCGTCACCGACGGCGGCGTCGGGCTCAAACCCGGGCAGGAGGAGCTGGTGTTCAACCGCTTCTGGCGCGCGGACAAGTCGCGCAAGCGCCACTCCGGCGGCACCGGCCTGGGCCTGGCGATCGCGCGTGAGGACGCGGTGCTGCACCACGGCCAGCTGGATGCGGCAGGCCAGCCCGGCGTCGGCGCGCAGTTCCGCCTCGTGCTGCCGCGCCACCCGGAGCAGGGCTACACGCAAGCCCCGCTGCCGCTGGTCGCGCCGGGCGAGGATGAGCGCAGCGCGGAAGGCAACCAGGCGCGTCCGCTGGTGGCGCGTACGAAAGAGGAGGCGGCAGATGGGCGTGACTAGGAAGGCGAAGGTGGTGGCGTGGGCGTCGATAATCGCCCTGACCTCGGGGTGCACCTCCCTGCCCACAAACTCCGACCCGCACGTGCTGCACAGCTTCAACGCGCAGACGGCGGCTGAGCCCGACGCGCGCCCGATCGAGGGCCGCGAGCCGGACCTGCTCCTGCGCGACTTCTACGCTGCTTCGGCGCTGCCGGCCGCGGATTACGAGGCCGCGCGCGCCTTCCTCACCGGCGACGCCCGCTCGGCCTGGGACCCGCGCGTGCAGACGCTGATCGTGGACAATATCGGCGTGACCACGCTCGTGGGCGGCGCCGGGACCAAGCGCAGCTACAGCGTGCACGGCGACGTCGTTGGCGAGCTCCACGACGGCGGGGCGTTCACGCCCGAGCACGGCAGCTACGAGGCCACCTTGGAGCTCGAGCTTGTCGACGGCGAGTGGCGCATCTCCTCCCTGCCGTCCGGCGTCGTGCTGGAGCGTTCCGAGCTGCGCGAGCACTACCAGCCGTACAACCTCTACTTCTTCGACCCGGCCGGCAACGAGCTGATCACCGACCGCCGCTGGGTGGTCTCGCGTCGGGAGTCGCTGCCGAGCGCCCTGATCACGCTTCTGACCAGCGGCCCGTCCGAGCGCCTCATCCCGGCGGTGGATGAGTCGTCCCCGGCACACCTGACAGCGGACGATGAGGCGATCGCGTACGCGGGGATGGAAGACGGCGCGTACACCTTTACCGGCTTCGGCGGGCTCGATGAGAAGGCGCGCAAGCAGTTTGCGGCCCAGGTGGTGTGGACGTTGGCCTCTGCTGGCGTGACCGGGCCGTACAATCTGCGCGCCGACGGCGAGGTGCTTTTCGACGGCGCCGACGCGCTGACCGTCGACGACTTCGCCGAGTTCAGCCCGCTGGTGGATCTGGTTGGCGAGACGACGCTGTACTCGCTGGCCAACGGTCGCGTCTCGCGTGTCAGCGGCGGCACCGCGCACCAGGTCGAGGGCGCGCTCGGCGAGGCGGGCGACGCGCTGACCGCCGACATCTACGGCGAGAAGTACTGGGCCGGGGTCTTCGGCAAGGCTGGCGGCAACAACGAGGAGCACGACGAAGATAAGGACGTCTTCCGCGTCGGCGAGTTTGGCGGGCGCGAGGAGGATATCGTCGAGGGTACGACGTTTTCGCGGCCCACCTTTGAGCCCGACGCCGCTGCGGTGTGGGTCGTGGCCGACGGCACGAAGGTGCTGCGCACCATCCAGTCCGGTGCGACCGACGAGATCATCACCAGCGAGGTGGACGTCGAACTACCGGAGGGCGTCGAGGGCAACATTTCGGTGCTGCGCCTGTCGCGCAGCTCGGCGCGCGTGGTGATGGTGATTGATGGGCGGCTCTACACCGGGATTGTCAAGCGCGGCGCGACCGGCGAGCGCTCCGTGGTCAACGTGGTGGAGTACGCCTCCGAGCTGGGCGGGTCGGTCATCTCCGCGGACTGGCAGCCGGACGGCTCCCTGCTCGTGGGCACCTCCAGCGGGCTCTCGCCGGTGATGCGCGTCGAACAGGACGGCTCCGGCAGCACCACCTTGTCCGCGGGCAACATCTCCGCGCCGGTGGTGGCGGTGGGTACCTCGCCGAACATGCTGTACGTCACCGACTCGAACGCGCTGCTACAGATGCCGGTTTCCGGCAGCGACAACCCGCTGTGGCGCGAGGTACCGGGGCTGCTCGGCACCCGCGCCCTGCCGATCGTGGCGCGCAACTAGCACCATGTTGGGGGAGGTGGCGGACCTTTTGTTGCCGCGCTACTGCGCGGGCTGCGGGGAGCCCGCCGAGCGCTGGTCGGTGCTGTGCGCGCGGTGCCGTCGCCTGCTTGCGCGGCCCCCGCAGCGGGTGTTCCCGAAGGTGGCGGTGCCCGCCCCGGTCTTCGCGCTCGGGCCGTATGCGGATGCGCACCGCGGGGTGATTCTGGCGATGAAGGAGCGCAACAACCTGGCGGTGCGCGCGCACGTCGGCGCGGTGCTTGCGGCGGCGCTCGAGCACTTGGAGGTGCGCGGGGATATCGCGGTCGCGGACGCGCTGGTGCCCGCCCCGACGCGCAAAGCCAACGCGCGCGCCCGCGGCGGGGACCCGGTGCGCGCGGTGTGCGAGGCGAGCGGGCGGACCACCTGCCCGGCGCTGACGTTGCGCAGCGCAACGGCGGATCAGGCCGAGCTGGACGAGGTCGGCCGGCGCGCGAACTTGCAGGGGGCGGTGCACGTGCGAAAACTGCCTGCCGGTAGCGTGGTGGTGGTCGACGACGTCGTCACCACGGGGGCAACGCTCGAGGCTAGCGTGGCTGCGTTGCTTGCGCGCGGGGTGGGCGTAGCGGGGTGCGTCACACTCGCGGAAGCGTGAGACGCAGGAAACTGGCAGGAACTTCTTCCCCTCAAAGCAACACATTGGTTATGACCAGTTGTATAGTTGGGGTAGACCGAGTTCCTACTACTCTAGGGAGGAAGCAGATGACTTCTGCAGAGCACAACGACAGCCTGAGCCCCAACGCACAGGTGACCATCACCGGCCGAAATGTCGAGGTCCCAGAGCACTTCCAAGAGCGCGTCAACGCCAAGCTCGCAAAGATTGAGAAGCTTGACCCCTCGCTCACGTTCTTCAATGTGGAGCTGCAGCACGAGCCCAACCCGCGTCGAGAAGCGCAGGCGCAGCGCGTGCAGATCACCGCGACCGGCAAGGGCCACCTCGCCCGCGCCGAGGCGAAGGAGGACAGCTTCTACGCTGCCCTCGAGTCTGCACTAGGCAAGATGGAGCGCTCGCTGCGCAAGGTGAAGGTGCGTCGCCAGGTGGCGCGCTCCGGCCACCGCGCGCCGAAGTCCACCGGCAAGATCGCGGCCGAGCTGGCGCGCGAGGCGGAAGAAGCACGCGCACAGGCGAAGGACAACTTCGAGACGGATCCGTACGCGGACACTGTTGAAGATGTGGTGCCGGGCCAGATTGTGCGTCGCAAGGAGCACTCCGCCACCCCGATGAGTGTGGACGATGCGCTGTCCGAGATGGAGCTGGTGGGCCACGATTTCTACCTCTTCGTAGATGAAGAGACCAACCAGCCGTCCGTGGTGTACCGCCGCCACGCCTACGACTACGGCCTGATCGCCCTGACCGCTGAGGCGAAGGAAGCCTAAGGGCTAGACCAGTACGCCCGCCACGGCCTTGCGCTGTGGCGGGCGTTTGGCGTATTCACACCAAATTGTGCGAGGTTGGGCAGACGAGCGGTTGTCAAGGCACGCTGCCTTGTGCGTACAATTGCGGGTTGGTACACCTTAAGTAACTTTTTTGTGCTCGTACTTTTGCACTGACTACCGAAGGATTCACAGAACGTGTTTGGACTTTCCAAGTTGCTCCGCGCCGGTGAAGGGCGCACCGTCAAGCGTTTGTCAAAGATTGCTGACCAAGTCATGGCGCTGGAGGGTGAGTACGAGAAGCTCACTGACGAGGAGCTCAAGGCAAAGACCGACGAGTTTAAGCGGCAGATCGAGGACGGGGCGTCGCTGGACGACCTGCTGCTCGACGCGTTCGCGACCGCCCGCGAGGCGTCCTGGCGCGTGCTGGGGCAGAAGCACTACAAGGTGCAGATTATGGGTGGCGCGGCACTCCACTTCGGTAGCGTCGCCGAGATGAAGACCGGTGAGGGCAAGACCCTGACCTCGGTGCTGCCCGCGTACCTGAACGGCCTGTCCGGTAAGGGCGTCCACATCGTCACGGTGAACGACTACCTGGCTAAGCGTGACGCCGAGATGATGGGGCGTGTGCACCACTTCCTGGGCCTGGACGTGGGCGTGATCCTTTCCGAGATGCGCCCGGACGAGCGCAAGAAGTCCTACGCAGCAGCGATTACGTACGGTACGAACAACGAGCTCGGCTTCGACTACCTGCGCGACAACATGACGCGCTCGACCAGCGAGATGGTGCAACGCGGCCACAACTTCGCCATCGTGGATGAGGTTGACTCGATTCTTATCGACGAGGCGCGTACCCCGCTGATTATCTCCGGCCCCGTCGACGGGTCGAGCCAGCTCTACACCGTGTTCTCGCAGCTCGCGCCGCGGATTCGCGAGGGCAAGCACTACGAGGTGGACCGCCGCAAGCGCACCATCGGCGTGACCGAGGAGGGCGTGGAGTTCGTCGAGGACCAGCTGGGCATTGGCAACCTGTACGCGCCGGAGCACTCGCAGCTGGTCAGCTACCTCAACAACGCGATTAAGGCGAAGGAGCTCTTCGAGCGCGATAAGGACTACATCGTGCGCCAGGGCGAGGTGCTCATCGTGGACGGGTTCACGGGCCGCGTGCTCGCGGGCCGCCGCTACAACGAGGGCATGCACCAGGCGATCGAGGCGAAGGAAAACGTCGAGATCAAAAACGAGAACCAGACGCTGGCGACGATCACGCTGCAGAACTACTTCCGCCTCTACGACAAGTTGGCGGGCATGACTGGTACGGCGGAGACCGAGGCGGCCGAGTTGCACCAGATTTACAAGATGGACGTGGTGCAGATCCCGCCGAACCGTCCGAACCAGCGCCAGGACCGCGACGACCTGATTTACAAGACGCAGGAGGCGAAGTTCGCGGCCGTGGCCGAGGACATTGCGGAGCACTCGGAGAAGGGCCAGCCGGTGCTGGTGGGTACTACCTCCGTGGAGCGCTCCGAGTACCTGTCCCAGCTGCTGACCCGCAAGGGTGTCAAGCACAACGTGCTGAACGCGAAGCACCACGAGGAGGAAGGCCGCATCATCGCCGAGGCGGGCCTGCCGGGGCGTGTGACCGTGTCCACCAACATGGCTGGTCGCGGTACCGATATCGTGCTGGGTGGCAACCCGGAAATTCTGCTGGACGCGAAGCTGCAGGAGCAGGGCCTCGACCCCTTCGAGGATGAGGAGCGCTACCAGGAGGCCTGGAACGCGCAGCTGCCGGCGGCGAAGGAGCGCTCGAAGCAGCTTGGCGACGAGGTCCGCGAGGCCGGTGGCCTCTACGTCATCGGCACGGAGCGCCACGAGTCGCGCCGTATTGACAACCAGCTGCGCGGCCGCTCCGGCCGCCAGGGCGACCCGGGCGAGACCCGCTTCTACCTGTCGATGCGCGACGAGCTGATGGTGCGCTTCATGGGCCAGTCCATGGAGAACATGATGAACCGCCTCAACGTGCCGGACGATGTGCCGATCGAGGCGAAGATGGTCTCGAACGCCGTCAAGGGTGCCCAGGCGCGCGTGGAGAACCAGAACTTCGAGATGCGCAAGAACGTGCTCAAGTACGACGAGGTACTCAACGAGCAGCGCAAGGTGGTCTACGGCGAGCGTCAGGAGATCCTGGGCTCCAAGGACATCAAGGACCAGGTCCGCCGCATGATCGAGGACACCGTCAGCGCGTACGTCGACGGCGCGACCCGCGAGGGCTACGTCGAGGATTGGGATCTGCGCGAGCTGTGGCACGCGCTCGAGTCCCTCTACGGCCCGACGGTGACGGCCGAGGAGCTCATCGAGGGCTCGACCTACGGCAGCCCGGGCGAGATCAGTGCGTCTGAGCTGCGCCAGGCGCTTGTCGACGATGCGCAGGCCCAGTACGACGCCCTCGAGGAAAAGATCGCCGAGATCGGCGGCGAGGAGCAGATGCGCAACCTGGAGCGCTCTGTGATCCTGCCGGTGATCGACACCAAGTGGCGCGAGCACCTCTACGAGATGGACTACCTGAAGGAGGGCATCGGCCTGCGCGCGATGGCGCAACGTGACCCGCTGGTGGAGTACCAGAAGGAGGGCGGCGACATGTTCGCGGCGATGAACGAGGCCATCCAGGAGGAGACCGTGCGTCAGCTGTTCTTGATGCGTAAGCAGTTCGAGAGCCAGGATGAGGAAGCGGCGCAGGCTTAACGCCCGTAGACTCACAGAAAAGACGTACTAGGCGGAGAAAGGCGAGCACGCATGCAGGGACTGATTTTTGATTACGCAGGGGTCCTGGACCAGGACAAAGAGGATGAGCAGCGCTGGCGCGAGCTGATCAAGGCGGTCAAGGCCCAGGACGTCAAGGTGGGCATCCTCTCCAATGAGGAGGCGGACAGCCCACTAGCGGAGGAAATCCGCGAGTGGGAATTCCGCGGCGACGTGGACGCGGTGGTGCTTTCCGGCGAGATCGGGATTGGCAAGCCGGACCGCGCGGCCTTCCAGGCTGCGGCGGATGCGATCGACGTGATCATCAACGATTGCGTGATGATCGACGACGACATTGTGAACGTCCGCGCGGCGGTTGAGTTCGGCATGATCGGCATCCTGCACACGGCGTTCGAGCGCACGTCGGTGGAGATCCAGTCGCTGTTCGAGGTCGAGGGCGAGTTTTAATGCGCGTCTACATCCCCGCCACCTTCGGCATGCTCGAGGCCTTAAACGACACGGGCGTGCTGCATGCCCGCAACGGCTGGGGCTTCGCGGCCACTCCGGCGTTGACGGAGTTCTTCACCTCCGGTGACCAGGAGGAGATCGAGGCGATTGCTTTCGACGACGCCGCGTTGGCGTCGATCCGCCTGCTGGCGATCGGCGACGAGGAGCGCTTCCCGCACCGCCGGGTGGTGGTCTCCGCCGACGTCGAGGCGAGTGGGGAGCCGGACATGGGCGAATCGGTGGTCAAGGTCGCCGGTCCGGTCGAGCTGAAGGATGTTGCCGCGGTGCACGTGGACGTGCGCGAGGCCGAGGAGGCCACGGCTAAAGCTATCGAGTGCATCGACGCCGCCGACTTGGGAGACCAGGACGCGGAGCTGACAGTGGGGGACGCCCAGGACCTTTACATGGCCTTCTTTGACCCCAGCGAGCTACCTTTCCTCATCGAGCTGCTTTAGTTCCCACTCGTTGTTCGAGTGCAGCGCTACCAACAGGTGGCGCACCGCCGCCGCACGCCTGCCTGAAGGTGAGTCGGCGGCGAAGTTGTCGAGGGCGCACTCCGGGTCTGCGGGTGGTCCCAGGTGCGTGCAGCCGCGGGGGCAGTCCGCGGACGCCTCGGCCAGGTCCGGGAAGACGTCGATGATCTGCTCGGGCTGCACGTGTGCAAGGCCGAAGGAGCGGATGCCGGGGGTGTCGATAATCCAACCGCCGCTCGGCCCGTCGAGCTCGAAGGCGACGGACTGGGTGGAGGTGTGGCGGCCCTTGCCCACGCCGGAGACCTCACCGGTGGCGCGCTCGGCGTCCGGGACGATGCGGTTGACCAGGGTGGACTTGCCGACGCCGGAGTGGCCGATGAGGGCGGTGACGTGGCCGTCGATAAGCGAGCGGAGCGTGGACAAGTCATCGGCGGTGCCGGTGCGCAGCACGGTGACGTCCATACTGGCGATTTCGCGCTCGAATGCTTCCGGGTCTTCCAGATCGGACTTGGTCACGCACACGACTGGGCGGACGCCGCCGACGAAGGCGGCGATGAGCGCGCGCTCGACGAAGCCGGTGCGCGGCGGGGGATCGGCGGCGGCGACCACGATGAGCAGCAGCTCCGCGTTGGCGACGATGATGCGCTCGTAGGGGTCGGTGTCGTCGGCGGTGCGGCGCAGCACCGAGGCGCGGTCGGCGCGTTTGACGATGCGCGCCATCGTATCTTTCGCGCCCGAGGTATCGCCGACGACGCCGACGCGGTCGCCGATTTCGATGCTGGTGCGCTTCAGCTGGCGGGCGCGTACACAGTTGACCAGCGTGCCGTCGTCGAGCACGACGCCCCAGCGCCCGCGGTCTTTGGTGACCACCATGCCGAAGCGGGCGTCCTTGTGGCTCGGCCGGTCTTTCGAGCGCGGCCGCGAGCCCTTGCCGGGGCGGACGCGGACGTCGGACTCGTCGTACTCGTCGTAGCTGGAGAAGCGACGGGCCATTAGCGTCCCACCATGGTTTCCCACATCTGCGCAAAACCGGGCAGCGTCTTGGAGGTGGTGTCGATGTTTTCCACCTCGACGCCCTCGACGACCAGCCCCAGGATCGCGCCGGCGGTGGCCATGCGGTGGTCCGCGTAGGAGTACCAGGTGCCGCCGTGCAGCGACGCCGGGGTGATGCGCAGCCCGTCGGGTAGTTCCTCGCAGTTGCCGCCGAGCCGGTTGAGCTCTGTGGTCAGCGCCTCGAGGCGGTTGGTTTCATGGCCGCGCAGGTGCGCGATGCCGGTCAGCTCCGAAGGCGTCGACGCGCACGCGGCGAGCGCGGCGACGGTGGGGGTGAGCTCGCCGATGTCGCTCATGTCGATGCGGATGCCGCACAGCTCGCCGTTTTGCGGACCGCGCACCTCGAGGGTGTGGTCTGGGCCGGTGACGACGAGCTCGACCTCGCAGCCCATGCGCTCCAAGATGTCGCGGATCACGTCGCCCGGCTGTGTGGTGCTAATCGGCCAGTGCGGCACGGAGACCGCGCCCCCGGTCACCGCGGCGGCGGCGAGGAAGGGCGTGGCGTTGGAAAGGTCCGGCTCGATGACCCAGCGGTTGGACTGGATCGGCTGCGGTTCAACCTTCCAGGTGTTGCCTTCCGCCTGCACGCGCACTCCGGCCTGCGCCAGCATGTCCACCGTCATCTCGATGTGCGGCATGGACGGCAGCGTTCCGCCGGAGTGGGTAATCTTCACGCCGCGCTCAAAGCGTGGTGCGGCCAGAAGCAGGCCGGAGACGAATTGGGAGGAGCCCGAGGCGTCGATTGTGACCTCGCCGCCGGGCGCGGACCCGGTGCCGTGCACGGTGAAGGGAAGCGTGTCGCCCGCGACCGAGACGCCGAGGTTGCGCAGGGCGTCGAGGATGGTGTTCATGGGGCGGGACTTGGCTTGCACGTCGCCGTCGAAAAGCACGGGGCCCTGCGCGAACGCGGCTACGGGCGGCACAAAGCGCATGACGGTGCCGGCGAGTCCGCAGTCCACCTCCGCGGCCTGAAGCTCGGACGGGGTCACGCGGATTTCTTCACCTTCGCGGGCGAAGTGGGTGCCCATTGCGGCGAGCGCGGACTCCATCAGCTCGGTGTCGCGCGAGCGCAGGGCACCGACGATTAAGGATTCGCCCTGCGCGAGGGCGGCGAGGATGAGTGCGCGGTTGGTCATCGATTTAGACCCCGGCACCGTCTGCGTGTGCGAGACGGGGGCGGGGGCGTACGGCGCTGGCCACAGATCAGTCATGCGTCCATCATAATGGAGGCATGTGTGGACGTTTCGTGCTTTTCACCACCGGCGAGGCGCTCGTGGACGCGGTGGCCGCCCTACCTGGCGCAGGCACCGTCGCCACCCCTGATGGCACCCCGCCGCCGCGCTATAACATCGCCCCGACTCAGCAGGTTGCGCTCGTGCGCTTCGACGCGTCCGGCGCGCGCATCGACGCCGCCCGCTGGGGTCTGCTCCCGTCGTGGAAGAAAGACGATTCCGGCCCGCCCCTGTTCAACGCGCGCGCCGAAACGGTCGCGGAAAAGCCCTCCTTCCGCTCCGCCTTCGCCCATAAACGCGGGCTGATGCTTCTCGACGGCTACTACGAATGGCTCCCCACCGAACACGGCAGGAAGCAACCATATTTTGTCGCCCCCGAATCCGGCATGCTCTACGCCGCCGCGCTGTGGGAGACGGGCTTGGACCGCCTTTCCACCACGATGGTGACCACCGAGACAACCGAGAATATGGCGTGGCTGCACCACCGCCTCCCGCTCTTCCTCGGCGCGGACGAGGTGGCCCAGTGGGTCGACGGGACCCCGGAGGAAGCCGCGGAGCTTTTGGCACCCTCCCGGGTGGCGAACACGCTGCGCTGGCGCGAGGCGGACCCAGCGGTGGGCAACGCCCGCAACGAGTACGCCGGGCTTGTCGGCGAGGGTCCGCTGGGTGAGACGCGGCCTTAGTCGGTCGAGATTTCGGCGAACTTCGCGCCCGCGAGGGCGGCGAGGTCCTTTGGGGATAGCTCGAGCGAGAGTCCGCGCTGGCCGGCGGAGACGATGATGGTGGGGAAGGGGGTCACGGAGGCGTCGATAAGCACTGGCAGTTTCTGTAGTGTGCCCAGCGGCGAGATGCCGCCGACGATGTAGCCAGTGGCATGCTCGGCTTTCTTCGGCTCCGCGAGCTGCGCCTTCTTCCAGCCCAGCGTTTTTGCGGCTGCCTTGAGCGAGAGGTGGCCCGCGACCGGCACGCAGCACAGCGCCATCTCGCGCGGCTGCGCGGTATTGGATACCACCAGGGTTTTCAGCGTGCCGCGCGGATCGGCGCCGAGCTCCGCAACGGAATGCTCCCCGAAATGATCCTGGCTCGCGGTGTACTCCAGCACGGCGTGCTCGACACTTTTGGCGGCGGCGATTGCGCGGGTACGCGCGGACATGTGGGGCTCCTTCTTGCTTGGCGTATGGGCCGATCCTACGCCTGGGGAAGTGGCCTACAATAGCGGGCATGCCCGAGCAAGATCTGAAAAACCGCTTCACTGAAGAGGCGATGCCGCTGCTGGACCAGCTCTACGGAGGCGCGCTGCGGATGACGCGCAACCCGCAGGACGCGGAAGATCTCGTGCAGGAGACCTACTTAAAGGCGTACAAGGCCTTCGACCGGTTCACCCCGGGCACGAACCTGAAGGCGTGGCTGTACCGGATCATGACGAATACGTACATCAACACCTATCGCAAGAAGCAGCGCCGGCCCCTGGTCACCTCGGCAGACGATGTGACCGATAACCAGCTCTACACGTCCAGCTCGCACGACTCGACCGGGCTGGAGTCCGCCGAGGTGGAAGCGCTGAAGCAGATGCCGAACTCCCGAATTTCGGAGGCGCTCAACTCGCTGAACGAGGACTACCGCATGGTGGTCTACTACGCCGACGTGGAGGGCCTGGCGTATAAGGAGATCGCCGAAGTGATGGACATTCCGCTCGGCACGGTAATGAGTCGGCTGCACCGTGGAAGAAAACAACTGCGCGAGATGTTGAAAGACGTAGCGCATGATCAAGGCATTGGGCTCGAGCGAGCGGCTACAGATGCAAAAAACGCGGAGGAGAAGTGATGGACACGCCCAACAACCACTGCGAAGCGGCTGATTGCACCGAGGTGCACGCACTGCTGTGCGAGCTGTTTGACCCGTCGACTACGCCCGAGCGGGTCGAAGAGATCCGCGTGCGCGTCAAGGCGTGTCCGCACTGCTTTGGGCAGCTGGAATCGGAGGAGGCGGTGCGCCGGATCGTCCGTTCGTGTTGCGGGCAGGCGCATGCCCCGGAGCCGTTGCGCAAGCGGATTATCGCGTCGCTCTCGTCGGTGACGTATACCGAGATCCGCTACCGGTAGCGCTGTTTTTCGACAGGTGCCCGCGACCGTGCAGGTCGCGGGCTTTTTGTGTGTGGAGGGGGATGGGACCGTCCGTGGCGACGAAGTGTGAGCGAGCCCCCGAAAACGGGGGTAATTTTCGGGGGTGGCAAATGGTGAACAATTCCGTATTGGTCATTCTTAAGGAATGGCGGATTGGTGTTAGCTGAGCGTTTCACACGTAAAGGTCTTAAGGATGCGTACGTTATGCCCCCCTTTTTCGAAAACTCCCAGGGTGGATGTTGAGAAATCTACAAAGTGCAGCATTCTATTTCTTAGGAAGCATAATATGCATTCATAAGTATCGTTGAACACTTTGGAGTTCGTAGACACTTATAGCGAGTTTGCGCTCAGGTATGGTGCACCCAACGAACCGATTGTTCAACTAAGCTGCAGCCAGTGGGGCTAATTGTGTTGAACAATCGCGATATAAACCAGAAAAAACCGTGCAAATAAAGGCAGTTTTCCAAGCGACTTCACAGTGCATACTCTTTCTGCATAAACTAGAGCCAGAACAAAGACAACAACTTCCGGCGTTGCCGCCGGGAGGCAGCACGAGAAGAGGAATACGAAAATGAATGCCA
The DNA here is from genome assembly GCF_000739455.1 of Corynebacterium imitans. NCBI lineage: Bacteria > Bacillati > Actinomycetota > Actinomycetes > Mycobacteriales > Corynebacteriaceae > Corynebacterium > Corynebacterium imitans. Next base: position 619,930 of record NZ_CP009211.1, read on the forward strand.
TCGCTCGCAAAGCACTTGCCGCAATGTGTGCGCTTTCTGTATTCGTTCCCGCCATCCAGGCACCGGCAGAGGCTGCGGTTGTTGAAGAGTCTTCCGTCGTCACGGTCACCGCTGACGAGGTCGGCCCCTTCTTCCACAACGTGGAGCTGGACAAGGGCCGTATCTCCTCGCTGAAGTTCACCGACCCGGCGTCGGTTGGCGGCACCCAGGATTCTTCCTTTTACATTGACTTCCGTTTCAACGGCCAGCGCGGCCTCGCAAACGCCGAGAACACCACGGTAGATACCCGCAAGGAAGGCAACGTTCAGGTTGTGACTATGCGCAACCGCGACGACGCCCTTGGCACTGCCTGGACCCGCGAGTTCCGTATCGACGGCAACAAGATCACCGTCCGCGTTGAGGTGGAAAACATCAGCGCAGACGACGCGTACTTCCAGCTGGACATGACCAACCAGGTCAACACCGCCCGTGAGCTGCAGGGCGCTTACGAGGATGGCGTCTTCACCGTCGGCCCGGAGTTCGGCGGCTACAACGCGCAGCTGACCTTCGACGGCGCGTACAGCTCTGGCGTGGCCAACTCCTTCAACGACACTACCGAGGCCGGCGAGGTCGGCTTCGTCGATGAGGCGGGTGCTATGTTCCAGCGCGGCCGCTGGATCCAGGAGATTGACGCCGGCCAGACCGCAGTTGCCGAGGCCACCATCACGATGGAAACCCAGGACAGCGCAGTCGACACCGATGGCGACGGCCTGCCGGACGTGTGGGAGGAGCAGGGGCTCACGCTTGCCGACGGCACCGTGATGCCGCTCAACGAGTGGGGTGCAGACCCGAACCGCCCCGACATCTTCCTGCAGATGAACTGGATGCCCTCGGAGTTCGAGTCGCTCGGTTGCTTTGACAACCCGCAGCAGCGCGCCTGCGCTGAGGCGAACACCAAGAGTTACCGCCCGAGCGCTGACGTCCTGCAGCAGCTGGTGGACAAGTTCGACGAGCACGGCGTGAACCTGCACATCGATGCAGGCGCAAGCTACAGCAACATCCCGAACTACGCTGAGCGCCACGGCGGCGAGTACGGCGAGTTCTCCCGCTACTACTTCCAGGGCGTCATGCCTGGTCTGAAGCTCATGGACAACATCGGCGAGCTCCTCGGCGACCGCTCCGCGGTCTTCCGCAGCGGCATGATCGGTGACTCGATGGGCCCGGGCAACTACTCGGTCGGCCTCTCCCTGGTGGGCGACAACGCCTTCTACGTTGCCAACCACGAGCGGATGACCACTGACGAGCAGCTCCGCAACACGATCATGCACGAGCTGGGCCACACCCTCGGCCTGGACCACAACGGTTCGACCAAGTTTGCCAACGAGGTCCCCAAGTCGGACTACCTGCCGAACTACTACTCGGTGATGAACTACCTGTACCAGTTCAGCCACTTCGACTACTCGGATGAGGAAGCTGTCTCCGGCGGCCCGCTGCCGCAGGAGTGCAACCGCCCCGGCGTGAACTGCTACACCGGCGACTACCGGGTGCCCGCTGACTGGGACAACCTGATCATCAACACCGGGCACATCGGCCGTCCGGTCGGCGCCGCTGGTGTTGACGGCAAGGCTGTCGATACCAAGGCGTTGCAGGCAGTGGAAGCACGCGCCAAGCAGGTCGCCGCAGCGGAAGCACAGAACGGGACCGCTGAGGTTGAGCTGGACGCGAAGAAGCTGCAGGCTGGCAAGAAGGGCGAAGTCACCCTGCGGGTGAAGAACCCTGGTGCGGACCTTGACCGCTACGACATCCAGGTCGTCACCCCGAACGGCGCGTTCCACGACGCGGTCGTTCTGGGTGGTGCCTTCGGCCAGGCCGACAACGAGGTCACCGTGAAGGTGCCGGTCGTCCCGGGTAACGCTGCAGTCATGCCGGTTGACGTGAAGGTCACCAACGGCAAGGGTGCAACCGCCTTCGAGGACCGCTTCGCAGTCGACGTTGAGACCAACGCCAAGGCAGCTCCCTCCGACGCGATGGCTGGGGCCACCAACACCGGTGCAGCACAGGCACCGCGCCCGGAGCGGCAGCGCGAGACCTCGACCTCGTTGACTACGGCGGCTGAGCAGCCCGCAAAGCCTGCCGCGCAGGACAAGCAGGAGCCCGCAGAGCAGAAGCCTGCAGCTGACAACCAGAGCAACGCCAAGGCTGAGAGCCCGAACATCGCAGCGATTGTCATTCCGATCATCGCCATCCTGGCCATCATCGGCGGTATCGCAGGCGTCGTTGGCTCGGGGATGCTGGGCTAGCGCCCCTGGGAGAGAGACCCTTCAGAAGACGGTAACCCGCCCGGTTCAATGCGAACCGGGCGGGTTGCTTTGTGGTGTGTGGGGCGGCCGGGTCTGGGGTCTGAACGGAGCTAGCTCCATTTGGGTCTGGGGCGCATATATCAGCGGCCGTCAGCAAACAGCCCCGACACCGCACGACGACGCACCCGTGAACGCACAAAAACAACCGCCCCCTTCCCGGAACTGAACTGCCGGGGAGGGGGCGGTTGCGCTGTTCTTAAGAGTTAGGACGCTTGCCGCGGTTTGCACTCTTCTTGCGACGGTCCTTGCGCTTACGACCACGCTTGCTCATGGGGGCCTCCTTCGAATTGGGCGATTAAAAGTACAGGTATTCCACTTTATCGCTCACACACGCCTACAGGGAAATTCTGCGCGCGTACGGTGGTGAGGTTTAGGCCGACAGGCGTGCGCGGTTGCGGGCGAGCGCCTTGTTGCGGCGCTTGATTGCGCGGCGCTCTTCCTCGGAGAGGCCGCCCCAAACGCCGGCGTCCTGGCCGGTCTCCAGTGCCCACTTCAGGCACTGGGAGGTGACGGGGCAGCGGTTGCAGACCAGCTTGGCCTGGGCGATCTGGGAGAGTGCAGGGCCGGAGTTGCCGACCGGGAAGAAGAGCTCCGGGTCCTCGTCGCGGCAAATTGCTTCGTGGCGCCAATCCATGGTGAAATACTCCTTATATATAAGCGTTGAACAGTTGTTGCGCACACCACTTCATCGCCCCCGGGGAAAGAGGCGAGTTGCAAACGAAGTTTGATTCCAGGATCCGGGCGGTGTGCTCTGGTGAGTTCCGGCTGCCGGTTTCCCTGGCGTTAACCCTGTGGTGTCTTCGGGTTAAGGGCTGTGTTACCAGCCCGTTGTTTTTGCTACCTGAGAATCATGGCATGAAATTGCAATGTTGGCTAGGGGTAAACGTCAAAATGTGATAGGAATCATACGAATATTTGTTGCGTGGGCAGTTCATATTGGGATTCCCCAGGGTTTTTCGCACCGCCCGACATGTCTCTGAGCTGCGGAAACGGGGAATTCTGCGCACGCATACGCGCCGGAGAAGGTCAAATCGGATACCTGTGATGTTCCTCGGGGAGTTGGTTGGGCGTCGACAAGCGGCACTGCGCATGCGTTTACCAAAGTGACGGATAGACTAACGCAATGTGACCAACAAAGACTCGAGTAAGCAGACCCCCAAACCCGCAATGGACCTAGATACGGCAGAGCGCCTCAGCGGTAGCGTGCCTCCGCTGATGCGCTTCGGTGCCGTCATCGTGCTGGTGCAATGCCTGGCCATCTTCGTCTACGCGGCCAGCCTCATCTATAACCAACTGATGGGGGCAAGTGACAGCACCCTTGAATCGGATTCGGCGGCGGTCCACTTCGTCTCGCTGGGTACGGCGATCTTCCTACTGATCATCTTCGGCTTCATCGCCTTTGTCGCCGTGTCTACGTTGCGCGGTAAACCGCGGAGCACGGGCGCGATCGTGTTGATCGAGGCGATCCTGACAGGTGTGGCCTTCTACATGTTCTCCGGCGGCGCGATCCTGTTGGGAATCGCCACGCTGCTGTCCACGGCGCTCGTGCTCTACACCGTCTTTAACCCGGAGTCGGCGCGCTACAACGAGGCGCGCTACGAGCTCCGCAAGGCCCAGCGCTAGGGCTTACTCCTCGATCGCGAGGACGACGACCTCATCGCCGCGCTTTTCCACGATGGTCGGGCCAGCCGAGCTAATGGAGATGGGGCCGGAGTAGTCGCCGCGGTCGACCGGGATGATCTTCTCCACCGAGTTCTTGTCCCAGTTCACTACCGCGACACCCTTCGATGAGGCGTAGAGGAGGCGGTCGCCCGCGGAGAACCCGGTGCCGAGTGCGCCCTGGAACACGCCCGTGACGCCGAGCTCCGCCGGGTCCATGAGTACCAGGTAGTCGTCCTGGAAGTAGCTCATGTGGTGGGGGAGGTCTTTGGTTGGCAGCATCCGCGTGCCGTCGTCAAGCGAGCTCGGCTCGCCCAAGTCCGGGATTTTCGAGGCGGTGATTTCCTTGCCGTCCATCTGATAGGAGCGGACCTCGGAGGTGGTCGGATCGTAGATCGCCGCGGCGTCCTGCGAGATGCCGACGAGGTACGCGCCGTCGTGAAGCTGCACCGAGCCGTGCATCTCCGGCTCGCGGGAATCCTCCGGCGTGGTCTCCTGGAAGCGCAGGAAGGTGTCGCCGCCGCACTCCTCGGTCACCGCGAGCAGCTCGGTGCGGGTCAGCGCCGAGGTGATCGGGCACTCGTTGGGCTGCATGTTCGGCTCTTGCGGGGCCTCGATCGTGCCGTACTCGACGGTGCGCACCATGTCCGAGCGCCACAGCTCCACCCGGTCGCGGTTCACCTGGCCGACGTGATCGTTCGAGGCAACAGGCGTGATGTGCTCAGGGCCTGGCGCCGAGCGCGTCGAAGCGTACTCGCCGGAAAGTGCGTTGATGGCAACCACGTCGCCGCAGCCAGCGTTGCCGCGGTAGTTGGCTACCACCTTGTCCCACGCGCCGCTTAAGCCGCACAGCTCTTCTTCGCGGTGGTAGGTCCAGGCGGTGTCGCCTTCCGGGGTGGTCGCGGTGATCGTGCCCTCGTTGTAGGTGATCAGCATGCCGGCGACTACGAGCGGGGCAGCGTCCGGGGAGGTATCGGGCAGGCGAAAGGACTCGTGCAGCTGATCGGGCACGATGGCCAATTGGCCGTAGTTCTCGTGCTCCTCGGCGGCTGAGACCAGCTCGGAGGAGCGGATCGGCGCGGTGAGAAACGCGGTGCCGAGTAGGCCGACAGTCAGTGCGGTGATTGCCGCAGTGGCGATCAGGTCACCCTTGGTGCGTCGCAGCGGAGCGTTCAACGCCGTTTCCTTCCCTGCCGTGGTCTCTTGGGGCTTTTGGCCGTGCGCTGTCTCGCCGGCCGGCTCCCGAGCACTTTACGCGGCCGCCCAACGGTGGCGGTAGCCGAGTCCGGAATATCGAGTGCCTCGAAAAGCTCCGGGGAGGTAGAAAACCAGGCCGGGGGAGTGGGCTGCCCGAGTTCGAGCTCGTCGTTAATTTGCTCCCACTTGTACATCTCATCAAAACCGATGAGGGTGATCGCCGTGCCCGAGTGTCCGGCGCGGCCCGTGCGGCCGATACGGTGCACATAGGTCATGGGGTCGTCCGGAGTCTGGTAGTTGACCACGTGGGTGACGTCGTCGACGTCGATGCCGCGTGCCGCCACGTCGGTTGCCACGAGGATCTCCACCTCGCCGGTGCGGAATGCGTCCAGCGACTTCTGGCGCGTCTCCTGGCGCAAGTCGCCGTGCACGGTGCCGACGAGGAAGCCGCGGCGCGCCAGGTCTTCCGCCACCTGGGCGGCGGTACGCTTCGTGCGCGCGAAGATGATGGTGCGGCCGCGCCCGTTGGCCTGGAGCACGCGTGCGAGCACCTCGGGCTTGTCCATGCGGTGCGACTGGAAGACCACCTGTTTGGTGCTGGCGTGAGCGGCAGAGGCGTCCTCGGATTCCGCGCGCATGTGTACCGGCGTGCGCATCATGGAGCGCGCCAACGTGAGGATGGGCGCGGGCATGGTGGCGGAAAAGAGCATGGTCTGTACCTCTTTGGGTACCGCCGACCACAGCTTCTGGATGTCGGGCAAAAAGCCCATGTCCAGCATCTCGTCGGCCTCGTCCAGCACGAGGATGGCCACATGGCCTAGGTCGAGATCGCCGCGGTTGTACAGGTCGATCAGCCGACCCGGGGTGCCGATGACCACGTCCACGCCCTGCTTGAGTTCGCGCAGCTGGTCCTCGTAGGGGGTGCCACCGTAGATGGTGGTGCAGCGAACCGGCGTGTACTTCGCGGCGCGGTCAAGGTCCTCGCCGACCTGGACGGCCAGCTCTCGAGTGGGAACGACGACGAGGGCGCGCGGCGTGCCGTCGAGTTCCGCGATGCGGGCATCGTCGAAAACCCGGTCCAAAAGCGGGATGCCGAAAGCGTAGGTCTTGCCCATGCCCGTGCGGGCCTGGCCGATCAAATCTCGGCCGTCTAAGGCGAGCGGTACCGCGAGCTCCTGGATGGAAAACGTGTCCGTGATGCCCTGCTCGGCGAGTGCATCGAGCAGTTCTGCGGCCACGCCCAGTGCCGCGAAGGTGGGCGCTTTGTCGTGTTCACTCTCAGCTGATCTAGGCACACGCTCATCTTAGCCCGGGGCCGTTACAATGGGGCCACTGCTCGGAGACGGGCGTGAATGAAGAGTAATTACACACATTTCAAAGGAACGTGAGCGTCACCCATGGACATCAAGATTGGTTTGGCCGATACCCCGCGCGAGCTTGTGATCAAGCTGCCGGAGGGGCAGGAAGACTTCATCTCTACCATCGAGCAGGCGATTGACGCGGGCCAGGCCACTGTCAAGGTGGTCGATGACAAGGAGCGGACCTACCTCATCCGCACCGACCGGATTGCTTACGTGGAGCAGGGCTCGACCACCGCACGCAGCGTCGGCTTCATGCGATAGATTGTGAGGTTATGAGCAGTAGGCACAGACGTGCCGCGGCATCTGCGCCCACGGATGCGAAAGCGGACTGGGATGAGGATGGCGCGGAGGATTTCTTCGGCGACTGGGAGGGCGACGATGACGGCGAGGGCCGTCTCGTGCGCTTTGCCCGCGAGTACGGGTGGCGCGCGTACGCCATCCCGGTGCTGACTGTCCTGACTGTGCTTGTGCTGGTCAATATGTTCCAGCACCCCGGCTCTTCCGTGGTCGCGCCTGTCGGTGGCGCGGATGAGCAGACCGCCGCGGCCGCGGGGACCGAGGAGGCGGGCGACGGCGGCGCGCATCGCGAGCCCGCCGAGCTGCCGGAGGGCGAACACAGGGTGGAGGAGCTGCCGCCCGGCGGTCCGTTTACCCCGGCGGGCGACGGCACCTACCGCACGGTGGGGGCACCCGGCCTGAACGTGGGCGAGGGCAAGGAGCTGAAGGTGCGCTACGTCGTGGAGATTGAAAACGGGGTGGACACCACCACTTACGGCGGCGACGGCGCGTTCGCGGCGATGGTGGATGCCACGCTGGCGGACCCCCGGAGCTGGACGAACGACCCCCGCTTCGGCTTTGAGCACGTGGCGGCCGACCAGGATCCGGACGTGAAGATCCGTTTGACCTCCCAGGCCACGACCAAGGAGCTGTGTGGGGTGAACCTGGACATGGAGACCAGTTGCCGCACCACCATTACCGGCGAGGACACCGTGCTGTTGAACGAGGCCCGCTGGGTACGCGGCGCTGTGCCTTTCGAGGGTGATATAGGCCGCTACCGCCAGTACATGATCAACCATGAGGTGGGCCACGCGCTCGGTTTTGCCTCGCACGAGGCCTGCCGCGAGGAGGGGGCGCTCGCGCCGGTGATGATGCAGCAGACGCTGAGCTTGGATAACTCCCAGCTGCATTCTTTTGACCCGGAAGAGGTGTACCCGGACGACAACAAGCGCTGCCGAACCAACCCGTGGCCGTACCCGCGCCCGGCAGCGAAGTAAAGAGGGTGTGCGCATGATTCCTGAGCACGTTGTTGCCGCATTCCAACTGGAGGGCTCGGGCAGTCCGCTGGGCGCGCCGTGGGACTTTGGCCGCAAGTTTGGCAACGTCGTGGTCGCGCCCGCATCTCCGACCGCCGCGTGGTCCGGTAAGACCCGGGAGAAGCTGGCGGATGCCATCCCCGGCCTGCACGTGGCGCGCCCGGTGCGTGCGACCGACGGCCGCCTGGTGGTGGGCGGCTACTGCGCCAATGAGTTTGTCCCAGGGGCACCCGCGGCCCGCGTCGATGAGGCGATGGCCGGGGCTTTGCTTCTCGACGAGGCGTTGGCCCCCTTCACCCCGCCTTCCCCAGCTTCGCGCACGGGCATGTGGGCCGACGCCGAGCGCGCCGCCTGGCGAGACTTCGACGGCGACGTGCCGGTCGGCGGGCTGGTGACTGCGCACATGGATTTCTTGGCGTGCTGCCTGTTTGCGGGCAAGGACGCCCCGGTGCTGAGTACGTTGGTGCCCTCGGTGGAGCCGCGCCCGCGCGGGTATACGGCCGCGCAAGTGATGGTTGACGGGCTGCTTGTGCGCGCGGTGGATGCGGGCGTGATCGGGCGGTGGGCGCACGTTCCACATCTGCTGGAGCTTGCCGAGCGTGCGCTGAAGTACCGCGAAATCACTGGTGAGGCCACTATCTCGAACGTGCGTTCTGAGATTTCGCGGGTGCGCGAGCTCATCGTGTCGGCCTAGCCTGGCACACTAGCGGCCATGAACGCACCACAGATACCGCACACCCCGCGGGCCTACTTGGTCCCACGCACGCGCGAGACTACAGCGCGCTCGTGGCCGACGGCGCTGCCTGAGACCGGGCGGTGGAAGGTCGTCGGCCAGGCCGGTGCTGGCGTGACGAGCTTCCTGGTGGACACGGCGGTGGCCGCCGCGCTGCGGGCCGCCGAGCAGGGCGAGGACGCGAGCGGCATCGTCGTGCTCGCCTCCTCCAAGGAGGCGGCGGCGCGGATGCGCGCGGAGATCTCCGACCGGCTGGCCGAGAGCGGCTTTGTCAGCAGCGCGCCGCTGGTGCGCTCGGTGCATTCTATGGCTTTTGCCATCCTGCGCCAGCGATACGACCAGGAGATCCGGCTGATCTCCGGCGCGGAGCAGGACGCGGTGATCCGCGAGCTGCTGCGCGGCCAGGTGGAAGACGGTCGCGGGAGCTGGCCGGAGGAGCTGCGCCCCGCGATGGGCATGGTGGGCTTCGCCCGCCAGTTGCGTGACGTGCTGCTGCGCGCCGTGGAGCGCGGCTTGGATGCGGATGCACTCGCCGCACTCGGCGAGCGCCACGGCGTGGAGATCTGGCGTGCGGCCGCCGAATTCCTACACGAGTACCAGCAGGTCATGGCGCTGGCCGGGGGCAAGCGCTTTTCGGCCTCGGAGCTTGTCGCCGAAGTCTTGCGCGACGAGTTACAGGCGCTGTGGCACACCGTGATCGTCGACGATGCGCAGCACCTCGCGCCCGCCCCGGCCGAGTTCATCCGCCGCCTGCTTGCTCATGCCGAGCTGGGTGTCGTCGGCGGGGACGAGGCGCAGTCGATCTACCACTTCCGTGGTGCTTCGCCGCGCTTCTTCCGCGACCTCGGCGGGCTGGACCACGAGGTCATCGACTTGGGGGAGTCGCGCAGACAGCCGCGCCGCAGCGTGGCGATTGCACAGGACGGAGCCACCCAGCTGGCCGCGGTGGCCGACGCGCTGCGCCGCGCGCACTTAGAAGACGACGTGGCCTACCGGGAAATGGCGGTGGTGGTGCGCTCGACCTCGCTGATCGAGCCAGTGCGCCGCAGCCTTTTGCAAGCCGGGGTGCCGGTGATGCTCAACCCGACCGACGTGGTCCTAAGCGAGCAGCGCATCGTGGCGGCGCTGCTGCTTGGCATGCGCGCGCTGCACGAGGAGCTGGTGCCCGCGCAGTGGCGCGACCTCTTGCTCGGCCCGGTCGGCGGCACCGACCCGGTCACGCTGCGCCGCCTGCTGCGCGGGCTGCGGCGGTGGGCACCGGACACGCGCGCCGAGGAGACGCTGCACGCGCTGCTGGTGAGCCCTCAGGAGCTGCCCGACTTTGGCAGCGTGCTTACTGACCGCGAGCGCAGCCTGCTCGAGCGCGTCCGCGCGGTACTGGACGCGGGCCGGCGCGCCGAGCGCGAGGGCGGCAGCGTGGAGGACGTCCTGTGGGCGATCTGGCACGCCACCGGCCTGTCCGATCACCTGCTCGCGGTCGCGCTCCGCGGCGGGGCGAGCGGCTCGCAGGCGGACCGTGACTTGGACGCCGTGATGGCGCTTTTCGACGCCGCCGGAGACTTCACTGAGCGCCGCGCAGCCGCCGGCGTGGAGAGCTTCATCGCGGAGATCACCTCCCAGGAGCTGCCCACCGGCGTGCGCGACCGTCGGGCGGCGACGCCGGATGCGGTAGCGCTGCTCACAGCGCACGGTGTGGCGGGCCAGGAGTTCTCCCGCGTCGTCGTGGCTGGCGTGCAGGAGAATTCGTGGCCGAGCCTCGGCGAGACCGGCTCCCTGTTCCGTCAGGAGGACCTGGTGGATCTGGTGGATAACGGGGTGGACCCCGACGTGCCGGTCTCGCACACCGCGGAGCGCCTTGCCGAGGAACGCCGCCTGTTTTGGGTGGCGGTGACCCGCGCGCGCGACGCCGTGTTGGTCACCACGGTGGATGACCAGGAGGGCGACGAGTTGATTGTGCCCTCGCGGTTTATCGAGGAGTACTGCGAGGACTTCGGCATCGAAACGACCTCCGTGGTCGCCCCGTCGGAGGCGCCGCAGGGCAGCGGAAGCGAGACTGCACACGATCGCGTTCGCCTCCTGGCGCGCGACGAGGTGATAGCTGAGCTGCGCCGGGCACTGGTGGCCGAAGATTCGGATGAGGCCACCCGTGCCCAGGCAGCGCGGCAGCTGGCGCGGTTGGCGCAGGCCGGTGTGGCGGGGGCTGCGCCGGAGCAGTGGTGGGGGACGACGGGGGCGTCGACAAGCGAGGCCCTGCACCACGCGACAACTCTGTCGCCCTCGCGCATTGAGGGGCTTTTGGCGTGCCCGATGCGCGAAACGCTCGGGCGCATGGTGGGGCTGGAAGAGAACCTGGCGATGATCTACGGATCGATGGCGCACGCGTACTTGGAGGCGCTTGGGGCGGGCATGGACGAGGCGGAGGCTCGCGAGGCGACGGTAGCGGCCAGGCGCGAGGCGGAGCGCGGCCCGGCGTGGAAAACCGCACGCGAGGTGGAAGATTTCGCGGCCCTGCTCGAGCGGCTGGGCGACTGGGTGGCTGCCACGCGCGGTACCTTTGCGCTGCTGGGTGCGGAGGTGCCGGTGCACGTGGAGCTGGAAAGCGGGGTGCGCATCGCCGGGCGGCTCGACCGTCTGGAGCAGGAGGTCACCGGTGAAACGGAGGGCCCGGTGCACATCGTCGATCTGAAAACCGGTGCCACCCCGCCCACGAAGGCCGCGACGACGGACAACATGCAGCTGGCCGCCTACCAGCTCGCGCTGGCCGGGGGCACCTTCGACGGCGAGGCGGTCGTGACCGCGAAGGCAGGGGACGAGCCGCTGCACGTCGGCGGGGCGGTGCTGGTCTACCCCAACGCGAATAAATCCACGCTGGCCACCCGCGAGCAGGCATCGAAAACGCCGGAGGAGCTCGCAGACCTTGCCGAGCTTCTGGCCCCGCTGCCAAAGCAAACGGCGGGACCTGAGCTGCTTGCGACCGCAGGGCCGCACTGCGAACACTGCGCGGTGCGCGCGCTGTGCCCCATCCAACCGGAAGGACAGGTGATCTACCGTGCCTAGCGCGAACAATTCCCCGATGTCGCCGACACTTTTGTCGCGCTACCTCGGGCAGAAGTTCCCGCCCACCGAGCAGCAGGCCGCGGTTATCGGGGCTGAGCCCGGTCCGCTGCTCGTAGTGGCCGGTGCCGGAGCGGGAAAGACGGAGACCATGGCCGCGCGCGTGGTGTGGCTGGTGGCCAACGGCTACGCGCGGCCCGACGAGATCCTGGGGCTGACCTTTACTCGCAAGGCGGCGCAGGAGCTGGGCAAACGCATCCGCGACCGGCTGGCCACCCTGGCCGCCAACCGCGACCTGGTGCGCCGGCTGGATCCCTCCGGTGAGCTCGCGGACGCGCTGCAGGTTATTGCCCCGACCGTGTCCACCTACGACTCCTATGCCGGCGACCTCGTGCGTGAATACGGCCTGCTGGTTCCGGTCGAGCCGGACTCACGGCTGATCACGGACGCGGAACTGCACGCGATCGCCACCGAGGTGGTCACGGACTACGCCGGGCCGGTGATTGCCAGCGGCGGGAAGAACCCAGCGGTGGGCACCGTGGTTGGGGAGGTCCTCGCGCTTGTGACCTCGATGGGCAACGAGCTGGCCACGCCCGAGGAGGTGGACGAGCAGGCTGCGGCGTTTCTGGCGGAGACCGAGTCGCTGCCGATGGCACCGCGTGCGCGCACCGAGTTCACTCAGAAGCTGCAGAAGTGGCGCAGCACGCAAGAGGAGCGCCGGGCGTACCTGCCGCTGGCCCGCGAGCTGAACGAGGAGCTGCGGCGGCGCGGGGTAGTGACCTTCAACGAGCAGATGTCCACCGCCGCGGCACTGGCGCGCGACCATGAGCGCGTCGGGCGCGCCCAGCGGCAGCGCTTCCGGGTGGTGATGTTGGACGAGTACCAGGACACCTCCCACGCCCAGCGCGTGCTGCTACGCAGCTTGTTCGGCCAAGGCGCTGACCCCGAGCTGACGGTCACGGCGGTGGGCGATCCGATGCAGGCTATCTACGGGTGGCGTGGTGCCACCGCGGAGAACCTTGCTGCCTTTGTCGAGGATTTTCCCGTCGGCGGTTCGCCCGCGCCGAAGAAGCAGCTGACCACCTCGTGGCGCAACCCACCGGAGATCCTGGCTTTGGCCAACAGCGTGTCCGACGCGGTGTTAGGCACCAGCGAACAGCGCGCGGTCGCCCCGCTTGCGGCCCGGCCTGGTGCGGACAGCGGGGAAGTGGCCCTCGGGTTTTTCCCGACGAACGAGGATGAGCTCGCGTTCGTGGCCGACAACCTCGCCGCACAGTACCGGGAGTCCCAGGAGCAGGGCGCGTCCTTTTCCGCCGCGGTGCTGGTGCGCAAGAACCGGCACTCCGCCGAGATCGCGGAGCAGCTCGCCGCCCGCAGCGTGCCTTACGAAATCGTCGGCGTCGGCGGTCTTCTCGACGTCCCAGAGGTCGCCGACGCGCTCGCCGTGGCCACCATGCTGGTCCGCCCCGCGGACTCGGCGGCCGCACTCCGCATCCTCGCCGGCCCCGCCGTGGGACTTGGGCTTGCCGACCTTGCCGCGCTCGCCGCCCGCGCGAACAACCTGCGCGGTAGTACACAGGAAGAGGAGACGGCAGGTGAGGACGCGGCCGCACGCCTTGCAGCGCAGCTCGAGGCACTGCAAGCCCGTGCCGCAGCCCTTCACGCTGGGGCGGAAGCGCCCGCGGGACTTGCCGACGCCGTGGCAGATCTCGGCGAGCCGGAGCGCTACAGCGAGGAGGGGCTGCGCCGGCTGCGCGAGCTCGCCGCGAAGCTGCGGTATTTGCGTACCCAGAGCCTGGGCAAGCGGCTCGTGGACTTGTTCACCGACATCATTGACGTCTTCGGCATCCGCACCGAGGTGCTCGCCCGCAGCTCTGCCGCTGGCACCGTCCACCTCGAGCGCCTCCTCAGTGCGGTCGCGGCCTACCCCGGGACCAGCCTGGAAGGCCTGCTCGACTACTTCGCGCTCGCCCGCGAACACGAGGATGGCCTGGCCCCAGGTGCCGTGGCCTCCCGCACCGATCGGGTGCAGATCCTGACCGCGCACAAGGCGAAAGGGCTGGAGTGGGACACCGTCGCAGTCCTGCACGCCGACAACGCCACCTACGCCGCCAAAGCAGAGACCTTCCTCACCTGGGTGCGCAACCTCCCGGGCGCCTCCTTCGGCGACCCGGAGTACCTGGCGGACTTCGCCGAGGTGGAAAACCGGACCCAGTTTGAAAAGGCCGGTGCCGCCTGGCTGAAGCAGGTGCGCGCCGAGCTGGCGGAGGAATCCGCCCGCCTCTTTTACGTCGCCGTCACTCGCGCCGAGCGCAAGCTGCTCATCACCGGCTCGCGGACCAAACCGGAGGTTGCGCGCGAGGCGGAACCCTACGAGCACTTCGCCACCATGCGCACGCTCGTAGAGGAGCCGGTGGCGTGGGCGAGCGGGGAAGAAGCCGCGGAGACAGAGGTACCGGAACCAACAGAAGACACAGAGGACACTGCCCCCTCGGGCACCTGGCCCCACTTCGACCCCGAGCCGGAAACGCTCGCTGCCGCAGCCCGCGTCGACAAAGCACGCGAGGAACTGCCCGCGCTCACCGAGGGCGAACTCTTTGAGCTGTGGGAGCGCGACGTCACCGCGCTGATCGAGGAGCACGAACGTGCCGCGGCCCCAGCCACCGCCGTAGTCATGCCCGCCGAGCTGACTGCCTCGGACGTGGTCGCGCTCAAGGCCGATCCGGAGCAGTTCGCGCGCCGGGCGCGCAGGCCGGTGCCCTTTAAACCGAATACCTACGCCAAACGCGGCACTGCCTTCCACGAGTGGCTGGAGGAGTTCTACGGCCAACTACCCCTGCTTACCGAGGATGAGCTGCCCGGCGGCGACGAGGCGGAGGTGGATGCCGCAACGCTCAAGCGCCTAAAGCGTTCCTTCGAGCGCAGCCACTGGGCGCGGCGCAGCCCCGTCCACGTGGAGCACCCTTTCGAGCTCGCACTGGGCGAGTCGGTTGTGCGCGGCCGGATGGACGCCGTATTCCGCGACGCAGATGGCGGCTGGGTCGTGGTGGACTGGAAGACCGGGGCGAAGCCCGCGCCCGCGCAGATGGAGGCGGCGAAGCTGCAGCTGGCGGTGTATGCGGAGGCGTGGCGTCGAATAGCGGGCGACGGCAAACCGGTGCGCGCTGTGTTCTTCTACGTGCGCACAGGCGAGGACTACTCCCCGTCGGAGCTGCCGGACGCGGACCGGCTCGCAGAGCTGTTGGACGCTGGCAGTGCTAGTGTTTCGGGGTTAAGTCACTCATGAGTAGAAGGGAGCAGTAGGCGATGAGGCGGCGTTACCCCTTTGCCTGGCGGGATCGCGTCCGCGACGACGTGGACCGCTCGGACGTTCCGGTGCATACGCTCCTTGATGTCATCACCATCCCTACAGAGGAACGCACCACCCCGTGGGCGCTCATTGCCCGGCGCTTCGCCTATGCCACGATGCTCATGGTCATCGTGGCGCTGATCGTGTACCTGGACACGGATGGCTACACCGAGCCGCTGACCTTTATCGACGCGCTGTACTACTCAGCGGTGTCGCTGTCTACCACGGGCTACGGCGACATCACCCCGGTGACCCAGGACGCGCGCCTGGTCAATATCTTCGTGATCACCCCGGCTCGTGTGGCGTTCCTGATGCTCTTGGTCGGCACGACCCTGTCCGTGCTGACGGAGGATTCCCGCAAGACACTTCAGATTCAGCAGTGGAGGAGAACTGTGCGCAATCACACCATTGTGGTCGGCTACGGCACGAAAGGCCGTTCCGCTGTCGACGCCCTGCTCGCGGGCGATACCGCACCGAGCAGCATCGTCGTCATTGACTCGGATCCGGTTGCCTTGGGTCACGCCGAGAAGCGCGGCCTGGTCACCGTCCACGGCGACGGCACGAAGTCGAGCGTGCTGCGAGTCGCCGGCATTACCCGCGCACGTTCCGTCGTGGTGGCTCCGAGCTCGGACGATACGGCCGTCCTGGTCACCCTGTCGGTGCGTGAGATGGCACCGCGCGCGATGATCGTGGCCAGCGCCCGCGAGAGCGAGAACCAGCACCTGCTGATGCAATCGGGCGCGGACTCGGTGGTGGTGTCCGCCGAAACGACCGGCCGCCTGCTCGGCCTTGCCACGGTCACTCCGCCCGTGGTGGAGATGATGGAGGACCTGCTCAGCCCTGACGAAGGCTTCGCCGTTGCCGAGCGTCCGATCGCCGACGATGAGGTTGGCTCCAACCCGCGCCACCTCGCCGACATCGTGCTCGGCGTGGTGCGCTCGGGTGAGCTGTACCGCATCGATGTGCCGGAGGCGGAGACCGTCGAGCCGGGCGATCGCCTCCTGTACGTGCGCATGACGCAGCCGCAGGAGTCGCCCGAAGCGCAGAAGCCGTCGGAGTAGCGTGCCGTTGTACCTGCTTTTCGACGCCACGTTGCACTTCCCCCTCAACTCCCAGGGCCAACCGCTGCTCCTGCCTACCCTGCCGTCCGGCGTAAAGGTGACCACCAGGGCGCGGGTGAGTCCGGAGGTGACCGCGGTGCGGGTATCCGATGTGACCGCCGAGGAGCTTGCGACGCAGGCGCTAGCCGAAGCGACAGCGAGCGCGCGTGAGTGGTTCGATGATCCGCTCATCGCGCGCGCTGTCGGGCTTCTCGTCGCGCACGAGCGCGGCGGCTTCGATCCGGCAGACGGCTCCCGGCTCGCCTGGGACGCCTCGGGCGCGTTTGCGCGGGGTGCCTCTGACCGGCCTGTCTTCCCGCGGA
Source organism: Corynebacterium imitans (assembly GCF_000739455.1). Taxonomy (NCBI): domain Bacteria; kingdom Bacillati; phylum Actinomycetota; class Actinomycetes; order Mycobacteriales; family Corynebacteriaceae; genus Corynebacterium; species Corynebacterium imitans. Next base: position 636,358 of record NZ_CP009211.1, read on the forward strand.
TCGATCCTTGCGTGATTGGGGTGGTGGAGCACGCCGATTCCAAGCGCATCCTGTTGGGGGAGAACCGCCGCCGGCCCGGCTACTTTACCTGCATCGCCGGCTACATGGATGTGGGCGAGCGCGCCGAGGACGCCTTTGCGCGCGAGGTGTTGGAGGAAACCGGGCGCAGGATTGCAGATGTGGCGTATGTTGGGTCGCAGCCGTGGCCACTTTCCGGGTCGTTGATGCTGGGCTTCTTTGCCAGGACCGAAGACGAGGACGCGGTGGGGGAGACCGATGGGGAGTTGAGCCGGATCATCTGGGCGACGCGCGCGGACTTGGGGCAGCTTTCACTTGCTCCGGAGGGCAGTATCGCGCGCCAGCTCATTGGCCGCTGGGCCGCAAGCGAGTTGTAGGAAGGGATGGACACGCACATGGCCGTGGACTTGAGTTTGTTGGACGAGGACCAGCGCGTCGCCGCGACCGCGCCGCGGGGGCCGGTGTGCATCCTCGCGGGCGCAGGTACCGGCAAGACTCGGACCATTACGTACCGGATTGCCAACCTGGTCGACCAAGGCATGGTGGCACCGACGAAGGTGCTCGCCGTGACCTTTACCCAGCGCGCCGCGGGCGAGATGGCCGACCGTTTGCGCACGATGGGCGTGGGCGGGGTGCAGGCGCGGACCTTCCACGCGGCGGCGCGTCGGCAGCTGCAGTACTTTTGGCCGCAGATCGCGGGCGATTTGCCCTGGAAGCTGTTGGACAACAAGTTCCCCTTAGTAGGGCGCGCCACGCGCGCGGCCGGGCTGGATTCCGGCAAGGAAATGGTGCGCGACCTGCTCAGCGAGATCGAGTGGGCGAAATCCAGCGTGATCGGCCCGGACGACTACGTCGAGCGCATCGCGGGCACCGAGCGCACCCCGCCCGCGGACCCGGCGAAAGTGGCGCAGGTCTATAAGCTCTACGAGGAGGCGAAGACTTCCCCGGACGGCATGCTGCTCGATTTCGACGACCTGTTGCTCCACGTCGCGGGCGCGTTGGAAAACGCCCCGGCGGTGGCCGAGGAATTCCGGGCGCAGTACCAGTCCTTCGTAGTGGACGAGTACCAGGACGTCACCCCACTGCAGCAGCGCGTGCTGGAGGGGTGGCTGGGCCAGCGCGACGACCTGACGGTGGTGGGCGACGCCAACCAGACCATTTACTCGTTTACCGGGGCGACGCCGAACTACTTGCTGAACTTTTCGCGGACGTACGAGCACGCGACCGTCGTCAAGCTGCAGCGCGACTACCGCTCCACACCTGAGATCACGGACTTGGCCAACACCGTCATCAGCAAGGCGCAGGGCCGGGTGGCGGGCACGCGCCTGGAGCTTAAGGGCATGCGCGAGCACGGCCCGCAGCCGACCTTTACCGCCTACGACGATGAGCCGACCGAGGCGCGCGAGGTGGCGATCAAGATCCGCCAGCTTCTCGACGCCGGCGTGCCCGCCCGCGAAATCGCCGTGCTCTACCGCATTAACGCCCAGTCCGCGGCGTTCGAAGCCGCGCTTGCCGACGCCGGGATCGTCTACCAAGTCCGCGGCGGGGAAGGCTTCTTCCAGCGCGGCGAGATCCGGGAAGCTATCCGCGCGCTCGTCGGCGCGGCCCGGCGCACGGATCTGCCCGACGACCCGGTTGCGGTGGCCCGCGCCGCGCTCGCGCCGATTGGGCTGACCCCGACCGAACCGGAGGGTGCGAAGGCGCGTGAGCGGTGGCAGACGCTCTCGGCGCTGGTCGACCTCATCGAGGAGATTGTGCGCAGTCAGGAGGCCTCCACGCTACCGGACGTGCTGCGTTCACTGCGCAGGCGCGCTGAGGCGAAGCAGCCGCCCGCCGTCGACGGTGTCACGCTGGCGAGCCTGCACGCCGCGAAGGGCTTGGAGTGGGACGCGGTGTTCCTCGTCGGCCTGGTGGAGAACACGCTGCCGATCTCCCACGCGATCAAGGCGGGCGACGTAGAGGTGGAAGAGGAGCGCCGCCTGTTCTACGTCGGCGTGACCCGCGCGCGTGAGCACCTCCATCTGTCCTGGGCACTGGCGCGCCAGGAGGGCGGGCGCAAATCGCGTTCGCGCTCGCGCTTCCTCGACGGCATCGCCCCGGAGCTGGAAGTGGAGAAGACGCCGGAGCGGGTCAAGCGCAACCGCCGCTGCCGCGTGTGCGGGAACCTCTTGGCAACCCCGGCGGAGAAGACGCTGGGCCGCCACGAGGACTGCGAGCCCGGTTTCGACGAGGAGGTCTTTGCCGCGCTGAAACGCTGGCGCCGCGACGAGGCGCGCGCCGCGGGCAAGCCCGCCTACATCGTGTTTACCGACGCCACGCTCATGTCCATCGCCGAAGCCATGCCCGCCGACACCCAGGAACTCCTCGGCATCTCAGGTGTGGGACCGGCGAAGATCGAGCAGTACGGACAGGGCGTGTTAGACACGCTCGAAGAGTTCCGGTGATGGGTGTGGGCGATTCGATCCGCCACGAGTCGGGACAGACCTACCGAGTCATCCGCTCGGCGCGGCGTACCCGCACCATCCAGAGCAGGATCGTGGACGGGATCGTGGAGATTCGCATCCCGGCCAGGCTGAGCAAAGCGCAGGAAGCCGCGGCCGTTGAGGAGATGCTGGCGAAGGTGGCCGCCAAGACCTGCTCGAGCGCTTCCAGTGATGCGGATCTGCTCGCACGTGCAGAACAGCTCAACCGGGAGGTGCTCGAGGGCAAAGCGCGTATCGGCTCCGTACGCTGGTCGGACAACCAGCGCACACGCTGGGGTTCGTGCACGACTTCTACGGGGGACATCCGGATCAGCTCGCGGCTGAAAAACGTGCCTGATTACGTGCTTGACGCCACGGTGATCCACGAGCTCGTACACACCTTCATTCCCGGTCACGGTCCCGAGTTTTGGGCGTGGGCGGATCGCGCCCCGTTTGCCGAGCGGGCCAAGGGCTACCTCGAGGCCTACCAGCGTTTTAGCTAGCACGTTTTAGCTAGCTCCGTTTGGGGTCGCCGGGCTGGTTGCAAATGGAGCTAGCTCCGTTTGGGGTCGGCGGCGGAGTGCGACCTGGCGTTTTGTTGGCGGGCGAATCGTAAATGGAGCTAGCTCCATTTGGCTGCAGGCCGTACGTTGCACGCCGTACGCTGCACGCCACACGCCGTTTATCCGCAGGCGTGCACAGACCGTCCGGCGGCGTAGTCGTCCATGGCGGCGACGGCCTCGTCGAGGTTCTTCACGCTGGCCACGGTCATGTCACCGGTATCGACGGTGCGCACCGCGTCGCAGTTGCCCTCCGGGGCGAGGAAGAGCTCCACGCCCGCGTCGCGCGCGCCGGCGAGCTTGTGGGTGATCCCACCGATGGGGCCGACCTCGCCGGATTCGGCGATGGTGCCGGTGCCGGCGACGAACTTGCCGTGGTTGAGCTGGCCGGGGCTCAGCTTGTCGATCACGGCGAGCGAGAAGATCATGCCCGCGCTCGGCCCGCCAACGTCGTTGAGGTTGTAGTTGACTGTCACATCCCCCGCGGGCTCCGAGGTCATCAGAATGCCCATCATCGGCTCGCCCTTTTCGTGCGGGTTCTCGCCCAGAGTGATGCGCACCTCTTTGGTCTCGTCTCCGCGTGAGATTTCCACGGTGAGCTCGTCGCCGGGGGCATGGGCGCGCACGGCGTCCTGGACCTCGCTGGGTTGGGTCACTTCGTTGCCGTCGACGGCGGTGAGCTCGTCGCCGGGCTCAAGAGCATCCGCGGACGGCGAGTCTTCCAACAGGTCGTGGACGATGACCCGGGTCGGTTTACCCAAATAGCGCATGGCGGCGACGGTCGCGTTGCCCTCGGAGGCGGCGAATTCAGCCTTGTTGTACTCGCGCAGCTGATCCTCGTCCAGGTTCGGCGGGAGGATCTGGCTGACCGGGACGATGGAGTCGTCGGTGGTGATCCAGCGGCCGATGGCCTGGGGGAGCGTCATGTTGGTGCGCACCGACACCGTGGTCATGTTCAAGTTGCCCGCGACCGGGTCGGTCTCGGTGCCTTCGATGTCGATGACGTCTTCGCCGTCGACGTCTCCAAGCGTGTTAAACATCGGGCCCGGGCCCTCGGCGGCGTAGGGCACAGCCAGGGTGATGTCGGTGCCGGGGATGTGGTCGATGGACAGCAGGAGGGTAAGGGCGGCGACGGGGATTGCGCCCCACGCCACCGTCGAGAAGCGCCTGCCGCGCACATCGTCTGCTGCCTGTGCAACCTCTGCCGCTTTTTTCACACAGGCAGCATAGCGCAGCCGTGTTCGCTCACAGCGTCCCGGCTGGGCACAAAAGTAGTCGCGCGAGCGCTTGCACGCTATGTATCGTGGCGTGTATGAGTAACGGATTCGGATTCTCCTTTCCCAACGACGATGACGACGAGGGCAAGCGCAAACGCGATGAGAACGACGCGTCGAACCCCTTCGCCGCGTTTGGCTTTAGCGGCGGCCAGGCTGGCGGTGGGTTCGGGGACATCCTGAACCAGTTCGGCCAGATGCTCTCCGGCATGGGCACCTCCTTTAACCAGGCCGAAGCCAAAGACCAGGCGGTGAATTTCGACATGGCCCTGCGCATGGCACGCCAGCGCGTGGGCGACAAGGCGGCGGTCGCCGCGGGCGATAAGAAGGCGGTGGAGGAGTCCCTGCGCCTGGTGGATCACTGGCTGAGCGAGACGACCACGCTGCCCGCGGCCGAGTCCAAGGCGCAGGCCTGGAACGCGGACGACTGGCTGGTGGAGACCATGCCGATGTGGAAGCGCATGGTCAACCCGGTTGCTGAGCACATGAACCGGGCGCAGATGGACCAGCTGCCGGCAGAGGCCCGGGAGATGATGGGGCCGCTGGCCGGCATGATGAATTCGATGAACTCCATGAACTTTGGCATGCGGCTGGGCCACGCGCTGGGGGATTTGGCCCAGCAGGCGCTCACCGGCACCGATTTCGGCATGCCGGTCGCGCCCAGCGGCGTCGCCTCAGTGCTGCCGAAGAACGTCACCCAGATCGCCAAGGGCTTAGAGGTGCCGGGCCAGGAGGTCATGGTCTATATCGCCGCGCGCGAGGCGGCCCGCCAGCGGCTGTTCACACACGTGCCGTGGCTGGTCGAGCGCATCGTTGCCTCGGTGGAGGAATACGCCGCTGGCCTGGAGATCGACACCTCCAATATTGACGAAGCGACGCGCAGCCTCAACCTGGAGTCGGGCGACCCGCAGCAGATTCAGGAGGCGCTGCAGAACCTGCAGAATATGGACCTCTCGCCGCGCGTCGGTTCCCGCAACGCCGCGGCCACCGCGCGCCTGGAGACCCTGCTCGCGCTCGTCGAGGGTTGGGTCGACGTGGTCGTAGATGCAGCACTGGCGGAGCGGATCCCGTCCGCGCCGCAGTTGGCCGAGGCGTGGGCGCGCCGCCGCGCGACGGGTGGTTCGGCCGAGCAGGCCTTCGCCAACATCGTCGGCATCGAGCTCGGCGCACCGAAGGTCCGCGAGGCCGCCGAGCTGTGGCGCCGCGTGGACAACGCGGTGGGCGTCAAGCGCCGCGACGAGGTGTGGAACCACCCCGACTTCCTGCCTACTGCGGAGCACCTGGACAACCCCGCCGCGTTTATCGACGGGCTGTTGGACGACACCACCGATACCGACTTTGACGCCGAGTTCAGCAAGCTCGAAGAGGAGCTGCGTAACAACCCTGACCTCAAGCGCAAGGACGGCGACGGTAAAGACGACGGCAGCGAGGACGGCACTGAGCTTTAGCCGCTAGCGGCGCGACGTCGTCTCCGAGGCCTTCGTGGTTGTTGCTTCCTGGGTCTTCTCCGTCGCGCCCTCCTCGCTCACCTCGGCGAGCCCCAGCTTGCCGATGCGCTCGCGCGGATCTTCCTGCTCAGTAGACACCAGCTGCTGCAGCACCTGGCCGCGCTCATTATCCACCACGGTGATAATCGCGGAAGTGCCCAGGGTGGACCAGCCGACGATGCGCTCGCCGTCGTCCTCCACAATCCGGGAGGAGCGAAGCTCGGTCAAAAGCTGCGTCGTCGACGCCGCCTTCGCCTCCGAGTCGAAGAACTGGAACTGCCCGATCTCCGCCCCCGAGCAGTCATAAGAGCCGCTGACTCCTGTCGCCGCGCATGTTTCAAGCTGAGTGAACAGTGACTCCGGGGCGAGGGAAGCGAAGGTTTCCGCGACCTTCGCAACCGTCTCATCTTCCGCGTCGCCACCGCGCTTGCTTGTCGACGCCCGCGTGCTCGATTCCGTGCTTGTCTCTTGCGAGGAAGACGCCGTGGGTGTCTTTTCGGTGCTCGTCGTGGGTGAAGCGCTTTCGCTTTGCACTGTGCTCTCAGCGCTCTCAATGGCTTCGGTGGCCTCAGGCGTGTCCTCCCCGCCACCGCCGCAGGCGGTGAGCGCCACTGAAGCGGCGAGCAGGGCGGGGGCGAGGATGCGGCGATGCGACACGGAAATTGGCTCCTTAGATACGTTTACACGTGCGTTGTCTACCGATAGTACGTCAAGGGTGAAGGCGACTCCCAGCCGTTACCCCAGCTCCTCTGGCTCGCGGTCCAGGCTGTAGCGCAGAGCGGCGATCACGTTTGGCGCGACGTTCGGCCCGCCGCGCAGCTCGATCTCGTCCTGGGCGAACATCCCGCGCTCCTCCAGCTCCTCCTCGGTCAGGCGCATCTGCAGCAGGGTCTGCTCGATATCCTCGCCCCGCAGCACGCCGGAGAACAGGCGGGCAGGGCGCGGTGCTGCATCGGGGCCCGCGGAAGTGTCGCGGAAGACGATCTCCTGGGCCAGGACGACGCCCTCGACCTGCTCGGGCCAAGCGACGCGGGAGACGTAGTCGGCCAGCTCGTCGCTGCCCGGGCGGATGTGTTCGGGCAGCTCTTGGACGACCAGGGTTAAGGGGGAGTGCGCGGCGTCGTCGGCAAGCTGCGTGAGCTCGTCGACAAGCAGCTGCGTCGGCACCAGCGCGAACAGGGAAGGCGGGGCGTCCCAGCCCTCGGCGTGGACGAACTCCACAGCCTCGGTCATGGCTTTATTCAGGGCTTGCTGCGAGCTGAAGTTCTGCTGCACGGGAACCTTTCTGGCTGTTTATTCGTTACACAAATTAAGCTACTTAAAGCTAGAAGCTTAATACGCACGCAAAGACTATTTCGAAGGAGCAGGATTGGCTACCCGCGTCAACCAGCCTCAACCCAACGCGAAAAAGTCGAACAAGACGATGTTGACGGCGATTATCGTCCTCGGCGTCATCTTCACGCTCGTGCCCATGCTGATCGGTCTGTACACCGATTTTCTGTGGTTCGGCGAGCTCGACTTCCGCGGGGTGTTCAACCGGGTGATCATCGCCCGGGTCGTACTATTTATCGTTTTCGCACTCCTCGGCGGGGGAATCGCTTACCTCGCGGCATGGCTGGCGTGGCGCGGTAGACCAGATGAGATGCCGGAGGCGGACCTGTTTTCGCCCAGCGCACAGTACCGCGCTTCCATCCAGCAGGGTATCCGCTCCCTGCTGGTAGCGGTGCCGCTGGTCGTCGCGGTCTTCTCCGGTCTTGCAGGCCAACGGATGTGGCGTACCTTCCTGCTGTGGTTCAACGGCTCTGACTTCGGGGTCTCGGACCCACAGTACGGTAGGGACCTCGGCTTCTACGCCTTTGCGTTGCCGGGCCTGTCCGTGGTGGTCAGCACGCTCAGCATGCTGCTCATCGTTGCATTTTTGATCGCGCTGGTAGCGCACTACCTGCTTGGCGGCATCCGCATTGGTAACAGGGCCGTCGGGCAGACTGGCTACGTCTCCAAGGCGGCTCGCGTGCAGCTCGCGGTGACCGCCGGTGTGTGGATGCTTATCAAGGCGGTCGGGTACTGGCTGGATCGCTACTTCCTGCTCTACGGGGAAAACGACATCTTTACCGGTGCGTCGTACACCTCCATCAACGCGATGCTGCCGGCCAAGATTATCCTCACCGTCATCGCGCTGATCGTTGCCGCCGCGTTCTTCGCCTCCGTGGTGTACAAGGACTTCCGCATCCCGGTGCTGGCCACCGTGCTGATGCTGGTGTCCTCCCTGGTGATCGGTAACGTGTGGCCGGCGCTTTTGGAGCAGTTCTCGGTCAAGCCGAACCGCCAGGCCAAGGAACGCGAGTACATCGGCCGCAACATCGAGTCCACCCGCTTCGCGTATGGGTTGACTGAAGACACGGTCACCTACGAGGAAAACTGGGGTGCGGACACGGTCTCGAATAACGAGGTCGCAGACGACTGGGCCACCATCAGCAACATCCGCCTGCTGGATCCGGAGATCCTGTCGCCCACCTTCACGCAGAACCAGCAGCTGCGAAACTTCTACGGATTCCCGGATCAGCTGGCCATGGACCGTTACGAGGTCGACGGCGAGATGCGCGACTTTGTCGTCGCCGCCCGTGAGATGGACCCGAAAGCCCTGCGTGAGAACCAGCTCGACTGGATTAACCGCCACACCGTCTACACCCACGGCAACGGTTTCGTCGCCGCCCAGGCCAACACGGTGGATGAGGCGGCGCAGGACGCCGGCTCCACCCGCGGTGGCTTGCCCATCTTCACGGTCTCTGATTTGCAGTCCAACGCAAAGGCCGCGGAGAAGAAGGATGCGGAAGAGCTGGGCATCCGTGTGGACGAGCCGCGCATCTACTACGGTCCGGTGATCTCCTCTGCTAAGGACGGGCTGGACTACGCCATCGTGGGCGATAACGGCCAGGGCCCGGTCGAGTACGACACGGACAGCTCCACCTACACCTACACCGGCAAGGGCGGAGTCAACATTGGCAACTGGATCAACCGCGCAGCGTACGCGGTGAAGTACCAAGAGCTGAACATGATCCTGTCGGACCGAGTCGGCGCGGACTCCAAGCTGCTGTACGACCGTGACCCGCGCGAGCGCGTGGAGAAGGTCGCGCCGTGGCTGACCACGGACTCCAAGACCTACCCGGCAGTCATTGATGGCCGCGTGAAGTGGATCGTGGATGGCTACACCACGCTGTCCCAGCTGCCGTACTCCACGCGTTCCTCCCTGCAGGACACCACACAGGATGCGCTCAACCCGGATGGCACCACCCAGCGGTTGGTGAATAACAACCTTGGGTATATCCGCAACTCGGTCAAGGCCACCGTTGACGCCTACGACGGCACGGTTGACCTCTACCAGTTCGACGAGGAAGACCCGGTGCTCGAGGCATGGATGGGTGTGTTCCCGGACACGGTGCGTCCGCACAGCGAGATCAGCGATGACCTGCGCGAGCACCTGCGCTACCCGGAGGACCTGTTCAAGGTCCAGCGTGAGCTTTTGGCCCGCTACCACGTGGACGACCCGGGCGTGTTCTTCAACAACGACGCCTTCTGGTCCGTGCCGAACGACCCGACCGCAGCAGAGGGCCGCAAGGAGCTCAACCAGCCGCCGTACTACGTGGTGGCCGCTGACCCGGAGACCAACGAGTCCTCCTTCCAGCTGATCACCCCGTACCGCGGCCTGAACCGCGAGTTCCTGTCCGCACACATGTCGGTGTCCTCGGACCCGGAGAACTACGGCAAGATCACGGTCCGCGTCCTGCCGACGAATACGCAGACGCAGGGCCCGAAGCAGGCGCAGGACGCGCTGATGTCCTCCGACCAGGTTGCGCGCGACCGCACGCTGTGGGAGGGCTCGAACGACCTGAAGAACGGCAACCTGCTCACCCTGCCGGTGGGCGGCGGCGAGATCCTCTACGTCGAGCCGATCTACTCGCAGCGCAAGGACCAGGCCTCGGCCTTCCCGAAGCTGCTGCGCGTGCTGGTGTTCTACCGCGGCCAGGTCGGCTACGCGCCGACGATCTCCCAGGCGCTCAAGCAAGTGGGCATCGACTCCAAGGCGGCGCAGGACATCGAGCTTGTCGACGAGGGCGCGTCCGACAATAAGGACGCCGACACCCCGGCTGAGAAGTCGCAGGAGGCAGAGGCCGAGGAGAAGACCCAGCCGGCCCCGGGCAACAAGGACGAGGCCATGCAGGGCATCAACGACGCGCTGCGGAACCTTGAGGGCGCTCGCGACGGCTCCTTCGAGGAGTACGGCCGCGCACTCGACCAGCTCGACCGCGCGGTGGAGGCGTATCAGAACGCCGAGTAGCGTTTAGTGGGCTAGCCGGAACGCAGGAAGCGCCGGGGACGGAAAACGTCCCCGGCGCTTTGTTATGCCTGGCTAGACCTGCGGGTTGTGCACCAGGATCCGGTCAACCTGGTCCCATAGGCCCGCGAACACGGGACGGCTGAAATCGCCAGGCAGCAACTGGTCGGTCTCGGTGAGCGCGAGCGGGTCGTCTTCCGCCCCGGCCATCCGTGCCTCTGTCACATCCAGCAAGCGGGCTAGCCGGGCAAGGTTGAGCTGGTACGCGCCGTCGAGCGCGGGCTCCGTGACCGCCTCGATCCAGCCCACCTCTTCAAACAGCGGGATGTGGGTGATGAGGATGTTGTGCCGGACCCACCCGCCCTTCCCGTTGCTCTGGCCGAAGTGGGTGATGAGTCCGGTTCGGCCGGGACGGACGGTGCCGTCGACGTCGAGAAGCGGGCCGTCGTGGTCGTCGGCCAATTGTGACATCGTGCCCAGGATCCGGTGTTCCCGCCGGGTGAGCGAGGGGATCTCCACGCTGTGCACTGCGGCTCGCAGTAATTCTGCCAAGGGCGCCTCCTTGAAGTTAAGCGGTGAGCAAGGATGTGCAATTCTAGCGCCCGCCCCGGACATGAGACTGCGAGTTCTCGAAAGAGTGGGCGATGTTTTGGTGTGCGCTCGCTAGTCAGGCGTTCTGTTCGGAAGCCTCGATGTCGGATGCGGCAGCGTTGCTCGCCTGCTTCGGGCTGTACGTCAGGATGGTGCACAGTGCACCGAAGAGGGCGACGATGCCGAAGCCGTAGAAGCCCCACGGCATGACCAGCTCGTGGCTGATCAGGATGCCGCCGAACAGCGGGCCGGCGATCGCGCCGAGGCGGCCGATGGAGGCCATCGATCCCATGGCGGTGGCGCGCAGGCGCACCGGGAATGTGGTGGCGCAGAGCGCGTAGATGATCACTTGAGCGTTCATGGCGAAGAAACCTGCGATAGCCACGATCACGAAGATCAGGCCTGGGACGTTGAAGCGCATGAGTGACAGGAAGATTGCGGAGAAGCTGAACCAGATAATCGCGATCATTCGCGGGTTGAAGCGATCCGCAAGGTAGCTGGAGGTAAACAGGCCGAACCCGGTACCGATATTCAGGACGACCAGGAAGAAGGCGGAGGAGCCGAGGTTGAAGCCGGCTTCGCGCATCATCATTGGCAGCCAGGTGTTCAGCGCGTAGATGATGAGCAGGCCGGAGAACGCCGCGCCGTAGACAGCGAGGGTGTTGCGAATCCAGCGCGGGTGGAACAGGTCCACCATTGGTGCCTTATGCACCTTTACTAGTGGTTCGTGCACGTCGACCCAGGCCAACCCGTACTTGTCCACAATATGCTGCGCTTCGGTGAAGCGGCCTTTTGCGCGCAGGAGGTCTGGAGACTCCGGCAGCCACTTCCACATCAAGAACACGAGAATCATCCCTGGTATGCCGCCGATATAAAACAGTGCACGCCAACCGAAGGAGGAGAGCATGAACACGCCGAGCAACGCCACGGTCAGCGCGCCGAGGGTGTAGCCGAAGAAGACGAGCCCGTTGGCCAGGCTGCGGCGGGACGGGGTCGCAAACTCGGTTGCCAGCACGATCGCGGTCGGGATACCGGCACCAAGACCAATTCCAGCGATGACCTTCAGTAGTCCGAAGATAAACAGGGTGGGCGACATGCCACCAAAGAAGGTGCAGAGGGAAAAGATCAGGGTGGAGACCATGAGGGTGCCCTTGCGGCCCATGCTGTCAGCACCGGGCCCGACGAGCATGGCACCGACCATCATGCCGACCATGCCGAGCGTGGCGATCATGGTGATCTGCTCTGTAGATGCCATAAAGCTTGGATCCGTTTTGAGCACGGGGATGGCTACGCCCATGATGGCAAGGTCATAGCCTTCGAGATAGACGGCGAGCATGCAAAGCCACAGCACGATGCGGGCTTTAGGGGTGAAGATGGGACCCTTCGGGGTCACGGGAGCGGAGACAGTAGTCGCCATGACACCTCCTCGGTGTGATGCGGGACAGGGGGGAGCCTAGAGATGAGTTGCGGATCACAATTGCTGAACTGCGAATCAGTATTACATAACGCTCGTTAAATGGGAAGTAGTTTGGGGCAGGAACTTTTTTGCAGAGGGTGTTGGGGTGCTTTGTTGTGCCCGCTTTTTGCGCTTTAGCTGGCGATTTGGTCTTTGGTGGGGCGGTCAGTATAGTTACTTCACGTTGCCGATACGGCAGCAGGTGAAAAGAAAATATCACCCGACGCGGGGTGGAGCAGCTCGGTAGCTCGCTGGGCTCATAACCCAGAGGTCGTAGGTTCGAATCCTGCCCCCGCTACTAAAATAAGACCCCTACCAGTGGAAACGCTGGTAGGGGTCTTTTCTTCTGCTTAAACCCGGAACCCAATGGTGTGTTGGTTTTGCGCGATCTCGGTTTCAGCAATGTCCATCAAACGCACGAGACGGGGCTTGATGTGCATTACAGGTTAGGCTAACCTAACTCGAGAATGATTGCTATCTTCTGAGAGGGCAACACAGTGCCGCTTGTGACTGACGAACCCGAGCACCTAACCCGAAACCGCTGCGTGGACGCGGCCCACACACCCGGAGACAGAACCAGATGAAGTCGATTGCCCAGATCGTCCAGCCGAGGTTCCTCAGCCGCTATGCGCGTGAACCGATGGATGCCGCCGCCGTCGAAGGGCTGCTCGCCGATAGCGGCATCGCTTACGCGCAGACGTTCGCCGAAGCCAACGGGTTGAAGCTGGGCGGAGCCTCACACGTCGGCATGGTGTACTTCCGCACTCTCACGAAGAAAAGCGCGATCGGGGAGGCGGGCAAGTGAGCGCCGTGGACGGGACCGTAGGCCCGTGGTCGCTGCTCGCCCCGATTCGGACCCGGATGCGTGCGGTGGTCGCGTTATCCGTCCTGTCGTCGGTGGCTACCGTCGCTTCGCTGGTCGGCATCATCGACATCGCAATGACGTACCCGGAGGCTCCGGAGCATCGGACGTGGTTGGCCGTGGCTGTCATCGTCGTCGCCGCAACGGTGCGCATGGCCGCGGACGGCGCCGCCGGCATGCTCTCGCACCGGGCGGATAACGACCTGCAGCTCCACCTCCGGCGCCGGCTGGTCGCCCAAATCCGGAAGTTGCCGCTGGGCTGGCTGGACGCCCGGCGCTCGTCGGGAATCATCGAGTCGGTTGAGAAGGACGTCGCGGCTGTCCACCAGCTCATGGGCCACACCGTCGGTGAGACCGTGGTGGCGGTGCTGGTTCCCCTGCTTTCCCTCATCGCGCTCGTCGTGGTGGATTGGCGGATCGCGGTGGTGGCGGTCGTCCCGGTGCTGGTCACCTTCGCCCTGATGGGCGTGATGATTTCGCGCGGAGCCGCTCTTCAGCGCGACTACGAGCGAGCCTCCGAAGGAGTGACGGCCGCGGTCATCGAGTTGGTGCGCGGTATCCCGGTGATGAAGTCCTTCGGGCGCGCTAACCAGGGCGCGGGTCGTTACGATGCCGCGGCGTTGTCGTTCGTCCGCGCGTGGTCCGCCTGGTCCCGGCAGTCGAACATCTATCTCGGGCTCATCGACGTGGTGACGTCCCCGACCACAGTCCTTGCGGTGGTGTGTGGGGCCGGCCTCGCTCTGAGGGACGCCGCGGGCGGCATACCGGAGGGTTTCGTCGCCGGGCTGGTTCTCAGCCTTGGACTCTCCGCGGCGATCGTGCGGGTGGCCATGAACTCCGAACCCATCATCGCGGGGATCGCTGCCCTGAAGTCCATCGCGGAGGTGCTGAGCACGCCGCCGATCGCCGAGCCCGCCGATCCGGTGCCCGCGCGCAGAGGCGCGCTCGAGGTCCGGAACCTGGTCTTCTCCTACGGCGATGGGCCGCGGGTCCTCGACGGGATGTCCGCGACGTTCGAACCAGGGACCCTCACTGCGCTGGTGGGGTCCTCCGGTTCCGGAAAGTCCACCGTCGCCCGGCTGTTGGCGCGTTTCCACGACCCCGTTGAAGGCTCGGTGCTGCTGGGCGGCGTCGATCTTCGCGACATCGCCGTGCGCGACGTGCACCGCTCGGTGTCGGTGGTGTTCCAAGATCCGCAGTTATTCACGCTGCCGTTGCGGGAGAACATCCGGCTGGCCAGGAGAGACGCCACCGACGACGAAATCATGGCGGCCGCGAAGCTCGCGAACCTCGATGCGGTCATCGCGGCGCTGCCGAAGCGCCTGGATTCGGTGGTCAACGTCGACGTGACCTTTTCCGGTGGTGAGGCGCAGCGCGTAGCCATCGCGAGGTCGATCGTCACGGACGCGCCGGTGCTCATCTTCGACGAGGCAACCGCTTACGCGGATCCGGCTTCCGAGGCCCTCATCCAGTCCGCAATCGAGCGTTTGGCCCGTTCGCGGACGGTGATTGTGATCGCGCACAGGTTGAGCACGATCCGCAACGCCGACCGCATCCTCGTTCTCGATGGGGGAGCGGTCGCGGAGGCGGGTACTCACGACGAGTTGCTTGCGCGCGGTGGCCGCTACCGGGATTTGTGGCGCGCGTTCACGCTCGACGACGAACCATCCGCCCCGCGGGGTACTGAATCAGACGATGAAAAGGCGGGGAACCGATGATTCGAGACTTGTGGTCGATGACGGATCGGCGCTCGAGAATGACGCTGGTGTGGCTCATTGCGTTGGCCACGCTTGCCGCGCTGGCCCAGGGAGCGGCGTTCGTCGCGCTGCTGCCGCTGCTGTCGGCTCTGGCCGAGGGAGATGATGCGACGGCGTGGCGTTTCACCGGCGTCATAGCCGGCCTCGCGGCCGCCCATGCGGTGCTGTCCCTCGCCGCGGGGACAGTCGGCAGGGCGAATTCCGCAGCGGTGCTGTCGTCCCTGCTGCGTTCCCTGGGCGAACGCGTGCTGACGTTGCCACTCGGGTACGTCACCAAGTCCACGGCCGGCCGCTTTTCGGAGATGGCGTCGTCGGGTATCGCGTTCGCGGCGTCCGTGCCGCACGTGATCCTGCGGCCCGTCATCGCCGCGGTGGTTACGCCGACCGTCATCGCCTTCGGAATTCTGGCGGTGGATTGGCGCGTCGGTTTGGTTCTTGTCGCGTCGGCGCCGGTGCTCTTCTTCGCCTACCGGGCCATTGGCCGGGTCGGCGGGGAGTCGGACGAAGCGCATGCTGAGGCCGTCGCTGCCGTCTCCGGCAGGCTGATCGAGTTCACCCACGGTCAGCAGGCGATTCGCGCCGCGGGCGACGGTTCGGCGGCGGACGTGATGGTGGATGAGGCTATCCAGGCCCAACACGATGCGTTCGCGAAGGCGACGTCGACGCAGGGGGCGGCCATTGGACGGTTGGGTTCGATCGTCCATGCGGTGTTCACGGCGGCGGTGATCGTCGCCGTGGCAGTCGCCGCGACGGGCGGGATGGCGCCGGCGCATTTGGTGCCGATACTCATCGTGCTCGTCCAGTTCACCGGACCGATCACCACGGCGGGAGCGTTGTCCGGCGGTTTCGGTGCGGGCCGCAACACGTTAGCCGCGTTGCGTGACCTGCGGGCAATCCCCGCTCTTCCCGAACCTGCCGCACCGGAGCTGCCCGACGGGCATGACGTGGAGTTCCGCGGCGTGAGCTTCGGGTACGGGGATAAGAAGGTTCTCGACGGCGTCAGCTTCCGTGCACCTCAGGGAGCGCTGGTTGCCGTAGTGGGACCGTCGGGGGCGGGCAAAACGACGGTCATGCGGCTGCTGTCGCGTTTTCACGATCCGGACTCGGGGGAGATCCTCATCGGCGGGGTGCCCTTGCCTCGGATCGGCACCGATGGCGTGAACGCGCTGGTGACCCCGGTGTTCCAGGAGACGTTTCTTTTCGACGCGTCCGTGCGGGACAACGTGGTCTTCGCCGACCCCGGATTCGGTTCCAGGCCCGGTGACGGGGACCGCTTGCGCGAGGCCGCCCGGCGTTCCGGGGTGGACCGCATCGTGGAGCTGCTGCCTTCCGGGTGGGATACCCCGGTGGGGGAGGAGGGGACGCTGCTGTCGGGAGGTGAGCGGCAGCGCCTCGCCATCGCCCGGGCGCTTCTGAAGGATTCCCCGGTGGTGCTTCTCGACGAGCCGACGTCCTCGCTGGATGCGGCCACTGAGCGGGCGATCGTCGGCACGATTGAGGCGTTGCGCGGCGATCACACTGTGATCGTCGTCGCCCATCGCCTGCACACCATCCGCGATGCCGACCTCATCGTCGTGCTTTCGGAGGACGGGACGGTCGCAGAACGGGGCACGCACGATGAATTGCTGGCGAAGGGCGGCCGCTATGCCGAGTCGTGGACCACCACGACGACGGCATCGGAGAAGCGCGGATAGCTAGTTCATCTAGCACCAGATTGGCTTAGTTCCCAGGAGCCAAAGCGCACCGCGCAGACACCCCAATGGAGGAGCAAGAGCACGAGGAGCGCCAAGGAAAGTGTGTGCCAGCCTTCGTCCCAAGCACCCAAGCACAGGGTGCCCACGGGGAAGGTAGAGCCCCACCAACCAGGGCCGTAGGGCGCCCAGTGGAGGACAGCCTCGTAGAAGCAGTACATGGCGTAGAGGACACACGGTGCGCCGAGGGTGAACATGATGAGGCCGTAAAGGTGAGCGTCGAAAAGCAATGTCGATGCTGCCGTCGACTGGCCGACAACACCGAGGGGAATCCACGCTGTACCCGCGGCGGCGCCACGCGGGCGCGTGCGGGACCAGTAGCAGTAGAGGAAGAGTGGGATCGCGGTGAAGAACGTGAGGAAGAAGCACAGCTCACCCGCGTAGTGATAAAACTCGCCGTGATGGGTGGCCAGCTGCCCGCCGGATGTCGCGGCGACCATCGGGGACACGAGCGCCAAGCCCCACGGGAACGCTGGCTCGGTGTAGTGCGCGGACTGCTTCCACAAACCCCAGAGTTGCCACAAGCACACGATGATGGCCAGTGGCGCGCCGATCCACCAGCTGGCTAGCTGGAAGGCGTCGTTGCCGGTCAGCGCAGTCCACGCCGAGCCGCACGCGAGAAGCCCCATCGTGTACATGCCCCACGCCGCCATGTTCTGGTGCTGGGGAGGCGCATTGCGCGCGCCTGCGGTGAAGATCAGCAGCAACAATGCCGCGATCAGGGCGAACACGAGCTGGCCTACGTGCAGACCGTGGAGCCCAGACAACGTGGAGGCGATAGAAGTGCCCATCAAGGCGCCGGCCCACGCGGGGCCAAACTTTGGCAACTGCATAGCCACCACGCTAGGTCTGTCACCAGCGATTTTGACAATCTCACCCCGTATGGGGTGGAACGCCCCCTAACGGCGGCGGACAATCTCCATCGCGCGCGTCGCGTCGAGGACGTCGAGGTAGGGCAGGGGATCGATATCCATGTCCTCGACGTAGTCGGTGAGCATGGTGCGCACTACCTGGTGCAGCTCGTCGACGTCCCAGGGCTTGGCAATGTAGTGGTCCAGGTTGGCCTCGTTGACCGCGCGTACCGTGTCGCGCAGCTGGGCCTGGCCGGTGACCAGGACTTTGCGGGTGGCGGCGGTGCGGTCGTCGTCCATCATCTGGACCAAGAACTCCACGCCGGTGGTGCCGGGCATGCGGTGGTCGCACAGCGCGAGTGCGAGTACGTCGCCGTCTTCGGTGAGCTCGTCGATCACCTCCCACGCTTCCTCCACGTCGGAGGCGACCTCTACGCGGATGTGCTCGGCAAAGGGCAAAAGGTCGCGCTCGACGGCGGCGCGGACTTCCGCCTCGTCCTCAAGGATCAGGATGGCAAGGTTCATGGTGTGTCTCCTTCGTCGTGTGCGTGCGGGCCGTCGATGGGCAGGCCCACGGTGGCGCAGGTGCCGTTGGTAGAAGAGGTCAGTTCGATCGTGCCGTGGTGTGCGCTGACGATGCCGCGGCAGATGCTTAAGCCGATGCCCATACCGAAGCGGACCTCCCCGTTCTTCGTGGTAAAGCGGGGCTCGAAGAGCTTATCGATGCGCTCGGGCGGGATGCCCGGTCCGTCGTCGATGACCTCGACGCGCACCCAGCCAGGCTTCGAGGCGCTTGTGCGAATCGTGATGGTGGAGCCTTTGCCGGACTCCTCGATCGCCTCGGCGGCGTTGGTGATCAGGTTCGTCCACACCTGCGCGATCTGCCCGGGCGTACACGTCACGTGCGGCAGTTCGGCGAAGTCCCGTTTGACCTCCACGCCGCGCAGTTTGTGGGCGATCAGCTGCAGGGTGTCTTCGATGCTCTGGTGCACGTCCACGTCGGTGACCGGGTCGCCGTCAGGCCGTGCGTAGGCGCGCAGCGAGGCCACCAGCTGCGTAATGCGCGTCGATGCGGTGGAGAGGTTGCGTAGGGCAGTGCCTATCGACGCCGCGTGCTCCACCGTCTCGTAGTCCAAGCGTCGATTCGCGCGCACCTGCTTGGCAAAGTCCACGTCGTGCAAGCCCGCAAGCACCCAGCGCTGGGCGAGCGCCCTATCGCCGGTGACTTCGGTCAGCTCGCGCCGCAGCGCACGGGCCTCCTTGGTGCTCACCGCATGCGAGCTGCGCGCCGCCTCCAGTGCGTGGCTGGTCGCCTCCCGCCACCTGCGGTTTGGGCTGGAGGTGATGAGTCCTTCGACGTCTTCGGCGAGGTGGTCCGCGGTGCGTTCGATCGCCGCCATTGGGTTGTTCAGCTCGTGGGCCACGCCGGCGGCGAGTTCGCCGAGCGAGGCGAAGCGCGCCTGGCTCATCAGCTCGCGGCGCGCCGCCTCGAGGTTGTGCAGTGCCGTGGTCAGCCGCGCCCGTTCTTCTTCCAACTGCGCGGTGAGCTCGTGCTGCTCGATCTGGATGTCTTCGGCGCGGCGCAGGCGGCGGTCGTAGGAGCGCACAAACAGGATATTGAACAGGCGCGAAAGCTCTGGCTCCTGGCGGATGAGGTAGTCGACCTGTTCGGTGGGCAACTGGACTGCGACCACCTCGGTGGTGGTACGGGCGGTGAAGAAGCCGACCCGGTTGCTCGCAAGCGCGAGTAGACCGATCACATGCCCGGTGGAGGCGTGGTGCATGACGATGTCGCCGGCGTCGGTAAAGCGCTGCAGCAGCACTTGACCGGAGAGCGCGAAGATGACCTCCTCGACGTAGTGGCCCTCCTTCGTCAGGTAGACCCCAGGAGGGAAGGTCAGGCGCGGTTGGTAGCCCAAGTGCTTGTCTGCGGCCTCGATGATGCGGGTGATGATCTCCTGGTCCGTCAGCCCGACGTCCAGCTCGGTGACCTCGGGTAAGTCGAAGGTGCCGGCGATCGAGGGGTCGCGCTTGGCGCGCATGTACCAGTAGCGGTTGAGCTGCTGCTGGATGTTGTGCAGGAGTGCTTCCGGCTTGATCGCCGGGGTGAACACGAGCATGTCGAGTCGGCCCATGTCTGTGAGCGCGTCCAGGCCCGCGATCTCGGGGGCGGTGGTCAGCACCATGACGCGGGTGTACTCAAAACCGGGCTCGGAGATCAGCTCCAACAGCGGGTGGTCGGCGGCGAGGCCGTCCTCGTGGACGGTGACGGTGACGAGGGCGAGCGGGTCGCCGTCGAGAAGCGAGCGCAGGTGCTCCACATTATCGGCGGCGAGGATGTCGTGCGTGCCGCCGATCGCCTCGTTGACCACCTGCTGCACGGCGCGTGTGGCCTGGGATTTGCCCACGATGGCGAGGGTGGAGCGTGGCAGCATTTAGGACACCAGCCCCATCAGCTGCCAGACGGGCGGCAGGGCGAAGATCAGCAATAGGGTGGCCGCGGTGCCGACCACGAGCCCGACCAGCGCCATCTGTGGGATGGAGATTTCCTTGGTGGCGTACGCAATCGCGTTCGGTGGCGTGGAGATCGGCAGTGCCATGCCCAGCGAGCAGGCGATCGCCACCACCGCGGCGACAACGAGCGCGTTGATGCCGTCGAGTGAGAGCGCGAGCGAGACCGCCAGCGGGACGAGTAGGTTGGCCGCCGCAGAGTGCGAGATGACGTTCGCCATGCCGAAGCCGATCAGGCCGAGGACCGCGAGGATCGCAAGCGCGCCCATAACCTCCCAGCTGACAGAGCCGACCAGCCACTCGTCCAGGCCGCTGGCACCCACGCCCGTGCCGAGTGCGATACCGCCGGAGACTAGCCACAGCACCGGCCAGTCGAGCGCCTGGACGTCCTTGCCCTTCATCACCTGCAGGCAGAGCAGCGCCACGACGGGGATGAAACCGACAGTGTTGGAGGAAATCCCGTGGAGCGGCTCGCTCATCCACAACAGGATGGTCAGGCCCGCGACGGCGTAGAAGAGCTTCGCGTCGGTAGAGGTGTTCCACTTCGAGCGCATCTCGATGGAAATGCGAGTTTCGGCGGGAATGAAGACCAGGCAGAGGAACACCCAGGCAAAGGCCAACACAACAAACATGAAGGGCACCGCCATGAGCATCCAGTCGGTAAAGGAGACGCGGATGCCGTGCTCGGCGAGCGCGCCGATCGCGATCGCGTTCGGGGGCGTGCCAACTGGGGTACCGATGCCGCCGACGTTCGCCGCCAGCGGGATCGACAGTGCCACACCGGCGCGTGTCTTGCCCGCGGGCAGCGTCTTCAGAATCGGGATGACCACCGCGAACATCGTCGCCGTGGTTGCTGTATTCGACATGAACATGCTGAGCACAGCGGTAATGAGCATGATCCCCAGCACCGTGAGTCGTGCCTTGTCCGGGAAGGGGCGCAGCATAATGGCCGCGAGGTTGCGGTCCAGGCCGAACTTTTCCGCCCCGTGCGCAATCATGAACCCGCCCAAGAAGAGAATGATCACCGGGTGGGCCAGCGCGGAGAAATAGGCGGAGGCGGGCAAAAGCTGCTCGGTAAGCGCGGGGTCTCCGCCGGTGGGGTCTACCAGCGCGCCGTCGGAAAGCAAGAGGACTTCGAGCAGGATGACCAGCACCGCCGTCGCCGTCAGCGGGACCGGCTCAAGCACCCAGAAGACGATGGCGAGCAAGAAGATCGACAGCATCCGGTGCCCGGGGGTGGACAAGGCCGGAATCTGCACGAAGAAGGGAATGAGAAAACAGATGAGGCCCAGGCCCAGGCCCACCAGCTGCTTTGTGCTCAGCTGGGGGCCTTTGGCTGCGAGCGCGGGCGGGCGTTGTTTCGAGCGGCGTTGTGTCTCCACCATGTGTCGAAGTCTACCCGGTCTCACCTGGTATTACTTGCCTTAGTCCGTGGAGTCGGCGCGCAGGTAGACTTGGGAGCCTTCCTCGCGGAACTTCTCCGCCATCTGCTCCTCCCCGACGGCGAGCGAGGGGATACCGAGGTTCTGGATGGTCTGCTGCGTGTTCGCATCTAGGGCCGCATCAATCTTGTCACCGAACTCGTCGCGGATGTCTTGGGAGATGCGCATGGAGCAGAACTTCGGCCCGCACATCGAGCAGAAATGCGCCGTCTTCGCGGGCTCTGCCGGCAGCGTCTCGTCGTGGTAGGCCTGCGCGGTGTCCGGGTCGAGCGAGAGCGCGAACTGATCCTCCCATCGGAACTCGAAGCGGGCCTTACTCATCGCGTCGTCCCAGTCGCTCGCGCCCGGGTGGCCCTTCGCCACGTCGGCGGCGTGTGCGGCAACCTTGTAGGTAATCACACCGGTCTTCACGTCGTCCTTGTTCGGCAGCCCCAGGTGCTCCTTCGGGGTGACGTAGCACAGCATCGCGGTGCCGCCGGCGGCGATGTGGGCCGCGCCGATCGCGGAAGTGATGTGGTCGTAGCCGGGCGCGATGTCGGTCACCAGGGGGCCAAGCGTGTAGAAGGGCGCGCCGCCGCACCACTGTTCTTCCTTCTCGTTGTTCAGCTGGATCTTGTCCAGCGGCACGTGGCCGGGGCCCTCGATCATCACTTGCACGTCATAGTCCCAGGCGCGCTTGCACAGCTCGCCGATGGTCTTCAGCTCGGCGAACTGCGCGGCGTCGTTCGCGTCGGCGATGGAGCCGGGGCGCAGGCCGTCGCCAAGCGAGAAGGCGACATCGTATTGGGCGAAGATCTCGCACAGTTCGTCGAAGTTCTCGTAGAGGAAGCTCTCCTTGTGGTGCGCCAGGCACCAGCCTGCCATGATCGAGCCGCCGCGGGAGACGATGCCGGTCACACGCTTGGAGGTCAGCGGGACAAACGGCAGGCGTACGCCGGCGTGCACGGTCATGTAGTCCACGCCCTGCTCGCACTGCTCGATGACCGTGTCGCGGAAGATCTCCCAGGTCAGGTCCTCGGCGATGCCGTTTACCTTCTCCAGTGCCTGGTAGATCGGCACCGTGCCGATCGGCACAGGGGAGTTGCGCAGGATCCACTCGCGGGTGGTGTGGATGTCGTTGCCGGTGGAGAGATCCATCACGGTGTCCGCGCCCCAGCGGGTGGCCCAACGCAGCTTGTCCACCTCTTCGCGGATGGAGGAGGTGACTGCGGAGTTGCCGATGTTGGCGTTGATCTTGGTCAGAAAGGCGTTGCCGATGATCATCGGCTCGCTCTCCGGGTGGTTGATGTTGTTGGGGATGATCGCGCGGCCCGCGGCGACCTCGGCGCGGACTTTTTCCACGTCGCAGTGCTCGCGCAGGGCTACGAACTCCATCTCGCGGGTGATCTCGCCGCGCCGGGCGTAGGCCATCTGGGTGACGCGTTTGCCAGCCTTTGCGCGCAGCGGCGTGCGGCTTTCGCCGCGCCACTCCTCGGAGGCGGCGCCGCGCTTGGCGGCACGGGTGCCGTCGTCAAGCAGATTGCGCTGGCGGCCTGAGTACTCCTCAACGTCGCCGCGGGCGTGGATCCACTCGCTGCGTAGCGCGGGTAGGCCTTCCTCCGGTTCGGCCCAGGGACCGCGCGTGCGGTAGAGCTTGAACGGCGCGTTCGGGCCGGTGGGGGAGTCATCCAGGTGGACTGCGGTTTCGGGGACCTCGAGCCCGTTCTTCCGCAGCGGCGCGTATGCGTGTTTGCGGTGGATTTCTTGCGCGTAGGCGTCAGTCATGACACTCCTTCAACTTCCTTCGCTGGTGCTAACCAGACAGGTTCGGACGGTGCCCGCGCGGCGTGTAGCGCGATCTCAGCCCCTACCGTGGGGCGCCCGTGTGGGATTGCGTCATAGAGTGTAGCGGCTTACAACGCGGTGCCGCCATTGAGATAGTTCACGTAGCGGACCGCGTCGTCTTTTGCGTAGAGGTAACAGAAATCGGGGTCGCTGGCGTCCTCAGCGACGTTTTCGGGATTGAGCCTTAAAGACTCAGGCGGCAGCGGTGCATCGCGCCACGTCCCGTTCGGGGTGAAAAACCCGACAACGTAACCGCGGCAGTGGTTGCCCTGGGGGTAGGTGTCCATCGATTGCGTGACCCACATGATCGGTCATCCTTTCACTGATTACACAATCCAAGAATATCGCGTTTACCTGGGCTTTGTCAGTGATTCGCTAAAGAGGGGGCCCGTACGGGTGGTGTAGCCGAAAGGCTCGACGTGGATGATGGTTTCCGCTGCGCCGAGTGTGTCGGCGATGCCGGCTTCCACCTCGTCGGCGTACGCGTGGGCATAGGAGACGGTCCACTCACCGGGCACTTGCATGACCAGACTGATCAGGCGCTCGCGCCCGAAGGCGGCGGTGCGCACGGAGGTAAACATCACCCCGTTTTCGGCGGCAAAGTCATCGAGGAAGTCGTTGAGCTTGCCCAGCTCATCATCCGGCAACACCTCCGCGAGCAGGCTCAAAATGGCGCTGCGGAGGAGCTTAAAGCCGGTGAACAAAATGTTGGCGCCAACCAGCAGCGCCACGATCGGGTCGAGGATCTCCCAGCCGGTGATGGCAACGAGCGCCATGCCCACGATGACGCCGACGGTGGTCAGCACGTCCGTAAGTAAGTGCTTGCCGTCAGCTTCCAGCGTGATAGAGCGGTAGTGCTTACCCGCCCGCACGAGCGCATATCCGGCCGCTGCGTTGAGCAAGGCAGCAACCACGGAGAACACCAGGCCGATGCCCAGTTGCTCCAGCGGCTGCGGGTGGAGGAGGCGGTCGATGGAGGTGTAGATAATGGCTACCGCCGCTACCAGAATGAGGGAGCCCTCCACCTGCGCGGAAAAATATTCAGCCTTAGAGTGGCCAAAATTGTGGTTCTCGTCCGCCGGTTTTGCCGAGAGCTTCAGCGCCCACAGGCCCACCACCGCGGCGACGAAGTTGATCACCGTCTCGATGGCGTCGGAAAGAAAGCCCACCGAGCCGGTGACCCATGTGGCGATCATCTTCAGCACGATGGTGGCCACAGAAACAGCAATGGAAAGCCACATGAAGCGTTCCAGAATCTGCTGCTCTCTGCGGAGTGACGGGGGCATGTCGGACATACGATCCTCCCAAAAATAGGGCGCTTCGGCGCCGTGTTGATATACGGTCCGAAGGTCTCGCTCACTTGGCCGGGCCAGTATGCGGCGGACAAGCCGATTGCCCGGGCGCACAGGCACCAGTATGTCGAACAACCGATTGTGGGCTACTCCCCTTCAATTGCTACCTAATTGTAGCAAGCCAGGGGAAAGTATGATTTTCGCGTACACTAGTCACCATTTTGTCCCCAACGATTGGATAATCATGGCTCGCAAACGCAGCCTGCAAACCGACCCACTCATCTTTGGTGCATCGCTCGGCTTCGTTGTGCTCTTCGTAGCCGCGACACTCGCTTTCGGCGACCGCGCCCGAGCTCTCTACGCCGATCTGTCCGGGTTCCTCATGGACCACTTCACCTGGATGTATATCGGCGGCATCTCCGCGGTGCTCATCTTCCTCATCGTCATCTTTGTGTCCCGCTTCGGCAACATGCGGCTTGGCGACGATGGGGACGAACCCGAATACAGCTACCCAGTCTGGTTCGCCATGCTCTTCGCCGCAGGCATGGGCGCGACCCTCATGTTTTGGGGCGCGGCCGAACCGCTCCACCACGCGTATAGTCCGCCGCGCGGCGACATGGACTCGATGAGCCGCGAGGCCATCGTCCAGGCCTTCGAGTACACCTTCTACCACTTCGGTATCCACATGTGGGTAATCTTCGCGCTGCCCGGACTGGCCATCGGCTACTTCGTATACAAGCGCAAGATGCCGGCGCGTATGTCCTCCATGTTCGCCCCGCTGCTGGGCCGCCGCGTCTACGAGACGCCCGGCAAGCTTCTCGACGCCCTCGGCATCATCGGCACCATCTTCGGCCTCGGCGTCTCCGTGGGACTGGGCGTGCTGCAGATCTCCGCAGGACTGAACATCCTCTGGGACGTCCCGCTGATCACCCCGGTCCAGCTGGCCATCATCTTGTTCATCACCGTCGCAGCGTGTATCTCCGTGGCGACCGGCCTGGACAAGGGTGTGAAGATCCTGTCCAACCTCAATATCGCCGCAACGATCTTCTTAATGTTCTTCGTTCTAGTGACCGGCCCGACGCTCGCGCTGATCGGACAGGTCACGGAGTCCTTTGGCATCTACGCGAATTCGCTGCCCGAGCTGATGTTCTGGGTGGATTCCTACAATGACAACCCAGGCTGGCACGCCACCTGGACCGCCTTCTACTGGGCGTGGACCATCTGTTGGTCCCCCTTTGTCGGCATGTTCTTCGCCCGCATCTCTCGAGGGCGCACCGTCCGTGAGTTCATCGGGGGCACGATCCTGTTGCCCGCTACCTTCGACCTCATCTGGTTTTCCATCTTCGGCCGCGCGGCCATGGAGATGGAGGCGGAAAAACCCGGCGTGCTCACACAGCCAGTGGTGGAGGAAGGCGATACCCCGCGCGCCCTGTTCAGCCTGCTGGCTGAGTACCCGCTCTATGCGTTCACCGGCGCTGTCGCATTGTTTGTCATCGTGATGTACTTCGTCACCTCCATGGACTCCGCGGCACTTGTGATGGACATGTTCGCCAGCGGCGAAGAAAACAAGTCTCCGGTGTACTACCGCGTTGGTTGGGTGATCGCCGTCGGTCTGGTGACCGCCGCGCTGCTGTTTATTAATGACTCCGGCATCGCCGCGCTCCAGGAGGTGGTGATCATCATCGCCTTCCCGTTCTTCATCACCTACTTCGTCATGATGTGGTCCTTGGTCAAGGCCATGAACGACGACTCGGCCGCCGCGCGCCGCTACCGCTCTCGCCAGTGGGAGAAGACCGACACCGCCGAGAAGCTGGAGGAGGGCGAGAACAAGCCCGCGCCGGGCTACGACTCGGAGGGCAACCCTGTCGACCGTCCCGAGTTCGAGTACGACGCGGAAGAGGGCACCTGGCGCTTGGAGGAGTCGCTCATCCTCGGCGAGGACGTCCAAGTCTCCAGCGACGGCCAGCCGAAGGCCGGCTCCAAAGTGAACTGGGTCGAGCAGGAAGACCCGAAGTAAGCGCTAGAGCGCCTGCGCGACCTGGTCCGCTACGAAGGCGGATCCGGCGTTGGAGGGGTGGAGCACCATGTTGTAGCCGGGGGTGGTGGTGTCGATGATGCCCGCCACCCACCGGTCCGCGTCCTTCGCACAGGTGCTGTGGCCGGTAGATAGCGCCCGAATGTCGACGAACGTTGCACCGATGAGGCGCGCGGCTTCGCGCTGGTCGTTCTGCGCGCGCTGCTCCCACTCCGCCACGCGCGGAGCAGGCACGCCGAGCGGCGCATTCGGTACCACGTTGATCAGGCAGAATTGGCCGCCCCCGGTAACGGGGAGCAGGCCGGGGATGATGATGTGTGCGTCGGGCGCGACCGCACGGACCTTTGCCGCCGCATCTTTGATGTTCTGGAAATACCGCGCGCGGATGTGCTGCGGGTCTGCGCTCTCGCCATCGATGAAGGGCCGCCACTGATCATTAATCCCGACGGCAAACGTCACCGCACGGGTGTGGCGATTAAGCGCACCGGCGCGGATTGCGTGATCCACGTGGCCCGGCAGATCCTTCGAGCGGTGGCCCGTGCACGACCAGTCCGCGACCGGGCTGTGCGTGCGCGCATCGAGCTGGCTGGGCCAGTTGTTCGGCCCCTGCAGACAACCTGCCTGGCTGCGGGTGGACTGTGAGATCCGCGTCGAAGACGTCGACGAGCCCCACCGGTTAAAGAACTTCAGCGCGGTGTCCCGGTACTGGTCCGGGTTCGAGGCAAAGGAGTCGCCGAAGACGACAACATTGCCCCCGGGCTGTGCGCTCGCAGGAGCGGCGGTTGCAGAGGTGACAGTAACAATCGCGGCAGCTGTCAGCGCGGCTATGCGGGCAAGAGCTCTCATAGACGTTGAGGTTACCTGGGAGGTGCTGCTGCCCTAGGGGCGGTCGGGTGGGCGCGTTGTGATTCGCCACAGGGCGCTGATGAGTACCGCGGTAACGAGGTAGCCACTGACCGCATAGTTGAAGAGACCGCTAGGCATCCCATCGCTCAGCACGTCGTAGAGCAGAAAAACCGGTGCGAGTGACACCATCACCACTAAGAAGCGGTATGGAGAAAGCACCTTCCGCTTCGTAGAAACGTGGATGAGGCACCCCAGCGCCGCGAAGCAGAAGGAGATGAAGAGCGCGACCACTGCGCCAAAAACCACGTAGATCATGTTGCTCCCTGACTCTTCAGTGCGTCAGGCTCGCGCGAGCCGCATGCGGCGGTGGGGCACGCCCGTGTCCAAGAACTCCTCGCCCTCGGCAACCAGGCCGAAGCGTGAATAATAACCCACCAGCCCCGACTGGGCCTCCACGATGAGGTCGCCAGGCCAGCGGGTGGTGTATTCGATGCCGGCGCGCACGATGTCTGGGCCCATGCCCGATCCGCGGTGGGCTGGGTTCACCACAAAGCGTCCAAACCGCGAGCCTGCCTCGGTGGGGAAGACGCGCGCGCAGCCGGCGAGCGTGCCGTCGTCGGCAAACGCGAGAATATGCTTGGTATTCGGGTCGGCGTCCTGGTCGTCGATTTCGTTGTACGGGCATTGCTGCTCGCCGACGAAGACGTCAACGCGCAGCTTGTACAGCGCGTGGACTTCGCGCGGGGTCATCTCATCCAGCGATTTCAGCACGATCACGGTGTGGTTCAATCCTTCCTGTTGTGCCGTAGGAGATGCGGCGGTGCGCCCACTCAAACGGGCCCTGCTTGCCGGCAGCCTCGAGGGCGGTGGCAATGACTACGGTAGCCAGCCACACTCCGGCGCTGAGCGCAAGCTTGCCGCTGATAGTCCAGTCCTGTCCCACCCCGAAGCTAAACGGGTAGACCAGCGCGATAAAGAAGAAGGTCTGCGCCAGGTAACCAGACATGGAGCGCTTGCCCAGCGCGACAAGCGGGTAGGTCCACGCGGGCGTGTCGTTATTCAGACGGGAGGTGAGCAGCGCCAGCGCGGCGAGGATGCCAGGCCCGGTGAGGCAGCCAATTGAGCTGTTGAGTAGGTGCAGGCTCGATTCCATTTCCGGGTTGAGCACGCCGATGGCGGTGAGCCCCCAGGGCAATCCGATACCGAGGATGATTACGCCGGCCAGGACCGTCCACGTCCACAGCGTCCGTGAGTGCTCCTCCGGGTTGACCAGCACGCCCTCCTTCGCCCACACATAGCCTATGGCGGCCAGGGGCACGAGCTCGAGCAGGATAAATGGGGTGGACAGCAGCATTTCCGCCGCGCCGCCCAGATTGTTGATGAAGTAGGTGCCAAAGCTTCCGACTTCTTCGTTGAGCGCGTTGCTGCCGCTCATCTTCTTCGCCACCTCGGGGATGAAGGCCGCCGAGATACCCACAAAAGAGGTCAGAAGCATGTAGAGCCCCAGGCACGAATACGAGATGATGCGTAGCACCTTGGTCGAGAGGGTGAACATCACCGCCAATAGCATGCCGACGAAGCCGTACATGGTCATGATGTCGCCAAAGAACACCAGGAACATGTGGGCCAGGCCGAACAGCGCGAGCGCCCCGTAGCGCCGGACCAGGATCTTTCGCGCCTCACCGACTGGATACTGCTTCCGGTACAGGCTAGAGACGACAAGCCCGAAGCCGAAGCCCAGCAGCGTGGCAAACATCGGCAGGCCGCGTGTGTGGACGAAGAGAGCTGCGAAGAGGGCCAACGCGGCGTCGATAAGCGAGCCCTGCGCAACCCCGCCCACGCTCCAACCGGGGCCAGACTCCGGCTGCGAGTACTGATTGATCATCCAGAACAATGAGCCGTTGGCCAGCGCGATGCCGAGTAGCGCGGTGCCGCGGGCGAGATCGGGAACAAGCAATCGTTGCATGAGACTAGTTTTTACCAGGGGTAGCACCCATCAGCCACGGGGATGCGGACACGATGATGGCGCGGGTGGCCTGATCGAGGGTCGGCTGCAGGTCAGGGGCGAAATGCGGCGAGTGGTTCGACGGGGCGGTTTCGATATCGGCGCTACTGCCCACGAACCAGTAGAAGTACGGCGCGCCGAAGGCATTGGCGATGGTGGGGAAGTCCTCCGAGCCGGACAGGCGGCCAAAGTCGCCGACTGCATCGCCGAATTGCTCGCGAAACGCCGCCATGACCGTCTCCGTGGTGGCCTCGTCGTTGTGAAACTCGGGTGCGCCGCCGAGGTGGGTAAAGGTCGGTTCGGCGGCACCGGCGGCGGCGCACTCGGCGCGGGTAATACGGCGAATGGCCTCGTTGAGCTGGTCGCTGACCGCAGTGGTGAACGCGCGGGTACTCACGGACAGCTCCGCGGTGGCCGGGATGGTGTTGGGCGAATCCCCGGCGTGGATAGCGCCGACAGTGACCACGCCCATCTCCTGCGGGGCGAGCTCGCGCGCCACGATCGTCTGCAAGCGGGTGATCACGTGTGCGGCGATGACCACCGGGTCCACGCCTTTCTCCGGCATGGAGCCGTGCGCGCCCGTGCCGTGGATGGTGATCTTGGTTTGCACGCAGGTCGCGCAGATCGGTCCCGAGAGCGCGCCCAAACCATAGTTGGGCAGCATCGGGCCGACGTGCTGGCCTAAGACCACCTCAGGGGTGGGAACCTTCTCGGCGAGCCCGTTATCCGCCATGTCCCGGGCACCAGCGCCGTTTTCTTCTGCGGGCTGGAACAGGGCGAGGAAGGTTCCAGACCAGGCATCCCGGTGCTCGGTGAGCAGCTTCGTTGCGCCGAGCAAGGCGGCGGTGTGCATGTCGTGGCCGCAGGCATGCGAGCGGCCCAGCGCCGGGTCCGCGGAGTAGGGCAGTCCCGTCTCTTCCGCGAGAGGGAGCGCGTCGAAGTCGGCACGGAAGCAGACAGTGGGCCCGTCACCGTTGCGCAGCACGCCGACCTTGCCGGTCACGCCAACGGGGATAACCTCTGCGCCCATCTGGGTGAGCTCCTCACCGATGCGGGCGCTGGTTTGGAACTCCTCGAGCGCAAGCTCGGGGTGCTGGTGGAACCACGTGTAGAGCTCCTCGCGCTCGGCACGGGTGTGGTCGAGGGAGCGTTCAAAGGGCGCGAATCGGCCGGTGAGAGCGAATGTGTCATGCATGGCACCACTCTAGCTACCTAAACGGGTGTGGTGAATGAGGTAAAAGTGACAAAAACATGGCAATGTAGAGGGGAGTTTCTGCTGGGGCCAATTAAGGGAGCGTGTCCATGTTTCGTCGCCGTCTCGTCGCCTTCGCCGCCGCTGCGCTGGCTACCGTCGCCTGCGCAGCCACACCGGCGCAGGCGCAAGTCGACCCGAACTACAACTTCCGCACCGACATGCCCTCGAAGGTGCTCGCCGGCAAACCCTTCGCCGATCGCGTGCTGCACCGCGTGCCGGGCTCGCTTCACGACGCCCCGCGCACCCCGCAAGCCGCAAAAGACGCCCAGCAGCGCGGCAAGTCCCTCTATGGTCCCAGCACCCCGATCTACGTGGGCAAGGGCCCAACCGAGGTGATGTGCACCGTGACCGTTGCGGGCTACGGCGAGCACGGCAACAAGTACGCGCTCACCGCTGGCCACTGCGGCAAGGAAGGGGACCCGGTGACTTCTGCGGACTCCTGGCAGCTGGGGCCCTCTGGCACCATCGTCAAGGTCAACCGCGAGCTGGACTACGCGCTCATCGAGCTCGGCTCCAACACCGAGGTCACCCGCTCCTACGACGGCGTGACCATCAACCACCTGGGCTCCAAGCCACTCCCGCGTGGGCAGAACGTATGCAAGAAGGGCGTGGCCTCCGGCACCACCTGTGGCATGACGCTTTCGGACTGGGACACGATGAACGTCAACCACGTCTGCGCTATGCAGGGCGACTCCGGCGCGCCCCTGTTCACCGGCGACCGCCTTGTAGGCCTGATCAACGGCGGGATGTTTCCGGCACCTTTCGACGTCCAGTGCGCCTCCCCGCTGCAGGGCCCCATCCACGCGCCCACCGGTTCGGCTCGCATGGATGCGGTCTTAAGTGATCTGGGCAACGGCTTCCGGTTGCCGTAAAAGGGCTAGTTCAGCGCCTGCAGCACTTCCTCGTGCAACAGCCCGTTGGTGGCCACCGCGTCGCCGCCGTGCGGGCCGTTATCGCCTGCTAGAGAAGTGAAACGCCCGCCGGCCTCTTGCACCAGCACGGACAAGGCTGCGAGGTCCCACAACGAGACCTCCGGTTCGGCCGCAATGTCGACCGCACCTTCGGCCACGAAGCAGTAGCCCAAAAAATCGCCGTAGCCGCGCAGGCGCCAGGTCTGCTCGGTCAGCCCAATGAACTTCTCCTGCAGGCCGCGCTCCTTCCAGCCGGCGAGCGAGGACATGGCCAGCGAGGCGTCGGCAAGCGAGTTGACGCCCGAGGCCTCCAGCTTCTTCAGCTCCCCGCCGTTGAAGCTGCGCCAGGCGCCGCCGCCTTTCGATGCGTACCAGCGGCGCGCGAGTGCGGGCGCGGAGATGACACCGACGACCGGCTCGCCGTCCACAAGCAGCGCGATGAGCGTGGCCCACACCGGCACGCCGCGCACGAAGTTCTTCGTCCCGTCGATCGGGTCGATGACCCATTGGCGACCAGAAAAGACTGCCTCGCCGCCGAACTCCTCGCCGAGTACTGCATCCGCGGGACGCGACTGCGAAAGCGTGGCCCGCAGCGCCTCCTCCACTGCGAGGTCCGCGTCGGAAACAGGGGTCATGTCCGGCTTCGATTCGACCTTCAGGTCGGCGGATTCGAAGCGGTCGAGGGTGAGCGCGTCCGCGGCGTCGGCGAGTTCGAGTGCGAGCGCGAGGTCATCGGCGTAGTTACTCATGGCCCTCAAGTCTAGACGTGATCTCCTCCACAATCTGCGCGCCACCCGCCACGCACCATGTCACCCCGCCCGCGTCCACCTTGCGCGCGAGCCCGCCGGCGGCCTCCACCAGCGCTTTGCCGGGCAGCCAATCCCAGTCCGCCACCGAGTGCTGCAGCCACGCGCCCGCCTGCCCCGCGGCGATCGTGGCCAGGTCGACCGAGCCCGCGCCGCACATCCGTACCGTCGCAGCATCTCGCACCGCGCGCAGCCACGCCTCGCGCACCGCATCCTCGCGCATGAAAGCCGGGTGCAAGTACGTCAGCAGAGCCTCGTTGCTTAGCGACGCCCCGCTCACCCCACCTACACGCTCACCGTTGACAGTGAACTCGCCCGCGTGCGCCAGCCACGTCGTGTCGAGTGCGGGGCGGTGGACGGCACCGACGAGCGGGGTGCCGGCGGCGCCGTCGTCGGTAAGCGCGAGCGCGGAGCAGAAGTAGTCCGAGCCGCGGGAGAAGTTATAGGTGCCGTCGACCGGGTCGACCACCCAGGTCCTCCCTGTGGAGGAGGCGCGCGAGGCCCCCTCCTCGCCGAGCACGCCGTCCTCGCCGCGCAGCGCCTCGAGCACCTCCGCGACGAAGGCTTCCGCCGTACGGTCCGCCTCGGTGACCACGTCGGAGACCGAAGTCTTGTAATCCGTGGTCACGTCTGCTTGACGCATGCGCAGCGCGAGTTGGCCGGCATGGGTCACTAAGGCTGCGGCGAGGGTGGCATCATCGGACGAACGGTGGGCGTGAATGAACTCAGCAGTGGACGTCATGCGGCCCATTATCCACCTTTAGACCGTCAATTTCAGGCCGACAATTCCGCCAATGATCATGAGAAGACACAGCACCTTCGCCAGTGTCACGGGTTCCTGGCCGGTCGCGAAGGAAAAGAGGACCGCGATGCCCGCGCCCACGCCCACCCAGATGGCGTAGCCGCTGCCCACGGGGAGGGTGCGTAGTGCATATGCAAGCCCGCCCATAGAAATACAGAGGGCAACAAAGAAGACGACCGAGGGCCAAAGGCGGGAAAACCCTTGAGAACGGTCGAGCGCAATCGCCCACACGGCCTCGAAGGCACCGGAGATAATGAGTACGAGCCAATCCATGGTGACCCACAGTATTGTGCGCACGCGTTCGCCCGGCGAAGACCTGCTGGACTAGACTTCGCTGGTATGCAACCGGAGACTCAGACGCGCATTACGGACCTCGATTCGAAGCTCACCACCATTGAAAAAGTGATGGACCTCGAGGAGATGGCCGCGCGCATCCGGGAATTAGAGCAGCAGGCCGCTGACCCTTCGCTGTGGGACGACCCCGCGCACGCGCAGACGGTGACCTCCGAGCTGTCCAACGTGCAGGCCCGCCTGCGCAAAGTGACCTCCCTGCGCGAGCGTATCGACGACCTGCCGGTGATGGTCGAGCTCGCAGAAGAAGAGGGCGCGCCCGACATGGCCGCCGAGGAGCTCGCGGACGTTGAGGCGAAGGTGGAATCGCTCGAGGTGCAGACCATGCTCTCGGGCGAGTACGACGCGCGCGAGGCCGTCGTGAACATCCGCTCCGGCGCTGGCGGTGTGGACGCGGCCGATTGGGCCGAGATGCTCATGCGCATGTACACGCGCTGGGCGGAAAAGCACGGACACAAGGTCGACGTGTACGACATTTCCTACGCGGAGGAGGCAGGCATCAAATCTGCCACCTTCGTCGTCCACGGTGACTACATGTACGGGCAGCTCTCGGTCGAGCAGGGCGCGCACCGGCTGGTCCGGATCAGCCCCTTTGACAACCAGGGCCGCCGCCAAACCTCGTTTGCGGAGGTGGAGGTGCTGCCGGTGGTGGAGCGTACCGACCACATCGACATCCCGGACTCGGATATTCGCGTCGACGTGTACCGCTCCTCGGGCCCCGGCGGGCAGAGTGTGAACACGACGGACTCCGCGGTCCGCATTACTCACGTGCCGACAGGCATCGTGGTGACCTGCCAGAACGAGAAGTCCCAGATTCAGAACAAGGCCTCTGCGCTCAACGTTTTGCAGTCCAAGCTGCTGGAGAAGAAGCGGCAGGAAGAAAAGGCCGAGCTCGACGCCCTCGGCGCGGGCGGTAACGCCTCCTGGGGCAACCAGATGCGCTCCTATGTGCTGCACCCGTATCAGATGGTGAAGGACCTGCGCACTAATTACGAGGTCGGCGACCCGCAGAAGGTGCTCGACGGCGACCTCGACGGCTTCCTCGAAGCCGGCATTCGCTGGCGCAAAGCAGAAGCGCAGGGCGAGAACTAACGTCTCAGCCCTGCGCTGCGCGGGTGTTGTGCTTTAAGCGTGGCGCAGGTCGATCCCCTTCGTCTCCGGCAGGATGTACATGCTGATCAGGGTCAGGATGGCCATAGCAATGACGTAGGTGCCGGAGGCCCAAGCCATGTCGTGGGCGATAAACCACTGGAAGATGTACGGTGCGGTACCACCGAAGACCGCCACCGAGATGGAGTAGGCCAGGCCGATGGAGCGGGTGCGCTGGTCAGTGGGGAAGACCTCGGACATGATCGAGGACAGCAGCGCGCCGCCGGCGGCGACCACGATGATGGCAATGGTGGAGGCGACCAGCAGGGTCCACGGGCGGTCGTCGATAAGGCCCATGAGCGGCAGCTGCAGGATCGCC
The DNA here is from genome assembly GCF_000739455.1 of Corynebacterium imitans. Taxonomy (NCBI): domain Bacteria; kingdom Bacillati; phylum Actinomycetota; class Actinomycetes; order Mycobacteriales; family Corynebacteriaceae; genus Corynebacterium; species Corynebacterium imitans. The sequence goes on from NZ_CP009211.1 coordinate 671,308, forward strand.
AGCAGGATGGCAAAGATGTACATCACCGGCTTGCGGCCGATCTTGTCGGACAGGGCACCCCACAGCGGTAGGGCGATCAGGCCGGCGGACTGGGCGAAGACGGTGACCCAGTAGGCACCCTGGGTGGACATGCCCTGCTGCGAGATGGCGTAGGTGGAAACGTAGGACGTCCAGGTGTAGTGGGATGCAGTGACACCGGAGACCATACCGATGACCAGCAGGATGTTGAAGACGACCGGGCGGCGGTTGACGCTTTGCTCCACGGCCTCGTGGGCGCGACGGTCATCGTCCTTGTTAGCGACTGCCTCGTCGAGCTCGGTGAAGTGGTCAGACTCCTTCATGTTGCGGCGCATGTACAGTGCGAACGCTGCGGCGGCAGCGCTGAGCCAGAACGGGATGCGCCAGCCCCACGCGGCGATCTGGTCGTCGGAAAGCACGAGCGAGATGCAGCCGCCGATGACATAGGCGATGACCGAGCCACCGAAGATGGAGACGTAGACCATCGAGCCCCACTTGCCGCGCTTAGACGGCGGAGCGATCTCCGGGATGTAGCTGTTTGCCGCGGCGGACTCGCCGCCGTGAGCGAAGCCCTGGACGACGCGGATGAGCAGCAGGCCCACGGAGGCCCAGATGCCCACAGTGTCATACGAGGGCAGCAGGCCGATTGCGACGGAGGCGACCGCCATCATGATGATGGTGGTCATCAGGACCGACTTGCGGCCCTTGCGGTCGGCGATGTGGCCGAAGATGATGCCGCCGAGTGGGCGGACGAGGAAGCCGACGGCGAAGACACCGAAGGTGGCCAGAAGCGCAGAGGTCTGGTCGGCCTTGTGGAACATCGCGGCGGCGATGAACGGTGCGAACACCGCGTACGAGCTCCACTCAAACCATTCCAGGATCTGGCCAACGAGGCTGGCACCGAGGGACTTTCTGTCCGCCGGGTACTCGTGGTGATGCTCCGCCGTGGCGGGCTGGATCGAAGTTGTAGACACGGGGCCTTCCTTTATATGAGTCGGGGTGTATTGAACGGAAACTATAATGTGCATCACGTTTTACGTGATGTGATTGCCGGATCAAGCGAAATGTTTTTGTGTGTTAGGTAACTACATTTACGTTTCTGCAGGTGGTTTGGGGTGCGGTACGAAATCGTAGTGGCAGTGAATGTGCGCATAGCGAACTCGCGTGCATAATGCGTACCTAATTCGGGGGAAGTGACCTAGGGGTCGACTACGGGAAATAGTGGCGCTTTTAAGGTGCGACTTAAAATTTGTCGCAAGTCACACGGATGGGTGCTTACAATGAGTCCATCGGAGACACGCGCACTTGAGCGGGTCATAAGTTCAAAAGCTGTCCCGAATCTGGTGTTTTAAAGGAGGAAAATATGGTTGCTCTCAAACCAGAGGAACTAAGCACAGAAAGTCTCGCCGAGATTTTTGCTGCGGGTGGTCGCCCGGAGAACAGCGAGCGTGAAATTAAGATCATCGACACCACACTGCGTGATGCGCATCAGTCCATCTGGGCTACCCGTATGCGTACCGAGCACATGATGGATCTGCTCGACGACATCACCAACGCCGGCTTCGAGCACGTAGACCTCGTCGCTCCGATTCAGTTCGATGTGCCGGTGCGTTACCTCAGGGAGGACCCCTGGGAGCGTGTCCGCAAGGTGCACGAGAACGCAGCGCCGGGCACGAAGTTCCGCGCCATGGTGCGTTCGCGCAACCTGGCGTCCTTCGATTTCCTGCCGGACGATGTCATCCACGCATGGGTCGAGCGTCTCTACGCTAACGGCTTCCGCGTGATCGGTGCTTTCGATGGCCTGAACGACATTGACAACATTGCGGATACGCTGATCCTGGCCAAGGAGCTGGGTGCTGAGACCTACGGCTGCCTGTCCTACTGCTTGAGCCCGGTACATACCGACGAGCTCTACATTGACAAGGCACAGGAGCTGGTCGAGCGCACCGACGTCGACCGCATCATGCTCAAGGACGCCGGTGGCCTGCTCACCCCGGACCGCATGAAGACGCTGATCCCAGCGATCCGCAGCGCGATCGGCGAGGACCTCCCGCTCGAGGTGCACACCCACTCTCTGACCGGTCTGTCCCCGCTGACCTACATCTACGCTGCCGAGCTGGGCGTGGACTCCATCCACACCTCTATTGCTCCGCTGGCAAACGGCCAGGGTCAGCCGGCAACCCAGGCGCTTGCACGCGACCTGCGCGCACTGGGCTACAAGGTCAATATCGACGACGAGCGCGTGGATAAAGTCAGCAAGAAGCTGCAGGAGATCGCGGACCGCGAGGACAAGCCCGTGGGCAAGCCGCGCGCCTACGACGGCGTGCACTACATGCACCAGCTGCCGGGCGGCATGCTCACCAACTTTGAGTCCCAGCTGGCAACCGCAGGCCTGTCAGACCGCTTCGAGGACCTGCTCTACGAGACCGCGCGCGTGCGCGAAGAGCTCGCGTACCCGATCATGATCACGCCTTTCGCCCAGTTCGTGGGCACCCAGGCCGTGATGAACGTGATCTCGGGCGAGCGCTACTCCGTCGTGCCGAACGAGATCAAGAAGTACGCGCTCGGCCACTATGGCGAGCCGCTCGCACCGATCGACCCGGACGCGCTGGAGAAGATCAAGAAGAACGGCTCCCACGAGATCCAGGAGGGCCGCCCCGAGCTCGAGCCCGCGCTGCCCGGCCTGAAGGAGCAGTACCCGGACGACGACATCGACACGATCCTGTTGCGCGCGAACATCCCGGGTAACAACGTCGATGAGATGAAGCGCTTCGTCGCCGAAGGCCGCGCTGGCCAGGGCGAAGGCATCGCCGGCGGCGAGCTGACCAAGCTGGTCCAGAAGATCTACGAAACCACCACGACGGGCGAGTTCCACCTCAAGTCCGACGACCTTGAAATCAACCTCACCAAAAAAGGAGACAAGTAACCATGTCTGATACCAACTTCAACGAGCTGAAGTCCCTCCTCGAGTGGGTCAACCAGTCCGGCGACATCGAAGAGCTGTCCATTAAGTACGGCGACATTGAGCTCGCCTTGTCCAAGACTCCGGGTGGCCTGAGCCACCTCAAGGCTGCTCCGGCACCGGCCCCGCAGGCCGCACCGGCACCGGCCGCACCGGAAGCTGCCCCGGCTCCGCAGGCCGCACCGGCACCGGCGGCTCCGGAAGCTGCTCCGGCACCGGAGGCCGCGCCCGAGGCTGCCCCGGCGCCCGCCGCTGAGGCTCCGGCCGACGGCGTCGAGGTGAAGGCCCCGATGGTGGGTACCTTCTACGCTGCGCCGAAGCCCGGCGCTGACCCGTTCGTCAAGGTCGGCGACGAGGTCGAGGTGGGCCAGGTGCTCTGCATCGTCGAGGTCATGAAGCTGATGAACAACATCGAGGCAAAGGTTGCCGGTACCGTCAAGCAGATCCTCGTGGACAACGAGGATGCTGTCGAGCACGGCCAGCCGCTCATGATCATCGACCCGAAGTAGGTACACCCCTAAACCCCTAGAAAGGTGAGGAGACCCGCAATGACTGATTTGTTGGGGAGCGTGCTCATCGCGAACCGCGGTGAGATCGCACTTCGCATCATCCGTGCTTGCAAGGAGCTCGGTATCAAGTCCGTGTTGGCCTACTCGGAGGGCGACCGCGATTCGCTGCCGGTGAAAGAGGCGGACAAGGCCGTCTGCATCGGCCCGGCCAACGCTGCCAAGAGCTACAACAGCCCCGAGCTGGTTGTCTCCGCGGCGATGGCATACAAGGTTGACGCCATCCACCCCGGCTACGGCTTCCTGTCCGAGAAGGCGGACTTTGTCAAGATGGTCGAAGACGAGGGCATCGGCTTCGTCGGCCCCTCGTCCGAGCACATCCGCCGCATGGGCGACAAGATCGAGGCAAAGCGCATCGCACAAAGCGCCGGCGTGCCCACGGTGCCCGGCTCGGACGGCGTGGTCACTGAGTTCGACGAGGCGCTGGAGGTAGCCAAGGAAACCGGCTTCCCGCTGCTGATCAAGGCCGCTGCCGGTGGCGGTGGTCGCGGTATGCGCGTGGTGGAGTCCGAGGAGACGCTGGAGAAGGACCTCAACGAGATCATGAACGAGGCACAGTCCGCGTTCAATGATTCGTCGGTCTACATCGAGCGCTACCTTACCGACATTCGCCACATCGAGATCCAGGTGCTTGCCGACGGCGAGAACGCCATCGCACTGGGGGAGCGCGACTGCACCTCGCAGCGCCGCAACCAGAAGCTCATCGAGGAAGCGCCTTCCCCGGCGATCGACGATGAGCTGCGCGAGGGTCTCCAGCAGGCAGCGATCAACCTGTGCAAGGAGGTCGGCTACAAGAACGCCGGCACGGTGGAGTTCGTGTTCGACAACATCGAGCGCAAGTACTACTTCATCGAGATGAACACCCGTATCCAGGTGGAGCACCCGGTCACCGAAATGATCACTGGCGTGGACCTGATCCAGGAGCAGCTGCGTATCGCCTCCGGGCAGAAGCTGCGTCTGACCCAGGACGATGTGGAGATTCGTGGCCACGCTATCGAGTGCCGCATCAACGCGGAGGACCCGAACGAGAACTTCGCGCCGCGCCCGGGCACAATCGAGCACTTCCGTGCTCCCGGCGGCTTCGGCGTCCGCATGGATTCGCACATCGAATCCGGCTACACCATCCCGCCGTTCTACGACTCGATGGTGGGCAAGCTCATCTGCTGGGCAGAGGATCGCGACGCCGCGATCGAGCGCACCCTGCGCGCGCTCGGCGAGCTGACCACCGACGGCGTGGTGACCACCGGCCCGTTCCAGGCCTTCCTGCTCAACAGCGAGCAGTTCCGGAGCGGTGACATCAACACCGGTTACGTCGCCAAGATGCTCGAGTCAGCAGGCGAGATCCCGACCGAGGAGTAGCCACCCAACGTCACTGTAAGGAGATCGAGGAATGCTGGTCGCCGTGGCCATGCTGGTCGGGGCGATCGTTCCCGTCCAGACCGCTATTAACACCCGCTTTCGCCAAAGCGTGGGTTCGCCGATCGGGGCGACCTTTATCTCCTTCATCCTTGCAGTGGCAGCTTCTTCCATCATTGCCGCCATAGCCACACACACCCTGGTCCCGGACCTGGCGCTCGTCGCCTCCGAACCCTGGTGGGTGTGGCTTGGCGGCTTTATGGGCGTGATGTTCATCGCCGGCAACATCGTGCTCTTCCCAGAGCTCGGCGCGGTGCAGACCACGATCCTGCCCATCTTGGGGCAAGTGCTCATGGGGCTGCTTGTCGACGCCACCGGGCTCTTTCGCTACCCCCAAACCCCAGTCGGACCGCTCAGGCTACTCGGCGCCCTCATCGTGCTCATCGGCATTGCGATGGTGCTGGAGGTTGGTCGTGGGGTGCCGCTGCACGGCACCGCCCGCGGTTCGCGCGCCTGGGCGCTGCGTGCCTTCGGCGTGCTGATGGGGATGGGGTCTGCGACGCAGACCGCCGTCAACGGATACCTGGGCAAGGTGCTGCATAGCCCGATCCAGGCCGGGCAGATTTCCTTGGCCGTGGGCTTGATTGTGCTTTTGGTTTTGGTGGTCGTGCTGCCCGCACCTCGCGCAGCAGTGGCCTCCGGCGTTGCACCGGGGCCGTGGTGGATGTGGCTGGGCGGGCTGCTCGGTGCCGTCTTCGTCTTCGGCGGCGCGACACTATCGCCCATCCTGGGCACTGGCACCACCGTGATCGGCTCGCTCGTCGGCATGATCATCTGCGGCCAGCTGCTCGAATCTTTCGGTATCGGCGGCGGTAAGAAGGGGCTGCCCACGCCATTTAGGCTCGCGGGCCTGGCAATCGTGCTGGTAGGCGTGGCCATGGTGCGTCTGCTCTGATGGGGGTGGCAGCGGTCTGGCGATTATAGAGAATATCAAGGGAGCGGCTAGGGTATATTAATGTATCTGAATATTCCCTGTCACGTCTGAAAGGTTTTGCCGTGAAGAAGTTTGCTGCCGCAGCGCTTGCCGCCGCGATGTCCCTGTCCGTTGTTGCCCCGGCTGCGGATGCTGCGTCGAACAAGATGGAGCGGCATAATTACCAGAGTTACTGCCGAATCGTCCTTGATAACGGCAAGGGCGGGCTATACCCGCAGAAGGATGTGGAGAAGGCCAAGGACTTCAAGGTGCTCACCGATGACAATGTTGGCGCGCTGCGTGCCTCTGCCGATCTGGGCCAGGCTTTTGGCTCCTCTGATGCGGATGCCATTGCTGCGGCCAACAATGCCGAGGCTGTTCAGGCTTGCAAGGAGGGCAAGGACTACGTCTCCGAGGAGATGGACGGCTGGAAGCAGGCCGGCATCATCATCGGCGTCATCCTCGTCGCGCTGAGCGGCCTCGCATCCGTTGCAGGCCCGGCGCTGCAGCAGTTCCTCTAAGCCTGCAGGATAGTGTTAGCCCGTATCGCGTGGTGCGCGGTGCGGGCTTTGTGCTGTGCGGGGTGAACTGTGGTCCTAGAGCTTGGTGCGCCAGCGCTCGAGCGTGAGCGTGGGGGAGAGCGCACGTGAGACACAGGTAGCGAAGGCGCCGTTTTCGTGGCGCTCCTCGGTAAAGACGCTGTCGCGGTGGTCGGGGGTGCCGTCGACAACCCGCATGATGCAGGTGCCGCAGGTGCCTTCGCTGCACTGGGACAGGATCGGCACGTCCTCGTCCTCGAACACGTCGAGGACGGATTCGCCCTCGGGGATGTGGTAGGTCTCGCCGTTGAAGATCACGTCGAAGGCACCGTCGGCTTCGTGGTTGCCCGCGAGTACTTCCTCGGTCGCCCGGAACGCTTCGAAGTGGATGTTTTCCTTAGGGAGCACCTTGCTCGCAGTGGCAATGACGCTGTCCATGAATCCCTGCGGCCCACACACATACAGGTGCGTGTCCTCCGGCAGCACGTTGGACTCCGCGAGCGCCTCCTCGATGTACCCGGACTGCTTCTCGCGCTCGCCGGTGGCGAAGATGCTCTTCGTCTGGCCCTGCAGGTAGGTGTCGATGAGGTGGCGCATCAGCGCGCGCTCCTCGCTAGAAGCGAAGTAGAGCACCGAATAGTCCGCCTCCTGGATCTGCAGCTCTCGCGCAAGCGAGAAGATCGGGGCGATACCCACGCCGGCACCGACAAGGATCGAACGTTTTGCCCCTTCGGCCAGTGCAAAATTGTTTCGCGGAGGGTGGATACGAACGGTGTCGCCGGGCTCGATATTGTGCGCCGCGATCGATCCGCCGCGCGAATTGTCCTCCAGCTTGACTTCAATGCCATAGGTAGCGCGCTGGGTGCCGGGTTCTTTTCCTAAGTAGTGGGTTGGGTAGAGGGAGAACTGCCGGACAAGTTCTTCCCCTTCCGGCGTGCGGAGCAGAAAGTCGGCGTGGCAGCCGGGCTCGTACCCGGGCAGCGGGGAACCGTCCTGCGTTTCAAGCGTGATCAGCGCAATGCCGTGGGCGCGTTCGACGTCGGTGGCGACTAGCTCGATGATTTCTTCGGAGTCTGTTTGGGCAGGGGCTTGGGTCGGGGGTGCGGCTGGGGGTGCGGAAGCGGGTTGCCGGCTATTAAACGCGGCTTCTCGGTCTGCCGCATTCGGGTCGTTCTGCTTCTTCTTGCCTCCAAAGAGTGCGGAAAAACCGCCCATACCCTTGCCGTATCCCATCGCGACCTCCATTGCGAAATTCTTCATCCAAAAACGCGGTACGAATCAGTTGCCGAGCAACCTTGTAATGGATAGTATAAAGCCACGCAAAAAGTGATCGACAATACACCTAAGTGTGACTATTAGTTAAATAACACTCGTTGGTCGTTGTTGATCGCCTTCACTGGTTTTGCTGTAAGCCATATTCACCAGCCGCTGCCGCGGCCCCCTAATTAAAGGGAAGGGAACGTAAATGACTGCCAGTACAGAAGCCCGCGAGGAGCAGGGCTACCAGAACCCGGTGCGTCCGGAGGTTCTGCCGATGTCGGACAATCCCTACGAGGATTTCCGTTACTTCTACCGCGACGGGATGCCGCTGCGCCCGGCACCGAAGCGCCGGACGAGCCGCCCGGGCTGGTCCAAGCTGCGCCACAACCTCTTTGACCGTTGGCACACCGTGGCCGACGACTGGGACGGCTACGACAGCTTCCAGACCAAGCTGCTGGATGACCACATGTGGCAGACCGATGAGACGGGCGCGAAGCTGGCCGAGGCCTTCAAGCGTGACGGGGCGGAGAAGTCCCGCGCCGACTTTGAAACGGCGCTGAACGAGGGCATCGACAAGGTCGCGGACCCGGCATCGGAGCTCGTCGACTTCTTCGCGGAAGTGGACAATGTGCCGGACTGGATCGACCTTGAAGCCGCAGAACGCGGTCGTATCGCCTACTACAACGTCACCCCGTCCTCGGAGTTGCTGTCCATCGCTTTTGCCTACTGGGCCACCACGATGGAGGACCGCACCTCGGCAGCAACCGGCGAGACCGCCATGTTCGAAATTGAGTCCTTCACCCGCATCATTGAGACGGTGAAGTTCTTCGTCGACCTGGGTAAGAAGGGCGTGTTCGACCGCTACAGCGACGGCCTCAAGGCTGCGGTGCGCGTTCGCCTGCTCCACGCCCAGGCGAACCGCGGCCTGGAGAAGCTCTGGGGGCCGGATCACTACAACGAGTTCGGCCGCCCGATCGGTTCCTCCTTCCTCGTCTCCGGCGAAGGCTGGTTCGCGCTCATGCCGATCGGCGTCGACGAGTTCTTCGGTCGCCCCCACACCGGCGAGGAGTGGGACGACGTTGCCATGTACTGGGCCTGGGTGCTCTACCTCATGGGCGCGGAGGAGCGTCTCATCCCCAAGACGGGCGATGAGATGCGCAAGATGACCGACTTCATCTACGCCAACGGCGGGTACTCCTCGATGTACCACGTGCGCGTGGCCACCGCTCTGATGGGCATCCTCGAGGACCTGGACCCGCAGATGCCGGGGCAGGTGCTTGGTGCCCTGTCGCTGATTATCGGCGACGAGGAAACGCAGTTCATGGTGAAGGGCTCTCGCTTTGAGGGGACCCGCTACCTACATTGGAAGATTGCGTTCCTGCTCAAGGCGAAGGCGGAAGCGGTGATCTACCGCGTACTTGACAAGCTCCCCGGAGCGAAGGCGAGGAAGGTGAAGAAGGCTGCGGACGGCAACCCGCCGTGGTCTGACGTGCTCAAGCAGATCGAGGACTACATCGCGGAGAAGGCCCCGGACGTCAAGGCCGAGTACAAACTGCACGACACCTCGAAGGAAGGCCTGCGCTAAATCAGCGAAGGGCACCTTCGGACCCCATCCCTCACCCCTAGATACAACGACATCCTTAAAAAGGAGCACACTCATGACTCAGACATTCACTGATAACCCGTTGGCCGCGAACCACTACGACCGTTCTGACTGGCCGGCGGCGCGCGGCGACCGTGAGGCATTCGTCGCAAAGTTCGGCGAAGCCCGAGCCAAGCGCTTCGAGCAGGCACTGTGGGCGATGGACCCCATCGCCGATGCGCTCTACACCAGCGGACACAAGAGCAAAGAGATTATGCCGAACCTGCGCGAGGCGCTTGCCCGAGGTGAGGCCGACGAGAACACCTTGCCCGAGGTCAAGGCGCTTATCGACGATATGAACGCGGCCCTCGACGGCGTGGACTGGGAGCGCCTGGAGCGCGGCCAGCGCGCGGCGCTGTCCATCCCGGTGCTCGCGCAGAACCTCTCGCTCGGCCCTGGCGCGCTGGTCCACACCTACGCCACCCCGTCGATTGCCAACATCCTGGTCAACACCGGCGAGCTCACCGAGGGCGCGGTACACCGCCTGGCGTACACCACCAACTGGATCTACTCCGTCTACCTGAAGGACGGGCTGAAGCCGGGCAACGTCAGCTACATCCACACCGGCATGGTGCGTGCGATGCACGCACACGTGCGCCGCGTGCAGACTCAGCTGGGCCTGGACACCTCTGACTGGGGTGCGCCGATCAGCGAGTTCGACATGTTCCGCACCTGGTTCGACTTCACCTACATCGCCTTTACCTACCTGCGTAACCTGGGCTACCGCCTCACGCTGGAGGAGGAGCAAGACCTCTTCTACCTGTGGCGCGTCGTCGGTGTCATGCTCGGTATTCCGCGCGACATTCTGGAGCCGGAGACGGATATCGACGCATCCCAGGAAAGCATCGACGCGATCCACTTCATCGACGGCGAACCGAACGAGGCCTCCCACGCGCTTGTGGAGGCGCTGTTCAGCGGGTTCCGCACCAACGTTAAGCAGCTGCTGCCGTTCTCGGACGAGTCCATCGACGACTGGATGTACGCCGCCACCCGCATCATGCACGGCGATGAGGTGGCCGATATCTATGACGTGCCGCACGCGGCCTCGCGTCCTTTCGTCGAGCTCGACCTGCCGCTCGTCCAGCAACGCTTCGACCTGCTGCGTGCGAACCCGGAGGCGCTGGAGCAGGAGGTCAAGCAGAACCACCAGACACTGCTGGACGCTCTGACCGAAGAAACCTCCTATATGGGCCAGGACGAAGGCATCAAAATGAGCGATGGCGCTTACAGGCCAGGCGCTTAGTGCTATAGTTCACAACCGAGACAAAAACCAAGAAAGGAACACAATGGCAAATCAGTATCGCGTCCAGAACCCGGTCAACAACGAGGTCGTGGAGACCTTCGACTACGCAACTGACCAGGAGATCAAGGACATCCTGGACCGCTCCGAGGCGGCGTTCAAGACCTGGCGTCACACCTCCTACGAGGAGCGCGCTGCGATTGTTTCCAAGGCAGCACAGCTGCTGAAGGAGCGCTCCGAGGAGCTCGGCAAGATCATGGCCCAGGAGATGGGCAAGTCCGTGCCGGAAGGCGCATGGGAGGCCGACTTCTCCGGCGACATCATGCAGTTCTACGCAGACCACGCCGCCGAGCACTCGGCTGATCAGAAGGTCGACGTCCCGGGCGGTAAGGCAGTGGTGCGCCGCCTGCCGCTGGGTACGCTGCTCGGCATCATGCCGTGGAACTTCCCCGTTTACCAGGTCGCTCGTTTCGCGGGCCCGAACCTGATGAACGGCAACTGCATCATCCTCAAGCACGCGGAGATCACCCCGAAGTCCGCTGCGGCCTTCGAGGAGATTCTTAAGGAGGCAGGCCTGCCGGACGGCGTGTTCATCAACGTCTACGCCACCCACGACCAGATCGCGGACATCATCGCTGACCCGCGCGTGCAGGGCGTCTCGCTCACCGGCTCCGAGCGTGCTGGCGCGAAGATCGCGGAGACCGCTGGCAGGAACCTGAAGAAGGTTGTGCTCGAGCTCGGCGGCACTGACCCGTACGTCATCCTGGACTCCGCCGACATCAAGACCGCGGCGCAGGATGCATGGGCGAAGCGCGTGCAGAACGCCGGCCAGGTGTGCACCTCCAACAAGCGCATCATCGTCATGGACGACATCTACGACGAGTTCGTCGACGAGATGGTCAAGATCGCGGAATCCTTCAAGAAGGGCGATCCGTCCAACCCGGGCGAAAACGAGTACTACCCGATGTCCTCCCGCCAGGCTGCGGAGCTGATCGATGACCAGGTCAAGCGTGCAGTTGCTAAGGGTGCGAACCTGCGCACCGGTGGCGTGCTGGAAGACAACTCGGCGTACTACTCCCCGGCAGTGCTGACCGACCTGCCGGTGGGCTCCGACGAGTACTACGAGGAGTTCTTCGGCCCAGTCGCGGAGATCTACAAGGTATCTTCCGAGGAAGAGGCCGTCGAGCTGGCCAACAACTCCTACCAGGGTCTCGGCGGTGCGGTCTTCTCCGAGGACACTGAGCGTGCGATCAAGGTCGCTGACCAGATTGACACCGGCATGATCCACGTCAACCTCGGCCAGTACTTCTCCGCAGTGCTGCCCTTCGGTGGCGTGAAGCGCTCCGGCTTCGGTCGCGAACTGTCCGTGTTCGCGCTCGACGAGTTCGTGAACAAGCAGTACCTCTACGTGAACGACTAGGAAGTTCACAGGCGCTCGCGTCTTCGCACTGAAGATGGCGCGACGCACCTACTGCCTGCGGGAAAGCCCCGGGCCGTGCCTTTGACGCGCGCGGCCCGGGGCTTCACCTGTCACACCAGTAACAGGTAGAGTCGGAGCGGTGATCAAATTCTCGAATGTCACCAAGGTTTACCCCACGTCGACCCGGCCTGCGCTGGACAACGTGTCCTTCACCATCAATGACGGGGACTTCGTCTTTCTCATCGGCCCGTCCGGGTCCGGTAAGTCCACGTTTCTGCAGTTGATGATCCGTGAGGAAAACGTCACTTCGGGCGACATCTACTTCAACGACTTTCACGTCAACGCGCTGCGCGGCAAGGACGTCAACCTGCTGCGCCAGTCCATCGGCTACGTCTTCCAGGACTTCCGGCTGCTGCCGAAGCTCAGCGTGTACGACAACGTTGCATTTGCGCTGGAGGTGATCGGCAAATCCAAGTCGCGGATTCAAAAGCTCGTGCCGGAGGCCCTCGAACTGGTCGGCCTTGACGCAAAGGCGAACCGTATGCCGAACGAGCTTTCCGGCGGTGAGCAGCAGCGTGTGGCGATTGCGCGCGCGTTCGTCGATAAGCCTGCGCTCATGCTTGCCGACGAGCCGACGGGCAACCTGGATCCAGCCACCGCCGACGAGATTCTCGCGCTCCTTGGCCGCATTAACCGGATGGGCACCACCGTGGTGATGTCCACGCACAACGCGCGAGCGGTCAACGACATGCGCAAGCGCGTGATGGAGCTCGATTTGGGCAGGCTCGTTCGCGACGACGAGCACGGCGTCTACGGAAACGTGAGGGGATAGCAATGAACTGGAACTTTATTTTCCGCGAGGGGTTCCGCGGCTTGGGTCGCAACATCACGATGACGATCGCGCTGGTGATCACCACCGCGCTGTCGCTCGTGCTCGTCGGCGCCGGCATCCTGATTTCCCAGGCGACTTCGGACACGAAGGACCTGTACCTCGACCGAGTCGAGGTGATGATCGAGCTGGATGAGGAGATCTCGGCCAACGATAAGGACTGTTCCTCGGAGGCCTGTAAGGAAGTGCGCGACACCCTGCAGGCGGACAGCGGGGTAGAGCAGGTCACCTTCCGCTCCCGCGAGCAGTCCTTCGAACGCTTCAAGGAGCTCTTCGAGGAATCCGAGCCGGAGCTGGTGCGCGAGACTACTGCGGAGGCGCTGCCGGCAGCGTTGCACGTGCGTCTGACGGATCCGGCCGACACCACCCCGATTGAGAAGGTGGCGGACATGCCGCAGGTCACGGTCGTGACTGATCAGGCCGACACCGTGCGCGAGGCGGCCGGGACGATGGACACTTTCCGCAACGTCACCTTTACCGTGGCGGCTGCGCAGGCGCTCGCGGCGATCTTCCTGATCGTGAACATGGTGCAGCTGGCCGCCTTTAACCGCCGCGACCAGATCGGCATCATGCGCATGGTGGGTGCGTCCCGCTGGTTTACCCAGGCGCCGTTTGTTCTCGAGGCACTGATTTCCGTGTTTATCGGCGCTGTGCTGGCTACCGTGCTCACCTGGGTGGGCAAGCGCTCGATTGCCGATCCGATGCTGGGCGATCTCTATGCGTCGGCATTGATTGCGCGCGTCCCGGATTCCGCGGTGTGGACCGTCATGCCGCTCGTGGGGCTGGGCGCGATGGTTATCGGCGCGATTGCGGCGCAGGTGGCGCTTCGCTCCTACGTGCGCAAGTAGTAGACTGGTCTTCCTTATGGCCAAGAAGAGTAAAAAGAAGAAGCTGAGCAACACCGGGGTTTTGGCGACCAACCGGAAAGCTCGGCATGACTACACCATCTTGGACACCTGGGAAGCCGGCATCGTGCTGCAAGGCACGGAAATCAAGGCGCTGCGCGAGGGCAAGGTGTCGCTGGTCGAGGCCTTCGCCACCATCGACAACGGCGAAGTCTGGCTGCGCAACATGCACATCCCCGAGTACTCGCGCGGCCACTGGACCAACCACCCGCCGCGACGCACCCGCAAACTGCTGCTGCACCGCCGCGAGATCGACTCGCTAGCGGGCAAGCTTCGCGACGGCAACAAGACGCTTATCCCCCTGTCGCTCTACCTGAAGGACGGCCGAGCGAAGCTCGAGCTCGGCCTGGGGCAGGGCAAGCAAGACTACGACAAGCGCCGCGCGATCAAGCGCCGCACCGAGGACCGCGAAATCGCCCGCGACATGGGCCGCAAATTCAAGGGGATCAAGGCTTAAAGGCGTTTCCCGCTACGGTGGGGCGCATGAAGACTGCATTGATTACCGGCGCGTCGCGTGGCATTGGTCACGCGATCGCCGAGGAGCTAGGCAAAGACCACCACATCATCGCCGGAGCGTCGAAGGATGCCTCCGAGATCGTCGCTGCGCTGCCGAGCGCCGAGCCCTTCGAGGTTGACCTCACCGATTCTGCGGCGCTGTGCCGCGCAGCCGCACGCATCGAGCAGGTCGACGTGCTCATCCACGCCGCCGGGGTGCTGCACAAGGCACCCTTCGACCAGCTCAGCGAGGCCCAGTGGCGCGAGACTATGGAGGTCAATGTCCACGCCCCCGTCACCCTGACCCGCGAGCTTCTGCCCGCTTTACGACGCTCACGTGGCCTCCTCCTCACCATCAACTCCGGCGCCGGCTTCTTCGGCGTCCCCGAGAACTCCGCGTACTGCGCCTCCAAATTCGCACTGCGGGGCTTCACCGACGCCCTCCGCCTCGAAGAAGCAGGCGCAATCCGGATCACCTCGCTGCATCCGGGGCGTACGAACACAGACATGATCGCCGCCCCGGCTCACGGTGACGCGCCGAAGATGGACGCGGCGTCGGTAGCCAAGGCCGCCCGCCTTGCCGTCGACGCGGGCCCCGACGCCGTGGTGGACTTCCTCCGCATCACGCCGACCGGGATGGAATAGTCCTTGGTTCTTGCGGTTGGAATAGAGGAGAGGTAAAGTAATCCCTCCTACGGTTCCCGTAGTTGAAATGGGGTCGATTCAGGTTTCGACTTCATCGACTAAGCCAGGGGAAGCGTGCCGGTGCAGGCTGGAGACCACCGTAAGCGTCGCAGCAACCAATAAACGCAGAGAAGAACTCTCAGCGTGACTTCGCCCTCGCTGCCTAAGAGCTAGCGACCGCGAGTCTGTCAGGCCGGGGCCGTCCCCGACCCGGTACCTGGCATCGACTTAGGGGACTTGCCTTCCCGGCCTGTGAGTGGGCCGCGGAAGGGACTCCTTTTCACTCACTGGGCTCATCATCCGGACATGTCCGCCTGATCCGGAGAGCCGAGCAGAGGTAGCGTGCGGACTGCGCACGGAGAAGCCCTGGCGCGGTGATGAAGGACCCGGGTTCAATTCCCGGCGGCTCCACCGTAAAGAAATCCCGGCGAGTATCTACTCGCCGGGATTATTCTTTTCCCGGTTGGCTCACCACTACCCCCGCCAGAGAATTAGGAAACATGCGTGTAGTGTAATTATGTAATCGCACGGGGGTGAGGGTTGCCTAACCTTGGTCACTGATCTAGGTTTCTTTGAGGTAACCCTATCCTTATTTTTACGACACAAGGAGTTTTCTACATGCTTCGTCACCCACGTACCGCCCTCGCAGCGGCCATCACCGCTGCGGCCCTCGCTATTACAGGCTGCACGGCGGCTGAAGAGTCGACGGGTGGGGAGGAGACCACCGCGACGTCGGCAAGCGATGCGACGCAGGCGGAAAGCGCCGAAGGTACCGTGACCGTCGAGGACAACTACGGCTCCAAGGAGGTGCCGAACCCGCCGAAGCGCGTGGTGGCGCTGGATAACCGCTCCTTCGAGCTGCTGGACGAGTGGGGCGTCAAGCCGGTGGCGGCGGCGCGTGCGCTCGTGCCGGTGACGATCCCGGGTATTGCTGATGATGAGGACATCGTTGACATCGGCAACCACCGCGAGCCGAACCTCGAGGCGATCGTCGCTGCCGAGCCGGACGTGGTTGTCTCCGGGCAGCGCTTCGAAAAGTACGACGAGGATATTGAGAAGCTCGTCCCCGACGCAGTACTTGTGGACTTCGAGCCGCGCGATGGCGAGAGCCTGGACGCGGAGCTGATCCGCCAGACCGAGGCGCTGGGCACCATCTTCGGCAAGGAAGCTGAAGCGGAGAAGACCATCCAGGACTTCAAGGACGCGCTCGAGCGCGCGAAGAAAGCCTACAACCCGGAGCAGAAGGTCATGGCCGTGAACGTTTCCGGTGGTGAGATCGGTTACGTCGCTCCGGGCATCGGCCGCATGTGGGGCCCGCTGTTTGATCTGATCGGCATGACCCCTGCACTTGAGGTGGACAACGCATCCGACGATCACCAGGGCGATGACATCTCCGTCGAGGCGATCGCCAGCGCCAACCCGGACTGGATCCTCGCACTCGACCGCGACGCCGCGATCAAGACCCAGGACTCGCCGGCTGCGCTGACCGTGCTTTCTGATTCCGCCGCGCTGCAGAACGTGAAAGCTATTCAGGAGGACCATGTGTATGTTGCGCCGAACGACACGTACACTAATGAGTCGATCATCACGTACACCGAGATCCTGAACGAGCTCGCCGAGAAGTTTGAGAACGCTTAGTCAATGACAGCACCGCTCCAGACCGACACCCCCACCCGCCCCGCGCTCCTGAACTGGAAGCTCGGGGTGGGTGTGGGTGTTGTGCTGTGTCTGCTTGTAGCCTCGCTGGCGGTCGGCCAGTACGACATCCTCGGCACCGACGACGGGTGGGCCATGTTCCAAACCACCCGCGTGCCGCGCACAATCGCGCTCGTGCTCGCCGGTGCCGCGATGGCGATGAGCGGGCTGATCATGCAGATGCTCACGCAAAACCGCTTCGTCGAACCGACGACCACTGGTACCACCGAGTGGGCGGGGCTGGGCCTGCTGGCGTCGTACGTGTTCATGCCGGACGCGTCGATAATTGCCCGCATGCTGCTCTCCGTGGTTTTTGCCTTCGTGGGCACCATGGTGTTCTTCGCGTTTCTGCGCAAAGTGACGCTGCGCTCGAGCCTGATCGTGCCGATCGTGGGCATCATGCTCGGTGCGGTGGTCAGTTCGATTTCGACGTTTTGGGCGCTGCAGACCGACCTTTTGCAATCGCTCGGAGTCTGGTTTGCTGGCTCGTTTACCAGCGTGATCGCCGGGCAGTACGAAGTGCTGTGGGTCGTGCTGCTGGTGGTGATCGCCGTGTTCTTCTACGCCGACCGGCTCACCGCCGCAGGCCTTGGCGAGGACATCGCGACCAACATCGGGCTGAACTACAACCGCATCGTCTTCGTCGGTACTGGGCTCGTCGCCATCGCCGCCGGTGTCGTAACTGTGGTGGTAGGCAACCTGCCGTTTCTGGGGCTGATCGTGCCGAATATTGTGAGTATGGTGCGTGGCGACGACCTGCGCTCCAACCTGCCCTGGGTCTGTCTGCTGGGCATAGGAATTGTCACTGTCTGTGACTTGCTCGGGCGTACGATCATCGCGCCTTTCGAAATGCCGGTGTCTGTGATCCTGGGCGTCGTCGGAGCTGTGGTCTTTGTCGCCCTGATTGTGAGGCAGACTCGTCGTGGCTAATACAACGATCGAAGCTGGGGCGGACCGAAACGTCGGTGCGTTCCAAACCTCCAAGAGCAAGCGGCGCTACTGGCTGGTGCTCTCCGCGCTCCTGGCAGCGGCCGTGCTGTTTACCTTCGGGCTGATCGGCTACGAAAACCCGATGGAGTTCGGGTCTCGTGGCTACTGGCTCATCGCGGAGCGTCGGTCAACCGCAGTGGTAGCGATGCTGATCGTGGCCGTATGCCAGGCCGCCGCAACAGTGTCTTTCCAGACGGTGACGAACAACCGCATCCTCACGCCCTCGATCATGGGCTTTGAGTCGCTGTATATCGCGATTCATACGGCGACGGTCTACTTTCTTGGTGCGGCGGGGCTGGCGCAAGCGCACACCACGCAGATGTTTGTGCTCCAACTGGTGCTCATGGTGGGTTTGAGCTTGCTGCTGTATTCCTGGCTTCTCGTCGGGGAGGGCAACAACATGCACGCGATGCTGCTGGTCGGCATCGTCATCGGCGGGGGACTGGGCAGTGTGTCGACGTTCATGCAGCGCATGCTGACCCCGAGCGAGTTCGACGTGCTCACCGCGCGTCTCTTTGGCTCGGTCAACAACGCCGATCCTGCCTACTACCCGCTGGCGGTGCCGCTCGTGGTGGTGTCGGTCGCGCTACTCACGTGGAATGCGCAAAGGCTGAACGTGCTTGCCCTGGGCCGCGATGTGGCGATTAACCTCGGCGTGCAGCACAAGAAGCACGCAGTCTTTACGCTCGTGCTGGTCTCCGTGCTCATGGCGGTCTCCACCGCGCTGGTCGGCCCGATGACTTTCCTCGGTTTCTTGGTGGCCACGCTGGCTTACCAATTCACCGATACCTACGACCATCGCTACATCTTCCCCATGGCAATGCTGTTGGGGTACTGCATCTTGGCAGGCGCATACTTTGTCATGAATCATGTCTTCTACGCGCAGGGCGTAGTGTCCATCATCATCGAACTGGTAGGAGGGGTCACCTTCTTGGTGGTCATCCTCAGGAAGGGACGGCTGTGATCACGCTGAGCAATGTAAGCAAGGCTTACACCGAGGACGTGGCCATCGGACCGGTCAACATACAGATCCCAGCGGGTGGTATCACCGCACTCGTGGGGCCGAACGGTGCCGGGAAATCGACGCTGCTCACCATGATCGGCCGACTGCTGTCTATCGACTCCGGCACCGTCGAAATCGGCAGCATGGATGTCACCAGCGCAAAATCCAAGGATCTGGCCAAAATCATCTCGATCCTGCGCCAGGAAAACCACTTTGTCACCCGCCTGACCGTGCGCCAACTCGTTGGCTTCGGCCGCTTCCCGTACACGCAGGGCCGCCTCAACGCGGAGGACGAGGAGATCATCTCCAAGTACATCGACTTCCTCGGGCTGCGCGGCCTCGAGGGCCGCTACCTCGACCAACTCTCGGGTGGGCAGCGCCAGCGCGCCTACGTCGCGATGGTGTTGTGCCAGGAAACGGACTATGTGCTTCTCGACGAGCCACTGAACAACCTCGACATCGCCCACTCCGTGGAGATGATGAAGCACCTGTACTCCGCGGCCAAGGAATTCGGACGCACGATCATTATCGTGCTGCACGACATCAACTTCGCCGCCCGCTACGCGGACTACATCTGCGCGGCCAAAGACGGCCAGATCGCCGCCTTCGGCACGCCGGACGAGATCATGCGAGATGAGTTGTTAACCAAGATTTTCAATACGCCGGTGAAAGTCATCGAGGGCCCACACGGGCCATTGGCGACGTACCACTAACGCTTATCGATCGCTTTGCTCGCTTGAAAACCCCCACTGCGCTGGGGGTTTGCGTGTTTGTTGTGAAGATGGTTAAGTATTTTCTCGTTGCCGCGAGCGAGTAAGTCGCAGTGGGAACGAGATAATTTCACAGTGTTGCAGGCTTGGTTTGCAGGTTGTTTGGTCGGGGTTGTTCTCGATTTTGACTTTTGTTTACCTTGTGTGTAACGTTGAGATCCGCTGCTTAGCGCTGATTGGTTGTGAACTGGTTGGTGCGGGTGTGCGTGTGTTGTTTGAGAACTCGATAGTGTGCCAATGTACTTTTGTTTGTGGATTGGTTGCGTGCCTGGTTGTGCTGGCTGTGCCCTGTGTGGGTGTGGTTGGTGTGTGCCGGTGGTGCTGCCCTTGAATCTCTAATTTTGGGTGGTGTTTTGCTGGTTGCTTGGTGCGTGATGTGATTCGCGTTATTTTGTAACTATTTTTGTTTTGCCGGTCCTTGTTTTCCCTCGTCGGGTGAGGGCCGGTTTATAAACAGTAATTTGAGGATTTGCCAGTCCTGCATTGCAGTTTTTGTGGTGTGGGTTGGTTTGTTTTTGGTTAGGTTTTCAGGCTTTTCACGGCCTTGTTTCTTGCTGAAACATTTGTTTTTGTGGAGAGTTTGATCCTGGCTCAGGATGAACGCTGGCGGCGTGCTTAACACATGCAAGTCGAACGGAAAGGCCGAAGCTTGCTTCGGTACTCGAGTGGCGAACGGGTGAGTAACACGTGGGTGATCTGCCCTGTACTTCGGGATAAGCTTGGGAAACTGGGTCTAATACCGGATATGACGATCTCTTGGATGGGGTTGTGGAAAGCTTTTGCGGTATGGGATGAGCTCGCGGCCTATCAGCTTGTTGGTGGGGTAATGGCCTACCAAGGCGTCGACGGGTAGCCGGCCTGAGAGGGTGTACGGCCACATTGGGACTGAGATACGGCCCAGACTCCTACGGGAGGCAGCAGTGGGGAATATTGCACAATGGGCGCAAGCCTGATGCAGCGACGCCGCGTGGGGGATGACGGCCTTCGGGTTGTAAACTCCTTTCGCAACCGACGAAGCTTTTGTGACGGTAGGTTGAGAAGAAGCACCGGCTAACTACGTGCCAGCAGCCGCGGTAATACGTAGGGTGCGAGCGTTGTCCGGAATTACTGGGCGTAAAGAGCTCGTAGGTGGTTTGTCGCGTCGTTTGTGGAATACCGCAGCTTAACTGCGGGGTTGCAGGCGATACGGGCATAACTTGAGTGCTGTAGGGGAGACTGGAATTCCTGGTGTAGCGGTGGAATGCGCAGATATCAGGAGGAACACCGATGGCGAAGGCAGGTCTCTGGGCAGTAACTGACGCTGAGGAGCGAAAGCATGGGGAGCGAACAGGATTAGATACCCTGGTAGTCCATGCCGTAAACGGTGGGCGCTAGGTGTGAGTCCCTTCCACGGGGTTCGTGCCGTAGCTAACGCATTAAGCGCCCCGCCTGGGGAGTACGGCCGCAAGGCTAAAACTCAAAGGAATTGACGGGGGCCCGCACAAGCGGCGGAGCATGTGGATTAATTCGATGCAACGCGAAGAACCTTACCTGGGCTTGACATACACCGGATCGCTGCAGAGATGTAGCTTCCCTTTGTGGCTGGTGTACAGGTGGTGCATGGTTGTCGTCAGCTCGTGTCGTGAGATGTTGGGTTAAGTCCCGCAACGAGCGCAACCCTTGTCTTATGTTGCCAGCATTTGGTTGGGGACTCATGAGAGACTGCCGGGGTTAACTCGGAGGAAGGTGGGGATGACGTCAAATCATCATGCCCCTTATGTCCAGGGCTTCACACATGCTACAATGGTCGGTACAACGCGTTTGCGAGCTCGTGAGGGTGGGCTAATCGCTGAAAGCCGGTCGTAGTTCGGATTGGGGTCTGCAACTCGACCCCATGAAGTCGGAGTCGCTAGTAATCGCAGATCAGCAACGCTGCGGTGAATACGTTCCCGGGCCTTGTACACACCGCCCGTCACGTCATGAAAGTTGGTAACACCCGAAGCCCATGGCCCAAACKTGTTAGGGAGTGGTCGAAGGTGGGATCGGCGATTGGGACGAAGTCGTAACAAGGTAGCCGTACCGGAAGGTGCGGCTGGATCACCTCCTTTCTAAGGAGCTTTTTTAATGTGCCCACGGTTGTGGGACGTGTGGTGGTTGAGTCGCCGAGTGTGTGACTGCCACCRAWWAKTRTTTKRAAWTCCGGGTGGATGCRYAYCCGCAGKRCAYRGAKKSMCTGCGTAGCAGACCTGGGTGGTAACCAAGCTTCACAAACATTGTTTTGGGTATGTTGGCATGCTGTTGGGTGTCTGGGGCAGCACACAATGAGCTACGCCGGTTGGTGTGGTTGTGGTTGTCTTGTTGGCCTGCACGTGAATGATCATGCGCCCTGGTTGGTGTGTGGTTGTTGTGGTGTGGGTGTGTTGTGTGAGAACTGTATAGTGGACGCGAGCATCTTTCTTCTTTCCATGCTCCGCATTGTTTKKGTGGGGTGTGGGTTGATTTATTTTTGTGTTTTGCAATGTTTTGTGTTTGCAAGATCGTTTGTAAGTGTTTTGTGTATCTGCGCATGCTGTCTGCYGCTKTTKKGTGGYGAGGTGGTGTGTGTTTGTATCGTGTTGGGTAATTTGTTTGGTTATTCAGGGCGTACGGTGGATGCCTTGGCATGCTTAGCCGATGAAGGACGTGTGAGGCTGCGTTATGCCTCGGGGAGTTGTCAACAAAGCGTTGATCCGAGGATGTCCGAATGGGGAAACCCAGCACCGGTTGTGTGGTGTTACCCGCAGATGAATGCATAGTCTGTGTGGGGGTTGACGCGGGGAAGTGAAACATCTCAGTACCCGTAGGAGAAGAAAACAATTGTGATTCTGCTAGTAGCGGCGAGCGAACGTGGATGAGGCTAAACCATGTGCGTGTGAGACCTGGCAGGGGTTGCGTGTGTGGGGTTGTGGGGTGCAATGGAYCYAGGCTGCCATCTGGGTGCGTGTGTGTGCGTGTAAGCGGAAGTYRYTTGGGATGGTGTACCGGAGTGGGTGAGAGTCCCGTACGCGAATATKYGTYGMATRTGCGTTGTTGTTAKCCCCGAGTAGCAGCGGGCTCGTGGAATCTGCTGTGAATCTGCCGGGACCACCCGGTAAGCCTAAATACTAAGTGTGACCGATAGTGAAKAGTACCGTGAGGGAATGGTGAAAAGTACCCCGGGAGGGGAGTGAAAGAGTTCCTGAAACCGTGCGCTTACAATCCGTCAGAGCACCRTTGTTGTGTGTGATGGCGTGCCTTTTGAAGAATGAGCCTGCGAGTCAGCGGCATGTCGCGAGGTTAACCCGWRTGRWGGGGTAGTCGTAGCGAAAGCGAATCCTAGTTGGGTGTKTTTAGTGGCATGTCCTGGACCCGAAGCGGGGTGATCTACCCATGGCCAGTGTGAAGCAGCTGTAAGAGGTTGTGGAGGCGCGAACCCACGTAGGTTGAAAACTGCGGGGATGAGTTGTGGGTAGGGGTGAAAGGCCAATCAAACTCCGTGATAGCTGGTTCTCCCCGAAATGCATTTAGGTGCAGCGTTATATGTTTAGCTTGCCGGAGGTAGAGCKACTGGTTGGTTGAGCGGGACTATCATCTTAGCAACATCAGCCAAACTCCGAATGCCGGTGTAAGTGTGTATAGCAGTGAGACTGTGGGGGATAAGCTTCATAGTCGAGAGGGAAACAGCCCAGATCGCCGGTTAAGGCCCCTAAGGGTGTACTAAGTGGAAAAGGATGTGGGATCGCGAAGACAGCCAGGAGGTTGGCTTAGAAGCAGCCATCCTTGAAAGAGTGCGTAATAGCTCACTGGTCGAGTGGTTCTGCGCCGACAATGTAGTGGGGCTCAAGTACACCGCCGAAGCCGCGGCAATAATCCTTGTGATTGTTGGGTAGGGGAGCGTCGTGCATGGTGTGAAGCAGTACCGTGAGGAGTTGTGGACTGTGTGCGAGTGAGAATGCAGGCATGAGTAACGAGTGTAAGGTGAGAATCCTTACCGCTGGATGACTAAGGGTTCCTGGGTCAAGTTCGTCTTCCCAGGGTGAGTCGGGTCCTAAGGCGAGGCCGACAGGCGTAGTCGATGGTKAACGGGTTGATATTCCCGTACCCGTGTATGCGCGCCAAGTGATGAAGCGGTGAGACTAACCACCCTGAACACTGGCCATTGGGTGACTTTGTTGCCCTGGGTTGGTGTGATGCGTGGGGCCTGATCCGTGGTAGTCAAGTGATGGGGTGACGCAGGAAGGTAGCCAAGCCACCGGTTGGTGTGTGGTGTAAGCGTGTGGCACGACAGTGTGTGAAATGCCGCTGTCAAATGTGTGAGGCGTGATGCGTAGCCCATKKTTGGGTGATGTTGGTGATCCTATGCTGCCGAGAAAAGCCTCTAGCGATGTGTGTATACGGCCCGTACCCGAAACCGACACAGGTAGTCAGGTAGAAAATACTGAAGCGGTCGGGTGAACTGTGGTTAAGGAATTCGGCAAAATGCCCCCGTAACTTCGGGAGAAGGGGGACCCATGCTGGTTGCCATGTTTTGCGTGTGGTTGCTGGTGTGGGTCGCAGAGAAGAGAGGGGAGCGACTGTTTATCAAAAACACAGGTCCGTGCGAAGACGGTTAAGTTGATGTATACGGACTGACGCCTGCCCGGTGCTGGAAGGTTAAGAGGACCTGTTAGGCCTTTGTGGTCGAAGCGGAGAATTTAAGCCCCAGTAAACGGCGGTGGTAACTATAACCATCCTAAGGTAGCGAAATTCCTTGTCGGGTAAGTTCCGACCTGCACGAATGGCGTAACGACTCCCCTGCTGTCTCAACCACAGGCCCGGTGAAATTGCAGTACGAGTAAAGATGCTCGTTTCGCGCGGCAGGACGAAAAGACCCCGGGACCTTCACTATAGCTTGGTATTGGCATTCGGTGCGGTTTGTGTAGGATAGGTGGGAGACKWTGAWGCGGCYACGCTAGTGGTTGTGGAGTCGTTGTTGAAATACCACTCTGACCGTAGTGGATATCTAACCTTGGCCCATGATCTGGGTTGGGGACAGTGCCTGGTGGGTAGTTTAACTGGGGCGGTTGCCTCCCAAAATGTAACGGAGGCGCCCAAAGGTTCCCTCAGCCTGGTTGGCAATCAGGTGGTGAGTGTAAGTGCACAAGGGAGCTTGACTGCGAGACTTACAAGTCGAGCAGGGACGAAAGTCGGGACTAGTGATCCGGCACCTACTTGTGGATGTGGTGTCGCTCAACGGATAAAAGGTACCCCGGGGATAACAGGCTGATCTTCCCCAAGAGTCCATATCGACGGGATGGTTTGGCACCTCGATGTCGGCTCGTCGCATCCTGGGGCTGGAGTAGGTCCCAAGGGTTGGGCTGTTCGCCCATTAAAGCGGCACGCGAGCTGGGTTCAGAACGTCGTGAGACAGTTCGGTCTCTATCCGCCGCGCGCGTTGAAACTTGAAGAAGGCTGTCCCTAGTACGAGAGGACCGGGACGGACGTACCTCTGGTGTGCCAGTTGTTCCGCCAGGAGCATTGCTGGTTGGCTACGTACGGGAGGGATAACCGCTGAAAGCATCTAAGCGGGAAGCCTGTTTTAAGATGAGGTTTCATTTGAGGTGCCCAGTAGACGACTGGGTTG
Source organism: Corynebacterium imitans (assembly GCF_000739455.1). Taxonomy (NCBI): domain Bacteria; kingdom Bacillati; phylum Actinomycetota; class Actinomycetes; order Mycobacteriales; family Corynebacteriaceae; genus Corynebacterium; species Corynebacterium imitans. Next base: position 696,335 of record NZ_CP009211.1, read on the forward strand.
ATAGGCCGGAACTGGAAGCACAGTAATGTGTGGAGGTGACTGGTACTAATCCACCAAATATCAAACAACAACCCCAACCACAACACACGTGGTCTTGGTAAACACATCAAACCGTGTGAAACAACAAAAGCATTCGCGTCCACTGTGCAGTCACTGACACAACACACTCGTGTGTCAACACATGCAATAAGAAAATATTGTGTCACCAACAACCAACAACACTGGTTGACTGGCATGCCCCCAAAGGTGTGTCGGTGGTTGATGGCGGCGGGGAAACGCCCGGTCCCATTCCGAACCCGGAAGCTAAGCCCGCCCGCGCCGATGGTACTGCACTCGGGAGGGTGTGGGAGAGTAGGTTACCGCCGACCCAACAACTTCAAACACAGCACCCCGCCTTGGACCCTGTACGGTCCCAGGCGGGGTGCCTTTTGTCATGCCCCGGGGTGCGTGGCCGTGGGCCGACACCCCCAGGGGGGTGGAATGAGTTTGTAATAAGCGCGCGGTTCAGCGGTGTTTGCCCTGGTGGCGGGAATTCGATTACAACATCATTCCACCACACCACCGGATCGTGGTCTGCGGGGTGCTGTTGCCATGCCCGGGGTGTGTGGGCGTGGGCCGACACCCCAGGGGGAGTGGAATCATTGTGTCACGAGCCCGCATTACAACCGTGTTTCGCCTGGTCGGCGGAAACCCGAAGCAACATCATTCCACCACACCACCGCCAAACCCGTACCCCGCGTGCCGTGCCGACACCGCCACACGCCCGCAACACACACCGAGCACCAGGCGATATCACACCAGCGGTTACACCACTGAAGCCGATGACGAACCGCTTTGTGGCGCGCGTACACCGCTATGCCCACAACGTTCCGGGCCTGGTCACGGAAGTCTAGACACAAAAAGCCCGGTCCCAATACGGAGAAGGGGTCCGGGCGCGAAAGACAACTGCTATGACAAGGCGACCAACGAGTTCTTCGCGGAAGCAACCAGCTCCGCATCCTTGCGTGCCTTCTCCAGTCGCTGCCATTGGTCTTGGGGGATCTCGGCGCGGGCGCGGGAGATAACCTGGGTGTCCGGGGTGGCCCAGGCGATCGGCATGGGTGTGATGACTTGCCACGTGTTCTTGTCGCGGGAGGTTCGCTGGCCGCCCACGGCGACGACGGGGACCTTGGTGCCGACCGTGTCATGGGTGTTCGGGATGCGCTTGACCACGCGGGAGGTAATCGCCCAACGGGCCGGGCCCTGCTCGGATGCGTTCATATCAACCAGGGCGGTCAGGGTGAGGGTGGTGCCGGCGTTATCGGTGATGATTGCGGGGGCGAGGGGGTGGGCGTCGTAAAGCGCCTGGGTCTTGCCCACCGACTTGGGCAAGAGGAGTGCCACGATGAGCATCATCACACCGAAGAGGATGAGGCCCACCGAGGCGAGGAGCCGCCAGGGCGAGGTGGGGCTGATGAAGATCCACGAGGCAATGCCGCCCAATACGCACAGGACGAAGATGGCGATGCCGGAGATCACCATGCTCTTTGTGTCTTGGAGTAGCTCGTTGTGCTGCTTGGCGTAGTCTTCATCAACCTCGAAATGAAACGTGTTCATGGCAGACAAGTCTATAGGTCGGCGGCGTCGACGAGCCGGTAGGCGTACCCCTGTTCGGCGAGGAAGCGCTGGCGGTGGACAGCGTATTCGGCGTCGAGCGTGTCGCGCGCAACGATGGTGTAGAAGATCGCCTCGGCGCCGTCCTGTTTCGGACGGAGCAGGCGGCCCAATCGCTGCGCTTCTTCTTGGCGGGATCCGAAGGTGCCGGAGACCTGGATGGCTACCGCTGCCTCGGGCAGGTCGATGGAGAAGTTGGCTACCTTTGACACCACGAGCGTGGAGATTTGGCCCTCGCGGAAGGCCTGGAAGGCCTCCTCCCGTTTCTTTGTGCTCGTCTTCCCGTGGATCAGTGGTGCGCCCGTGCGCTCAGCAATCTCCTCGAGCTGATCCACGTAGGCGCCAATGATCAGCGTCTGCTGACCTGCGTGCTGTGCGAGAAGGGTTTCGACGGCACGGAGCTTGCCGCGCGAGCAGGCGGCGAGCCGGTAGCGCTCGCGGGTCTCGGCGGTGGCGTAGGTGAGGCGCTCATCCTCGCTGAGGGTGGTGCGGACTTCGACGCACTCAGCGGTTGCGATGTAGCCGGCCATCTCGAGTTCCTTCCACGGGGCGTCGTAGCGCTTGGGTCCGATGAGCGAGAACACGTCGTCCTCGCGGCCGTCCTCGCGCACAAGCGTTGCGGTCAAGCCAAGGCGGCGGCGCGACTGCAGGTCTGCGGCCATGCGGAAGACAGGGGCGGGCAGGAGGTGGACCTCGTCGTAGATGATCAGGCCCCAGTCGCGGGAGTCGAAGAGTTCGAGGGCTCGGTACTCGCCCTTTGTCTTGCGGGTGACGACTTGGTAGGTCGCGATGGTGACAGGGCGGATTTCCTTCTTCTCGCCGGAGTACTCGCCGATCTCGTTTGGGGTGAGGGTGGTGCGGCGCAAAAGTTCGTCGCGCCACTGGCGGCCCGCCACCGTGTTGGTCACCAGGATCAGCGTGGTGGTCTGCGCCTGCGCCATAGAGGCCGCGCCTACGATCGTCTTGCCCGCGCCGCAGGGCAGCACGACCACACCGGAGCCGCCCTCCCAGAAGGATTCGGTGGCGTACTGCTGATAGTCGCGGAGTTGCCAGCCGTCCTGGTCGAGCTGGATCGGGTGGTGCTCGCCGTCGACGTAACCGGCGAGGTCCTCGACGGGCCACCCGAGTTTGGTCAGTTCCTGTTTGATCTGACCGCGGGCAGACGGGTGGACGGGGACGGAGGTGGCGTCGATAAGCGAGCCGATGAGCGGGCGAATCTTTTTACTGCGGGTGACCTCGGTGAGCAGTGCGGGCTCATCCGCTTCCAGGATGAGGCCATGGGCGGGGTGTTGCACGAGCTTGAGGCGGCCGTAGCGGGCCATGGTTTCTGCGACGCTGATGAGCAGCGGCTGCGGGACGGGGAAGCGGGAGTAGCGCTCGAGCGTGTCGACGGCCTGCTCGGCGTCGAAGCCGGCGGCGCGCGCGTTCCACAGCGCGAGCGGGGTGATGCGGTAGGTGTGGATGTGCTCGGGCGCGCGCTCGAGCTCCGCGAAGGGGGCAAGCGCGGCGCGGGCCTTCGGCGCGTCCGGGTGTGCAACCTCTAAAAGGACGGTGTTGTCCGATTGGACGATGAGGGGGCCGTCGCCGAGGGGCATGGGGCTCCTTTCTTTCCCAGAACTCGTGTGCTGGAAGTAGTCTAGCCCTAAAGTGGTACCTATGACTGCCACGATCTCCGCGCCCGATGCGCGCGTTACCGACACCCTCCACCGCGAACTTGGTACCGATTCGACCGTTCACACCTCGCTGGTGGACCGCATCAAGTACGCCCACGACGCCTCGCACTTCCTCTACACGCCGGATGCGGTGATTGAGGCGCGCGACGCACATGACGTCGCCGCCGTTTTCCGCGCCGGCCGCGCCTCCGGCACGCCGGTGGTGCTGCGCTCGGGCGGGACCTCCCTGTCTGGTCAGGGCGGGGGCAGCGGTTTGCTTGTCGACGTGCGCAAGCACTTCCGCGACGTCGAAGTCCTCGACCGCGGCAATCGGGTCCGGGTGCAGCCCGGGGCGACGGTGCGCTCCGTCAACGCGCGGCTGGCACTTTACGGGAAGAAGCTGGGGCCGGATCCGGCGTCGGAAAGCGCGGCGACGATGGGCGGCGTGATCGCGAACAATTCGGCCGGCATGGCCTGCGGCACGGAGCTGAACACCTACCGCACGCTGGAGTCGATGACCTTCGTGCTGCCGAGCGGCACCGTGATCAACACGGCGGACGCGGACGCGAACCAGCAGTTCAAGTCGCAGGAGCCGGAGCTGTTTGAGACCCTGATCCAGCTGCAGAAGCGCGTGCGGGAAAACCCGGAGTCGGTGGCGAAGATCGAGCGCCACTTCGCGCTGAAAAACACCATGGGCTACGGCGTCAACGCGTTCTTGGACTTTGATGAGCCGGTAAAGGTCTTCGAGCACCTGCTCATCGGCTCGGAGGGCACGCTGGCGTTCATCGCCGAGGCAGTGCTGCGCACCGTGCCGGTGCCGAAGGTGAAGACCACCTCGGTCGCGGTGTTCAAGAGCATCGACGCGGCGACCCGCAGCCTGCCAGACCTGTTTGCTTCCAAGGCGGCGACGCTGGAGCTGATGGACTCGCACTCGATCGAGGTCGGCCGCAGCTTCGCTTCCGTGCCGGAGGAGATTACCGGCTTTGAGGTGGATGGCCAGGCTGCGCTGCTGATTGAATACCACGCGGATGACGAGGAGGAGCTCTTTGCTCGCGAGCAGGCGGGAGCAGAGATCCTGCGGAGTCTGGACCTGCAGAACCCGGCCCAGTTCTCCACCGACGCCTCCGCGGCGGCAAAGGCCTGGGCCTTCCGCAAGGGGCTCTACGCCCAGGTGGCGGAGGCCCGCCCTTCCGGCACGACCGCGCTGCTGGAGGACGTGGTGGTGCCCGTCGGCGACCTGGCCGATACTTGCTCCGGTCTGCAGGACATGTTCGCGCAGTACGGGTATGACGACGCGGTGATTTTCGGTCACGCCAAGGACGGCAACATCCACTTCCTCATCACCGACCGCTTCGAGGGCGAGGAGAACCTCACCCGCTACAACGGCTTCAACGACGCGCTGGTGGATCTCATCCTCGGCGCCGACGGCAACCTGAAGGCGGAGCACGGCACGGGCCGCGTCATGGCTCCGTTCGTGCGCCGCCAGTACGGCGACGAGCTGTACGACGTGATGGTGCAGCTCAAGCGCGCGTGCGACCCGCACAACACGATGAACCCGGGCGTGATCATCACCGATGATCCAGAGGAGCACCTGCACAACATGAAGCTTTCCGCCACGGTGGAAGAAGCAATCGACAGCTGTGTCGAGTGCGGCTACTGCGAGCCGGTGTGCCCCTCGCGCGATCTCACCATGACGCCGCGCCAGCGCATCGTGGTGCGCCGCGCCCGCGCTCAGGCGCTTCTCGACGGCGACATGGACACCGTCCGCGAACTGGATAAAGCCTACGAGTACCAAGGCATTGACACGTGTGCGGCGGACTCGATGTGCGTGACCGCATGCCCGGTCGGGATTGACACCGGCAAGTTTGTAAAGTCGCTGCGCCGCGAAGAGGCAACCAAGGTGGAAAACGCGGGCTGGGCTGCAGCCGCGAAGGCGTGGGCACCCGCGAACAAGGTGGCGTCTGTCGCGCTCACCGGCGCGCACTACCTGCCCACCGGTTTGGTGCAGAAAGTCACCGACGTCGCGCGTGCGCTGGTGGGCGAGGACACCGTACCGCAGTACCGCCCCGAGCTTTCGAAGGGTGGGCGCACGCGCTCGAAGGTTTTCGGCGAGCGCGTGGGCAGCAAGTTCGCCGCCCCGGTCGGCGTGTTCGTCCCGGCGTGCGTGAACTCCATGTTCGGCCCGCAGGCAGACGGAGTCGGTGCCTCCGAGGCGTTCGCGCGCCTGGTAGAGCGCGCCGGGCTGGCGCTGCTCGTACCTGAGGGGATTGACTCGCTGTGCTGTGGCACCCCGTGGACGTCGAAAGGCATGACACAGGGCCACGAGGTAATGGAGCAACGCGCCCAAGCGCTGCTCATGGAGGCTACGGACGGCGGCCGCCTCCCCGTCATCGTCGACGCCTCATCGTGTACCCAGGGTTTTGCGGAGATGGCGGAGAAAGTCGGCATCACGGTCATCGACGCGATCGCGTTCGTGGAAGCACACGTCCTGGACAAGCTGGCGGTGGACCGCAAGCTGGAGTCGGTGACGCTGCACCCCACGTGCTCCTCGACCCACCTGGGGATCTTCCCGCAGCTGGTCAAGGTGGCCGAGGCCGCGGTGGAGCAGGTCAACGTACCGAAGGACTGGAACTGCTGCGGGTATGCGGGCGACCGCGGCATGCTGCACCCGGAGCTCACGGCGTCGGCAACAAAGCGAGAAGCTGCGGAGGCCAAGCGGCTGGGTGCGAAGTACCACGCGTCGTCCAACCGCACCTGCGAGCTGGGACTGACCAGCGCGACCGGCGAACCCTACCAGCACGTGCTTGAGCTGTTGGAGCAGGTGAGCCGCTAAGCCAGCTCAACCTCGGCAACGCGGGGGATGGGCAGGCGCACGACCGCATCCGTTGACTCGTTGAGGAGATCGGCTCGGCCCGCGCGGACCGAGAGCGGCAGCGCGGTGAGCGTTTGTTTCTCGCCTGCGCTGTCGAAGTAGGTGACGCGGACGTGCCTGCGGGCCCTAGCCGCGGCCTGGAGGGTCTCGGTGGGGGACTGGGCCGCAGCGGCGTGCGGCGCGCCATTTTCGTGTGCGAGGAGCCGGGCGACTAATTGCTCGGTCAGCTCTTCGCCCACGCGCTGCGTTTTGGGCAGTGCTGCAGGTGTCGGGCGGACGAGTGCAGGTTCGGGGGCGATGTCGAGCGTGGCGCCGTCTGCGTCTTCGGCGGCTGGCTGCAGGCCTGCCTCGCGCAGTGCTCTTAACAGTTTGGGCAGGGGCAGATCGGAGACGGCCACGGTTGGGGCGAGTACCCGCAGTGGGGTGTGCTGGGCAGCGGTGGCGATGAGTGCCGGGTCGGCGCTGCGGAGGTAGCTCATCGCGTGGCCGGCGCGGATGGCACCGTGGGTGCGCGCGACGTCGTCAAGCAAAAAGCTCAAAGATTGGGGCACCTCGCCCAGAGTGTGCGCCTCGAGCCAGGTCTTGAGCTCCTCGGCGGTGCGGCCGGCGTCGAAGGCGCGGCGCACCGAGGCGTCGCTGACGCGCCACACGCTGGCCAGGCCGGGGGATTCGAGCTCGGCGAAGGACTCGAGGACCGCTGCCATCGCGGGAGGGAGGGGGCCGGGCGCGAGGATGGTCAGGTCGGCCTGGGCGATGACGGCGTCGATCTCGGCGGGGACGAGCTCGCGGGTCGCGGCGGCGACGTCTTCGCGCTCAAGCAGGGCGCGTAGGGGCGTGGACGGGGTGGGCGCGAGCGCACCGAACGTGCGGGCCTCACCGCAGAGGGCGGTGACGCGCTCTGGGCGCAGGCCCGCGGCGTCGAGTGGGGCGTAGAAGAGGAGCTGCTGCGGGTCGCCGCTGTGGCGGACCACCATCTCTTTAGCGCGGCGTAGGTCGGGTTCGCGGGATTCGGAATGCAGCAGTTTGGCGGTGTCGAGTCGCCAGGGGGAGGCGAGCCAGCCCGCGAGCAGGATCGCCCACTGGTCGGCGATCGTGGCGTCGCACCAGGAGAGCGCGTCCTTGGTGGCGGCGAGGCAGTCCTGCTCGTCGACCGGGCCGCAGCCGAGAAGTCCTGCCGCGTGGCCTACCGTGATGAGCAGACGGGTGTCGAAGCCGAGGGCTTTCTCCAACGCTGCGAGCGCGCGCACGCCCACGGAGCCGTCCTTGTTTAAGGCGACGGGGGAGCGCATGAGGAAAGTAAGTAGTTGGCGCATCTGGCGCACCGCTTCGAGCCCAGCGGCGGTGGCGTCGGCGTCGACCTTCGCCTGGTCCACTTCCTGCGTCGGGGGCGGGGTGAGCGGGTGCTCGCGCGGGGTGCGGCCACGGAGGGCCAGAAGCACGGGCTCGGGTAGGCGCACAGAGTGCTCGTTGTAGCGATCGATAAGGCCTGAAGCTAGAAGGCGCGCGGCCGGGGTTGTAGGATCCGCGTCCGGTGCCGCGGCCTTGGAGACGCCGATGCCGCCGCCCGCGGCCAGGGATTCGAGGACTTTGCGCTGGCGCTCGTCGAGGGCGGCGAGCTTTGCGTCTAAATCGGCAGGGATGCGGTCGGCGACGCGCCAGGCTGGAGGCAGCGGGGCGACCGCGCCGGGGGCGACGCGTACGTCACCCTCGTTGCCCGCGGGGTAGATGAGCGCGGCGTCGGTGAGGGCGGTGATGTCTTCTGCGGGGGTGGCGGGGGTGAGTTCCGCGCCGGCGTCGACAAGCGATTGCAGCGCGGCGAGCTCTGCGGCGTTCAGCGTGCGCAGCGCCCGTGCGGTGGAGGCGGACTGCGTCAGCCTGGTGGCGAGCGACGCCAGCGACGGCGGAGGCGGGAAGAACGCGTCCGGGCGCGCGGCGATGAGGCGGCGCAGGGAGTCGGGGGTGAGCTGTGCAAGTGCGTTGGCGAAGTCAGTCATGGTGCAAATTTGTAGTTTACGTGCGTTTTGTACGCGGACATGCAAGAATAAGTGGCATGGCTAAAGATGTACAGAAGATCGGCCGCGCAAACCCGGCGTGGCCCGAGCACACCCACGGTAATGGTCACCCTGTGACGGAGCTTTCTTCGAAGCTGGCGGGCGCTTCCAGCCCCTTCGGCGACGACCTGGTCCTGCCGATGCCGGCTGAGGAAACCGGCTACGTGCACACGACCACGCGCATCAACCGCTAAAAAGGGCTGCTCGTACCGCCTGCGGCGTGATTGCGCGCTGGCAGGCGGGTTTCGCATTCCTTAAAAAGTGCCTCCCCGGGTAAAGGGGAGGCACTTTTTCATGCGCGCAGCGAAAAGCGCCGCGGCCACGCGAGGTGCGTGCGCCGCGGCGCTTAAATACAGCCTTTGGTTTAGCGCAGTGCCTGTGCCTGGACCTGGGCGATGATGCCGTTGACGTTGCCGTTGAGGACAGCGTCGATCAGCGGCTGGTTCGCCTTGTAGAAGGCGTTGTAGTCGTGGCGGTTCGCGGCGTAGGTGGTGTGCACCTGTGCCGGCACGCCGATGCCAGCGTTGTTCAGGTTCGCCACGATCTGCTTGTACAGCTGGTCCACGGCAAGCGTGGTGTCCTGCTGTGCTGCCGGGGCGGCCGCCTCAGCAGCTGCCGGTGCCGGTGCGGGGGCCGGAGCCGGGGCTGCCTGCGCAGCCTGCGCGTCGCGGTTGGTCGGTGCGGAGTTCAGGCCGAGGCTTGCGGAGCAAGCCGGCCATGCGCCCCAGCCCTGCTGTGCGAGGGTGCGCTCTGCAACGATGATCTGCTGCTCGCGGGTAGCCTGGTCGGCGGTCGGGGCGAATTCGCCGCCGCCGTATGCCTGCCAGGTGCCGTAGTTGAACTGCAGGCCGCCGTAGTAGCCGTTGCCGGTGTTGATGTGCCAGTCGCCGCCGGCCTCGCAGCCTGCGAGACGGTCCCAGTCGGAGTCCGGGGCGGCAGATGCGTGCGGGGCCAGCGCGCCGACGCCGGTGAGGGCAGCCGCTGCTGCGGTGCCCGCAAGGGCCTTCTTGGCCGGGGAAGTGGTCTGCTTGGAGTGGCGTCCCATGATCGAAAAATCCTCTCTCGGTACTGCCTTTGCAGTGCTGTCGGTTTACGTTGCGGGTCAGCCTAGCGGTTTATAACGATTGAGTCACGTTATGGGCACGGTTTGTGACCGTCCGGGGTGGACTGTGGGGGAGCGACCGCTTAACGACGCTGGTCAGCGCGTTACAAAAAGATAACGTGATCTGCATCACGTTAGGTGTGGCTGTGGTGGAGGGGAGGAGGGAAGGTACCATCACCTCTTTCGTTATTGTGAAGGTAATGCCCCCGAGGTGGGCACGAGAAAAGTAAAGGAAGATGCAATATGCCTATTGGAAAGGTGAAGTGGTTCGACGCCGAGAAGGGCTTCGGCTTCGCATCCAACCCGGGTGAAGAGGACGTCTTCATCGGCAAGTCCGTCCTCCCCGACGGCGTAGAGGAGCTCGTCCCGGGCCAGCGCGTCGAATTCGACTTCGCGGCCGGCCGCAAGGGCCCGCAGGCGCTGCGCGTCAAGGTACTCGACAGTCCGAAGCGCCGCCCGGTACACCGGCACAAGCCGGAGCAGCTGGGCAGCATGCTCGCCGACGTCATGACGATGATTGAGACGCAGGTGCAGCCGGCGCTCACGCAGGGCCGCTACCCGGAGCGCAAAGAGGCGCGCCAGGTCGCAGAAATTCTGCGCGCCGTCGCCCGCGAGCTCGACGCTTAACGGGCAGCGCCGTTAAGCGTCGTTAAGCGCGACCGACCACGTGGCGAGGACAGGGATCTCTTCCCCGTCTTCGCCTTTATCTATCTCCAGGGCGGAGACCTCAGCGACGACCAAGCGCGCGCCAGTGTCGGTCACGGCGTCGATGGTGTGCTCGTTGGCTTCGTGGGATTGGAAGACCCTCTCGTCGTTGGCGGCCGGGTCGTCGTAAATGGCGAGCAGGCGCCACCCGGAGCTGGAGATCTCCTCCGGCACCGAAATGGTCAATTCCTTCGCCTCACCCGCGTCTATCGTGGGCGGCTCGCCCCCGTCGCACTGTTCATCGAGTGGGCAGACCGTGTACGGCGCAAGTTCCTCTGCGGCCTCGCCCGCGGACACCTCAACGCGGATATCGCGCACCGGAGTAGAGGGGCTGGTGCGCTGCCACTCCAAGAAGGCGTAAATGCCCGCAACCAGCACGATCACCCCCACCGCAATGACGGCGATCTGCTTGCCCCATGAACTCGCACCCGGTTTAGCCATAGTGGTCAGTCTAAACCAGCGCCGTTACTCGGCGGGTTCGAAGGTCACGCGGTACATATCCGGCCAGCGTTTGCCGGTGAAGAGGAACTCCTCGGTGTCCGACAGGTGCGCGATGCCGTTGAGGACGTTGTTGGGGTCATCCTCGGCGTTGTTGGGGAGCGCGGAGGCGTCGATAAGCGCGGTGACCTCGCCCGTGGTGGCGTCGATGCGCACGATATCGGTGGTGGTAAAGACGTTGGCGTAGACCGCGTCGCCGACGCATTCCAGCTCGTTGAGCCCGGCCACGGGCGCGCCGTTTGCGGTGACGGTAAATCTTTCTCGCTCCGCGAAAGTTTCCGGGTCGAGGCGGCGCAGCTCCGCCGAGCCGTCGGAGAAGATCAGCTCGTCCTGGCGCGCGCACAGTCCCCAGCCCTCGCCGTCGTAGGTGGCGCGGTCAGTCTCTTCCAGCGTATTCGCGTCCCGCCGCAGCGCGACACCGTCCTGCCAGGTCAGCTGCCAAACACTATCTCCGACCTGAGTAATACCCTCGCCGAAGAACTCCGGATCCAAGTCCACGGATGCCAGCTCGGCATCAGCGTTCTCAAGCGTGCGTCGGTAAATGCGCGACTGCCCCTCCTGCCCGGTGCCCACCAAAAGCGTGCCGTCCGCGGCCACCTCGAGGCCCTGGGTAAAGCTTGCCGAATCGAAGGGGTAGCGCTCCTGCACCACAGCGCGCAGCTTCTCGACGCCACCTGCCGACGCCCCCGGCTCGACACTGGCACAACCGCCGAGCGCGAGGGCGCACGCCGTAAGCACGCCGGTGACAGAAACGGGGAAAGAGAACTGATGCATGGCACCCATGATGCACCACCGTCGCACCGTCGTGAGACTCTCGCGCATAATGGGGGCGTGTCTCAATCCAGAAAACGATCCCGCAACCGGTCCAAGAAGCGTTCCCCACTGCTGAGCGATGTCGCCATCGCCACAGCGCGCGCCGCGCTCGAGGAGATCGCCGCGCCCGAGGAAATCGGGGAGCACATCGGCGTCGGAGGACTGAGCCAAAACGTGGCCACCCACCGCTTCGAGGCCAGTGTCCCCGGCTACGACGGCTGGGAGTGGAACGCCGTGATCGCCTGCGCCACCGGCTCGACCTGGGTGACCGTCAACGAAGTCGCGCTGATGCCTGCGGCCGGTGCGCTTGAAGCCCCCGATTGGGTGCCCTACTCGGAGCGGCTACGCCCGGGTGACCTCGGCCCCGGCGATATCCTCGAGCCCGCCCCGGACGACAACCGCATCACCGCGGACTCCTTCTCCCGCCACGCCATCGTCTTCCCCGGCCGCGAGACCAAGCACTACCTCACCGAGCAGGGCCTGTCGGAAGCGGAGAAGCGCTGGCGCACAGGCGAGTTCGGGCCCAACAGCGAGTTCGCAGAAAAGGCCACCCTGCACTGCCGCACCTGCGCCTTCTACGTGCCCATGGGGGAGCCGATCGGCGAGAACTTCGGCGTGTGCACCAACGAGTACTCCGCCGACGGGCGCGTGGTCGCCTCGTCCTACGGCTGCGGCGCGCACGCCGACACCACAGTGGACCTGATCTAAACCGCCACGCTAAACCGCCACCGCGCGCTGTTCGCGCAGCTCGTTGACCTCGCGGTGCGTGGGCAGGCGACCGCGCTCCACCCACTGCCGCGCCGGGCGGGAGGTGCCGTATTCCAACCAGGTGGTCACAAGGCGGGCCCCGTAGACCGGGTCGATGACCCAGACCTCGCTTGCAAGCAGGTCCGAGCGGATGAAGCCGCCCGGCAGGTTGGCGATTTCGACGCCCTGCCCGGCGAGGATCTCCAGCACGCCGTCGAGGGCGATTGAGGCGGAGGCGCGCTCGTGGCTGGAGATGTAGGCGCGGCCGTGCTGGAGCATCACGAGTGGGGCCATGATGGCGGAGACGACCCTCCCCGTGGCGTCGACAAGCAGGCCCTCATGCGCCGGAGTTTGCGCCAACGCGAAACGTTGCCACCCCAAGTCCGGTCCGGAGTAGGCGGGGCACGTGCGCTCGTCGCGGACGGGGCGTGCCGCTACCGTGATCTCTGTCGGGGCGGGCGGCAGCGGACGTAGCTCGAGTGAGGCGGTGCCGCCGTGGATTTCCATCACTGCGCGGCGAGTTCCAGCGACCATGCTCAGGCGCACCCGCAGTCGGTTGAGCTCCGCCGAGGAAACCCCCAACTCGCGGGCGGCGGTGGCGTAACGCTCGGCGTCAATGACGCGGCCCTCTTCCACGACAAAGCTGAAAGCGTGCACGAGGTTCCTTTCGGCGCAGCGACGTAAACGGACGTATTTGTACAAATTGGCAGTGAAGTGACAGGCTATGACACGTAAAATGGCAGCGGCCCTGCGCTGCGCCACCGCACAATTCAATCACCCGGAAAAGGGATAGGGGAGAAGAACTGACGTGAGTACCGTCACCTCTAATGCCACGCCACAAGGCGGGCTCGACCGATTCTTTCATATCAGCGAGCGGGGCTCCACTGTTGGCAGGGAGATCCGCGGCGGAGTGGTCACCTTCTTCGCCATGGCCTACATCGTCTTGCTGAACCCACTGATTCTGGGCACGAGCCCGGACCGCGAGGGCGTGGTGCTGGGCATCCCGCAGGTCGCGGCCGTGACTGCACTGGCCGCAGGCGTGATGAGCATCCTCTTCGGCGTGGTAGCCAAATACCCCTTCGGCATCGCCACCGGGCTGGGGCTGAACACGCTCGTGGCTGTCACGCTCGTCGGCCAGCAGGGGCTGACCTGGCCGGAGGCGATGGGGCTCGTGGTGATCGACGGCATCATCATCGTCCTGCTCGCCATCTCCGGGTTCCGCACTGCGGTGTTTAACGCAATTCCGGACTCGATGAAGGTTGCCATGAGCGTGGGCATCGGTATGTTCATTGCCATGATCGGCCTGGTGGACGCCGGTTTCGTCCGTCGTGTGCCGGACGAGGCGATGACCACGGTGCCGGTGCAGCTCGGCTTCGGTGGTTCGATCGCGTCGTGGCCCACCTTCGTCTTCATTGTTGGCCTGCTCATCTGCGGCTTCCTGGTGGCTCGCAACATCCCCGGCGGCCTGTTCATCGGCATCGTCGTGACCACGATCATTTCCCTGATCGTCGAGCACTTCGCCGGTGCCGGCTCTTCCGCAGAAGACCCGCACGGCTGGTCTTTGGCCGTGCCGGCGCTTCCGGACTCCTTCGGCGGTGTGCCGGATCTGTCGCTGGTGGGCAACGTGGACCTTGTCGGCGCCTTCATCCACCTCGGCGTCATCGCCGCCTCCCTGCTGGTGTTTACCCTTGTGCTGGCGAACTTCTTCGACGCCATGGGCACCATGACCGCACTCGGCCGCCAGGCCGAGGTCACCGACGAGCACGGCAACCTGCCGGACATGAAGCGCGCCCTGGTCGTCGAAGGCTTTGGCGCGGTGGTCGGCGGCGCGGCGTCGTCTTCCTCGAACACGGTATTCGTCGACTCCTCGGCCGGCATTGCCGACGGCGCGCGCACCGGCCTGGCCAACGTGGTCACCGGCATCTTGTTCCTCATCGCCATGTTCTTCACCCCGCTCTACGAGATGGTGCCCATCGAGGCCGCGGCTCCAGTGCTGGTCGTCGTGGGTGCGCTCATGATGATGCAGGTGGGCAACATCGAGTGGTCGCGTTTCGACGTCGCGTTCCCCGCCTTCCTCACCATCGTGGTCATGCCGCTGACTTACTCCATTGCTAACGGCATCGGTGTCGGCTTCATCGCGTTCACCGCCATGGCGCTGTTTACCGGTAAGACGAAGCACATCCACTGGATCATGTGGCTGATCTCCCTGCTGTTCGTGGTCTACTTTGCGCAGGGCCCGATCCTGGCGGCACTGAGCTAAATGCGCACGCGTATCGAGGATCCCCAGGACCCGCGCTTAGACGACATCCGCGACCTGAAGCACTCGGACAAGGAGAAGGGCCTGGTCTTCGCCGAAGGCCCGCTCGTGGCTGGCAGGCTCGTAGAGTCTCGCTTCCCCGTCCGCGCCGTCTACGGTTTCGGTGGCAGGCTGGAGTCCTTCCTCGAAGAGTACGGGGAGGAACTTACCCGCCGCGGCGTCCCGGTCTACGAGATCACCCGCCAGCTGATGGGCGAGGTTGCAGGCTACGACATGCACCGCGGCCTGCTCGCGTCTGCGGACAAGGCTCCGGAGCGCAGCGTCGCCGAGGTGATCGACGGCGCGAGTACCCTGGTCATCCTCGAGGGCGTGGGCGACCACGAGAACATCGGCTCCATCTTTAGAAACGCCGCAGGCATGGGCGTTGACGGCGTGCTCTTCGGCGCGGCGACCGCCGACCCGCTGTACCGACGCAGCGTGCGGGTGTCCATGGGGCACGTGCTGCGCACCCCGTTCGCGCACTTAGACGGCACCACGACCACGTGGCAGCGCTCCCTCAACGAGCTGAAAGACGCCGGCTGGTGGCTGGTTTCGCTCACCCCGGCCGACGACGCCGTGCTGCTGCACGAGGCCGTGGCGGGGCACGACAAGATTGCCTTCCTCGTTGGTGGGGAGGGGCCGGGGCTCACCCGGCACGCGATGGCGGCGACGCACGTGCGGGCGAAAATCCCCATGGCGCCGGGCACCGATTCGCTCAACGTGGCGACCTCGGCCGCGATCGCCTTCTACGAGGCGCAGCGCTAGCGGTCCGAGTGCCGGATCTTCTCCCGCACCGTGGCGGCGAGGCTGCGCACGCGTCGCGCGACGCCCCGCCCGACGCGCTTGGTCGCGGCGATGGAGGCGTCGGCAAGATCAGCGAACTCGTGGCCGCCCTCGTCCGGGTCTGGCAGCTCGTAGTCGTCGTAGTCCTTCTCCGAATCAGCGAAGCGCGCGGCGACCTCGTTCACGGTCTTCGTCCGCGGCTTCTGCGTGCGGATTCTCGGCTCTGGCCGGCCGTCGATGGCGTAGCCGACCACGTGCACATCCGGGCCCTGTGGGCTCACCGGCACCCCCAGCCAAGCCTCCTGCGCCGCGACAGCCAGATCCGCAGGCTCGAAAGGCAGCGAGATGCCCCCGAGCTGTTCGGCCTTCTCGCCAGCCCAGTAGGGGGCCTCGAAGGGATCAGGCAGGCCGATGTCCTCCAGCACCACCTCTCGCGTGGCTGTGAGCGCGCGGCGCACCGTGGTGCCCGAGTAGTGGGCAAAACCCGCGAAGTCGGAGTCGGTGCCGTGGGCGAAGACGTAGGTATCGCTCGCGGGCAGGGCCTCGCGCAGATACTCGGTGACCTCCGAGATTTTGTCCATATTCTCCACGAAAGTCTGCACTACGGCGACACCGGGGTAGCCGGCGATGTAGAACTCGTCGGCACCCGGCGTGGAAGAGCGGTTGAGCGGGAACTCACCGATCGGTGTGATCGGCCATGCCGGGTTGATCTGCGCGAGCAGCTTGCGCCCGAAGCCGCGGTCGGCCTTCGGCTCGGAATTGAGCACGCCTGCGGGGTCCGGCGTGCTGACAAACCACATGGTCACAATGGCGGGGTAGGACATAGGGGCATTCCTTCCGGCAGCTACTTGCGGGGCCGCTTCGTGTTCGTGCGAACGCCGAGCAGCACGTCCTCCCAGTGTGGGGTGACGGCCTTGCGGCGGCGCTTCTGCGGCTGCTCGCCGTCCGGGTGGCGCAGGAAGTCGCCCTCGGTGACGGTTCCTTCGGTGCCCCCGGTTTCCTCGGCACCGTCTGCGTCTGCGTCTGTTTCGGCCGTTTCTTCGCGGGCGGGGCTCGCGCTGCCGTCCCAGTCGTCCTCCCCGTGCGCGTCAACCGCAGTGAGGCTGCGCACCGGCTGCACAAAGTCCGGGTCGGTCAGGTCGGCGGCAACGGAGTTGCGGGCCTCGGTAGAGGCGGGCGAGCCCATGGAGCGCTTCAGCGTCCACTGCGCCTCGTTCTCCGTCAGCCCGGCCCGCCAGCGCAGGTGGACGACCCACGGCTCGCCCGGCTCGCGGGTGGCGTCCCACGCCGCGTCGGAAAGCGAATGCCCGCGGGCCGCGAACGCGGTCGCCAGAATCTCAAAGAGGGTCAGCTTCGCCGGGCCTTCGTCGCGCACCGGGTGCGACTGCTTCGCCGCCTCCGCGATCTGCATGCGCTCCAGCACGACAGGGTGCGAGTAGGTATCGACGCGGCTGACGGCCACTCCCATCTCGTCCGCCAGCTCCTGCGAGGTAGCGCCAGCGCGAATCCGCGCTTGGATCTCGCGCGGCGGCATGGTCAGCGGGTTGGTCAGCAGCGGGTCCGGCTCCGGCAGGCCCCGCTGCTTGCTCAGGGCGCTGTACTCAGGCGTGTCGTCGTGCTCAGCGGGGGCCTCGGGCCCCTGCTTCTCGACGCCCCCTTCCACCTCTTCCACCGCAGCGGCAGGCGCGGACTCCGCCGCTGCTTCACCGTCTTCCGCCTGCTCTGCGGCAGGGGAGAAGAGCGGGGCGAACTCCGAGCGGGCGATCTGGAAGCTCACGCCTTCGGAATCCCGGAGGACGAAAAACTTCTCCGTAGACTCGTCTGCCATCAAATACAGCACGCGCATGCTTCTCCCTTCAGCCTCACAGTTCACCCCAGCCTAGCGCACCCGCAGGTGTTTACTGCTGGCCCACGCCCTGGGCAAGCAGCCAGTCGATCGCCTTGGTCAGCGTGGTGACGTCCTGGGAGTCAATCGCCGGGAACATGCCGATGCGCAGCTGGTTGCGGCCCAGCTTACGGTACGGCTCGGTGTCCAGGATGCCGTTCTCGCGCAGTGCCTTCGCCAGCTGCGCGGCGTCCACGCGCTCGTCGAAGTCGATGGTGCCAACCACCAGCGAGCGCTGGGCCGGCTCTACCACGAACGGAGTCGCCAGCTCGTGCGCGTCTGCCCAACCGTACAGGGCCTCGGCGTTCGCGGAGGTGCGCGCCACCATGCCGTCGAGCCCGCCGTTGTCGTTCATCCACTTCACCTGGTCGGCGAGCATGAGCAGGGGCGCCACGGCCGGGGTGTTGTAGGTCTGGTTCTTGCGCGAGTTATCCACCGCGGTCTGCAGGTCCAGGAAAGCCGGGATGAAGCGGCCGGAGTCCTTCACCTTGGCGATGCGCTCGATCGCAGCCGGGCTCATTGCGGCCAGCCACAGGCCGCCGTCGGAAGCGAAGCACTTCTGCGGGGAGAAGTAGTAGATGTCAGCTTCCTTCATATCCACGGGGAGCCCACCGGCGCCGGAGGTGGCGTCGACAAGCACGAGCGCGTCGGTGTCCGGGCGCTTCACCGGCACCATCGCACCCGTCGAGGTCTCGTTGTGCGCCCACGCCACGACATCGGCCGCCGTGCCGTCGAGCTCGGTCGGGGAGGGGGCGGTGCCGGGCTCGGCCTCGACGCTTTGCGGCTGATCGAGCCACGGGGCCTTCTCCGAGGCTTTCGCAAACTTCGAGGAGAACTCGCCGAAGGTGAGGTGAGCCGATTGCTTCTCGACGACGCCGAACGTCGCCGCATCCCAAAACGCGGTCGCCCCGCCCAGCGAGAGCACAATCTCGTAGCCCTCGGGCAGGTTAAACAGCGCGGACAGGCCCTCGCGAACTTCGCCGACGAGGTTCTTCACTGCCGGCTGGCGGTGCGAGGTGCCGATAATGTTCGCGCCGCGTGCAATGGCGTCAAGCTGCGCCGGGCGGACCTTGGAGGGGCCACAGCCGAAACGGCCGTCTGCCGGCAGGAGATCGGAGGGGAGAGTGGGGAAAGAGCTCATGAAAACCTACATCCTCAAAATTCGAAAAAAGACTGCGTTCGCATATGCAGTGCATAATATTATGCCTTCCGCATGCCTGTTATGTGGTCACTTTCTTTCAGATGTGGTGTTCTGGGCACGGCCTGGGGCTTGTCATGCGCGTCACAAACTTTGCTACGATGGCTTAGGTAATTCTTCGGCGATGGCCGGATTCAACGTGAGCAATCGTGGAAAGGCACACTGTGGCTTCTGAGAACAACGAAAAGGCGGTACTTCACTACCCCGGTGGCGAGTACGAAATGGACATCATGAAGGCTTCCGAGGGTAACGACGGTGTTGTCCTCGGCAAGATGCTGGGCGAGACCGGCCTGGTGACCTTCGACCCGGGGTACGTATCTACCGGCTCGACTGAGTCGAAGATCACCTACATTGACGGTGATGCGGGCATTCTGCGCTACCGCGGTTACGACATCGCTGACCTGGCGGAAAACGCGTCCTTCAACGAGGTTTCTTACCTGCTCATCCGTGGCGAGCTGCCGACCACTGACGAGCTGGAAAAGTTCAACACCGAGATCCGTCACCACACCCTCCTGGATGAGGACTTTAAGGCGGCGTTTAACGTCTTCCCGCGCAACGCGCACCCGATGGCCGTGCTGGCTTCCTCGGTGAACATTCTCTCCGCGTACTACCAGGACCAGCTCAACCCGCTGGATGAGGAGCAGCTGGACAAGGCCACCGTGCGTCTCATGGCGAAGGTGCCGATGCTGGCGGCGTACGCCTACCGCGCGTCCCAGGGTAAGCCGTACATGTACCCGGACAACGCGCTGAACGCGCGTGAGAACTTCCTGCGCATGATGTTCGGTTACCCGACCGAGCCGTACGAGGTTGACCCGGTGCTGGTTGACGCGCTGGACAAGCTGCTCATCCTGCACGCGGACCACGAGCAGAACTGCTCCACCTCCACCGTCCGCATGATTGGTTCCGCGCAGGCGAACATGTTCGTCTCCATCGCCGGCGGCATCAACGCCCTGGCTGGCCCGCTCCACGGCGGCGCAAACCAGGCTGTGCTCGAGATGCTCGAGGACATCAAGAACAACCACGACGGCGACGCCACCGACTTCATGAACCGCGTGAAGAACAAGGAAAAGGGCGTCCGTCTCATGGGCTTCGGCCACCGCGTGTACAAGAACTACGACCCGCGCGCAGCCATCGTCAAGCAGACCGCACACGACGTGCTCGAGCACCTGGGCGGCGACGAGCTGCTCGACCTGGCTATGGAGCTCGAGGAGATCGCGCTGAAGGACGACTACTTCGTCTCCCGCAAGCTGTACCCGAACGTGGACTTCTACACGGGCCTGATCTACCGCGCCATGGGCTTCCCGACCGACTTCTTCACGGTCCTGTTCGCCATTGGCCGTCTCCCGGGCTGGATCGCACAGTACCGCGAGCAGCTGGAGATGAACACCAAGATCAACCGCCCGCGTCAGATCTACACCGGCTACCAGCAGCGTGACTTCATCCCGCGCGATCAGCGCTAGGACAACCCGCAGGTAGCTGCGCCGGATACCCGCCAAGGACGGCATTTCCCTTATACTTTTGGGAAACCGTGCTTGGCGGTTTCGCATTTTCACGCGAGTTTGTCCTGAAAAGTTTGTACTTAAGGAGTATCGACACACATGGAAAAGCCCACCATCACTATCCCCGACGCGCCCGCACCGACCGACTTGGTTGTGAAGGATCTTGTGGTCGGCGACGGCGCTGAAGCGGTGGCAGGCGGCTACATCAAGGTGCACTACCTCGGCGTGGATTACGCAACCGGCGAAGAATTCGACTCCTCCTGGGATCGCGGCGAGGTCGCGGAGTTTCCGCTTGCTGGCCTGATTGAGGGGTGGCAGGAAGGCATTCCCGGCATGAAGGTCGGTGGGCGCCGCGAGCTGATCGTGCCGCCGGAGAAGGCCTACGGCCCGGCCGGTGGGGTGAGCGCACTCTCCGGGCGCACGCTTGTATTTGTTATCGACCTGATTGACGCGAACTAAGGCAGACACAATGCGCATTCCCGTTACTACTCTCAACGACGGCTACGATTTCCCGCTGCTGGGCTTAGGCACCTACAAGCTCGCCCCGGAAGACGTTGAGGCTGTCCTGCGGCGTGCCATCGAGCTGGGCTACCGCCACATCGACACGGCGGCGTTCTACGGCAATGAGGAGGCCGTCGGCAAGGCAATCGGTGACGCTATCGCTGCCGGCGACGTCACCCGCGAGGACCTGTTCGTGACCACCAAGCTGTGGAACGACGACCAGGACCGACCCGCAGCTGCGTACCAGGAGTCGCTCAAGCGGCTGAACCTAGAGTTCATCGACCTGTACCTGGTGCACTGGCCATGGCCGCAGCGCGGCCTGTACGTCTCCGCCTTTGAGGAACTGGTGCAGCTGCAGGGGATGGGGCAGCTGCAGTCGGTCGGCGTGGCTAACTTCTACCCCGAGGTGCTGGACGAGATCATCCAGGCTACCGGCGTCGCGCCGGTGCTCAACCAGGTTGAGCTGCACGCCGGGTTTACGCAGCAGGAGCTGCGCGACTACCACGCAAAGCACAACATCCTCACCGAGGCGTGGGCTCCGCTGGCGCGCGGCAAGAACTTTGATGACCCGGCGATCGCCGGTGTGGCCGCTAAGTATGATGCGACGCCTGCGCAGGTGGTGCTCGCTTACCTGCTGCAGATGGGCGTGTCGGTGGTGCCGAAGACGGCGAATCTGAAGCGACTGGAGGAAAACCTTGGTGCGCTTGAGGTCTCACTGGACGCGGAGGATATCGCTGCGCTTGATGCGGTGCAGGGTGAGCGGATGTCGGGCGACCCGCTAACTTTCCCCGGCGACGTGGACTAAACACCGCGTGTGCGCCAGGTGCACACGAGGGCCTATCTGATGAAGATAGGCCCTTTTTTACTGCGGTTTTTCATCACCCTACCTCCTGGCGGGGGTGGTCGTACGATCATTAGTTTTTCCTGCTAAAAGCATGTTTTGGGGGTGGGCGTCACTCTTTGTTGTGCTTTGCCTAAAACAATCATTCACGAGCGCGATGTGGGATAGGTAACATGCCAGGTGTTGAGTTGCAGATCACATTGAGGGTCTTCAGTGTGAGGTCGCAGCGAAGCATGAGAGAACTTGTACATGACAAGAAAGGATCGAAGCCGTGTCTGGATCGACTTCTATCCCACAACGCCGGGAGCCAACCCCGGAAGAGTTTGTGGCCATGCAGCGGAGTCCGGAGTTTCAGGAACTCCGCAAAACCTTCCGTGGGTTCACCTTCCCCGTGTCGGTCGCGTTTTTCCTGTGGTTCCTGGTCTTCGTAGTCGTCGCCACGCTGATGCCTGATGCGATGGCAACCCCGTTCCTGGGCCTCAACGTGGGGCTCTGGCTGGGGCTGGCCCAGTTCTTCACCACGTTCTTAATTACGTGGATTTACGTGAAGTGGGCGAATAAGAACCTCGAGCCGCGCGCGGCTCGTATCCGAGAAGAAATGGAGGGCTAAACGATGCAGGACTTTATCCTCGCGGCGCCAGAATCAGCTGGTGCGGGTAACCCGCTCCTGAACATCGCGGTGTTCGCGATCTTTATCGTTGTCACCCTCTACGTGGTGACTCGCGCGGGCAAAACTACGAGTGAATCGGCCGACTTCTACACCGGCGGTTCCTCCTTTAGCGGTACGCAAAATGGTCTCGCCATCGCCGGCGACTACCTCTCTGCTGCGTCCTTCTTGGGCATCGTGGGCTCAATTGCGCTAAGCGGCTACGACGGCTTCCTGTACTCCATCGGCTTCTTCGTCGCCTGGCTGGTAGCTCTGCTGCTGGTGGCGGAGCCGCTGCGTAACGTCGGCCGCTTCACCATGGCTGACGTGCTGTCCTTCCGCCTCCGCCAGAAGCCGGTCCGCGTCGCCGCAGCCTTCGGCACCCTGTTCGTGTCGCTGTTCTACCTCATCGCGCAGATGGCCGGCGCTGGCTCGCTAGTCTCCGTGCTGCTGAACCTGCACAGCTACTCCGCGCAGGCGATCTGTGTTGCGATCGTCGGTGTGGTCATGATTATTTACGTGCTGGTTGGTGGCATGAAGGGCACCACCTACGTGCAGATGATTAAGGCAGTGCTCCTGGTCGCTGGTGTGGCCGTCATGACCGTCCTGGTGTTCGTCAACATCCGCGGCGGCATGAACACGCTGTTCGACGATGCGATTAGCGCCCACGCCGCATCCGACTACATGGCCTCGCAGGGCTACGAAGCCTCTGAAATTATGAAGCCCGGCCTGAAGTACGGCGCGACACTGACCAGCCAGATCGACTTCATCTCCCTGGGTGTGACCCTCGTTCTGGGTACCGCAGGCCTGCCGCACGTGCTCATGCGCTTCTACACCGTGCCGACGGCGAAGGAAGCCCGTAAGTCCGTGACCTGGGCCATCGTGCTCATCGGTGTCTTCTACCTGTTCACCCTGGTGCTCGGCTACGCTGCTGCAGCCCTGGTTGGCCCGGACCGCATCCTCGCGGCGCCCGGTGGTGCGAACGCCGCGGCACCGCTGCTCGCCTTCGAGCTCGGCGGCTCCTTCTTCATGGCGCTGATCTCCGCTGTTGCCTTTGCGACGGTGCTCGCGGTGGTCTCCGGTCTGGCCATTACGGCCTCCGCTTCCATCGCCCACGACGTCTACGCCTCTGTGATCCGCGACGGCGAAGCCTCCGAGGACGAGCAGGTCCGCGTTTCCCGCATCACCGTGGTGATCCTGGGCATTGTGTCCATCATCCTGGGCATCCTGGCGATGTCCCAGAACGTGGCCTTCCTGGTCTCCCTGGCGTTCGCCATCGCGGCATCCGCCAACCTGCCGACCATCCTGTACTCCCTGTACTGGAAGCGCTTCAACACCACAGGCGCGGTTGTGTCCATCTACACCGGCCTGATCTCGGCGCTGCTGTT
The DNA here is from genome assembly GCF_000739455.1 of Corynebacterium imitans. Lineage (NCBI taxonomy): Bacteria > Bacillati > Actinomycetota > Actinomycetes > Mycobacteriales > Corynebacteriaceae > Corynebacterium > Corynebacterium imitans. The sequence goes on from NZ_CP009211.1 coordinate 719,465, forward strand.
GATCTTCCTGTCCCCGGCAGTATCCGGTACGGAGACCTCGATGTTCCCGAACGCTGACTGGTCCATCTTCCCGCTGTCCAGCCCGGGCATCGTCTCCATCCCGCTCGGCTTCCTCGGCGGCATCATCGGCACCTTCCTGGGCAAGCCGGACAACTTCGAGGAGAAGCAGGCAGAGATGGAAGTCCGCTCCCTTACCGGTGTGGGCGTGGAGGCTCCGGTCGACCACTAAACCGGTCAGAGCCCCTGACTCTGTGTAAGCGCCGCCCCGGCCATCCGGTCGGGGCGGCGCTTTGCGTTGGTGAGCACGGGGGAGGTTCTGTGCGTGGGTTGGGGGAGTGTGTCTGCTGCTGCGGCCCATGGACTGGGTGTTTGTGGCGCTGTACATGGAGCTAGCTCCGTTTGAAGCAACCGTTGGTGGACGACCTGGGGTTTTGCGTCCGCCGTAACCGCAAATGGAGCTAGCTCCATTGAGGGCGGCACGCTATGACCGGCAGGGCAGACTTGCACCAATTTCGTCGCCCTCTGCTCGCAGAGCTACCCGGCCTGCACCACGACCATCCAGATGGCTACCAGGTGGCAGATCGCCGCGGCGACGGTCGCGGTGTGGAAGTGCTCGTGGTAGCCGTAGTAGCGGGCGCTGCGCCCGGGCCACTTGAATCCATACACCAGCGCGCCGAGTGTGTAAATCACACCGCCGGCAAACAGCAGCCAGACCACCGCGGCACCAGCCTCGTGCCAAAGCGTCGGAAGTAGCGGCACGATGATCCAGCCGAGCCCTACGTACACCACGACGTCGAGCCACCGCGGGTGGTTAATCCACACAAGGTTGAGGATCGCCCCGCTGATGCCGCCAGCCCACGCCACCGTCAGCATGAGCGCTGCGGTTTTCGGCGCAAAGACGATCAGACATAGCGGGGTATACGTCGCGGCGATGAAAATCGAGATGGTCGCGTGGTCCGCGCGCCGCCACCACTGCACGGTTTCGGCTCGCTGCCAGGGCCAGAGGTGATAAGCGGCGGACACCCCGAACAGCAGCACCACGCCTGCGCCGTAGAGCGTTACCCCGAGTGCCTCGTACCAGGCGATCGTCATCCACGCAAAGGTGATCAGCACCGCCGAAGACAGCGCGGACAGCGCCGCCGCGAAGAAGTGGAACCAGCCGCGAATCAGCGGGCGCTCGCCGCGGTCCGCCATGATGTAGGAGCGTTGAATCTGTCCTTCGTTGAGCACCGTCATGATTCTCCCGGGGGTTGCGGCTGTTTCTAGGGAATCACCCTAGCGCTTTTTCGCTTCTCGACGCCGCCCCTACGGCAAGTAACGACGCCAATCAACAGACGACGACAGCTGGCTCGAGCTCTGGACGAGCGCGTTGACGTCGGGAAGCGGCAGCCCGCCGGCGCGACCTGGGGTCCACTGGCCCCAATCCGCGGTGTAGACATTGTTGATGTCCACCTGCACGCCCTGGATCGTGCCGACGTACTTGGCCTTCTGGTGAATATTGGCGCGCGGGTGGAGCCGGCCTTGCGAACCCCAGTCGTGCTGCCAGAAGAACGTGCCGATGCGGTCTTCGATGCACCACTGAATCACGTTGTAGTTGCCGTACACACCCGTCTTCAGGCCTGCAGCGCTCAGCGCGAGCTGGAAAGCCTGCAGGTACGGGCGGATTTGGTTGACGTACTGGTCGCGGGTGGGGTTGTCGTCAATCGCGACGTAGATCGGGCGACCGTTCGGCCCACCTGCTGCGCGGTGAAGCTGGATCGCCTGCGGGGCGTGCTTCGCCGCACCCGCGGCACCGGCGAGCCAGTCGGCGGTCTCTGCGCGCCCGAACTGGTAGACCGACGCAGTCGCGAGGCCATTCGCGGCGAAGTCCCGCGTCTCTTCGATGGTGACAGGCTTGCCCAGCATCCAGGTCGCGCCGGGGCGGCGCTGCGAAACGTAGCGCACCGCCCCCATGTGGCCGGCGGCCTTCACCGCCGCGCCAGACGGCACCCCGGCCGAGTAATCGACCACGGTGCCCAGGATGCGGCGCTGCGCGTACGCCGGGTTGAAAGCGCCGGTAGTGGTGGCGGCCGCGGCAGAAAGGGCAGCGGCTTGGAGGAAACGACGACGGTTCAGCACTGTCGGACCTTTCAGGAGAGAAGGAGAAGACTGTCACATGCGTAACAGGAGTTTCACTTGCTGAATGTAGCACCAGACTTGGACAGTCGGCTAGCGGAGCGGTGTTATGTTCTCCGATGGCGCTGCCTGCACCGGGCCGCCATAATGGTCACTGCACGGAATAGTCTGCAGTGAACGGGGGAAGCAATGGGGAAAAAGATGTTGCCGGTTAGTCTCGGCCTTGCCGCTGCGGTGTTGGCAGGGTGCGCGAGCGATCCAGTTGAGCCGGCCGCGGAAGTGGCGGAGCCTGAAGCGCCTGCGTTTCACTTTGCGAGTGGGACGCTGGAGCTCGGAGACTTTGATCCGGCCACGCTTGGCGACGACCTCTTCGACCCCTGCGCCGAAATCTCCGCAGAGGAGTACGCGGCGGCGGGGATGACGGGGGTGGAGCCGGAGCCGGTAATCGCAGAGTCGTCGAATGGATTGGCCCTTGGTTGTGATAGCGATCCAATTGACCATGGGATTGACCGAAGCATCGTGAGCTCGCGGACCCCAGCTGCAGGTGTGTCAGAGACAGCAGGATATGAACTGAGCTATCCGGAGACTGAAGTTCCAGATGCCTACCTTATGAAGAATCCAGTAGTGTCTCCGTACCTATGCGCTGCGCAGGTTGACACGACTCGCGGGGCACTTGGCGTAAGTGTGTCGGTGAGCGGCATCAAGAAGGAGAGCATCGACGCCTGTGTCCTCGCATTGGACAACTTGGAGCGTCTGTATAAAGCATCTGGTCAGGAAGCTGCAGAAGAAATGTAGCGGGTATACCGCAGAGTCGGTACGCTCTAGCGGTGAGTCATGCATACCGTCGTGACTTCGGGGGCAAATTTAATTTTCTTGGGGGAACAATGAATCAGAGAATCAATCTTGATGTCGAAAGCGTGTTGAACGCCACCAGGACGCTAGAGGGGCTTAGCAACAGCCTTTCGAAAGACATAACTGGTGCGTTCTATGGCGGTTTACCTGGTTTTTCAACTGTGTCTGGTTTGGATGGTGTGGGGCGGACGCATTCGCGGGTGTCGTCGGCGTCTGCGCCGGAGGCGAATCGGGTGTTGGGGGAGTGGCTGCAAACAGTGGCTGATGTGCTGCGTGTCAGTGCGGAGAACACCTCGCGTGCCGATGGATCGGTTGCAGGCTTGTTGGGCTCGATTGGTGTGGTGGAACGTACTGGTGGTGCTGGCGCGGTAGCCGGTCTGATGGGGCGGACGTTGTCGCAGTATGAGAACGCGAATTCCTTTGCCAATCCGCGCCCTGCTGCGGGTGCGCAAGGATCGCTTCCGGTGTTGCATCAGCAGTTGATGGCCACCCAGGTCGCACAAGCGACAGCGGCTGCAGCATTCTGGGCGAAGAATGCGGCGTTGGTGCAGTCGGTGGTCGCCCAGTTGCCGGCGGTAGCCGGTTTGCTTGCTGATTCTTCGGAAACGGAGTTTGTCGCCCGTGCGATTGACAAGCTTGGTGAGGTGTCTCGTGTGGGCCAGGAGTACGTAGCTAGGTCGGTGTTGATGCAGGGGCATGCGGCCGGCCTGGCGCAGGTTGCGGGTGCGGAGCAGCTGATGGCCCATGGTGCTGTGGCGGTGTGGGCTGGCCTGCCGGGACCGTCGCGGGCGTTGTTTGAGCAATCGTATTTGGGGGTGTTTCCACCGAGGTTGACTGCGTCGTTGCAGCCGGTGGTGCCGGTGTTTGATCGCCTACTGCCGGATTTGGGCTCTATTCCTGGTGATGGGTTTGCGGTTGGGGATATGCCTTCCCCGCAGGTGCCGGGGTTTGAGGACGCGCCGTTGCCGCGGACGTTGCGTGATGCGTTTACTGCTGCAGGTCTTGGTGCATTGGGGCAGGCGGTGACGCCTTCCCAGGTGGTTGGTGAGTATGGGTTGCCCACCCCAGAGGTGTTAGAGCAGGTAGCTGCGAAAACGCCTGCTGGTGTGGCGGGTACCGAGGCCGCGTCGGTTGGTTTGGGTCAGCTCGCTCCCGCGGGTGCGGGTGCTGGGTTGGCACCTACGGCTGGTGCTGGTGGTGTAGGCACGCTTAGCCAGCCGGGTGCTGCTGGTCTGGCAGGCCCTGGTGGTCCGGGTGGCTCGGGTGTCGGCGGTGTCTCGCCCACGGTGGCCGCCGGTACCGGTAGTGCTAGCGGTGGTGCTGGTGGTGTGGCGGGCCCAGTCGGCACCGGTGCCGGTGCCGGTGGTGGGCGTAGATCCGGTGCACACGGTGCGCGTGGTCGCATGCCGCGTGATGCACACGCGGGCGCTGCTGCTGGTGCTGCTGTTGGTGGCGCGCTGGGTGCTGGCGCGGGCCTTGCCGGTGCCGGGGCTGGTGCTGGTATGGGCGCTGGTCGTGGTGTTGCAGGCTTTGGCGCGGGTGCGCCAGGTGCTGCAGGCCAGATACCAGGTGCGACAGCGGCCGCTGGTACCGGTGCGGGTGCGACCGGTGGTCGTGGCAGTGGTGTGATGGCTGCTGGTCCGATGGGTGCTGCTGGTGGTCGTGGTCAGGGACAAGGCAAGGCACAGGCGAAGGTCAAAGCGGTCACCAGTGCGGTGGAGCGTGATGGGAACCTGGAGGCGCTGCTGGGGCAGTCCCCGTTGGTGTTGCCGACGGTGATCGGTAACAACGTCCGCGGCTAACACACCCGGCCGAGGGGTCCGCTGCTGCGGGTTTTCCAGTCTGCGGCCGCAGACTGTGCATCCCGAGAGTCCGCGGCCGCAGACTCGTCGTCCGCAAGGATTCGTGGATGCATGGATTTCTCGGGCTTGGTGGAGTCCGCGGCCGCAGACTCCTTGGCGTCTTTGCATCCGCGGCTGTGCTGACCAAAAAAGTCTTCGGACTCCGTGCCCAAAAACCTATCGGCCTCCCAAATGGAGCTAGCTCCATTTGGATGCGCCCCGCCGGTAAAAGCCCAGGTCGCCATCCCACCGTGCGTCTAAATGGAGCTAGCTCCATCTGGGTCAGTCCCTCCGGTAAAAGCCCAGGTCGCCGTTGCACGAAATGGCCAAACGGAGCTAGCTCCATTTGGGGTCGCGTCGCCGGTAAAACCCAAGGTCGTCATCCCGCCGTGCGTCCAAATGGAGCTAGCTCCATTTAGAACGACCCCGGCACCAACCCCACGGCACAGCTCGACACCTGCAGTGCAACGTGCTGCCGCGAACAGACTCAGCTAATGCAGCCCTGCGCAGCAGCCAACAGCAGTCCGCGGCCGCAGACTCCCAGCGCCCAACCCCCGAAGGAACCCGGCAGACCCCCAAAAAACGCACCGTTCCCGCAGTTAAAACGGATAGTTTTGCGTAAAAAATTTCGCGCCCCAGAGAGGAATCGAACCTCCGACACCTTCTTTAGGAGAGAAGTGCTCTATCCACTGAGCTACTGGGGCAATAGTGCGAGGGTACCGCACCCTCGCGTGGCACTGAAAATCAGCTGCGCGATAAATCAGCTGCGCCCTTACGCGCCCGCCAGCTCCTCGTGCTTGCGGCGCACTGCGGAGGCTCCCGGGTTCGTCTCGTGCGTGCCGTCGGAGTAGAGCACAGTGGGGACGACGCGGTTGCCGTCGTTGACGGATTCGACCCAGGCTGCGGCGTCTTCGTTGCCTTCGGCTTCGACGTCGACGAGGTCGTAAGGGGTCTCGGTGCGGTCCAGGTTCTTACGCAGGCGGGCGCAGAAGGGGCACCACTCGGTGGCAAATACAGTTACGTGCGCATTGGTCTCGGGAGTCGCAGTCATGTTAAGTCGCTTTCCTTTCAAATCGTTGATGCTTAAAACGTGTGCCGGTCCTGGAAGTCTTCCACTCGCCGTCGCGTACCAGGGTGAACTCGGAGCCCAGGTGGGGCGCGAAGACCGGGTTGGGGAGGGAGGGGGCGACGTGGGCGTCGATAAGCGTGAGCGCTACGACGTCGACCAGATCAAGGGTGGCCTCGTAGATTTGGCCGCCGCCCATGATCCAGGCGTCGGTTTCTAGGTCGGGCAGGTCGGTGGAGACGAACGCCCCGTCGGACCATGCGCCCGGCTCGCGCGAGCTGAGCACGTGGTTGGCGCGGCCCGGCAGGGGCTTAAACGGCAGGGACTCCCAGGTCTTGCGGCCCATGATGACGGGGTGGCCCATGGTGACCTCTTTGAAGAACTTGAGGTCCTCCGGCACGTCCCACGGCATGTCGGTGCCGGTGCCGATGACTCGGTCGAGCGATTGCGCCCAGATTGCGCCCAGCACTAGACGGACACCTGCGCCTTGATCGTCGGGTGCGGGTCGTAGCCGACAACCTCGATGTCGTCGAAGTCGTAGTCAAAGATCGACTCCGCCTTGCGCAGCTTGAGCTGCGGGTATGGGCGCGGCTCGCGGGAGAGCTGCTCGCGGACCTGCTCGACGTGATCGTTGTAGATGTGGCAGTCGCCGCCCGTCCAGACAAGCTCGCCGACCTTGAGCCCGGCCTGCTGCGCAAACATGTGCGTGAGCAGGGCGTAGGAGGCGATGTTGAAGGGCACGCCGAGGAACATATCGGCGGAGCGCTGGTAGACCTGCATGCTCAAGGTCCCATCGACCACGTAGAGCTGGAAGAGCAGGTGGCAGGGTAAAAGTGCCATCTTGTCTAGTTCGGCGACGTTCCACGCGGAGACGATGTTGCGGCGCGAATCCGGGTTTTCCTTGAGCGTACGCAATGCCTCGGCGATCTGGTCCACGTGCGCCCCGTCCGGGGTCGGCCAGGAGCGCCACTGCACCCCATAGACTGGGCCAAGCTCGCCGTCCTCATCAGCCCACTCGTTCCAGATGCGGATGCCGTTGTCCTTGAGCCAGGAAATGTTGGACTCGCCGCGCAAGAACCAGAGCAGCTCGCCGACCACGCCCTTGAAGAAGACCTTCTTGGTGGTCAAAAGCGGGAATGAGTCGGCTAAGTCGTATCGCAGCTGGCGGCCGAACAGGCTCACGGTGCCTGTGCCGGTGCGGTCGCCCTTGGCCTTGCCGTGCTCGGAGATTTCGCGCAGCAGATCCTCGTACGGAGTGGGGATCGTCACTGGGCGACTCCCTCAAAGCTGCCGTGCTCCTCGTAGTACTTGGCGCAGGCGGCGAGGACATCGTCGGCGATCTCCGGGCGGCAGATCACCATGTCGGGGACGTAGGTGTCCTTGTTGTTGAAGCGCATGGGCGTGCCGTCGAGGCGGGAGCAGTGCAGGCCCGCCGCCAGCGAGACGCCGACCGGCGCGGCCTGGTCCCACTCGTACTGGCCGCCGGCGTGCACGTACGCGTCGTAGTCGCCCAGCAACACGTGCATGGCTTTTGCGCCGGCGGAGCCGACCTTGATGGTTTCGAACCCGAGCGCGTCGGCAACTGCCTCGGCCACGGCCGGCGGGCGGTTGCGCGAGATGGCGACCTTGCCGGCAAAGGGGCCGGAGACGTGGCGCACGTCGGAGGACTTAAACACCACACCCAGGTCCGGGAGTCCGACAGCCGCGTGGGTGGGCACGCCGTCTTCCACCAGGGCGATGTGCACGGCCCAGTCCTGGCGGCCGGTGGCGAATTCTTTCGTGCCGTCGAGCGGGTCGACGATCCAGACGCGGTTGTTGTCTAGGCGCGATTGGTCGTCCGCCGCCTCCTCGGAGAGGAATCCGTCGCCCGGGCGGTGCTGCTCGAGTACGCGGGCGATCCAGTTCTGGGCCAGGTCATCGCCGGCCTCGCCGAGCTCGCGCCCTCGCAGCAGGCCGACGCCGCGGATCCCCTTGAGGATCTCGCCGGTGCCTTGGGCAATTAGGTTGGTCAACCGGGAGTCAGAATACTGCGCAGTCATAGTTCAAACCCTACCGCAGTTTGCTGCCCCGTTATCCTTAACTTCTATGAGCACGGCAATCCTCGAGCGTTTCCATCCCCAGGTCTCCACCTGGTTCAGCGAGGTCTTCGCCGCGCCCACCCCGGTCCAAGAAGGCGCGTGGCGGGCGATTGCCGACGGCGAGAACGCCCTCGTCGTCGCCCCCACCGGCTCCGGCAAGACGCTCGCCGCCTTCCTCTGGTCGCTCAACTCGCTCGTGGAGCGGGCTGGCCAGCAGGCATTGCCTATCGACGGCGCGCAGACCTCCACCCACGGCGGCGTCCGCGTCCTCTACATCTCCCCCTTGAAAGCGCTGGGCGTGGATGTGGAACACAACCTGCGCGCCCCGCTCGGCGGGATTGCCCGCGTTGCCCAGCGCTTGGGCCGCGACATGCCGGACATCTCGGTGGGCGTGCGCTCGGGCGATACCCCGCAATCGGAGCGAAACCGGCAACTGCGGAAACCGCCGGACATTCTCATTACGACGCCCGAGTCGCTCTACCTCATGCTCACCTCGAAGGCGGCGGACATCTTGAAAACTGTGGACACGGTCATTGTGGACGAGATCCACGCGCTGGCGGGCACGAAGCGCGGCGTCCACCTTTCACTCTCACTGGAGCGCCTGCGCCGCCTGGCCGGCAACTTCCAGCGCATTGGTCTCTCGGCGACGGTGCGCCCGCTCGAGACGGTAGCGAACTTTTTGGGGCCACGGACCACCATCATCAACCCGCCCGCGGAAAAGCGCTGGCAGCTGGACGTCCACGTGCCGGTGGAAGATATGTCGGACCTGCCGGTGCCGGAGGACGCGTCGACAATTGGCGATGCCGTCATTGAGGGCGACATCGATACGCTCGAAACCGAAGCCCCGCCGGGTGCGACCTCTTCGATCTGGCCGCACATCGAGCGCGCGGTCTACGAGGAGGTGATGGCGCATCGCTCGACCATCGTGTTCGTGAACTCGCGTCGCACCGCGGAACGACTGACCAGCCAGCTCAACGAGCTGTGGGCAAAAGAACATGATCCGGAGGCGCTCTCGCCTGAAACAAGGCGCCCACCCGCGCAGCTGATGAAGTCGGTGGATACCGCAGGCCATGCCGCGCAGGTCATTGCACGCGCCCACCACGGCAGTGTGTCCAAAGACGAGCGGGCGCAGACCGAAACCATGCTCAAAGAAGGCTCGCTGCGCGCGGTGATCGCCACCTCCTCACTCGAGTTGGGGATTGACATGGGCGCGGTGGATTTGGTGATCCAGGTCGAGTCGCCGCCCTCGGTCGCCTCGGGGTTGCAGCGCGTTGGCCGCGCCGGCCACACCGTCGGCGCGGTATCCGAGGGCAGCTTCTATCCGAAGCACCGCTCCGACCTGGTGCAGACGGCGGCGCTGGTGCCGCGGATGCGGGAAGGCGCGATTGAGGAGCTGCGCACCCCGCGCAGCCCGCTCGACGTGCTCGCGCAGCAGACGGTGGCAGCGGTGGCCTACGAGGATCTAGACGTGGACGAGTGGTACGACACCGTGCGTCGCGCCTGGCCCTACCGAGACCTCGCGCGCGAGGTGTTTGACTCCGTGATCGACCTGATTACCGGCGTGTACCCCTCGACGGACTTCGCGGAGCTGCGCCCTCGCGCCGTCCTTGAAGGCACCACGCTCAAGGCCCGCCCGGGCGCGCAGCGGGTGGCGGTGACGAACGCGGGCACGATTCCAGATCGGGGAATGTTTGGAGTTTTTCTTGTCGGCGCGGACGACAAGGCACCCCGCCGCGTCGGCGAGCTGGACGAGGAGATGGTCTACGAGTCCCGCGTCGGCGACGTGTTCACCCTCGGCGCCTCGTCTTGGCGCATCGAAAACATCACCCGCGACCAGGTCCAGGTCACTCCCGCGCCGGGACATACAGGTCGGCTCCCGTTCTGGAATGGGGAGGGGCCGGGTCGGCCGTATGAGTTGGGGAAGGCGTTGGGCGCGTTTCGTCGACAAGCACGAGCAGGCGAAGGCATCGATGGCTCGCTCGACGGGTTCGCCCGCGACAACCTTGTGCGCTACCTCGAAGAACAGGAGGAAGCCACCGGCATCCTGCCGGACGAGAAAACGATCGTGCTGGAGCGTTTCACCGACGAGCTGGGCGACTGGCGCGTGGTCTTGCACACCCCGTTTGGCAAGGGTGTGAACGCCGCCTGGGCGCTGGCCACTGGTTGGCGGGTGGCGCAGGAAACGGGAATGGACGCCCAGGCCGTAGCGGGCGACGACGGCATCGTGCTGCGCCTGCCGCAGGGGGAGAAGGAACCGGACGCCTCGCTTTTCCAGTTCGATGCCGACGAGATCGCCGACATCGTCACCGAGCAGGTCGGCAACTCCGTGCTGTTCGCCTCCCGTTTCCGCGAGTGCGCCGCCCGCGCCCTGCTTTTGCCGCGCCGCAACCCCGGCAAGCGCGCGCCCCTGTGGCAGCAGCGCCAGCGCGCCGAGCAGCTTCTCGACGTCGCCCGCAACTACCCGTCCTTCCCCATCATTTTGGAGACTGTCCGCGAGTGCCTGCAGGACGTCTACGACCTGCCCGCGCTGCAGGAGGTCGTGCGCGACATCAACACCCGCGGCATCCGGATTGCCGAGGTGACCTGCGACCAGCCGAGCCCGTTCGCCTCCTCGCTGCTGTTCAATTACACCGGCGCGTTCATGTACGAGGGCGATACCCCGCTCGCGGAGAAGCGCGCCGCGGCGCTGTCGCTCGACCCTTCGCTGCTGGCCAAGCTCTTGGGCACCGTGGAGCTGCGCGAGCTTCTCGACGCCGACGTGATCGCCGAGACCGACGCCAACCTCCGCCGCCTCGGGCGCGCGAAAACCAGTGAGCAGTTTGCCGATACGCTGCGGATGGTGGGACCCGTGGACGTCGACAAGCTTGCGGACTACACCGAGGTCCCCCTGGGCACACTGGAGGAAAACCTGCGCGGCCGTGTGATGCGGGTGCGCATCGGCGGGCGCGAGCGCATCGCGCAAACGCTCGACGCCCCGCTGCTTCGCGACGGTTTGGGCGTCCCCGTCCCACCAGGCGTCGCCGCCCAAGTCGCCACGATCCCGGACGCACTGCAGCAGCTGGTGGGACGCTGGGTGCGCACCCGCGGGCCCTTCACCCTGCGCGATCTGGCCGATGCTTTCGGACTTGCCGTCGGCGCGGCCTACGAGCCGCTACATCGGCTCATTGACCAGGAAAAAGTGATCCCCGGGCACTACCGGCAGGGCGTTGACGAGGAAGAATACGTCGCCGCCGAGGTGTTGCGCATCATCCGCTCGCGTTCGCTGGCGGCGGCACGGGCGCAAACCCAACCGGTGAGCCAGTCCGCCTTCGGCCGCTTCCTGCCGGCCTGGCACAACGTGAGCGCGTCCGGAGTGCGGCCAGCCTTGCGCGGCGCCGACGGCGTGTATACGGTGCTCGAGCAGCTCGCCGGGGTGCGCCTGCCTGCCAGCGCGTGGGAGTCGCACATCCTGCCCTCGCGCGTCGGGGACTACTCGCCAGTGATGCTGGACGAGCTGACCGCCTCCGGCGAGATCCTCATCGTCGGCGCGGGCAAAGCCGGTGCGCGCGACCCCTGGATCATGCTGCTGCCCGCCGACTACGCCGAGCAGCTCGTGCCCCAGGCAGAAGAGCCCCAACTGAGCCTGACCCAAAGCCAGGTGATGGAGCGCGTCCGCGGTGGGGGCGGCTACCTCTTCGCAGACCTGCTCGGTCCCTTCGACGAGCGCACCACAACCACTGACGAACTACGCGAAGCGATGTGGGACCTCGTGGAGGCCGGGTGCCTGTCGCCGGACTCGTTTGCGCCCATCCGCGCCCGGCTCGCCGGCGGCAAGGGGAAATCAGCGCACCGCACGCGGCGTCGCCCGCAGCGCAGCCGCATCCGCTCCGGGCGCACTTCCTTTGCCAACACCACACCACCCGACATGGTGGGCCGCTGGGCCGCGACCCCGCGCGCGGACACCGACGCCACGCGCCGCTCCGTCGCGCTAGGGGAGAGCCTGCTCGACCGCTACGGGGTGGTCACCCGCGGCTCCGTGGTTGCCGAGGACATCCTCGGCGGCTTCGCCCTGGCATATAAAACCCTTTCCGGCTTCGAAGAAAGCGGCAAAGCGCTGCGCGGCTACCTCATCGAAGGCCTGGGCGCGGCGCAGTTTTCCACCCCGGCCACGATCGACCGCCTGCGCGGGCACGCGGATTCCGACGACATCATCGGCTGGCCCTCCGGCACCCGCTCTCCGGACGTCTACGTGCTCGCCGCCACCGACCCCGCCAACCCCTACGGCGCGGCGCTGCCCTGGCCCACCCAAGGTCCCACCCGCGCGGCCGGGGCCATCGTCGTGCTTATCGACGGCCTCCTCGCCGCCCACATCACCCGCGGCGGCAAAACCATGACCACCTTCTTCGAGGGCTTCCCGGAAGGGATCGGAGACCCGCTCCCACTGGTCATCGATGCCCTCGACGAGGCAGTGCGCGCCGGGCGCATGCAACCCCTGGGGGTAGAGAAGCTCAACGGCGAATCCGCCTTTGGCCTGCGCGAGTATGGAGCGCGCGTGACGCACAAGGGCGTCAAGATTGGTGCGAAGCCGGCGGCGGCACCGAAGCGGCGAGGCCGGAGCGTGGCGGAGGCACTCGGCGAGCTCGACGGGCCCGCCGAGAGTTTGAGCTTCGACGATTAGCCAGGCCTAGTATTGCACCATGCCCGAAGGTGATTCCGTCTATCAGCTCTCCAAGCGCTTGCAGTGGATGACCGGCCGCGAGGTCACGCGCACCAGCATCCGCGTGCCCCGCTTCGCCACCGTCGACTTCACGGGCATGACCTGCGAGCAGGTCTGGCCCTACGGCAAGCACCTGTTCATGCGCTTCGGACCGGAGATCCTACACACGCACCTGAAGATGGAGGGCACCTGGGCCTTCCACCGCGCGGGCCAGCGGTGGCGCAAACCCGCCCATGCTGCCCGAGTGGTGCTCTCGCTTAGCGACGCCAACCGCCCCGACATCGAACTCGTCGGCTTCTGGCTCGGACTCGTCCGGGTCTTTCCCGCCCGTGAGTACCCCCAGCAGATGGGGTATCTAGGTCCAGATCTATTGGACCCGGACTTTGACGCGGCCGAGGCGGTGCGCCGTATCGAGGCAAACCCGGATATGGAGATCGGGCGCGCGCTGCTGGACCAGCGCAACCTTGCAGGGATCGGCAACGAGTACCGCGCCGAGATCAATTTCCTGGCGGGGACCCACCCGGCGGCGAAGGTGGGGGAGGTGGACGTCGCAAAGCATGTGGCCCTTGCGCGCCGCCTGATGTGGGCAAACAAAGACTCCCCCGTGCGGGTGACCACTGGGATCAAGCGCGCGGGGGAGACGAGCTACGTGTTTGGGCGTAACCGCAAACCGTGCAGGCGCTGCGGAACGCTCATTGAAAAGGGGTTCCTCGGCGGGGAGGGGGATTTGGAGCGGGTGATCTGGTGGTGCCCACGGTGCCAGCCCGAGCCTTCGGGAAGGTGGAACGCTACTTCGCAGCGGACTTGCGCTCCTTGATGTCGCGGCGGAGGAAGTAGACGAGGAAGCCGACAAGGACCAGGATCAGGATGACGTAGGCGACCTTGGAGTAGGCGTCGACGTACTCGGTGACCATCTCCCACCGGTCGCCGAGCGCGTAGCCGAGGGAAACGAGGATGGTATTCCAGATGCCGGATCCCAGCGTGGTCCACAGGCCGAAGGTGACGAGGTTCATCCGGTCCAGGCCCGCGGGGATGGAGATCAGCGAGCGGATGCCCGGGATGAGGCGGCCGAAGAAGATCGACGCTTTGCCGTGGCGGTCGAAGAACTCGAGCGAGGCGTCCACATCGGAGGCCTTGACCAGCCACATCCAGTCGGCGATCTTGCGCAGCCGCTCCGCGCCCAGCCAGGCACCAACGCCGTAGAGGACGTATGCGCCAGCGACGGAGCCGATGATGGACCAGATCAGCACCGAGGCAAAGGTGACCGAGCCCTGCGCGGCGGTGAAACCACCCAGCGGCAGGACAACCTCAGAGGGGATCGGCGGGAAAACATTCTCCAGGAGGATGGCGAGACCAACGCCTGGACCGCCGAGCACCTCCATTAGGTTGACAATCCAGTCGACGATTGCTTGCACAGATGCTCCTTATGCGCGAAAAGGCGCGCGGCGTTGAACGGTTACATAAATCAACGGCTTATTGTGCCTTACTGAACCTCGAGAGACCAAGTGTGCACGGGCGCGCCGGACTGCTGATTTGCTATGTATTGCCTGAGCATGCGCGCCAGCGCCTCTCCGCGCTCCTTGGTTGCCGGGCGTGATTGGGGCGCAAGAGCGTTGAGCGCGTTGAGCTGCCACATCGCGCCGTTTTGTCGGGTGCGTGCGCGGTGTTCGATGATGCCGAGGTACTCGTCGGCGAGGGCCGGGTCGACGTCGAGAAGCGCCAAGCCCTCGTGCGCCATGGGGAGGAGGTGGTCGGTGACGAGTTCGGTGACGTCGATGGTGCCGAGCGTGGGCCACTGCAGCTGCGCGGTCAGCCCGTGGCGCGCGCCCTCGTGGAAGTTGTGCTCGGCCTCGGCAAAGCTGAGGCGCGACCAGACGGGGCGGGTCTGCTCGCTGAGCGCTTTGACCATGCCGTAGTAGAAGGCGGCGTCCGCGATGATGTCCTTGACCGTGGGACCCGCGGGCAGCAGGCGGTTCTCCACACGGATGTGGGAGAGCTCCGTGTTCGGATCGTAGATCGGCCGGTTCCAGCGCCAGATCGTGCCGTTGTGCAGGTTGAGATAATGCAGGCCGGGGCTCTCGCCCTTCATGAACGGCGCGCCTGCCTGCACGCGGCCCTCCGGGATGAGCGGGGAGAAGTAGCGCACGTTTTCCTCGAAGAGGTCGAAGACGCTCGTGATCCAGCGCTCGCCGAACCAGACGCGCGGGCGCACGCCCTGGTTGATCAGCTCCTGGGTGCGGGTATCGATGGACTGCTGGAACACCGGGATGCGCGACTCGTGCCACAGGCGATGCCCCATAAACAGCGGCGAGTTCGCGCTCAGCGCCGCCTGCACCCCGGCGATCGCCTGGGAGGCGTTCCACGCGTTGGCGAAGCGGTCGGGCGCGACCTGCAGGTGCAGCTGAATCGATGTGCAGGTGGACTCGGTGGCGATGTCCTCGAAATCGTGGCGGTAGCGCTCCTCGCGCCACAGGTTGAGGTGGACCAGCTCGCCGCGGGTGTCCATGATGGACTTGCTCAGGCCCGCGTAGCGATTTTCCGGCGTCATCCACTCGGTTTCCTGGAGGAACTTCGAGGTCATCGTGGGCAGCGTGCCGATCATCGCGACCTGGGAGCCGGCTGCCGACGCCGCGGCGTGCACCGCGTCCAGACGCTGGCTCAGGCCGCGCTCGAGCTGGATCAGCCCGTCGCCGCCGATGGAGAGCGGCGGGTGGTTGAGCTCCACGTTGTAGACGCCGATCTCCGACTGGTACTCGTCACCCAGGCGCTCCAGCACGGCCTGGTTGTTGGCGTGCGGGAGCATCTGATCGTCCACCAAATTCAGCTCGAGCTCGAGCCCGATGGTGCCGTGGCTGACAAACTCCGCCTCCTGCAGGTGGCGGTCGAAGACCTCGAGTTCTTCCTCGAGGCGGCGGCGGTACACCGAGCGTTGGCGAGGGGTGTACGAGTCCGAGGAGATCTGCTCGCCCATAGTGTGTGACCTACTTCTTGCTCCGGTACCAGGTAATCAGCGCGTCGGTGGAGGCGTCGCCTGTGTCCGGGGCCTGGGCACCCGCGACCGCGGCGGCCAGGTCGTTGGCCTGCTGCTTGCCCAGCTCCACGCCCCACTGGTCGAAGGAGTTGATGTCCCAGATCACGCCCTCGGTGAACACGATGTGCTCGTAGAGCGCGACGAGCGCGCCCAGGGTGTAGGGCGTAAGCTCCTCGGCCAGGATCGTGGTGGTCGGGCGGTTGCCCGGCATGACCTTGTGCGGGGCCAGCTCGCTGCTGACACCCTCGGCCTCGATCGTCTGCTGGTCCTTGCCAAAGGCGAGCACCTTCGTCTGGGCGAAGAAATTGCCCATGAGCAGGTCGTGCATGGAACCGGTGCCGTCGGCGGTGGGGAAGTCCTCCTTGGGGCGAGCGAAGCCGATGAAGTCCGCCGGGATCATGGTGGTGCCCTGGTGGAGCAGCTGGAAGAAGGCGTGCTGGCCATTCGTGCCCGGCTCGCCCCAGTAGATCTCGCCGGTGTCGTAGGTGACGGGGGTGCCGTCGTGGCGCACGGACTTGCCGTTGGACTCCATGGTCAGCTGTTGCAGGTAAGCGGGGAAGCGCGAGAGATCCTCGGAATAGGGCAGGACCGCGTGGGTCTGCACGTCAAAGAAGTTGCGGTACCACACGTTCAACAGGCCCATCAGCACCGGGACGTTGCGAGAGAACTCGGTGGTGCGGAAGTGCTCGTCCATCGCGTGGAAGCCCTCGAGCATGCGCATGAAGTCCAGCGGGCCGATCACGGCCATGAGGCTCAAACCAATCGCGGAGTCCATGGAGTAGCGACCACCGACCCAGTCCCAGAAGCCGAACATGTTGGCCGTGTCGATGCCGAACTCGGCGACCTTCTCCTCGTTGGTGGAGACCGCGACGAAGTGCTTGGCAATCGCAGACTCATCACCGTCGAACTGTTCGAGCAGCCAGCGCTTCGCGGCGTGCGCGTTTGTCAGCGTCTCCTGGGTGGTAAAGGTCTTCGAGGCGATGATGAACAGCGTCTCCTCGGCGTTGCAGCGGTCCAGCACCGCGGCCATGTCTGCCGGGTCGACGTTGGAGACGAACTCGGCGGTGATCCCGGCGGTGGCGTAGGCGCGCAGCGCCTTCGTAGCCATTGCTGGGCCCAGGTCGGAGCCGCCGATGCCGATGTTGACGACCTTCTTGATCGTGCGGCCGGTGTGCCCCAGCCATTCGCCGGAGCGCAGCGCGGAGGCGAAGTCGCGCATCCGGCCGAGCACCTCGTGCACATCGGCGGCTACGTCCTGCCCGTCGACCTCGAGGTCCTTTTCTACCGGCAGGCGCAGCGCGGTGTGAAGCACGGCGCGGTCCTCGGTGTTGTTGAGGTGGGCACCGCCAAACATCGCTTCGATCTTCTCCGCCAGGCCCGCCTCGTCGGCGAGTTGGGTGAGGGCTTCGAGCACGTCGGCGTCGATAAGCTGCTTGGACATGTCCACATGCAACCCGGCCGCTGAGAAGCTGAGCGTCTGCGCGCGCTCGCTGTCGGCCGCGAAGAGGTCACGCAGCGTGGTCTGCGAGTTCTCGGCGTGCAGTTGTTCCAGGTTCTTCCAGGCAGACGTGGACGTAATGTCGGTCATCATTCCTCCAGCAAAGATCGGATCGGATACGCCCCACGGTAGTCAAAAACCCGCCACCAAGTCGCCCGCAATGTGCATAATGGGGCCCATGAGCATTGTGAAGATCAACGCGATTACTGTCCCCGAAGGTGCTGGCGAGGAACTGGAGCGCCGCTTTGCCGCACGTAAGCACGCCATCGACTCCCAGCCGGGCTTTGAAGGCTTCCAGCTACTGCGCCCGACCAAGGGCGAGGACCGTTACTTTGTGGTCACCCGCTGGGCCGACGAGGCCGCCTACCAGGCGTGGTGGGAGGGTGCCGGCCAGGCCGCGCACGCCCACGGAGATTCCGGCGAGGCACCGAAGAAGCCCGTCTCGCAGAAGGCGGAGCTGCTCGAGTTTGACGTCGTGCTCGACTCGCTCGAGCGCGACTAGCTAGGGCTAGCCCAGTTTCCCGCGCCCAAGCCGCAGCAGGATGTTGGCGAGCGCCGGGCCTTCCTCACCGAGCTCGTCGCGGAACTGGTTGATGATGGCGACCTCGCGGGTGTGCACCAGCTTGGTGCCGCCTGACCCCATCCGGGTTTTACCGATCGCGCGGGAGACTTCCGCGCGGCGTTTCACCGCATCCAGGATGACCCGGTCGAGCCGGTCGATCTCCTTGCGGTACTGCTGAATCTCCGCGTCCGAGAGCGGATCATCGGTGCCGGAGGGCATGCGGATTGCAAAATCGCTCATGGTCTTGCATTATGCCACGCAGCCTAAGCAAGCCAATTCAACCAGGATGTTCGAACAACCGTCAGGCGATGTTGTAGGCGGTGGGTACCCTGAGGTGCATGACTGATCTCACCTTAGGACTCAACCCCCAGCAGCAGGCTGCCGTGCAGCACGAAGGCTCCCCGCTGCTCATCGTCGCCGGCGCAGGCTCCGGCAAGACCGCGGTGCTCACCCGCCGTATTGCCTACCTTTTACAACAGCGCGGGGTGGCACCGTGGCAGATCCTCGCCATTACCTTTACTAACAAGGCCGCCGCCGAGATGAAGGAGCGCGTGGCCCAGCTCGTCGGGCCAGAATCGGAGCGGATGTGGGTGGCCACCTTCCACTCCGTGTGCGTGCGTATCCTGCGCCAGCAGGCGCAGCTCGTGCCGGGGCTAAACACGAACTTCACCATCTACGACGCGGACGATTCGCGCCGCCTGCTCTCCATGATTGCCAAGGACTTCAGCCTCGATTTGAAGAAGTTCTCGGCGCGCACACTGGCGAATGCCATCTCCAATTTAAAGAACGAGCTGATCGACCCGGACGAGGCGCTGGCGAAGGCGGAGCAAACCCGCAACCCCTTTGAGACCACGGTGGCGAAAGTCTTCGCCGAGTACCAGCGGCGGCTGCGCCAGTCCAACGCGCTCGACTTCGACGACCTGGTGGGCGAGGTCGTGCGCATCTTTAAAGAGCACCCGCAGGTCACCGAGTATTACCGCCGCCGCTTCCGCCACGTGTTGGTGGACGAGTACCAGGACACGAACCACGCGCAGTACGAGCTCATCCACACGCTCGTCGGCACTGGCCCGGACGCGCCCGAGCTGGCCGTGGTGGGCGACTCGGACCAGTCCATCTACGCCTTCCGCGGTGCGACGATCCGCAACATTGAGGAGTTCGAGCGCGATTACCCCAACGCCCGCACCATCCTGCTCGAGCAGAACTACCGCTCCACGCAGAACATTCTAAACGCGGCCAACGCCGTGATCGCGCAGAACGAGGGCCGCCGGCCGAAGAAGCTGTGGACGGACCACGGCGCGGGCGAGAAGATCATCGGGTTCGTCGCAGACAATGAGCACGACGAGGCCCGCTTCATCGCCGCCGAGATCGACGAGCTCGCCGACAGAGGCGTGCCGTACTCGGACATGGCGGTGATGTACCGCACCAACAACGCCTCCCGCGCGCTGGAGGACATTTTCATCCGCTCCGGTATCCCGTACAAGGTCGTCGGTGGCACGCGCTTCTACGAGCGCCGCGAGATACGCGACATCGTCGCCTATATGAAGGTGCTGGACAACCCGGACGACACGGTGAGCCTGCGCCGCATCGTCAACGTGCCCAAGCGCGCCATCGGCGACAAGGCGCAGGCCATGGTCGCGCTGCACGCGGAGAACCAGGGGATCAGCTTTGGGCAGGCGCTTATCGACGCCGCGGCGGGCAAGGTCGACATGCTCGCATCCCGCGGCAAAAACGCCGTCGCCGGCTTTGTGGAGCTGATGGACGGGCTGCGCAAAGAAATGCCCGAAATGCGCAACGAGGTCACCGGCATGCCGGACCTCGGTCAGCTTGTCTCCCGAATCCTGGACGCGACCGGCTACCGCGAGCAGCTGGAAGCCTCGAACGACCCGCAGGACGGGGCGCGCCTGGACAACTTGAACGAGCTGGTCTCCGTGGCGCGCGAGTTCTCCTCCGAGGCCGCGAACCAAATCGCCTACATGACGGACGAGGAGCTGGACTCCGTCATGGAGGAGGGCGAGCCGGCCCCCGGCTCCCTGCAGGCCTTCCTGGAGAAAGTCTCACTCGTCGCAGATGCGGACCAGCTGCCGGACAACGAGCAGGGCGTGGTGACAATGATGACCCTGCACACCGCCAAGGGCCTGGAGTTTCCCACCGTGTTCGTCACCGGCTGGGAGGACGGGCAGTTCCCGCACCTGCGCGCCCTGGGTGACCCGGACGAGCTCGCCGAGGAGCGTCGCCTGGCGTACGTGGGTATTACTCGCGCCAAGCAGCGGCTGTATTTGACCCGCGCGATGTTGCGCTCTTCCTGGGGCAACCCGGTGACCAATCCCGCCAGTCGCTTCCTCGCAGAGGTCCCGGAGGACCTCATCGACTGGCGCAGGACCGAACCTGCCGGCAGCACTGATGCATGGGGCCAGCCCGCCCCGATCGGCGGGCAGCGCGCCCACCGTCGCCCGAGTGCCGGCCGCAGCGGCGGAGTGCGGGTGAACAAGCACCTCGACCTCGCAGCCGGCGACCGCGTCAACCACGCGAAGTACGGGCTGGGCACCGTACTCACGGTGGAGGGGGCCGGGGTGCGCGAGACGGTGACGGTGGATTTCGGTTCCTCCGGCACCGTGCGGCTTATGCTCATCGGCGGTGTGCCGATGGAAAAGCTCTAGCTAGGCTGCTTAGGCAATCCGGATGCCCTGCTGCGCGAACCAGGGCACCGGGTCAACCTGGTTCACACCGTCCGGCTTGATCTCAAAGTGGAGGTGCGGGCCGGTGGACTGACCCTCATTGCCGATCTGGGCGATCTGCTCGCCGGCACGGACGCGTTGACCGACGGCTACGTTGTAGTGCGCCATGTGGCCGTAGACAGAGACCTCGCCGCCGTCGTGCTGGATCACGACCCAGTTGCCGAAGCCCTGGGCGGGCCCAGCGTTGATGACGGTGCCGTCCATGACGGAGTAGATCGGGGTGCCCAGGCTGTTGGCGATGTCAATACCGCGGTGCATCGCGCCCCAGCGCTGGCCGTAGCCGGACGTAAAGGTACCCGTCGTCGGGGTGACTACGGTGCGGCCGTCGGAGGTGCGGCCGCGCTGCATGGTCACTCCACCGTTGCTGGTGCCGGAGTCGGGGGTGAACTGGCTGCTGATCTCCTGGCCGAGCGCGCGGGGGTCGTAGACGATGCTGTAATCGCCCACAGTCAGCGTCGCGCCGTCCTTCAGAATGGAGTCGGCGGCGGAAGCGAGGTGTTGCACTGCCTCCTGCTGGGTGGCGATGGGTGCGCCGTTGAGCGTGAACACTGGGGCCGCGATGGCCGGCGTGGCGGAAAACGCAAGCGCCGCGGCAAGGACCGCGGGAAGCAGGCGACGATGCATGTGCTCCAAACCTTTTCTTTTAGGAAAGCGAATACCGCGTTAGAATCTAGCGCGCATTTGCCGCCCAAGCAACGCCTTGACGTGCGCTTTTGTCGAAAAGTTGTGTCATTTTCCACCGTTGGTGCAGGCCAGCGCGCTGTTACTGAAGTGAAATTTGTTATTAATGTGACGGGCGCTCGGGGGTGGTGCGTCACCGGCATGAGACGCAAAAACGCCCCGACACAACAGTGCCGGGGCGAAAAGAAACGCCTTAGCCTAGAGCTGGATGCCGCGCTGCGCCAGCCACGGGGCCGGGTCGACCGGGGTGTCGCCGTCCGGGTGGATTTCAAAGTGGAGGTGGGAGCCGGTGGAGAAGCCGAGGCTGCCCATGCCGGCGATCTTCTGGCCAGCGGTCACACGCTCGCCGACAGCAACGTCGAGGCTCTGCATGTGGCCGTAGACAGAGACGGAGCCGTCCTCGTGCTTGAGGCGGATCCAGTTGCCGTAGCCCTGGGCCGGGCCAGAGTCGATCACGGTGCCGTCCATGACAGCCAGGATCGGGGTGCCGGGGGCGTTCGCAATGTCGACGCCGTAGTGGAAGGAGCCCCAGCGCGGGCCGAAGCCGGAGGTGAAAGCACCCTCGGCCGGGCGAGCGACCTGCGGTGCGCGAGCGGCCTCGTCGGCCTTCGCTACCTCGTCGGAGTGGGCGACTGCCTTGTCCAGCTGGTCGGCCAGGTTGACTACCGGCTTGTACTCGGCAATCGCCAGGATCTGTGGGGCGGACTCCAGGGCGGAGGTTGCATCGGCGACCAGCTGGTCGGTGTCTGCCGCCACGGTGACGTTCGCGTCGTTTGCAGTGGTGCCCTCGGAGGCGAGCGTTGCTGCTGCGGCACCGCTCAGGCCGGCGGTGGAGACTGCACCAGTTGCCACGGCTACCATGGCGACGCGACCCTTATTGGGAGACTGCTTCCGGTGCTTGCCGCCCTGCTTCGATGCCTTGTACATAGGTCCCCTTAGAAAATCCGACTCCGTGACCTTGGCGGCCCCGGATTGTAACCTTCCTGTTATCTACGAGTGGTTACTGTAACGAATTGGTCTCGGTAAGGCAACTGAATTCCTCAAAAAATTCTTAATCGTTGCCCACCTCACTTTTCGTTACACATCCGGGTGTAGCGGGCCGGTGGAGTGTTGTAGCTCAGGCGATAAGGGGAGAGGTGGCAGAGTTAGTTGACGATGAGCACGAATTCGAATCCCCGGTCCGCCCCGTCGTCACGCGCGCGCAGCGAAAGCCGCACCCGCGACCGCGCCGCCGCCCGCAGCCGCTCCAAGGCACGTTTGCAGCGTGCTGGAACCGCTGCGCGCGCCCAGAAGCGCGACAACACGAAAGCGCCGGAGACCTGGCAGGAGCGCCTCCGCCACTACTTCGCGTTCGCCATTGTGCCGAACGCGGTGCTCGCACTCGGTGCCGTCGCAGTGTGTTTCGCGGTACTTTTGATCGGCGGCTGGCCCCTGCCGTATCTGCCGCTGACGATTGGCGAGTTCTGGCTCGTTGGCCATGGTGTGCCCGCCACCATCGACGGGGTCACCCTGGGGGCGGTCCCGCTGCTGCCCGCCGTGGGCGTCGTCGCGCTGGTAGCAACCCGAGTGCGCGCGGCTACCGAGCACCGCGTGAGCGTGCTGGACCTGTGGGCGCTGCTCGGGCTCACGCTCGCCATCCCGCTCGTGTGCTCCGCCATCGCGCTGTTCATGGTCGCGGATGCCTCGAAAGTCTACACCACCAGCGCCCCGCCCGCGTGGCAGGCCCTGAGCTACCCGCTCGCGCTGCACTTCATCGGATTCTGCTTCGGCCTGCGCACCGTGCTGTGGCGCGCGCTGGCGAAAAGAATCAGCGTCCCGCCAATGCTTATCGACGCCGCACTCACCGCCGCACACGCCACCCGCAACCTACTCGCCGCCGGTGGGGCAGTGTTCCTCATCCTGCTGGCGTTTAATTACCAGCGCGTCGGCGAGGCCATCGCGAGCTTCCCCAACCTCGGGGCCGTAGGTGGGATCTGGCTTCTGCTCGTCTGCCTGCTCTACCTGCCGAATGCGGCGATCGCCACACTCGCGGTGCTGCTCGGCGGCGCCTTCGAGTACGCGGGCGTGGCGACCTCCCTGTTCGCCACCGGCAATGTAGCGCTGCCGCCGCTGCCCGTGCTCGCCGCGGTGCCCGCGAGCGTGCCTGCCTGGGCGCCGGTGGCGATGGTGATTCCGGCGGCCGTGATCCTCGCGTCGCTGTGGAAGGTGCGCCCGAGTGCGGCCACCGCCGGCGCAATCGGGGCGTGGGCCGGCGTCTACGGGCTCGTCCTCGGCGCACTCGCCTCCGGTGTGGCGGGCGCGTACGGCATGGTTGGGCCGACCTACTGGATGCTCGGCGGGCTCATGTTCGCGTGGGTGGCCGTGATCGCGCTGTTGGTGTGGTGTGTGGCGTGGGTGCGGGAGCGTGGCGTCGAGAAGCATCCGGCCCCTGAAGCCACAAAGCCTGAGGGCGACTAAGCTATGGGCCGTGAGTAGCCAACCTTTGTCCGTCGTGGTGCTGGTTTCCGGCACCGGCAGCCTGCTCAAGGCGATTTTGGACGATACAGCAAGTCCCTACCGCGTCGACCTCGTCGTCGCGGATCAACTTTGCGCCGGTATCGAGCGCGCGAAAAACGCCGGGGTCAGCACCGCGGTTGTCCCGGTGGAAGCAGACCGCGCCGCCTGGGACGCGGAGCTTGCCCAGACGGTGGCGAAAACACGGCCGGATGTGGTGGTTTCCGCAGGCTTCATGCGGATTCTTGGGCCGGAGTTCCTCGCCAAGTTTGAGGGACACACCATCAACACTCACCCCTCCCTGCTGCCGGCGTTCCCGGGAGCGCACGCCGTGGATGATGCGCTGGATTACGGCGTAAAGGTCACCGGCTGCACGGTCCACTACGTGGACGCCGGAATGGATACCGGTGAAATCATCGCGCAGCGCGCGGTGCGCGTTGAGGAGGGCGACACGAAATCCACTCTGCACGAAAGAATCAAACAGGCCGAGCGCGAGCAGATTGTGGATCTGCTGCGTCGCGCCTCCATTTCCAACGGGAAGGTAGTCTTCAATGGGAATTCAGATTAAGCGCGCGCTGATCAGCGTCTACGACAAGACGGGCGTGGAGGACCTCGCCCGCGCGCTGGGTGAGGCCGGCGTGGAAATCGTCTCCACTGGCTCCACCGCAAAGCGCATCGCGGACGCCGGTGTGGCCGTGACCGAGGTCGCCGAGCTGACCGGCTTCCCCGAGGTGCTTGAGGGCCGCGTGAAGACCCTGCACCCGCGCGTGCACTCCGGCATCCTGGCGGACCTGCGCAAGGAAAGCCACGCGGAGCAGCTCAAGGAGCTGGGAATTGAGCCCTTCCAGCTGGTCGTGGTGAACCTGTACCCGTTTGAGGAGACCGTGGCCTCCGGCGCGGATTTCGACGCCTGCGTGGAGCAGATCGACATCGGCGGGCCGTCCATGGTGCGCGCCGCCGCGAAGAACCACCCGTCGGTGGCCGTAGTGACCAACCCCGCGCGCTACGCCGAGGTCATCGAGGCCGTCAAGGGCGACGGCTTCGAGCTGGAAGACCGCAAGCGCCTCGCCCTGGAGGCGTTTACCCACACCGCGCAGTACGACGCGGCGGTGTCCGGTTGGCTGGCTGAGCAGCTCGACGCAGATGGCGCTGCTGAGTCCACTGAAGGCGACGAGCTGCGCTACGGCGAGAACCCGCACCAGTCCGCCCGCCTGGTCAACGAGGGCTGGGGCATTGCGAATGCCACCCAGTTCGGCGGCAAGGAAATGAGCTACAACAACTACCAGGACGCCGACGCCGCTTGGCGCGCGGCCTGGGACCACGAGCGTGCCTGCGTGGCCATTATCAAGCACGCGAATCCGTGCGGCGTAGCTGTTTCCGATACCTCCATTGCTGATGCGCACGCGAAGGCGCACGCCTGCGACCCGGTCTCCGCCTACGGTGGCGTGGTCGCGGCCAACCGTGAGGTGACCGTAGCGATGGCCAAGCAGGTCCAGCCGATCTTCACCGAGGTCATCCTGGCCCCGTCGTATGAGGACGGCGCGATCGAGGTGCTCAAGGAGAAGAAGAACCTGCGCATCCTGCAGGTCGAGCCGAAGCAGCCGGGCGAGGAGCGTCGCCAGATCTCCGGCGGCTGGCTCGTTCAGGAGCGCGACTCCTACCAGGCTGAGGGCGACGCCGCTGCAAGCTGGAAGCTGGTCGCCGGCGAGGCCGCCGACGAGCAGACCCTGGCAGATCTGGAGTTCGCGTGGCGCAGCGTGCGTTGCGTGAAGTCGAATGCGATCCTGATTGCGGACAACGGGGCGTCGGTAGGCATCGGCATGGGCCAGGTCAACCGCGTCGACTCGGCCAAGTTGGCCGTCGACCGCGCGAACACCCTGGACGAGGGCAAGAACCGCACCAACGGTGCCGTGGCCGCTTCCGATGCGTTCTTCCCGTTCGCCGACGGCTTCCAGCTGCTCGCGGATTCCGGCGTGAAGGCCGTGGTGCAGCCGGGCGGCTCCATCCGTGATGAGGAGGTCATCGCCGCCGCGGAGGCAGCTGGCGTGACCATGTACCTCACCGGCACCCGCCACTTCGCGCACTAAATCGCCGCTTTTCGACGCCGCGTAGCCTGTTTCAAGGTCACGCGGCGTTTGCATAGGCGGCATGTGCTTTTCCTGCTACCATGCACGTGTCTTTGCAGTTTGTACTAAAGGAGCACGCCCGTGTCTTCCCAGCTCTCTTCCCAGCCCTGGGCCAAGCAGATCATCGCTGCGCTGACGGCCATGGGCATCGCCCTGCCTGTCGTCCCGCGCGTGGAGGAACTCCCCGTCATCGGGGATGCGTACGTGCAGGCGTACAACAACCTGCCCGCGAACGTGAAGCAGCAGGTGCCGCCGCAGCTGCGCCCCAAGCAGCCGGGGCAGGAGAAGAAGGCCCCGGCGAAACCGGCACCGGTCGCTCCGGATGCCCAGGCGAAGCTGCACCAGCTGGTCCAGGACGTGGTGGGCCGACACGGCGGGCGCGCGGCCATCTCCGTGGCGGGCGCGGGTAGGCAGATCACGGTGGGGGACAACCGGGCGGAGCCCGCCTTCTCCACGATGAAGGTGCCGCTGTCCATCGCGGCGCTGCGGCAGAACCCGGCCTTTGCTGGTGACGCGCGCCTGGCGATCACCGTCTCGGACAACCCGGCGGCGCACCGCATGTTCGCGCAGGTCCCGGCGTCTGCTTACGGCGGCGTGATCGCCGAGGCTGGCTCGAAGACGACCACGCCCGCGGGCTACGAGATGGGCACGCTGTGGACGACCGCGGACCAGGCACAGTTCGCCTCCGGCCTGCGCTGCGTGCGCGGCCACGAGCCCGTACTGGATTTGATGGGGCAGATCACCCGCGACCAGCGCTGGGGGCTGGGCCAGATCGGCGGTGCCCGCTTCAAGGGCGGCTGGAACGTTCACCAAGGCGGGTACCTCACGCGCCAGTTTGGTCTGATCCCGGGACCGAACGGCGACATTGCCGTTGCAATTACCACGTTCAGCAACGGTGGCTACGCCGAGAGTACGCAGATGCTCAACGAACTCGCACGCGGCATTGAGGGAATGCGCGGCGGTCTGCCAACCTCGCGCTGCTAACCTCTTCCGAGATCCGGACGAGGACAAGCGCGCTGACGAAGAGCGCGGAGGAAGGCGGTAGCGCGTGGTCGACCCCGAGGAACACCAGGGCGACGACCCGCCGACCGCTGAGCTTCCCGCACTCTCCCCTGAGAGCACCCTCGAGCAGGATGTGCTGTGGGACGACGATTCGGACGAGGAACGCCCTGCTCCAAGTGTTGGCGTCTGGGTCGTCGGAGGGATAGTTGCTCTCGCGGCCCTTGTGGTTGGCGTACTTCTCGCCGCCTCCGCCACGAGCCTTGCCAAAGGCGGGAAGACACCCGACCCCGTGACGAACACTGTCGTGGTGACGTCTACGCGGCTGACTGAAGTTACCACGACGCGAGTCGTGACAACGCAGCCACCAACCTCTTCAAACCCTGCGACAAAGAAGGCAGCGACGAAGACCACCACGAAGGGCGGATCGGTTTCGGCTAAAGCGACGACAACAAGCCCGAAAAAGACCCCGAAAAGGACCCCGAAAAGGACCCCGAAAAGGACCCCGAAAAGGACCACGACACCGACGACGGCGCGATAGCGTGCGCACAGCATTGCCGGAAAGTTTTTCGGTAATTGTCATGATGTGTCCAGGGTTTGGCTATGATCTACTCGTATCCATTTGCAGACATACCCCGAGGCAGTAGCTGACATCGAGGGGAAAGGCCGATAGTGAGTAGACAATACGGACAGGGTGCCCCCAACCCAGACACTGAGCAGTGGGCAGTCCCCGAAGCCGGAGGACAGCAGTTTCCTTCCCAGGGCTATCCGCCCCAGCAGCCCGTCTACGGACAGCCGGTCTACGCCCAGCCCTACCCGCAGCAGAGCGGTAACAAGGCATTGCCGTGGATCATTGGTGTGCTCGGCATTCTGCTCGCCACGGTCGTCGGCGTGGTGGCCTACCTGGGCGGCACGGGTGCCTTCCAGCGCTCGAGCGCACAGCAGGACCCCGTCGTGGTCACCGAGGTAGAGACCCAGACGCTCAAGCAGGAACCGGCTCAGCAGCAGGCCCCGGCACCCGCGGCGGAGCCAGTGTCGGCCCCGGCTGCGTCGCGCCAGGCGTATGGCCACTATGCGGCGGCGTCCAGCAATACTTCGGGTCCGTTCGCGGCGAACGTGTACAGCGCCTTCGTGGACGCCTACAACAGCACGGGTAGCCCGAACGTCACGGTCAACGTCTACAGTCCGGTCACCGGCTCCACCTACACCATGTCGTGCAGCGGCGGGGCCACGGTGTACTGCTACGGCGGCGACAACGCGCGTGTGAAGATTTGGTAGCGCATCGCACGCTCGGCGCGGTTGCTGCGGCGGCCCTGTGCCTGAGCGCCTGCGGGCCGAGCGAAGCACCTCCGACGGTGGTGGTGACCTCCACCGAGTTCGTCTCGCCGCCCGCCCAATCCGTTGAGCCCGCCCCAGCACCCGCGGATGTGCGCCCGCTTGTCGACGCCGCCGTGCAGGCCGCCTCACACCTCGGCACCGCCGGCGCAGCCGTCGGTGGGCCGGAAGGGATCGTGGTTGCAGGATTCACTGAACCCACCCCGGCCTGGTCGACGATCAAGGTGCCGATCGCGATCGCTGCCCTGCGCGCCGACCCGTCGCTGAGCCCGGACGCCGCAGCCGCGATCACCGCCTCGGACAACGACGCCGCCCAGCGCCTCTACACGGTCGCGGGCGAAGCCGGGACAAACGCGGTGCTAGCTGAACTCGGACTTGGAACCGGGGTGAATACGGCCCCGCTTCGCCCCGAGTTTTCCACCTACGGCCAAACGCCTCTGAGCGTGGCGGATGAGGCGACCATGGCTAACACCTTGGCATGCGTGTCCGGGGCAGGCGAGGTCCTCGGGCTGATGGGACAGGTCGACCCCGGGCAGTCCTACGGGCTCGGCACCCAGGGCGCGCTGTTCAAAGGCGGATGGGGCCCGGACGAGTCCGGGATGTACCAGGTACGCCAGTTCGGTCTGCTGCCGCGTGGCAACGGCACGTACGTCCCCGTGGCACTCACCGCGCTGCCTGCCGACGGAACCTACGAGACGGGCCAGCAGATGCTCTCCGCGATGGCACAAAACCTGGGGGAGCAGGCGGACGCCTTTGCGCCCGCCGCCTGCCAGCACTCCGGCGGCTAGGCCTGCTCCCCGGAGACTTTGGCCACCAGCTCGAGAGTGCGCTCACCGCGGCAGGAGGGCAGCTCCGCGTGCAGGACATCGAGCACGGCATCGGCGATCATGACGGAGGGGGCGGGTAACGCATCGTCGACAAGCGGGTAGGGCGCGGTGCCCGTGTTATCGCGCATCTCGATCGCGGCGAGCGTCATGTGGAAGGGCAAGTCAATGCGCGGGTCGTCATCGCCGACGATCTGCGCGGCTAAATCGCGGTAGATGCCCTCCAGCTTCGCGCGGTCCTCGTGGTACTCCTTGAATTCCTCCGAGTCCAGGGTGGGCAGCTGGTAGAGGCGACCAATGTTCCAATTCGAGGACAGAAGGATGCGTGTCTCCGCCGCGCACAGCGCCCACAGCTTCAGCGCGGGCGAAGCATCTGACTCCGCGAGGTCCGAGGCCAAGTCCAGCGCGGGCTGAATCGTGCCCTTGAGCAGCGTGAGGAAGATGTCGTTCTTCGAGGGGAAGTGGTAGTAGAGCGACGCCTGGCGGATGCCCACGGCCTCCGCGATCTGGTGGGTGGAGGTGGTGGAGAACCCGCGGCGGGTGAACAGCTCCGAGGAAGCGTCGAGAATCTCCTCGCGGGCGGTCTTCCCGCGGCGGCGGGGCCGGTTCTTGCGGGGGCGCCCTACGGTTCGCGTCATGCGCTGCTCCTCTCCATGTGCCTTACGTGCCTGACCAGTCTACTGCATGCTCAGCTTTCAATCGGTTGAAAGGTAGTTTTGCCTGTAGATGCGTTGGTGTACGGACGAAAAGCGCCCGCCCCGTACTCATCGTGAGCACGGGGCGGGCGCTTTTTAAGTCGAAAGACTCTACGCTGCTGTCAACCGTTGCTTAGCGAGTGGTGAACGGCAGGAGAGCCATCTCGCGCGCGTTCTTGACTGCGGTAGCAACCTGACGCTGCTGCTGCGGGGTCAAGCCGGTGACGCGGCGGGAACGGATCTTGTGACGATCCGAGATGAACAGACGCAGGGTCTCTACATCCTTGTAATCGACCGACTCAATGCCCTTGGCCTTGAGCGGGTTCTTCTTCGGGCGGCGGGACTGCTCCATGCGCGCCTTGCGGTGATTATTGCGCTTCATTGGTCAAATCCTCCTTACCACGAAGACTTACGAACGCCAGGCAGCTCACCACGGTGAGCCATCTCGCGCATACGGACACGGGACAGACCGAACTTGCGGAGGTAACCGCGCGGACGGCCGTCGTGGGAATCGCGGTTGCGCACGCGCGCGGGCGAAGCGTCACGCGGCTGACGGTTCAGCTCGAACTGTGCTTCCAGGCGATCCTCGTCCGAGGTCTCGGGGTTGCGGATGATTGCCTTGAGCTCGTTGCGACGCTCAGCGTAGCGAGCAACGATTTCCTTGCGCTTCTCGTTCTTAGCGATCTTGGACTTCTTCGCCATTGTTTATCGCTCCTCGCGGAATTCAACGTGCTTACGCACAACCGGGTCGTACTTCTTCAGCGTGATGCGATCCGGGTTGTTGCGCTTGTTCTTGCGGGTGACGTAGGTAAAACCGGTGCCCGCGGTGCTCTTCAGCTTGATGATCGGGCGAATATCGTTACGTGCCATTAGATCTTCTCACCTCGTGCGCGGATCTTTGCCACGACGGACTCGATGCCGTCACGGTCGATGATCTTCAGACCCTTGGTAGAAACGGTCAGAGTAATGGTACGGCCCTCGGAGGGCAGGTAGAACCGGCGCTTCTGCACGTTGGGGTTCCAACGGCGCGAGTGGCGGCGGTGCGAGTGCGAGACGGTCTTGCCGAACTGCGGCTTCCGTCCCGTGACCTGGCAATGTGCCGACATGGGTTGACTTCTTTCTCTTCTGCCGCCCACGCACTGATCACTTGTGAGGATGACGCCACTAACAAAGCGGTGTGAGGGTCCGCGAAAAGCGTCGAGTGCAATCGGTTGACGTAGGCGTAAACGTGTACTTCGACAACAGCGAGAGTCAACAATACATGTTTCGTGCCAAATCTCCTAATCTCAGGCGACCGCGCTTCCCAGCCACACGGCCAGCGGCACCAGCACGCACCCGAAGGCGATAAACACCCGCCACGGGATCTGTATCCCCGCGCGCTCCAGTTGGCTGTGCCACAGGAGTGTAGCCAGGGAAGCCCAGGGCGTAATCAGCGGCCCGAAGTTCACGCCGACGAGCAGCTGCATCGGCTCGTCGCCTTCCAAAAGCAAGTACGCAGGGAGGTTGTTCACCAGGTTGGCGGCAACCGTGCCCGAAAGTGCAGCGGGGGCGTTGATGTGCAGCGGAGGCAGCAGCGCTACGGCAGAAGAAATAGCGACGACGAGCGCCAGCGACTGCCACGGCACAAGCTCGCCCCGGTTCTCGACGCCCACCGCCAACGCCATCGCCACAGCCCCGACCACGCTGGTCGCCCAAAAGGGGATTGGCGTGAGTAGTGCGACGACAGTCAGCCCGAGAATCCACAGTGCAGCTCCTGGGCTGGGCGGGGCGCTCGGGGAGTGCTGCTGCTTTTCCGCACCAAAGATGAAGCGCGCAACGTAGGAAGCCGCGACCGCGACTGCGATGCCGACGAGTGCTGACCTCCAGGATGCAGCGACAAAGTCGTATGTGCCCGAGTAGTGCTTCAGCGCCAAAAGATTGGTCAGGTTGGAGACCGGGAGCAGCATTGAGCCAAGATTGGCGATCCACACCACCGACAGTGATAAGGCCACGACGCTCAGCCCGTTACGTCGCGCCACCGCTACGGCCAGGGGCGTGAGCATGATCGCTGTGGTGTCTAGGGAGAGGAAGATGGTGACGAAGACACACAGCACGAGAAAGGCGGGCCACACGAAGTGCGTGCGCTCGATCCACGCGGCGAGCGCCTCGAACACTCCCGCCTGTGCGGCGAGGTTGACCATGGCAGACATCGCAGCGGCAAAAACCAAAACGGGCAGCAGCCGCCCGGCCACTGACGTGGCGGCAGCGGTATCCGTCAGTGCCAGGGCGACAAACAGTACGACGGCCGCCGCGGGCCAAAATATAGAGGTAAGGCGCACGAGCAAAGAGTCTAGATCCCCAAAGCCTTGGCTAACCTCAAGGCGAGTACCGTGCGGTCGCGCGCTTCGAGTTTTCGGAGCAAGGCAGAAACGTGGTTTTTCACGGTGCCTTCAGCCAGGAAGAGTGCACCGGCGATCTCCTGGTTGCTCATTCCTCGAGCGACCTTCTCGGCGACGGAGCGCTCAGTCGGGGTCAAGATCGCCAGCTGTGGGTTCCCCGCAGCGTAGCGGGCGATACGAGGGTCGAGGACGAGGCCGCCCTGGGCGGTGGCGACGATGGCGTTTGCCAATTCTTCCGGGGACACATCTTTCAGGATGTAGCCGGACGCGTCAGCGTCGAGCAGGCTTGTTACCAAGTTTGCGTCGTCGAAAGTGGTGAGTACAAGGACGGGAACGTGTGGGCTGCAGGCGCGCACGACCCCGAGCCCGTCGGTTCCCGGCATTGCTGCGTCGGTGACCACCACGTCGACGTTATGGCGGCGGGCAAGCTCCAGCGCTTCCGCTCCGTCGGTAGTTGTGGCGGCAACTTCAACACGGTCGTCGGTGTCCAAGATGAGCCTGAGGCCGCGCAGGAGCATCTCGTGGTCGTCGATAAGTAGCGCGCGTGTGGTCATGATTTCTCCTTGAGGTGCAATTCGATGCGGAAACCTCCGTCAATGCCGCCGTGGGCGAGCGTATTGATTTCACCACCGAGGCCTGCAGCGCGTTCGCGAAGCGACGTGATGCCGAAAGCTTCCGGCCCAGTCGTGCCTATGCCGTTGTCCGTTACGGCCAGTGTTCGGTCATCAAGGACGATCTGTGCCTTCGTTGCGTGCGAATGGCGCAGCACATTGGTCAGTGCCTCTTGGCAAAAGTGCAGCATGAGCATTCGTTCTTCGGTGGAGTACTTCGCCTGTGGTGTGTGAACAGCGTGAGAAAACTCAACGTCCAAAGAAGTGGTGGCGAAAGACTCCGCCAGATGGGACAGTGCGGACTCGATGTCCTCATCAGGATGCGCGGCAGGTTTCATCGCGCGGACCGTCGCGCGCATCTCTTGTAGAGCCTCCGAGACGCTTGCGCGTGCATGCGCGATCTCACTATCACGCTTTTCCGCGTCGGGGATCCGGAGCGCGTAGTCGAGGCTCAGCCCGATGGTGGTGAGGCGGTGCCCGAGGGCGTCGTGAAGCGTGGCCGCGATCCTTTCACGCTCCTTCGCCACCGCCATGTCCTGCTGGTGCGCCTCGTACCAGCGCTGGCGGGAGACCGTGGAGGCAAGATTCAGGGCTGCCGCAGCTGCGGCAGCGCCGGCGAGCGTTTCAAGCGCGATCTTGCTTACCGGAGCTTGGACCTTGAGCTGCGCGAGAAAAGCAGCCGCGACGATCGCACCTGCGTAGACATACGCCGCCCGCTTGCCCAGACTCATGTGCACTGCCACGACTGCGCACCACAGCACAAGGATGCTGATCGGGTTATTCGCCGTGGCGAAGACGGCGAACGCGCACAGGGAAAAAGCCACCGCGGCAACTCTGTGCTCCGTCCTGCGCCACGCCACCCACGCCGCGACGGTGAGTAAGGCGACCGCCAGGAGAATTCCCTTACGCGCGAGCGCCGCTGACGTGAAGTTGATATACAGCAAGATGGCGAACACCAAGATGCTGTCCAAAAGGTAGAGGTGGACGCGGTTCATGGGGCCTAACCTACCGGCTGACACCCGTGACTCGGGTCATGGTTTTTGGTGACCGCATCCACTATTCACGCCCGCGTGCGCTCCATAAAGTCGTGCACCATGAACCCAAGAATTCCTGTTAACGCATTCGGTCTCTTGCTGCGCGCCCTTATCGCTATGGGCGTGCTCCTGGGCGCAAACTTCGCTCGGGTCCCGCTCGCCCCATACGTAGATGAGACACTCCTGTTCTGCCTCACACCCGTCCTGGTGGTCGCGTTCGTCGTCGTGTGGGTGCGCTACGTTGAGCGCTCCAGCATCAATTGGCGCGGGGCCTGGGGTCTTGTCGGCGGCACGCTCGTGGTGGCCGTGCCGATGCTCGTGGGGTGGGCAGTGCTCGCAGCGATCCTCGGACCCGGGCAAGTGGTGCAGGAGGCAGCCGAGGCCGGCGACTACCCGCTGGTCGCAATCATCGCTTGGATCCTTGTGCGCGCATACTTGCTGCAAGGTATCCCCGAGGAGCTGCTCTACCGCGGCTGGCTGTTCGATCTCACGCGGCACCGAGAAACTCTCACCATTGTCTGGACGACTGCCGCCTTCACGTTGATTCACCTGACTTCTTCCGGCGGGCAACAAAGCGCGCTGGACCACCTCGTCTACCTGGCGATGCCCTTCGGGATGTCCATCCTGGGCGCGGCGCTGGTCTACCGCTTTGGCAGCTTCTGGTGGGCTGCAGGCTCGCACGGCGGGATGCACCTCATGCTTGCGGTACTGAGCTTGGCCTATCCGATTGAGCTGGGCAACGTTGCGTGGGTCGTGCTCGGCCTGGCGCAGGCGTTGGCCGGGGTGCTGGTGCTCTGGCGTCGAAAAGCAAAAGCACGCGATTAGGAAAAAGAGCCTCGGGGAAGTATAATTCTGCAGGTTGTTCAGCAATCGCTGTGCACTTGACCATTTTCGCACCCAACTCAGGCACGATCCCTTGAGAAAAGGGAACCGACCTGAAGTTCAATCCTGAGGGAGACGAAGCATATGAAGAAGGATATTCACCCGGATTACCACCCGGTGATTTTCCAGGACGCGAACACGGGCCACAAGTTCCTGACGCGCTCCACCAAGACCTCCGACCGCACCGATACCTGGGAAGACGGCAACGAGTACCCGCTCATCGTCGTCGATGTGACCGCCGAGTCCCACCCGTTCTGGACCGGCGCACAGCGTCTCATGGACACCGCTGGCCGCGTTGAGAAGTTCAACCAGCGCTTCGGTGGCATGGCTCGCCGCAAGAAGAAGACCGCTAAGTAAGGCGTAGAAGGAGGAATTGAGAAATGGCTACACCGAAGTTTAAGAAGTCCCGCGCCAACACCCGTATGCGCCGTTCGCAGTGGAAGGCTGACAATGCCCAGCTGCAGGTTGTCAAGATCGACGGCCAGGAAGTGCGCATCCCGCGTCGTCTGGTCAAGGCTGCTCAGGCTGGCCTGATCGACGTCGAGCAGTTCTAGTGAGTGTTCGCGTTGTTGCTTAAGTAAGCACGCGAAAAGGCCGGATTCCGCTCTCGGGATCCGGCCTTTTGTGATGTTGTGTACGAGAAGATAACTGATAGGCCATAATAGATACATGAAAATTTTAGTGGCTGACGACGAGCAGGCCGTCCGCGATTCGCTCAAGCGCTCTCTCCGCTTCAACGGGTACGAGGTGTGCCTGGCCCAAGATGGGGAAGAGGCCTTGGACATGATCCGCACCGAGGAGCCGGATCTGACCATCCTCGACGTGATGATGCCCAAGCTCGACGGTCTCGGCGTGTGCCGTACGCTGCGCTCTTCCGGGTACGACCGGCCGGTGCTCATGCTCACCGCGCGCGACGGCGTCTCTGACAGGGTCGCCGGCCTAGACGCGGGCGCGGACGATTACCTGCCTAAGCCTTTTGCGCTCGAGGAGTTGCTCGCGCGAGTGCGCTCGCTGCTGCGTCGCGCCCGGGCGGACTCGATTGACGAGAATTCGCATGAGTCTTCGTCGTTGAAGTTCGAGGACCTCACGTTGAACCCGGAAACGCGCGATGTGACTCGCGGGACCCGGACGATTTCGCTCACCCGCACCGAGTTCGCGCTGCTGCACCTGCTGATGCAGAACCCGCGCCGCGTGCTGTCGCGTCAGACCATTCTGGAGGAGGTGTGGGGCTACGATTTCCCCACCTCGGGCAATGCGCTTGAGGTCTACATCGGCTACCTGCGCCGCAAGACCGAGGCTGCAGGCGAGGCCCGTCTGATCCACACCGTGCGTGGCGTCGGCTACGTGCTGCGGGAGACTGCCCCGTGATCCTGCGGCAATCCGCCGAGACCTTTCAGCGCGACCAGGACGCCTGGCAGCTTACTCCTGAGGAGATGCAGCCGACGCAGTTTAAGAATTCGCGCTTTCTAGGTCTCGGCCTTTCGTTGCGCCAACAGCTGGTGGTGCTCACCGGCGTGATGGTGGCTTTTGCGGTGCTGGTCACCGCGATGGTCAGTTATTGGGCTGCCACGACTGCGATTACTAACTCCATGGACAATGACTTGAGCTCGAAGGCTTATGCCATTGCCCGGGAGGCGGAGAAGAGTTCAGAGGCTGACCTCGAAGCGGAGATCGCGCAGTTCAAGAAGTACAACCCGGGGATCAAGGCCGCCGTCTCTCCGGCGGGCTCCAACAAGTACTTCGGCGACGCCGTCCCGGTCGGTGGTACCTTCCACTCGCAGAAGGAAGGCGAGCAGATTTCCACCCGCACCGCGGGCGGGGAGCGCATCTTGGTGCTGCGTTCGGAACGTGGAGCATCCGTTGCACTTGCCGAGCAGGTCGACCCCTCGAGGCGTCTGCAGGGCAGCTCCGGTGCGGCCCTGCTCGTGATCCTGGCCTTGGGGGCCGCGATGGCGTGGGCGGTGTCCACGATTGTGGCTGCGGCAGCACTCTACCCGCTGCGGCGGCTGCACCGCGCGGTGGATGAGGTCACTCGGACCGAGGAGCTGAAGCCACTGCCGGTGGAGGGCGATGACGAGCTGGCAAAGATCAGCCGTTCCTTCAACGAGATGATGCGTACCCTGCAGGATTCACGCACGCGTCAGACGCAGCTCGTTGCCGATGCGGGCCATGAGCTGAAGACTCCGCTGACGTCGATGCGCACGAACATCGAGCTGTTCATGATGATGTACAAATCCGGGCACCAGGACATGATCTCCCAGGAGGAGCGCGACAACCTCGAGCACGACGTGCTCGCGCAGATGGAGGAGATGTCCACGCTCATCGGCGACCTGGTTGACCTGGCGCGCGAGGACTCCCCGAACACCGAGTTTGTGGACCTGCGCTTGGACGCCATCTTGGAGGAAGCCCTGGACCGAGTGCGCCGCCGTCGTCCCGATGTGACCTTCCAGTTCCATGCGGACCCGTGGATCATGAAGGGCGACCACTTTGCCATGGGGCGCGCGCCGATC
This sequence comes from Corynebacterium imitans, assembly GCF_000739455.1. Classification (NCBI taxonomy): domain Bacteria; kingdom Bacillati; phylum Actinomycetota; class Actinomycetes; order Mycobacteriales; family Corynebacteriaceae; genus Corynebacterium; species Corynebacterium imitans. The sequence continues at coordinate 756,507 of NZ_CP009211.1, forward strand.
AACCTGATCGATAATGCCGCGAAGTGGTCACCGCAGGGCGGCACCGTGCGTATCTCCCTGAAGGCCGCGACCACCAAGGCTGTGCTGATCGTGGACGACTCCGGCCCGGGCATTGCCCCGCGTGAGCGCGACCGCGTCTTCGAGCGCTTCTACCGTGCCCCGGAGTCGCGCGCGATGCCGGGCTCCGGCCTGGGACTCGCGATTGTGAAGCAGGTGCTTGATCGCCACGGCGCGCAGATCTTCGTGGAAGAGTCCGACGACGGCGGCACGCGTATGCGCGTGGTCTTCCCGGGCCGCCGCCCTGAAGAGGGCGAGTAGGGCACTTCCCCCAGTGCATCGCACACAGGAAGTGCTCAGGAAGCGGTACGTTGGGTAGTGCCGTGCCTCAAGTCGGCGCGCAGAGCGGTCCCGCATAATGGAGCACATGACTTTTCCGGAGGAACCGCGCAACCCAGAAGGCGCGAACCACACCCAGCAGGCCGTTTACCACGTTGCGAACCCGCCGCACCAGGCGTCATCCGGGAAGCGCTTCGGCCCGGGTGCGATGATCGCCACGGCCCTGGTTGCGTCGCTGATCGCCGGCGGTGGGGCGGGGTATGTCGCCGGGAGCCGTGGGGCGGAGCAGTCGGGTGAGACCTACAATGCGCTCGAGGCACAGCCACCAGAGTCGGCAGAGTCGGCAAGCGAGCCTGAGGGCGAGAAACCGCAGGCACCGAAAGGCTCGGTGGAGGACGTGGCCGCACAGGTGCTTCCCGGGGTCGTCTCGATCATGGTGCAGACCCCGCGCGGGGGTGCGGAGGGCTCCGGTTCGATCATCTCCTCGGACGGCTATGTGCTGACGAACCACCACGTCATCGGGGACGCGCAGAGCCCGCAGGCGCGCATCCAGGTCACGCTGAATGACGGCACGCGGCACGACGCGACCTACGTGGCCAGCGACGTGAACACGGACGTCGGAGTGCTCAAGATTGAAAACGTGAGCAACCTGCCCACGATGAAGTTTGGCAACTCCGACCAGCTCGCCGTGGGCCAGGAGGTCGTCGCCGTCGGCTCGCCGCTTGGCCTGTCCGCGACGGTGACCAGCGGTATCGTCTCCGCCCTGAACCGCCCGGTGCGCGCGAGCCAGGGCGGCGGCGAAAGCTCGCTCATGGACGGCATCCAAACCGACGCGGCGATCAACCCGGGCAACTCCGGCGGTCCGCTGGTGGACATGCAGGGCAACCTCATCGGCATGAACTCGGTGATCGCCTCGCTGTCGGCGGGCTCCTACGGCGGGCAGCAGGGGGGTTCGATCGGCTTGGGCTTTGCCATTCCCTCGAATTTTGCCAAGCGCGTCGCCCAGCAGCTTATCGACGACGGCGTGGCCACCCAGCCCATGCTCGGGGTCAGAGTCAGCGCGCTTGACGACGGCACCGAGGGCGCCCGGGTCGCCGCCGTCGAACCCGGCAGCCCTGCGGAGCAGGCCGGACTGCACGCCGGTGACGTGATTGTGAAGCTCAACGACCGGCTCATCGACTCGGCAGATGCGCTGATCGCCGCGACGCGCTCGCACGACTTCGGCGAGACCGTCACCCTGCAGGTGGAGCGCCCGGGGGAGGAGGATCCCGTTTCCGTAGATGTGACGCTCAGTTCCGAGTAAGTTAAGGGCTACATCATGGGCAAAAATTCCGGCGCTTGCCGGTAAGGGACGTCGAGGAAGAAGGTTATGGCAGAGACAATGGGGACGACGGGGACCACGAAGACACTGGATGCGTTTGACGGCGCGGAACCGGACGAGACGTTCCTGCGCGCCGTGGAGCTCGAGCAGTCCACTCCGGCGCAGACCCGTGCGATCGTAGTGCTCGTGGGGGATCACCGCTACGAGTCGCCGGGGGACAATACCGACAAGATGGTCGCCGAGCTGCTGGGGGAGTACGGCTACCACGTTGATGGCGTCGTGCGGACCAAATCGAAGAAGTCGGAGATCCGCAAGGTGATCGAGACCGGCGTGGTCGGCGGCGTCGACCTGGTGCTCACGCTCGGCGGCACCGGCGTGGGCCCGCGCGATAAGACGCCGGAGGCCACCCGCACCGTGATTGACAAGATGGTGCCGGGCGTAGCGCAGGCCATCCGCTCCTCGGGGCAGTCCTGCGGCGCGGTGGATGCGGCGACCTCGCGCGGCATTTGCGGCGTCTCCGGCTCGACCGTGGTGGTGAACCTCGCACCGAGCCGCCAGGCCATCCGGGACGGCGTTGCCACGGTTGCCCCGCTGGTGGAGCACCTCATCGGCGAGCTCAACAGCTACACGGTGCAATAGGTATGGCACGGCAGCGCCGCAGGGTACGCCGCGTCGCGGACGTGGACTACGACCGCACCGCAGACGCGCCGACGGGCACCTTCGTGGGAGAGAGCAACGACTCGGACGGTCTGCGCGAGGTTGCGTTGGAAGAAGACGCGGAGCCGGAGCTGACCGGCCGGGCCTTCTACGAAAACGAACGCCCGCCGCACCACGGTGAGTAGGTGCGAGCGGGCGTTACGAGCAGCTGGAAAAGCTACTTGGTTTCTGGGCTCTCGCCGGTTGCCGGCGGGGTGGAGCTGCCAGCCTGCTGCGGGGTCTGGCCCGCGAGCATGTCGCGGATCTCGGTGAGCAGCTCGGTCTCGGTCGGTGCCGGGGTGTCCTCGGAGATACCGCGGTGACGCTTCTGCATCTCGTCGAGCTTGTTCATCGGAGCGACGATGAAGAAGTAGACCACTGCCGCGATGAGCAGGAAGTTGATGATCGCGGAGACCAGCATGCCCAGGTCGAGCGCGGTCTCGGGGCGGCCCGGGATAACCGGGATCTTCCAGCCTTCGCCGACTTCGGCGTCGCCGAAGATGTTCAGCAGCGGGGTGATGATCGCGTCAGAGAACGCGGTGACCACAGCGGTGAACGCGGCACCGATGACCACACCGACAGCCAGGTCGATGACGTTGCCGCGCAGAATAAAGTCGCGGAAGCCCTTGAGCATGGAAAACACTCCTTGTTTGAGTCATGGGGGAAAGTCACCATGGTGGCGAAGTTGCGCGATCATCCATGGCAAATGTCAAGAGTACGGAGTCTATGCCGAAGTTGCATCCGGAGTCAAAACCACCGCGAGCGGCTCGGTCAACGACGACGCCGCCACGGCCGCCGCCTGGGACTGGCGCAACAGCACCAGCACCGTATCTTTCCCGCCCGAATCCTCGTCGCTGACCGTGACTATGCGTCCGCCGGTGGCCACGGTGCGAGGCCCCTCGGTCACGATGTCTACCCGGGCACCGTGGTGCAGCATTGGCAGGATATCGGGCTCTGCCAAGGAGATCGGCACCATCGTAAAAGGCTCCCCGGTAGGAGCGTCGGCGACGAGGTCGCTGACCAGGTCGGGGCCGACCAGGCGCGTGGTGGTGACTACCTCACCGGCCGCGGCCGAGGCGGCCAAAATGTGGGAGTGTGCGAGTGCCTCCTCACTTAAGGCGTGGTCCGGAAGCACCTCTTCGGGCACGCGTCGCAGCGTGACGTCCTCCGGGCTTAAGCGAGTGCCGGCGGCCACATCGCGCGCAAAGACTACGGCGACCGGGTCGGTGTGTGTGGCGCGCACCAGTGCGCTGACGCAGGCGGCGGCAATAAGTAGGGCGGCGAGCACCCGCCGCAGCAGTACGGTGCGGCGATAGCCTGGGGTGCGCAGGCGCGTTGCAAGATCCATGCCTATTAGACGCAGCCGCCGCCCCCGCGGTTCCCATTGCCTGGCTACTTTCTTTCTGCCCACCACCAGCCAGACGGGGTGATCACCGCCTGAACGGCCACATCGTGTGCGTCGTGCGGCACGGCATCGACCACGTTGTCGTCGTAGACCACCGCGGCGGTGGGGGCGTCGGTGGCTGAAAGTGCCCGGTCGTAGTATCCGGCTCCCTTGCCCAGCCGCATGCCGCTGGCGTCCACACCCAAGGCAGGCACGATGAGTGCGCCGCAGGAGTCGAGTACGCGCGAGGTGTAGCGCGGCCCGGCAGGCTCGCTGATACCGAGCGCACCCGGTGCTGCGGGTGCGCCGTCCTGTACCGCCCACGCGAGTACGCCGTCGGGAAGCGAGAGTGGCACGAAGACCCGGCGGGCATGCGCGCGCAACATGTCCGCGAAGTTGGCCGCGCCGGGCTCGGTAGGCAGCGGGTTGTAGGCCGCGATGTTGGAATCCTCGGCGCCTATGTCGCGTAAAAACGACATGGTGTGTTCCGTGAGCGCGGCGTCGAGAAGTGCCTTGCGCTGCGGGTCATCGCGCAGTGCGCGGCGGGCCTGGGTGAGCTGCGCGCGCAGTGCCTGCTTTGCAGAGGAAGATCGCGGGGACATCGAGCGGGATCCTTTCGTGCTGGTGGTGTCTGTGAATGTCTGTGAAACGCCCGGGAAGTTTCGCGCGGGAGGGAGTCGGAACAAAATAGCAGTTTTGCGCGATGTAGGCTGGGTATTTATGCGGAATTCTAGCGAAACGACCGCCGCGTCGACCTCTGGCGCGGTCAAGACAGTTGTGGTGCCGGCGGCAGGTATGGGGACCCGCTTTTTGCCTGCGACGAAGACTGTGCCGAAGGAGCTTCTGCCCGTGGTGGACACTCCGGGCATTGAGCTGATTGCGGAGGAGGCCGCACAGCTGGGTGCGCAGCGCCTGGCCATTGTGGTTGCCCCGCAAAAAGAGGAGATCATGGCGCACTTCGGCGAGTTTTCCACCCTGCGCGAAACGCTTGCCGCCCGCGGTAAGGACGAGCAGGTGGAAAAGGTGGCGCGCGCCGCTGATCTGATCGACGCGATCTCGGTGACGCAGGACAAGCCGCTCGGCTTGGGGCATGCGGTTGGCTGCGCGGAGGTCGCTCTCGACGAGGACGAGGACGTCGTGGCCGTCATGCTGCCGGACGACCTGGTGCTGCCGGCCGGTGTGATGGAGAAGATGGTCAAGGTGCGCGAGCAGCTTGGCGGCTCGGTGTTGTGCGCTTTCAACGTCACTCCCGAAGAGGTCTTTAACTACGGTGTGTTCGACGTGGCCGAGGCAGATGCTGAGGTCGAGGGCATCGAGGTCAAGCGCGTGCTTGGCATGGTGGAAAAGCCCGCGGTGGAAGACGCCCCGTCGACGCTTGTTGCCACGGGCCGCTACTTGCTGGACCGGGCGATTTTCGACGCCCTGCGCAGGATCACACCGGGCAAGGGCGGCGAGCTGCAGCTGACCGATGCCATCGAGCTGATGATTACCGAGGGCCACCCGGTGCACGTGGTGGTCCACGACGGCAAGCGCCACGACCTGGGTAACCCGGGCGGCTACATTCCGGCGAACGTGGACTTCGGTCTGCGCAGCGAGAAGTACGGCCCGGCGCTCTACACCGCGCTGAAGCAGATTATCAGCGACTTTGAAGCAGAGAACCCCGATGTTGTCCGTTAACTCTTACTAGGATTGGTCGAATGCGCAGCGTTGAAGACCAGCGAGCAATGGTGGTTGACGCGGCGGTGACGCCTGAGCCGATCCGCGTCGGAATTCTAGATGCCCTTGGCCTGATGTGCGCCGAGGAGATCACCGCCACCGCACCGCTTCCCGGCTTTGCCCAGGCCGCCGTCGACGGCTATGCCGTCCGCGCGGTTGACGTGGGCGGTGCCGCTGGGCTGCGCGCTTCCCGCGACGCCAAAGACGAGGAAGTCCCCGCAGGCCGCGACCGCACTTTGCCCGTGGTTGGCGAGGTCGCGGCGGGCTCGCAGAAGCCGCTGCGCCTCCAGCCGCGCCAGGCAGTCCGTGTAGCTACCGGTGCGCCGTTGCCCACGCTTGCCGACGCCGTCCTGCCCCTCGAGTGGACCGACCGCGGCCGCAAGCGACTGACCCCAACCCGCACGGTGCACACCGGCGATTTCGTGCGGAAACCGGGCGCGGACATCCAGCCCGGCGACGTCGCCGTGCGCCAGGGCGCAGTACTCGGGCCCGCCCAGATCGGCCTGGTTGCCGCTGCGGGCCGCGAAAAAGTGCTGGTCTACCCCCGCCCGCGTGTGACCGTGATCAGCTTTGGTCTGGAACTCGTCGACGTGGACCGCACGCCCGGGCTGGGACAGGTCTATGACGTGGCCTCCTACGCCGTGGCCGCCGCCGCCGAAGAGGCCGGGGCGGACGTGGTGCGCGCCGGGCTGATCCAGGCGGAGCCGCGTCGGCTGCGCGAGACGATCGCCGGGCACGTCACCCGCTCAGAGATGGTCATCATCACCGGTGCCGTGGGCGGCTCCGGCGCGAACGTGGTGCAGGACGTGCTGCGCGAGATGGGCGAGATCGACACCCAGCGCGTGGCCATGCACCCGGGCTCGGTCCAGGGCTTCGGGCTGTTGGGCGAGGAGCGCACGCCGGTGTTCCTCCTGCCCGCGAATCCGGTCAGCGCGCTGGTGATCACGGAGACGATCGTCCGTCCCGCGGTCCGCCAGGCGCTCGGCAAGACGCAGGTGCAGCGCCGACTCATACAGGCGCGCTCGGTGCGCGCGATCGAGTCCATCCCGGGCCGCCGCGCCTTCATCCGCGCCCGCCTGATGCGCGATATTGAAACCGGCGAGTACCTGGTGGAATCGCTCGGCACGGCCGAGGGAGGAGCGGCCCACCTGCTGGCGGGCTTTGCAGAGGCCAACGCCATGATCTGCCTGCCGGAGGACGTCACCGACGTGCGCCCGGGCGACGTGGTGGACGTCGAGTTTTTGCAACAGCGCAGCTAACCAATGTCGCTGCTGTCCCTGTTCCGCGAGCCCACACCGGGCTGGCCCGAAGACACCCCCACGCTGCAGCTTGCCGACGGCACCACGCTCAAACTCCGCCCCCTGAAATCCAGCGACGGACGCGCCTGGCGCGAGACCCGCATCCTGGATGAGCAGTGGCTCAAACCAGTCGAGCCGACCGTCCCCGGGACGTGGGAGGAGGCGCACTCGGCCCAGGCCTGGCGCGCCAATTGGCTGAACCTGCGCAAGCTGGCGCTCGGCGGCGTGGTGATCCCGCTAGTCATCGAGGCCGACGGCCACTTCGCCGGACAAGTGACCCTGGGCAACATCCAGCACGGCGCGGTGGGGGAGTGCTGGATCGGTTACTGGGTCCACTCGCCGTTTATGGGGCGCGGGATCGCGACGGCGGCCTGTGCTTTGGGGACGGACCATGCGCTCGGCAGGGTGGGGCTGCACCGGGTGACGGCGACCTTTCTGCCGGACAACCCGGCGTCGAGAAGCGTGCTCGCGGCGAACGGCTACCGCGAGGAAGGCTACTTCCGCAAGAACCTGCACATCGACGGGCAATGGCGCGATCATCACTTCGTGGCGCTCAATGCCGAGGACTTTCCGCAGAGCGCGGTTGCGCGGCTGCGGGAGCAAGGACGCGTACGCTAAATTCTTCCGTCGGCACACGGCGTGCCTGGCGGTTGTGCGGGGCGGGCGCGGTTAGCGTTAGTGCAGTTTCTTATCTCCATCGCCGTCGTCTGTCGCGTTGAAAGGTGGCTTTGCCCATGGGCAGCCTGAGCTTGATCATCGTCCTCATCCTCGTCGTGTGGATCATCGTGCTTGCCCCGATGCTCTCGGGCAGCGTGAAAAAGATCCGCCGTTCCGGCGAAGGCTACGAGGAGACGCGCGTGCTGCACGAGGGCGGCACCGAACCCATGGTGTCGCGCCGTCGCCCGAAGCTCACCGCCGCCGATGTGCACCAGCACGCCGAGGCCGATGAGGACGTCGAGCTCGTCGAGGCCGAGGATGAGCAGGTGCTTATCGACGACGCGCCACCCCTGCGCACCATCTTCCGCAAAGATGTCGAGCCCGCCGAGGAGACCCCCATGGTGATCGACGCCGAGCCGGTTGAGGAGACTGAAGCGGCAGAGGATGCTGAAACGGCTGAAGACGCTGAGACTCAAGAGACGGCAGAGGGTGGCTCGACCCGCGTGGAGCTGGATGGTGAGGCTGATGAATCTGCTGAGTCTGTTGAAGACGATGCAGACTGGGAGGACCCTGAGGACGCTGACGATCAGCACTACGAGCTGCGTGAGGCCTACGAGTCCCCGGCCGATTTCGGCTACGTCGACGAGGATGCACCAAAGGTCGAGCGCGCGCAGGAGGATACACCCGAGCCGGCACCCGTAGGTGCGGACTCGCTCGAGCCGGACGACAGCGACATCGCCTTCGCCAAGACGCGCCGCGGCCGCGGTGGCTACGACCCGGAGCGCGAGCGCGCCGCGCGCGCGGAGCGTTTCCGTCGCCGTCAGCGCACCTTCCTTGGCCTGATCATCTTCTTCGTGGTCACCTTCGTCATCGCATTCGTCGCGGGTGGGTGGACCTGGATCCTGCCTGCGATCGCGGTCGGGCTCAATGCGTGGTTCTTCATCGCCGCTCGCGGTGCGGTGCGCAAGGAGCGTGCCCTGCACCAGCGCCGCGTACGTCAGCTGCGACGCGCACGCATGGGCGTGGACCTTGCCCAGCGCCCGCAGCCCGCGCCTGGCGAGCGTCGCCGCGTTGGCTCCGTCATCCTGGACATGGACGAAGAACACCCCGACTTCGAGACGCTCCCGGTCTACCGCCGCGAACAGGAACGCGACGAGTACTACGGCGATCCACGCGATTACACGCCGCGCGCGAGCTAACGTTGCAGGCCTCTCACCAGCGGATTTCACCAGCTGGTGAGGGAGGAGTAACGTTGCTTCCCAGCACGGGGCTATAGCTCAGTTGGTAGAGCGTCGCGTTCGCAATGCGAAGGTCAGGGGTTCGATTCCCCTTAGCTCCACTGGATACAAACCCCCAGGTCTCACGGCCTGGGGGTTTCTTCGTGTTCGTGCAGGTAGTGGGGGAACTGGTCTAAATGGAGCTAGCTCCGTTTAAGGAATCTGGTTTTGCGCGACCTGGTGTTTTGGCGGTGGCGTTGGGCCAAATGGAGCTAGCTCCGCTTAGAGCAACCGGGCTGTCGCTTTGTGGCTTCACTCGTAGACCACGTTTAGACCACGAGATCGTCTCGGGGGAAGGTTTATGACCAGCGATTCTGGAAATAATGACGCAGGTACGCGGTACGCTAAGTCGATGGCTGACATGACGCGTCATGGGAGCGAATCCGCCGTTAAGCAACGGTTACGCAACACGACGGGGCGACGAGGGGAAGTCCACTAATTGCAAAATAGCTTTCACCGGCGGCACCATTCGTCAAAGACGACGTGGTCAGCGGGTGCGTAATCCGATCGTGGACTGTTAAGCGGTAGTCTGGCTATCGGAGTTGGAGAAAAGTTGGCTGGAAGTCTAAGGGAGGTGCATCATGGCGGGGAATGGAAAACATGTTGCCGCGATGGTGCGCAGCCATGCCGCTGGCGATGACGAGAGTTTCTATTCAGTAGCACTTCAAGTAGCTGCGCGCGAGGCTAAAGCTGGCCATCACGTGCTTGCTCGCGATATCAAGAAGGCCGTCGACGCTTCCCGGGAACGCGCGCCGATTGGGAACGTCACGCCGCTTGCGCAGCCACGTGGGGAACTTGCTGAAATTGTGGAAGTGACCTATCCCGAAGTGCGACTTCGAGAGCTTGTGGCGCCTGCAGAACTTGATGCACAAATCAAACAAGTTCTTGCAGAGCAACGTCAGCGAAGGATACTGCTCGACCACGGTTTTGCTCCAGCCCACAGGTTGCTTCTGGAAGGCCCTCCCGGTACCGGAAAGACGATGACTGCAGCGGTACTCGCATCCGAACTCGCCGTCCCAATGTTTACAGTTAGGCTGGACAGCCTGCTGAGCAAGTTCATGGGGGAGACTGCTAGCAAGCTCCGTCTTGTGTTTGATGCTGTCGCGCAGCGACGTGCCGTGTACCTGTTTGACGAGTTCGATGCCCTCGGGGGCGATCGTTCTGGGAACGATGTTGGTGAAGCTCGCCGGATCCTTAACTCGTTTCTCGTTTTTCTAGAGGAAGCAAGTGCTGAATCCCTCGTACTTGCTGCTACAAACCACCGAGCGATCCTGGACAAAGCTCTCTTTCGGCGCTTCGATGCGGTTCTGACATATTCATTACCTGATGCGCGTCAGTCCATCGCAGTGATGAAAGCGCGACTTGGGACACTCGCGAGCGGCACCAGCATGGCGGGACTGGGCAACTACACAGCCGGTCTGAGCCATGCCGAGCTCGTCAAAGCTGCAGAGAGTGCTGCAAAGACGGTATTGATGCGCGGAGAAAAGACGGTCCAGCGAGAAGATCTCATCGCTGCTCTGGCGGCCCGCCGAAAGGCAAGCCTTGGCTGATATGAACCGCGGACTTGATCACCTCTATGTGCAGGGGCATGCGGTAGACGCAAACCTGAGTCGAAAGGGCGGGCCACAGAAATCCCGGGTTCGCGACGTTGACCGCCGCGCGCATGGTACCAGGTTGAGAGACGAAGCGGCTCGTGCGCTTGACAGGGCTGGCGAACATGAAGCGGGAACTCTGCCTAGTGATGAGGAACTGCGGGCAACTGGCACCGTCATCGTGCTTGAAGGAGAAGGATCTGCATACCCGCTGCAGAAAGATTCACTTAACGTCTATGTGGGAGGCAGAAAACGGAAACCAAAGTGGCTCTTGTTATCCGTGCGCGGCGGACAAGACGGGCAACCGGAAAAAGCGACTGTGTGGGTTTCGGACTCCTACCGTGCCCAGTTCTTGACGATATTTGAGGACTACCTCAATGATGAAAAGAACTCTCCGAAGGGCCTGCCGAAGCGTCAGACCCTCGTCGCGAATATCTCGCGTATCCGTGAGGCAGTCCTCGAGGATCTGTGGACTTCGGAGTCACAGCCGCAGAAGTCGGACTTTCAATGGTGGGAACTTTGGCTTGATGCCAGCAGTGAGCACCTCGCAGCCTGGGAACGATTCATTAGCGTGAGCGAGCTCGAAGTTCGCCAAGGCGGATTTCGTCTAGGCGACCGTCTCGTGGTTTGGGTCAAAGCCAAGTGGGAGCAACTGCAAGTACTCCCGTTTATGTCAGTTCCACTGGCTGAGATTCGTGAGCCACAATTCATCGATACGGTAGAGGATCTGAGCATTGATGAGCAGACTGAGTACGTTCAGGATCTTGCCTACCGCAACATCCGACCCCATAAAGTTGCACCATCGGTTTGTGTCCTCGACACAGGGGTTTTGCGTACCCACGTGCTTCTGAAGGATGCTTTAGACCCGACTGACCACCACTCAATTTTCGGCGGCTCGGGTACAGATGTTCACCCGAACGGTCACGGCACGGCGATGGCTGGTCTAGCACTGTTCGGGAACATCGATCCGTTGCTCATTGGGAAGAACACTGTTTCGCTTCGACACCGGTTGGAATCAGTTCGGATGTACTCCGGAAAAGGGGAGCGGCAGATCGGCCCCATCGACTACGGCACTGCCACGACTGATGCAGTCAATATCCCAGAGATCACCAACCCAGACGGTAAGAGGGCGTTTTGCCTGGCGCTGAGCACTAAGCCTGACTCTCCTGGGGAGCCAACACTTTGGTCTGCATCAGTCGACGCATTGGCAGCAGGTGTCGAAATTGGTCGTGAGGGGGATGAACTCCAGCTGTTGTCGACTCCAGAACATGACTCTTCTCGACTTTTCGTAGTTGCGGCAGGAAATGTGAGCAGTTGGGCAACTGACTACCGCACGAATTCCCAGAATTCTCCGATCCAGGACCCTGCGCAAGCGTGGAATGCCCTTACCGTTGGTGCGTACACCGAACTCACCCACGGCCCATCCCACCCGCAGTACGCGGGATGGAAGACCGTGGCTGCGTCAGGAGATATTTCACCGCATACGACAACCTCACTCCATTTTGATACGCACCGCTGGCCGGTTAAGCCGGATATCTGTATGGAAGGGGGCAACGTGCTGACAGATGGTGACAGAATGTTCGAGCCCAAGATACCGTCGCTTTCGCTGCGTACAACGGGACACCGCACCAACGTAGCATTGGTCTCAGCCAACGCCACGAGTGCTGCGACCGCACAAGCATCGCGTCTAGCAGCCCTAGCGATGGAGCGCTACCCCTCGTACTGGCCAGAAACAGTCCGTGGTCTCTTGCCTCATGTCGCAGAGTGGACGGATTCGATGCGGCAACAGCTCGATGCAGAAACCACGAAGAATGGCCGTCAGATGCTTCTTCGCCAGTTTGGGTGGGGCGTGCCATCGGAGGAGGCTGTGCTGAACTCGGCGCGCAGTGCCGTCACACTTGTCACCCAAGACACCTTCGTGCCGTTCAGCGGGAGCAAATATGCCATGCGGCAGTTTCGGCTCCACGAGTTGCCATGGCCGACCGACGTGCTCCAAAGCCTTGGGGAGGCAGAGGTGCGGCTGCGCATCACCTTGTCCTACTTCATTGAGCCCTCTGCTTCACGGCGAGGATGGAAAAGCAAGTATCAGTACGCATCCCACGGCCTGCGGTTTGACCTCCAGGGGAGGATGGAAAACCAAGCTGAGTTTATTCAGCGAGTGAATAGGAATGCGGGAAACGAAGAATCCGGCGCAAAGAGTAACGAGTCAGGCCGTTGGTTCCTAGGGGAGCGGGGACGGCACCGTGGTTCTCTGCACCAAGACGAGTGGATCGGCACGGGCGCTGAGCTCGCTCACTGTAACAACGTTGCGGTTTACCCCGTGGGTGGTTGGTGGAAAAGAACAGCCGCAAAGATCGCCGGGAACTACCCGTCCGGTATGCGCTTCTGATTTCGCTGAAAACTCAGGAACAAGAAGTGGATCTCTATACTCCGATCGCAGCCCAGCTCCAGATACCGGTTCCAACGACGATTACTACGTAGCCCCGCAGGCTCCCACGTTTGCCGCAAAGCGATACGTCGCCGTATCCTTGCACCGCTATTACCGGCCTGACAGGAGGACCCCGTGACCACTGATAAGCTTCGCCGCGCAGTCCTTGTCGTTGCGCTGCTGAACCTCGCCTACTTCTTCGTGGAGTTTATCGCCGCGCTGGCGATTGGGTCGGCGTCGCTTGCCGCGGATTCCGCCGACTTCCTCGAGGACACAGCGATTAATCTGCTCGTCTTCTTCGCGGTGGCGTGGCCTGCGCACCGCCGCCGGGTGGCCGGCAGCGTGCTTGCTGGGCTGATCCTCATTCCGACGGTCGCGGCGATCGTCATGGTGGTGACCAAGATCCTCAACCCTGTCCCGCCTTCGCCGGAGGGGCTGACCGGCGTGGCGCTGGGCGCGTTGGCAGTCAACCTCATTTGCGCGGTGATCCTGCTCAAGCTGCGTGACCAGGGATCCTCGCTGGCGAAGGGAGCGTGGCTGGCTGCGCGCAACGACGCGCTGGCGAACGTGCTCATCATCGTCGCGGGCCTGCTCACCTTCGTATGGCCGACTGCCTGGTTCGACATCGTGGTCGGGGCGATCATCGCCGCGATCAACCTTTCGGCGGCTAAGGAAGTGTGGGAGGAGTCCCGCGAGGAGCACGCCTCGGTGGAGGAGGCCTTCGAGGATATGGGCGAGTGCTAGTCGCCCCACACTCCGGATGCGCCGCGTCGCCAGGTGCCGACGAGGTTGGTATCCACGATGCCGACGGACTCCATGAGCGCGTACATGGTCACCGGGCCGACGAAGGTAAAGCCCCGCTTCTTCAGATCTCGTGCCAGTGCCTTCGATTCGGGCGAGAAAGTGGGCACTTCTTCTGCCGTGCGTGGACGCGGGGTGGCCTCGGGCTTGTATGACCAGATGAGTTCGCCGAGGTGCGTGCCCTCGTCGCGAAGCGCAACGGTCGCTTTCGCGTTCGTGATGGCGGCGTTGAGTTTTTGCCGGTTGCGGATCAGCGACGCGTTGTCCATCAGGTGATCAATCGATTCCATCGCGGCGACCTTGTCCGGATCGAACCCGAAGAAGGCCTCGCGGAAGGCCTCGCGCTTGGACAGAATGAGACGCCAGGACAGTCCGACTTGGAATCCTTCGAGGCAGAGGCGCTCGAAGAGCGACGCTTCGTCGAAAAGCGGCATGCCCCACTCGGTGTCATAGTAGGTGCGCAGCAGCGGGTCGGTGGCGGCCCAGGGTGGGCGCACCAGGCCGTCGTCGCAGGTGATGGGCAGGGACTTGGGTTCTTCGTAGAAATTGTTCATATATATTTGACTCAATTTATGGCGCTTCGGTTCCATCGGTAGGGTAATTGGCATGAACAGGCCCGCCGTTCGAGACTTCGCCCTCCTGCTGATGCGCCTGGTCGTTGGGGCAGTTTTCATCGCCCACGGCTACCAGCATTGGTTCGCCTCCGGTATGAGCGCAACCGCCCAGGAATTCGCCCGCTTTGGCGTGCCGCAGCCTACCTTAAGCGCCTACGTCGCTGGGACCGTGGAGCTTATCGGCGGCACTTTCCTGGTGATCGGCCTGCTCACTACGATCGCTGCGTCGTTGCTGCTCTTGCTCACTGTCGCAGCCACCTACTTTGTGCACCTGGGCAACGGTTTCTTCGTCGCCGACGGGGGCATGGAGTACACCTTGGTGCTTGCCGCGGCGCTGTTCTCGCTCGTGGTCTTCGGTACCGGCCGCGCGAGCTTGGATGGGGTGTTGACCCGTGATTAGCCACGAACAAGTCCAGGCCGCGCTCTCGGCGCGCATCGACGGCGAGGCACCGGGCCTCGAGGACTCGCTTATCGACGCCCACCTGGCCTCCTGCGCCGAGTGCACCGCTTTCTGGGAACGCTCGCTCGCGCTCTCGGAAAAGGTGCGATTCGCTGAGGTCGACGGCGGGATGGCCCCGCCGGGCGACCTGTCCAAAGTGATCCTGGCCGGGGTGGATGAGAAGTGGCGCAAGCTGGCGCAGCGTCGTCTGGTGACCCTGGCGATTGGGCGAATTATCCTCGTCATCGCCGCGCTCGTGTGGGCCTGGTGGGCGGTGCAACCACTGCTGGGCACTGATGCGTCGGATGGGCTGATGACCTCGACCGCGGCGGTGCGCTTCGGCGTGGCGCTCGCGCTTGGAGTCAGTGCGTGGCGGCCGCGGCAGATCCCCGGCGTGCTCCTCATCGTGGGCACGATGTTCACCTTTACCGCGGGCTTCGCGGTGCGCGACTGGGTCCTCTCCATCGGCGAGTTCGTCCCCAGCATCGTGTTTATCCCCCTGTTTACGCTGCTGGGACTGGTGTGGACCTGGGTGGCGGACCGCGGCATTGAGATCCGCCGCGCCTGGCACCTGCTCGACGCTAACCCGAGCTAGTGCGCTACTTCCAGCTGGGCAGCCACATCAGCGACTGGAAGTAGCCTTCCGGGATCATGTAGCCGTAGAAGATGGGCGAGAAGTAGAGGAAGTTGGCCACGACCAGCGCGAGGTAGGCAAGCACCGCCAGTTGGCCCGAGCGCAAGTCAGCCCCCGCTACTCGACGCACGAACGCGTTGCCGGTGGGCGCGCCCTTCTTCGCAATGTTGCCAAGCGCAAGTCCGAGCAGCACTGCGGTAAACGGCACCAGGGCGGTGGCGTAGAAGAAGTACATCTGGCGGTCAAAGGCAGCCAGCCAGGGCAGGAAACCGGCCATGAACGCCACGAGTGGCAGGATGACGCGGTAGTCGCGGCGGGTGACCCACACCCACGCAGCCCACAGCAGGACCGGGATGGTCAGCCACCAGATCGCGGGCGTGCCGAAGAGGTAGATCATCTCCCGGCACGTGTTGCCATTACCACAGCTCAAGTCGGTGTTGGAGTAGTAGAGGATCGGACGCGAGGCGACCAGCCAGGCCCAGGGCTTGGAATCCCACGGGTGGGAGTGGCCGGAAGACGAGGTCAGCGAGCCGTGGAACTCGAGAACCGAGAAGTGGTAGTAGAGCCATTCCGCTGCCGGCGAGGGCAGGGAGGTCAGCCACGGCCAATCAGAGTTCGCCACGGTGCCGTCTGCGACCGAGTGGCGGTACACCGAGGTCTCGGAGGCGAACCAGGCGCGCCAGGACCAGATGTACAGCAGCGCTGGAACCAGCACGATCGAAGCAAGCGCGGAGGGCACATCGCGCAGCAGTGCACCCGCCAGCGGCTTTTCCACGCCGTAGCGCTTGCGCAGCCACAGGTCCCAAAATGCCGAAAGCAGCCCATAAAACGCGATGTAGTACAGGCCCGACCACTTCACCCCAAGCGCCAGGCCGAGCAGCACGCCTGTGGCGAAGCGCCACCAGCGGAAACCGAGGCGTGGGCCGAGCGGGCCCGCGTCATCTAACTTGCCCGTGAGGTAGGCGTCGTGCCACCGCCTATGCACCTGCTGCATGTCGCCGGCCAGCGTCCAGGCCGCGGCCACGACGAAGAAGACCTGGAACATGTCGAGCATGCCGAATTTGGCGGCGACCAGCAGCACCCCGTCGAAAAGCGCAATGGTGCCCGCGAAGATACCGATGGTGGTGGACTGGCTCAGTCGGCGCGCAATGAGGAAGACAAGCACGATGGTCGCCGCCCCGAAAAGCGCGGTAAACAGGCGCCAGCCTAGTGGTGTGTAGCCGAAGAACTGCTCGCCCCACGCCAGCAGTTGTTTGCCCAGCGGCGGGTGCACGACCAGGCCGTAGCCTGGGTTGGACTCGATACCGCCGAGTACCGGGTTGATGTAATCGCGGACCATGTCCCAGGCCTGCGGCACGTAGTGCTTCTCATCAAAGACCGGCGTGCCCTCAGAGGTGGGCTGCGTCAGGCCGAGGAAGCGGGTAAAGAGCGCCAAGACCCCGATCACGCTCGCAGCGATCGTGTCGCGCCGGGCCCACGGCACCGTGTTTGGCGCGGCGGGTTCGGGGCGCTTTGGCCGCCAACGCTTCGCGGCAGGGGCTGGGGCAGCGGGGGACACTTGGGTACTCACGGACAAGGATCTTACTGTGTCGTGCGTATGCTTGAGGTTTATGGTTGCCTCGACAGATCTGCCCAAAGACGCGCTCCCCACTTCGGGCGTGGTGCTCGCCGCAACCCCGCTGGGCAACATCGGTGATGCCAGCCAGCGCCTGCGCGAGATGTTAGAGCGCGCCGAGGTGATCGCCGCGGAAGATACGCGGCGGACCCGGGCGCTGGCCACAGCCTTAGGGGTGAACCCGCGCGGAAAGTTCGTCTCCAATTTTGACCACAACGAGGCCGCGCGCACCGACTCGCTGCTGCGCGCGGCGCGCTCCGGGGTGGTGCTGGTGGTCACGGACGCTGGCATGCCGATCGTGTCCGATCCGGGCCTGAACCTGGTCGCCGCGGCGCACGACGCGGGCGTCCCCGTGGCTTGCCTGCCCGGACCGAGCGCGGTGACGACGGCGCTCGCCCTGTCAGGACTCAATGTCGGGCATTTTCTTTTCGACGGCTTCGCGCCCCGCAAACCTGGTGCCAAGGACACCTGGCTGCGCTCGCTGGTGGGACAAGAGCGCGCCATCTGTTTCTTCGAGTCGCCGCACCGCACGGCGGACACTCTGGCGCGGGCAGCAGAGATCCTGGGAGCGGATCGCCGGGCCGCCGTGTGCCGCGAACTGACCAAAACCTTTGAAGAGGTCAAGCGTGGCACGCTCTCCGAGCTGGCGCAGTGGGCCGAAGAAGGCGTGCGCGGTGAAGTCACCGTGGTGATTGAGGGGGGCCGCGCCGCGGTGGAGGAACCCGCTGACCTCGTCGGGGAAGTGCTTGCTCGGGTGGAGCAAGGCGAGCGGATGAAGGATGCGTGCAAGGCCGTCGCCAAGGCGCACGGAGTGAAAACCGGCGAGTTGTACGATGAGGTGCTTGCCTCTAGGAAGTAGGCCGCGCGCAGCCTGAATATATGCACACGCGCTGGGGAAATAGCGGGGGCCACCACACTTTTCCCAGAACACGGGGCTCGCCGCCGGTTCGTACTTGGACTTCATTTACGTTACCCTGCAAAAGTCATATGATTTTACCGCTAAAATTCAAGGAGTGATCAATGTCTCAGCGTGAGACTGGTCTGGATCCGCACGATCCAGACGCAGAGCCGCGGAGCGAAGATCCGCAGATTGGAAACGATTCCACAGCCCCCACGCCTTCGGCAGCTGGTGAGCTCGCCTCGCTGCTGGACGCTGATAGCTCGGGCGCGCGCGGCAACTACCTCGATCCGGAAGAACAGGTCGAGCGCAAGGCCGACGCGGCAGATGCTCCGGTGGACTGGGGCATCATTGCTCCCATCGCTGTGTTGGTCGTGGCCATGGTGGCCTGGGGCCTATTGGCCCCGGAGAACTTTTCCAATTTTGCTGACGTGGCCTTCGGCTGGGTCATTGACAACTTGGGCTGGGCCTTCGTGCTCGGCGGCACCATGTTTGTGCTCTTCGTCATCGTGATCGCCTGCTCCAAGTTCGGTGCCATCCGCCTGGGGACGGCCGATGAGCGGCCGGAGTTTAAGACAAGCTCTTGGATCGCCATGATGTTTGCCGCTGGTATGGGCATCGGTCTGATGTTCTACGGTGCCTCCGAGCCGCTGTCGATGTACCTTGACGGGGTTCCAGGTCACCAGCCACACGAGGTGGGTACCGGCATGGCGCAGACGATGTTCCACTGGACGCTCCACCCCTGGGCGGTCTACGCCATCATCGGCCTCGCAATCGCGTACTCCACGTTCCGGCTCGGCCGCAAGCAGCTGCTGTCGAGCGCGTTTATTCCGCTGATCGGCCAGAAGGCCGCAGACGGTGTACTGGGTAAGTTCATCGACGGTTTCGCTATCTTCGCCACCATCTTCGGCACGGCCTGCTCCCTGGGCCTTGGCGCACTGCAGATTAGTGCTGGCCTGGAAGCCTCCGGCTTTGTGGACAACCCCTCTGACACGCTGATCATCGGCATCGTCTCAGTACTGCTGCTCGCATTCCTTCTGTCGGCGATGTCTGGCGTGTCCAAGGGAATCCAGTGGCTGTCCAACTCCAACATGGTCGTGGCTGCGCTGCTGGCAATCTTCGTGTTCGTCTTCGGGCCGACCGTCGCTCAGCTCAACATGCTGCCGACGGCAGTGGGCACCTACCTGCAGAACTTCTTTGAGATGGCAGCCCGCACCGCCGAAAGCGCTGACGGCGAGGCAGGCGAGTTCCTGTCTGGCTGGACCATCTTCTACTGGGCCTGGTGGATCTCCTGGTCTCCGTTCGTGGGTACCTTCCTGGCGCGCATTTCCCGCGGCCGCACGATCCGCGAGTTCTGCCTCGGCGTCATGCTCGTCCCGGCTGGCCTGTCCACCGTGTGGTTCGCCATCTTCGGCGGCACCGCGATCAAGATGGAGCAGGAGGGCAACTCCATCTACGGCGAGGGCTCCTCGGAGGAGCAGCTGTTTAACCTGCTGCACAACCTGCCCGGTGGCGTCATCATGGGCGTGTTCGCTCTGATCCTGCTGGCCACCTTCTTCATCACCTCGGCGGACTCTGCCTCCACGGTGATGGCGTCGATGTCGCAGAACGGCAAGTCGGACGCGAAGCCGTGGCTCGCCGCGATGTGGGGCGTTGCCACCGCTGGTGTCGGCCTGACCCTGCTGATCTCGGGTGGCTCGGACGCGCTGAACTCGCTGCAGTCGGTGACCATTGTCGCCGCCACCCCGTTCTTGCTCATCCTGATCCTGCTGATGTTTGCGATCGTGAAGGATCTGTCCAACGACACGATCTACCTGGATCACAAGGAACAGGAGCGCTTCGCGCGCCAGCTGGCTATCGAGCGTCGTATGCACCGCGACCAGCGCGAGCTGGAGCAGAAGAAGGAGCAGGTCAAGCGAGTCCTTGGCGGTAAGCTGAACTAGCCTCTGCCCCCGAATACGAATCTCCCCAGCACCCTCGTGAAGAGGGGCTGGGGATTTTCTATGCCCGGATTCGCCGCCAGCTTGGGGTTGATTATGCTTAATTACCATGACTGCATCTGAGAACGTTCTTGTCTGCGTTGCCTGGCCTTACGCCAACGGTCCGCGCCACATTGGCCACGTCGCTGGCTTCGGTGTGCCCTCCGACGTGTTTGCCCGCTACCAGCGAATGTGCGGCAAGAACGTGCTCATGGTCTCCGGCACCGACGAGCACGGCACGCCGCTGCTGGTGCAGGCGGACAAGGAAGGCGTGAGCGTCAAGGAGCTCGCGGACCGCTACAACGCGCAGATCGTCGAGGACCTCGCCGGCCTGGGCCTGTCTTACGACCTCTTTACTCGCACCACCACCCGCAACCACTACGCGGTGGTCCAAGAGCTGTTCAAGGGGCTCTACGCCAACGGCTACATGCTCAAGGAGACCACGAAGGGCGCGATCTCCCCGTCGACGGGGCGTACCCTGCCGGACCGCTACATCGAGGGCACCTGCCCGATCTGTGGGGCCGACGGCGCGCGAGGCGACCAGTGCGACGACTGCGGCAACCAGCTTGACCCGGCAGACCTGATCAACCCGGTGTCCAAGATCAACGGCGAGACCCCGGAGTTTGTGGAGACCGAGCACTTCATGCTGGATCTGCCCGCGATGCACGACGCACTCGCGCAGTGGCTGGAAACCCGCAAGGAGTGGCGCCCCAACGTGTTGAAGTTCTCCCTGAACCTGCTGGAGGACATGCGTCCGCGCGCGATGACGCGCGACATCGACTGGGGTATTCCGATCCCGGTGGAGGATTGGCAGGACAACCCGTCGAAGAAGCTCTACGTCTGGTTCGACGCCGTCGTGGGCTATCTCTCTGCCTCCATCGAGTGGGCCGCGCACACCGGTGACCCGGATGCGTGGAAGACCTTCTGGCAGGACCCAGCCACCGAGGGCTACTACTTCATGGGCAAGGACAACATCACCTTCCACTCCCAGATCTGGCCGGCCGAGCTGCTCGGCTACGCGGGCAAGGGGACGAAGGGCGGCGAGACGCACGAGCTCGGTGAGCTGAACCTGCCCACCGAGGTGGTCTCCTCCGAGTTCCTCACGATGTCCGGTTCCAAGTTCTCCTCCTCTAAGGGCGTGGTCATCTACGTCAAGGACTTCCTCAAGGAGTTCGGCCCGGACCCGCTGCGCTACTTCATCGCGGTGGCCGGTCCTGAAAACAACGACACGGACTTCACCTGGGATGAGTTCGTCCGCCGCGTGAACAACGAGCTTGCGAACGGCTGGGGCAACCTGGTCAACCGCACCGTCTCGATGGCGCACAAGAACTTCGGTTCCGTGCCGACCCCAGGCGATCTCACTGATTCGGACCACCGCATCTTGGATCTGGCGGAGCAGACATTCGCCACCGCAGGCGAGGACCTGTCCAAGGCTCACTTCAAGGCTGCGATTACCAAGATCATGCACGTCGTCGGCGAGGCGAACGCGTACATCGCCGAGCAGGAGCCGTGGAAGCTGGCTAAGGATGACAGCCAGCGCGAGCGCCTGGCCACCGTGCTGTGGACCGCGCTGCAGGTGGTCTCCGACTGCAACGCGATGCTCACCCCGTTCCTCCCGCACATCGCGCAGCAGGTCCACGAGACCTTAGGGCGCACCGGCGTGTGGGCTGCCGCCCCGCGCATCGAGGAGGTCACGGACGACGCAGACTACGAGCTCGTCGGCACAGGCCTGCCGGAGAAGGGGCAGAAGTACCTGACCATTACCGGCGACTACACCGACCAGCAGGCTGTGTGGGGCCGCGTGGACATCGAGGCCGGCACCGAGCTTGCCAAGCCGAAGCCGCTGGTGGCCAAGCTCGACCCGGAGCTGGGCGAGACCGGCCCCGAGTGGGCACCTGTGCAGTAATCAATGCCTGAACAGCAATCGCTGGAATTTGGCGGACGCACACGCACGTGGGTCGAGGTCCCTGGCGAAGACACCGGCACGCTGATCCTGTTCCTGCACGGCTCTCGCCAATCCGGCAACGTCGCGCGCAATTTCACGGATCGCTCCTTCGAGTCGCTCGGCCACACCGTCCTCTACCCGGACGGAGTAGGTCGGCACTTCAACGACGCGCGCCGCGGTTTCCAGGAGTCGGCGCGCACACTCGACATCGATGACGTCGGCTTCCTCACCGAATTAGTTGCGCGGTACCCGCACGAGCGCGTCATCGGGTGTGGCTTCTCTAACGGCGGCCAGATGCTCATCCGCATGCTTCTCGACGCCCCGCGCACCCTGTCCGCCGCCGCACTCTTCGGTGCCTCCATGCCTACCGAGGACAACACCTTGCCGCCAAAGGGATCGTGGCACCCGACTCCGATTCTCTCCGTGCAGGGCACCGCCGACCCGCTCGTTCCGTACGAGGGCGGCATGGCCGGCATCGGTGGCAACAATCGTGGCATGACCCGCTCGGCGCACGACTCCGCCGAGTATTTCGCGAAACGTAATGGAGCACAGCTGCACAGCGAGACCCATCTGAGCGAGCACGTCACCCTAGACACCTGGGAGGGCGCCGCCCCGGTCCACCTGGTCACCATCGAGGGGTTTGGCCACATGGTGCCGTGCTCCAAGGAACTCGACCCGCGCTTGGGCCCGGGGACCCGCGAGGTGACGGGGGCGGGGCTCGTCGAGAAGCTCTTGCTCTAGCGCTTCAGGAACTGCTTGATGAAGGTGGTGAGCTTGCCCGGCTCCTCGTCCTCGAAGCGGGTGTCCACGATCACCAGGGGTGCAGCGTATTTCGGCTCGGCGTCGTCTACATTGCGGGCGACGACGAGGTCGGTGCCGTAGTCGTCGATAAGCAAGCGCCACGCAAAGCCGTGGTCGCGCACGAGCGCCGCACCGAGCGCGGTGCCGAAGATGCGGGCGGTCTCGCCGCGCGGGTAGCCGCGGCGCACGTCGGCGGGAAGCCCGAGGTAGTAGGCGAGGGTGTCCTCGAAGCTTTTTACTACCGCGTCGACGTCGCCGTTAATACCGCGGCCCGCGGCCTCGGCCAGGTCGCGGTCGAGCTGGGCGCGGGTCTGCGAGTCCAATTCTTTAAATGCCATAGGCTCTACTGTATGAGCAAAAAGAAGCCACGCCCCACACCAGTTCCTGCCGAGCGCATCGCCAAGCTTATCGACGCCCACACGCACCTCGCCTCCACCGGGGCCCGCACCCAAGCGGAAGTGGATGCGATCGTGAGCCGGGCACTCGATGCCGGCGTCGAGAGGATGTGCACCGTCGGCGATGGGCTGGAGGAAGCCGAGCTGGCACTGTCTGCTGCGCATATGAACGAGCGAGTTTTCGCCGCGTGCGCGATCCACCCGACCCGCGCACACGAGCTTGATGACGCCGCGCGAAAACGACTCACGCAGATGGCGGCAGATGAGCACTGTGTAGCGGTAGGGGAGACCGGCATTGATACCTACTGGCTGAAGCACGATGCAGAAAGAACCGCCCCACTTGAGGTGCAGGAGGAGGCGCTGCGCTTCCATATCGAGCTGGCGGTGGAAAGCGGCAAGACGCTGATGATCCACAACCGCGAGGGCGACGCGGAGCTGATGCGGATCCTGGCGGACGCGCCCGCCCCGCGCGAGGTGATCCTGCACTGCTTTTCGTCGCCAGTGGAGGTGGCGCGCGAGGCGATTGAGCGCGGCTACGTGTTGAGCTTCGCGGGCAATGTGACATTTAAGCGCAACGATGGGCTGCGCGAAGCCGCGAAGCTCGCCCCGGCCGGCCAGCTGCTCATTGAGACCGACGCGCCGTACATGACACCGGAGCCCTTCCGTGGCACAAGGAACGAACCAGCCCTGATCGGGCACACGGCGAAGGTCGTTGCAGAAGCGCGCGACATGCCGGTCGAGGCGCTCGCCGAGGAGGTCTCGGCGACCTTCGATCGCGTGTTTAATCTGTGACCAAAGTTGTGCCTGAGGTGCGGGAAGAGTCCTGTGGGCGCTCAAATGTGTGATGCGACACGCGCAATGGTCACAGTCTTGTAAACGCCGCGTTGTTACCGTATTGTTACCGCATTAGTACACGGTTGTATCTCGCAGAAAGAATCCTTTTTCGCTTATGTCCCGCAGCTCTTCCCGCACTCCCGCCGTCAAGCGCGTCGTCGCCAGCACCGTCGCCGGTGCGGCCATTGTTGGTAGCGCCACCGCCGCCGTCGCCGCCCAGAAAGACATCACCGTCGATGTCAACGGTGAAGCGAAAACCGTCTCCACCTTCTCCGGTGATGTGGACAAGGCGCTTCAAGCCGCGGGCGTTGAGGTCACGGACGCTGACCTGGTTTACCCGGCACCTGGCCAGAAGTTGGCCAACGGCGACACACTCACCGTGCGCACGGCCAAGCCGGTCGCTGTCGTCGTTGATGGCGTGGCGCAGGAGCTGACCTCTACCGCCGCCACCGTGGGCGACCTGCTGGACGAGGCCGGGATGGCAGCCAACGCCGCCACGGACATCGACCGCGACCAGCCTGTCACTGAAGGCCTCAACGTGGACGTGACGACCCCGAAGATCGTTTCCATCAACGACGGCGGCGCGGTGACTTACACCTCCGCAGCAGCGAAGACGGTGGGCGACCTGCTCACCGAGCGCGGGATCACCTTCGACTCCAATGATCGCCTCAACGTCCCGCTGGACGCGCAGGTGACCCCGAACATGCAGATCAACCTGGACCGCGTGGAGATCGTCAAGGACCGCGAGATCGTCGACGTGAAGGCCCCGGCCAAGTACATCGACGACCCGGAGATGGAAGAGGGCACCGAGGAGGTCCGCGAGGAGGGCGTGCTGGGCGAGAAGCAGGTCATCCGCCACACCGTGCTGGTCAACGGGCAGCCGGAGGACACTTTCGTCGCCTCCGCGCACGAGACGCGCGAGGCGAAGCCCGCTGTGATCGTCCGCGGTACGAAGAAGGCTGAAGGCAACACCGGTGCCGCGGCCCCGGCCGTGGCGAACGGCTCCGTGTGGGATTCGATCGCGCAGTGCGAGTCCGGCGGCGACTGGTCCATCAACACTGGCAACGGCTACCACGGCGGCCTGCAGTTCAACCCGGGCACCTGGGCTGCCTACGGCGGCACCGCCTACGCCCCGACCGCCGACCAGGCGACCCGCGAGCAGCAGATCGCCATCGCGGAGAAGACCCAGGCGGCGCAGGGCTGGGGCGCATGGCCTGCCTGCACTGCGAAGCTCGGCCTGCGCTAAGCGCTTATGGCTTCCTCCCAGCTGCTGGGCCCCGTCGAGATCCGCGCGCTCGCCGAGGAGCTCGATATCACGCCGACAAAGAAGCTCGGCCAGAACTTTGTGCACGACCCCAATACCGTCCGGCGGATCGTCGCCGCGGCCGAGCTCTCGCCCGAGGACACGGTGGTGGAGGTCGGCCCTGGTTTGGGCTCGCTGACCCTTGGGCTGCTCGAAGTAGCCTCCCAGGTCACCGCGCTGGAAATCGATCCGCGCTTGGCCCAGCGGCTGCCGCAAACTGTGCGCACGTACGCGCCCGAACATGTTTCCAAGCTCACCGTCACCAATATTGACGCGCTGACGGTGACGCCAGAAGACGTGGCGGTCGCGCCGACTGCGCTGGTAGCAAACCTGCCCTACAACGTCTCCGTGCCGGTGTTGCTCCACCTGCTCGAGCAGTTTCCCTCCATCCGCCGCGTGCTGGTTATGGTGCAAAAAGAGGTCGCCGACCGCCTGGCGGCCACACCCGGGTCAAAGATCTACGGCGTCCCGAGCGTCAAGGCCGCCTTCTACGGCGAGGTCTCGCGCGCGGGCACGATCGGCAAGCACGTCTTCTGGCCGGCCCCGAACATCGCCTCGGGCCTGGTGCGCATCGATGTCACCGCCGATGCCGCCCGCCGCGCCCAACGCGAGGCGGTCTTCCCGCTTATCGACGCCGCGTTTTCCCAGCGCCGCAAAACCTTAAGATCCACACTCGCCCAGGTCTACGGCACCCCACAGGCCGCCGAAGAAGCCTTGCGGGCAGTCGGCATCGACCCGGGCCTGCGCGGCGAAAAGCTCGCCGTTGACGATTTCCTCCGCCTGGGGGAACACGATGTCTGAGGTGCCTGAGCTGCCTGAGCCGCCCAAGAGCTTCCGTGCCTCCGCCCCCGGCAAGGTGAACCTGCACCTGGGAGTGGGCGAGGCCCGCGCGGACGGCTATCACGAGCTGGTGACCGTCTTCCAGGCCGTCGACCGGCGCGAGTATGTCACCCTGCACGTCGAAGACGGCCCGGCGGTGACCACCGGCAGCGTGGTGCGCGAGATGCACACCGAGTTCCTCGTCCAGCGCCCGGCCGAGGACATCGACACCCCGGCGAACCTCGCCTGGCGCGCGGTGGACGCGGTCGTCGATGAGTGCAGGCAGGTTGCACAAGCACTGCCTCCGGTGCGGATCGAGGTGGAAAAGCACGTCTTCGTCGCCGGCGGCATGGCGGGCGGTTCCGGTGATGCCGCGGCCGCCCTCGTTGCGGCGGCGCGCTACGTGGCCGCCTACGCGGGCGTGGAGCTGGACCGCGCACAACTCCACCGCCTCGGGGCCCAGCTCGGGGCCGACGTGCCTTTCTGCCTCCGTGGGGGCACCGCTCTCGGCACTGGCCGCGGCGACGAGCTGGTGGACATGCTCACCCGCGGCACCACGCACTGGGTATTTATCAACCCCAAGGTCGGTATTTCCACTGGAAAAGCCTTCGGGCTGTTGGACGACATGCGCCACAACGATCCGGCGCTCGTCCCGCACTTGAGCACCAACTCGCTGAGCCAGCAGCTCACCCGCGGAGACCAGGATGCCCTAGCCAAGAGTCTCCACAACGACCTGCAGGCAGCGGCGCTGCGGATGCAACCTCGTCTGCAGCAGGTGATAGGTGCAGCGGAAGAAACTCCTGGCGTGCTCCGCGCCATCATTTCGGGCTCGGGCCCAACAATCGCCGCGCTGTGTGCGGATGCAGACGCTGCCAATTCAGCAAGGGCCAGCTTGCGGGAGCGTTTCCCCGACTACGAGGTGGTGACCGCCGCCGGACCGTCGCCGGGCGCACAGTAGACTTGAGCCCCTATGGTGAACCTGATCAATCTGGAAAATGTGTCCAAAACCTGGGGCTTAAAAACGCTGCTGGACGGCGTCTCGCTCGGCGTCCAGTCGCACGACCGCATCGGCATCGTTGGCATCAACGGCGGTGGCAAAACCACGCTGCTCGAGGTGCTCACCGGCCTGGAGGAACCGGACGCGGGCCGTGTCTCCCACAATTCGGACCTGCGCATGGCGGTGGTCACCCAGCGCTTTGATCTGGATGAGACGCTGACGGTGGGCCAGGCGGTGGTGGAGCCGCTAGGGCTGCAGACGTACGAGTGGGCATCGAATGCCAAGGTGCGCGAGGTGCTGCAGGGCACCGGCGTTGCAGACCTCGGCCTGGACACCCAGGTGGGCAACCTCTCCGGTGGCGAGCGGCGCCGGGTCAATATCGCTGCGGCGCTGGTGCAAGATCTGGACCTGGTGGTGCTGGACGAGCCGACGAACCACCTGGACGTCGAGGGCGTCCAGTGGCTTGCCGAGCACCTGCTGGCGCGCAAGGTAGCAGTGGTGGTGGTCACCCACGACCGCTGGTTCTTGGACACAGTCGCCACGCTGACCTGGGAGGTTCACGACGGTACGGTGGACGTCTACGAGGGCGGCTACAACGACTGGACCTTCGCACGCGCCGAGCGTGCCCGCCAGGCGGATGCGATCGAGCAGCGCCGCCAGAACTTGGCGCGCAAGGAGCTCGCGTGGCTGCGTCGTGGCGCACCAGCCCGTACCTCCAAGCCGCGCTACCGCATCGAGGCCGCCGAGGCGCTGATCGCGGACGTGCCTGCCCCGCGCGACAAGGTCGAGCTCATGGCCTTTTCCAAGCAGCGCCAGGGCAAGGTCGTCGTGGAGCTGGAGGACGCCCGCATCGACGCGCCCGACGGCCGCACCCTGGTTGACCACCTCACCTGGCGACTGGCTCCAGGCGAGCGCATCGGTCTGGTGGGTGTGAACGGCTCCGGCAAGACCACGCTGCTGCGCGCGCTGGCCGGGGAGTACCCCTTGGCAGCAGGCAAGCGGATCGAGGGGCAGACCACGCGCATTGGCTGGTTGCGCCAGGAGCTCGACGACTTGGACCCCTCCCGCCGCGTGCTCGACGCGGTCGAGGACGTGGCCAACTACGTCCACATCGGCAACAAAGAAATCTCCGCCTCGCAGCTGGCCGAGCGCCTGGGCTTCAGCCCCAAGCGTCAGCGCACGCCCGTGAAGGATCTCTCCGGCGGGGAGCGTCGTCGCCTGCAGCTGACTCGCGTGCTGATGAGCGAGCCGAACGTGCTGCTTCTCGACGAGCCGACGAACGACCTCGACATTGACACCCTCCAGGAGCTGGAGAACCTGCTGGACACGTGGCCGGGCACCCTCGTGGTGATCTCGCACGATCGCTACCTCATCGAGCGCATCGCCGATACCACCTACGCCCTGTTCGGCGATGGGCAGCTGACTAACCTGCCGGGCGGCATCACCCAGTACCTTGAGCGTCGCGCCGCGACTGCCGAAGATACGGGCCCACTCGACTTGGGGGAAAAACCTGCCCAGCAAGCACCCACCGGCCTGAGCTCCCAGGAGGAGCGGGAGCTGCGCAAGAAGATGAAGGCGTTGGAGCGCAAGATCGGCAAGGCAGACGAGGAAATCGAGGCGGCGGAAGCTGAAATTGCCACCATGTCTTCCGCAGATTCACCAGACTTCGCTGCCATTGGAGAAAAGACGCAGGCGCTTGGCGCGCTGAAAGAGGAGCGCGACGAGCTGGAGATGCAGTGGCTGGAGCTCGGCGAGGAGCTCGAAGGCTAGTTAGATGGGCTCGCCATCGTTGATCTTGGCGATGAGCTCGTTGACGATCCGGCCCTGCTCTTCCAGGGAGGCCTGAAGGTAGTCGGAGGCCTCCTGGCGGCGATCGTCCAAGAGGAGCTCGACGAGGTGTTCATTCACGGAGATGAACTGGCGATTAAACGTCGGTGTGCGCTGCACGATCGGCAGGGTGGCGAGGCGGAGGAAGGCGTCGAGCTGGTCCATCGTGTCGCCGAGGGTCTTCGAGCCCATCGCGGAGAGTACGACGTGGTGGAAGGCCTGGTTGATCGCGGCGACGAGGTCGTCGTCGTCCTGGGCGATCGCCTCGCGGGCCTCTTCGTTGAGCTCGACCAGGCGATCCACGTCGAGGTGCTCACCCCAAAGCAGCGCCGCCGGTTCGATCGCGGCCCGAGCCCGGTACGTATCGGTGACGAATTCGGGGGAGGGGGTGGCGAGGAAGACACCGCGGTTGGGGATGCGCTCACACAGACCCTCGGAGGTGAGCATCGCGAATGCCTCGCGCAGGGTATTGCGAGAAACGCCAAAGCGCTCGGCCAGAGCTACTTCATTGAGCTTCTGGCCGGGCGAAAACTCGCCGCGCGAGATGGCGCGGCGGATTTCAGCAGCGACGTTTTGAGCAAGCATGGCATCCGTGTGTAGTGGGGAAACAAGGACAATATTGAGTTAGTGCTCTGGTGAACAAAAGGACGAGCAAAACTGTAAAGCACCATTCTAACGGCACTCGCGCCGCAGTCTTCACTTGCGCCCTGTCCGCCTCCCCAGCCTATCCCAGAATTGTTCAACAATTGGAATTGTGCCAACGTTTCCCGTGCTTCTCCTGCCGCTTTTGGGGAAAGTGTGACAGAATATAATTTATGAGAATGAACGGACATAATTTTCGCAAGGGTCGCGGGGTGCTTGCCGCGGCCACCGCACTGATGCTCGCGGGCACCGGCGTCGCGAGCGCGCAAGAGGGCTCCAGCGAACCAGCGCCGCTGGTCTCGCTCCAACTCGACACCTTGTCGTCCTCCAACACCTTTAAGGTGCCAACGGTGCCGCCGATCGAGGTGCCGAAGGAGGTGCGCGACGCGGCCGGGCGCGCTGGTATCGAGGTGCCAGAGCGCATCGTTGTCGATCCACGCACCAAGGACCAAGAGGCTTCGCGCGCCAAGGTTGATGCGCAGCTGGTGGCGGACTCCGAGGCGCAGCTGGCTCGGGAGGGGCACCACAAGGACGCGCGGGCCGAGAAGATTGCCGCCGAGTGGGCACAGCAGGCTGTCGACGGCAAGGCGAAGTTCAACGGTGACGTCGGCCGCGGCGTCACCCACACGGAAGAGGGGACCGGCCAGATCTACCGTTTGGACGATGCGGCCGCGCAGCAGCGCCTCGACTTCCTCAACCGCAAAAACTTGAGCACGACTCCGCACCCGAACCCGACCGGCTTCGGCGTAGCCATCGCACGCAGCGCGGACGGTAACACTGCATACCTGGTGGAGTACTTCCTGCGCTAGGGTGGGGCACATGATTCTCATTAACGTCCGTTTTGCACCCCTGCCCGAGTACGTCGAGAACTTCCGCGAGGTGGTCGCCGAGTTCACCGAGGCGAGCCGGGCGGAAGATGGCTGCCTCTTCTTCGACTGGTACCGCTCCACCGATAACCCGGACGAGTACCTGCTCATCGAGGCGTTCAAGGACGATGCTGCGGAGGCGCACGTGAACTCCCAGCACTTCAAGGACGCCCAGGAGCTCTTCCCCAAGGTGCTGAAAGAAACCCCGACGATCATCAACACGCTCATCGAGGGCAAGACCGAGTGGGACACGATGGCGGAGTTTCAGGTGCCCACCCAGGATTAACCTGTGTACACGCTTTGCTTACACGCATAAAGCCTGAGTACGGTGTAGTGTATGAGCGAAGAATTTACGGGGAAGAAGCCGCCGAAGCTTTCTAAGAAGGCCTACGAGAAGGAGCTTCTGCGGCTCCAGGCAGAGCTCGTCCAGATGCAGCAGTGGGTGGTGCGCACTGGCGCGCGCCTGGTGATCGTGATGGAGGGGCGCGACGCTGCCGGGAAGGGCTCCGCGATTAAGCGGATCACTCAGTACCTCAACCCGCGTACCTGCCGCATTGAGGCGCTGCCGAAGCCCACGGAGCGCGAGTCCGGTCAGTGGTACTTCCAGCGCTACGTTGAGCGCCTGCCCGCGGCCGGCGAGATCGTCATCTTCGACCGCTCCTGGTACAACCGCGCGGGCGTGGAGCGCGTGATGGGCTTCTGTACCTCGCAGGAGTACCGCCGTTTCCTCCACCAGGCGCCGATCTTCGAGCGCCTGCTCGTCGAGGATGGCATCATGCTGCGCAAGTACTGGTTCTCCGTCTCGGACGAGGAGCAGTACAAGCGCTTCCAGTCCCGCAAGGAAGACCCGCTGCGCCAGTGGAAGCTCTCGCCGATGGATCTGGAGTCCATCACCCGCTGGGAGGACTACTCGCGCGCGAAGGATGAGATGTTTGTCCACACGGACATCCCGTCGGCTCCCTGGTACACGGTCGAGAGCGAGGACAAGAAGCGCTCCCGCATCAACGTGATTTCCCACCTGCTGTCCACCGTGCCTTATGAGCACGTGGAGGTGGAGCTGCCGGAGATCCCGGAGCGCCCGGAGATCACGGATTACTCCCGCCCGCCGCGCGAGGAGTTCCGCTACGTTCCCGATGCCGCAGCTCAGCTGGAGGAGCGCCGCGTCGGGAAGAAAGCGAAGAAAAAGAAGAACAAGTAAGCTACGTGCGTGGGCGCCCGCGCGGGGTGGAGACCGTGGGCGCGTTGGGGATCCAAAATCTTAGCGGCGCGTCCGCGTTCTTACTGATACCGATGCGCGGACCCGCCACCCATTCGGGTTCAGCATCTCGCATCGTCAGCTCAACCGGCGTGCCGTTATCATCCAGGCCCAGCCCCAGGGCTTGCCCCAGGTTGCCGGGTCCGCGCGCCAAGTTTTCAAAGGGGATGGGCTTCCTCTCTGGGCGCTGCCGACGTTTTCGCGCGAGCGCCTCGCCCTCGATAATCTCGCCGCCGCGCATGAGGCAACCCTGCCCTTGGCCTTCCGGCGCGCACACTATGTTGCCGTTGAGGTGGATCCCGTAGGACAGGTAGACATACAGCGTGCCCCCAGGCCCAAACATCGCGGCGTTCCGCGCGGTTTTCCCCCGGTGCGTGTGCGCCGCCGGGTCGTTGTCGCCGGTGTAGGCCTCGACCTCGGTCAGCCGCACGGTTACCCCGCTATGCGTGATCAGGCAGCCCAAAAGCTGCGGCGCGACGATGTCAGCAGGCTGCGAGAAGTCAATCATTTGCCCGCCCACTGCGCTAGCTTTGCGACGGCCGCGTGCTCCCCATTCGTACCAATTACCTCATCCGCCACCTCTTTCAGGTCCGGGTGCGCGTTGCCCATCGCGACGGCATACCCTGCTGCCTCCAGCATGGAGTAGTCGTTGAGGTAGTCGCCGATCGCGGCGGTGTCTTCATGCGCGATCCCAAGCGTGTCGGCGAGCGCGAGCAGCGCCGCACCCTTCGACGCGGCGGGCGGCATGATGTCGAGCCAGTGCGTCGAGCTGACCAGCGCGTGCAGCTCGGGGGCAAGTTTTTCTACCCACGGCAGGCCGAGCGTCTCTGCGTCTCCGTCGACGAAGAGGGCGATTTTGACGATCGCGTTCAGCGGGGCGTCGAGAAGCGAGCGCACCTGAGTATTGGCCAGGTAGTACTTGTCCACCTCGCGCTGCACCTCGGGCGGGGTGCTTGCGCGCGTGTACGAGGTCTCGGGCGCGCACAGCACCGGGTGGGCAGAAAAGGGCGTGCGCTCGAGCGCTTCGACGATGCGGCGGGCGGTGGCCTCGGGGATCGTGGCGGTGGCGAGGACCTGGCCCTCGTGTTGTACGACTGCCCCGTTTTCCGCGATGAAGGTATCCGGTGCGTTGCGTGCGAACATGTCGCGCAGCGTGGCCAGCTGGCGGCCCGAGGCGGGCGCGACGGTGATGCCGGCCGCCTGAGCTGCTTCCAGCGTGGGCCAGAAGGAATCTGGGATCGCCCCCTCGGGGTTTAGTAGGGTGCCATCCATATCCAGGGCTACAAGACGTGGAGTACTCATTGGGCCAAGCCTACCCGTGAAAAATACTCGACCCCACCGATGTGATGTGCAACACTGGGGGACATGACTGCATTCTTGAACACATCTGTCCGCGGCACCACCGGTGTCATTACGCTCGACCGGCCAAAGGCCCTGAACTCGCTGAATGACGAGATGATTCACGGCATCTACACCACGCTCAAAGCCTGGGAACACGACGATGCGGTGACTCAGGTGGTAGTGCATTCGAGCGGGAAGCACTTTTGTTCCGGGGGCGACGTAAAGCTTGCGCGCGAAGGTGTACTTGCGGGTAAGGGGGAGGAGGTCAGCGCCTTCTTCGCCGAGGAGTACGAGATGAACAACTACATCGCGAACTACCCGAAGCCCTATATCGCGCTCGTTTCTGGAGTGAATATGGGCGGCGGGATGGGGATCTCGGCGTTGGGATCGCACATGTTTGTGCAGGAAGATGCGTTCGCCTCCATGCCGGAGATGAACATCGGCTACGTCACCGACGTGGGTCAGTCCTGGAAACTGCAGAATCTGCCCGGGAAGCCTTCCTTGGCGCTCGGCAAGTTCCTAGGTCTGACCGGCTACCGTCTGAATGCTGACGAGATGCTCGCGCTGGGGCTCGCCTCGCACAAGGTGGCAACGCTCGAGGGCCTGCTCGACCGGATCGTTGAGGAGGGCATTGGCGTGCTCGACGAGGTTGCGCTGCCCGCCGGGGAAAACAGCCTGGAGCAGTGGTACGAGCAGATCGAAGAAGTCTTTATCGGCTCGTGGGCCGACATTCAAGCGCGACTCGACGAGGCGGGGGAGTTTGGTGAGAAGGTGAAAGAGCTCACCGCCCAGGCTTCTCCCTCGGCGCTGGTGGCTGCAACCGAGCTCTTTGAGGCAAACGCTGCCCTCGACCTCGCCGGTTCGCTGGATAACGAGCGTGTGCTCGGCGAGCTCATGCGCCACGAGCCCGACTTCGCCGAGGGGGTGCGCGCCGTGCTGGTGGACAAGGACCAGAAGCCGAAGTTCGCGCCGCAACCTGACCCGGAGAAGTACCGTGCGGTGCTCCGCTAGAACAGGAACATCTCGACTGCGCGCACGATGGAGTCCCACAAGCCAATCACCGAGTAGCTGAGCTGATCGAGCGAAGCCTGCCAGGAGGTAGGGAGAAAAGCTGTGTTCGGGGTAAATAGGGCGTCGCGCAGATCCTGCGCCCCGGAGTGCATGTTGGCGTTCAATTGCGAGCTTAAATCCATGCCCGCCATGCTACGCCGACGTAACGGGGCCGGGGCGGGGGCGCGCGGGTGTAATTTCGGGTGCACGCGCGGCCTGAATGTTTGGGAAACGCGCTAAGCTAGGGTGCATATGGGCCCTCGGAATGCCCCCGAAAGGCACATTGCTTGTACACCCACGACCGTATTTGAGGACTACAGTGACACAATCGACTACCCCCGCCGCCGACTGGAACCACAAGCTCACCCTCGCGCAGGAGATGCTGCCGCTGATCAGCCAGCTGCACCGCGAGCACAACGCCGTGACCTCCATCTACGGTCGCCTGCTGCTGGGCGCGACCGACATCGACATTATTAAGGCGCACCGCTACGCGCGCCGCATCGTCGAGCGTGAGCTGCCGCTGGACGACACGCTGCCCATCCTCCAGGAACTGGTGAAGATGGACCTGGGCACCGCGTCCATCGACCTGGGCCGCCTGGCCAAGAACTACTCCCGTACCGAGGGCAAGGACCTGCGCGAGTTCCTCGAGGAGGAGCTGTCCGAGGTCGTCGGCACTTCCTCTGAGCTGCAGGCTCGCGACGTGGTGCTCTACGGTTTCGGCCGCATCGGTCGCCTCCTGGCCCGTATCCTCATCGCGCGCGAGGCGGCGTACGGCGGCGTGCGCCTGCGCGCGGTGGTCGTGCGCAAGAAGGGCGAGGACGACATCATCAAGCGTGCCTCGCTGCTGCGCCGCGACTCCGTCCACGGTCCTTTCGACGGCACCATCACCGTGGACAAGGAGAACGAAATCATCTGGGCCAACGGCACCCCGATCCAGATGATCTACGCCAACAGCCCGGCTGAGGTGGACTACACCTCCTACGGCATCAACGACGCCATTGTGGTGGACAACACCGGTGCCTGGCGCGACCGCGAAGGACTGTCCCAGCACCTCGAGTCCAAGGGCGTCGATCGCGTGCTGCTGACCGCGCCGGGTAAGGGAGACATCCCCAACATCGTCTACGGCATCAACGAGGACATGATCGGTGACGACAAGGTGCTGTCCGCAGCGTCCTGCACCACAAACGGCATCACCCCGGTGCTTAAGGTGATCAACGACCGCTACGGCGTGAAGCACGGTCACGTGGAGACCGTCCACGCCTACACCAACGACCAGAACCTGGCCGATAACTTCCACAAGGGCGACCGTCGCGGTCGCGCAGCCGGCCTGAACATGGTGCTCACCGAGACCGGTGCCGCAAAGGCCGTCTCCAAGGCGCTACCGGAATTCGAGGGCAAGCTGACCGGCAACGCGATCCGCGTGCCTACGCCGGACGTGTCCATGGCGGTGCTCAACCTGGATCTGGAGAAGGACGTGGAGAAGGAAGAGGTCAACAACTTCCTGCGCCGCGTGTCCACCGACTCCAACCTGCGCCAGCAGATTGATTACATCCAGTCGCCAGAGGTGGTCTCCACCGACCTGCTTGGCACCACCCACGCTTCCGTGGTGGACGGTCTGGCCACGATTGCGTCTGGCAACCACCTCGTGCTCTACGTCTGGTACGACAATGAGTACGGCTACTCCCACCAGGTGGTCCGCGTCGTCGAAGAGATCGCGGGCGTGCGCCCGACAATCTACCCGGAGCGCAAGGCACCGGAGAGCATCAAGTAGATCATGGTCCGCACTCGAGTTCTTGCCATCGCCGGCGTCTTCGCCCTTGCAGGCTGCGCCGCGCATGGCACGGATCTGGGTTTTCAGGCCGCCGTGGAGTCAGGCGAGGACTTCACCATCTCTGAGGTTGTTGGCCCGGACGTCGAGCGCGCCTACGTGTTCTGCCCGTACTCCAGCAAGGAGGAGGCAGAACAGCTTGGCTTCAACCCCGACGATGTGCCGGGGATCGACGATGACTACCA
Organism: Corynebacterium imitans; assembly: GCF_000739455.1. Lineage (NCBI taxonomy): Bacteria > Bacillati > Actinomycetota > Actinomycetes > Mycobacteriales > Corynebacteriaceae > Corynebacterium > Corynebacterium imitans. The sequence goes on from NZ_CP009211.1 coordinate 792,280, forward strand.
GGCCTGGGAGACAGCCTCGGGCATCGGCGTCATCTCCGCCAACAGGGCCGAGATCGAGTGGTTCGATCCGAGCGAAGTGGATGCGTGTGAACCCGGCTCGGGCCCTATCGAGGAAGTTGACCCGACCGCCACGGTGCACATTGACCGCGGCGACGTCACCGTGTTGCGCTTCGAATGACCTCGTCGTAGTAGGCAACCACCTGTTCTGAGGAAGCGCGCCACGTCCAGCGCTGGGCCTCGGCTCGGGCAGCCGAGGCCAGTTGGTCGCGGGCAGCCTCATCCCGCAGGAGGCGCACGATCTGGTCGGCCCAGGCTGCATCCGGAGCCGCGGGGTCGACGAGGATGCCGGTTTTGCCGTCGTCGATCACAAAGGGCAGGCCGCCCGCGTTAGCAGCCACGACAGGAACACCGGAGGCGAAGGACTCTAGTGCGGCGAAGCCGAGCGTTTCGGTCGTGGAGGGAAAGAGCAATACATCTCCGGAGGCATAGGCTGCGGCAAGCTCTGCGCCGGAAAGGTAGCCGGTAAACGTGGCCCAGTCGGGCGCCGCTTTCCGAAGAGCCTGGTACTGCGGGCCCTCGCCGACAAACGCGATGCGCGCGTCGGGGATGCGGGCGCGCACCTCCTCCATGATGGGGATGCAGCGCTCGACGGATTTTTCCGCAGAGATGCGGCCCACGAAGAGTACGAGCGGGTCGCCGCCGAGGCGCTCGCGCATCGAGTCCGATCGCGCCGCTGGGGTAAAACGTTCCGTGTCCACGGCTTTGGGCCAAAGTTTGACGTTGGGAATCTGGTACTCGGCCGCCTTATCCATCATGGGCCCGGAAGTGACCAGGTTGACCGCCGCGCGTCCGTGGAAGGTGCGCACCCCCCACTTCGCGATGGGTTTGACACAAGGGATGCCCAGCTTGACGCAGTATTCGGGCACGTCGGTGTGGAAGGACGCGATCACCGGATAGTGCCGCGCGACGACGAGCGTGGACCAGCCGGCGGTCCAAATGGGATTCACTGCGTGCACGATATCCGGGTCGAACTCGCGCAAGCAGCGCAACGTCTTCGGGCCCATCATGCCGTGCTTGACCTCGGGGTAGACCTTGAGATCCCGCGATGGGATGGACACGACCTCAAAGCCCGCGTACTCCGCTGGGGGATTGCCCGGGGCAAAGATGAGGACTTCGTGCCCCATCTTTGCCAGCTGGTCGAGGTGGCGAGTCACGCGCGTGACCACCCCGTCGATTTTAGGGAGAAAGACCTCGGTGAGGATGGCGATGCGCATTAGCGTTCGCCCGTGGGCACGCCTGCGGCCTGGTTCCGGGTCCACAGTGAGCGCGCCGGGATCTTGGTGCGGTCCGCGCGGTCGGCGTACTTGCGCGCAACGTCTTCGACCTCCGCAAGCAGGCCCTCGGCCAGCTTCGTCGGCTGCAGGCCCAGGCCGATGAAGGTGTCGTTCTTCACGTGGAGCTCGTTTTCGGCCGACTCCTTGCGCGGGTTGGGCACCATCTGCACCTCTGCACCGGAAATCTCACCAATGAGATGAGCCAGGTCGCGGACACGGTGTGTTTCGGTCATCTGGTTGAAGATCTTCACCCGGTCGCCCTTTGTCGGCGGGTTCTCCAGCGCGATCTGAATGCACTTGCACATGTCCTGGATGTGGATGAACGCGCGGGTCTGCCCGCCCGTGCCGTGCACGGTGAGCGGGTAGCCCACGGCCGCCTGCATGAGGAAGCGGTTGAGCACCGTGCCGTAGTCCCCGTCGTAGTCGAAGCGGTTGATCAGGCGCTCGTCGCGCTGCGTCTGCTCGGTGTGGGTGCCCCAGATGATGCCCTGGTGCAGGTCCGTGATGCGCAGCTCGTCGTTCTTTGCGTAGTAGGCGAACAGGTTCTGGTCGAGCACCTTCGTCATGTGGTACACGGAGCCCGGGTTGGTGGGGTAGAGGATCTCCTGCTCCACGGTGGTGCCCTCATCCGTGTGCACCGTGATGTCCAGGTAGCCCTCCGGGATCTTCATCCCGGCGGTGCCGTAGCCGTACACGCCCATGGTGCCGAGGTGGACGACGTGAACATCTAAGCCGGACCCCACGATTGCCACGAGCAGGTTGTGGGTGGCGTTGACATTGTTGTCCACCGTGTAGCGCTTCGTGCGAGGCGTCTTCATCGAGTACGGCGCGGCCCGCTGCTCGGCGAAGTGAATCACCGCATCGGGCTGATACGTGGTGATGAACTCGAGCAGACCTTCGTAGTCTTTGGCCACATCGATGTTGTGGAAGTCGATGGTTCGGCCGGTGACTTCTTTCCACGCGGCGATGCGCTCTTCGATTGAGACGATGGGCGTGAGGGGGGAAACGCCCAACTCCTCATCGATAGCGCGGCGGGAAAGGTTGTCTACTACCGCCACCTCGTGTCCGAGGTCGGACAGGTGCAGCGTTGCTGGCCAACCACAAAACCCATCTCCGCCGAGTACCGCAATCTTCACGTCGAGTAAACCTTTCCACGTTGGTGTTCTTGTGCGCTACGCGCTTTTGTTCACGATACCTAGCAATTGCCCGTTGTGCTGGCTATCTGCGCCTGAGGAAAAATACAGCGAGAAAGGAGAGACATTTTAGGGGTAAATATGCACGTGAATGCTTTGTGACGTGCGTTTTTTGCGCAGATGTAGTTCAATGGTGTGGTTAGTATTATTAAAAGAATATGAGAGTCTGGGAGTTTGCATGGTGCGTGGTTTCTGGAGCCGTTCTATCGCTATTGCCGCGATCGCAGTCTGTGCTGCTTCCGGGGTCACTGCGGTGCCCGCCGTACCGCTGACTGTCGCCCATGCTGCCGAGAAGTTTGACGTGAACGACGGCGACTTCAGCCTCACCGTATCCACGGGGAATTATCCGGCGACGGCGAAGGACTGGCGCGCTATCTTCCGGCTTTACGACGGCGACTACGAGCCGAAGACTTTCCGCTCCGTGCGACTTTATTTCTACGTTATTGGTGGTGACGGGAAGAATTTCCCGGCAGAGGATACCTATGCGGTCAAGCTCACCCACGGCACAACTGAGATCGAGGATTTCGGGGAAGTGACAGGCTACGGTCATATCGACGATACGGGCACTCGCTGGATGGATCTCACCTTCGATAAGGATGTGACGCTCAAAGACGGCCAAACGCTGATCGTGGACAAGAAGGGTGGGGCGGGCCGGCTCCCGGTGCGTGGATTTGGTTCGTCGCAAGGCGCAGGCGGCAAAGGCTTCATCGACCCGATCAATCCCAAATCTGTAAGCTTTAGCGGCAACGTCGCCGTCGATCGAGAAAACGGGAACTTCCCGGAGGGGCTTGAGGTTTCGCTTCTCGACGGTGCCGGTACCGTCACCGACACCACCACGACCAACAAGGACGGCACCTACACTTTCAGCAAGGTCGAGCCAGGTACGTACTCGCTCAAACTCGGCACTGTGCCGGGCTACCTTGCGCCCGAGCCCTTTACTGTTGAAGCCAAAGCGGGGGTTGCGGTCCCAGACAAGGACCTGATCCCGATTACTGTGACGGGCCGCGTGATTGGACCCGGCAATTCGCTGCTCGAAGGCGTCAAAGTTTCCATCGGAGAGGACATCGGAGAGGACACGGTAACCACAGACAGCGAGGGAAGGTACACCTTCACCGGGGTGCCGGCGGGCAGCGCAACGCTGAAGATTGCGGCGTCGGGAAAACACGACACCCGCAGCAAGACAAAGACCGTTGAGATCCACGAGCAGGAAGTCAACGATCTGGGGGATGCCAATGTGCACGCCCAGTTCGGCTCCATCACCGGCCAGGTGCTCGACAAGGCAGGTAACCCTGTCGCTGATGTCCCCGTCACCGTGACGATCGATGGCGGAAAAACCGACTCGACCACGACCGATAAGGATGGCCGTTACACGCTGGGCAACCTGCAGCCCGGTATCGCCGAAATCACCGTTAAAGAGACCGACCTGATGGAGGGCGAGGTGCGGCTGGGCGTCGACGTCCGCTCCGGCAAGGAGACCGTTGAGGATTTTTACCTCGACGCAAAGGAGCGCAAGGGCAGCGTGCGATTCCACGTTGTGGGGGAGGGCGATGAGTCCCTGCCCCACGCGGAGGCGCGCATCACCCCGGGAGAGAGCCTTGTTGCGGACGCCAACGGCGACTTCCCCGTCCAGGAACTGCTGGAGGGGGAGTACACGGTGCGTTTTAAAGCCAAGGGCTATGAGCCGAAAGAGACCAAGTTTTCGATCCGCATGGACGAGCTCACTGAGGTGAAGGAGACACTCGCTCCCATCCCTGTGCTCACCTTGGAGCCAAAGCCAACACCCACACCAACTGCCACACAGCCGACCTCGTCAACGCCAACCCCTACTCCAACACCAACGTCGGAACCAGCACCGACGCCAACGCCTAAAACAACTCCTCAACCGACCCCCAAATCAACGCCCAAGCCAACCCCTAAACCTGCCCCCAAGCCGGTGGTGAACTTCACGTGGGACGCCGTAACTGTGGCTCCGGGTGATGTCGTAAAAACACGACCGAAGGAAAACGTGGCTGCGGGGATCACTTTCGGTGAGCCGGTGGTGCAGCGATCCGGGTTGACCATCAAGGGAGCCGACTGGGTCACCGTTGATGCCGCTGGCACGGTGGTGATCGCGCCGCCCGAGGTCGTGACCCCGGGCGAGTACGTCGTTGAGGTGCCTAACTCCACTGCGGGGTCGGGCACGGTCGCGGTGACGGTGACGGAGCCTGCCTCCTTGGCTTCGTTGTACAAGGTGTCCTACGCGCCGCGTATCGTGCGGGCGGGTGGAAGCGCCGTGAGTGTGGCACCGATTGCGCGTCGTGGTGCCTACGATTGGCAGCCGCTTCCCGCAGGCACGAAGTTCAAGGTTAAAGGTACCTCCAATGCCACTGTTGACGTGGATGGCCGGGTGACGTTCAATGCGCCGCGCGGATCGAAGGTGGGGAAAATCCATACGGTCGATGTCCTCGTGACCTTTCCGGATGATTCCACGCAGACGGTGCGGGTTCCTTTCGAGGTCGCTGCGGCGTCCATGTCGCAGGTCACCGCGCCGCGTTACGAGACCGGGGTGCTCGTCGGGCCGGGGCAGAGTGCTGAAGTACAGATTGCCAACCCTGACTCTCTACCAGCGCACACGGAGTTCGCGCTTGCGCCGGGAGACCTCCAGGCCTGGTCCGCGTCTGTGGACGCAACAACAGGCACCCTGCGGATGACCGCGCCGACGGGGACAGCAAAGCCCGTGGTGGTAAAGGTCGAAGCGCGCTATCCCGACGGCTCTACGCGCACCATCGAGGCGTACGTGGGGGTCGCCGCAGCGAAGGCTCCGACGAAACGCGATGCGCCGGAGTTCCCGGTCTCCGTAGTCAACGTGGACACTACAGCAACGTCCGCCCCGACTGGCAGGGTGCCGGCGGGCACCGAATTTACGCTGGCTGATGATGCTGGTTTGCAGGTGAGCGTCGATAAGCGCACAGGCGAAGTGCGTGCGGAAATTCCCGACAATGCGCCGGTCGATGCTTCGTACACGGTGCAGGTCCGGGTGCACTACCCGGATGGGTCGGAAACGTTGATGCCCGTCACCGTGCTGACGAACTCGCAAGCGCGTGAGCAGGAGTCGGCCACCGCACCAACGGCACCGAAGGGGACGACCTACGGGCTCGCCGCGGACTTCTCCGCCCCGGGCTGGAAGATCGACATCAACCCGGCCACCGGTGAAATCACCGCGCGCGTGGATTCGCGCGTCGCTGAGCACGCCTCAATTGAGGTGCCGCGTGTGGTGACGTACCCGGACGGTTCGCAGCGCACGCAGCCGGTAACCCTCCATGCGAAGGACGCGGTCAAACCTGCACCCGCGCCGAAGACTTCCTCAACCGCGACGTGGCTGCCCATTGTGCTTGGGCTGCTCGCTGCACTCGGCGGCGCAGGCTATGCCGCCTTTGTTAACCAAGACCACATCCGCCAGCTGCTGTCTAAGTACGGCATCCGGATCTAAAAGGTAGAAGAAGATGCATTTCTCACTGAAAACCATTGCCATTGCCACCTGTGCGTCGCTCGCATTCGGCGCTGTGGTTGCCCCGCCAGCTGGCGCTTCTACCACGCAGTCTGAAATCACGGTGAGCGTGACCGGCGAGACTTCGCAGCCGACAGGGGAGCGGATCGACGCGGAGTTGCGCAAGGACTCTCGTTCCCGCTTCGCGTTCGTCCACCCGGCAGCGGCCGTGGGGCTGCACGAGTTCAATTTGCACACGGTAATCCGCACCGGTGGGTACCGCCTGCCGCCGTTCTGGGGTGCCAAGACAAAGACGCACACCGAAAGCGGCGCAGACGTGGTGGAGTTCAAGTTCACCGACCCGCGTACCGAGCTGGAGGTCACGCGCACGTTCCGTATCAAGGATGGCACCGTGCGCGCCACCGTGCAGGTGCGAAACGTGAGCAACGCCCCGGCCGACATCACGATTGACCTGGCAAACGAGTTCGTCCACCCCCGCGGGCTGCATGCAAAGGTCAATGCAAGCGGTGCCTTCGAGGTGGCTGCAGAATCCGAGGGCTACGAAACGACGGTTGCCTTTGCTGATCCCGCGAGCTCTGCCTCCATGGAGGACATGCGCGGGGAGATCGAGGTGGGCAAGACCGGGGTGCTGAGTGGCGATACCCCGCGCTTCCAGATGGCGCGTTGGGAAAACACCCTTGCCCCGGGCGAAGTGCTTGAAGGCGGAGTAGATATCGCCGCGACCGCGCAAGATTCCGCGATTGATACCGACGGCGACGGGCTGCGCGACGCGTGGGAAGTCAAGGGAGTGCGCCTGCCGGACGGAACGGAGCTGCCCATTCACCGCTGGGGAGCCGACCCTAAGCGCCCGGACCTGTTCTTGCAGTTGAACTGGATGGAGGCCGAGTGGGAGACGATGCAGTGCTCTCGCCAGCACACTTTCGCGCCAACGGCGCCGGAGTTTGCTCAGTTCGCTGGCTGCGCCACTGCGAATGTGAACTCGTACCGCCCCACGACCGCCACGCTGCGGGAGTTGGAGAAAGTGTTTGAAAAGAGGGGCATTTCGCTGCATATCGACGCCGGCGACTCGTACCAGTCCGAGTCGCTCGTGGGGCTTGATACGCCGCGTGGCGGCAAGACCGAGCCTTTTGAGAAGTACTACTTCGACAAAAAGACTCAGGGTGAACGGCTGCTCGAGGAGCGCGACCGCCTCCTCGGCGACCGCAAATCCGTCTTCCGCCTCGGCATCATCGGTGACCGCATGGCGGCGAACAACCGCTCTTCCGGCGTGGCGCTGGTGAGCGATTCGGCCTTCTATGTGTCGAACCACAAGGACATGACGACGCAGGAGCAGCTGCGCAACACGATCTTCCACGAGTTCGGCCACACCCTCGGGCTGGGGCACTCCGGCCCAATGGTCCCGGAGAACCCCCTGCGCGGGGATCTCTCGCTCCCGGACTACAAGTCGGTGATGAACTACCAGTACCAGTTCAGCCACTTCGACTACGCGGACGAGGACACCAAAACCAGGGTAAATGGCTGCCTGCAGTCCGGCGAGTGCGGTGTGCACGACGTGGTCATTCCCGCCGACTGGGCGAACCTCGATCTGCCCGGCTTCAACGTGGGCAAGGGCGACCTGACCACCGGCAGCGGCGAGATTGACGCAGACGAGCACCACGAAAAGGACCCGCGGCGGCTGGCAGCCAACGCGGCTGCGGAAAACTCGGGCCGCGCAGGGTTCTACATGGACACCACCCGCGACGGTGTCAACGGCATCGTGACTTCGCGTAACGACAATGCGTTGCAGGGCACGATCAGCAACCTGGGCGCGGACGTGGGGCGCTTTACCATCGAGGCAACCTACCCCGGTGGGCAGCGCCACAGCCAGGTCGTTGAGTTGCCGGCAATCGGGAAAGCGGGCGATGAGCAGGAGATCCGCATCCCAATCAAGAACGCGGCGAGCCTGACCGGCCCCGTCATGCCGGTGCACATCCAGATCACTAACCACAATGGCGAGCGCGTCTTCGCGGAGCGCTACGAGGTCTCCGTGCTGGACTACACCGCAGAAGAAGCGCGCCGGGTGCTCGACGAAGTGCTTGCCTCCGACGCGAGCCTTGAGGTCAAGCGTCTTGCCAAGTCGAAGCTCGACGGGATCGAGGACCCGTCAGCGGCGAAACCCGCAAACCAGCACACCAAACAGGGCGCGGACGGCACGCAGAAGGAGAAGCCTGCTGAGGGGGCCTCCACTGTGGCAATTGTGATTGCTGTGCTGCTTGCGCTTGGTGGTGTCGGCGCTGCTGGCCTGGGGTGGGCAATGAGCCAGGGCCTTATCTAGAGTGTGAGTAAAATCACAAAAAGGCGTATTTTCCGTGCGGCCCGTGAGGCGTACTTGTGTCCCGCTTAAGTGTGTGCCACATTACTTCGGCGGGCTGCATAGAGTTGCCGCGAGGAACCTGAGTGCGTGTTTGGCCTTGCCTGGCTGGTAGGGAAAGGTTTGCTCGGGATTCCTGAGAGGGTTGCGCCAAAATATATGAGGCGTCAACGTCTCTTCGGGCGGATAATGCCGTACTCGATGAATACTATGCGCTGAAGATGCAAAATAATCACCGTGACCAGTTGGTATACCACTGTCGACGACCAGTCTATATATTGTTCAACACCTTGTTTATCGTGGCATTTCCTGTACCTTTAAGTTTCAGTGAGCGCGGCCCCTCCCAGCATCAGAAGTGCATAAAACTTGAGGTGCGAGGTAAGCGGGCCGTGCATGATTTTTGACAGAAGAGAGGATGTGCCGCATGAAGAGGCTGGCAAGGGCGTGCACCGCGGCTGCGATGGGGGTTGCGTTGGTGCTCGGTGGGCAGCCAGTTGTTGCACATGCGGCAGCCCAGACTTCCAAGGTTGAGCTGGACGCTTCCCGTCAGGCTCAGTTGACCTACAAGGATGAGGATTCGGTTGCTGGGAAGTTTTCCAGCACGCTGTATACCGACATCATGGTTGAGGGGGCCCGCAGCATGGCTCCGGCAAACACAGTCGCCGAAGACACTGCCGTCGAGTACGACGATCCCGAGCGGCAGGTGCGTGTGAAGCGGGAGATCCGCACACGCGGCAACGTCGTGGACGTCGAAGTCACCGTCACAAACACGGGCGCGCAGGAGCGCTACCTTCAGGTCGACCTGACCAACTCCATCAATACGGACCGCGCGTTGACCGGTGCTTTTGCCGACGGTCGTTTTACCGTCGGCCCCGAGTTCGGCGGCTACGACACGGTGCTGGAGTTCCCCGGCGCACGCTACTCGGGCGTCGGCCCCTCGTTCAACGACACGACCGCTGCCCGCGAGCTCGGCAGCGTGGATAAGAACGGTGCCCAGTTCCAGCGCGGCCGCTGGTTCGATCAGGTCGGCCCGGGCGACTCGCTGCGCGCCCACGCAACCTTGACGTTTGAGACCCAGGAGTCCGCTAAGGACAGCGACCGCGACGGCCTCCCGGATCTGTGGGAAGAGCAGGGCGTCACGCTTGACGACGGCACGCGGTTGCCACTCAACGAGTGGGGTGCAGATCCGCACCGCCCCGACATCTTCCTGCAGATGAACTGGATGCGCTCCGAGTACGAGACCCTCGGCTGCTTCGAGAACCCAGGCAAGACCGAGTGCGCGGACGCAAAAACCACCAGCTACCGCCCCTCCCGCACAAGCTTCGATGAGCTCGTTGAGCGTTTCGCCGCACGCGATATCGCGCTGCACATCGACGCGGGCGAGTACTACTCCAACATCCCCAACTACGGCACGCGCCACGGCGGTGAAACCGAAAACTACGAGGAGTACTACTTCCGCTCCACCATCCCGGGCCTGCGCATGGTGAGCAACGTGAACCGCCTGCTGGGGCAGCGTTCCGCAGTGTTCCACTCGGGCGTGGTGGGCGACATGATGAACCCCAGCAACTACTCGGTCGGCGTCTCCCTGGTGGGCGACAACGGCTTTTACGTGGCCAAGCACGAGCGCATGACGAAGGAGAGCCAGCTCCGCAACACGATCATGCACGAACTCGGCCACAACCTGGGTCTGAACCACAACGGTGCGACGAAGTTCAAGGACCAGGTGCCGAAGTCGGACTACTTGCCGAACTACAAGTCGGTCATGAACTACCTGTACCAGTTCAGCTACTTCGACTACTCGGATGAGGAGGCCGTCTCCGGCGGCCCGCTGCCGCAGGAGTGCAACCGCGCTGGCGTGGACTGCTACACGGGCGACTACCGCATCCCCGCGGACTGGGACAACCTCACCATCAACTCGGCGCGCCTCGGCCGTCCCGTCGGCACCGCTGGCGCAGAGGCTGAGAAGGTGGACGTCCGCGCTTTGGAGAAGCTCGACCGGGAGATCGCGCAGGCGGAAAGCGAGAACGGCAACATCGACGTGGAGATCGTCGATGAAGGTGACCTCACCGCTGGAAAAGAAGGCACTGTCACCCTCGAGCTGCACAACCCGGGCCTGGATCTCGGCCGCTTCGACGTGATCGTCGGCGAGACCAAAACGCAGGTCGTGCTCGGCGGGGTGCGTACCGGCCACAACACCGCGACGGTGCGTGTCCCGGTCTCCCCGGAGACCCAGGGCAGCATGCCGCTGGACGTGATGGTCAGGAGCGAACGCGGGGTCACGGCTTTCGAGGACCGCCTCGCTGTCCCGGTGCGCGCTGGTGAGGCACCGGCGTCGACGGCGATGCAGGGCGCGGATCGTCGAAAAGCAACTCCCACGCCCCCGACGACAGCTGTGCAAGCGCCATCGGAGAAGCACCCGCAGCCAGAAAAGACAAGCTCAGCCGCTGCGATCGCCGTGCCGATCGTGCTGCTGCTCGCGCTCATCGGCGGAGCCGCCTTCGCCTGGGCCAACAACCTCATATAACCCACTCCTACCCACAAAAGGGGCCCTGAACATGCATTGGATGCCAAACCCTCTCGCGGCGGTGACGGTCGCCGCTGCCGTCGCTGTCGCCCCGGTCGCCGTGGCGCAAGAAACCGTGCAGCTCACGGTGAAGGTGCAACACCATGACGACCCCGTTGAGGCCGCGGAGGTCAAGATTGAAAAAATTGGTGACCCGACTGTGCAGTTCAGCGGCGTCACGGATTATGAAGGACTGGTTAAGTTCCAGGTTCCACCCGGCACGTACAGCTACCGGGTGGATGTGAAGGGGACGGGCAGCCAGCTCACCACCGTCGAGCTGACTCGGCCGAAGGATGTTGTTGCAAGGTTTACCAACGGTACAAAGCGCAACGTCGACTTTTCTTGGGCGGACATGAGCGTTGCGGCGGGGAGCCGCGCCGCGGTCAACCCGCAGATTACGGGTGACGGGCGAGAGGTGACCGTCGAGAAGATGGACGGCCCGGCCTGGGCCGAGGTGTTTGCCGACGGCACCATTGAGGTGATGCCGCCATTACGCACGGTGCCGGGGGACTATGAGATCGACGTCCGTACCTCCGCTGGCCAGGTGGAGAAGGTAAAGGTCCACGTCACCGGCCCGGAAACGCTCAAGGCGCTGCAGTACCCAGTGACCTCAGTGGAGCAGGGGCGGTCGGCGACGAGCGCCGTACCGATGGCGACTATCTCGCACCAGGGCAGGGACTTTTCCAGCCAGCCGGTGCCGGAGGGCGTGAAGTTCTCCACCGACGCGCCGAACGCGCAGGTAGATGCAGAGACAGGCCGCGTCACGTTGGACACCGCTGACCTGCAGCAGGAAGCGGGCGAGACCGTTCAGGTCCCGGTCGTTGCCACCATGCCGGGTGGGAAGAAGATCACTGCCCAGGCGGATTTCCACATCAACGCGCTGCCTTCCGCGAAGCGTTTCACCCCCGGCTGGGCACCGATTGAGGTAGCCCCGGGCGAGCACGCGGCGGTCAAGCAGACTGGCGAGCGCAACATGCCCAAGGACGCCGAGTACTGGTGGCTGCGCGCCGACAATACGAAGCTTGCCGGCTGGCGCGTCTCTATCGACCAGGTCGACGGTACGATTTCCGCGTCCCCGGATGAGGGCGCGCAGGAAACGGTGCTGTATGTTCGCGTGAGCTATTCGGATGGCTCCCAGGAGCAGGTGGCCGTGCCACTGAAGCTCACCGAGCCGACCGCACAGTCCGGCGAGACTCCTGGGGAAACACCACGAGCGCTGCCGCCGGGCAAGAAGACGGAAATCCTCGACGCACAGGCTTCTGAGGTCGAGATCATTGACAACGGCGGCGTGCGCCTTGACGTAGACAAAGCTACCGGCAAGGTAACTGCGACCGTTCCGGAGGACGCGATGCGCGGCGCGAGCTACGAGGTGGACCTGCGCGTCGATGGCAAGGACCAGAAGATCCGGCTGACGGCGGATGAAAAGCCGCAGCCGCCCGCCCCGCAACCCGCCTCGAGTGTGAAGGACGCCTGGTGGATTCCGCTGGTCATGGTAGTGATGGCCGCTGTCGGCGCAGGCGCACAGTGGATGTGGAGCCAGTTTGGAGGCTTAAAGTGAAGCGCGTGAGCGTAGTTGCCGCCCTCACCGCGGCGATGCTGATGGTGCCCGTGCCCGCTGTGGCGACGGTGAAAGACATGCCCTTCGGCGTGCACATGACGCCGGCCGCGGACGAGGAGGGCTTCGCCGTTGTCGACGTGTCGAAGGGGCGCACCACCACGTTTACCTTTGAGCACCCGTCCTCTGTCGCTGGGCTGATGTCCGGCAGCTTTGATGTGGCGATGCAGGTAGACGGCGCAAAGGTGCGGTACCTGCCCAGCGATACCTCTGTGAGCAAGAGTAAGCGCGGCGGCGCGGACGTGATCACCCTGGTGCACGAGGACAATACTCGGAAGGTAAAAGTCACCCGCGTGTTCACGGTGGAGAAGACCAAACTCACGGTCGACGTCACGCTGGAGAACTTGGCGGATGAGAAGCGCGAATTCGCCGTTGACTTCAACTCGCGCCTGATGAACTACGAGGCACACAAGGCTCGCTTTGCCGACGGCGCGTTTTTCCTCGCGCCTTCCGAGGGCGGCTACGAGACGACGCTGCTCTACCGCAACGCCACTGCCTCCGGGGCGGACACGGACCAGGACGAGACCACTGCTGCGGGCAAGGTTGGCCACGTGGGGGAGGGGTCCTCCTTCCAGCGCGGATCCTGGCAAAAGCAGGTCCCCGCGCAGGGTGCGCTTACCGCGTCGATGGAGATGGAGGTTGCCACCCAGGAATCTGCCGTGGACTCTGACCGCGACGGGCTGCCGGATGCGTGGGAGCGCGAAGGCTTCACCACTGCCGACGGCGAGCAGTTCCCCCTCCACCTGTGGGGTGCGGACCCGCAGCGCCCTGACCTGTTTTTGCAGTTGAACTGGTCGAAGTCGCAATGGGAGACGCTGGGTTGCGACCGCGACCAGCGCTACGGCGCGGATGCCGACGGCTTCAACGAATTCGCCGAGTGCGCCGTCGCTAACGCGAACGTGTACCGTCCCTCCCGCGGCGCGCTGATTCAGCTGGTCGAGCTCTTTGACAAGCGTGGCATCAACCTGCACATCGACGCCGGCGAGATGTACACCAACATCCCCAACTACGTTGATCGTTACGGCGGCGCGACCGAGGACTTCCAGGAGTTCTACTTCAAAAACGGCGACCACAACGCCCAGCTTGCCGCTGACCGTGATCGTCTCCTGGGCTCGCGCCAGCCCGTGTTTCGTGTGGGCATGATCGGTGACCGACTGGAGGCCAACGACTACTCCACGGGCATGGGCCTGGTCAGCGACTCGGTCTTCTACGTGGCGAAGCACGATTACCTCACCGGCCAGGACCAGCTCCGCAACACGATCTTGCACGAGTTCGGCCACAACCTGGGCCTGACCCATACTGGCGCGGCGCTGTCACCCACGCGCGTGGACACCGAGGACCTGCTGAAGAACTACGCCTCGGTGATGAATTACCTCTACCAGTTCTCCAAGTTCGACTACAGTACGGAGATCTCAAAGAGTGGCGGCGATGCGAAGCAGTGCGGCGAGTACACCTGCTACACCGGCCCGTACGCCGTGGCCCCAGACTGGGACAACCTCGACCTGGGCGGCAAGTTTATTGGCAAAGTTAAGGCAACCGCGGGCGCAGACGATAAGGTAGCCAGCCACAAGGACGTCACCGCCCGCGAGCTCGAGCTCGCGGCAGCGGAGGACAATGATGGTCAGGCGGGCTTCCGGCTTATCGACGCCGAAACCAACTCCATCATCACCTCCCGCACCGACAACACCGTCACGGCCGAGCTGCGCAACCTGGGCCTGGACCTGCACGACTACGACCTTTCCGTCACCTACCCGGGTGGCCAGTATTCCGAGCGGATCCGCGTGCCCGGCCAGCTGGCCTCCGATCCGTCGGTAAAGTTCGACATCCCGATCACGGGCGTCGCCGACTTGACGGGCGCAACCATGCCGCTGGAGGTCCGGATACACAACGTCCGCGGCGACGAAGTGTTCGCGGAGCGCTATGAGCTGTCCCTGCTGGACTACTCCAAGGACGAAGCAAGGCGCGTACGCGAGGAGATCCTGAACAACCCGAACGCCTCGCAGGAAGTGAAAGACCTCGCCGAGACCAAGTTGGGTGCGGAGCTTGGGCCAAAAGAAGAAACACCCCCGGCACCGCAGCAGGGCTCTTCCAATCTGAACATCATCTTGGCCGTCCTCGGCGCGATCGGCGGGATCGCGGCGTTGCTCGGCGGCGCCGCGTGGGCGTCGGGAATGTTCTAGCTAGAGCGAAATGTGCTGCCGACGTTAAGCTTGGTGGTAACACCAATTTGAGGAAAGGGAGAAGATCGTGACAACGGCAGCCACAGCACACGAGGAGAAGGAGGCGTCGAGAAGCAAGGTCAAGATCATCTCGTTCTTCCTTGCCTTTGTGGCGCTGGCGGCGGTGCTGCTCGTCCCAATTGAGGGGATCGAGTGGCAGGGGCAGATCGCGCTGGGGATGCTCGCGTTCGCCGTCATTATGTGGGTGACCGAGGCGGTGAGCTATCCGGTCAGCTCGGTGCTGATCATCTCGCTGATTTCCCTGCTGGTCGGCCTTTCACCTGATCCAGAGACCCCCGGGGAGGTCTTCGGTACCGGACCGGCGCTGAGCATGGCGCTTTCCGGTTTCTCCAGCGGCGCGGTGGCGCTCGTGGCCGCAGCGCTCGCGCTCGCGACCGCGATGCAGGCGACGGGTCTGCACCGACGCATCGCGCTTTACGTGCTCAAAATCGCAGGTGAAAAGACCTCGCGTATTGTCGCCGGCGCGATCATCATCTCCATCATCCTCGCCTTCTTCGTGCCCTCGGCGACCGCCCGCGCAGGTGCCGTCGTGCCGATTCTGTTGGGCATGGTCGCGGCCTTTGGTCTGGCCGTCGACTCGAAGCTATCTGCGCTGCTGGTGATTACTGCCGTGCAGGCCGTCTCCATCTGGAACGTCGGCATCAAAACCGCCGCGGCGCAGAACCTGGTGGCCATCGGGTTCATCGAAGACCAGATGGGGCAGACCGTGTCCTGGGGCCAGTGGTTTTTGTGGGCCGCGCCCTGGTCGGTGTTGATGTCGATTGCGTTGTACTTCATCATGCGCGCGGCGATTAAGCCTGAGGTGGATCACATTGAGGGTGGGCGCGCGCTCGTCGAGAAGCAGCTGGCAGAAATGGGGCCGATGACGGGCGCAGAAAAGCGACTGACCGCCATCGCCGTGGTGCTGCTTGGCTTCTGGGCGACCGAAGGCTTCCTGCATCCGATCAACTCCTCGACGATCACGGTTGCCGCGATCGCGCTGATGCTCCTGCCGGGCATTGGCGTCATGGACTTCAAATATGCGCAGGACAACATCAACTGGGGCACGCTCATCGTGTTTGCGGTGGGCATCTCCCTGGGCTCTTTCCTCCTGGAGACCGGGGCGGCAACCTGGCTTTCCGAGCAGACCTTCGGCGCGCTGGGGATCGCCTCCATGCCGATCTTGGCGACGATCGCGATCGTGTCGCTGTTCAACATCATCATCCACCTGGGATTTGCGTCGGCGACCTCGCTGGCTTCCGCGCTGATCCCGGTGTTCATCGCGCTCGCGGCAACGTTGGATGTGCCAAACGGCGGAATCGGGTTTGTGGTAATCCAGCAGTTTGTCATCTGCTTCGGGTTCCTGCTGCCAATCTCCGCGCCGCAGAACATGCTGGCTTACGGTACTGGCGCGTTCACGACTCGCCAGTTCCTGAAGACGGGCATCCCGCTGACCATCGCGGGTTACCTGCTGGTCTTGCTCCTTTCTGCCACATACTGGCAGTGGATCGGGCTACTCTAAATCACTCCAACACCAGCCCGAGGTGCAGCGAGGAAAACTCGTGCGCCCCGGGCCCATCGGGGGTTGTCGCAATTTCACGACGAGTCGCCTCCGTCACCGGGATCAACCACCCAAGGTTTGGGTCGAGCAGTGGGTCCGCTCGCTTCTCGACGGGCACGAACGTCACCGGCCGCGCACCCTCACACACCGCCTGCACGGGGCCGGGAGTCTCTTTGAGCACGCCAAGTAGCGCCGGGGTGGTGGTGAGGATGACCAGGACTTCGTCGGTATCCGGCGACAAGTTCGCAGTATGTACCTCGAGGCGGGGGACTTCCACGCGCTCGAACTGATCGGGGTACTCCACGAGCGGGGCGGTGTCGTCTCCAGTGAAGAGGGCACGGATGCGTTCTAAGAAAGCCATGGTGGAAGTCTATCCGGCCGTCGGTAGTGGCAGGTTCGCCTCGTCGATGCAGTAGTTGTCGGGGTTGTTCTCAAACTCGTAGTCCGGGAACGGGGGCTCCTCCTCGTCCGGTGCTTGCTGCGGCACCATCGTTTCGGGGTCGGGGTGGAACTGGAAGCGCATGCCGAACGCGTCTTCCAGTTCTGCAAGGGCGAGCTCACAGCTGACGACGTCACCGTCGCGGTCGTATTGATCCATGATCGCGTGCCCGCGGGCGTTGAATTCCGCCATCTTGGCCCGATTCTGTTTCACCGCCTCGAGGGAGGAAACCCAGCGGGGGTGCGGGGTGCCGAGTTGCTGGTCGAGGATGCCCTCGGACTCAGCGATCTCGTAGTGGCCGTCCTCGTAGAGCCAGATGATGTCACCGGTGGCCGGGTCGGGCACGTAGAATGCCTGCTTATCTGTCTTCACGTTGTGGTGTTTTTGGCAGAGGCAGTAGAGGTTGTCCACGCACGTTTCGCCGCCCTCGCCGAAGGGAATCCGGTGATCCAGCTGGCAGGTGTGCGCGGGCCGACTGCAGCCGGGATAGCAGCAAGTGCCGTCGCGGGCCTCCGCGAGTGCGCGCATCGCGGCGGTGGGGGTGTAGCTGTCGGTTTTCGCAGACGCTGCCGCCTCCAGGTCGACGGTGTGGGGCTGGACCTGCTCACACATCTCGTCGAAGGCGACCGTGGCTTCCGGATCCGTCCACCCGAAGCCGGGGATGAAGACGGGCTCGCCGGCGTTGCGGCCTTTGGGCGCGTAGACCTGGATGTTGGCCTTTGCGGCTGGGGAATATGTTCCGCTGAGCAGCCCAATGACCGCGTCGTGCAGGCTTAAGCTGTGCTCGCGTGCTGTTTCCTCCACGAACGCGCGCACCGCGGACAGCGTCGTCGTGTCGGTGGTGAGGAAGAGGACGCCCTTGCGCCGGCCTCCGAAGGATTCGTGCGTAAACTCCGCGCTGTTTTCGCGCTGCGCTTCGCGTTGTCGACGCCTGCGCGGCAGGTAGCTCAAGCCCGGATCGATACGGCGGATCTCCTCGCGCAGCTTGCGCGTAACTGCTGCGGGGTCCGGGAAAGGCTGGTTCGGTTTGGTCGGGGTAAAGAGGTCGGCAAGGTAGGCGTCGATGTCGGCGAGGAGCTCTTCGTCCGCCTCGGGACCGAGCTCGTCGATCTTGCGGTGGATCGCGCGCAGGTGGCCGAGCGAAAGCCGCGTGTGCTCGTCCTGCATCGCGCGGAGCTGGGGCAGATCTACGAGCCGGTTGTATGCCAAGATTCCGCCGCGGATGACGGTCTTTGCGTGCCCGGTTTGCTGGGCTAAGCGGTCGACGGCGAGGTCGAAGTCCTCGATGCAAGTGTCATCTTTACTAAACGGGCTAAACAGCGCATGCTCGGCTTTGCGCAGGGCGCGCCCGAGCATGCAATTGGCGTCGCCTGGTCTGTCGATTCGAAAGAAGGGTGTACAAGGGCGTTCGTTGTCTAAAGTGTTCATGCACCGCACTCTATAGACCCACCCGAACATGGGAACGAAAATTTCTCGAAAATTAGAACAGCATTTCGAATGTGGCCAGCAGAGCAGGTACTTTCCCCAATCCTCTGTTCGAATCACCCCAACACCTGCACGGGTTTTACCCAGGGGGCGATACCCTAGAAACTATGGAAGATGCCGAAAAGGGCCCCGAGATTGTCTCGCGCCGCATCGATTTCGTGCTGCCCTACGGCATTGGCGAGCTCGATGTCCCGCCTCCGCCGGACACCAAGCCGAATCCGCTCGACAAAAGTAATCGGCTCACTAAGGCGGGGTGGGTGCTGGTGGCCAAGCGTCTGGTCGCCGATTTTTCCAACGACGCGATGGTAGACCGCGGCGCGACCCTGACCTATTACACGGTGCTTTCGCTCGCACCGATGGTGGTCTCGACGTACGCGATCGCCACGCTGCTGCTGTCGCGTGACCCGGGCGCGGTCGACCAGCTCCTGGCCCAGCTGGTGCAGAACTACGTGCCGGAGGCATTGCGTGGTGAGGCGATGAATTTGCTGGAAGTGATTGTGGGTACGCCGTCGCAAAGCACTGTGGCCCTGACCGTGTCCCTGGTGCTTTCGCTGCTTGCGGCGTCGGCGTACGTGCGCAGTTTTTCGCGCAACGCCAACCTGGTTTATGGGCGCACTGAGGGGCGGCCGATGGTGGTGACGTGGGTGACGATGTGGCTGATCACACTGATGCTGGTCGTTGGTGCGGTGGGGATCCTACTGGGTACGCTTTTGACCGAGTCGATCGTGGAGACGGTGCTCGGGCCAATCGCGCGGCCGCTCGGGCTCGAAGGGGTGCTGGATTATCTGACCGGGAAGTTCCTGCCGGTGTGGGCCTACCTGCGCACGCCGGTGATTGCGCTGACCGCGATGATTCTGCTCTCACTGATGTACTACTTCAGTCCCAATGTGCGGCCGGGCAGGTTCCGGCTGCTCACCCTGGGATCCGCGGCCGCGCTGCTCGTCGGCTTCCTGCTCTGGTGGGGCTTTGGCGTCTACCTTTCCACGATCGGTGTGCGTAGTGCCTATGGAGCCTTCGGGACCGTGCTGGCAGTGCTCGCGCTGGTCTGGGTGATGAACATCGTGCTGCTCGAAGGGGTGAAGATTGACGCGGAAGTGCTCCGCGCGAAAGAGCTGCAGGTTGGCTACGACTCCGAGCGCACGATTCAGGCGCGCCCGCGTTCTAGTGAGGGGACGAAGTGGCGCCTGAAGGTGCAGCGTTGGATTGCGCGGAGTGAGCGGGAAGTCAAGAACGCTCGGCTCGATCTTCTAGGATAGGCCCATGCCAATCGAGCCAGTGCTTATCGACGCCCGCGATACCGCCCTCATCTTCGAAGGTGGGGGCACACGTAATTCCTATACCGCGCCAGTCGTGGAAAAACTCATCGCCAACAATGTGCAATTTGGCTGGGTGGGCGGCGTTTCCGCGGGGGCGAGCCACGCGTTGAACTTCGCCTCGCGGGATGCAGAGCGCTCGCACGCATCTTTCACCGATTTTGTCGGCAATCGCGAGTTCGGTGGGTGGCGCACCGTCGTGCGCGGCAAAGGGCTGCTCAACGGCGAGTTTATTTACGAGGGCTACGAGCAGAAGCTGCCCTTTGACCTCGAGACCTTTCTGCACACCGAGGAGCAGATCCACATCGAGGCGGTGCGCGCCGACACGGGCGAGACCGTCGCCTACAACCGCGAAGATCTGCGCACGATCGAGCAGATCAATATCGCCGCGCGGACCTCGTCCACCCTGCCGCTAGTGATGAAGATGCGCGAGGTCGACGGCGTGCCCTACGTCGACGGCGCGCTGGGGACCTCTGGCGGCATCCTCATCCAGGCGGCAAAAGACGCGGGCTTTCAAAGGTTTTTGGTGGTGCTCACCCGCCCGCGCGACTACGTCAAGCCGCCGGAGAAGCGGGAGCGTGCTTTGCGACGCATCCTGCGCCGCACCCCACGCGTGGTAGATGCCATGCTCGCGCGACCCGGCATCTACAACGAGGCGCTCGCCGAGGTGAAGCGGCAAGAGGCCGAGGGTAATGCCTATGTCTTCTACCCGGAGCAGATGGGCGTGGAATCCACGGAGATGCACGTGGCAAAGCTCAAGGCCAACTATGCTTCTGGCCAAGCGCAGGTCGAGCGCGAGTGGGAAGCAATCCGGGAATTCCTTAACGAGCGGCCTTAATCGCGCGGCCGAGTGCGGTGACGAAGAGCGCGAGCGCGATGGTGATGAAGATGTGGCCGAGGCCCGCGATGCCGGAGATCATGGCAGTGGGTTCCTCGCCCTTGACGGTGAGAATACCGTGCCAGACCATCATCGCGGTGGTGAGGATGACGCCGAGGTTGTAGAGCCAGAAGAAAGAAGTGAACAGCTTCTGGTTGCGTGAGATTTCAAAGACCTTCTCCAGTGCCAGGAAGATGAGGAACATGATGAATCCCAGCGTGAGCAGGTGGGTGTGGGTGACCCCGAGCTGGGTGAACTGGCCCTCGGGGAAGTCGTTGATCTTGGTGAACTCGCGGTAGAAAAGCCCGGCACCGAGGCCGAGGACGAGGTAGGCGATTGCTGCCCTGTAGAGGGAGGTCATGGTTGGCTCCTGATGTTGGCGACAGAGTGTTGCTAAGTGCACCTCCATTTGTACCAGAGAACGGTGCACTCAGCAGGAAGGGGAGTTTGGCCCTAGACTTTGGCGCATGATCGATGCGCGGGATGTGGCCCTGATTATCGAGGGCGGCGGGATGCGCAATTCCTACACCGCCCCCGCAATCGTCCACCTCATCGAACAAGTCAGGTTTGGCTGGGTCGGCGGGGTTTCTGCCGGGGCGGTCCACGCGCTGAACTACGCGTCGGCCGATCCGAATCGAGCGCGCGCCGCCTTCACCGAGCTGGCGGCGCATCCCCACTTCGGTGGCGTGCTCAAGTTCGCCAAAGGCAAGGGCTACTTCAACTCGGACTTCATCTACGGGCACGCCGAGAAGCTCCTGCCTTTCGATTTTGCCTCCTTCGCCGCCTCGCCCGCGCAGGTCCACGTCGAGGCGATGCGCGCGGACACCGGCGCCACGGTGAGCTGGGGGAGGGGCGATTTCCTGCAAGACCCGTCGCTGGTCAACAGCGCGGCGCGCGCCTCATCCACCGTGCCCAAAGTTATGCCGATCACGCTGATCGAGGGGGTGCCCTACGTCGACGGTGCCCTCGGGGCCTCAGGTGGCTTGCTTATCGACGCCGCGCGCCAGGCAGGCTTCACCCGCTTCCTCGTTTTAGCCACCCGCCCCCGCGACTACTGGAAGAAACCCTTGGTGCAGCCGACAGCCGTGCGCGGCATGTTCCGCCGCTACCCGGAAATCGGCGCGGCGCTGCACGAGCGTCCGGCGCGCTACAACTCCTCAAAGCGAGACATCCTCGCCGCGGAAAGTGCAGGTGATGCGCTCGTCTTCTTCCCGGACAACATGCAGGCCGAGTCCATTGAACGGCGCACGAGCCGACTCAGGCGCAACTACGTGGCGGGTAAGGAACAGTTCGAGCGCGAGTGGCCCGCGTGGGAGGAATTCCTCAGTTAATCCGCGATGAGCGGCTCGATTGTCAGGTCCGGGTTTTCCTTCTCCACGAAGGCGAGCTTCCACTTATCGCCGAACAGGGCGATGAGTTCGCCGTCGCTGCGGGTGAAGATCTCCACACCGCGCTGGCGGCCGAGCGCCTCAGCAGACTCCGCATCGGTACGACGCGCCACGGAGTAGGGGACGGGCTCGGTGACCGTCTCCACGTTGTATTCCACCTCCATACGGGCCTGCATGACCTCGAACTGCATGGGACCGACTGCGGCCATGATGGGGGCGGCGTCGCCGCGCAGGTCGTTGCGCAGGATCTGCACCACGCCCTCGGCGTCCAGCTGGTCGAGGGCTTTGCGGAACTGCTTGTACTTGCCCAGGGACTTGGCGCGGAGCGTGCGGAAGTGCTCGGGCGCGAACTGCGGCATCGGCGGGTACTGGATGGCCTTGCCGGTGTAAATCGTGTCGCCGGGGGCGAGCGAGCCGGCGTTGACCAGGCCGATGATGTCGCCCGGGTAGGCGGTTTCCACCGTGTCGCGGTTGCGGCCGAAGACCGTCAGTGCATACTTGGTGGAGAAGGTCCGGCCCGACTGGGCGTGGGTGACCTGCATGCCGCGGTCGAACTCGCCGGAGACCACGCGCATAAATGCGAGGGTGTCGCGGTGGTTGCGGTCCATGCCCGCTTGCACCTTGAACACCACGCCGGAAAACTCGCCGTCGATCTCGCGGTCCTGTTTTGGCTGGGGAGCGGGGGCGATTGCACACAGCGTGTCGAGGATCTGGTGGACGCCGAAGTTCAGCATCGCGGAGGCGAAGATGATCGGGGAGGTCACGCACTGCTCGAAGAGTTCCTGGTTGTGCAGCGCGCCGTCGGCAGCCAGCAGCTCGACCTCCTCGACGGCCGTGTCCCAGGCTTCGCCTTCCTTGCTCGAGGCATCGTCGGGTGAGTAATGCTCCTCCGGGGCGATAGTGGAGCCGCCAGCGGTGCGGATGAAGTGGACGTAGGTATCGGCCTCGCCCTCGTCGCTGATGTGGGCCAGCCCGCGGAAGTCGCCTGCCTCGCCGACGGGCCAGTACAGGGGAGTGGGCTGGAGGTCGATCTCGTTGACGATCTCGTCGACAAGCTCGAGGGGCTCACGGCCGACGCGGTCCCACTTGTTCACCACGGTGACAATCGGCAGCCCGCGGGCCTTGCAGACGCGGAAGAGTTTGAGGGTTTGGGGCTCGAGGCCCTTCGCGGCGTCGATAAGCATGACCGCTGCGTCCACGGCGGACAAGACGCGGTACGTATCTTCCGAGAAGTCGGCGTGGCCCGGGGTATCCACCAGGTTGATCACGTAGGGCTCGCCCTCGTGGCCGACGGGCGCGTACTCGAACTGCAGGGCAGAGGAGGCGATCGAAATGCCGCGGTCCTTTTCCATGTCCATCCAGTCGGAGACCGTGGACTTGCGGTTGCCCTTGCCGTGGACAGCGCCGGCCTCCGAGATGACGTGTGCGTGCAGCGCCAGCGCCTCGGTAAGCGTGGACTTACCGGCGTCGGGGTGGGCGATGACAGCGAAGGTGCGGCGGCGTGTGGCCTCGGAAGCGACAGAACTCATGCCGAAGAGTCTACGCGGTGGGAAAAAGGGGTCTATAGTTCGAGAGCGTGAAGCAGTTGCTTTGGCTCACTGCCTTCGGTTTTTCCTCATCATGGTCGGTACTGCCCTGTTCACCGCGACCTCGCGGAGTTCAACGTGCCGACGGCCGAGATCGAGCGGATGGTAATGCCCTAGGCATGTGCTGCGATGAAAGAGGTATGAAGCTTTTCAAGATTGCCATTGCCACGACAACTGCCGGTGCCATCACGATGGGTGCGCTGGCTCCGGCCGCGCCTGCGGACCCCGCAGCCCCGGCCGCCCCGGCCAACACTGACCGCGCGTACAGCGGCAGCGCCTGGGGGCTCTACAACTTCCTTGTCACCAACATCATCAACGGCGCCGACCAACTCAACGGCGGTGCCAACAAGAGCGGGACGGAAAAGGCTCCCGGTGTGATGCTGAGCTCCGCACCGTTCATCCTCCTGCTGTTCCCGCTGCAGCTCATCGCAGAGGCAGAAGTTCGCCTGCTGGACCAGCTCGGCTTCTAACCCCCGCGCGGTGCCGGCGCGGCCTCGGAAGCGACAGAACTCATGCCGAAGAGTCTACGCGGTGGGAAAAAGGGGTCTATAGTTCGAGAGCGTGAAGCAGTTGCTTTCGAGCCCAGCACGGCTCACTGCCTTCGGGTTTTTCTTCCTCATCATGGTGGGCACTGCCCTGCTGATGATGCCTTTTGCAGGCGGAGCCTCGCTGCTCTCGGCGCTGTTTACAGCTACCTCGGCAGTGTCGTTGACTGGTTTGGTCGTGGAAGATACGGCCACGTTCTATAGTCCCGCGGGCCAGGTCATCATCCTGGTGCTGATCCAGCTCGGTGGGCTGGGCATTATGTCGCTGGCCTCGCTGTCCGGTTACGTTCTGACCGGGCGTATCAGCTTTAAGGCGCGCAAGACCGGGGCGTACGAGGGGCGGCCGATTACGTCCGGGGGTATCAGGCGGACCCTCATCTTTACCTTCGCGTTTACCGCGGTGGTCGAGGCCACGATTGCGGTGCTCGTGGGCGCGCGGCTGATGCTGGGCTATGGGTATTCCTTCCCGCGTGCGGCGTGGGAGGGCATCTTCCACGCGATCTCCGCCTTCAACAACGCGGGATTTTCCACGCACAGCGATAACCTCGTTTCCTTTGCCGCAGACGCGTGGATCCTGCTGCCGCTGGCCGCCGCGCTGATTGGCGGTGGCCTTGGGTTTCCTGTCTGGGCGGAGCTGGTGCGCCGCAAAATCTCTATCACCGGGCGCATGACGCTGTGGGCGACGGGTCTTCTCTTACTCTTTGGCATGGTGTTCTTCGCCTGCGCGGAGTGGCGCGGGGTGCTGGGGCCGATGCCACTGGGGCAGAAGCTGCTTAACGCCTTCTTCGCATCTGCCTCGCCGCGCACGGCGGGGTTTAACGCCGTGGACTATGGGCAGGCCCACCCGATCACGCTCATGGGCACGGACATGCTCATGTTCCTGGGCGGAGGATCCGCGGGTACCGCAGGCGGGATCAAGGTGACCACGTTTTGTGTGCTGCTTGCGGCGATGGCGGCCGAGTTCCGTGGTCGTAAAAACACGACAATTGGGCACCGCAGCGTCCCGCACACGGTGACCCGCCAGGCACTCGCGTTGAGCGTCGCGGGCGTGGCCGTGGTTGTTGTCGGGGTGGCTACACTTCGAATTTTCGACCCACAGTTCACAGCGGACCAGGTCACCTTCGAGGTGATTTCTGCATTTGCCACCTCCGGATTATCCACAGGAATTACGGCGGACCTTTCAACAACGTCGAAGCTTGTGCTGTGCATGATCATGTACCTGGGCCGAGTTGGCCCAACCACTTTGGTGGCGGCGCTGGCGGCGCGGACCGTCGACAGGCGCTTCAGCTACCCCGAAGAAAGGCCCTTCATTGGCTAAGTTTTTCCGTTCTCGCGCAACGATTGATATCCCGCCAGTCGTGGTGATCGGCCTGGGCAGGTTTGGTACCGCGCTGTCGCACGAGCTGATGGACAACGGCGTCGAGGTGCTTGGCATCGACGTCGGCGACAAGGCGGTGCGCGAGCAGGTCGCTTACCTGACCGAAGCGCTGATTGCCGACGGCACCGACCCGGAGGCTTTGAAGCAGCTCGGGATCGAGGAGGTCGAGCGCGTCGTCGTGGCGATCGGCTCGCACCTGGAGGCCTCCATCCTGACCGCCTCCAACCTGGTGGAAATGGGGGTCAAAGACATCTGGGCGAAGGCGGACTCGGAGGCCCACGCGCGCATCCTCTCCCAGATCGGTGTGCACCACGTGGTGCGCCCGGAGCGCGACACTGGCCGGCGCGTGGCGCACCTGCTCAGCGGCGACTTCCAGGACTTCGCCGAGATCGCAGAGGGCTACGGCGTGACCAAGCTGAGCGCACCAGCCGCAGTGGTTGGAAAGCCTCTCGACCCTGCGGACGTGTGGAAAAACTACCGTGTGCAACTTGTTTCTGTACGGCAGGGACAGGGGCAGTGGGTGCCGCTTGAGGCGGGGGCTGAGCTGCGTCGCTCCGACCTCATCGTCGCGGCGGGAAGCCCGGCGGATTTGGAAAAGTTCTCGAGATGTTAGGATACGCTGTATACCCAATGTAGACACGTCAACAATGTCGGCGAGAAGGAGAAACTTATGAAAATCGGTGTCATCCTCGGCTCCATCCGCAAGGGCCGCGCAGGCGAGTCCGTGGCCAAGTGGGTCATGGACAACGCAGCAGGGCGTGAGGGCTACGAGTACGAGCTGCTCGACCTGGCGGACTTCCGCGTTCCGCTGCTGGAAGCGGAAATGATCCCCGGTGCCGCCAACAAGCAGTACGCGGACGAGGCCACCACCGCGTGGTCGGCCGCAGTGGACGCCTGCGACGGTTTCATATTCATCACCCCCGAGTACAACCACTCCGTGCCGGGTCCGATGAAGAACGCCTTTGATTCCTTGGGCAGCGAGTGGGCCGCAAAGCCGGTGGCCTTCGTTGGCTACGGTGCCGACGGTGCAGTCCGCGCGGTCGAGCACTGGCGCCAGATCGTGGCGAACTTCTCCATGTTCGGCGTGCGTAACCAGGTCGCGCTGTCGCTTTTCGACGACATCCCACAGCCGCGCGAGCAGAAGCACAAGGACCTCACCACGGTGCTCGGCGACATCGAGCAGGCGCTGGCCTAGCTCTTCGCGTGGATTTCGTTTTGCGCGGCAGCTAGACCGTCTGAGCAAACAAGCCGCGCGGCCTCGGCGGCTGTCTCGATCGCCTCATTTCCATCTAGGGGGCCGAGCACCCAGTCGGGGACAGCGAGTCCTTTCGGCGGGCGGCCGATGCCGACGCGCACGCGCACGTAGTCGCGCGTGCCCAGGTGCTCGGTGAGGGATTTGAGCCCGTTGTGGCCGTTCTCATTCCCGCCGAGCTTGATGCGCACCTTGCCCGCAGGCAGGTCGAGCTCGTCGTGAATGACCACGATGCGCTCGGGAGGTACGCCGAGCTGCTTTGCGAGAGGGGCCACGGCCTCGCCGGAGAGATTCATGAAGGTGGTGGGGCGGGCCCACGCGACGTCGCCAATGTGCTCCACCGTTGCTTTGATCCCGCGCACGGGGGCCAGGTTTTTGGCAGACTGGTCGACAGCGAGCGTGCCCACGTTGTGCTTCGTGGTCTCGTACTTGGGGCCGGGGTTGCCCAGTCCCACCACGAGCCACTCGGTAGCAGGGGGCGTGGGCCGGAAGCGCTTGAGAAAATCGAACACGAGGACAAGCATAACCATGGACCTTCCACGCATCGTCGCCGCACCAATGGCAGGCGGCCCGACCACACCAGAGCTCGTGAACGCAGTCAGCTTCGGCTTTTTGGCGCTGGGCACCTGCACCGTTGAGCAGGCCAGCACTTGGCTTAAAGCATGTGAGCCGCCCTTCGGTGTCAATCTCTTTATGCCGCAGCCAGAGCCATCGCTTATCGACGTCGAGATGGTCGCCGCCGAGCTCGGCGCTGAGGTCCCACAGGCCGATGTCACCAGCGGTTTTGAGGAAAAGTTTGAGCTGGTGGTTGAAGCGGCACCACCGATCGTGAGCACGACTTTCGGGCCGCTTCACCCCGAGCATGTGGAGCGGCTGCACTCGGTGGGCTCGGAGGTGTGGGTGACGGTCACCCGCATCGAGGACGCGCGGGAGGCAATAGGGGACCTCTGGAACGCCGACGGCCTGATCGTGCAGGGGCCCGAGGCGGGCGGACACCGCAGCACCTGGTCGCCGGCAGAGGTGCCGGACACGCTCTACCTGGACACCATCGTTGAGGAGGTCGCTGAGTTGGGCGTGCCCTTCATGGCTGCGGGCGGGGTTCGCGGGCCGGAGGACGTGGAGCGGCTTCTTGGCTTGGGCGCTGATGCTGTTGCTTGTGGCACTGCGTTCCTCTTAGCTGACGAGGCGGGCACGAGCCCGCAGAACCGTGAATTGCTGCGCACTGATCGGCGCACTGTGGTGAGCAGGGCTTTTTCTGGCAGGCCTGCGCGCGGGATCGAGAGTGAGTTGACCAAGCGCTACCGCGACATGCCGCCGATCTACCCCTATCTGCGCCCGATGACGCCGGACGCGGACTACTGCCTGGTGGGCAAAGACCGCGGCGAACTCATGGAGGCACCGGCCAAGGAAATTGAGGCCTACTTGGCCGGGTAGACGCGAGTCGTGTTCTCGATGGCGCCGAGGCCCTCAATCTCCACGCGCACCGTGTCGCCGTCGGCGAGGTAACGCTGGGGGTTCCTTGCGTGCCCCACGCCGTCGGGAGTGCCGGTGGCAATCACGTCGCCGGGCTCGAGCGGGTAGAGGTGCGAGATGAACTCGATGAGCTTCGCGGGCGAGAACACCAAGTCGTCCGTGGGGGCCTGCTGCATGACCTCGCCGCCCACGGTGGTGATGAGCACGGGGCCGGGCTGCCACTCGGTGTCCAACCAGGGGCCGAACCCGGCTGTCTTTTCGAGTGATTTCCCCTGGTGCCACTGCTTGGTGCGCTTTTGGATATGGCGCTGGGTGTAGTCGTTGATCACGGCGTATCCGGCGATGTGTTCATTTGCATCAACCTCGTTGACGTGGCGGGTGTACTTCCCAATCACCACGGCAAGCTCGCCCTCGAAATCGAGGGTGTCGGCGTTGAAGTCGGGGATCTCCGCGTCGTCGTAGGGGCCGATGAGTGCCTCGGGGAACTTGATGAACAGGGTGGGCACGTCGGGACGCTCGTGGCCCATCTCGTCGATGTGCTTGGCGTAGTTCAGGCCGACGCAGATAATCTTGCCCGGGCGGGGGATGACAGGGGCGAGCTGCTCGGGAGTGAACTCGACTTTTTCTCCCTCCTGCCACGCAGTACTGTCGCCTGCTTTAAGGAGGGCACCGACGTCCGGGTAGCCCGGGAAGGTGACGGCGGTGGTGTCGGATTCGAGGCGGGCGGCGACGGTGAGGTCGTGGCCGGGGACTCGCAGTGTGACTAAGCGCATGCCCTTAAACTTATACGGATTTCAACCAGAGATCCGCCGCGTCGGCGGCCGCGATTGTCAGATCAACCTGCTGACTGGCAGAAAAGGGCTTGAGCACGTAGTCGGCGGGAGCCATTCTTCCAGGCGGACGCCCGATCCCAATAGCGAGCTTGTGGTAGGGCTTGCCGCCCAAAGACTTGGTTACAGATTTTAGGCCGTTGTGGCCGTGGTCGCCGCCGCCCTTGCGGAGTTTGACCTGCCCCAAGTCAAGGTCGAGCTCGTCGTAGGCGACGAACACGTCCTCTGTTTGCACGCGGAAGTAGTCGGCGAGTGCCTTGACGGGGCCGCCGGAGACGTTCATAAAGGCGCGGGTGCGGGCAAGGATCACCTGGCGGTCGGGGAGGAGCCTGCCTGCGGCAAGCTCGGCGACCTCGGTATTCGTGCGCTTGTGCGCCGCGAGTTGGGCGGGCATGGGGGTGGCGCGGGAGCACAGCTCGTCGATAAGCGCGATGCCCGCATTGTGGCGGGTGCCTGCATACTTGGGGCCCGGGTTGCCCAGGCCGACAACTAGAACTGGAGAAGAAGACACGCCCTTAAGCATAAAGAAACGCCCACTGCGCGCGGCAGTGGGCGAGACTTTAAAGAAGGAATTACTCCTCGGAAGACTCCTCGGCGGACTCGGCACCGGCCTCGGCGCCGCCCTCCTCGGCCTCCTCGGCAGCCTCCTCGAGGTCCTCGTCAACCTGCTCGTAGGTGAAGTTGACCAGCAGGTCCTCCGGGTCGGAGAGCAGCTCTGCGCCCTCCGGCAGGGCAACGTCGCCAGCCAGGATCTGGTCGCCGATCTCCTTGCCCTCGATGGAGACCTCGAGCTCGTCCGGGATGCTCAGTGCGTCGATCTCGATCTCGATGAGGTCGTTCTCCACCAGGACCACAGCGTCCGGGTGAGCCTCGCCGGTGGTGACAACCGGAACCTCAACGTTGACCTTCTCGCCGCGCTTAATGCCCAGGACGTCGATGTGGTCGATGTCCAGGGTCAGGACGTTCTGATCGACGTGCTTGACCATGCACAGCAGCTTCTCGCCCTCGTACTCGAGCTCGAGAATGGCGTTGACACCCTCGTTGCGCACGATCGCGGAGATCTCGATGCGGTCGACGGAGAAGTGCACGTTGTCAATGCCAGCCTCGTAGAGGACGCCGGGGATACGGCCCTCGCGACGCAGGCGGCGAGAGGCACCCTTGCCAAACTCTTCGCGCTTCTCAACCGGGACCAGGATCGGGGTAACAGCCATGTGTGACTCCTTGTACTTGAATGGTTGGGCCACAGGAAAAGCCTGCGACCACTTGATCGGAACAGGTGCTCGTCGAGTGATCGCAGGCTTGAAAAGTCTGGATACATATCGCGTCGATAACGGCTTCTACAGCCCTCGCCGAGACCAGGTGAGTATATCCAATTCGGGGCATCTCATCCAAACCGCCGCCTGTGTTGCGCCGCGCTGGTAGACCAGAAGGTGATTACCTACGAAAAGGAGAAGGGACACGTTTTATGGATATCCAAGCAATCCTGGACCAGGTGGAGACCCGCCTGTACATCAACGGCGAGTGGCGCGATGGCGCAGAAGGGGAGACCTACGAGGTGCTCAACCCCGCCACGGAGGAGGTCATCGCTACGATGGCCTCCGGGACCCGCCAAGATTCCCTGGACGCGCTCGCCGCAGCCGACGAGGCGCAGAAGGTGTGGGCGCACACCGCGCCGCGCGAGCGCGCAGAGATCCTACGCAAGGGCTACGACCTGGTCAAGGAACGCAAGGAAGCGTTCGCAGCCATCATGACCACGGAGATGGGCAAGTCCTACACCGAGGCACTCGGCGAGGTGGACTACGGCGCCGACTACCTGCTGTGGTTCTCCGAGGAAGCCAACCACTTCTTCGGCCACACCAACCGCTACCCGGCCAAGGGCAACCGCATGGTCACCGTGCGCAAGCCGGTCGGGCCCTGCCTGCTGATCACGCCCTGGAACTTCCCGCTGTCCATGGCGACAAGGAAGATCGCACCGGCCCTGGCCGCGGGCAACACCGTGGTGATCAAGCCGGCGAAGCTGACCCCGCTGACCATGCAGTACTTCGTGCAGACCATGGAAGAGGCGGGCGTGCCAGCGGGCGTGATTAACCTCGTCTCTTCCAAGTCGGCCTCCGATGTCTCGGAGCCGATTTTGCAGGACCCGCGCTGCCGCAAGCTCTCCTTTACCGGGTCCACCCCGGTCGGCTCAGCGCTCATGAAGCTGGCCGCGGACAACGTGGTCAAGGTCTCGCTCGAGCTGGGCGGCAACGCACCCGCGATTGTCTTTGCGGACGCCGATATTGACGGTGCCGTCGAGGGCGTCAAGGCCGCGAAGATGCGCAACATCGGCGAGGCCTGCACCGCTGCCAACCGCATCCTCGTCCACGAGTCGATCGCGGAGGAATTTGCCACCAAGCTGGCCAAGGCGGTGAGCGAATTGAAGGTGGGCAACGGCATGGACGAAGGTATTGAGGTAGGCCCGCTCGTGGAGAAGAAGGCGCAGGAGCACATGCAGGCGCTTGTCGACGACGCGGTGTCCCACGGCGGCACCATCCTCACCGGCGGCAAGGCCGTCGAGGGCACAGGCTTCTTCTTCGAACCGACCGTGATCACCGGTGCCTCGAAGGACGCGAAGGTGTTCCGTGAGGAGATCTTCGGCCCCATCGCCCCGATCTTCACCTTCAGCACCGAGCAGGAGGCGTGGGCGCTGGCAAACGACACCGAGTATGGCCTGGCGTCGTATGTCTTTTCCGAGGACCCGGATGTGATGTGGCGCGCCTCCGACCACCTGGAGTTTGGTCTGGTGGGCTACAACACCGGCGTCGTCTCCGATGCCTCCATCCCCTTCGGCGGGGTCAAGGCCTCCGGCCTGGGCCGCGAGGGCTCGCTCGAGGGCATGCTGGAGTACACGGAGGTGCAGATGATCGGCGTGCGCGACCCCTACGCGCGCTTCTAATCCAGCACTGTATCTAGGGCAGAAAGGAGCGCGTCCGTTTCTTCCTCGTTGGTCACCGTGATGCGGGTGCCCTCGGGGAAGGAACGCACCAGCACGTCGTGGTCTGCGAGGTCCGCGGCAAAATCCTTTGGAGTATTTGGCAGCCACACGAAGTTGGTCTGTGACGGCGGGGTGCCATAGGCCTTGAGCGTCTCCGTGAGACGCTCACGCTGGGCGCAGGTCTCTTCAACGCGTGCTGCAAGCTCTTCAGATGCCTCCAATGAGGCAAGTGCTCCGGCCTGTGCCACCGAACTGACGGAGAAGGGCACGGCGACCTTGTTAATGCCCTCGATCAGCTCGGCAGGGCCGAAGGCGTAGCCCACGCGCACGCCCGCGAGCCCGTAGGCCTTAGAAAAGGTGCGCAGGCCCACCACGTTGGGATACTTCGTGATCTCCTCAGTAACCACCGGGGTATCGGCCGCGCGGTTGTACTCAAAATATGCCTCGTCCAGCGCAACCGTGACATGCGCGGGCACCTTTGCCATAAACGCATCCCACTCGGCGGTGGTGATGGTGGTCCCGGTCGGGTTATTCGGGTTGCACACGAAGATCAGCCGGGTCGAATCAGTAATTGCGCGCGCCATTGCCTCCAGGTCGACGCGGTGCTGTGCATCGAGGGGGATCGGGCGAGCGGTAGCGCCCGCGATCTGCACGAAGATCGGGTAGGCCTCAAAGGAACGCCAGGGGAAAATCACCTCATCACCCGGTTGCGCGGTCGCGCACACCAGCTGCTGGCACAGCGCCGAGGACCCAGTGCCTACCGCGACTTCGTCAAAGGTGACGCCGAGGTGCGAGGCGAGCGCCTCGCGCAGTTCGACCGCGCCCATGTCCGGGTAGCGGTTCGCCCCGGCGAGTGCTTCGCGCATTGCCTCCTGCACCGACGGCAGCGGGCCGACGGCCGACTCATTGGAGGAAAGCTTGATGGTGTCGGCTGATTGTTCGCGCGCACCGGGGACGTAGACAGGCAGGGAAGCGAGGTCTTTGCGGATCATGCCTGCCTATCTTAGGCCGACTGTTTCCGCGTCGCCCCAATAATGCTCAGACCAACGACCCACGCGATGAGCGCACCGAGGCCGACCCGGTAGTCAGGTAGAAACGCCATGAGCACGAGCACCAGGACATAAAAACCGGCGCAGAGCCAGTTGGCATAAGGGTAGAACGGTGCCATGAAGCTCGAGCGGCCGCCATTCGCCCGGAAGCGCAGGTGCGCAAAGCTTATCGACGCCCACGTGATCAGCTCAGAGCCCACGATGATCGCCAGGAGAATCGCGAAGACCTTCCCCTCAAAGAAATAATTGAGGATGACGACGGTGCCCATGAGCGCGGCGTCGAAAAGCAGCGCGCGAAGTGGGAGCCCCTTCTTTGTGGTTGCTCCGAAGAACTCCGGGGCCTGGCCGTTGCGCGCCAAGTCGCGCAGCATGCGGCTGCCCGAATACGTCATGGTGTTGCACACCGATGCCACCGCGACCAGGATGACCAGGTTGAGCACATGCGCCGCGCCGTCAACGCCCACGGCGGTGAGCACGCGGACGAACGGGCTAGCGGAATCGCCCTGCTCATCCCACGGCGCGAGCAGCAGAATCACGCTCATGCCGCCCAGGTAGAACAGCAGGATGCGCCAGATGACGGAGTTGACCGCGCGCGGGATGGTGGTTGATGGGTTTTCAGCCTCGCCAGCGGCGGTGCCGATCGACATGATGCCGCCGAACGTAAAGGTCACGGCGACGAGCGAGAAGAGCACACCCGTTGCACCGTTGGGGAAGAAGCCGCCGTGGATAAACAAGTTTTCCGTACCCACCGCAGGCTCGGGGCCGAGACCGAGCACGAGCACAATCCCTAAGATGATCATCAGGCTCAGTGCGACAACTTTGATCAGGGAAAGCCAATACTCGGCCTCGGCGAACACGCTGACGCGGGCGGCGTTGATGAGCACCACAATGGCCAAAGTAACGAGCGCGGTGAGCCAGTGGGGAATCTCCGGAAACCAAAAGTCCAGGAAAGTCCCCATCGCAGTGAGCTCGATCATACCCACCACGATGGTGGTAAACCACCAGTTCCAGCCCACGATAAAGCCGGCCCGCGGGCCAATGAAATCGCGCGCGTAGGCGGCAAAGGAGCCGGAGACCGGGTGGGCCACGGCCATCTCGCCCAGCATCCGCATGAGCAGATAGACGATCGCGCCGACGATGACAAAGCCGAGCAGTACCGCGGGGCCGGCATAGTTGATCGATTCCGCGGAGCCAAGGAACAGCCCGGTGCCGATGGATGAGCCCATGGCGATCATGAGCATGTGGCGTGTCTTCACGCCACGTTTGAGACCACCATCATCGACTGACGGGTCGACTGGTTCACTCAAGCTAGGCCTGACCCTCGAAGAGGGTGGTCACCGAGCCGTTTTCGAAGATCTCGCGGATCGTCTTCGCCAACAGCGGGGCGATGGAAAGCACCGTGAGGTTCTTCCAACCCTCCGTGGACTGCGGCAGGGTATCGGTGGTGATGACTTCCTCCGCGCCGCACTCGCTCAGGCGCTCGCGCGCCGGGTCGGAGAACACACCGTGGGTACAAGCGATGACGACGGACTTTGCGCCCGCCTCCTTCAGCACGCCGACCGCGCCGGCGATGGTGCCGCCGGTATCAATCATGTCGTCCATCAGCACGCAGTCCTTGCCCGCCACGTCGCCGACGACGCGGTTGGAGACCACCTTGTTGGCAGCGTCGATGTCGCGGGTCTTGTGCACGAACGCCATCGGGGCGTCGCCCATCGCGTTGGCCCACTTCTCCGCAGTCTTCACGCGGCCTGCGTCGGGGGAGACCACGACCAGGTTGTCCAGCGAGTACTTGGACGTGATGTAGTCCACCAGGATCGGCTGAGCGTGCATGTGGTCGACCGGGCCGTCGAAGAAGCCCTGGATCTGGTCGGTGTGCAGATCCACCGAGACAATGCGGTCCGCGCCGGCTGCAGTGAGCAGGTCCGCGATGAGGCGGGCCGAAATCGGCTCGCGGCCGCGGTGCTTCTTGTCCTGGCGAGCGTAGGGGTAGAAAGGCAGGATCGCGGTAATACGCTTCGCAGAGCCACGCTTGAGCGCGTCAATCATGATGAGCTGCTCCATGAGCCACTTGTTCAGCGGCTGCGCGTGCGACTGCATGACAAAGCAGTCGGCACCGCGGACAGACTCCTCGAAGCGGATGAAGATCTCGCCGTTGGCGAAATCACGGGCGGTGGTGGGCACCAGCTCGATACCGAGCTCCTCGGCAACCTGCTCAGCAAGTGCCGTGTGTGCGCGACCAGAAAAGACCTTGAGGTCCTTGTGGCTTTCAGTAGAGTATCCAGTCATTGCGATCCTTTAGTTCTCGCGTGCGTTTTTCGCCGCTTCCGCAGCGTCGGTTCCGGGGCGGCGCTTTTCCACCCAACCCTCGATGTTGCGCTGGCGGCCCTCCTTGATGGCGAGCGCGCCAGACGGGACATCTTCAGTCACTACTGTACCCGCGGCGGTATAGGCGCCATCACCGATGGTGACCGGAGCGACGAACATGGTGTCAGAGCCGGTACGGCAGTAGTCGCCGATCGTGGTGTGGTGCTTGTTCACTCCGTCGTAGTTGGCAAAAACGGAGGAGGCGCCGATGTTGGACTCGCGGCCCACGGTTGCGTCGCCAATGTAGGTCAGGTGCGGGACCTTGGAGCCCTCGCCGATCTTGGCGTTCTTGGACTCGACGAAGCCGCCGAGCTTGCCGCGCGCACCCAGTTCGGTGCCCGGGCGGATGTAGGTGAAGGGGCCGACGGTGGCGTCCTCGCCGATGACGCCGAGTTCGCCCTGGGTACGCACGACCTTCGCACCCGCGTGTACTTCCATGTCGGTCAGGGTGGTGTCCGGGCCGATCTCGGCGCGATCCCCGATAACGGTGGAACCCCACAGTTGGGTGTTGGGGTAGATGGTCACGTCCTGGCCGATCTCCACGTCCACCCCGATCCACGTGGTGTCCGGGTCGATGACGGTGGCGCCGCCGCGCATCGCCTTCTCCACAAGTCGGCGGTTGAGCTCCTTGCCGGCCGCGGCCAGCTGCACGCGGTCGTTGACCCCGGCGAGCTCGCGGGCGTCGGGAGCGATGAAGGCGGCGACCTTCTTGCCGTCGCCGCGGGCGATGCCGAGCACATCGGTGATGTAGAGCTCGCCCTGTGCGTTATCGGAGTTGATGCGGGTCAGCGCGTCGCGCAGGACTGCGCCGTCGAAGGCGAAGACGCCGGAGTTGACTTCTTTGACGCGCTTCTGCTCATCGTTAGCGTCCTTTTCCTCCACGATCTCGCGGACGTTGCCCGCCTCGTCGCGGATGATGCGGCCATAGCCGGTTGGGTTGGCAAACTCGAGAGACAGCACGGTCACGGCGGCGTGCGCCTGCTCGTGCTCGGCAATCAGCGCATCGATAGTTTCTGGCTGCAGTAGAGGGACGTCGCCGTTGGTCACCACCACGGTGCCGTCGAAGTCGGGGATTGCGCTCAAGCCGCACTGCACCGCGTGGCCGGTGCCGTTTTGCTCCTCCTGCACTGCCTGCAGGATCTGGATGTTCATCTCTTCAGCGATCGCATCAACTGCGGGACCGACCTGGTCGCGCTGGTGGCCCACCACGGCCACGACGTGCGCAGGCTCGACGGAAGCGGCCGCGTGCAGCGAGTGCGACAGCAGGCTGCGCCCGCCGATCTCGTGCAGCGTCTTCTGCTTCGTCGACTTCATCCGGGTACCAGCGCCGGCCGCGAGAACGACGACGGCGCGCTGAGAGTGGTTGGCCACGCTTAGCTCCTTTGATTCACTACAGGGGGGCAGATGTCTTCTTACGTTAACGTATCGGCCGCTATGCGGTGCCGCGGGAGACGTCTTTGAGGCTTGCGGCAGAGGCGACGCCGATGAAACCGACAATAGCCAAGAAGATAAGCGTGATCTGCGGTCCGAACACGGAGATGGCCGAAGAGAGCGCGCCGACAAGCAGCAGCACGACACCCATCACGGTGTTCGCGGCGCCCGTAATGAGGGTGCGGCGGTCGCCATCAGCCATATCCACCAGGTAGGTCTTGCGGCTCACGCGCACCGCGGTGTGCGCGAGGTTGACCACGAAGAAGCCGATCGGCATGATCCACGCGTTGGCCGCGGCAGGCAGGAAGTTGGCACTCGCCACGAGCAGGAGCAAGCTTGTCGACGCCACCCCGGCCGCCCACGCCATCGTCGATTTTGAAGAACGATCCGAGAAGACACCGGAGATGCGCCCGCCGACCAGCGCAGCGCCGCCGGAGGCGATGATGAACGCGCCCAGGCTGGATAAGTCCGCGCCTTCTTCCTGCGCGAGCACCACGATAAACGGGGTGGACAGCGCGGTGACCAGCATGAGTGAGCGCACCACGAGGAACTTCTGCAGCTGCCTGTCGCCCTTGACCAGGTCGTAGGTCTGCTTGGCCCAATTCTCTTTGTTCTTCGGGGAGGGTTCCTCAGCCGGTTCCTTGATGGTGCTAAAGACGAGGGAGGCAAAGGCCCACGTGGAAGCGCCCACGGCGAGCAGTACCACGATCGCCCAACGCGGCAGGTCGTTCGGCAAAAAGGACAACAGCAGGCCAATCGCCAGTGTGAATGCTCCCGAGAGTGCCGTGGCTCGGCCCGTGATCAGCCCGCGGGTGCCCTTCGCGATGGTGCGTCCCTGGACATCCTTGCCTGCGATGGAGCACAGGGCGCGGAAAACCGAGAGCGCGGCGAGGAGGGCAAGGACGAGGACGCCGAGAAGTGGACCGTCGAAAAGCATGGCACTGAGCGCGATGAGGGCGGCCGAGATTGCTTGGCCCCAGGAGCCGATGAGCCAGGCGCGCTTGCGTTCCGCCTGCGCGGTAACCCAGGGGGTGAGCGCGGCTTGTGGGAGCATCGAGCCGGATTCGCGGATCGGGACGAGCAGCGAGGTGAAAGCCGCCGGGACGCCTGCGGCGGTAAAGAGCCAGGGCAGGACTGTTTTGGCGGCGACGATCTGATCGCCGATGCCCTGCAGGCCGTTCGACCAGATGAAGCGGCGGGCGTTGTGCTCCTGGTGCGGCATAGCGGAATCTGGGGAGGTGCTCATAGCCCCAAATAGTAGGGTTGGGGTGACATGGCTGCGCGTATTAGGCGCACCAAACCCGCAGGCAAGCAGGAGGTAACGCATGGCACGCGGATTGTCCCGACGCACATTTTTTAAAGGAGTAGTGCTGAGCGCGGGGGCGGTGCTCGCGGCCTGCGCAACGAGTAACCAGCCAAAGCCGCGCGGCGCTG
This sequence comes from Corynebacterium imitans, assembly GCF_000739455.1. Taxonomy (NCBI): domain Bacteria; kingdom Bacillati; phylum Actinomycetota; class Actinomycetes; order Mycobacteriales; family Corynebacteriaceae; genus Corynebacterium; species Corynebacterium imitans. The sequence continues at coordinate 830,420 of NZ_CP009211.1, forward strand.
ATGAAGAGGCACGGCCGCTGCCCATCCCGCCGTTATATGAGGGCGAGCTGGACGGCTCCACGCGCACCTTCGAGCTGACGGCGCAGGAGGGCACCCACGAGATTCTGCCTGGTGTCCAAAGCACAACCTGGGGCTTCAACGGCGACTTCCTCGGCCCGACGCTGTACATGCGCAAGGGCGAGACCATCAACATGACGGTGCGCAACAAGGTGAGCGAGCCGACGGTGGTGCACTGGCACGGCATGCACCTGGCGGCGGACGCGGACGGCGGCCCCGCGCTTGTTTTCCCGCCGGGGAAGGAGTGGTCGCCGACGTGGAAGGTGGACCAAGACGCGGCAACACTGTGGTACCACCCCCACCCGCACGGGGTATCCGGGCTGCACGCCTACCGGGGGTTGGCGGGCGGGATTGTCGTGGCGGATGATGAGACGGATGCGCTTGGGCTGCCGAATACCTATGGGATCGATGACATTCCGGTCGTGCTCACGGACGCAAAGTTCACCGATGACGGACAACTCGATGAAACGATCGACCCCACTTACGGCTTGCTCGGGGATACCCCCGTGGTCAACGGGATCACCAAACCGCGGTTCGAGGCACCGGCGGGCAAGCTGCGGTTGCGCCTGGTCAACGGCGCAACCATGCGCTTCCACAACCTGAGCCTTGGTGTGCCTTTCCACGTGATTGCCACCGACCAGGGGCTTGTGGAACACCCGGTTGAGGTCGATGCCATTCTGCTCAGCCCGGGGGAGCGCGCCGAGGTGATCGTGGACGTGGAACCCGACAGCGAGCTGATGCTGCGCAGCATCGGCGTGGACGACCGTGGCGGACTCCCGGATGAAGAGGTGGCCAACGGCTTCGGATTGAGCGACGTCTTCGACCTGCTGGAGATTGTGGGCAGCGCGCCGGAGAGTGACGGCGCGCTACCGGAGCGGCTGGTAAGCGCGGAGGATAAGGGCACCGACTGGGTAGCCGAGCGCGAGTTCCGGCTCAACGGCTTCCAAATCAACGAGCAGTCCATGGACATGGAGCGCATCGATTTTGAAAAGACGCAGGCCGGCCCCGAGCTGTGGACGGTGACGAACGAAAATGCGGATTGGCCGCACAACTTCCACATCCACAACGCCCGCTTCCGCGTGCTCGACGTCGAGAACGGCGAGGTGAAGTTCCGCGAGGGCTGGCACGACACTATCTACGTGCCGCCCTTGTCAACGGTGCGTTTAGGAGTGGATATCCCGATGCACCGCAACGACGACTACGCGTTCATGTACCACTGCCACATGCTCTTCCACGAAGATGAAGGCATGATGGGGCAGTTCAGAATCCCTACTTCGGCCCCTCAGAGCTAACCTCGGCTTCCTTCGGGATGTCCGCGGTCTCGACGCCGGCGGGGAAGGCGTGGGCAAGGGCAGCGGCGAAGCGGATACCGCGCACGTCGTTGCCCTCGGCGTTGTAGTGCACCTCGTCACCCGCGAGGAACCAGCCCAAGTTGGCACGCGCCTCCGCGGCCCAGTCGTAGACAACGACGTCGTGGCGCTCCTTGGCTACCTTGCGCAGCGCCTCGTTGAACTCCTCCATGTTCTCGTTGGCGTAGTAGGAGTTCGATGGGCTGCCGGTGGCGGCGGTGGGCCACATGACGCGGTAGCCGTCGAGAAGCTCGAGCATCTTGCGGATGTTCTCCTCGAGCTCGCCTGTCGGGTCGTAACCGTAGGAGCGCGCCGCGTCCGCGTTCGCCGCATCGTTGACGCCGGTGGCGATGACCCAGCAGGTGCCTTCGTCAGCCGCACCCATGTTCAAAAGCTCCTGGACCGACTCGATGGCGGAAGGGTAGTTTTCGCCGTTGCCGTTGAAGCCCTGGTTCGTGGCGCGGGCACCGAAAACGCTGGTTTCCACGCTGTCTGCCCCGGCATCTAGATAGCGGTCGATGGCCGTTTCTGCGCCCTCGGGCAGCTGGCCCGGATCAAACATGCCGATCGAGGTGGAATCGCCGACGTGAATGACCTGTTTGCACGCCATGGTGGTGTCTGCGTCCTGGTTCTCCCAGGACGCGGCAGGTGCCTCCTCGGCGGTCGTTTCTTCTTCCTGCGTGCGTTCGCGGCTGCCGCCGCTTTGGGCCTCGGCGGGCAGTGCCATCGCGGGCTGTTGTGGGGTGCTGCCTTGTTGGGCAAACAGGGCGGTGATCCCGATGGAAATCACGCTGATCAGGGTGACCATCGAACCGAGCGAGGCCGGACGCAGCGCCTGGAGCGGCTGCTTCTTGTAGTGCTTCAGTGGGCCGAACACGCCGTGGCGGCGGATCGGGTTTTCAAAAAGCGTCCAGCTCAACGCGGCGAGCACCACCGACAGACCGATGGCCAGCACCGAGGCCCAGAAGAGGTGCTCAGTGAGCCAGGTCTGCGGCATGAAGTAGATCACCGGCATGTGCCACAGGTAGATGCCGTAGGAGCGCTCGCCGATCCAGCGCAGTGGCTCCCAGCTCAAGATGGCGGTCCACGGCCCGCGCGCGCCCAACACGGAGTAGATCGCCAGGACGGTGGCCACATTCAGCAGCAGGATCCCGCCCTTGTACAGGAACATGTTCTCCTGCGCGACGAGCATGCTCAGCGCGAAGATGCCGCCGAAGCCCACCGCGCCGACCAGCGTGCCGGCGATGGGGGAGGTGGCGACCTTCTTGTTCTCGTGGCGTCGAGAAGCGACGATGATGGCCAGCACCGCGCCGAGCAGCAGGCCGCCGGCGCGCGTATCGGTGCCCTCGTACACGCGGGTCGGGTCTACCTCGGGCTGGGCGAGCACCCACATCCAGACAAAAGAGGCCCCGGCGAGCACCGTCGTCGCGGCTGCTACGAGCCACGGGCGGCGGAAGATCTTGAGCAGCGCCCAGAACACCAGCGGCCAGAGGAGATAGAACTGCTCCTCAATGGACAAAGACCACATGTGGTCCAAAGGGCCGGGCCCGTTGAAGCGGTCGAAGTAGGAGGTGCCCGTGGTGATGTTGTGCCAGTTGTTCAGGTAGACGACCGAGCTGAGGGCCTCGAAGGCGCGGGTGCGTAGGTTGGTGGCGTCGAAAGCCACGCTCAGGATGAGCACCGCAAGCACGGTGGTGAGCATGGCGGGCGCAAGCCGGCGGAAGCGGCGAACCCAAAAGGTGCGTAGCTTTAAGGTGCCGTGGCGCAGGTGCGAGTTCATCAAATTCAGGGTGATGAGGTATCCGGAAAGCGTGAAGAACACGCCGACGCCGAGCAGCCCGCCGCCAAAGCCAGGAAGGTTGAGGTGGTACGCGATCACTAGCAGCACCGCGATAGAGCGGATGCCGTCCAGTGCGGGAACGTACTTGGTTGAGCTGTGAATAGGGCGGGGCATATACAGCGAACCTTCCTGGCAGGTGACAAACCGGTGACAGTTTAGTCCCACCCTGAAATATGAACGAAACCCGGCCTGCATAAACGCGGGCCGGGCAGTTGCTTCCCCACCAGGACTCGAACCTAGAATGACGGTACCAAAAACCGTAGTGTTGCCGATTACACCATGGGGAACAGCAGGCACCGATTCTAGCGCATGGTTGCCAAAACCTTAAATACCAGGCCGTGGCTCGCGGTACGTAAGCTTGAAGGCATGGCTCGTCAGCGAATGACCGGCGCGCAGCGTCGGGACCAACTCATCCACGTCGGTTGCGCCGCGTTTGCGGAGCGTGGCCTCGATGGTATTTCAGTCGAGGAGCTCGCCGCACGCGCGGAGGTATCCAAGCCCGCCATCTACGAGCACTTCGGTGGGAAGGAAGGCCTGTATCGGGCGGTCATTGAGCAAGAGATGGCCAAGCTGGAGGATCGTATTTTCACGGTGATCCAGCACGGCCGTTGGCGCGAGCGGATTGAGAAGGGCGTGGTCGCCGTCTTGACCTACGTCGAAGAGGAAACCGACGGGTTTATCATTATCGCGCGTGGGCAGCCGCCGGGGGAGAAGCCTTCGTACGCCACGCTACTCAACCGCGTGACCTCGCAGGTCTCCGCGCTGTTGGAGCAGGCGTTTACGCAGCGTGGATTAGATGCGTCGGTGGCCATGTTGTACGGGCAGGCACTCGTTGGCACGGTGTCCAATACCGCCCTGTGGTGGCTGGATAAGCGGCAGCCCGATAAGTACGAAACGGCCGCGCACATTGCCAACATGTGTTGGAACGGGCTGCGCGGCCTGGAAGCACAGCCGCACATCGTGCCTTTTGAACTCGAGGCGAATACGGGAAGTAAGGACGACTAAGTACATGCCAAATACTGTCTCTTCGGCACCTGCCCTCGGCGGGCTGCTCACTATGGCGCTGACCGATCCCAAGCTCAAGGGACTGGTGGCCAACATCGGGATGGACACGCTGCACGTGACCGGGATCGACCAGGTTCGCGCCTGGGCCGCCGGTGCGCTCGCGCGCGAGGTACCGCTGTTGGTGGTCACCGCCACCGGCCACGAGGCGGAGGACCTTTCCGCCGAGCTCGCTGCCCTGTTGGGCCCGGACAAGGTCGCGCAGTTCCCGGCCTACGAGACGCTGCCGCACGAGCGTCTGTCGCCCGCGCCCGATGTGGTGGGCCGCCGCGCCAAGGTGCTGTGGGAGATGCCGCAGGTGATCGTCGCCGCCGCCCGCGCCGCCTGCCAGCCGGTGCTGCCGAAGATCGCACCGATCCGCATCGAGCGCGACCACGAGTACGACTTCGGTAAGCTCACCGAGCAGATTTCCCACTACGCCTACGAGCACGTCGACATGGTGTCCAAGCGCGGGGACTTCGCCACCCGCGGCGGCATCATCGATGTCTTCCCAACCACCGCCGAGCACCCGGTGCGCATCGAGTTTTGGGGCGATGAGGTCACCGATATCCGCAGCTTCGCGGTCGCGGACCAGCGCACCATCGAAGAGACCGAGCTCGTCGAAATCTTCCCCGCCAGGCAGTTGCTTATCGACGCCACCGTGTCCGAAAAAGCCGACGCCCTCGCCCGGAAATTCCCCTCCAACCCCACCCTGGTGCAGCTGCTCACCCGCGTGTCCGAGGGCATGCACGCCGACGGGATGGAAGCGCTCATCCCCGCGCTGACCGACAAGCCGTATTCGGTCTTGCCGGAGCTGATGCCCTCCGGCTCCATCTGCCTGGTGACCTCGCCGGAGAAGGTACGCTCCCGCATCGCCGACCTGGAAGCTACCGACCGGGAATTCCTCGAAGCTGGCTGGGAGGCCGCCGCCATGGGAGCCGAGGGCCCGCTCGCCGTCGAGGGCCTTGATGTTTCTGCGTCGTCGTTCCGTTCTTATGAGTCGCTCGAAGTTTCAGCGCGAAACGCAGGTAACGCCTGGTGGACCTTCGCCCCGCCCGGCATGTTCACCGCTGACGACGCGGAGACGTTGCCCCTGGAGTTCGAACCCGCGCCTGCGCCGAAAGGCGACCCGCAGGCGATTGAGCAGCTCTACGCCACGTTGAAGCTGCACGTGCAGGCAAACCACGGCAAAGTCGCTTTTGTCGCACCCGCCAAGGGCACGATCGAGCGCACCGCAGAGCGGCTGCGCGAGCACGGGGTCTCTGCCCGGATCGCCACCGACGGGCTCGAACCCGTCGAGGGCGCGGTCACCCTCTACCAGGCGCTCAGCCACGCCGGTGTGGTCTTTCCCGGCCCCAACCTCGTGGTGGTCACGGAGACCGACGTCACCGGTAACCGCGTCGGCGACATTGCCGGTGCGAAGCGACGCGCCCCGCGCAGGCGCAACCGCGTCGATCCGTTGGCATTGACCCCGGGCGACTTCGTGGTGCACGACACCCACGGCATCGGCAAGTTTGTGAAGATGGCCGAGCGCACCATCAAAACCGGCGACGAGGACTCGCGCCGCGAGTACATCGTCCTGGAATACCAGGCGGCCAAACGCGGCCAGCCCGGCGACCAGCTCTGGGTACCCATGGAATCGCTCGACCTGTTGAGCAAATACACCGGCGGAGAAAAGCCGCACCTGAGCAAAATGGGCGGCTCGGACTGGAAGAACACCAAGCGCAAGGCCCGCGCCGCCGTGCGCGAGATCGCCGGCGAGCTCATCGAGCTCTACGCCAAGCGCCAAGCCGCGCCGGGCCATGCCTTTTCGCCTGATACTCCCTGGCAGCAGGAGATGGAAGACGCCTTCCCGTTTGTGGAAACCGAGGACCAGCTTGCCGCCATCGAGGCAGTCAAGGACGACATGGAAAAGCCGACGCCGATGGACCGCGTCATCGTCGGCGACGTCGGCTTCGGCAAGACGGAGGTAGCAGTCCGCGCCGCATTCAAGGCAGTACAAGGCGGCAAACAGGTCGCCGTGCTCGTGCCGACCACCCTCCTGGCACAGCAGCACTACACCACCTTCGCCGAGCGGATGGAAAACTTCGGTGTGACGGTGCGCGAGCTGTCCCGCTTCACCTCCGCCAAGGAGGCCAAGGAGATTACCGACGGGCTGGCGGACGGCTCCGTCGACGTGGTGATTGGCACGCACCGCCTGCTTGCCACCGGAGTGCACTGGAAAGACCTCGGCCTGATCATCGTGGACGAGGAGCAGCGCTTCGGCGTGGAGCATAAGGAGCACATCAAGGCGCTCAAGAGCCACGTGGACGTGCTCACCATGACCGCGACCCCGATCCCGCGCACCCTGGAGATGAGCCTGACCGGGATCCGCGAGATGACCTCGATCACGACTCCGCCCGAGGACCGTCACCCGGTGCTGACGTATGTGGGGCCGCAGGAGGACAAGCAGGTGGCTGCGGCGATCCGTCGTGAGCTGTTGCGGGATGGGCAGGTCTTCTACATTCACAACAAGGTCTCCGACATCGAGAAGACGGCGCGGAACTTGCGCGAGCTCGTTCCCGAGGCCCGCGTGGTGGTCGCACACGGGCAGATGAGCGAGCAGGTGCTCGAGCAGACGGTGCAGGGCTTCTGGGACCGAGAATACGACGTGCTCGTGTGTACCACGATCGTGGAAACCGGCCTGGACATCGCGAACGCGAACACCCTGATTGTGGAAAATGCCCAGAACATGGGACTGAGCCAGCTGCACCAGCTGCGCGGGCGCGTCGGCCGCTCCCGCGAGCGCGGCTACGCCTACTTCCTCTACCCGAAGGAAAAGACGCTCACCGAGACCTCCTACGACCGGCTGTCCACAATCGCCCAGAACAACGACTTGGGCGCGGGCATCGCCGTCGCGCAGAAGGACCTGGAGATGCGCGGCGCCGGTAACGTGCTGGGCGCTGAGCAGTCCGGCCACATCGCCGGGGTGGGCTTTGACATGTACGTCCGCCTGGTCGGCGAGGCCGTCGAGACCTTCAAGACCATGCTGGACGGCGGGCCCGTCGACGGCACCGACCAGGGGCCGAAGGAGATCCGGGTGGATCTGCCTGTCGACGCCCACATCCCCGACACTTACGTCAACGCGGAACGCCTCCGTCTGGAGATCTACCGCAAGCTCGCCGAAGCGCGCGAGGAGGAAGACCTGCGCCGCGTGGCGGAAGAAATGGTGGACCGTTTCGGGCCCATGCCGGTGGAGGTCGACCGCCTCATGGCCGTGGCGCGGCTGCGCCACCAGGCACGCAAGGCTGGCGTCTCCGACATCATGGTGCAGGGCACGCGCATCAAGTTCCACCCCGTGGAGCTGCCGGACTCGAAGCAGGTGCGCCTCAAGCGCCTGTACTCCGGCGCGAACTACCGTGCCGCGGCAAAGACGCTGCAAGTGCCCATGCCGCGCGAGTCGAAGGCGATCAACAGCCCGAACCTGCGCGACATCGAACTCGTGCAGTGGGTCGCGGACTTCCTCTCCAGCATGTTCGACATCGACACCATCGACGTCAACGGGACTGCGCAGACAGAGAAGCAGAAAAAGAAGAAAGTGATCTCTGTTAGCGAGTAAGCAGCAGCGGTAGCACCAGGGCCATGGAGGTACTCCAGGTCAGGTGCGCTGCGATTGGGGCAAGGCACCTGCCGGTGCGTGCGGCGAGCACGAACGCGAGCGCACCGAGCAGGAAAGCACCGACGAGCAAAAGCGGCACGCCCATCGCCACGGTGATCAGCGTGTAGAGCAAGGTGGAAAACCAGGCTTGGGCGTTCATGCTCATGCCTAAGAGGCGGAGTTGGCGGGGCACCATGTCGCGGTAGACCAGCTCCTCGCCGACCCCGTTGAGCACGAGTACGGCGAGGGTGGGAGCGAGCCCGCCTTTCTCTGGAGTAGCGAGCAGCTCCGTCGCGGGTTCGGCCAAAAACGGGATGCGGGCGACGACGAGCGCACCGAGGAAGAACACTAGGGCTAAAGCGAGGCCGGATAGAATCCCGAGCGCGACGTCGTTAAGCTTGCGCGGCCCGGCAAACGCCGAAGGATTTCCCCACACCCACCAGGCGAGGCCGTAGAGTGCGGCGGTAGCGAGCGTGGCGGCGAAGAAACCGGGCGAGCCGTCGCCCGCGCGGCGGGCGAGGAAGAGCCCGAGTGCGCCGAGGGCGCAGGGCATCAGGAAGAGCCATTGGCGGGGCATTGGGCTAAATCGAGAGATCAAGTGGAAGATCGGCGATGTCTCGGAGACGGTCCCCTGTAACCAAAGTGTGCATCAGTTCTTTGGCATCGTCGCTGCCTTTTTCGTCAATCGCTGCCATTAGCTCTTTTAACGCAACATGGTAAACCATGTCCACGTCACCGGTGCCCAGCGCGAGACTAGCTATTCTGCTCATCGTCGGTTCGTTCGTTACCGCGACGATGTGAGGGGAGCGGCCTTTTCGGTTCCTGATGAGGTTCAACGCCTCGGCGCGGGTGTTTTGAGATCGATCGCTGCGCATCGTCCATTTGCAGGAAATGACAGCGTGGACATGTGTGGCTGGAGATTCACGGTTCGCGGCGCGGACTGGGGATAGAGAACCAGCTTGCCCATCAACGATGATGCGATCCCGATTTAGGACTTCGTCCGAAATAGCGTCGCGGAGCACCAAGATGTCTGGGGAAATGACGTAATTGTTACCTAAAGAAGCACCTAAGTCTGGGTTGAGCCATATGGCCTCGGCCAAGCTGGCGAGATGCGTATATGGCTCATGTGCTGCAAGGTGATCCTTTCGGCGTGCGCTACCTACGTTCAGGATAGACCAGTCACCGGGCCGGACAGATTGCATTTGTGGAAACGTTGCTTGAAGGAATTTGGCAACGATCCGTTCGAAATCAGCTCCAAGTTTCTGCGCGGGCTTTTTCTTTGCGGTGCCTGCGTGAAGTTGCTCGGCGACGTGGAGGGCAAGCACACAGGAGGCTTTCTGTTTTTTGTCGGCGTTCGATGCAATGCGCCCGTCAGAGTTTTCCGCGATGGAGAGAGTCTTTGTGTCAACAAGCTCCTGGTGCAAAGCGCGACGAGCTGACGTTATTAGAGCAGGATGTTCTATCATTTATGAAATCTCTTCCAGGAGCGGCAGGTCGGGGATGATCGGAGTCGCGGGTGCGAGCTGGGATAGCGGTTCTTTCTGCAAAGCAGCGGCGATGCGAGTACCAATAGCCTGTGCGACCGGCGGCGGGAAGGCATTGCCCACTTGCTTCCAGGCGGCGGTTTTGCCGCCTTCCCACTTCCACTCTGCAGGGAAGCCCTGGATTACTGCGCCCATCTTTACAGTCAGGCGAGGAAGCTCCTCCTGGAGATCTGTTGGGAAATCTGCGGCGGGAGGTTCCTCCGCGATACTGGTGCCCCGCACACCGAGTTTCTTCCAGGCTTCCCGTGCCCGCGACGGGCCAACGTCAGGGCCACCGTGCTTCTTCGAACCGCCAACGAGGGTGGGGCCTATAGCGTTGGCCTGCATCGCCCAGGCTTTTGCGCCAGGCCAGCCATTCTCGGCCATGAGCGGCTCAAGCGCCTCACCCACAGTTGTTCTGGTGCCTACAGGTTCGGGCCAGGCGAAGTATTCCGCGTACTCGTCTTTGAGTGCGACGAGAATAAAACGAGGCCGAAGCTGAGGCACCTGATAGTCGGCCGCGGTGATGAGTTCCCAATGTGATTGGTAGCCCAGATCCGCGAGTTGGTTGACGAGCTGACTTCGATAAGCCGCAAAGCGGGGCTGCGCCAAGCCCCTGACGTTTTCAAGCATGACAGCTTTAGGGTGAGCCTCGGCGATCAGCTCAATTGCGCGTGGGAAAAGATCGCGTTCGTCGTCCTGACCGAGCTGCTTACCGGCAATGGAAAAAGGAGGGCAGGGGACACCTCCAGCAAACAAATCAAGATCTTTGATGTAGGGGGAGATGTCGAACTCTAAGACGTCCTGGTGGATAACATTCCACTCCGGACGATTGGCGCGAAGCGTTGCAACCGCGTGGTCATCAATTTCTACAACAGCGCTGTGGTCGAATCCCGCCTGTTCCAGGCCTAACGCCTGACCACCGGCACCTGCGCAAATCTCGACTGACGTCAGCTTTTTCTTCATCGTGCAACCTACCTTGTATTAACCCATTTGTTTTAAGGCATGAGTGTAATGCCGGGGCAAACATCGGAAGCACTTTAGTCGAACATTCATTCGTCTGTTCTTCCGTTGGGCGCGTTACTACCTTACCCAGAGGGCTACACGGTGCCGATTCGGGATGAAGCGGTGCGGGCAGGTACGATATTTGGCTGTTGCCCCCATAGCCCAATCGGCAGAGGCAGTCGACTTAAAATCGATTCAGTGTGGGTTCGAGTCCCACTGGGGGCACCAAATCTGCCCGTTTTCCCTTAATTCAGGGCCGCAACGGTGTCCTCGAGTGCCTGGCGGGCCTCTTCCGGGTTCTGGCCAGAAGTGGAAATGGTCACCACGGTGCTGCCGAAGCGAGCAAAGAGCATGCCGCCGCTCTGGCTGAGCGCGCGATCCATGGTCACGTTGTTGGAGAAGGAATCGTCCGCGCCGTCGAGGGACAGGTCGGTCTTCTCGAAGGTCTGGTGGGCCTCAAACGCGCCCTCGCCTTCGCCGTTGGTGACGGTGATCTCGGAGCACTTGCCGCCGTACAGGTCGCTGCCCTCGAGGTAGGTCTTGGCGTCCTTCTCGTTGGCGAAGTCGTGGACGACTAGGTCGATAGAGGTAGCATCCATCGGGGGAATCCCCATGTCATCCTCGGTGGGCTCCGAACCGCCCACGGTTGTGGAAACAAGAGTGCCGAAGGAGCGTTCGGTGGCCAGTGTATCCAGCTCATCAGTCTCATCGGAGAAGTCGCACTCCGGCGGATCCACCTTCACGTCTGCCTCGTCGGGCATGTCTTCATTGGCCTGTTCCATCTGCGCGTACAGCTCGTTGAGATCCGTCTCTTCAGCGTCCGGGTAGTGCTCCTTGAACGCGGCGATGAGCTCCTGGGCTTTCTCACTGTGCTCGGTGGGGGCCTCGCCGGTGCCTCCATCTTCTGCTGCGGAGGTTTCTGCCGACTCAGCAGCCTCCGACCCTGCAGTCTCCGCAGACTCGGATGTTTCTGCGACGGTGGCGTCGTCCTCGGCGCAGCCGGCCAGGGTCAGGCCGATGGTGGTCACGATCGATGCGGTAATTGCAATGTGTCGTTTCATGCGTCCGACGATACTTAAAAATCAGTCCGCAGTGGGCCGGAGCTTGTATCACCGCGCAGTCGCTTGAGCACATTTTCCGCGCTGATCAGGCACATTGGCACACCGACACCGGGCACAGTCGTCGCGCCGGCGTAGTAGAGGTTCTCCAACTTGCGCGAGGCGTTGCGCCCGCGCAGGAATGCCGATTGCCGCAGCGTGTGCGCCGGGCCGATCGCCCCGCCGGACCACGCGTGGTAGCGTGCCGCAAAGTCGGCTGGCCCCACCGTTTTCTGCACCACGATGCGCTCGCGCAGGTCCGGGATGTCGCACCACTCGGCGAGCTGGTCCAGCGCCGCCTCCGCAATGCGCTGCACGCTTATCGACGCCTCCGTGCCATACGCGTCGCCTGTCCCCAGCGCTTCCGAGGCGGGGGCAGGCACCAGCACGAACAGGTTCTCATCGCCTTCCGGGGCAGTACTTGGGTCGGTGGCAGACGGTTTCGACACGTAAATCGACTGCGAAGCACCCAACGGACGCTCGGCGATCGGGCCCGCGAACACCGCGTCGAAGTCCGTGTCCCAGTTGCGGCTGAACAACAGATTGTGGTGGTCCAGCTGAGGCAGCTTCCCGCGCACCCCGCACAGCACCAGCACGGCGCTCACCCCAGGATCGCGTTTGCCGAAATAGGGTTCGTCGTAGGTGCGCTTCTGCGGCGGCAGAAGGTGCGTTTCGGTGTGGTGGAGGTCTGCGGCGGACACGACGACGTCGAAAAGCAACTGCTCTGAGCCCACCCGCACACCGGTGGCGCGCGAACCTGAGTAGGTAATCGCGCTGACCTCGGTGCCGAGGCGGAAACGCACGCCCTGCTCGCGGGCGAGTTGGTAAACGGCGTCAACCACGGCGGCAAAACCGCCGAGTGGGTAGCGCACGCCCTGGGTGAGATCCGTGTGGCTCATCAGGTGGTACAGGGCAGGAGTCTTCGACGGGTGCGAGGACAAAAAGACCGCGGGGTAGGTGAGCATCTGGCGCAGGCGCGTGTCGCGGAAGCGGCGGGCGACGAAACGGTCGAGCGGGGTGGTGAGGAACCTGGCTAGGTCACCGTAGCCCGCGCGCACCTCGGGGGTGAGAAACGCCTTAGGGGAAGAAAAGGTGGTGTAGAGGAAGTGCCGCAACGCGAGGTCATAGGTCCGCTGCGCAGAATCCAGGTACTCGGTGAGCTCATTCCCAGACCCTGGCTCGATCGACTCGAAAAGCTGGACGGTTTGCGCCGGGTCTTTCGGCACATCGATCGGGTTCTGGCCTTCCGGGAACAGGCGGTAGGCCGGGTCGAGCGGCACCAGATCTAAAAGCTCTTCGGTGCGGTAGCCAAAGAGCGCGAAGAAGTGGTCGAAGGCGTCCGGCATGAGATACCACGAGGGACCCATGTCAAAGTGGAACCCCTCGTAGGTTTCCTCGCCGGCGCGCCCGCCCACGGTCTCAAGCTTTTCGATGACGGTGACGTCGTAGCCCTCGCGGGCGAGCAGCGCCGCGGTGGCCAGGCCTGCGAAACCGGCACCGATGACAGCAGCGCGTTGAGGTGAAGTAGTGGACACAGGAATGCTTTCTAGATGGAGGTGTAGCCGCCGTCGACGAGGTGGTAGGAGCCGTTGATGAAGGACGCCTCATCGCTGAGCAGAAAGCGCACCAGCGCGGCGACCTCTTCTGGCTTGCCCAGGCGATCCTGCGGGTGGCGGTGCCGAAGCTCCTGGCGCTTCTCTTCTCCCAGGCGCTCCAGCAGCGGGGTATCAATGTAGCCCGGCCCGACGCTCGTGCAACGGATGCCCTTGTCCGCGTAGTCAGCGGCGATGGACTTGGTCAGCCCGATTACACCGTGCTTGGCCGCGGCGTAGGCGGCGATTCCGCCCCGGCGGGCCACCGAGCCGTGGATCGACGACATGTTCACGATCGCGCACGGGACCTCGTCGTCTTGGGCGAGCATCTGAATGAGCTGGTAGTGGCAACCGTAGGCCACGCCGTTGAGGTTGAGGTTGATCAGGCGGTCCCAGTCCTCGAGCTTCTTCTCCGCGAGCGGCACCTGGTCGCCGATACCCGCGTTGTTGACCGCCAGGTGCAGCGCACCGAAGTGCTCTACCGCGAAGGCGACCGCCGCAGCGTTGTCCTCCTTGCTCGAGGCATCCTGGGTGAAGGCCTTGGCGGTGCCGCCGTGGTTTTCGATTTCAGCGACGACTGCCTCCACAGCCTCCAGATTGATGTCGCTGGCCACAACCTTGGCACCGTGGGCGGCCAAGTCCTGGGCGATTGCCTTGCCGATACCGGAACCCGCGCCTGTGACCAGCGCGACGCGATTGTCAAAGATACCCATGGGGAGTCCTTTCCTTCTGCGTGTACCTTGCTTTCCCCACTGTAAAACTTCCGGGCCTTAAGTGCTGGTGTCCACAACGTGCAGCGTCAGGGGTGCGCTGACGAAGCTGTACTTGCCCGGCTTCGCGTCCAGGGTGGCCAGGATTTCGTTGCGCAGGTTCGCTGGAGTGTGAATAAGCAACCCCTGGTCCTGTGGCAGTAGTTCCGCAGTTGTGTCGGGCTCGAACAGCAGCCATGCGTTGCCGGTGTCCTCGACGAGTGCGAAGCTGCGGTCGAAGGGGAGACGGTGGCGCATCGCGCGCAGGATTGCCCGCGCGCCGGCGATGTCGACGTCGACGCGCCCACCCGGCTCCGCGTCGAGCAGGCGTACGCCCGCCGCGCCAATGCTCGAGCCCTCGGCTGCGGTCGCTGCTGCGATCCGGGCCGCAGCCTGGGGATCTGCGGCGAGATCCGCGCGGTCGGGGTCGCTGAGTCCGAGCGGGAAGACGTCGCCAAGCACGCCCGTGAGCTTCAGCGGATCCCACGCGAGCGCCGCCTCAAGGTCAGCTGTGGTGAGCCCGACCGCGTAGGTGAACTGGGCGAGCGCCAGAGGGCCGTCAACCAGCCCGAGGATCGGGTCGGTGACGAAGCTCAGCCCGGTCAGGCGGGCGTCGGGGCGCACTGGGTGGCGCAAGTCCATGTAGTGGCCCGGTTCGATGCTTAACCCGCGGTTTCGGATGTGGCGCACCAAGTGCGCGAGTAACGCGGCGGGCCACACCGGGGGCAGCGGGTCTGTGCCGACCGGCACCCGGAACGTCAGCTCCGTATGAGTACCGGCCAGAGGCTGCGAGGAACGCACCGGCGCGAGCCCAAAGGTGGAATACAGCCAATGGGGCAGTGGCGCATCGACCCGGAAGGCGAGGATGTCCACGCCGCGGTAGGACGTGGCAAAAGGATCCGGGTCGCCGGTGCACGAAATGAGGCGTTCGCGCAAACAATCGCCCACCAACGCGGGGCGAAACCTTTGAGGATGGGCGCGGGCAAACAGCTCTGGCGCGCCCCAACTGGGCAGCTGCATAGCTCAACCATAAGCACCTCGGGCGCAAACGGGAACTATCTGTAAGCGTGACGCGTTATACACAGTGAACTTGCGCATAAAGCAACGCGTGAAAATCTTCCCAAAAGGAAAGGACTGAACTCAGTGCGAAGTAACAACCCAGTACTGAAGAACCTGCCGCAGCCAGAGCCGCTGGGCTACGCGCCTGGTGCCCCCGATTCGCGGGCTGCCGACCGCCCGATGACCATCGATGATGTGGTGAGCAAGACGGGCATCACCCTTGCCGTCATCGTCGTCTTCGCGGTCGCGAATTTCATGTTGAGCCTGTCGAATCCTGGTCTCGGCATGATGCTGACCTTCGGCGGTGCCATCGCCGCCTTCATTACCGTGCTCGTGCACGCGTTCTCGAAGAACTTCGGCTCGAAGACCCTCACGCTGCTCTACGCCGTCTTCGAGGGCGTGTTCGTCGGCGGTTTCTCCTTCCTGTTCGCAGGCATGCAGGTCGGTGACTCGAACGGCAGCATGATCGTCTTTCAAGCGATCGTCGGCACCATTGGCGTCTTTATCGGCATGCTCGTGGTCTACCGCACCGGTGCCATTCGCGTGACGCCGCGCTTCAACCGCATCATCACTGGCCTGATCTTCGGCGTGGCCATCATGGCGCTGGGTAACTTCCTGCTCGCCATCTTCACCGGGATCAACCCGCTGCGCGGCGGCGGCACGCTCGCCATCATCTTCGGCCTGGTCTGCGTCGTGCTGGCCGCCCTGTCCTTCCTGCAGGACTTCGACGTGGCTGACAAGCTGGTGCGCACCGGCGCGCCTGAGAAGGCTGCGTGGGGCGTGGCACTCGGCCTCGCCGTGACCCTGGTGTGGCTCTACACCGAGATCCTGCGCCTGCTCTACCTCTTCCAAGACCGCTAGGCGCGCATAACAAAAGCCCGGCCCCGCAAACTTTTGCGGGGCCGGGCTTTTTGTGCTGTGGTCTAGTTGCCTTCGGGGTAGATCGCGGTGCCGTCCACCGTGATGTCGGTGTAGGCCAGCACGCCGTTGACCACCTGCGGGTTGCTCAGCGAGATGGCAACCTCCGGCTGCTGCGCATCCGGGTTCTCGGTGACGCGGGTACCGGTGCCGGTGGCCATGTCAGCCTCCCAGGAATCCCAGGTGATGTTGCGCAGGAAGTCGTCCTGGCCCTGGCAATCCAGCGTCATCTCGGTCGGGCGCTCGAGCTCGACAGCGCCGCAGTTGGCAATCGTCGGCGTCTCATCCGCCATCGCCGTGGAGGTGGCCGTAGCGTTGGAGGCGGAGGTGGTAGCGCCGTAGGACGCCAGCGACTCAGCCTTCTGGCTGGTAGCGGTGTCGATCTTCTGCTCGGAATCGACCTCGTGCGGCGGGTGGCAGGCGGCGAGGGAAACAGCTGCCACGGCGACAAGGCCGGCCGCAGCGGTGCGGGAAACGGAAATCACAGGATCAGTCCTTCTTGAGATTGAACTTTAGAATCTAGCGTGTTAAGCGCGCGGCGTGGACGCCTTAACAGAATCATACGGCTCCGCGGTGAGAATCGTCACCGAAATCTCGCGGCCGTTCGGGGCAGTGTAGGTGCGGGTTTCGCCCTCGGAGGCACCAACCACGGCGGCACCCAGCGGGGAGTTCTCGGAGTAGGTCTCCAAGTCCTTGTT
This sequence comes from Corynebacterium imitans, assembly GCF_000739455.1. NCBI lineage: Bacteria > Bacillati > Actinomycetota > Actinomycetes > Mycobacteriales > Corynebacteriaceae > Corynebacterium > Corynebacterium imitans. Next base: position 846,985 of record NZ_CP009211.1, read on the forward strand.
GTCGGTGGAGGCCGCGCGGGTACCGATCAGGAAAGTCTCCTTATCGTTCTCGTCACCGTCGTAGTAGACGTGCACGACAGAACCCACGTGCGCGACGCCCTCGACCACACCGGTGCGCTCGGTGGTGGAGTTGGCCAGCAGCTCAGAGATCTGCTTGATGCGGGCCTCTTCCTGGTCCTGCTGCTCACGCGCCGCGTCGTAGCCCGCGTTCTCCTTCAGGTCGCCTTCCTCGCGGCGCTCGTTAATCTCGGCTGCGACGACCGGGCGGTTATCAATCAGCGCCTGCAGCTCTGCCTCGAGCTTGGCCTTCATCTCCGGGGTGATGTACTGCTTCTGCGTATCAGCCATGCGGTTTACCCTTCCCTCATACGTCAAACGAGCCCGCCTGGTATACAGGTCGGGCCCAGTCCGACGGAACACTCTTCTTGCTCGTACAAATATACAGCCGGGATTTTATCACACCGGCGAGGTGCTACCTGGCAGCGTAGAAGGCACTCTGCGCATCCATGTAGGCCGGGATCTGTTCAGAGCAGCCGTAGACGCGGCCCGAGGCGAGGTCCCCGCTGACCGGCATGTCTACCGGGATGCGCTGCATCGCCTCGCCCCCGGCTGGGAGCACCACTTCACGACGCCCGATCTCAGCGTGGTCGTAGTCCACCGCGATCACGATGCAATAGGCGGGAACCTCCGGGTCGTCGCGGGTCACATCGATCCACAGGCGAGAGGTTGCATCGTCGACGCGCTCCTGGGAGATGAAATCTGCGCTGATCGGCTGCGCGGAGCGGTCGCTCACCACGCGGGCGACAGCGAAGATCATGAACCCGACGAGCAGCACAGCGGCAATAGCCACGATGCGCCCGGGGAGGTTCGAGCTCTTCTCCGCGTCAGCACCATAACGCTGGCGGGTGGGAGTGGAAGAGGAGTGCGACCTCGAGCTAGACACTACGGTGACCTCACAAACTGCTGCGGGAGTGAAAGATGACTTTGACCCTGATCGTACTAAGATGGGCCGAAGCTAACGCACTACCCCCTACAAAAGTTGGAGTTTCTCAGTGACTGGCTTGCGGTTAATGGCAATCCACGCCCACCCCGACGACGAGTCGTCTAAGGGTGCGGCAACGATGGCGCGCTACGCCGCCGAAGGGCACCGCGTGAAGGTAGTGACCTGTACCGACGGTCGGCGCGGCGACATTCTGAACCCGGCGATGGACCGCCCCGGGGTGCTGGAGAACATCATCGCCGTGCGCGAGGAAGAAATGGCGCGTGCGGTGTCTGCGCTTGGCGTCGAGCACGAATGGCTTGGCTACCAGGACTCCGGCCTGCCGGAGGGCGACCCGCGGCCGCCGCTTCCGGAGGGTTCCTTTGCGGTGCAGGACCCGGTGGAGGTGACGAAGAAGCTCGTGGCGTCGATACGCGAGTTCCGCCCGCACGTGATCATCACTTACGACGAAAATGGCGGCTACCCGCACCCGGACCACCTCATGGTGCACGCTATTTCCATGCTCGCCTGGGAGAAGTCCGGTGACTCGGAGTTCGCGCCCGAAGCGGGGGAGCCGTGGACGCCGCTAAAGATGTACTACAGCCACGGTTTCATCCTGCAGCGCATGAAGCTGCTCCAGGAGCGTCTCTTTGCCCAGGGCAAGCCCAGCCCCTACGAGCTGATGATTGCCCGGTGGGAGCAAAACAAGGCGGACGTGATGAGCCGAGTGACCACGCGGGTGGAGTGCAGCGAGTACTTTTCCAACCGCGCCGAGGCCCTAAGGGCACACGCCACGCAGATCGACCCGGCCGGTGCGTTTCTGGCCAGCCCGGTCGAAGACCAACAGGAAGTTTGGCCAACTGAGGAGTTTGAGCTCGCGCGCAGCCGCGTTGAGACGACACTGCCCGAAGGCGACCTGTTCGCGGGGATACCCACCGCAGAGAAGTAGAGAAGTGAAGGACACTTAAGACCCAATGAGCTCGATGTTTTCCACGCTGGCCGCCTCCGCCACCAACGCCACCAGTTTTGTGCTTGCTCAGGCACCGGCGGAAACGCCGGTCGGGCCGGACTTTGGCAAGGCCTCGCCGGTGGGGCTATTGATCATCGTCGTGCTGGCTGCGGCGATCCTCACGCTCGGATACGCTTTTCACCGGCGCTTTTCCCGCTTCCGTCGCCGCCAGCAGTTCGCGCAAGCGCACGGCATTGATCCCTTCGATACGCAGGCGGTGGATAAGGCCATGGAGGAAGCTGGTGTCCTTGACCGGAGCAAGAAGCGCATCTTCTAGCAGCGCCAAAAGGTAAGGTGAGGGGCGTGACTGTGCTGGAAAAAATCCTGTACCCGCTGTACGAGTACCGCCTGCGGCGCGAGCTGCGCGGCAAGAAGCGGCCGAAGCACATCGCCGTGATGGCCGACGGCAACCGCCGCTGGGCCCGCGAGGCCGGGCTGAGCGACATCTCGCAGGGGCACCGCGCGGGCGGGGCGAAAATTGGTGAGCTCGTGCGCTGGTGTGCCGAGATGGATGTGGACGTCGTCACGCTCTACCTGCTGTCCACGGAGAACCTCCAGCGCACTTCCGAAGAGGTCGAGCTGCTTTTCGACATCATCTCGGACGTCATCGACGGCCTCGCCACCGAGCACTACACGTGCCGAGTGCGCCTGGTTGGTCACCTTGACCTGTTGCCGGAGGACGTGGTGGCGCGCATGCAGCGCTCTGCGGCGTCGACTACGGGCAAGGCCGGGCTGACCGTCAACATCGCGGTGGGCTACGGCGGCCGCCAGGAGATTGTCGACGCGGTACGCGAGCTCATCCAGGACGAGGCGGGCAAGGGGGCCAGCGCCGCCGAAATCGCCGAGGCGGTCACGGTGGATTCCATCTCTGAGCACCTCTACACCTCTGGCCAGCCGGACCCGGATCTGGTCATCCGCACCTCGGGCGAGCAGCGCCTCTCCGGGTTTCTGCTGTGGCAGGCCGCGTACTCGGAGATCTGGTTCACCGACACCTACTGGCCGGCGTTCCGCAAGATCGATTTCTTGCGCGCATTGCGCGAGTACTCGCAGCGCTCGCGCCGCTTTGGTAAGTAGCGCCTACATCTTGCGCATGCGCACCCGCTGCACGGTGTGGTCGAAGCCCTTGCGCAGCACCAGCGAGGCCCGCACCTTCGTCGGCAGGATGTTTTCCACCAGGTTAGGCAGGTTGATCGACTGCCACAGCTCGCGGGCTTCGCGCGAGGCGGCGGTGTCGTCAAGTCCCGCGTAGTTGGCAAAGTGCGCGCCCGGCTTCGTAAACGCGGTGTTGCGCAGCTTGAGGAAGCGCGAAATGTACCAGTGCTCGATGTGCTCGGTCGCGGCATCCACGTAGATGGAAAAGTCGAACAGGTCCGACACCATCAGCGTCGGCCCTGTCTGAAGCACGTTCAGGCCCTCCAGGATCAGGATGTCGGGCTGGCGGACCTCGATGAACTCGCCGGGCAAGATGTCGTAGGCGTTGTGCGAATAGATCGGAGCCTTGACCACGGGCTTGCCCGATTTCACCTCGGTGACAAAACGCATGAGGTTACGACGGTCGTAGGACTCCGGGAACCCTTTCCTTGCCATCAAGTTGCGCTCTTCCAGCACCGCGGTGGGGTAGAGGAAGCCGTCGGTGGTGATCAGATCTACCCGCGGGTGCGAATCCCACCTCTGCAGCAGCACCTGCAGCACGCGCGCGGTGGTCGATTTGCCCACCGCCACCGAGCCAGCCAGCCCGATAATGAAGGGCACATGCCCCGGGTCGCCGCCGATGAAGGTCTCGGTGGCGTTGGTGAGCTTCTGGCGCGCCCGCACCTGCAGGTGGATCAGGCGAGAGAGGGGGAGGTAGATGTCCGCGACTTCCTGGAGATCCAGGTTCTCGCCGATACCGCTGAGTTTTTCTACCTCGTCTGCGGTGAGCACCTGCGGCATCTTCGCGCGCCGCTTGCGCCAATCATCGCGGTGGAAATCCAGATACGGGCTGGAATCGAAGCCCCGTGCGCCTTGAGCCATGCCAGCTATTCTTCCATCCACCGATGGGAGCAGGTGAATACAGGTGGCCCCGCGCGCAGGGTCGGCCGTTTATACTGCTAGCCAGCGGCCGTGTTTTTGAAGCGGCTGTGCAGAATTGCTACTTAAATACAAGTGAAAGGACCCGGAGCACGTGTCTGATGACTTCCGCTACCAGGATCTCGCCACCTTTGATCCAGAGGTGCACGACGCCATTGTCAACGAGCTGAGCAGGCAGCGCAACACTCTGGAGATGATCGCCTCCGAGAACTTCGTGCCGCGTGCCGTCCTGCAGGCGCAGGGCTCCGTGCTGACCAACAAGTACGCCGAGGGGTACCCGGGCAAGCGCTACTACGGCGGCTGCGAGCACGTCGACGTGGTCGAGGAGCTGGCGATCGAGCGCGCCAAGGAGGTCTTTGGCGCGAAGTTTGCCAACGTGCAGCCGCACTCCGGCGCGCAGGCGAACGCGGCAGTGCTCATGGCGCTCGCGGAGCCGGGGGACACCATCCTCGGCCTGAGCCTGGCGCACGGTGGACACCTCACCCACGGCATGAAGATCAACTTCTCCGGCCGCCTCTACAACGTCGCTGCCTACGAGGTGGAAAAGGATACCCACACCATCGACATGGCGAAGCTGCGCGAGCAGGCGCGCGAGGTCAAGCCGAAGGTGATCATCGCCGGCTGGTCCGCGTACCCGCGCCACGAGGACTTCGCTGAGTTCCGCTCCATTGCCGACGAGGTCGGTGCCTACCTGTGGGTCGACATGGCCCACTTCGCTGGCCTGGTTGCCGCCGGTGTGCACCCCTCCCCGGTGCCGCACGCTCACGTGGTCTCTTCCACCGTGCACAAGACGATCGGCGGCCCGCGCTCCGGTTTCATCCTCACCAACGACGAGGACCTGCACAAGAAGCTCAACTCCGCGGTCTTCCCCGGCCAGCAGGGCGGCCCGCTCATGCACGTCATTGCGGCGAAGGCCACCGCGTTCAAGATCGCGGGCATGCCCGAGTTCAAGGACCGTCAGGAGCGCACCATCGAGGGCGCACGCATCCTTGCCGAGCGCCTGACCCAGCCGGATGCGAAGGAGGCTGGCGTCGACGTCGTCTCCGGCGGCACCGACGTGCACCTGGTGCTCGCGGATCTGCGCAACTCTGAGATGGACGGCCAGCAGGCAGAGGACCTGCTGCACAGCGTGGGTATTACCGTCAACCGCAACGCCGTGCCGTTCGACCCGCGCCCGCCGAAGGTCACCTCCGGCCTGCGCATCGGTACTTCGGCGCTGGCAACCCGCGGCTTCGGCAAGGAAGACTTCATCGAGGTCGCCGAGATCATCGCCGAGACCCTGATCAAGGGCGAGGCTGCCGACGTCGAGGCGCTGCACGCCCGCGTCGACAAGCTGGCGGAGAAGTACCCGCTCTACCCAGAGCTGGAAGACTGGAAGATGCTCTAGGCTTCTTCTTCGTGACCGCGCTGCGCGGCGAGCGCGGCGCGGGCTTCGCGCAGCCAATCAGGCTGATTCTTGAGCAGCTCGCTGATCTCTGCGGTGGTCAGCGGGCGATCCATCTCGTGCTTCTTCAGCGCAGTAATGGAGATGCCGAGCTTGCGCGCCACCTCCGGCCGCGGATGCGGGCCGTTAAGCCGCAGCTCTTTGAGCCACTCCGGCGGGTTGTGCTGAAGTTCGCGCAGCTCAGCGTGGGTGACCGCCCCTTCCTGAAACTCCTGCGGAGTGGCGGGCAGGTACACGCCCAGCTTCTTGGCGGCGGTTTCCGGCTTCATGGCCGTGCTCGACGGCGTCTTCTGAGTCATGCTGCACACGGTAGCATTCTGTGCATGCTCTCATTCGCCTTCGTCACCGGTGCCGCGCCGGGCAAGTGGATCCGCCGCTACCAGCAGGCCACCGGGGATCGCATCGAGGCGGTCGATTCGCCCGACCCCTGGGCTTTGCTTATCGACGCCCCGTCGTCCCCACCCCCCGTCGCCCTCATCCGCCTCCCCGATCCCCGTCTCGACGAGCGAAGCGATGACTTTCACGTGGTGCGCCTCTACGAGGAAGCACCAGGGGTCGCGGTGCCGAAGGACTCCGTGTACGCCGAAGTAGGGGAGAAGGTCGCCGAGCGTGACCTGGAAGGCGAACACGTCAACCTGGCGTTTTCGCAACGCCCAGACGTTGCTGCGGTGCGCGAGGCGCTGCAGGTCGTGGCCGCGAACGTCGGCATCGCTTATGGCCCGCTGCCGCTTTTGAACCACCTCTCGAAAAAACAGGTGGTGCCCCTCGAGGTGACCGGCCCTTCGGTAGCGCCGACGCCAGTAGCCCTCGTGTGGCGGAAAAACGACGACTGTGATGCGATCCAGGATTTCGTCGGCATCACCAAGGGGCGCTCCGTGCGCTCTTCACGCACGACCCAGGCGGCCAAACCGGAGAAGAAGCCTCCCAAGGTGCATAGCAGCGCTGTGCGCAAGGGGAAGCCGAGAAAACACCCCCGTAAGGGTGTGAAGCGGCGGCGTCGATAGCTGGTGTTTGCATAATGGGGGAGTAAGAAAAACGGTACAAAAAGGTATGAAAGAGAGTTTTTGTATGGCTATCTCGCGCAAGCTTATCGCGTCCGCAGCGGCATTGTCCCTGGCAACCGGCTTGGTTGCATGCTCTTCCGATGACGCCGAGAGCACGGACACGACTTCGGTCGTCGAGGAGACGGCGACCGAGGTTGACACCGCAACCGAAACCGCTGGCGCGGACGCAAGTGATGCTGAAGACGCTGAGGGCACCGAGGCTGCTGACGCTGAGGGCGAAGACGGCGACACCACGCAGATCGCCACCGCCGACGGTGAGACTGTGATGGCACCGTCTGCCCTGGCAGCCGCGATGGACAAGTACGCCGACCCGGCCTGGGGTGAGCCGGTAGCGGTGGAGGAGACCGAGAACGGCTGGATCGTCTCCTACGACGGCGAGCACTACGTCACGTGGAACGAGAACACTGGTGGCGCACCGATTTGGGGTGAAATCGCCAACGAGTGGATTAACGGTAACCATGAGTCGACCCTGGGCTTCCCCAAGGAGGCGGAGACTCCGCTGCCGTCTGAGTCCGGCTGGATCCAGGAATTCGAGCACGGCACCATTGAGTGGACCCGCGGCGAAGACGGTGCTTTCGCGCCGATTATCAACGAGGCATAACGCCTGTTTGCACACCTCACCCGGGGTGCGAAGCGGGTGGTGAAAACAAGCCCTCTGCGCAGTTTGCGCGAGGGCTTTTTGCACGTGAGAATGGAGCGCATGACCAAAAACGGTTTCAACATTCGTCCAATGCGCCCAGAGGACTACACGCAGGTCAGGGCGATCTATGAAATGGGCCTGAGCACAGGAAACGCCACCTACGAGACGCGTGGTCAGACGTGGGAGGAATTTTCCCGCGGGAAGATCATCGAGACCGCTTTTGTAGCCGTGGATGCCGAGAACGATGAGAAGATCCTCGGCTGGGTGGCGGCCGCGAAGGCGTCTTCGCGCAGTGTCTTCCACGGCGTGGTCGAGGACTCGATCTACACGCACCCGGATTCGCGCGGGATGGGCGTCTCCGGTGCCCTTTTAGACAAGCTCATCGCCACCTGCATCGAGCTGGACAAATGGTCCATCCACTCGTGGATCTTCCCGGAGAACACGGGTTCTGCCGGGCTACACATCTCGCGCGGTTTTGAAAAGGTTGGCACCTTCCACCACATGGCGAAGATGACCTACGGCGAGAAGGCCGGGGAGTGGCGCGACTCTGACATTTACGAGCTCCTGCTTCCCAAGCCCGATCAGAAGTAAGGTGTAGCCGCAAATCATCCGATCGGTCGATGTTGACAGTGTCTGACCAGGCCTACTGTCGGAATCGTCGAAAGGATGATCGTGAGCACGCTGAATACTCAAACCGCGAATCGGTGGAAAGCCCTTGCCGTCCTTGCCTTCGGGCTGGCGCTGATAGTCATGGACGGGACGATCGTCGGCGTGGCGCTGCCAACGATGATCTCCGCCCTGGATCTCAGCCTGACCAACGCGCAGTGGGTCAACGCGATCTACAACGTGATCTTCGCCGCCCTGCTTTTAGGCTCGGGCAGGCTTGGTGACCGCATCGGCCGACGCACGACTTTCGCCGCGGGCGTGATCCTCTTCGTCGGCGGTTCGCTCCTCGCCGCGGCGGCCAATGGCGCAGGCAGCCTCATCGCTGCCCGCACGGTCCAGGGCGTCGGCGGCGCGCTGGTGCTGCCGGCGACGCTGTCCTCGGTCAACTCGCTGTTCAGCGGCAAGGACCGCGCCGCGGCTTTCGGCGTCTGGGGCGCGGTGATGAGCGGCACGGCTGCGCTCGGCCCACTGCTCGGCGGTGTGCTCACGGAATACGCCTCCTGGCGCTGGATCTTCTGGGTGAACCTCCCGCTGGGCGCGCTCGTGCTCGCGGGCATCTTCGCGTGGGTGCCGCAGACCTACGGCAAACGCGACGCCCGCGGCGTGGACGTCGACGGCCTGCTCACCTCAGCAATCGGCTTCGGGCTGATCGTCTTCGGTCTGATTGAGGCGACCACGCTCGGCTGGTGGACCAAGAAGGAGACCCTCCAAAATGGCAGCTGGTCGTGGCCGGAGCAGTGGTCGATCTCGCCGGTACCCGTAGCTCTTGGCACCGGGATCGTGTTCATCGGGCTCTTTGTCCGCTGGGAGCTGCACCGCGCGCGCAACGGCCGCGACGCGCTACTGGACCTACACCTGTTCAAGGTCGGCACCTTCTCCTGGGGCAACCTCACCGCCGCGACCGTGGCGATCGGGGAGTTCTCCCTGATGTTCGTCCTCCCGCTCTTCCTCATCAATGCGGTCGGCTTATCGACGCTTACCACCGGCCTCGTCCTCGCCGCAATGGCACTCGGCGCCTTCGCCTCCGGGGCCGCCGCCCGCCACCTCGCCGCGCGGCTGACCGCGCCCGGCGTCGTTGTACTGGGCCTGGGCCTCGAGGTCGTCGGCGTGGCGCTGCTGGCCTGGCTGGTCGGCGCGCAGGCGGCGACGTGGTGGCTGGTCGCCGCGCTCGTGCTGTACGGCATCGGACTCGGCCTGGCGTCCGCGCAGCTGACCTCGACGGTGCTGCGCGACATCCCGGAAGAACTCTCCGGCGCCGGCTCCGCCACCCAGTCGACGGTCCGCCAGCTCGGCTCCGCCCTCGGCGCCGCGATCGCCGGCTCCGCGCTGGCGGCGGCGATGGCCCGCACCATCCCCGCGGCGCTCGAGGGCTTGCCCCCGCAGCTTCTCGACGGCCTCTCGCACGCCACCCAAGCCTCCGCCGGCTCCACCATCGCGCAGCTTCGCGACGCCGCGCCCAACGACCCCCTCGTCGCACCGCTCGGCAGCGCACGCGACGCCATCGTGGAGAGCCTCTCCACCGCGTTCGCACACTCTGCGGCCTGGTCCATCGGTTTCTCTGCAGCCTTCCTGGTACTCGGCCTTCTCGGCGCGCTGATGGTGCAGCGCCAATCTGCAAACGCCCAACCATGATTAGACGCGTGTTTTGGCTCGTTGGTTCCGTTTCCGACCAATAGTGGGTGTATTCTCACATTTGCTTGTTTTTGCAGGTGAGCGTGGTTTATCGTCGGAGCCATGACAGATTTGGATGCACTTGCTTTGGTTGACCGCTGCGGTTTCGACTTCGTTGCCGCTGCGGCCGGACTCGAGCTTGCCCAAATCCAGGCACACGGCATCCAATCAGATCGCGCCAAACAACTCCGCGACACCGCCTCGGTGCTGTGCGGGAAAACCTCACACACCAAGTACCAGGCCCGCGCCCAAGAAGGCGCGCGTGTGCATGGCCATAGGTTGGACACGCTGGCCTACATCACCCGCTCTGCCCGCTCGCTGAAGGATGTGACGAAGCGCTGGCACTACATCGAGCGCTTGTGCAACACCGCCGGCGACCTGGCGCGCATCCGGCGTGTGGCCGCAGAACTCAAAGCAGAGCTGCAGGCACCGGAACCGCGCACCCCGAAAGCACGGGTCACCCACCACGGGGATGGGTTTGCCACCCTGCGGCTGACCGGGCCCGCCGCCGACGTCCAGGGCGTCTTTGATGCCGCGAAGAACGACGTCACAGGCTGGCTGAACGGCGGGTGCCCGAAAGCCGACTACCTGGTGCGGGTGACCGCCAACCTTGACCTTGGCGACTACCTGCGCATCATTGCCGGCGAAGGCAACGATGTGCAGGTGCATTTTGATAATGGGGTGATCGTCTCTGGTGAGGAGTTTGTGCGCATGCAGCTCGAAGACATCGGGGCGATCATCCTGATTGGGGTGATGGACGGGCCGGTCAACGCGTATCATGCGCGTTTTGCCACCCCGAAGCACCGAGAAGTCATGCTTGCCGACTCCACCACCTGCACCTGGAAAGGCTGCAACGCTCCCGCCTCTGAGTGCGATGCCCACCACATGGTCGAACACCAACACGGCGGCGAGACCACACCATCCAACCTGGGGTGGTTGTGTAAGTACCACAACTCGCAGGCCGCCCGCGGCACCCGGGGTCACACCGAAAGACTCGACGGACAGATTGTCTACGTCTCACCCTATGGGAATGTCACCGCCACCGGCACCGACCACAAAGCCCGAGCCGACAACCGAAAACCACCCGACTAAACCCCCACCCAAAAAAGCCCGCGCGCCAGCAAAAACCGGCGCGCCACAGGCATGCCTTAATCCACCGTCTCCTTCAGCGGGTCCTCCACGATCGGGACGAGCAGCAGGAAAGCGAGCACCGCTAGCGGCACGATCATGAGGAAGACCGGGGTCAGCCCGTCGTTGTAGCTCGTCAACACAGCCTCTTTCACGGCGTCCGGGAGTTGGGAGACTTGGTGGGGAGTGAGGTTGCTCGAGGAGCCGTCGAAAAGCGGGCCGACGGCCTCCAACTGCTCAGGCGGCAGCTGGGCGAGTGCTCCAGGCATCCGCTCCGCCATGTTGTCGCGCATCTTGTGAATGAACAAGGAACCGACCAGCGAGGCGCCAAGTGCGGAACCGAGCTGGCGGAAGAAGTTGTTTGTTGCAGTTGCGGTGCCGACCATGGAGACAGGGAAGGAGTTCTGCACGATGAGGACCAGCACCTGCATGACCAGGCCGAGGCCGAAACCGAAGACGAACATGTAGAGACCAAGCGTCGTGAGCGAGGTCTCCACGGTGAGGGTGGAAAACAGGAACATGCCCACCGCAGTGAGTGCCATGCCAACGAGCGGGTAGATCTTGTAGCGGCCCGTGCGCGAGATGATGAAGCCGACGGTCATGCCCGTGCCGAGCATGCCGAGCACCATCGGCAGCATCATCAGTCCGGCCTCCGTGGGCGTCATCTCGTGCACCATCTGCAGGTAGGTGGGCAGGTAGGCGAGCGCGCCGACCATCGCCATGCCCAGCACTGTGCCGGCAGCGGTGGTGAGCACCATGTTGCGGCTGGAAAACAGCTGCATTGGAATGAGCGGGTTCTTGGCGCGCAGCTCCACCAGGACGAAGACGATGCCACTAAGGACCGCAATTGCCGCGGTGGTGAGGATGGTGGGACTCGTCCACTCGTATTGGGTGCCGCCCCACGTGGTGGTGAGGATGAGGCTGGACGTGGAGATGATCATGAGCACCATGCCCAGCCAGTCCGCGTTGAGCGGGCCCGGCGTGCCGCGACGCAGCCGGAGGACGGACGCGGACACCGTCATGGCAAGCAAACCGAGCGGGATATTCATCCAGAGACCCCAGCGCCAGCCGGGCCCGTCGGTGAACCAGCCGCCGAGGACCGGGCCGAGAACGGAGGACACGCCGAAGACTGCGCCCATGACGCCCATGTATTTACCGCGCTGGCGGGCGGGGACGACCTCGGCGATAATGGATTGCGAGTTGACCATCATGCCGCCGGCGCCCAGCCCCTGGATAGCGCGCCCGATAATCAAAAGCGTCATCGTGTGGGCGAAACCACCAAGTGTAGAGCCAATGACGAACAAGCCGATCGAACCGATGTAGAGCCACTTGCGTCCGAGGCCGTCGCCGAACTTGCCGTTAATAGGCATGGCGATGGTCATGGTGATGAGGAAGACGGAGATGACCCAGCTCATGTGGTCAACGCCGCCGAGCTCACCAACGATGGTGGGCAAGGCGGTGGAGAAGATCATCTGACCGAGCGAGCTCATCAGCATGGTGAGCAGCAGCGCCGCGAAGATCAGTCCGACGTGCTGCTTTGCGCCCCCTTGGGGTCTTACGCTGTTGTGTTCCATTCGAGCTCCTTTGCAAATGTGGTGAACGTGGCACCTGCGCGAAGCAGGTGCGAGATGGTGGTGCCTTCCTTGGGTTGGGGGAGGTGGAGATAGCGGGAGATAGAGCAGAAGACCACTTCCACGATGGAGTGGATCTCCTCTTCGACGGGGCCTTCAAGCTTTCTGTCCTGTGGGAATTTGGCAAAGTGCTTCTCGACGGCTCGCCACACCGCCCGTAGCGCCTCCCGCCTTCGAATCAGCGCGGCGCTTTCGAGTTCCAGGTTTGCCTGGATGAGCGCGCGCTGGCGGGCGAAGGTGGCCCGGTCGGGGGCTGCGGGGTCCTCCTCGAATGCGGTGAGGATGAGCTGGGGCAGGTTGTCCGACTGGGTGTTGATTATCGCGTCGAGCCCGGCTTCGGTCAGGCGGAGGGGGAACACCCCGAAGACGGCGTGGTCCTTAGAGTCCATGTAGTTAAAAAAGGTACGTCGGGAGATGTCGGCAGCGTTGCAGATGTCTTCGACGGTGGTGTTGTCGAGTCCACGTGCTTCGACGAGGTCCATTGCGGCCTCGTGAATCCTTTGCCTGGTGCGCTGCCGCTTCACTTCCCGCGTGCCTGCGGAACAGTGATCATTTTGCACAGGGTGCAATATTACACCCAGTGCAAAGTTTGGCAACTTGCCCGTTTATGTCTGATTTGTGTCCGGAAGACCGCGGGAAAGGACGCCGCCGGCGACGGCTTCCTCGCCTTCAACATAGGTGAGCTCGACCAGACCGGGTTCGGGCGACGCAACTTCCCAGTGGGCGTCGACAGTGTCGTCGGCCCCGGTGGTCGAGGAGCAGCGTGTGGTGAGGGGCACGTTGCGCAAGGAGTCGTCGATAAGCGCGGTGCATCCCGAGCGGGGGGTAGACCACCATTGCTGTGCCCTCGCCAAAGGTGGCAACAACGGGCCATGCCGCCTTCTGCGGCCGACGCGCGTCATCGCGCAGGTTATTGAACGTGCCGGAATACGTGCCGGCGGGGGCGATGTCTGCGGCAGGGGATAAGGGCTGTGCAGTCACGGTCACTGTCGCCGGTGGGGTATCCGCGCCCGGTTGGCTTGACCAGTACGCGCCTGCGAGCGCGACCCCGATCAGCGCGAGCGCAAGGGCGAAGATGCCGCCGACCACCCAGGGCTTGTTCGAGCCGCCGGCGTGGCGGAGCTCGGAAAAGGAATCAGGCATAGAAAAAGTCCCCAGCTTTCAAGAATTGATGCTGGGGACTTATCCTAGCGGCTTAGTTGCGGTCGGTGTTTGCCATCGACAGCACGTCGAGGCGCTTGTCCAGCTCCTCCTCGGTGAGCTTCTCGCCGTCCACGAAGCCCAAATCGATCACGGCCTGGCGAATGGTGATGCCCTCCTTGATGGCGTGCTTTGCCACCTTCGCTGCGTTCTCGTAGCCGATCGCGGAGTTCAGCGGGGTCACGATCGACGGGGAGGACTCGGCGAGCTCGCGCATGTGCTCGACGTTGGGCTCGATGCCGTCGACAAGCTTGGTGGCGAACTGGCGAGCGGTGTTTGCCAGCAGGCGGGAGGACTCGAGCACGTTGCGCGCCATCATCGGGATGAACACGTTGAGCTCGAACTGGCCCTGGGTCCCGCCGAAGGCGACTGCCGCGTCATTGCCGATGACCTGCGCGGAGACCTGCGTCGCGGTCTCGCACAGCACCGGGTTGACCTTGCCCGGCATGATGGAGGAGCCCGGCTGCAGATCCGGCAGGTGGATCTCGGCGAAGCCGGCGAGTGGGCCGGAGCCCATCAGACGGATGTCGTTGGAGATCTTGTAGAGGGAGACTGCCACGGAACGCATCGCGCCGGAGAACTCGACGAGGGCATCGCGGTTGGCCTGCGCCTCGAAGTGGTTCTTGGCCTCGGACAGCGCATCGACGCCGGTGAGCTTCACCAGCTCCTCGGTGACCTTGGCACCGAACTCGGCCGGGGTGTTGATACCGGTGCCGACGGCCGTGCCGCCGATGGCCAGCTCGCCCAGGCGACCAACGGTGGCCTGCACGCGCTCGATGCCCAGCTCGATCTGGCGGGCGTAGCCGGAGAACTCCTGGCCCAGGGTGACCGGGGTGGCGTCCATCAGGTGGGTGCGGCCGGACTTGACCACCTCGTGCCACTCATCAGCCTTGGCAGCCAGGGACTTCTGCAGTACCTCCAGGCCCGGGATGAGGTCCTGGACTGCAGCCTCGGTCGCGGCGACGTGGGTGGCGGTGGGGAAGGTGTCGTTGGAGGACTGGCCCATGTTCACGTCGTCGTTCGGGTGAACCTCAACGCCGTTTGCCTTCGCGATGGAGGCGATGACCTCGTTGGTGTTCATGTTGGACGAGGTGCCGGAACCGGTCTGGAAAACGTCGATGGGGAACTGGTCGTTGTGCTTGCCGTCGGCGATCTCCTGCGCGGCTGCGATAATCGCATCTGCCTTCTCGGCATCCAGCTTGCCCAGGTCCTTGTTCACCTGCGCACACGCCGCCTTGAGTAGGCCGAGTGCGCGGATCTGCTGGTCCTCCAGGCCGCGGCCGGAGATGGGGAAGTTCTCAACAGCGCGCTGGGTCTGCGCGCGCCACAGTGCGTCAACCGGCACCTTGACTTCGCCCATCGTGTCGTGCTCGATGCGGTACTGCTGTTCAGCCATATCTAACTTCCTTTACATGGTTGCGTAGTCGGTCACAAATATTATGCCTGTTTTGGCGCGGTCTAGTCGGAGGTTGGGTCCGAGTAGTCCACCACCGAGTACTCCTGCAGCTTGGCCAGCTTGTGCTGGGACTCCACGAAGCGCACGGTGCCGGACTTCGAGCGCATGACCAGCGAGCGGGTGGTCGCGCCGTTCTTGCGGTAGGACACGCCGCGGACCATGTCGCCGTTGGTCACGCCGGTGGCGGCGAAGTAGCAGTTGTCGGAGGCAACCAGCTCGTCGATGGTCAGCACGTGGTCCAGATCGTGGCCCGCGGCGAGCACCTTTTCGCGCTCTTCCTCGGACTGCGGGGCGAGCATGCCCTGGATGTCGCCGCCCAGGCACTTCAGGGCGCAGGCGGTGATGACACCCTCAGGGGTGCCGCCGATGCCCATCGCCATGTCGATGGAGTTGGTGTCCTGTGCGGCGGCGATGGCACCTGCCACGTCGCCGTCCATGATGAAGCGCACCTTAGCGCCGGCTTCACGGATCTCGGTGACCAGCTTCTCGTGGCGCGGGCGGTCCAGCACGACGACGGTGACCTCGTCGGGGCGCACGCCCTTCGCCTTAGCGACCGCGTGGACGTTGTACTCAACGGACTTCGTGATATCGATGTGACCGGCAGCCTCGGGGCCGACGGCGATCTTGTTCATGTAGAACGCGTCTTTCGGGTTGTACATCGAACCGCGGTCGGCCGCGGCGATGACGGAAATCGCGTTCGGGCGCCCCTCGGCCATCAGGCGGGTGCCGTCCACCGGGTCGACGGCCAGGTCCACGCGCGCGCCCTCGCCGTTGCCCACGTTTTCGCCGTTGAACAGCATCGGGGCTTCGTCCTTCTCGCCCTCGCCGATGACGATCACGCCGTCCATGTTGACGGAGTTGATCATCTTGCGCATCGCATCGACGGCCGCGCCGTCGCCCTCGTTCTTCTTGCCGCGACCAACCCAGCGGCCCGAGGCCAGCGCTGCGGCCTCTGTGACGCGAACAAGTTCCATCGCCAGATTGCGATCGGGGAAGTACTCTTCAGACTTCGACTCAGTCATCGAAATGTTGCCTCCTGCGGCTAAAAAAATCATGCATCGGTCGCGGCGGGGGTGTACGGGCACCACACCGCCCGGTTCCATTCTCGCACTTTCACGCCCGATTCAGTCGCGGATGCCCACCATTTTGGGGGAAGAGTGAGCCCAGCTGCGGGAACGTCCAAGGAGTGCGACAAATTCGGGGGTGGACGCGCGGGCGTGTCATACTGGCCGGGTGACACCTAACACGAAGATCTTCGAGGACGGCCGCAACATCGCACTCAACATGGTGCTGATTGTGGTCATCATGCTCGTTGCAGTCGGCGCGACCGGGCTGTGCACCTTCAACCCGGGCAAACCCGAGCAGGGGCCGGTGCAAGAGGTCGACGCGGCGACGTTTCTGGACTTAGAGGCCCGCGCCGTCGACTTTCCCGTGGTCTACCCGCAGGCACCGGAGGGCTGGGTGACCAACTCGGCGCGCCGCTCGATGATCGCGCAAGCGCCCGCCCCGGTCGTGGGGTGGGTCACCGCCGATGGCGGTTTCTTGCAGCTCACGCAGACTGGGGCCCCGCTTGCCGACGCCGTGCAGCAGGCAGACAGCCGCCCCCGCGAACTTACCCGTACCGAAACGGTCGACGGCACCGAGGCCCAGGTCTACACCTCGGACGCCGCGGACGTGCGCGATCTGTGGGCGCTCGATGCCGGGGATGCGCGCTTTTTGGTCACCGGCGCGGGCACCGATGAGGAGTTCCGGGCGCTGATCGCCGCGGCGCTGGCGGCTGCGCCGATTACTCCTCAGGATTAACGCTGCGGGTTTCGATGGCGGCCTCGACGCGCTGCGACGCCCCGTCGAGAAGCACTTCGCACCGCTTGGCCAAGGCCTCTCCGCGCTCCCAATACTTCAGCGACTCGTCGAGGCTCATCTGCCCGAGCTCGAGGATCTTGACTGTTTCGATGAGCTCGTCGCGCGCCTGCTCGTAGCTTAATTCCTGCGGGTCCGGGAAGGCGTTCTCGCCGGCCTCGCCCGCGCCGAAAGTGTTTTCTGCCATGGTGTGCTCCTTATTAATCTGCTGGTTGAGTGGCCATTGCGGCCGCGGTGATGGACCCGTCGCCGACGCGGATGCGCAGCTGCGAGCCGGGTGGGGATTGCTCGATGCTGGTGACCACCTCGGGCCCGCTGCCGTCGCGAGGCAAAACCTGCACGACCGCGTAGCCGCGGGCAAGCGTTGCCGACGGCCCCAGCGCTGCGACCTGGGCGCGCAGCGAGGCGACTGCCGCCTGCTCTTTCTGCAGGAGGTAGGTCACGTCGCGGCGGATCAGGCCGCGGGCCCGGTCGACCTCCTCGCGGCGGCGCGTGATGTTAGAGAGCGGGTCGGCCAGTACCGGGCGGGAACGCACCGAGGCCAGCCCGTTGCGCTCGCGCTGCACCCAGCCGCGGAGTGCTGCGACCATGCGCTCGCGCGCCTCGGTGACCAGCGCGCGCTCCTGCGCGACGTCGGGAACCACGCGCTTCGCCGCATCCGTGGGGGTCGCGGCGCGCACGTCGGCGACGTTATCGAGCACCGGGCTGTCCGGCTCGTGCCCGATCGCGGAGACGACCGGGGTAGTGGCTGCCGCCACCGCGCGCTGGAGGGCCTCCTCCGAAAAGGGCAGCAGGTCCTCGACCGAGCCGCCGCCGCGGGCGATGATGATCACGTCCACCTCCGGGTCGCGATCGAGCTGCTCGAGCGCCTTGACCACTGCGGGCACGGCGAGTGCGCCCTGGACCGGGGTGTTGATGATGGAAAACTGCACCGCCGGCCAGCGGCTCTGCGCGACCGAGAGCACGTCGCGCTCCGCGGCCGAAGCCTTGCCGGTGATCAGCCCGATCTTTTGGGGCAGGTAGGGCAGGGGCTTCTTGCGCGCCGGGTCGAACAGCCCCTCGGCGGCGAGCTGCTTGCGTAAGCGCTCGATACGCGCAAGCAGCTCGCCCTCGCCCACGTGCCGGATGTCGGTCACCCACATGGAGAAGGTGCCACGCCCGGCGTAGAAGGCCGGCTTGCCGCGCACGACGACGCGGTCGCCCTCCTTAAGCGGGGTGGGCATACCTTGCAGCAGGGCGCTGTTGACCGTCAGCTGCACGCTGACCTGCTCCTGGGTATCCCGCAGGGTGAGGTAGGACAGTTTCCAGGTCGGCTTGGCGTTGATCTGCGCGAGTTGGCCCTCCACCCAGAGCCACCCGAGCTTTTCGATCCACCCCTTGACCGTCGTGTTGAGTTTGGATACGGACCAGGGTGCTTCCGCAGTGGATGCGGGCCTGCCGCTTTCCGACGTCACATTGTCTCCTTTCTTTAGCCCAGAGGCTGTCACACAAGCTCCCGAAGGCTACTGCCGAACTTACACAGCGTGTGTGCTCGCTGCCTATTCTTTTAGACGTATTTTGGGTACTGTCGGTTCCATGACTGATCAGGGTAAAAATGTTCTTCTCGCTGCGCCCCGCGGCTACTGCGCTGGGGTGGACCGCGCAGTGGTGACCGTGGAAAAGGCGTTGGAAAAGTACGGCGCGCCCATATACGTGCGCAAAGAGATTGTGCACAACAAGTACGTGGTGGAAACGCTCCAAGAGCGGGGCGTGATCTTTGTTGAGGAAACCGACGAGGTGCCGGAAGGCGCGCACCTTGTGTTCTCCGCACACGGCATTTCCCCGGCGGTGCGCGAATCCGCGAAGGCGCGCAACCTGCTTACTCTGGACGCATCCTGCCCGCTGGTGACGAAGGTGCACAACGAGGCGAAGCGTTTCGCCCGTGACGGCTACCAGATCCTGCTCGTCGGCCACGAGGGCCACGAAGAGGTCGAGGGTACCGCGGGGGAGGCACCTGAGGTGACTCACCTGGTTGACGGGGTCGAGGGCGTAGATGCCCTGCCTGAGTCGCTGCAGGACGAGAAGCTGGTCTGGTTGTCGCAGACCACGCTGTCGGTGGACGAGACGCTGGAGATTGTGTCCAAGCTCAAGGAGCGCTTCCCACACCTGCAGGATCCGCCGAGTGATGATATTTGCTACGCCACCCAGAACCGCCAAGCTGCGGTGAAGAAGATCGCGGGCAAGTCGGACCTGGTGATCGTGGTGGGTTCGCAGAACTCCTCGAACTCGAAGCGTCTGGTCGAGGTTGCGCTCGAGGCGGGCGCGAAAGAGTCGTACTTGGTGGACTACGCTTCGCAGATCGATGAGGCGTGGCTGGAAAACGCCACGACGATTGGCGTGACCTCGGGCGCGTCGGTGCCGGAGATCCTGGTTACCGAGGTCGTGAAGTTCCTCGACGAGCGCGGCTACTCGGACGTGGAGGAGGTCACCACCACGGTGGAGACGATTACTTTCGCGCTGCCGCGTGACCTGCGCGCCCCGCGCGCGAAGGCGACGAGCTAGTCGTACAGGTTGTCGCGCAGCCCGCCGCGGTTGCGCGTGGAGCGCTCGCGCTCCTCTTTCGCCCGGTTGAGCAGCTCCTGCACGGAAACGCTGGAGGTGCGCTCCCGGGCCCTTCTGCTTTGCGACGCGGCGCGGCGGTTACTCTCCGCCACCTGGTGCCGCTCGAAAGTCTCGGTGCGGGTCCGTGCCCGGTTTTGCCGCTCGACGAGTTTGTAGCGGGCGACCGCAATGATTACCGCGCCCACCGTGACGGTGAAGAGCACGGGGAAAACCTCGGTGATGGGGTAGAACACGGCCAAAAGCGCCGCCTTGGAAGACACCCCGCCGACGGCGATTTCGCTGCGGGAGATGACGTAGCCGGTGGCCAGCACCGTGAGGAAGAGCAGGATGGGGGCGCTGGCGACGGTGAGGAAGAGACCCTTCGGGTTGACCAGGGTGGTCACCACCAGGGTGGCGATGATGAAACAGGTGAGAAGCGGCCAGCCAATCACGCCGGAATAGATGCTCAGCAGCGCGCCGGTGAACAGCGCGGCGAACAGGATGCCAATGGCAGAACCTGTCGGCAGGCCTTGGAAGGCGGCTGACGGGGCGTTGGTATTCCGGATCACGTGAGACACGTCGAGACAGTTTACCCGGCGCTATGGCGGGGGCGCGAGGTGGCAGGTGTCAGCGGGGCCGCGGCGTGGCGCCCGGTGGGCACCTCCATGTCCTCCAGCTTGCGCGCCGTGACCATCACCCGGGAATCCATGGAGGCGAGCGTGGCGTTATACGCCTCGACCGCCTTGTCCAGGGATGCGCCGACCTTGTTGTAGTGCTCGCCCATTACGCGCAGGCGGGCGTGGAGTTCGGCACCGAGGCGCTGGACCTCCTTTGCCTTCTCGTTGAGCGAGTCTTGACGCCACCCGAGCGCGACGGTGCGCAGCAGCGCGAACAGGGTGGTGGGGGTGGCGATGACGACGTCGCGGGACAGGGCGTAGTCCAAAAGTTCGGGGTCGAGGGCAAGACCTGCGTCTAGGAAGGGGTCGGCGGGCACGAACATCACCACGAACTCCGGGGTGGGCTGGAATGCCGCGATGTAGGACTTGGACGACAGCGTCTCCACGTGCCGGCGCAGCAGGTGCGCGTGCCTGCGCATGTACGCCTGCTTTTCCTCGGGGTCTTCCGTGTTGAGCGCGTCCAGGTAGGAGGAAAAGGGCACCTTGGCATCCACGACGATGTTGCGCCCCTCCGACAGCCGGATGACCATGTCGGGGCGCACGGCGGGCAGATCGCCGGTGCGCATGTGCGCCTGAACGTCGAAGTCCACGTGTTCGACCATGCCGCCGAGCTCGACAACGCGCTGGAGCTGGATCTCGCCCCAGCGGCCGCGAACCTGCGGGCTGCGCAGCGCGCCTAGAAGCTGGTCGGTGCGATCCCCGAGGCGCGCGGAGGTGCGCCCAATGGCCTGAACCTGGCTGGCGAGCGCGTTGCGGGCGACCGCCTGCTCCTTGTCGAGATCGTCGAGCTGGTCCTGCAATTGCGTGAGCGCGCGAGCGACGGGAGCGAGGTCGGTGGGCGGCGCCGGTGCCGGGGTGTTGCGTTTCAGCCAGCTCATGCCGGTGAAAAGGCCCGCGATGAAACCGATGAGGAGGCCGGTGAGCAGGGTAAGGAATGCGGTTGCGGAAGACATGTCGCCGAGTTAAGCACACCCGGCGAACACGCTAGTCCTCGCGAGGGGCGGATTCCTCGTTTTTGCCGAACATTTTGGCGAATGCGGGGTGCTCGCGGGCGTCGATAAGCTTCTTCCAGCTGCTGGAGCTTTCTTCCGTCTCCTCTGGTTCCTCGACTTCCGGCGGGGTGGTCCACTGGCGCTCCTTGCGCCATTCGCGGCGCTCGTGGACGGACTCGCGCTCCTCGATCTCCGCGATGGTGCGGCCCTCTTCGGTGACGAAGTCGAGCTCGGCGGCGCTTTTCTCGCCGGAGTGGATGCGCAGAATGTCCAGGAGATAGCGGTAGCACACGGCGATCATCGCGGCGGCAGGCACGGCGAGGAAGGCACCGATCAGCCCGAAGATGCCGCCGCCGATGGTCACGGAGACCAACACGATGACCGGGTGCAGGTTCATCGCGCGCGACTGCAGCATCGGTGAGAGCACGTTGCCCTCGAGCTGCTGGACAGCGATGACGATGGCGAGCACGATGAGTGCCTCGGTAAAGCCCAGCGAGACGAGCGCGACGAGCACCGCCAGCGCGCCGGCGGTGACCGCGCCGACGATTGGAATGAACCCGGCCATGAACGTGATGACCGCCAGGGTGAAGGCCATGGGGACGCCGACGAGGTAGATGCCGAGGCCGATAAACACGGCGTCGACAAGCGAGACGAGCGCCTGGGCGAGGATGAAACCACTGAGCGTTTCCCACGCGCGGGTGAGCAGCTCGGTGGCGTGCAGGCCGCTGCGGCCGCCGGTGGCCGAGCGGACCCAGGGCAGGAAGCGGTGGCCGTCCTTGAGGAAGAAGAAGGTGAGCACGAGCACCACCATGAGCGAGACCATCAGCCCTGCGGCCGTGCCCAGGCCGGAGAAGACGCCGCCGGCGATCGCCCCGGCTTGGTTCTGCAACCACTGGGCGACCTCGTTGATCGCCTCGCTTAGGTCGTCGGGGTCCATGTTCAGCGGCGGGCCCTGCATCCACAGCTGCATCCGCTGGATGCCTTCGAGGGCCTGCAAGTACAGGATGCGCGAGTGCGCCACGATATCCGGCGCGATCAAAAGCGCAAGTACTGAGATCAGGCCGAAGAATCCGAGTAGCGTGGTCAGCGCCGCGAGCGCGGAGGGGATGCCGTGGTTGCGCATCCAGGAGGCGATTGGCACCAGCACCGTGCAGATGATCAGCGCCAGCACGATTGGTAGGACCCCGGCCCAGAATGCGCCGATGAGGTGGCCTAGCGCGAAGAGGAAGACAGCAATGATGAGCAAACGCAGCGTCAGCATCGAGGCTGCCTTGACCCACGAATTCATCACCACGCCGCGATCCACGCGATCTGAGCGGTGCGGGGCGGTGGGAGACGATTCAGTCGTTGCCTTACTGGTACTCACTTGCACCATTGTGCCCCACTTGAGCCGGAAGCGCTCGCACCCCCTGCGTGTCGGGGTAGGCGCTCATGTGGGCTAGGATTGGCCGACGTGAGCCTTACACTTGGAATCGTCGGACTGCCCAACGTTGGCAAGTCAACCCTCTTCAACGCCCTGACGCGCAACGAGGTGCTTGCTGCCAACTACCCGTTTGCCACCATTGAGCCCAACGTGGGCCTGGTCGAGCTGCCGGACCCGCGCCTGGAGCGGCTGGCTGAGATCTTCAAATCCGAGCGGACCCTGCCCGCCACGGTGTCTTTCGTGGACATCGCCGGCATTGTGAAGGGTGCCTCCGAGGGCGAGGGCATGGGCAACGCCTTTTTGGCCAATATTCGCGAGGCGGATGCGATCTGCCAGGTCGTGCGCGCGTTTAGCGACGACAACGTGATCCACGTCGACGGCCAGATCGACCCCGCCAGCGACATCAGCGTGATCAACACCGAGCTGATCCTCGCTGACCTGCAGACCATCGAAAAGGCCCTGCCGCGCCTGGAGAAGGACGGCCGCAAGGACAAGGACATCGCCGCGCAAGCCGAGGAGGCCAAGAAGGCCCAGGCCGTGCTTGAGGACGACCGTACGCTGTTCGCCGCCTCCAAGACCGGCGACATCGACTTAGACCTGCTGCACCACCTGCACCTGATGACGGCCAAGCCGTTCCTCTACGTGTTCAACTCCGACGAGGACGTGCTTACCGACGACGCCCGCAAGCAGGAACTCCGCGAGCTCGTCGCCCCCGCCGACGCCGTCTTCCTCGACGCGCAGACCGAGACCGAGCTGCTTGAGCTTGACGACGAGGACGCGGCCGAATTGCTCGCCGCCGTCGGCCAGGACGAGCCGGGTCTGCAGACCCTGGCCAAGGCCGGCTTCGACACCCTTGGCCTGCAGACCTACCTCACCGCAGGTCCGAAGGAGGCTCGCGCCTGGACGATCCACAAGGGCGACACCGCCCCACAGGCCGCCGGCGTGATCCACTCCGACTTTGAGAAGGGCTTCATTAAGGCCGAAATCGTCGCCTTCGAGGACCTCGATGAGTTGGGCTCCATGGCCGAGGCACGTGCCCACGGCAAGGTACGCCAGGAGGGCAAGGACTACGTCATGGTTGACGGCGACGTGGTGGAGTTTCGTTTCAATGTAACCTAAATATGTAACCTAAATACGCTATGAATAGCGTATGACTACACGCGCTGCTATTTACCTCCGTATCTCGTTAGATGCTGCCATGGACGGCCTCGCCATCGACCGGCAGCGTCAGGACTGCGAAGCCCTCGCCGAGCAACGCGGCTGGGACGTCGTGCATACCTACGTCGATCAATCGATCTCTGCATCAAAGAAGGACGTGGACCGTCCCGACTACGACGCGATGGTGGCGTCCTTTGAGCGCGGCGAGATCGACGGATTCTGGAACGCTAAGGCGCGTTCTTATTTCACCGTGAATCGGTGCCATACTTCGACTGTGACCGTCAACGGCAGAACGCAACGAAGCATCAACACCCGCGGCGACCAGAAGTCGATCGCCGAGCTTTCGGCAACGAATTTGCCGGGCACTAAGGACAGCTACTACTACAACTTCTGCTAGAACTCATGCGCATTCGACCCCTAGTACTTGGGCTTTTGAGCCTACTTCTTGCTGCAGTCATCGCGACTACTGGGTGGCTGCTGACAGCCCTGGTTGACTCCACCAAGCCCTTGTCCTTAGGGGTCGAATCAACCTTTAGTCTTGACTACGTCGAGCCTAAGACTTCACTCGCGGAGGAACTTGAGTCAGACTACGCACCGACGGTAATCCGTAACTCACTGGTTTCATTGGCCGAGCAGAACGGCTACTCCATCTACCGGCTGACTGGCACCGATGACGCAAGCGGGACTTCCCACGAGGTTTTCATCCCGCTGGAGCAAAATTATCCAGCACCGGAACGCATTCCCCGGCTCAACCGGCCGGATGCCTTGAGCCAAGCGTCCAGTGAGCTTGGGTCGCTGGATTACCACGGTGACTACGTCTTGGTTCCCAAAGCAACGGGTGGCAATGCGAACCACTTCTACGAATCGGCCAGGAATGACGGGCTCAGGCTAAGCGAAAAGACGCAGTTCCTTCACCTCATCCAATCGGTCGTATTCCGCCTGCCCGCGTTGGTGGCGATCCTGTTTCTATTTGTCGTTTCCCTTTTTGCCCTGGTATTTGTTCTTCGGGTTTCCGGTCTTAGATTGGCAGCGCTGCGCACAATAAATGGCGGGCACCGCAGTCAAAAAGGCAATTGGCGGCAATGGGCCTTTGTCATCCTCCCACACCTAGTTCTCATTGGCCTTGCGAGTACATTCCTCGCCCGCCAAGGAAGCTATTCTTTTGCCTTCCTGTTCCTCAGGTTCTACGCCGCCGGGATAGGCTTGGCCCTGGCCACCACCGGTTTGGCCGTAGCCGTCACCGCCCCATTGTTGCGCCGCGCAGTAGCGCTGCTGGGGCAGCGTGCCCCCGCAGAGAAGGCGGCGGGAAAAGCGCTGAAAGTAATTTCGGTCTTTACCTGCGTGACCTTTGTAGCAGCGGGTCTTAGCTCAGCGGCTGCGCTCCGCTCCTACCAGCAGGAATCCGAGGCCCAGCAGACCTGGAAATCTCTCGCGGAGTTTGGAGCCTTGCATTTTTCAGCCAACTTCGACGGCCCTGCTGGCCGCGCGGAAGGAGGCGAGCTCTTGCCGCCCAGTGTGCAGCAGAACTTCCGCGACTTCGCGCTCAGCTGGGAACGGGAGCACGGGGCTGTCCTCAGCCATACTTTGCCGAAAGAAGCTACCGGTGTGCCGGACTCCTGCCCCGTGGCACTTGCTAACCGCCAATGGCACGATCTGCAGGATTATCAGTTCCGTCCCGGAGACGACAACCACTCGGTCGACTATTCCGCAGCCCAAGAGCATTTCGCAGCTTCCGTGGATCTGTGGGCTCAGGAATCCGGCGACCTGCTCCTTAAGTCTGCGCAAATTGGTCCGGTCAGTGCCGATCATGCGGTCGGATTCATTAGTGGAACAATGTCGGGGGAACTGGTTCCCGGCGATTGTTTTTACGTGCTTGAAACGGACGATCTATCCGGCTTCGACGCAGACTTCCTAAGCTCCACAGCTTCGAGTAAAAATTTGCTCTTCGCGGATTTCTCGGAACTGGGTCCAGAACTTACCGCTGCCGGCCTCGAAGGCTACGTCTACCCGGTACGCGCCGCCGATCGCGGTCTGGCCGAACTAGTAGCCAGCACGGCGCTGTTCTGGCTGAGTATCCTGAGCGCCCTCGGAGCTTTGCTCGCCACGCTTGCGGCCTTGATAGTCCAGACGCGCATCCAGCTCCGAGTTCACCGTCGCCTCCTGGTACTCCTCCACAGCGCTGGGCAATCACCGGACAAAACGATGTGGCGACTATTCAAAAGCCAACTGGTCAGCCTGACAGTTGTCGTCATATTGTCCGTCCTGGCTCCGCTACTGCTTCCCAACCCGTTCCTCTACACCTTCACCGCGCTAAGCTGCCTTGTCTTAATCGTCTACCTCGGTTTTGTCCGTCTCAGTATTTCTCAGCACATGTCCGCCTCCCCTAGGAGTCACAATGTCATTGGCTAGCCCCAGTCAGTCCCCCACTCTGCCGCCGGAGATTTCCACCTCTCATCTCTGTCTCGCCGCGGAGTCGACTTTTTCTGTGGGGCGCAGCACGCGGATGGTGAAGAAGTCCCTCGTGGAAAATGCAACGTTTTCCCTACCCGGGCCAGGCTTTGTCGCCATCTGTGGAGCCAGCGGTTCCGGAAAGACTTTGCTGCTCAACACCTTGGCCGGGCTCCTGCCGCCGGCGGACGGCCTCCTCCGGATAGACGGTGAGAATGCCTCCGCGTGGAGGATGAAGCGGAGGCGGAGGTTCTGGCGAGAACGCGCAGCGATAATCCACCAAGACCACGGAATCATTCCCGAACTAAGCTGCGAAGATAACCTCACCCTCGGGCTATCCAGGAAGCAATACTCCAAAGAAGAATTGCTGCACTCCCTCGGCGAAGTCGGTCTTGATGTCCCCTTCGACGGGCCGGCAGCTATTCTCAGCGGAGGCGAGCAGCAGCGGCTGGCGATCGCCCGAGCCCTGCTCCGCGGCGCGGCTTATGTGTTCGCTGACGAGCCGACCGCCTCCCTCGACCCCACTAACCGCGACCAAGTTATCGCGCTCCTGCGGCGAGCTGCGGACGGGGGCGCACTCGTTCTGGCCGCCACGCACGATGCCGCAGTTATTGCTGCTGCTGACAGCACCTTGCGCATCAATGATCGCCAGGTCACAGTCTCCGGCTCTGCGCGGGATTAAATCGCGATGCCCGCGGCCTTGGCCACCTTCCGGTACCCGGCCGCATGGTCCGCGACGCTGGCGTGGGCGTTGAGTCCGCTGGGGTTGTCGAGCACGGGCCTGACCCCCGGAAAGTAGACACGTCGGGGGTTAGCTATGCTGCTTGGGTCAGCGTAGCTGATGTGAGTGCTTCGAAGTCATTGGGGCTAGAACGTTGCACCAGGAGTGCCGTCTGCGGGTGTTGTAGCGCATGCACCACCGGAAGACTTCTTGGCGACTGATGTCGAAGTGGTCGAATTTCGTGCGCGGTGAACCCGCCCGCCAGGAGGTGCTTGAAGTCGCCCTCGACTGGATCGCTCAGCGTGACGGCGTGAGTATCGACAACTACATGGCTAAGCACCGCGATGACGACGACTGCAATGAACTGCAGACGTACTTCACCACCGTCATCGACTGGGCCGCAAGCGTGTTCAAGATGACGGACAGTTCCATGCGTGGAATCGCATGGAACAAGCTCTATGAGCAGTACGGCGACAAGGGCTACGACGCAACAGAGATGACCGCCGAAGCACGCGAGTTGCTTTCCGACTCGCAGGTTCAGTCGAAGAAGGGTATCTACGAGTACCTTCTCGGCGGCAAGAAAGAGACGCGGCTGCTTAGCGTGCGTGTCTTCACTGAGGCCGTCAAAAAGCGCGTGTACAAGCGCCAGACAGACGCCGCCGAGAAGAACGGTGTCTCGAACTGCTCGTATTGCGCCCTCGGTCACGAGGGGGGGCAAGGCGAAGATCTGGCCGCTCAAGGATATGGACGCCGATCACGTCGCCGCCTGGTCGAAGGGCGGCAAGACCGAGGAAAGCAACTGCGAGCTGCTCTGCAAGTCCCACAACCGTGCCAAAGGTAACGCATAGGAGCAGGTGACTAACCATGCTCATCGGTTACGCCCGCGTTTCCACCTCGAAGCAGGGGCAGTCACTCGACACCCAGCGCGACGCCCTGATCGACGCTGGTTGCGACCCTCAGCACATCTACTCAGACACCATCTCCGGCACGAAATGGCAACGGCCTGGCCTCGATGACGCGCTGGCGTACATGCGCCCCGACGACACGCTCGTTGTCACACGCTTGGACAGGCTCGGCCGCAGCCTCGCGGACACCGTGAACACCATCGCTGACCTCGCCGAGCGCGACATCAACGTCAAGGTGTTGGAGCCAGCGCTGGACACGTCGAAGCCCACCGACAAGGTGGTCATCAACGTCATGGCAAGTCTTGCCGAGTGGGAGCGTGACCTGCTTGTCCAGCGCACCCGTGAAGGCGTGGCGCACGCCCGCGCACAGGGCAGGGTCGCCGGCCCGAAGCCGAAGCTCAGCGCTGAGCAGGCCCAGATCGCTAAGGAGCTTATCGAGGGCGGCAAGTCCCTCAGCGCAGTAGGCAGGACATTCAACGTCTCGCGGCCGACGATCTATCGCGCTCTCAAGCGCATCGAAGCCGACGCTTAATCACAGGCTGCGTCGCTAGCGCCCGCACCCGGCAAGCGAAGCATCGGGCTGCGCTAGCGACGCTCGGCGCAGATAGGCACTGCACTGCTGGGATACGCCTGCGACCGGCAGAGCCGGGCCGAATACGGGATTGACCACGTACACCCCGTATTCGTGCAAAGGAGCACTGCAATGTCCACTCATTCCCACACGCTTGCATCCCACGGCGAGATCCTCGCGAACCTCCCCGGCATCCTCGGGTTCTACCCGAACAACTCGCTGATCCTCGCGTTCTTCGTCGACGACGAGGGCGTCGACACCGTTCGCCTCGGCCCGGTCGCACGGTTCGACCTGGACGAGGCCGTGGAGAAGCTCACCGAGAGCCGCGAGCGGTTCGCAGCGTGGGTCGATCACCTGGAACTCGATGCAGTTATCGCGTACATGATCAGCGATGACATTGCGCAACCGGTCTTCGACGAGACGGCCACGTACCTCACCAGCGGGGCAGTGCACCTACCGCCGCTGCTCGGGGTGGTGCAGGTGCCCGAGATCGTCACCGGGGCTGCGTGGTGGTCTGTGTATCAGCATCCGCTCATCGACGAGCCGCGCCACGGCGTTGTCGGCGAGGTCGCCGCATCAGCGGCGCTGCGGCAGATGCTAGAGCACACTGGCGAGCTGCCGGAGCCGAGCAAAGACGACATCGAGGCACGCCTGAACAGCACCGATCACGGCATCGACGCTGCCGAGCACGCCGACATCATCGAAGACGCGCTGGCGTATATCCCGCCCATGTTCTCCGACGTGCTGCAGCGTGAATACGAGCAGGCGGCGGCAGGAATAACCCAGCCGAGCACGCGCGCTGTTCGATCGGCGCTGAAATGTTTCACTACAAAGCGCTTGCGAGACGCGCTGCTCGCGGCGCTGCTCGATGACCCGCAGGCGGGCCTACGGTTCGCGGAGCAGGTTATGCGTGCTGTCCCGACCAGCTGGCCGGGGATGCGCGCGCAGCTCACCACCACTGTTGCCGTGCTTGCGCACGCCACAGGCCAGCCGGGGCTAGCTGGCGTGGCTGCGCAGCGAGCCACCGAGATCGGGCCAGACGAGAACTTCCCGTCGTTGGTCGCGAAGCTGACAGACATCGGCCAAGGCGAGCGGATGGTCGAACTCGTCCGCGAGGGCGCTGAGAAGACTCGCACGATCTTGTTCGCCGAGTAACACCACCTACCCCGTTGCAGCGATGCAACGGGGTTTTCTTTTTCGCTGTATCGCCGTGGCTTGCGACAATAGACACTTCAACGAGGCAGGGGAGTGGCCTTTAGACAGCAGAGCTGTCTCCAACAGACGGATTGGCCATCAATCCGAACAAGGAGGCACGTGATGCGCGACTTCATCCACACCGACCTGGAACTGCTCTACCAGCTCGCCGACGGCATCGACGGCGAGGATGCCGATCCAGGCGCAGCGCAAGAACTGCGCGACCTAGAGGCGGCAGGCACACCGCTGCCTTGGGCAGTGCTGTAACGACAGCGCAACCACCCCGCAGCAGCAAAGCCGCTGCTGAAGTACCCAAATTGCACAGCAAATCACACTCACTCACATAAGGAGAACCATCATGTCCAACCCCTTCAACAACGGCACCATCGTCGGCAACGCAGCTCGCGCACCGAAGCTGTTCGAGCACGCAAACGGCGGGGCGACGGTGAAGCTCAGCGTCTACGCGCGCAACACCTTCAAGAACAAGACCACCGGCAAGGTGGAAAGCGAGATCGTGGAGCTGACCGGCTACGTCCAGGACGCGAAGAACCCCGGCGTGTTCGGCTGCATCGGCTCCGGCGATCGCGTCGCGGTGAGCTACTCGCTGAAAACCGACGTCTACACCGACAAGGACGGTGTGAAGCACTACCCGCTGGTCGCACGCATCGACACCGTGCAGCTGATCGATTCCAAGAAGGAGTCCGCTGCTCGCGCTGCCCGTCGAGGGGGCGAAGCAGCGACTGCTGCCCTGGCTGGCGCTGAGGGCGAAGAAGTACCGTTCTAACAACGACACCCCGCAGGGAAACCTGCGGGGTTATTTTTTCAACCATTTCACGGCCTTACCCAACCGAACGCAAACATTCATGCTTAGATTGACGGGGGTTTTTTCGGTACCGGTAGGGCGGTATCGGGTACCGGGGTGGTGGTGGTTGCCGGTACCCGTTTTTTACCCCCCGGTTACGGCTTTCGGGGTTGACGTAGCCGTGTGGGGGTCGTAGGGGCCATCCTTTCTTGTTTGATGTCGTCGCGGGTTCGCATGTCTTCTCCTGTCAGGGTGAGTTTCGAGCCGTGGTTGGCGAGTAGGCCGGGATAGGCATCGAAGCGCTCGAGTGCGGCGGTTGAGCCAAGGAGTTTCGCTTCACGCAACCTTGTCTGTATGACCTTGTTGTCGCGGGCTATGCAGTTCGTTTTTGCCGGGTTTCGCCGCGGCCGGGGAGCATCATACGCAGGCCGTTGAGGATGATCAGCGCGGCGCTGCCTTCATTCAGCAGCAGTCCCGTGGTGAGGGTCATCCAGCCGGCGAGGGCCGCGATGATCAGAATGGCCACGACGGCCAGGCTGAGCGCGATGTTGATCTTGATGTTGTTCCGGGCCCGTCGGGAGAGGCGGATGGCTGCGGGGAGCCGGTCCAGTTCGTCGGCCATGAGTGCGACGTCAGCGGTTTCGAGTGCGACGTCGGTTCCGGCGGCGCCCATGGCGATGGCCAGGTCCGCGTTGGCCAGTGCGGGGGCGTCGTTGACTCCGTCGCCGACCATGGCGATAACCCCGTACCGTTCGCGCAATTCACGTACGGCGGCTGATTTGTCCTCGGGCAGCAGTTCGGCGCGGTAGTCGTCCAGACCCAGGGCATGGGCGGTGGTTTTAGCGACGGTGGCGTTGTCTCCGGTGAGCATCAGCACCCGTTCGATGCCTAGTTCGCGCAGTTCGGCGATAGTGCTGTGGGCGTCGGGGCGCAACTGGTCCGCGACCGCCAGAACGGCCAGTGGCCGGGTGTCCTCGCGCAGTACGACGGCGGTGCAGCCGTTTGCCTCGGCTCCGGCCACGGCCGCTCCGACTTGCGGGTCGGTGCGGTCCGCGTCCGAGGGCCGGCCGATGTGCATGGCTCGGCCGTCGACGACGGCCTCCATGCCGGCCCCGGGGAGGGCGCGGGCGTCCCTGGCGGTGGGGATGTCGAGGCCCCGGTCCCTGGCCCCGGCGGTGATGGCGTCGGCGATGGGGTGTTCGCTGCCGGCCTCGACGGCGGCGGCCAGTGCGAGGGCTTCCTGTTCGGTGGTGCCGCCGAACGCGGTGACCTGGGCCAGGGCAGGCCGGCCGCGGGTGAGTGTGCCGGTCTTGTCGAAGGCGACGGCCTTGATGTCGGCCAGGCGTTCGAGGTAGATGCCGCCCTTGATCAGGATGCCGTCCCGTGCTCCGCGGGCGATGGCGGTGACGACGCTGACCGGCACGGAGATGACCAGCGCGCAGGAGCAGGAGACAACAAGGATTACAAGGGCTCGATAGATGGCCTCACGCCATTCGAAGCCGAACAACGGCAGAACCAGGGCCACCAGGACCGAAAGGGCGAACATGGCGGGGGTGTAGACGGCGCTGAACCGGTCGGCGAAGCGCTCGGTGCGGCTGCGGTTAGCCTGGGCCTCCTCTACCTGTTCGATCACCCGGGCGAGGATGGTGTCGTAGTGCTCCTTGGTCACCTGGACGCGCAGCACGCCGTTGCCGTTCAGGCTTCCGCCGAAGACCTCGGTCCCGGCGGAAGCCTCCACCGGCTCGGATTCGCCGGTGACCGGGCTGGCATCGACCCACGAAGCACCCTCGGTGACGGTGCCGTCGGTGGGCAGACGCTCACCGGGGCGGACGAGGACGACATCACCGGGGTGCAGCGCCTCCACGGACACGGTTTCGGTGAAGCCCCCGGCTGTGAGCCGGTTCGCGTTCGGGGGTGCCAGCTCCAACAGCGCGCTGATGGAGCCGCGTGCCTTGTCGGTGGCGTAGGCTTCCATGGCCTCGCCCAGGCTAAAGATGACCACGAGCATCGCGGCTTCTTCGATCACCCCCAGCGCGATCGCACCGATGGCGGCCATGATCAGCAGCACGGTGATGGTCAGCTGCCTGTTGCGCACGGCGCGGATGGCGCTGCGCAGCGGGTAGGCGCCGCCGATGACGATCGTGGCCCAGAATAAGGTCAGGGCCACCGGCTCGGAGTGGATGGTCCACTCCACGGCCAGCCCCGCGGCCAGCAGCACCGCGGCTACCGCCAGGGCCACCATCTCGCTGCTCTGCCACCACCGGCGCCGGGACTGAGCGGTGAGCTGTGTTGAGGTGTCAAATTCGGCATTCATTCGGTGATTTCTTCTCTCTGTGAAACGTGAGGACATGACTCGTGAGGGTCAGCCCTCACCAGGTGATCAGGCGCGGACGGGGCGTGCCGGGCCGGCCGGCGCCAGG
The DNA here is from genome assembly GCF_000739455.1 of Corynebacterium imitans. Lineage (NCBI taxonomy): Bacteria > Bacillati > Actinomycetota > Actinomycetes > Mycobacteriales > Corynebacteriaceae > Corynebacterium > Corynebacterium imitans. The sequence goes on from NZ_CP009211.1 coordinate 879,694, forward strand.
GACAGGCCGGCCTTCTGTGCCGCTTCAACGATGGCGCTGTCGGCCACGGTGCCGTCGTGCGTGACCAGCACGACGCCGGAGGCCAGGGCGTCGACCTTCTGCACGCCGGGCAGGGCCTCGACGGGGGCAAGGTCTCTGGAGCAGCTTACGCATCCGCCCCCGAGCGCGCGGTACTTGGAACGGACCAGCTGGATGGGTGTGTTCACGGGTGTCTCCTTCACAATGTGCAGTACTTCGACAGACTTCGAAGTCCGGCTTCCACGATACTCACACTTCGATAGTTGTCAAACTATCGAAGTATGCTAGAATGGAGGCATGTCGATCCCATCCTTGGACCCTCCTGCGCCAAGTGCGCTGGGTTACTGTACGCCGTTGTCCGGTGAGCCAATCACGGCGGCCCAGGCCGAGGCCGTCTCCCGGATGCTCAAGGCCCTGGCGGATCCGGTCCGGCTGCGGCTGATGTCCATGGTGCTCTCGCACGAGGGCGGCGAGGCATGCGCAATGTGTGACCTGACCGAGGGCTTCGACCTGGCAGTTTCGACACTCAGCCACCACCTGAAAATCCTGCACGACGCCGGGCTCGTTGACCGTGACAAGCGAGGGGTGTGGGTCTACTACAAGGCCCGCCCCGAGGCCATGGATGCTCTGCGCACCCTCTTCGGTTCCGACCTTTCCACGCCGCCGGCAGAAGCTGGTTGAGCACGCAACCGCGCGGCACCGGGTATGGGCTTGCGATGCGCGAATCAGCTCAGAAGAAAGCCGTTTGCCGCATGCTCCTAAAACGATCCTTAGCGCTACTTTGTCATGTCTAAGGGCTTTTTGGACAAGGAGTCCAACGACTTTTTGGACGGGATGTCTAAGGGCATTTTGGACATTCCCAGTAGCGGAAAGGCTGAATGGTTTTCGCTATAGAAAAACGCCGCGAGCTGGTTGCCCTCGAGTCCCCTAATGTCGACAAAGCCATCACTCCGATGGCGTCGTTCAGAAGCGCGGATGAAAGTCCAAGGCCAACTACGCGGGAGCAGCGGTGCGTGTATAGCCGCCGACGGCAGACCACCCTAAGACTCAAGGAGCACGTGCTTTAAGCCCTGGTCGCCGCCGACAGCCCCGAGATGATCTACACAGCCCCTGGCGGCGAGAGCTCTTCAGTGCGCAGCCTCCGGCAGCGGTACGCCACGGGCCGCACGGCCGGTGAGCCAACCTCACCTTGCCGAGGCAACGAAGCACGATCAAGCACGGCGAAGCACCCCGTAACTGTCCTGCTTGTGACCGCAGCACAGACCACGAGAATGATCCGCTAGAAAGTGTCCAAGAACTCCATGGATTCCGTGTCCAATAAGTCATTAGACTCCGTGTCCAAAAACTCTATAGACATAACATCCTTAGCGCTACTTTTCCGCGGAATGGTCCTCGACCCCCGCCTCGCGCGCACCGCCTGAGCAGCCTCCTACATCCGGTTGAGGATGGTCCTGCGGGACTGGGCGATCGGCCATAAAGAGCCGCAGCCATCGTTCTCTGGAGCACCGTCTACCTCGACCGCACGGTCGCCACCCTGACCAGCGACGGCGGTGACATCGACCCGGACGTCCTGCGGTTCCTCTCATCGCTGGGATGGGAACACATCAACCTCACCGGCGACTTAGATAAGTACGTCATTGCTTCTCACTATCTTCTCTGAAAGGAAGATGTATCGTGCCTGATGCCCGTGAACTGACTCGGATGCTCAAAGATTTCCGAGAATACATCCCAGCCGTAGTTGGAGCCATCGTCGTCATTGCAACCGTGATCGGTCTTCTCGTCCCAAACCTTGAAGGTGGATCCAGAAGCGCCGACGATGCCAATAACAGCGGTGCGACTAACTCGGGCACGACTAACTCGGGCACGACTAACTCGCAGGGTGATTACTCGGATCCGTCTGCTGATTGGTATTGGTACCTAACCGATGATCCTGTTAATGCCCTCCATGAGGGGATTCGGTCGGGGGTAGATTTGTACGTAGACGGGAAGTGGCATGAAAGGTCAATCCTCGCCACTGATCGGGGTTCGGCTCGAGCGTCTTTCAGGCATTATCGAGTACCAGACATCGCGAAAACGCTGCGCCTCAAGGCGACTTGGGTTGACGACATCCCGAACACAGGCGCACCTGGCCAGGTCACGATCCAGCATGAAGGGCAAACCATAGGCGAGTTCACTGTCCCGGTTGGGGAGATCGTCGAACACACTTTCGATATCCAAGGCGGAGGTATTATTAGCGTTTTCATCGCTGCTTACGACCCTTCGACTGAAGAACGAGTGCCTTCAGACGGTCTTGCACTCCTCACCCCGGTGGTTACGAACTACTGACATCAACAACGCACCGGATCAGGCCGTGAAAGAAAGCGCTGGGAGCAACACCCAGCGCTTTCTTTATGCGTGGGTCAAATCAGAGTCACAGTACGGACGCCGTGGGGGAGTAGCGACGGTACAGCTCCAAGTGCGCTGACACTTCACAGCGCATTTCACGCGCCACTTTGCTGCACATCATCCGTGCTGTTTCGTTGTGCGGTGCAGTGGCGCGTTTACTGGCTCTTCTGCTGCGCAATTCATTGCACTGCGTAGTGTCTGTGGCTGTTTATTAACACGCAGGTTGCACTGTGTATTGGGTAGCCATTCCATCGGCACGTTTACTGCGCGATGAAATGCCCCGACACTTCAATGACACGTGAATTGGGCAATAAAGTGGCTCGCCAGTCTATTGACACCTTTACTGCGCAACAGAATGACGCTGTCATTTTGCCGGCCTTTCTGCGGGCGTCTCTTCTGCGCAACACACGCGCTATTGTCCCGGCCGACGTACTGCGCACTATGTCCGCCACTTAACAGACCAATCCGCTGCGCAGCATAGTGACACTCCGCTCAGCGTGGCCCAGATTTCTTCGATTTTCGCTGAATCTCAGCGGTTTTCCCGCCGCCAATGACCGACGACGCCGACGGCACCCTATACGGCCCGCAGAAGGCCGTACAAGGCAGGGGAGAGCAGCGCTACAACCCCATACCGCCATCACGGTCACGCTGTTGTTGCTGCTGGCGGCGCTTCTCGATGCGCTCGCGTACGCGCTGCTTCGCCTCGCCCTGTTTCGTCTTGGTCTGCAGCTCGGTGAACAGCGTGTAGCGCTCAAGCAGCTCCGGGTCGCGTTGCAGTTCTTGCACCAGGAACTTCTTGTCCAGATGCTCCAACTGCTGTCCTGACTTCACCGCTTCTTCGATGATGATGGCGGCTTCATCTTCGGCATCCGCGTGCGCGTTGCGGCGGATCTGATCAGCGTCCTCGCGGGCATCCTCACGCATCGATGTAGCGTCGCGCGTGGCCTCGTCGCGGATGCTTGTGGCCTCGTTTTGTGCTTCACTGCGGATCGTCTCGGAGTCGCGCTCAGCCTGCTTATGGGCCTCGTCGGCCTTGCGAGTTATCGACTCCGCTTCGCTGCGGGCCGTGGCTGTAATCGCGCTCGCCTTGGCCCGTGCAGTCTCTTCGGCTCGTTCGAGCAGCTCGTCTGCTTGCGCTTCGGCAAGGCCCATGGTCTGCTCAGCTTTCTCGCGTGATTCACGAAGTACGCGCTCAGCAACAGCGCGGGTCTGTTCTTCGGCGTGCTGCAGCACACTTTGCGCTTTCTCGTTGGCTTCTTGGGCCTGCTTGAGTTCTTTTGCTGCCTGCTCGCGATCACGCTCGATCGCGTCCATGTCGCGCTGCACGGAGCGCTTCTTGACTTCGACATCATCCTCGCGCTTGGCGAGGTCGCGCTCCCGGTCCTGCTGCTCGGTGTAGCGGTCGAGGTTCAGCGACTCGTCGTGTCGTTCAGAGACTTCCAGCTCGACCGGATAACCCAACGAGTGCATGTGTTCACGAAGCCCTCGCTGTGCATCGATGAACTTCTGTTGGCCCGATATCTGCTTGCCCTTCTTCGGGCCGGATGTGTACCGCACCGTGGGGTCTGTGTTGTACGCGATGCCAGGGCGGCAACGCAGCGTACCGGGCTTGTCCGGATGAGGGGAGAGGGTGTCCGCCTGAAACTGGATGTGTGGCGTCGATTCGTCGAAGTTCATGTCCCCGCCGGCGACTGCGTCGATACCGCCGGGAATGAAGTTCTCGGCGAGCCAACGCATTGACTCTTCGGGGTACTTCTTTGCTTCTTCGTAGTCGCGGGCGACATAGCGCGGACGTTTCACTTCGCGCCCGTCCACCTCACTGGTGTAGTAGTCGGGGATCTCCTTGCACATCGACTTCGGCAGATACACGACGAACAGCGACGTCTCGAAACTGTTCTTCTGCACGCGCACTCCGTCCATCCGAGGCGTGTACAGCCGCCACAGGGCCGCACAGCCGCTGCCACAGGGCAGCCTTATCGAGTCGCGGCGCTACACATTTGCATCAACAGCTGCCGCTGGATCTGCTGCAGCGCTCACGCTCTGCGAAACACACGTCGCTGGTGGTGTCCGTTACATGCGCTTGCGCGCATATGGTCGCCGCGAACGTGATACGTCTGCACCGATAGTGTGCTTGTGGCACGGGCCGATATGGAGTGTGTTACTCAGGCCCGTTTCTCAACTACCCGCAGCAGCATCAACACCGCCTGGCGGCGGATGGCTCGCTGCGGGATTTGAACCCCCTGCAATGACCGCCTGACGGCGGTGCCAAAGTGCAGGGTGTGGCTGTGCGCACCACGTAGGCGATGTCGGTCTTGCCGTGCGGTTAGACACCTTGCGCTCGCAGGCTCGCTGCAGGTGTCTCGATGACGCGGGAAGACGCCGCAAGCGGCGTTTCCACCCGTCATCGGCCCTTACTTTAAGACCGACATACAACGGCTGACGCCGTATGTGGTGCGCACAGCGTGGCGACCTGCAGGTTTTGCGTAGGCACCATGTGCGCTTCGCGCATCAACGGGCCGTTTCGGGTAAGGGTCGAAGACCGCATTAAGACCCGAAACACGCAGGTCGCAGCCCCCTTCTGTGTCAAAACCCCTATATGTTTGTCGTTATAGGGGTAGAAGGGGGAAAAGGGCATAAGGGGGTGCGACGCCTCCGCTGCGCTCCGGCGCTCGGCATAGCCGAGGCACTGCACCGGGTATTACTGCTCGCTGGCGCTCGCATAACCCGGTGCCCGGCGCTGGCGCGCCGCCCCCTACAGCCCCAGTCTCAGACCTCGCTCGCTCGGTCTGGCTGGTGCTGTCTTGCCCTCCGCTTGCGCTCCGGCCAAGATGCCCAATAGTGCAGCTGGCGCTGCACCTTGTGTGATGACCCATGCTCCGCATCACGACACTGCCGGCAATCCGATATATCCCGTCGATATGTATTCGGATATGCCAGCATCGATGTGTCGTGTTTGGGTCATCACGAAACGCTCCATCACGGCAAGCCTGCCGAGATGGATATTGGCGTATCTCACGACGCGGCATTATGCGGCATGCGCCGCATATCACTTACCGTCGCGGTCACAACTTCAGCAGCACAGCTGCTGAAATCTGCTTTGTCCGCGCTGCTGCACACCCTCAACCCACGGCCACAGCTACCGGCATATCTCGTCGCGCACGACACCATGCCTGCTGCGGCCGCGCATCACAGCAGCGCGACATACCGCCAGCCATGTGGCGGATGATCCAGGCGACGGGGCAGACGTGTATATGCCCCGTCGCCGATACCGGCGCAAGCATCGTGACAGTGTCACGTGTAGCGGTGCCGCAGCCACCCGCACACACGCGAAAACCCCGCCCTTGCGAGCGGGGTGTGTGGCGACATCAAACGTGACGGCTGTACGTCGTCACGCCGCGTGGCCGTACACACATGAGGTGATTGCGTGTACGGCTAAAGGGTTAGTCGGGTACAACTTCTAGATGCCGCTTCGGCTTACTGCCCTCGGTGCTCTCAGGCGTGTCGCCGTCACCGTTCTCAGGTGTATCGCTGTCCCCTTCGGTGCTGGCGGACTTGTCACCGTCCCCTTCGGTGCTGGCGGACTTGTCACCGTCGAGATTCACCTCGAACTCTTCGGCATACTTGCGCAACTGCGCAAGGCGCTCCTTTGTCGCTTTGTGTGCACGGCGCGCCTCGTTCACGGTATCTTTTGCTTGCTGCTCATCGCGCAGCGCTGCTGCGTAATCGTCTCTGAAAGACATGGTTTGTTCTCTTTGGTTGAATGAACTGTTTATTTGGACTCGGGGCACGACGGTGGAGCGCGCGTGTGTAGTAGCACGGCCATCACCCATCAGCCCTCGCACTCAGTTCAAGACCCAGCCTGACTAGCTGAGCTAAGCGGCGGGATCTCGTCGTAGGCGGGTTTGTCCGCATTAGTGCTTCACACCGCCCAGCACCGTGACGAGCTGCTGGCGCTGCTCATCTGTCAGTTGGGGCGCTGCATTCACGACGGCATCGACGAAGCCGTCGAATAGCTGCGGGGCAGGGCGGCGTGCGGCCGCGAGGTAGGCGTCGAGATCGTCTTGGCGAATCCGATAGGCGGTGCCGAAACGGTGGAATGAAAGACGGCCCTCTTTAATAGCTTTTCGCAACGTGGACTCGGAGCCGACGCCGAGATCGGCGAGTTCCTGCAGCGTGTAAAAGCGTGGCGCGACGGCGGTAGTCGTGTCCTTTTCGGACATAGAAAAACGCTCCTGGGCAGATTGATCTGTCCCGGAGCGGGGTGCTTTACCGGCTTGCTATTCAGGCGGCTTGGAGTGCCGTGCTCGACTCGCTAGAACGGTGGTCTGCCGTCCCATCGCTTTACGGGAGCGCTTACTCCCTACCTGACCGCTTTTGTGGTCGGCAATGCCGTTGCCAACCGGTCTATCTCGTCGGAGGAACCGCGCCTATCACGGTCGAGAGGCTATCTCTTTATGAATTATCCTCGGGGTTATCCCCCGTATGCGGCTGGCTATACCAAAAACGAAATAACACGCCACATACGGTCTAGAGGCCATCGTACGGAACTTATGCGTCGCGCACAATAGCCTGCGACCTAATCTTTACGAATCGAACCGAGCACGTTTCTACACGCCACGTGGCACGGCTGGGGTGTTGTGGTGGGGCAGCTGTTGTGTGGCGGCATGGTGACACGCAAGGGGCGCGCCTTTTTGTGACCTGTGACACGTCTATAGTGTGCTCGTTTCGTAGTTTTGACCTCGTTTCGTAATTTGCCGATCAAAATACGAAAAAATTACGAAACGCTCTACCTGTGGTTTCGTGATTTCCACAAACGAAAAGAACAAAACTACGAAACACGCAATAACGCTGTGACCTGCATAGACACTTGACATTTCGGGGGTGTTTCGTAATTTTGCGGTATTTCGACCCAAACCTTTTAAGAGAGAGACACAGACACACATTGCAGGCACATGTCTACGACATAGAGCGTCCTCGTTGAGGGCACGCTGCAGGGATTGTAGCTAGGTGACACGGCCGGGACGCTGCAGCACGGTGACACGCAAGGTGCGCGCCTTTTTGTGACCTGTGACACGTCTGTAGTGTGCTCGCTTCGTAGTTTTGACCTCGTTTCGTAATTTGCCGATCAAAATACGAAAAAATTACGAAACGCTCTACCTGCGGTTTCGTAGAACTACGAAAATCGGAAAACCAAATTACGAAACACGCGATAACGCTGTGACCTGCACAGACACGTCACATTTCGGGGATGTTTCGTAATTTTGCGGCATTTCGACCCAAACCTTTTAAGGGAGAGACACAGACACACATTACGGGCACATGTCTACGACATAGACCGTCCTCATTGAGGGCACGCTGCAGGGGTTGTAGCTATGTGACACGGCCGGGATGCTGCGTCACGGTGACACGCAAGGGGCGCGCCTTTTTATGACCTGTGACACGTCTGTAGCGCGCTCGTTTCGTAGTTTTGACCTCGTTTCGTAATTTGCCGATCAAAATACGAAAAAATTACGAAACGCTCTACCTGCGGTTTCGTGATTTCCGCAAACGAAAAGAACAAAACTACGAAACACGCGATAACGCTGTGACCTGCATAGACACGTCACATTTCGGCGGTGTTTCGTAATTTTGCGGTATTTCGACCCAAACCTTTTAAGAGAGAGACACAGACACGCATTGCAGGCACATGTCTACGACACAGAGCGTCCTCGTTGAGGGCACGCTGCAGGGGTTGCAGCTATGTGACACGGCCGGGATACTGCCACGCTGCAACACGTCCGTGGCGCGCCGTTGTGTGACACGCAACACAGGTGTTGTGTGTTCGTTTCGTAGTTTTGACCTCGTTTCGTAATTTGCCGATCAAAATACGAAAAAATTACAAAACGCTCTACCTGCGGTTTCGTGATTTCCGCAAACGAAAAGAACAAAACTACGAAACACGCGATAACGCTGTGACCTGCATAGACACGTCACATTTCGGCGGTGTTTCGTAATTTTGCGGTATTTCGACCCAAACCTTTTAAGAGAGAGACACAGACACGCATTGCAGGCACATGTCTACGGCACAGAGCGTCCTCGTTGAGGGCACGCTGCAGGGGTTGCAGCTATGTGGCACGGGACACAATCGCAATCAAGGTGTCTCTTCTTATTTAGATTTTCTTCAAAAAGTGGAAAAATTACGAAACGAAAACCATTTACGCTGCTCAACGTATGTTTTTGTGTTTCGTAGTTTTGTTCTTTTCGTTTACGAGATTACGAAATGACCCGCAAATACCTACCGTGACCTGCGGTGATGTGTTTCGTATTTTTCTGCGTAATTTCACGTCGCCCGAAGCAGACACCCTGCCGTGTGCTTGCTGCAGGGCTGCGGCCGTCCCTCCATGTGGAGCGTCAGTGTCGATGCTGTAACTTAAACGTACATACATTTGTGGCGCTCTCGTTACGTGTCTGTGCATTGCCGAGCTCTTTACTGTTGTGTGTGGGCGCGCAGCCGTAGTGTCCGTGCCACTCCGAGTAGGGCGCGTCGTACCCCAAACCCATGTTCAATTAAATTCCAATCCAGAGAGGTCTTGCACTGTTGCGGTGCGGTTGTCTTCTTTCTCACCGTATTGGACCCTGCGAAATTAATTGGATACGATAGGCCCATGTTGATTTCAGGTTCCGTTTTCATGCGGCCGCTCACCAGCCGCTAAGGCGGTTTTCTCCCTCCCGCAGGTTAGAAACCGCTCCGGTCCTTTAGCCGGGCGGCCATTTGCCATGCCCGGCTCCGTTTCAACTCCACGGAGCACACCTGATGTCTACATACGGATACGGCCGTCACGAACATGGCCAAAATTTTCTCACAGACCACAAGATCATCAACTCCATCGTCGATCTTGTAAAACAAACCTCCGGCCCCATCATTGAGATCGGGCCAGGAAGCGGTGCCCTCACTCACCCGATATCCCACTTGGGGAGGGCAATAACGGCAGTTGAGGTAGACGCAAAACTAGCTGCCAAACTCACAAAAAAGACCGCCTCGGCGTCGGTCGAAGTGGTCCATGATGATTTCCTCAACTTCCCGTTACCCGCCACTCCCTGCGTCATTGTGGGAAACATTCCCTTTCACCTCACCACTGCCATTCTTCGAAAGTTGTTGCATGCGCCGGCATGGACTGCCGCTGTACTCCTCATGCAGTGGGAAGTCGCTCGCCGCCGGGCCGGGGTAGGTGCAAGCACGATGATGACAGCTCAGTGGTCCCCATGGTTCACGTTTCACCTTGGTTCCCGAGTACCAAGGTCTGCTTTCCGGCCACAGCCAAACGTTGACGGGGGGATCTTAGTGATCCGCCGGGTGGGTGACCCGAAGATCCCGATAGAGCAACGCAAAGCCTTTCAGGCGATGGTGCACACCGTTTTCACCGCCCGGGGACGCGGGATAGGGGAAATTCTCCGAAGGGCAGGGTTGTTTTCATCACGTTCAGAGACACAATCATGGTTGCGCTCGCGAGGAATCGACCCCGCAACCCTACCTCCCAGATTGCACACCAGCGACTGGATCGATCTCTTCCAGGTGACTGGTTCCTCTTCACCGCGCCATCGGCCCATTTCACAATCGGGAAGTAGTCAACGCCCTCCTCAACGGAAAAATCGAGGCCGGCGGCGGTAATCCCCCCACCACCAAAACCGAAATCCACCAGTAGTAGTGAACGACCCATGTTCGTCTACCGTGAGCCGCGTTATGGCAGTGACGTGTTCTCGTCGGGCACAGTCATAGTTCCCGGCGTTGCCAGCGACAGGGTTCTACACCCAGCAGCGGGACCGATCAAAATCACCCGCACGGGGAACGACCCTGCTGGTGGTTTCGATTTTGATGAAAGCGAGGAGACATAGCCCCTCGCCAACTCCCCGTAGCTGGCGAACAGTAGCTCCTGGCGCTGGCGCTCGTTGGTGAGTTTGCGTGCCACATCGAAAGCCTTATCGACTTCCCGGTCCAAGTTGTTGTGAGCCTTGAGCAGAATTGGGTCCATCGATAACGGGTTGTAGTGCTCCGCGAGTGACCGCTGGGGGTGCCGCTCGCGTGCCCGCAGCACCAACTGTCCAGCGTCGATGATTCTCTGCTGCGCCTTCTCATCTAGTTCACACAGAGCTGGTCCGCAGTTGTAGCTCCCGATGTACTCCGAAAAACGGAAAAATAAATAGTGGGGATACATCAACCTTCCACTTTCCATTCTTCCGGCTCAGAGTATTGAGGGGTCTGGGACCGGGTCCGTAAACCCTTTATGTTTTTCGCGCACAGCGGTTTTTAGCGACGCACCCTATAGGTTTTCCGCAGAACCTATATGTGTTTCTGTGCACCCCCATATGTTGTCTGTTTCTAGCGGTATTTCGTTGTACTTTGCGCATCGAATAGTTATTTATCGACGACACTCCGTCGAGTTCAAATTTAACGTGTAGTGCTTAACCTCTGCGATGAACTCTTTGATCCCGGGACGTGATGAGGACTGGGGCTATTGTGCTCCCCCGAACGCTACGGCCCGGGGACACGAGGCTGTGTCGCAGGTGCAAGCGAGAGGACCAGGAGCGAAACACAGACCGCTGAGTCGACGCAGTCACGGTAAAGACGGAGCCGTCTAGGCGGTGCTCGAGGTTGCGCGAGATACGGTGACGCTGGGCGTCGGTAAGCGATGCGCATTCCGCGACATCGATGGAAAGCTGGACTTTGCCGTCCGTCGTGTTGACGCCCTGGCCGCCCGGAGTCGACGATTTCGCGAAACGCTCCGCGAGATCGGCGGCGATGACCGCACCGTCGGGGATCCCCGGGCCGGGCGCTATGGTCATGTCGTTCATGCCGCCCAGCCTAGGTGCCCACAACCCTTTCTCGTCTCGGCGGAAGCGGAGACCGCGTCGCGACGGCCGGGATCCAGCCTCAGTATTATCCTCGTCACCGGTTGATTCGAACGCTTTTGGCTCCTCCTTCTCCCGTCGGGCTTCGATTTCAGCGGCCTCCGCAGGTGGCAGTGATCGCTGGATCCGCTCGAATTACCGGTTCCGATCAGCGGTCGAAAGATTTTCGCAGCAGCCGGACCTGCGGCGCCGGTGCCGCCGCCGTAGCCTGACGAGCATCCCCGCCATGACGGCCATCACGACGGCGGTCCCGGCACCGATGATCCAGGGATTACCGAGGAGCCCACCGACGCCTGCGAGTGCTCCGCCCGCCGCGATGAACGGCAGGCCGCAGCAGAGCAGCGACGGAAGCGCGCAGCATGCCAGCAAGAGCAGCCCGGTCACTGCAGCGACGACGGGACCGGCGCGCCATTCGTCGCGGTCCTGATCGGCGCTCATCGTCTGCTTCAGGATGAGATCTCCCCGATTGCCTGCGTTGCCGTTCATGCGCAGCACGACAGCAGCGACGGGTCGGTGGTGAAGGCCTTCGCGGCGATCCGGATGCCCTCGGCCATGGTCAGGTAGGGGGCCCAGGCGTTGGCGACCTCGGCGACGGTCCTGCCGAGCACGTGGACGCCTGCGGCGGCGAGCTCCCCGGCGTCCTTGGCGACGGCGGTCAGGCCGAGGATCTCGTTCGTCTCGGCGTTCACGACGATCTTGATGAACCCGCGGGTGTCGCGGTTCACCAAGGCGCGGGGCACGTGGTGCAGGGGCAGGACGCGGCAGTCGCAGCGGATCCCCGCGGCGAGGACGTCCTTCTCGGTCATCCCGACCGCGCCGATCGCGGGCCCGGTGAACGTCACCCGCGGCAGGCGGGCGTAGTCGACGGACCGGTCGGCGTCGGCGAACGCGTTCTCGGCGACGAGGGTGCCGTGGTGGGCGGCGACGTAGACGAACTCGGGGTGCCCGGTCACGTCGCCCGCGGCCCAGACCCGCGAGTTCGAGGACTGCAGCCGGTCGGAGACGACCACCTCGCCGGAGTCTCCGGTATTCACCCCGACCGCATCGAGGTTCAGGCCATCGGTGACGGGACGGCGTCCGAGGGCGACCAGGACCTGGTCGGCGCGGAACTCCTGCGAGCCGCCGGACAAGGCGGCGGTCACGACGGCCTCGCCTCCCGTGCCGCGGGAGACCCGGGTGGGCACTGCGCGGCTGACGACGCGGATGCCCCCGTCGGCGAACACCTCCTGGAGCGCCTTCGACACCTCCGGCTCCTCCTTCGAGGCGAGCCGGGACCGCACGAGCAGCGTGACCTGCGAGCCGAGGCGGGCGAACAGCTGCGCCTGCTCCAGGGCGACGTAGCCGCCGCCGAGCACCAGCAGCGACTCGGGGACCTCCGTCAGCTCCATCGCCGTGGTCGAGGTCAGGTATCCGGTCTCCTTCAGGCCGTCGATCGGCGGTGCCCACGGGCGAGAACCAGTCGCGACCAGGTAGTGGTGGGCCTCGATGGTCTCGACGCTTCCGTCGGATCCGGCAACATCGAGAACCGGCGCATCAGGGGTGCCCACGAACGAGGCGTCGCCGCGGAGGACCTGCCAGCCGTAGGAGTCGGCGACGTCGGCGTACTTCTCGCCGCGCAGCGACTCCACCAACGCTTGCTTCCCAGCGATCAGCGCGGGCATGTCGACGGGATCCGCCGTCGTCGCGATCCCGGGGAACCGGGTTGCGGCGTCGACCGCGACGTGCCGCGCGCCGGCCGCGGCAATGAGCGCCTTCGACGGGACGCAGCCCGTGTTCACGCAGGTGCCGCCGAGCGTCCCGCGCTCGATCATCACCACCGACTTCCCGAGCGTGCTGGCGCGGATCGCAGCGGCGAACGCGCCGCCTCCCGATCCGATGATGGCGAGATCGTACTTCGTAGGCATCGCTACTCCTGTCAACTCTTGGCTTTCTGCTCTGTCTCAGCCATACTGGACCTTCCAGTGCAGGGGAAGGTCAAGCGCGGCCACGGAGGGAGACAGCAATGTGGATCGGAGAACTCGCCGAGAGGGCGGGCACTACCGCGAAGACCCTTCGCTTCTACGAGGAACAGGGCCTTCTGCCCCCGACCGAGCGCACGCCGTCCGGATACCGCGACTACGCGCCCGAGACGGTCGCTCGGATCGACTTCATCCACCGCGGCCAGGCCGCGGGTCTCACTCTCGCCCAGATCCGCCAGATCCTCGACATCCGCGACGGCGGCCATGCGCCCTGCGAGCACGTGCGCGACCTGCTTGACGTGCGCCTCGCTGAGATCGAGCAGCAGATCGCGCAGCTCTCCGTGCTGCGCGACACTATCGCGGACCTTAGCCAGGACGCCGCGCACCCGGATCCTGAAACGTGCAGCACCGATCAAGTGTGTAGGTACTTGTAGACGGCGGGAGTCAATGACTCAAACGCTACAACCCCGATATGCGCTAGCGCATGTCGATGCCGCCGGTGCCCACCTCGATGATTTTGGTGGTGGCCGCGATAGCACACAGCAGCGGCATCGGGGCGGAGGCCTGCAGCGCGAAGTGGTGGACTCGGAAGGACGCGTTGTTCACGCCGATTTCGTCCGCAGCCTGGGTGATCTCCAGACGAGTCTTGGCGATCTTTTCCGCAGATGGCCCGCACTAGCTGCCGAAGGCGTAATGCCCGAAGCTTAAGAAGCCGAACGCTTTCATTGGATAACACTCCTTTTGATGGTGTTAACGAGAGGGGGTAACTTTGCAACGACATACCGTCGAGTTCAAGTTCAACGTGTAGTTACGTGTAGTCAGGGGGGCACCGCGTCGCGCTCGACTTCCCACGCGAAGCTAGCCCCAGCGATGCGTCCCTGGAACCCGGACATGAACTGGCCGGGCCGGATCTGGGCCCACGCATTCACACCGGGCAGATGACCGGCACGCCGTCGTCGTCGAGGATGCGGGCGCTAATGCCGTAGACCTCGTTGAGGAGCTCAGGGTTGAGCACCGCGGCCGGGGTATCCAGCGCCACGACACGGCCCGCTTTGACCACGAGCAGCTCGTCGCAGAAACGTGCGGCGAGGTTGAGGTCGTGGATTGCAACCAGGGCAAGCCTGTCGGTTCCCGCCACTTCATCGCGGATGATTTCAAGCAGGTGCACCTGGTGGCGCAGATCGAGGGCGGACGTGGGTTCGTCGAGAAGTAAGACGCTCGGGGTGCGCACGAGCATCTGCGCGACGCCGACCAACTGGCGCTGGCCGCCAGACATGTCGGAGACCATGCGGTCGGCGAGGTGCGTGATGTTGAGCCGCTCCATGATGTCCGCCGTTGCCGCGACTGGATCAGCATCGACCGCGCCGCGGCGCTTCGCGGAAACCATGATGGACTCGAACGCGGTGAGTGACGCGGTAGTCAGCATGTCTTGGGGCACGTAGCCGATGGCGGTGGTGCGAGACTTGCCGGTGACTTCGCACCCATCGACGACGATGGAGCAGGTGCCTTGCGACGGCTTCTTAATCCCCGCGATGGTTTTCACCAGCGTGGACTTGCCGGCGGCGTTTGGGCCGATGAGCCCTACGACTTTGCCTTCTTCCAGCGGGCCGAAGGTCATGTCGTCGATGATCGTGGTACGGCCGTAGCCGACGGTGAGGTGCTTAGCGAAAATTGCCACGGTTAGCCCCTCTTTCGTGCGCGGGTGAAGATGAGGAAGACGAAGAACGGCACGCCGACCAGCGAGGTGATGATGCCGATGGGGATCGCTAGCCCTGGGATGATGGAGAGCGATACTGCGTAAGCCACGCTGAGCAGCATCGAGCCCGCGGCTGCCGCGCCGGGAAGGAAGAACTTCTGGTCCTCGCCCACCAGCATGCGGGCGACGTGGGGGCCGACAAGGCCGATGAAGCCGATGATGCCGGTGAACGCGACCGCCGAGGCGGCCAGGAAGGATGCCACAAGCAGGGTAGTGAGGCGCAGGCGTTTGACGTCGATGCCGAGGGCAGCAGCGCGATCGTCGCCAAGTCGTAGCGCCGTGAGGCGCCAGGAGTTGACTACGCAGAAGGGGATCGCTGCGGCGACCACCACAGCGAGGATGGCGTTCGCGGTCCAGTTCGCGCGCTGCATCGAACCCATGGTCCAGAACACGATCTGCTGGAGCGCTTCGATGTTGGCGCTGTACTGCAGCAGCGAGAGCAGGGCCTGGAAGAAGAAGCTCAGCGCGATGCCGAGGAGGATCATCGATTCGGCGGTGGTGCCGCGCCACACGGACGCCGCTGCCACGATAGCGACGGCGAGAAGTGCTGCGATCGCCGCAGTGAGCGCCAGGTTGAACTGCGGGTTCGGGATGAGCGTCCAGCCCATCACAATGGCGATCGCCGCACCGAACGCGGCTGCCGCCGAGATACCGAGGGTGAAGGGCTCGGCAAGGGGGTTGTCCAAGATGGTCTGCATCTGCCCGCCAGCGAGGCCGAGCGCGGCGCCGCACAGCAGTGCCATCACCGCAGCGGGCAAGCGCAGGGTGCGAATGACCACACGGGTCTGATACTCCACCGACTCGGGGTGGAAAACGGCGTTGTAGACGTCGGCAAGTGCGATGTCGATGGGGCCGACGATGACGGCGACGAGGAAGCTCACGAAAGCCGCAATGACCAGCCCCACGATGGCGAACGCTTTGTTGCGCCCGCGCTTGTGGTAGCTCGTAATCGCGGCCTGGCGAGCATCCACGTTTGCGGCGGGCTGCGCGGATACTCGAGTTGTCATGGGTTAGCTCTCGTCCGGGTTCGCAGGATCGTAGAAGAACACGCCGCTGTACTCGAACGGCATCCACTCCTTGTGGAACTCGATGAAGTCCTTGGTGGGGTGGTAGTCAGCGAACTCCTCCGGGTGGATCCACTTGGCGAAGGCTTCAAGCGCGAAGACGTTGAACGGGTTGTCGTAGAACTGGTGGTACACGGCGAAGTAGTTGCCGGTCTTCGGCGCTTCGAGCAGCTCGAAGCCGGGCAGTTGCAGCGGGCCGCTGCTAGTTTCTTTCGCCAGCTCGGCATTAGACTGGTAGCCCATCTCGACGTGACGGAAGAGGTCGGTCTTGTTCGGGTCGCGCGCCCACTCGCCGCCGGTGACAATGATTTTCTCTGGGTTGAGCTCAATCATCTTCTCAGGGGTGATGGTCTTAGTTTCCGGGCCGAGGACTTCTGGGCCGAGGTTGTGGCCGCCGGCTGCGGTGACCAAGGTGCCCAGGTGCACGTTGCCTGCGACGGCGCAGCACTCGTTGTAGCCGGCCGCGGTCCACAGCAGTACGTCAGGCTTCTCGGCAATCTTTGCTGTACGCTCGGAGATTTCCTTGACCTTTGCGTCGTAGAACTCGTTGTACTTCGCGGCGCGTTCGCTCTGGCCGAGCAGGTCACCCAGAAGCTGCATGGATACGGTTGTGTTTTCCAGCGGCTTCTGGCGGAAGTCGATGTAGGCGTAGGTAATGTCGGCGGCATCCATGTCCGCGATCATGCCGGACTCTTCGGCGGCCTTCTTCTGGTCGAGCGTCATAATGACCACGTCTGGGTCCTGCGCGAGCAGGTTCTCAACGGTGACGTCGCCCTTCTGGATCATGCCGATCGTCGGCAGATCCTTCGCTTCCGGCTGCAGTTCGAGGAGCTTATCGCGGAACGCGCCCGCGTTCTTCACTAGGTCCTGGCCGTACGCAACGATGTTGTCCAGCGGGTTTTCCTGCAGCAGGGCGGTGGCGTAGGCTGCGCGGCCCTCAGCCAGCACGATGCGGTCCGGCATCTCCGCGAACTCGATGGTGCGGCCCGCCGCATCCTTCACCGTCAGCGCTGCGTCCGCAGTGCGTGCTGACGTCTGCTTCTCCGCCGCTGCGGCCGAGGTGGCAACCTCAGAGGATGCCGTGCTGGCGGTGGTGCTGCCGGAGTCGGAGCAGGCAGCCAGGCCGATCGTGGTGGCGAGTGCAACCACGGTTGCACCGATCTTTTGTGAAAGCTTCAAAACTTCCCCTTTTGGTAAGTAAGCCTAAGCTTAGTTGTAGGAACGCTGGAAAGACTAAGGTAAGGCTAAGCAAATGTCAACGGTCTGAGTCGTGCATCATGCCACTTACCCCATAAACATCCCCATATACCCCATATTTTCGCAGTTCTGCTGCCTACACAAAAACTTGTTGCGTTCTGGATCCTGCATAACGGTCCAAACAAGTCCAGGTGCCTCATGGCTGCCGAGTTCAGTGGCACCCAACATCCTGACGCGCTCCACTAGGGCTTCGCGTTCAGTGGCGCCGCCGTCGATGTGCATGCGGTTTTACCGGGGGTGGGGTCGGCAACGCGCTGAAAACTTAGCGCCGGGGCTTACGCCTCGTCGACTTCAACTCCGAGCGCCGCTTCTTCGCTTCGAGACGGCGTCGCACCGAGCCGCGCGTCGGCTTCGTTTTGCGCCGCGGGGGAGGTGGTGGGGCGGGTGCCTCGCGCAACAAGGTGGCCATGCGTTCCCGCGCTTCGGCACGGTTGCGGATCTGCCAGCGCTGCGTCGACGCGCTCACGGTGAGCACCGTGCCGTCCAGGCGGTGTTCGAGGTTGTGGAGGGCGCGGCGGCGTTGGGTGTCGGAAAGCGATGCGCATTCCGCGATGTCGATGGAGAGCTGCACCTTACTGTCGGTGGTGTTGACGCCCTGGCCGCCCGGGCCCGATGCCTTCGCGAACCGCTCCGACAAGTCCGCAGCGGCGACGACGAGGCCGTCGGGGATACCCTGGCCGGGTGCGATGGTCAGGTCCTGCATGCCAAACACCCTACGTTCACCCTGGGGCGGCGGGCTGTTGCGTCCGGTCCCACAGCATTGATTCCAGTAGCGGAGGCCTGGAGCGTCCATTATCCTGCTCGTAGGGGCTTTCCTGTTGATGAATCACGAATCCGTGCTGCTGAGGATGCCTTGGGACGTACCTTCCCAGACGTCTTGCGGCAGCGCTTGATGTCGGAGAACGGCGGCCAAATCGACGATGACGCACTGGGCGATCTAGCTGGTCATGGCCCCACCGTCCTGTCGGGAGTGCGGTTGTTTAAAGGGGGGTAATTTAGCACTTCAATGCCCACTTCGGCGTTGTCGTCGAGCATGAGCTGGCTGCCGAAGGGCAGGCTTGCGTCGGACGAGTACGAGAAATGGTTAGGTGAAACCCGCAGCCACACCCGCTTTCCTACGTACTCGTCCCAGCCATTGGTGTTGTCCGAGGTTCCGAAATCCCAGTGCTGCACGGATCCGAGGCGAGCGAAGGGGCTTTCCTGGGCGACCTGGCTTCCCGCCTTATTTGCCGTGATGTTGACGGGGGAGTCGAAGACCAGCACGTAGTACACGTTGTTCGGGTCTTCGTCGCTCGGAGTGGGGCGGCCCTTCCGGGCCTGTTCGGTCGACCATGCCTCCACGTTGCCGGTGACGAGCAGGTCACCGTTCGAGTCGACGACTACCGGCAGGTTTTCCGCAGTATCCGCCGGTGCCTCCGCATCCGCCGGTGCCTCCGTATCCCCGCCAGGCTCTGCAACCTCCGCAGACTCCACAACCTCACTCGAATCCGGGTCCACCCACTGGGTGGACGTGACCACCACGATCTCGGGCGCGCCACCTCCGGCGCAACCCGAAACCACCCCGACAGAACTAGCTACAACAAGCGCGAACGCACGACGCAAATGCATGCGCCCACTCTAACCGGTGGGCGCAGGAAACTCTCGGCTATTTCCCAAGCTCCTTGCGTCGCTCGGCGGCGAGTTTCTCATCCAGCTCGAGCTTGGACGGCGTCCGCTTCTTCAGTGAGACCGGTTCGGCCGGGAGGGCGTCGAAAAGCATGGAAAGCTCCCCGCGCGTGCGCGCAACTACGGCCTGATCTGTGCGTTCTTCGAACTCCCCAACGTCCAGGTGACCGTCTGCGAACAGTGTGCCCAGCTGGTCCAGAGCTTTCGAACGCTCGGCGTCGCCGACGCGGATTTCGTCCATTAATGCTTCCAACTTGCACTTGCCCCTGCGGCAAGCTGTTCAATCGTAACCATGGTAGATGGTATCGAATACACGATCGGCGAGGCCGCGGAAGCCCTCGGCGTTTCCACCAAGGCGCTGCGCCACTGGGAGGCGCTCGGCCTCATCACACCCGCGCGCACGTGGGGCCGACCACCGCGTTTACAGCGATGCGGACCTCGAGCGCGGCGCGGCCATCGCCCTCTACCGTGGAGTCGGCGTGCCGCTTGCGCAGATCGCGCAGCTTCTCGACGCCTCCGGAGCCGCTCTCACCCGCGCCCTCAAGCACCACCAAGAAGCACTCGCTTCTCGACGGCGCACGCTCGACGCCCAACTCACATCTGTCCAGCACCTCATTGACAACGCAACGAAAGGATCGACCGACATGGACGCAATGAAGAAGTACCTCGGCGAAGATATGCCCGCCTACCAGGAGGAGGAGGCGGAGCAGCGCTGGGGTGATACCCCGGAGTGGGCGCAGTCCCAGAAAAAGCTCGCTCAAATGGGCGAAGGTGACTTCAAACGTCTGCAGGAAGAACAAGACGCGCTCGCCGCGGATCTGATCGCCGCACGCGATTCCGGCGTGGACCCCGGCTCCGAGGAAGCCGAAGCACTGGTGGAGCGCCACCGTGCAAGCATCGCCCAGTGGTACGAGGTGACCCCGGCTCGCCAGCTCATCCTCGCGCGCATGTACGTTGACGACGCGCGCTTCCACGAAGCCTACGGCGGCGCGCAGGACTACCTGCTCGAGCTGGTCACCGCCCACGCGGCGGCCGAAGGTGTGGACGTGGGCAACCCGCAGTGGGATTAGAAACCGCGCAGCAGGTGCCCCACCGTGCCCTGTTGTTTCTCTGGATTTACTTACTGTCTTTCGCGAAAGGTTTCTTTGAAACTATGCGTGACTAGTCGAGCAGGGCGCGGTACTGTTTGCGTGCCTTCATGGAGTGAATGACCGTTTCGGTGCTGTCGTCCCAGATGAGTACGACAATCTCGAGCAGCCTCATTGAGCTGTCGAACCCGAGGCGCAGTTCCCGTTGAGGGTGATCTTCGTCGAGCGGGGCCTTAAAAACACAACCTGATGTCGCGGCGGTAACTGTGTCTTCTGGCTTGATGCCGTGTTTCGTGGCGCTTCGGCGTACGTCCATTTCTAAATAGCATTCTTTAGCGCTTCGCGGATTGCCTGAGAGCGTGACCATCCGTTTGCAGCCGCATACTTGTCGAGGTCCGATATCTCCCCGGGGGAAAGCCGAATGGAGATAACCTTCGCAGCATCTTCGTTTCGAGGTTTCCTTCCACGTCGACGAAGTGTCTCTACGTCGTAGCCTTTCTCGGCTTCGGTTACCCACGCATCGATTTGCTCTTCGCTGACTAGCTTCCCGTTGATAGTTTTCATGCAGATAATCGTAATACGGAAAAGGACTTGGTGGCTAGGGAGAGGTTAGATTCTTCCGACAATTCGTCGATTTCAAATTCAACGTGGAACGCAGGGCGGAGCGTGGTTCACGCGTGGCCTTCACTGACGCTTTTCTCCGCCGCAGCACCCGGGGTACCCGCCGACACGCCATGTTATCGACCGACGGTCAATTCACGGTGGAGCACGTGGTCGCGGCCACAGGCACGTGGTCCGCGCCCTTCGTGCCCCACCATCCCGGTACCTTCCGCAGACGCCAATGGCCTCGTCGACCTACCCCGGTCCCGAACCATTCCGCGGCGCGAAGGTCGCGGTGGTCGGTGGTGATTCCGGCCAGCTCACCGCTACCCCCATCGTCGATAGCTTGAACGATCTCGACCACGATCATCTGATCTGGTGCACTGGTTTCCGTCCGGCCCTCGGCCCATTCCGCCACCTCATGCGCGGCCGCGAAACCGCGTCGAAGAAATTACATCTAGTGGGTTACGGCAACTGGACCGGCGACGGCTCGGCTACCCTGATGGGTGTCGGGCCCTTTGCCAAACACACTGCCCAGGTAGTCGCGGGCCGTGCCGATGAAACTCGGCATCAAAAGTTTTGAGGCGACGCTTGGTCCCTGAGCAGCTCGATCCTTCTAAGATCCGCGCTGGAGAGCCAGCGCGCTGGGCGAAGGTGTGTCTCAGCGCTTCGCTCGTGCGGCCCGCAGGCCGTTCAAGATTACGATCACTTCGGCGACCTCGTGAACCAACACGACGGCAGCCAGGCCCAGCACGCCGCTGATCGCCAGTGGCATCAGCACGATGATGATGGCCAGAGACAGCACGATGTTCTGGTTGATGATCCTGCTGCCTCGCCGGGCGTGCTGCAGCGCCTGCGGGATCAACCGGAGGTCGTGGCCGGTGAAGGCGACGTCAGCGGACTCGATTGCGGCGTCAGAGCCGGTTGCTCCCATCGCTATGCCCACCGTCGCGCCCGCCAGCGCAGGAGCGTCGTTGATGCCGTCTCCAATCATCGCCGTCGGTGTTTTGGAGGAGAGCTCGGCGACGATGCTTGCCTTGTCCTCTGGGTGAAGCTCAGCGCGCACGTCGTCGATTCCGGCGATTTCAGCCAGCGCCCGGGCGGTGCGAGCGTTGTCGCCGGTGAGCATGCTCACTTCCACGCCGTTGGCGTGCAGGGTCTGCACGGCTTCGGGCACCTCGGGCCGCAGCTCGTCGCGGACCCCGATCGCCCCGGAGAGGGCGTCATCGACGGTGACAAGGACGCAGGTTTGGCCCTCGGACTCCATGCGCTCAACGTCTGCCTTTAGTGGCCCGGCGTCGATCCACCGGGGGCTGCCCACTAGCACCCGTCGACCTTCGACGGTGCCGCCGATGCCATGTCCGGCTTCCTCGCTGATGTCCTGGGCGACGGGCGCTTCGGGCACCGCTGCCGCGATCGCCGCAGCGAGGGGGTGCGTCGATTGCTGCTCAACTGCCGCCGCGAAGGCAAGCACCTGCGCCCGATCGAATCCGTCTGCCGGGACCACGTCGGTAACCTCGGGCTGGTTGCGGGTAAGGGTTCCGGTCTTGTCCACCGCCAGGTGACGGATGCCGCCGAGCCGCTCGAACGCAGCGCCGGACTTGATGACCACGCCGAACTGGCTGGCCGCGCCAATCGCGGCCACGACCGTCAGCGGCACGGAGATTGCCAGCGCGCACGGCGACGCTGCGACCAGGACCACCAACGCGCGGGTGATCCACGTCTCGGGGTCGCCCAGCAGCGAGCCAATCACGCCGACCAGCACCGCCAGGATCATCACCCCGGGCACTAGGGGTTGGGCAATCCGGTCGGCGATCCGGGCGCGGTCGCCCTTTTCCGCCTGCGCCTGCTCGACCAGGTCCACGAGTGTGGTCAGCGAGTTGTCCGTTCCAGCTGCGGTCGTCTCAATCTCCAGCACGCCGGCGGAGTTGATCGCTCCCGCGGGCACCTCGTCGCCGGGCGCGACCTCCTCCGGAATGGATTCTCCGGTGATCGCTGAGGTGTCAAGGCTGGAGCGCCCAGACCGAATGATGCCGTCCGTGGCGATCCGCTCTCCGGGGCGCACGAGCATCAGCTCGCCGGTCACGAGGTCCTTCGCTGCGACTTCGACCGCCGTGCCGTCGCGCAGCACCGTCGCGGTCTGCGGTACCAGCTTCAACAGTGCCCGCAGTCCGCCCTGGGCCCGGTCCATCGCCTTGTCTTCAAGCGCTTCGGCGATCGAGTACAGGAACGCCAGCGCCGCGGCCTCTCCGACGTAACCAAGGATCACCGCGCCGACCGCGCTGATTGTCATAAGCAAGCCAATGCCGAGCTTGCGCTTCGTGACAAGGTTTCGTACTGCGCCGGGCGCGAACGTATACGCTCCTAGCAGCAGGCTGACCCAGAACAGTACTGTCGCGGGTGCCTCTAGCCCGGACCAGCCCAGCGCCAGGCCTATGCAGAGGGCTACACCGGAGAAGATCGGCAGTAGCAACTCGGGGTCCTTCCACCATGGTCGATCGAGATCTTCGATCTCCGTGGCTGGTTCGTGTTCGCATCCACATGCTGAACTCATGCGTCCGCTCCTTTCCCGTCGCAGCCGGGCACCGAGCACTCGGGGTCGATGCACGGGGCGTTTTCGTCGACAGCCAACGTCGCGTTCACTAGCGCGTTGAGCGCTGTCGCAAGGTGCGGATCGGCGATTTCGTAGCGTGTCTTGCGGCCCTCCGGCTCGGCGACGATGATGCCGCAGTCACGCAAGCAGGTCAGGTGGTTCGAAACGTTCGAGCGGGTCAGGTCCAGGTCGCGCGAAAGCACAGCCGGGTAGCTCGGGCCGTCGAGTAGGGTCATCAGGATTCTGGAGCGCGTCGGATCCGCCATGGCCCGGCCGAGCCGGTTCATGACGTCGAGGCGTGAAGCAATAGTCAGCATGTGCTGAACTATACAGTAATTACTGAACTATTCAACACGCACTGAACTGACGTTGAAGCAAAGAGCTTGCGACCTGCAGGAATTAGTCGATGGGGTAGCCGGTAACTGGGCCTTCGCGATTCGGCTGCCAACCCAACGCGGGGGCGACATGCGTGGCGAAGTTGTCCAAGATCTTTACGTTGACGTCGACACCCATCCCGGTGGGGATGGTGATGAGTAGGGTGTCGGCGGACATGACTGCGGCGTCGGCATTGAGCTGCTCAATGAGTTTGTCCGGCTCGGCGGCGTAGGTGCGGCCGAAGGTGGAGGCGCCGACGTCGGGAAGCATGCCCACCTGATCGGAGCCGGAGGCCTGCATGCCGAACAACTGCATGTCCGCGCCGTCGACGATGGGGAAGACGGAGCGGGACACCGACACGCGCGGCGTCCAATCGTGGCCCGCCTTCTTCCACGCGGCGCGGTAGCGGCTGATCTGATCCGCCTGGATTTCGCCCAGGGTTTGAGCGGTGGTCTCGGAGACCAGGGTGGAGGACATCAGGTTGAGCCCGTCCTTGGCGGTTTGCTCGGCAGAAGCGTGGGTGCCGGAGCCGTAGAAAATGTGCTTACGCAGCTCGGGCACCATGGGGAAGACCGGCAGGGCGGAGCCTGGCTGGAACATGTTGGGGTACTGCCGGTCCAGCGGTGCGGCGGTGGCGAATCCTCCATGGGTACAAGTCGTAGGTCAGGCCGAGGAGGATGCCGTGGCTGACTGAGTCGTAGTCCGAGTTTCCGCACCCCTGGCCTCTGGTGTACGCGCTAGCCCCGCTCGGGGTAGCGCACGAGGAGATCGTTGCCGATGACTGCGCCGTCGTTGAGCGTTGCCTCGTTCACCTTCGCCCCGGCTGCACCCAGGCCCATAATGTGGCCAACCTCGTCACCGTGGGCGATGAGGTGGTCGGCGATGATACGCCGGTGGCAGCGCCACCACACCGCCTCGGCGCACATGATCGCGGTGGGGGTTTCGGCGGCATTCGCCCGTAACTGCGAGATCGCGTCGGAGAACTCCTCACCCAGCGCATGGTCGGCGTAATTGTGGAAGCTGCGGTTACGCCAGTTGCCGTTAACCTCAAACGGCACCGAGTGGGACACGTTGCGTCGTCCGGTTAGGCCTTCGCTTCTGCTGTAAGTGATGCCACATGTGGGAAGGTGTTCGGCCAGGTGGTCGCCGTTGAACCACGGGTACTTCCTGGACCCGGGCAGCTTGCGCACATCCACGATGGATGTCACACCGGCAGCCTTGATCATTTCAGCGAAGTCCTCGAACTCGAGGTTGGAGTGGCCCACGGTGAAAATGCGCATGTCACCAATGCTACGCGCCAAGCGATTACACTCACATCGGCGTCCAGGTATCGTGCATCGGCAGGTGGTCGGACCGGTAGAACGCGGGGGGTAGCAGGCAGGACGTTTAATGCATTCGCGCCCGCCTTTGCGTGGCATAAATCCTATTGCTGAATGCGCGCCTGATGCAGCCGGGCGTGGGCGAACGCGTCGAGGGTGTTGTCGAAGGCATGATTCTCGTGCACAAGTTGGTCAAACACGCCGAGCTCGCGCAATACCGGAACATGTTCTGGCTTCGTGGCTGCGCGTAAGACGGTGGTGCTGCGGCGTTCGAGGCACCCGATCGTCGCGCGGGACCAGTCCGAGCGGTGCCGTGCGAAACGTCGGGCGTCAATGACACCCAAAGGGTACACAGGTTCCATCCAGTGACAGTGGCATTCCCGGCTCTGGCCGCTACACAGCACCAGCGAAGGAGGAACTAGGGAATCTGCGGTCGTCGCCTCGTGGACTTGAGCTCCGAGCGCCGCTTCTTCGCCTCGAGACGACGCCGCACCGAGGCCCGCGTCGGCTTCGTCTTCCGCCGCAGTGGAGGAGGCGGGGCGAGCGCTTCGCGCAGGAGGGCGGCCATGCGGCGTCGTGCTTCCGCGCGGTTGCGGATCTGCGACCGCCGAGTCGAAGCGCTCACGGTGAGCACAGTGCCGTCCAGGCGGTGCTCGAGGTTGGTTAAGAGGTGTTGACGTTGGGCGTCGGAAAGCGATGCGCACGCTTCGACATCGAGAGAGAGCTGGACCTTGCTGTCTGTGGTGTTGACGCCCTGGCCGCCGGGCCCCGATGATCTTGCGAACCGCTCCGTCAGGTCCGCGGCAGCGATGACCACACCGCAGGGGATCCCTGGCCCGGGCGCGATGGTGAGGTCGTTCATACCGCCCACTTTACGTTCGTGATGGAGGGAGGCGTAGGTGCAGCCGTTCAAGTTGTCCTTGATCCACGTGGCGATGAGGCAGGCATCAAAGCGGTCCATCGTTTTTAGCTGCTGTCGTGCACGGGCCGTGAATTCGACCTTGTAATGGACCGGCTGTTTTGTCATTGGAGTTGTTACTGGTCGAGGTCGGCTGATGCGTAATGGTTGAACTAAGGTGGTCGCCGCGCGCCTACATCTCGCGTTCCTAAGGGGGACTCGGGCAACCACTCACAACTACACGAAGACGCGAGGGAGGAACATAAATGAACGAAGAAGCAAAGCTTGAGCGGGTTTTCGCTTACCCTTTCGGCGACATTTACTCCAACTACGTGGCCAAGGTCGAGAGGAAAGGGCACACGCGCGAGGAGCTCGATGACATCCTCGGCTGGTTCACTCAGCTGAGTCCCGCGGAGCTCCAGGATGCGGCTGAGTCGGAGAAAACGCTGCGGGAGTTTTTCGCCGACCTCGCGCTTACCCCGAACGCGGAGTTGATTACCGGCAAAGTGTGCGGAGTGCGTGTGGAGGACGTCGAAAATGACCTCATGCGCCGCATCCGCATGATGGACTTGCTTGTCGACGAGCTCGCCCGCGGCAAGAAAATGGAAAACATCAAGCGCAGCTAGTTCAACATCGAGACAGGCGAGGACTCCCGGATGCGCTGCTACATCCGGGGGCTCTGTCCCTTTAGGACACCGCGAAAGCGGAGTCGGGTGCCTCGCAGCTCGGCCAGATCCTCGCGGCTGAAATTCATCTTGCTCTTCAACAGCTTTTGGTTCTTGCGTGCAGGGGGGCGTGTTCGTGGTCATGGCTTATCCCTTCTAGGAGAGATGGTGCAGATCTACTGCCTGCATGCTACCAAAAATAGCCTCTGACCAGGCGCGATATTGTTTCTTTAGTTCAGGATTTCCGGTTGGTAGTCGGAGTTGTGGATCATGACGGCCAGCGGCGGGAGCGAGATGTCGGTGCCGTAGGTCATTTGGTCGGGCCGCACGATTACGCGCAGGCGGTGGCCCTCGTACTGCGTCCAGTCCATGCTTCCTGCGCGCGAACTCACTCCCACGATCGCCCACTCGGGGTGCTGCTCGATCATGCCGGCCCCGCCCTTCGCTGTCACCGGCACCTGCGGGTCGAGATCGATGGCGTAATAGGTCGACTCGTTATCCACATCACCTTTGACCTGCTCGTAAACGTCGGCCGGGGTCATGTCGCTAAAGTGCACGGCCTTGAGCGTGCCCGTCAGCGCAATCTCGTCGGGCGCGAGTTCTACAGTCGCAGGAGCTTGGCTTTCGACGCCCGCCTCCTTGGTCTCCGCACTGACTTCCGTCGACGTGACTGTCGTCGTGATCGCGGGCGGTTCGGGCATACCCTCGCCCGCACATGCGGCAAGCGGGAGTGCGCTGAGCACTAGCAGGGTTTTTCGCATGGAACCGAAGACTAAGCCGCGACGAGGGCTTTCGCCATCTCGTGCAGGGTTGCGGTCGCGTGTGCGAGCTCGGTTGGTTGGTCTGCCATCTCCGAGGCGCGGGTGACCGCGGCGTTGAGCAGGGCGATGTCGGTAGGGGAGACGCCGGGGCAGAAGCTTTTGACGATGTCTTCGAAGCCTGCGTGCGCTGCCTGTACTTCCTCGTTCGCAAACGCTTCAGGGAACTGGTGTGCCGCGGTCATGAGCGCCCCGTGCGAGCCGTGGATGAACAGGTCAAGCATCGCATCCACGTAGGCGCAGATACGCGCTTCCGCTTCCGGGGGCGCGCTTTCCACGGCTGCGGCGAGCTGCTCGTTCCAGGTCTCGGTGGCATGGACGAGGAGCTGAACCATGAGGTCGTGCTGGGAGGAGGCGTAGCGGTAGACGCTGGAGCGCGCCAGGCCGACTTCGGATGCGACTTCGGCCAGGGTAGGGACCTTTCCGGCACCGGCAATGATTAAGCGCTGTGCGGCTTCGAGCACCGCGCGGTGTTGCATCGCGCGGTGCTCGGCCACGGTTGATTCCGTGATTTTCGGCATGTACCCAGTTTAGCGCTGCGAAAAGGTACTACTTCGCTGCGCTGAGTTTTCCGTCGACCATCTCTAGGACTCGGTCGCAGTGTCCCAGCACTTCGTAGTCGTGGGTGACCATGACGCCGGCGACGTTGAACTCGTGGCACTCGCGGGCAAGCAGCTCGACGATTTCCTGGGAGCGGGTGCGGTCGAGGGCGGCGGTGGGCTCGTCGATAAGCAGCACCTGCGGATTGGCCACGAGCGCACGCGCGATGCCGACGCGCTGGCGCTCGCCGCCGGACAAGCTGCCGGGGCGGTGGTGAGCGCGGCTGGTCATGTCGACCTTTTCGAGCAGCTCGGCATTCGAGTAGCGGCCGCGGGTGCCTGCGACGCGGGCGGCGAGTTCGAGCTGTTCCTCGGCGGTCAGCGCGGAGGGCAGGCTGCCGGAGGACTGGAAGACGAAGCCGATGTGCTTACGGCGAATTTCGGCGAGTCCGGCGTCGTCGAAGCCGGTGATCTCCTGGCCCGCGACGGTGACCTGCCCGGAATCCGGGGAGGTCAGCGCGCCCGCGACCGCGAGGAGCGTGGACTTGCCGGAGCCGGAGGGGCCGACGATGGCAACGAACTCGCCGGGGTTGACGCTTAAGTTGACGCGGTCGAGGGCGGTGACTTGTGCATCGCCGTCGCTGTAGGTGATGGTGACGTCGATAAGTTCAAGTGCGGGGCTCATCGGTTCTCTCCTAGGGCTGCGAGCGGGTTGGTGCGGGTGACGCGGTAGACGGCGACGAGCGCGCCAATCAGGCCTGCGACGAACAGGATGACGCTGCCGCCGATAACGGAGCCGAACTCGGTGGCGTACGGCATGGCGGTTTGCTCCAGTAGGCTGCCGAGGCCAACGGCGATGAGCGCGCCGGTAACAATCGAGATGGCGAGGATGGTCACGGCCTGGCCGATGCTGTCGCGCAGCAGGAAGCCCTTGGTGGCACCCATGGCGCGCAGCGTGGCGATGCTGCCTGCGCGCTGGATGGTCCACACGAGGAAGAACGCGCCGGTGACGAGCGCGGCGATGACGAAGAGGAACCACTTGATCATGGTCAGCGTCATCATCTCGGCGGTGTAGCCGGGGGAGGAGTCGAAGCTTTCCTTTAATGTGCGGACGTCGAGGCCAGAGGCGTCGCTCAGCGCTGCTGCGTCGGGGGTGTCGGTGGTTTTGGCCACGATGACGGAGGTCTCGTCGTAGGCCTCCGGGTTGACCGGCTCGCTGTGGCGGGCACCGGCGTGGATTTCCTGCCAGACGTCGAGAGGCAGGTAGGCGACGTCGACGTGGCCGAAGGTGCGCTGACCGTCCGCGAAACCGACGACGTTGAGCGGGGTGTCTAGGCGGTCGATGGTGATGGTGTCACCCACGGCGATGCCCTCGTCCTGGAGCGTGGCGGAAACGATGACGTCGTGCGGGGTTGCGCTCTGGCTGGCGGCCTTAATCTGCGCGGCCATCTCGGGAAGGCCCTCTGGGGCGATGAAGGAGTCGGGCTCGACACCCAGCAGGGTGAGGTCGACGGCAGTGCCGTTCTGGTTGTGGGCGTTGACGATGGTCAGGCCCAGCGGGACTGCGTCTTCGACCTGGTCAAGCGCGGCGAAGGCCGCTGATTTTTCGGTCTCGACGATCGAGCGTGTAAAAGCCGAGTCGGTCTGGGTGCCGTCCTCAAAGGCGATGACGTCGGCGTCCAAGGCCTTAAGCCCGGAGACACCGTCGTTCACCAGCCCTGCGGTAAGTCCAGAAATGATGACGACGAGTAGGGACATCAGCCCCAGCACGGCGCCCATTAAGAGGAAGCGGGTGCGCGCGAACAGCATTTCGCGCCAAGCAAGATACATGGTGAAACGTCCTGAATTTCCTGGTGGGTACGCGACCGGGCGGCCGCGCACCACATGTTAGCAACACGGTGTCGCCAACATGTAAACAAGGTGTCGCTAAGGCTTCGGGGCGCTTCTGCTTTGCTAGCGCTGCACTCCGAATGCCGCGCCGATTGACCTGCGGGTGCGCTGGATCTGCCATGCAAGGACAAGGCTTGTTACGCCGCAGACGATGCCCCAGATACCGGCAGTCCACACCAGCGCGGTGACGGACTCGGCTGGATTGGAGACGATGAGCCAGATCATCAGCACTGCGAAGATGACGTAGATAATGCCAATGCCCACGCCCCAACCCTGGCTCGTGCGCAGCAGGGTGACGGCGCGGAACACCACGCTTAATGCGATGCACCACAGTACGAGCATTGCGGCGAAGAAGCCCGTGCCGACTGGGACAAACAGGAGGATGACGCCGGCGATGATCGTCGCTACCGCGAAGAAAGTGTCCCAGCCCCAGCCGGGCAGGTCGCGGTGCAGGCGGAGGACAACTGCAAGCTCGCTTGCCCCCGTCGCAAGAAGCCAGAAGGCGATCACGTAGCCGACAAACGGGGTGAGCACCGCAGTGGCGCGAGCGGGTGAAGCGAGGACGAGCGCGCCGAAGATGAGGCCGATCGCCCCGTGCGCGCAGAGTAATCCGATGCTCCAGTTCAGTGCGGAGCTGAGCCGGCTGCTTCGCGGGCGCGGTGTGTAGGAGGTGGTCATGGTCTGCTCCCTTGGGGTGAATGTGTGTAGACGGGCCAGTAGCGGCCCCTAATGTGTATTCTGCGCCGCGCGTGGAGGAATGCAACACATTGTTGTATTGGTTGCCCACGTTTGGGGGCGCGGAAACGTGAACGCCTCGCACTAAGGCTCCGCGGTGCCGTGAGAAACCGCCGTGCCGTACCCTTGAGCACCATGGCCACGAAGTACAAGTTTTCCCTTCCGAACGAGCACTGGGTGCAGGTATCGACGCCCGCGAACATGGATTTTCTGCTCACCCGCCCCGCGGACGCCGAGCAGTCCGTGTTTATGCCGCCGACGATTAGCGGGCTGACCGCCACGCTCGCCGAGGACGCCGACATGCAGGCGGTGATGAAGGACAACCTCGCGCGCCTGGAGCAGGCTGGGCAGAACCCGCGCGTGGAGCAGGGCGAGGTCAGCCCGGATGGGAATGCGGGCTTGCAGCAGGTCACGCTGAGTGCGTCTGCCGCAGACGGTGCCCGGGGCGAGGTCGCCCAGCTGCAGAACTACCTCATCCTGCGTGAGCAGGGCGGGGACACGCGCTGGGTGGTGATGGTGGTGCTCACCGCGGATGTGGGGCGCATCCAGGAGCTGGCACCGGAGTTCCAGCAGCTGCTTGATTCGATCGAGTTCGTCTAACAGATACGTATGTCAGCGCGCTCTCCGGAAAATATCCTCCTTCGCCTGAGCGAACGCGAGGAGGAGGAAGTGCGTTCGATCTACGCGGCGCTGCACCAGCAGGGCTTTCCGCAGCAGCACCAGCGCCCGCACATTTCGGTGACGTTTGCGCAGCACATGGAGCAACGCGTCGTGGAGGAGGCCGCGGCCCTGCTCCCGCCGCTGTTGCCCGCGCGGCTGGACCGGGTTGGCGTGGTGGTCTTCGGCACGAAGTCGAAGCAGACCGTCGCCTGGCTGCTTGAAGCGCCGGAGGAGCTCGACGCGGCGGCTCGGGCGCTGAGCGCGTTGAACCCGCATGGTCGCGGGGCCCGCTGGGTACCACACCTGACCATGGGCTTGCGCATCCCGAAGGCGATGGTGCCGGACTACATCAGCGCGCTCGCCGAGGTCACCAGCCCGCACTTTAAGACGCTGCACGCCGAGCGTGCCGTGTATTTCCGCCCCGCTACTGGCGAGGAGATTGCGCTTTAGCCCCGCGGGAGGGCCGCACCACCGAGGGGTATGTGCGCACGTAGCCAACCGCGATGATGGTCAGCGCGGCCAACGCGCCGAGCGCGGTTTCGGCCGTTCGCGCCAGCAGCATGGGGCCGACCGGGGCGGCCTGCACCGTCTGGATCATCAGCAGCGCGGTCGGGGTGATAAAGCTTGCGGCGATGGTGTAGTTGCGCGTCACGTACATCTCGGTGAGGTATTGCAACACGACGATCCACACCACGATCTGCCATCCCTGCAGCGAGTGCGAGAGCAAGAAGCCAGTAATCGCAATGCCGCTCAGCGTGCCCAGGACGCGCTCGATAGCGCGGTAGTACTGCACCTTGAACCGCGAGTTGACCAGGGGTGCCACGGCGGCGACCATCGCCCAGTAAAAGTGGGAAAGCGGATCGATCAATGTCACTGAGATCAGCCCGATGGTGCCGGCGAGCAGCGGCGAGAAGAAGAAGCGGCTGGCCTCCACCCGGAGTCGCCGCCGCGGCACGGGGCCTGCGTCCGGCGCGCGGTTGGGTCGCTCGGGCGCGTGCACATCGCCACCCGGACCTTCGCCGATGAGGTGGGACAGCTGGCCGAGCAGCAAACACACCAGCGCGGCCCCGCCAGCGATGGCGAAGGCGAGCAGCGGATGCACCGGGTCGTCGAGGGAGCCGACCGCGGCGACCGAGAAAATCACAAATACTGACCCGGTCGGCTTCATGTCGGTGGCCAGCGCGATCGTCGCCCACACCGAGGACGTCACCGAGCTGACCAGCAGCAGAATCCACGGGCTGAGGCTGAACCACGCAATCGTCGCGCCGAGCGTGACCGACAGCGTCAGCGCGATGCCGGCCAAGATGTGGTGCTCCAGCCGCATCGCGCGTGTGGCGTGCCTGCCGTACACACCGGTAAACGCGCCGAAGCTCGCGTAAATAGCAAGGTCAAGTCGCCCAAGCGCCAGCAGCGTAAACATAGGGATCGCCACACCCAGCGCGGTGCGAAACGCCGGAATGTGGTCGCGCTTGGCGGGCCCCATGTGAAACAGCGGGCTGAAATGGTGCAACGTTGGCCTCCTTCGTGCATAGCTTTGATGGACGCCGATTGACTTTAATCAGTCGCGGCGCGGGGCGTGCTCGTGGGCGTCGATAAGCAAAGCACCGGGCACGCTGAGCTCGCTTGTCGACGCCCCAACCACCACATTCCCGTACCCATTGCCCTCAGCGAGCACGACCGTGTGCCCGAACACTTCGCGGAGGCCGGCGAGTTCGGCGCGGGTCGTGGGCAGCGCGGCGGTGTCGCCGATGTTGGCGAGGAACAGCCCGCCGGGGCGCAGTGCGCGCCGTGCGGCGGTGTAGAACTCTACGGTGGTCAGCGCGCGTGGGGTGGTGGGGCCAGCGAAGACGTCCCGGACGATCACGTCCTGGGAGCCGGGCGCGAGCGCGTGGGTAAAGGCGCGGGCCTCGGCGACTTTCAGCTCCACCGGTGGGTCAAAAGCCCAGCGCACAAGCTTGGTGAGTTCGCGGTCCAACTCGACCGCGACGTTGGAGGAGCGCGGGTAGCGGTGCTGCACATAAGAGGCAAAAGAGCACGCGCCCGCGCCCAAGTGCACGGCGGAGAAGCTTTCGGGGAGGGTGCGGGTGGCGAGGATCTCGGCGAACCAGCGCATGTAGTCGTAGTGGAGGACCTCTGGTGCCCCGAGCACCACATAGGAGGAGGGGACGCGATTGACCTCCAGCGTGAAGCCGCCATCGCGCGCCGGGTCGGCGACGATGGCGGCGGTGCCAGTGGCGATCGGGTAGTCGCCCTCGATGCGCTGCTTCGGCGCGCGGGGCTTGCCGCGGCTCACGGGTGCTAGCCCAAAAACGCCTTGTCGGACAAGGTTGCGCCCTTGATCTTGGCGAACTGGGCGAGCAGATCGTGGACGGTGAGCTTACTCTTGTCCTCGCCTGCGGCCTGCCAGACGATCTTGCCCTCGTGCATCATGATCAAGCGGTTACCCACCCGCAGTGCCTGCTCC
Organism: Corynebacterium imitans; assembly: GCF_000739455.1. NCBI lineage: Bacteria > Bacillati > Actinomycetota > Actinomycetes > Mycobacteriales > Corynebacteriaceae > Corynebacterium > Corynebacterium imitans. Next base: position 913,327 of record NZ_CP009211.1, read on the forward strand.
ATGTTGTGGGTGACCATGAGCGTGGTCAGCCCGCCCTCCTCCACGATGCTGTGCGTCAGCGTGGTCACCAGGTCTGCGCGCTGGGGGTCGAGGGCGGCGGTGTGCTCGTCGAGAAGCATCACCTTTGGTTGGGTGAACCCGGCCATGAGCAGGGAGAGCGCCTGGCGCTGACCGCCGGAGAGCAAGCCCACCTTGTGCCCCATGCGGTCCTCTAGGCCCAGCTCCAGGGTGGAAAGTTGCTCGCGGAAGAACTCGCGTCGTGTGCTGCTCAGGGAGCGGCCGAGCCCGCGGCGCTTGCCACGCAGGTAGGCAAGGGAGAGGTTTTCCTCGATCGTGAGGTTCGGGGCGGTGCCGGCGAGCGGGTCCTGGAACACGCGGCCGATCAGGGTGGCGCGCTGGTGCTCCTTCATCCGCGTGATGTCGGTGCCGTCGATGTGCACGCTGCCCGTGTCCGGGCGCAGGCGGCCGGCGACGGTGTTGAGCAGGGTCGACTTCCCCGCGCCGTTGGAGCCGATGATGGTGCAGAAGTCGCCCTCGGCCAGGTCCAGGTCAACGCCGGCGAGCGCGGTGCGTTCGTTGGCGGTGCCGGGGAAGAAGGTCTTGTGCACGTTCGAGATAGTCAGCATTATGCGTCCGCCTTTGCACTTGCGGCTGGTGTGGTGCGCTTACGCCCGGTGCTGGGGAGCACCTTTGGCAGCAGCAGCGCGGCGATGACCAGGACTGCGGAGACGAGCTTCATGTCGTTCGGGTTCAAGCCGAGCTGCAGCGCGAAGAAGATGATCATGCGGTAGGCCACGGCACCGATGAGTACAGCCACGATTGCCTGCAGGAGCGCGAGCTGGCCGACGATAGCCTGCCCCACGATCACGGAGGCCAAGCCGACGACGATCAGACCAATGCCCATGGAGATGTCGGCAAACCCCTGGAATTGTGCGACGAGCGCGCCAGACATGCCGACCAGCCCGTTCGACAGCGCGAGCGTGAGGATCTTCGTCGCGTCGGTGGACACGCCGAAGGAAGTGATCATCTGTCCGTTGTCGCCGGTCGCGCGGATAGCAAGGCCCAGGTCGGTGGTGAGGAACCAGTAGACCAGCAAGGCGAGCAGCAGCACGGAGACCGCGAGCAAACCAACGCCGCCCCAGGAGTGCAGCAGCCCGGCGTCCTTCAGCGGGCTGAAGGCGGTGTTGCTGCGCAAGAGCGGCAGGTTTGCCCCGCCCATGATGCGCAGGTTGATCGACCACAGCCCGATCTGGGTGAGGATGCCGGCCAACAGCCCGTCGATTCCGCCCTTGGTGTGCAAAAGTCCGGTGACGACGCCCGCGGCAAAGCCGGCGCAAAAGCCAGCAGCCGTCGCGAGAAACGGGTTGACGCCGCCGAGGATGAGTACCGCGGCGGTGCCCGCGCCGGTAGTAAATGAGCCGTCTACTGTCAGGTCCGCGAAGTTGAGGACGCGGAAGGTGAGGTAGACCCCCAGCGCCATGACCCCGTAGATCAGGCCGAGTTCAAGCGCCGGGATCATACAGTCTCAGCCTGCTTCAGGATCTCCTCGGGAATCTCCACACCCTGCGCCTTCGCGGCGTCTTCGTTGACCACGTAGGAGAACTCGGTGGCCGTTTCCACCGGCATCTCAGCCGGATCCTCGCCGTCACGCAGGATGCGCAGCGCCATCTCGCCCGTCTGGCGGCCGAGCTCCTTGTAATCAATACCGATAGTGGCCGCTGCACCACCCTCGACGGTGCCGGCCTCAGCGCCGATTACGGGGATCTGGTGCTGCTCGGCAACCTGAACCAGCGAGGAAATGCCGGAGACCACCATGTTGTCGGTGGGCACGTAGAAAACGTCAACGCCGCTGAGGGTTTCTGCCGCCTGTGGGATCTCGCCCACGCTGGTCACGGTCTGCGTCTCGACGGTCCAGCCGCGCTCTGCGGCCTCCTTCTCCGCGTCCTTGACCTGGATCTGCGAGTTGACCTCGCCGGAAGCGTAGACAATACCGATCGTCTTGGTTTCCGGGGAAAGCTGCTCAATCAGGTCAAACTGGTCTTTCAACGGGGTCTTGTCCGAGGTGCCGGTGATGTTGGCGCCCGGCGCGTCCCAATCGTTGACCAGCTCTGCCTCGACCGGGTCGGTCACGGAGGTGAACAGGATCGGGGTGTCGGCGACGTTCTGGGCCATTGCCTGGGCCGCCGGGGTGGCGTTGGCCAAGATCAGGTCCAGGTTCTGCCCAGCGAACTGCTGCGCAATGGTCAGTGCGGTGGCCTGTTCGCCGTTGGCGTTCTGCTCGGTGAACTCGACGTCCACGCCGGCGTCGGCAAAGGCTTCCTTGAAGCCCTCGGTTGCGGCGTCGAGCGCGGGGTGCTGCACGAGCTGGCTGATACCGATGGAGTAGCTTTCACCACCGGCGGTATCGCCGTCTGCGCCACCCTCACTGTCGGAGGAGCAGGCGGCGAGCGCGGGGAAAATCAGCGCGGCAGTTGTGAGCAGGGCCAGGGCGGGGCGAGAAGTGTGCATGATTCGTCCTTTGGTCCGGGAAACGTGATGAACGTTAGGTTAATAGATTCTCGCCTATGTCGAGGGATAAATTTCAAAGTAATTGTGACCCACCATGCAGCAGGCCCCAAGGTTTGCGCTACTTGCCGAGCTCTTTGCGACGCTCATACGCGATCCGGAGCCGTTCCGCGCGCTCCTTATTGTCCTTCTCCTCAAGCTCTTCCAAGACGTCGTATTCCTCTTCGGAAATATCTGCGAAGGAATAAATGCCCAGGCACACCACGCCCACGATCGGCCAGGCAACCCAGGCCATCGAGGCGTCAAAGACGAATTGCAGGAGGAAAAAGACCGCCGCGCCGAAGCCGACGACCAGCCCGGCTGCCCGATCGCAGTTCCGCTTTACACGAAGCTTGCGCTCCAGCTCGGCCTCACGGGCAGTATTTGCCGGGGCGGCGTCGCTGTGAGAAGGCTCCGGCAGGTCGCGGAAAAGCGCCTCGAGTTCACCGCGCGTGGTGGCCGAGGCGGCTTGCGCGGTGCGAGCATCAAACTCAGCGACGTCGAGGTAGCCGTCGGCAAAATGCGTGCCTAGACGGTCAAGGGCTGCAGAACGGTCGGCGTCGCCCACGCGCATCTCGGGAGTGTCGGCCACGGTGGCATCCTTTCGTGCAGGGGGTAGTGCGTGCCAACTATAAAATACGCGCCGAGCGCCCCCTAGTCGTTCCAACTCTTCGTACGCGCGAAGCCGCACGCCAACGCCGCGCCAAGCAGCGTGATGGCGGCGGGAAGGAAGAGCGAGTGGGACATCGCCAGCGCGAACGGGGCGTGGAGCGCCTCGGGCATCACGCCAGTCGTGCTTGGGCTGACGGCGGCGTCGCCGGCACCGTCGCCAAGCTGCGCGTCGAGCTGGGCCGACATGAGCGCGGCGATCGCGGCGGAGCCGATGACGGCACCGACCTGGCGCAGCGTGTTGTACACGCTCGATCCCGCGCCGGCGAGAGCGCCGGGGAGGTTGCGGGTGGCGATCATGGATAGCGGGCCCCACACCATCGAGTTGGCCACGCCGTTGAGGACGGAGATGGCGACCAGCCAGTAGGGGCTGATCAACGGATCGGTGATCCATGCGGTCAGCGCGATGGAAAGGCCGAGCAGAGACAGGCCCGCGATGGCGAAGGGTTTGGGCTGATGCGTGTTCGTCAGCTTGCCGATCCACGGCGAGAGCGTGCCCGAGACCAGCCCGGCCGGCACAAGCAGCAGGGCCGCACTAGTGGGGGAGAAGCCCTGGACGGACTGGATGTAGATCATCCACGGGATCATGTAGGTGGACATGGCAAAACCGACGGTGGCGATGGTGACGGCGGCGAGCGAGAAGTTGCGATCGTTGAAAAGCTCGAGCGGTACGAGGGCGTCCTGGCGAATCCGTGACTGCCAGACGACGAAGACCACAAGCAGCACGAGGCCACCGAAAATCAAGGCGAGCGCCCGCCAGTCCCAGTTGAGCGCGTTGGCTTCCTGGATGCCAAAGATCAGGCAGAACATACCCACGGCGCTGAAGCCCACGCCGACCCAATCGAAAGTGCGCGCGGTGCGCTCGAGGCGGGGGACGAAGATCCAACCGAGGATGAGTCCGAGGACGCCGACGGGGATGTTGACGTAGAAGATCCAGGGCCACCCGGAGGCGTCGACAAGCAGCCCGCCCAGAAGCGGGCCGGTGATGGTGGCCACTCCCGCGGTCGCGCCCCACACGCCCATCGCGCCGCCGCGCTCGGTGGGCGCGAAGGTACGGATCATCACTGCCATCGTCTGCGGGGTCACCATCGCCCCGCCCAGGCCCTGGAAGGCGCGCGCGATGATGAGTGCCTCGATCGTGCTCGCCAGCCCGCAGGCCAGCGAGGATACGGTAAAGAGCGCAAGGCCGATCAGGTAGATCGTGCGTGGCCCAAAGCGATCGCCGAGGCGCCCAGTAATCAGCAGCGGCACCGCGTACGCGAGCAGGTAGGCGCTGTTGACCCAGATCACCGAGCCGTAGCTCGCACCCAGATCCGCGGTGATCGCGGGAATCGCCACGGAAACGATGGTCGAGTCGACCAGGATCATGAAAAACCCGAGCATCATGCTCCACAGAGCCGCCCAAGGGGATCGTTGCTGCGTCACGCGGGTCACTCTACCTCTAAGCTCTTGCGCGTGGAACAGTACTATTTCGGCATCGACCTTGCCGCCGACCCCGCCAAGACCGGCACTGCGTTGATCCAGGTCACGCCCGCTGGGCCATTGCTTATCGACGCCACGTGCACCGCCACCGACGACCACCTCACCACCCACGTTGCCCGCGCCGAACTCACCGGCGTAGACATCCCGCTCGGGTGGCCGCGGGCGTTTCGGTTCTTCCTTAACGCCCACGCAGCGGGGGAGGACTGCTTGCCCACTGGAGCGGACCGCGAGGTGCGGCGCGAGCTGGTCAACCGCTTCACCGATTTGGAAGTGCGCCGCTTGGTGGGCGTGGCCCCACTGCCGGTGGCTGCCGAGCGCATCGCGCACCCCGCCCTGCGCTGGGCCGGAATCGAGCAGCGCCTGCGGGAAGCGGGCGTAAATACTCACCGCGCCGGAAATGGCAAAGTCGCCGAGGTGTACCCGGCTGCAGCGCTTAAGCAGTGGGGCCTTCGTCATCGCGGCTACAAGGGCGCGGACGGTGCGGGGCGAGCTGCCCGCGAGGAGATCGCGGCGGGGCTCAGCGTGCGCTTCGGGCTCGACTGGGGCGATTGGCGTCCACTTGCAGTGAGCAGCGCTGACTGCCTCGACGCGGTGATCGCCGCCCTCATCGCCCGCGAGGTGCGCGCCGGGCGCTGCATCGCCCCGCCCGCTGAACAGGCGGAGCTAGTGGCGGAGGAGGGGTGGATCTGGGTCCCGCGCCCTCGAGTTTGACCTTGCCCCTACGGCAACCTGTTCACTGCTACCTATGACCGCTTACACGATTGGCGAGGCCGCCGACATCCTCGGCGTGACCTCGAAGGCACTGCGCCACTGGGAGTCGCTTGAACTACTCCAACCGGAACGCACGAACACCGGTTACCGCGTCTACGACGACTTCGATCTCGAACGCGGCGCGGCGATCGCCCTCTACCAGGGCATCGGCATCCCCCTTGCGCGAATTGCTGCGCTTCTCGACGCCTCCCCGTCCCACCTCGCACGCGCACTGACTGCCCATCATGCGGCTCTACGCACGCGCCGGGACGCGCTCGACGCCCAGCTGCAAGCGGTCGAGGAGATGATACACAATCACAGGAAAGGCACACTGACTATGGAAGACATGAAACAATACTTTGGCGAAGAATTCCCGGCATACCAAGAAGAGGCGGAAATGCGCTGGGGGCACACGCCCGAGTGGGAGCAATCCCAGGAAGCGCTGTCAAAGGTCGACGCGTCCAAGGCACAACAGCTCATGCGCGAGCAGGAGGAGCTCGCCTCCGAACTTGTAACGGCACGCGAGAAAGGCGTCGAACCAGGCTCACAGGAAGCGGAGCGGCTCGTAGAAAAGCACCGCGCTTCGATTGCGCAGTGGTACGAGGTCACACCGGCCCGCCAGCTAATTCTGGCGCGCATGTACGTCGGCGACGAGCGCTTCCACGAAGCTTACGCCGGTGCGCAGGACTACCTCTTAGAGCTGGTCACCGCCCACGCTGCAGCAGCAGGTGTGGATGTGGACTCGCCCCAGTGGTAGGTAGGCTGGGGCCCATGACCGAAAAGTACTCAGCTGACGTTTCGCAAACTGTCATTCTGCCCCAGTCCAAAGACGCCATCTTTTTGACTATTGCGTTGAAGGAGGGTGCCGAGAAGCAGGCGCTCGAGGCGATCACAGGCCTGCAGGGCCTGGTCAACGGCGTTGGCTTCCGCTGGCCTTCGGCGCAGCTCAGTGCCGTCGTTGGCATCGGTGCCGAGCTCTGGGACCGCATGTTTGGCACCCCGAAGCCGGAAGGCCTTCACCCCTTCCGCGAGCTGCAGGGCGCGAAGCACCACGCGCCGTCGACGCCGGGCGACCTCTTCTTCCACATCCGTGCCGACGAGTACGACGTGGCCTTCGAGCTGGCCCGCCGCATCAACGTCTCACTCGACGGTGCCGTCGCCGAATACGACGAGGTACACGCTTTCCAGTATCAGGACTTCCGCGACCCGCTCGGCTTTGTCGATGGCACGGAATCCCCGCGCGGCCAGGCCGGCATTGAGACCGCGCTGATCCGCGAGGGGGAGTGGGCCGGGGGCTCCTACATCGTGGCCCAGAAGTACATCCATAACCTCAAAGACTGGGACGCCCTGCCGGTAGAGGAACAGGAGAAGGTCATTGGCCGCACCAAGCACGATGACATCGAGTTCGACGAGGATGTGAAGCCCGCCAACTCCCACGTGGCCGTGAACTCGATCAAAGACGAGGATGGCGAGTCGCTTGAGATCGTGCGCAACAACCTCACCTTCGGCGACGCGCTGGGCAACCAGGGCACCTACTTCATGAGCTACGCCAAGGACGTGGAGATCACCGAGCGCATGCTGCGCCGCATGTTCATCGGCGAGCCCGAAGGCAACTATGACCGCATCCTCGACTTCTCCGAGGCGCTGACCGGCGTGAACTTTTTCGCCCCGCCGGCCGACTTCTTGGAAAACGCAGAGGAGCACGCCAAGCCGGGCCTCGTGTCTGAGTAAGGCGTACAGCGAAGCGCCCCCGGCCACCTTCCGCGGTGGTGCCGGGGGCGCTTTTGCGTGTTGGCTTTAGATGTGGAGCATCTGGCGCAGCTGCGGCGGCAGCATGTCGCGCCAGAACGGGAAGGACATGGCGGCGATCGCGGCGATGCCGCCGAGCACGCCGACGATGGTGACGATCTTCTCGGTGGTCTCGTCCATGCCGGAGCTTAGCGAGCTGTTGCTGGCGCTCCTTCCATCTGCGCCCGGGATGTCGTTGGCCACGGGAGGCTCCGGCAGGGCGGGCAGGGATGCAGCGTCGATGCCGTAGATCTCGTCCAGGCCGCGGACGTTGAACTGAGTGGCCATGTAGCGCTTGTGGGTGCCAGTGTTCCACTGCGAGATCACCACGTCCAGATTGTCGATGGTCGAGCCTGGGACGATGTAGCCGCCGTAGGGCTGCGACCAGTTGCGCGGGGACTGCGGGTTTGCCCAGCTGCCGTTCTTAGCAATCGTGGTCACCGGCACGTCGTTCCAATTGCGGGCGATCTCATCGGAAATGCGGACCTCGATCGCCTCGGTCTCGTTGTTGAAGATCACGAGCACCCAGTAACCCTGGATGTAGCGCAGGTTCATCTCGCCGGCCTGCATCCGGTGATCGATGATGGGCGCGTAGTAATCGCCCCATTCGCCGGAGCCCGGGTTGAACAGTTCCCACTTGTCGCGATCGCCGATGTCCTCGATCTTGAAGCGGGAGAGGTACACGTTGTCCTTACGCTCGAAAGAAGACATCACTACGTAGATGTAGCCGTCCGGGCCCTGCTCCCAGCTGATCATGTCGCCCAGGCCGTTGAGGTAGTTGTGGCTGGTGTAGCCCACCGAAGTCCAGCGCTTGCCGCGCGAATCAGACTTCCAAATCTGGGTGTTGCTGACGTTGTGCAGACCACGGTTCCACATGCCCTGCATGTACAGGGTGCCGTCGATGTTGATGATGTCGGAGGGGAGGAGCGTGAAGTCTTTCTCCGGCGCATAGCTGATCAGCGGGCGCACCCGGTTGCCATCGTTGAGCGGGCTGGAGACTTGCACGAAGCCGTCCTCGTCCAAGTGGCCGACAAGGCCCGTCGGGCTCATCCAGTCCCCGTCGAAAACCGTGCCGCCGGTGAAGGAATCGCCGAAGATCATGGCGAACTTGCCCTCACCCAGCGGTGCCATCACACCAAGGTCGGTCGCGCCCATGCCGACGCCCTGCGACCAGGTGCCGAGGATGTCGCCCATCACACGCACGGTTGCGCCGCCCGGCATCTTCACCGCGTCCTGGGTGCCAACCTGGTTTTGCTGGTAGTGGAACTCGACACCGTGTTCCGCAGCGTACTGTTCGGAGAACTCGGCCGAGGCGTCCGGGCCCGAACCGAAGACTTCTCCATTCGTGTCTTCGTCGGCACCGGCACCTGGTGCAGCGACGGTGAGGGAGAGCGCAAGAGCGCTGGCGACGGTGGTGCTACGCAGTGCGCGGCGGCGGGAAGAAGTGTGCATGCTCACTCGGTTCAGGCTTGAAAGATAAGAATGTGTTCGGGGCTGCTTGGGGTTAGCACACTGAATGTATCAAAAGTCGTCCATATATGTAGCGCGAGATGTGTGCGAGAGTGAAAACAGCTGGCGGCGCGCTGGAAAAACTCGTGGTTGAGGGCGATCTCGGCTAGGGTAAGGGGCATGTCTCGTTTTAGTCCCCTGAACTGGCCAGTTGTGCGCCAGATGCGAGACGGTGACCTTTTCGCCCGTGGTGAGAACACCGAATCGCACAAGAGTAAGACGATGCAGGGCCGGATTGAAGATGCGGACCGCGTCGTCAAAAGCGTCTGCCCGTACTGCGCCGTCGGCTGTGGCCAGCGCGTGTACGTCAAGGACGAGAAAGTCATCCAGATCGAGGGCGACCCGGATTCGCCCCACTCGCGCGGTCGCCTGTGTCCGAAGGGCGCGGCCTCCGAGCAGCTGGTCAACGCGCCCGGTCGCTTGACTGAGATCCTCTACCGCGCACCGGGTGCCACTGAGTGGCAGACTCTGGACCGCGACACCGCACTGGACATGGTGACCGACCGTTTCCTGGAGGCGCGTAAGAACGGCTGGCAGGACTTTGACGAAGAGGGGCGCGCGCTGCGCCGCACCATGGGCATTGCTGGCCTGGGCGGTGCCGCGATGGACAACGAGGAAAACTACCTGATTAAGAAGCTGTGGACCGCTTCTGGCGCGGTGCAGATCGAGAATCAGGCCCGTATATGACACTCCTCCACGGTTCCCAGTTTGGGATCCTCGTTTGGACGCGGTGGCGCAACCCAGCCGCTGCAGGACATGGCCAATGCGGACTGCATTGTCATTCAAGGCTCGAACATGGCCGAGGCACACCCGGTCGGGTTCCAGTGGGTCATTGAAGCCAAGGCACGTGGTGCCCGGATCATCCACGTCGACCCGCGGTTTACGCGAACGTCGGCAGTGGCGCACAAGCACGTGCCGATCCGCGGCGGCAGCGATGTTGTGCTGCTGGGCGCAGTGATCAACTACGTGCTGCAGAATGACCTGTACTTCGAGGAGTACGTCAAGGCGTTCACCAACGCTTCGACGCTGATCAGCGAAGAATTCCAGGACACCGAGGACCTCGACGGGCTGTTCTCCGGCTACGACCCGGAGACCGGCGCTTACGACAACTCGACCTGGCAGCCGCAGAAGAACTGGGACGCGCAGGTCTCGTGGGACCACAAGACGGATCCCACGCTGCAGGACCCGAACACGGTCTTCCAGATCCTCAAGCGTCACTACTCGCGCTACACCCCTGAGGTGGTGGAGCAAGCCTGCGGTATTTCGCAGGAGGACTTCTACTACCTGGCGGACTCCATCGTGGAAAACTCCGGGCGCGAGCGCACGACCTGCTTCGCCTACGCGCTGGGCTGGACGCAGCACACCATGGGTGCGCAGTTCATCCGCACGTGTGCGATCCTGCAGCTGCTCATGGGCAACGTGGGGCGACCGGGCTCCGGTATTATGGCGCTGCGTGGTCACGCCTCGATCCAGGGATCGACGGACGTGCCGACGCTGTTCCACCTGCTGCCCGGCTACCTGCCGATGCCGCAGGCAACCGCGCAGACCTGGGACGAGTACCTGGCCGCGGTGTCCAAGCGCGACCAGAAGGGCTTCTGGCAGAAGGGTGACACCTACGCGGTCTCCCTGATGAAGACCTACTGGGGCGACGCTGCCACCGAGGAAAACAACTGGGGCATGGACCTTATGCCGCGCCTGACCGGCGCGCACTCGACGTACCACACGCTGCAGTTGATGGATCAGGGCCTGGTTGACGGCTACTTCGTCTTCGGCCAGAACCCCGCGGTGGCGCAGTCCAACGGACGCATGCAACGTATGGCGCTGTCCAAGCTGAAGTGGATGGTGGTGCGCGACTTCCAGGAGATCGAGACCGCGACGTTCTGGAAGGACTCCCCGGAGATCAAGTCCGGTGACCTGGTCACAGAGGAGATCGATACGGAGGTCTTCCTCTTCCCGGCCGCAAACCACGTGGAGAAGGCGGGCACGTTCACGCAGACGCAGCGCATGCTGCAGTGGCGCTTCAAGGCGAAGGACGCCCCGGGCGATGCTGATAGTGATCTGCAGTTCTTCTACGAGCTCGGCAAGCGCATCAAGGAGCGCGTGAAGGACTCGACCGACCCACGCGACTTGCCGCTGCAGAAGATCACCTGGGACTACGACACCGACGAGCACGGCGAGATCGACCCCGAGTCGGTGCTGCGCGAGATCAACGGCTACTACCTGGAGGGCCCGCGCAAGGGCCAGCTGGTGGACAAGTTCGCTGATCTCAAGGCCGACGGTTCCACCTCCTCCGGCTGCTGGATCTACTGCGGAGTGTTCGCAGGCGATGTGAACCGTTCCGCCAACAAGCGCCCGAGCTCCGAGCAGGACGAGATGGCGCTGGACTGGGGCTGGGCGTGGCCGATGAACCGCCGCGTGCTGTACAACCGCGCCTCGGCCGACGAGGACGGCAAGCCGTGGTCGGAGCGCAAGAAGCTCGTCTGGTGGGACGAGGACGCGGAGAAGTGGCAGTCCAACGACGTCGTCGACTTCCCCGTGGACCGAGCGCCCGGCTTCAAGCCGGACCGCGACGCGGTCGGACCTGCGGCCCTGGCCGGCAACGATGCCTTCATCATGCAAAACGACGGCCGCGCGTGGCTGTTCGCGCCGACCGGCATGGTCGACGGCCCGATGCCGACACATTACGAGCCGCAGGAGTCGCCGTACCCGAACGTGTTGTACGCGCAGCAGCAGTCGCCGTCGCGCATCGTGATGCGTGGGGAAGACAACCTCTCGGCACCGAACTTCGGCGAGCCGGGTACGGAGGTCTACCCGTACATGCTCAACACCTACCGGTTGACTGAGATGTACACCTCGGGCGCGATGACGCGCACGCTGCCGTTCCTCGCGGAGCTGCAGCCGGAGCTATTCTGCGAGGTCTCGCCGGAGCTGGCGCGCCGCGTCGGGCTGGAAAACGGCGAATGGGCGACGATCATTTCGCCGCGCAACGCCATCGAGGCCCGCGTGCTGGTCACCGAGCGCATCAAGACGCTCACGATCGGCGATGCCACCTTCGAGCAGATCGGTATGCCTTTCCACTACGGCCGCGGCGATTACGCCGAGGTCTCCGGTGATGGGCCGAACGACCTGCTGGGCATCATGCTCGACCCGAACGTGAACATCCAGGCCTCTAAGGTCTCGGCGGTGGACATCCGCCCGGGCCGTCGCCCGCGTGGCGCGGATCGCGTCGCGCTGGTGCGCGAGTACCAGAAGCGCGCAGGTTTGGATCAGGACACAGGGACAGTGCTTCACGACGGGGCGTCGTCCGAAGCCATCCGCCAAGGCCAAGGCGAAACCTCGGCCGCGAAGGACGATCCCACCAAGGACAACATGTCGGACCAGGAAGGGTAGGGCCAGTTGCAGACAACAAACCGGATTACTGAATCGCCCGCCAACGTGGGCTATGACAGGGACAACCGCAAGGCGTTTTTCACCGATACTTCCATCTGTATCGGCTGCAAAGCCTGCGAGGTGGCCTGCAAAGAGTGGAACCGCAACCCGCAGGACGGTGAGTACGCCCTGTCCGGCATGTCCTACGACAACACCGGTGCGCTGGGCGCGGACACCTGGCGCCACGTTGCGTTTATCGAGCAGAGCGAGGAGCAGATCGCGCAGGCGCGCGAGGAGGGCAAAAAGCTCGTCTCCCTCGGTATGCCGAACATGCCGGGGGCGGAGGCGGAGGCACCTGAAGAATCGCAGACCAAGCTGCCGGACACCCCGGATTTCCGCTGGCTGATGTCCTCGGACGTGTGCAAGCACTGCACCAATGCCGGCTGCCTCGATGTGTGCCCGACCGGTGCGCTGTTCCGTACCGAGCACGGCACCGTCGTGGTGCAGGATGATGTGTGCAACGGCTGCGGGACGTGCGTAGCAGGCTGCCCCTTCGGCGTGATCGAGCGCCGCTCCGACGGCGGGGTGCAAAAGCGCAACGAGCGCTTTAAGCAGGGCGAAGATTTCACCGTCGGCGAGGTCGCGCCGATCAAGAACGTCGGCGTGGCGCAGAAGTGCACCATGTGCTTTGACCGGCAGCAAGTCGGGGAGGGGCCGGCGTGTGCGAAGACATGCCCGACCAACTCGATCCAGTACGGCACCTACACGGAGATGCTGGCTAGGGCGAAGGCGCGCGTGGCCGAACTCCACGCCCAGGGACTGACCGAGGCTCGCCTCTACGGCGCGAACAGCGAGGACGGCGTCGGCGGCACCGGTTCGATCTTCCTGCTTCTCGACGCCCCCGAGGTCTACGGCCTCCCGCCAGACCCCGAGGTGCCCACCGCGAACCTGCCCGAGATGGCCAAGCGCGCCGTCGTCGCAGCAGCGGGCCTGGTTGGTGCCGCGGCAGCAGCATTCGTGATTGGAGGCGGAAAGTAAATGGCAGACTTCGACGCATTCCGACCGCCGGAAGCCCCCCGCGGCCCGCGCCGCAAGGACAGGAAGGGCCCGCGCGGTAAGAAGCAGCGCCGCGGCGAGGAGCTGATGGTGCCGCGCGCGGAGTTCGCGCAGTACGACTCCTACTACGGCCGCCCGATCGTGAAGTTCCCGCCCTGGGAGTGGCCGATTGGCGTGTACCTTTTCCTCGGCGGCGTCGCGGGTGGTTCCTCGCTGCTCGCCGTCGGAGCGGGCGCGACCGGCAACCGCGAGTTGCAGCGCAACACCCGGCTCACGGCAGCCGTTGCCGCGGCTGTCGGCTCCGGCTGCCTCGTGTTGGACCTGGGCCGACCGGAGCGCCTTTTGAACATGTTCCGCGTGTTCAAGCTCTCCTCGCCGATGTCTGTTGGGTCCTGGATCCTCGGCTCCTTCTCCAGCGCGGCGGTGACTGCCGCAGCTGCGGAGGCAGACACCTTAACCGGTGAGCGCATCCCGCTGCCGGCACCCGCGCGCAAGGCACTGCACGCGCTGGCCACCCCGATGGGCGTGTTCTCCGGGCTCATGGGTGCGCCGCTGGCCGTTTACACCGCGGTGCTGCTCGGCAATACCTCGGTGCCGATGTGGCAAGGCGCGCACAAGCAGCTGCCCAGCTTGTTTGTGTCTTCGGCTGCGTGCGCGTCCGCGGGCGTGGCGCTGGTGACCACCTCGACCGCCAACAACGGCCCGGCCCGGGTGTTGGCGGGGGCGGGCGCGGTGGCGGACGTCGTGGCGTCGAAAAGCGTGGAGCGCGCTCTCGACGATCCGCTGCCGGAAACGATGCAGGAGGGCAAGGCTGGCCGCATGCTCAAGGCAGCCGAGGCGCTCGTCGTCGCCGGTGGTATCGGCGCTGTTTTGGGCGGCAAGAACCGCGTCATCGCGGGGCTAAGCGGTGCGGCGCTGGCCACCGCTTCCTGCCTGACGCGCTTCGGCATCATCGCTGCGGGCAAGCGCTCCACCGAGGACCCGAAGTACGTGGTCGAGCCGCAGCGCAACCGCTTGCGCGCCCGCCAGGAGGCCGGCCAGGTCGGCGACTCGATCACGACCGCGCGCTAGCGCACCCGCACCCGCCCGGTGCCCTCGGTGGTCTCGCCGATGACGGGGTAGCCGGGCACCTCGCCGATGACCAGCAGGCCGCCGGAGGTCTGCGCGTCGGCGAGCAGCAGGAGGTCGTCGTCTCCCACACCGTCCGCGTCGACGTGCGGGCGCACCCAGTCGAGGTTGCGCTGCGAGCCGCCGGGGATGAAGCCTTTGTCGAGGGTGTCGCGCGCGCCGTCGATAAGCGGGACCTTCGTGTGGTCAATCACCGCGTCGATGCCGGAGGCGCGCGCCATCTTGAACAGGTGGCCGAGCAGCCCGAAGCCGGTGACGTCGGTCGCCGCGCGCACGCCCGCCTCGACAGCGGCCCGCGAGGCGTCGCGGTTGAGCGTGGTCATCACCTCGACTGCCTGCTCGAACCACTCGCCGGTGGCCTTGTGGCGGTTGTTCAAAAGACCCGAGCCGATCGGCTTGGTCAGCGTGATTGGCAGGCCGGGGGCGGCCGCATCGTTGCGCATCAGGCGGGCCGGGTCAATCGTGCCGGTGGCCGCCATGCCGTAGATCGGTTCGGGCGCGGAAATGGAGTGGCCGCCGGTCACCGAGATGCCGGCCGCGCTCGCGCCGTCGAGCCCGCCGTGCAGCACCTCGCGGATGAGTTCCTGCGGCAGCACATCGCGTGGCCACCCGAGCAGGTTGATGGCGGTAATCGGGGTGCCGCCCATCGCGTAGACGTCCGAAAGCGCGTTGACGGCGGCGATCTTGCCCCACGTGTACGCGTCGTCCACCACCGGGGTGAAGAAGTCGGCGGTGGAAATCACAGCGAGGTCCTCGCGCACGCGGATGGCGGAGGCATCATCGCCGTCGTCCAGGCCGACGATCACGTTTGGGTCGTTCACACCGACCAGGCCCTTAACGGCGTCCTCGAGTTCGCCGGGCGGGATCTTGCAGGCGCAGCCCCCGCCGACAGCAAACTGGGTGAGACGGATTTCTGGGTTCGTAGTGCTCATGGGGCCTATGGTAGCGTTTTGCGCGGAGGCGTACGCGTCCTGGTGGGCGCCCCAGTCTTCAAAACTGGTGAGGCCGAGTAGCTCGGTCTGGCAGGTTCGATTCCTGTCCGTCTCCGCCACGCGCTTTTTAGGGAGGACACGAGTTTGAGCGATCCGCGCCGCAACATCCCAGGTACCGATACTTTGCTTGCGCTCGTGCCCGCGTCCCCGCTCGCCCCGCACGCGCTGAAGGCTTGTGCACACGAGGTGCAGGCTGCTTGTCGACGCGGCGAGCTCCACCCCGACGATGCCGCCGAACACTTCCTGAGCCTGATCAACGCCGGCGCGACCACGCTCACACCCGTCTTGAACGCCACTGGCGTGGTGGTGCACACCAACGTCGGTCGCGCAGCGCTCGGCGAGCTTGCGGTCGACGCGCTGGTTCATGCTGCGGGCTACGTGGACGTGGAGATGGACCTAGAAAACGGGGTGCGCTCACGCGATAGGGGTGCCGGCGCGCGCGAGGCGCTTTTGGCGGCCTGCCCTGCGGCCGAGGACGCGCTGGTGGTAAACAACGGCGCGAGCGCGTTGCTGCTGGCCACAGCCGCGCTCGCCGAGCACGGTTCGGTGGCTATCTCGCGCGGCGAGCTCATCGAGATCGGCGCCGGTTTCCGGCTGCCCGAGCTCATCGAGTCCGCTCACGTGAAGCTGGTGGAGGTCGGCGCGACCAACCGCACACACCCGCACGACTACGAGCGGGCCGCTAGTGATCCGTCGTTACGCGCGATCCTGAAGGTGCACCCCTCGAACTACCGCGTCCACGGCTTTACCGCCGAGGCGAGCGTCGCGCAGCTGCGCCAGATCGCGGATGCGCACGACCTGTCGCTGATCGTGGACACCGGCTCCGGCCTCCTGCGCCCGGACCCCGCACTGCCGGACGAGCCGGACGCGACAACCGCACTTGCCCACGGCGCCGACATCGTCCTGTTCTCCGGCGACAAGCTGCTCGGCGGGCCGCAGGCGGGCGTCATTTTGGGCCGCGCGGAGGCCGTGGCGAAGTTGCGGCGGCATCCGCTGGCGAGGGCGGTGCGCGTCGATAAGCTGCGCCTGGCCGCGCTCGAGGCGACGGTGCGGGCGGCGGAAACACCGACCTCGGCCGCGCTGCACGCGGACCCCGACACGCTGCGGGCGCGCACACAAGCGCTGGCCGAGCGTGTGGGCGCGCCCGTGGTTGGGCACGACGGGCGCGTCGGCGGCGGGGGAGCGCCCGGCGTGCCGCTGCCTGGGTACGCGGTCGCGCTCGATCCTGTACTTGCTGCCCCCTTGCGCAGGCGACGGCCGGCGGTGCTCGGGCGCGTCCACGACGGGCAGCTCCTGTTGGACCTGCGGTGTGTGCCCCCGCACCGCGACGAGGAAATCGCGCAGGCCGTACTCGAGTGCGCGGAGGGGGAGCGCTAATGCCGTACGTCATCGCCACTGCGGGCCACGTTGACCACGGAAAATCCACCCTGGTCAAGGCACTCACCGGGATGGAGCCTGACCGCTGGGAGGAGGAGCAGCAGCGCGGGCTGACCATCGACCTGGGCTTCGTGTGGGCGAAGCTGGATACGTTGGACGTCGCGTTTGTCGACGTGCCGGGCCACGAGCGCTTCATCGCCAACATGCTCGCCGGCGTCGGCCCAGCGCCCGCCGTCCTTTTTGTTGTCGCGGCCGACGAGGGCTGGATGGCCCAGTCGCGCGACCACGCGGCGGCGATCAACGCCTTCGGCATCTCCAACGTGGTCATCGCGATGACCCGCGCGGACCGCGCCGACGCGCAGCGCAGGGATGAAGTGCGCGCCGAAATCGGCCGGGAGGTCGCGGGCACCACGCTCGCAGGCGCGCCGATCGTCGAGGTTTCCGCGCACACCGGCGAGGGCGTCGATTCACTCGTCGCCGCCTGCGTGGAGATGCTGCGCGCGGCACCTTTACCTGATCCCGCCGCGCGCGTGCGTTTTTGGGTCGACCGCGCTTTCAGCGTCAAGGGCGCGGGCACGGTGGTCACCGGCACGCTGACCGCGGGCACTATCCGCCCCGGCGACACGCTGCGACTCGGCTCACGCGACGTGAAAGTCCGCAGCATCCAATCCGAGGACGCACCCGTCGACGCCGCCCGTCCCGCCATGCGCGCCGCACTCAACCTGCGCGACATCAGCGCCGAGGAGGTGCGCCGCGGCGACGCGCTGTGCACCCCCGAGGCGTGGGAGCACACTTCGCTTCTCGACGCCCACGTCACCACCGGCACACCCGCCACCGCACTCCCACACGAAGTCCACGCCCACCTCGGCACCGCCCAGGTCACGGCGAAGATCCGCCCCTTCGGCGAGGACTACCTGCGCCTTATTTTGGAGCGCCCGCTACCGGTCACGCTCGGCGATACGCTCGCCCTGCGCGCCCCCGGTGCCCAGCACATCCTCGCCGGTGTGCGCGCCGTGGACGTCGACCCGCCCGAACTGCCGCGCCGCGGCGACGGACGCCGCCGCGCTGCAGAATTGCCGACACTTCCCAACCTCTCCCACGAGATCGCCCGCCGCGTCGCGGTCACGCCTGCGCACCTGGCCCGCCTCGGCTTTCTGGTGCCAGGGGAGCCGCCGCAGGGCACCATCGAGTTCGCCGGCTACTGGATCCGCGCCACCCAAGTCATGGAGTGGAAGCGCGCACTTTTGGACGCGGTCGCGCAGCACACGCGCCGCGATCCGCTCTCGGCGGGGCTCACCGCGGGCGCGGCCGTGGACAAGCTCGGCCTGCCGGATCCGAAGCTGCTGCCGCTTGTCGCCGCCGCAGCGAAGCTCACGCTTGCCGACGGCCTGCTCACCACCAGTGCCGCCATCGCCCCCGGCATCGCATCGCTAGAAGCGCACCTGCGCCGCGCTCCCTTCCAGGCGCCCGAGGCGGCTGATCTCGAGCGCTGGGAGCTCGGCGCGAAGGAGCTCGCCGCGGCAGAGCGCGCCGGCCGCATCATCCGGCTCGGCGCGAACCGGGACATCGTGCTGCTTGCCGACGCCCCCACCCACGCCACCGAACGCTTGCGCCCCCTCGACGCGCCGTTTACCGCTTCCCAGGCGCGCAAGGCGTGGGACACGACGCGCCGCGTGGCTATTCCGCTGCTCGAGTATCTCGACGCGGCAGGGGTGACCCGCCGCGTCGACGGCACCGCGCGAGTTTTGCGATAACCCTTATTAGACGCACGTTTTGGGGCTTCGGTTCCCTTTTGGGGCGAAAGTGGAATACTTCTCACAATTGGTTGTTTGTGCTGGTCGTGGGTGTTTATTGTGGGTGGTATGAACCTCGTAGACGCACTGATTGCCCACGACCGCGCCGGCATCGCCATCGTTGCCGACGCGGCTTCGGCGAGCGTCTCCGAGCTGGTCGCCCGCGGCATGGACCGCGACCGTGCCGAACAACTCGCGGTTGCCGCCGAAGTGTTTTACGGGTCGGTGCGCAACGCGAAGGCGCAGGCCGCCTGTGTCGCGGCGGCGCGGGAGAAAGCGCACCGGCTGGACACGCTGGCCTACATTGCGCGGTCCTCGCGCTCGCTGGACTCCGACAAAGACCGGTGGCACTACCGCCAAAAGCTTTGCGAAACCCAAGGCGATCTGCGCACCGTGGTCAAACGCGCGAAAGCCTTGAAGAAGGAACTCAAACCGCCCGCGCCGCGTGCGCCGAAAGCGTCGGTGACCTTCCACGACACAGGCTGGTCGACCGTGCACATCACCGGGCGCACCACGGATATCCTACCCGTCTACCGGGCGGCGAAAGACGACCCGCAGGCGTGGCTCAAGGACACACGCGCGGGTGGCGACGCGTCGATCACCACCGTGCTGAATATGGATATCGGCGACTTCGTCCAGTGGCGCATGCGCGAAGACGGCGAGATCGAAGTCCAGCTGACCAACGGGGAGTGGTTGCGCGGTGCAGAGCTGGTCAACCGGAAGCTGCACACGGCCGGGTACATCGCCCTGATCTCGGCAACCGACGGGCCGGTTAACCTCTATCCGGTCAAGCTTGAGCGCCACGCCACCCGGGAGCTGCGCGCGCTGATGAGCGCGGATGGTGCCACCTGCGCGTGGGCTGGCTGCAACCAGCCGGCGGATTTTTCCGAGGCGCACCACATCCAGGAGTGGTCCAAAGGCGGTGCCACCGAGATCGAGAACCTGTGCTGGTTGTGCACCTACCACAACCGGCAAAACGGCAGACCGGACCGGGGCAGGATGCAGCGGGTTGGCGGGCAGATCATGTGGCAAAGCCCCAAGGGTTATCTCACACCCCGGGGCATACAACACACCGACCCGGCACGAAGACACGCCCGGGCCGCGAACGTCCCAGCAACAGGACCGCCGAGGTAATTACGCGCGGTGGCGTCCGTGGGCCTTGCGCCCGGACGCCTCTTTGGCGCGCTTTTCGCGGCGCAAGCGGACCTTCTCCGTCTCGGTGAGGTAGTCGCCTGCGCCCTTGACATCTTTGGCAGGAATGGCGGTAAGCGGCGCTTCGGCGGGCGCAGGAGTGCTTGCAGGTTCGTCATCGACGACGCCGAACATCTCCGTCGGCGCGGCCAGCTCCTCCGGCCGGGGCCCACCCGCGAGCGAGACGTAGCGCGCCGTGTGCAGCGGTCGCAGCACGTCCTCGTCGTCGACCACGTAGTCGTGCTCGACGGTCACCGCCCAGCTGCCGTCAGGGAAATCCACGAGCGACCACGGCTGCCGCGGCCGCTCATCCGGCACACTCAGCGCCGGGACAAGTACGATGCCCTCCTCGGGATGGCCGACATCCAGCCCAGCCATGCCTTCCAACAACACTGCGCGGGCATACACCTCGGGCGCGCCCATGGACAGCGCTTCGTCGACGGCGGCGGTGATGTCCGCGGCGTCGGTGCCGTTGAAGGAGCCGAGGACGCGGCCGTCGTAAAGCGCGACAACAGTGTCATCGATGCGGTGCAGCGCCACGAGCCACTGGCCGGGGGAGAGCAGCGCGAGCTCCTCGGCGGAAAACTCCCCCGCGGAGGTGTCGACGACGAGCATGTCGCCTGGCGGCAGCACCCAGGCACCTGCCGGGGTGTCGTTGCGCGGGACGGCGAGCAGGGGCGGGGGCAGGATGACGGCGACGTCGAACTGGCCGGTCTCCGCGTTGAAACTTAAGGAAGCGGTCGTGCCGGGGCGCAAAAGCGAGCGGTGGACGCGCTCGACGTCGGGGAAGCGGGCGCGGTCGGCGGCGGGTACGGAGCCGATGACGGCACCGTTGTAGCGCACGCGCCACGTGCCGCTCAAGGGGTTCGCTTCCAGATCGACGTCGATGAAGCGTGTCGCGCGCTGCGGGGAGAAGTCTGTGAACAGGGCCGCCTGCACCACGTGCGTGAGCCGGATTTCCTCGCCCGCGCCCCAGATGGCGGGCGAAAGCGGGTAGCGCTGGAGTCCCACGGCGAATCTGGCCTCCTTGTCTCGTCCAGTGTCCTGTGTAAGTGTAGGCGCACCCCGCAGCAGGACCCTAGGAGCGCTGGGTGAGTGCCTTGACGCCGCGCACGACGGCGAGGATGAGCAGGCCGACTGCGAGTCCGAAGAGCAGCGAGATACCGGTTTCGACGAACCATCCGGCCGCGCCACCGCCGACGAGTTCGGTGCCGCGTTCGATCAGTTCGTGGGGGAGGTGCCAGCCGATGACTTCGTCGAAGCCGCGAACGATCAGGTGGCCGCCGACCCACAGCATGGCGATGGTGCCGATGATGCCGATGGCGTTGAGCACGTACGGCATGCCGTTGACGAGGCCGCGGCCGACGGCAGGGGCGCGGCCTCGGTCGATCATGCCGCGGCCGATGTCGTCGATTTTCACCAGGACCGCGACGGCGCCGTAGACCACAAGCGTGATCAAAATGCCGACGGCGACGAGCACGGCGGCCTCCATCCACACCGGCTGGTCGGCGACTTCGTCGAGGGCGATGATCATGATTTCGGCGCTGAGGATGAGGTCGGTGGTAATTGCCGACTTCACCAGCGAGTCTTCATCTTCGGGGCTCTTGTTCGCGGCGCGTTCGGCCTCTTCGTCGGCATTGCTGGTGAGCTTGTGCACGATCTTCTCGGCACCTTCGAAGCCTAAGTAGCAGCCGCCGAGCATGAGGAGCGGCACGAGCGCCCAGGGCGCGAACGCGTTGAGCAGCAGCGCGATCGGCAGGATGATGAGCAGCTTGTTGCGCAGCGAGCCCTTAGTGATTTTCCAGATCATGGGCAGCTCGCGCGCGGGCGTGACACCGGAGACATATTGCGGGGTCACCGCCGCGTCGTCGATGACCACGCCCGCGGCCTTGGCGGAGGTTTTCGCGGTCAGGGCCGCCACGTCGTCGGTTGAGGCGGCGGCGGTGCGGGCGATGAGTGCGACGTCGTCAAGCAGTGCGAGGAGGCCACCGGCCATGTTGGTTCCTTTCCTTTGGGGGCAGTGCAAGCTTAGCGACGCCACGCTGCCCCAGCCGACAGCCCCGCGCCTTTTTCGCGGCGTGACCTGTGCCTCAATGAAGTGTCTGCCAGTTCGCTGTGTGCTCGGTTAAGGAAAATTATCCGCGAGGTAAAGAAAAACTTTCCAAACGATTCCCTTTCGGCTGACAAGTGTGATGGAATGGGAGACAACCGCCCCTTGTGTGGCTTCTCACAAGCGGGTGTGGTGGATTTGGAAGAGCGACAACTAAGGAGGCGCTGTGTTGAACAAGAAGACCACAGCGATTTTGGCAGCAGGAACCCTTGCCTTTGGGCTCGTTGCGTGCGGCGACTCGTCTGACTCCGGTGCGGACGCAGCATCCGGGTCCGATAGTGCGGAGATCGGCAACGTCATCCTGGCGAACGGCTCGGAGCCGCAGAACCCGCTGATCCCGGGCAATACGAACGAGACCGGCGGCGGCCGCATCGTCGACGAGATCTTTGCTGGCCTGGTGTACTACGACGCTGATGGCGAGGTCCACAACGACCTGGCAGAGTCCATCGAGCTGGAGGGTGACAAGACCTACCGCGTCAAGCTCAAGGACGCGAAGTGGTCCGACGGCTCGGCGGTGACCGCCGAGGACTTCGTCAAGGCGTGGAACTACACCGTGGCGAACTCCCTGCTGGCCTCCTACTTCTTCGAGCCGATCCTGGGCTACGAAGAGGGCGTGGAAGAGATGGAGGGCCTAAAGGTAGAGGACGATAAGACCTTCACCATCGAGCTCGCGCAGCCGGAGGCCGACTTCCCGACGCGCCTGGGCTACTCCGCATACTTCCCGATGCACCCGTCCGCGTACGACGACATCGACGCCTACGGCGAGTCGCCGATCTCCAACGGCCCGTACAAGCTGGTGGAGTGGAACCATAACCAGGACGCAACCGTGGTGCCCAACGAGGAGTACGCGGGCGAGCGCGAGCCGCAGAACGACGGTGTGACCTGGGTCTTCTACGCACAGCAGGATGCCGCCTACGCGGACCTGCTCGCCGGCAACCTGGACGTGCTCGACGCGATCCCGGACTCGGCATTCTCCACCTACGAGGATGAGCTCGGCGACCGCGCTGTCAACCAGCCGGCCGCGATCTTCCAGTCCTTCACCGTCGGCGAGTCCGTGCCGCACTTCTCTGGCGAGGAGGGCAAGCTGCGTCGCAAGGCGATCTCCATGGCGATCAACCGTGAGGAGATCACCAGCACGATCTTCGAGGGCACCCGCACCCCGGCCACCGACTTCACCTCGCCGGTCATCCCGGGCCACACCGACAGCCTGGAGGGTGCAGAGGTGCTGGAGTACAATCCGGAGGAGGCCAAGCGCCTATGGGCCGAGGCTGAGGAGATCGCACCGTTCGAGGGCGAGTTCACCATCTCCTACAACGCCGACGGCGGGCACCAGGCCTGGGTCGACGCGGTGGCTAACTCCATCCGCAACACCCTCGGCATCGAGGCCACCGGCAACGCCTACCCGGACTTCAAGTCCCTGCGCGATGACGTGACCAACCGCACCATCGACGGCGCGTTCCGTACCGGCTGGCAGGCGGACTACCCGTCGCTGGGTAACTTCCTCGGCCCGTTGTACGGCACCGGCGCTGGCTCCAACGACGGCGACTACTCCAACGAGGAGTTCGACAAGCTGCTGTCCGAGGCGGCGAACGCTGGCGACATCGACGCAGCATCGGAGTCCTACAACCAGGCGCAGGAGATCCTGCTGGAGGACCTGCCGGCCATCCCGCTGTGGTACGCCAACGTCAACGGCGGTTCCGCGGACACAGTAGACAACGTCGTCTTCTCCTGGAAGTCGATGCCTGTCTACACGCAGATCACCAAGCAGTAACCCCTAGCTCTCGAGCTGTGCACCCCAACCCCGACCGCCGTGCGGTTCGGGGTTGTGCGCCGTAAACCGGCGTAGCTCGTCCGCTCCAAACGTGAAAGCACCAACATGCAGCGATACATCGTGCGGCGACTGCTCCAAATGATCCCCGTGTTCTTTGGCGCGACGCTGCTGCTCTACGCACTTGTTTTCCTCATGCCCGGCGACCCGGTTGCGGCGCTTGGCGGCGACCGCGGACTGACCGAGGCCGCCCGCGCCCGCATTGAGGCCGAATACAACCTGGACAAGCCGTTCCTCGTCCAATACCTGCTCTACATCAAGGGCATCTTCGTCGGCGACTTCGGAACGACGTTTTCCGGCCAGCCCGTGTCGTCGGTAATGGCGAACGCCTTCCCGGTGACCATCAAGCTCGCGCTCATGGCAATTGCCTTCGAGGCGATCTTCGGCATCATCTTCGGGTTTATCGCCGGTATCCGCCGCGGCGGTATCTTCGACTCCACCATCCTGGTGGCCTCGCTGATCATTATCGCCATTCCGTCCTTCGTCATCGGCTTCGTGCTGCAGTACCTCGTCGGCGTCAAATGGGGGCTGCTTCCGGTCACCGTCGGGCGCAACGAAACCTTTGAGGCGCTACTCATGCCCGCGGTGGTGCTGGGCGCGCTCTCGTGCGCCTACGTCATCCGGCTGACCCGGCAGTCGGTGAGCGAGAACCTGCAGGAAGACTACGTCCGCACCGCGCGCGCCAAGGGCTTAAGCGAGGGGACTGTGCTGCGCCGCCACGTGCTGCGTAATTCCATGATCCCCGTGGTGACCTTCCTCGGTGCGGACCTAGGCGCGCTGATGGGCGGCGCGATCGTCACCGAGGGCATCTTCGGCATCAACGGCGTCGGCGGCACCATCTACCAGGCGATCTTGAAGGGCGAGCCCGCCACCGTCGTCTCCTTTACCACCGTGTTGGTCATTGTCTACATCGTGGCCAACCTGCTTGTCGATCTGCTCTACGCCGTGCTCGACCCAAGGATCCGCTATGCATAACAACGCACACACAGACACCAACGCGAACCGGGCTGTGGCCCGACGCGGCCAGGAATACTTCGTCGCCGAGACAGATGAGACCGGCCTCGGCGCAGTCGACGCGGTTCCCGACGACCGCGCGCCCTCGAACCAGTGGACCGAAGCGTGGCACGTGCTGCGCCGCCGCCCTCTGTTCTGGGTCTCCGCGATCCTGATTCTGCTGGCCGTGGCGATCGCGCTGTTCCCCGGCCTGTTCGCCAGCGTCGACCCGCGCGAGTGCATGCTGTCGCGCTCGCTGAACCCCGCGGAGCCCGGCCACCCCTTTGGCTTTGACCGACAGGGCTGCGATATTTACTCGCGCACGATCTACGGGGCGCGCGCCTCTGTGACCGTTGGCGTGCTTACCACGCTGATCGTGACCCTGCTGGGCACGCTCATCGGCGCGGTCGCCGGTTTCTACGGCGGGATCTGGGACACGCTGCTGTCGCGTCTGACCGACATCTTCTTCGCCGTGCCGCTCGTGCTGGCCGCGATCGTGGTCATGTCCATGATGAAGGGACACCGCTCCATCTGGATGGTGGTCTTCGCCCTGTCGATGTTCGGCTGGACGCAGATCGCGCGTATCACCCGCGGCGCGGTGATGAGCGTGAAGAACGAGGAGTTCGTCACCGCCGCCCGCGCGCTGGGAGCGAGCAACCCGCGGATTATCATCTCCCACATCCTGCCGAATGCGGCGGCCCCGATCATCGTGTACGCCACGGTGGCGCTGGGCACGTTCATCGTGGCGGAGGCGACCCTGTCCTTCCTGGGCATCGGCCTGCCTACCACGGTGGTGTCGTGGGGTGGCGATATTTCGGCGGCGCAGGCGTCGCTACGCACCCAGCCGATGGTGCTGTTCTACCCGGCAATTGCTTTGGCACTGACCGTGCTGAGCTTCATCATGATGGGCGACGCCGTGCGCGACGCCCTTGACCCGAAGGCGAGGAAGCGATGAGCACTGCACTTTCCAACGACACCCAGCCGCTGCTGGAGGTCGAGGACCTCAAAATCACCTTCTCTTCGACCACCGGCGTGGTCGAGGCGGTCCGCGACTTCAACCTGACGATCTACCCCGGCCAGTCAGTCGCGATCGTGGGCGAATCCGGTTCCGGCAAGTCCACCGCCGCGATGTCCCTGCTGGGGCTGCTGCCGGGCACCGGCAAGGTGACCAACGGCGAGATCCGCCTCGAGGGCGAGGACCTGACCAAGCTGGATGCGAAGCAGTGGCGCGAGGTGCGCGGCAACCAGATTGGTCTGGTGCCGCAGGACCCGATGAGTAACTTGAACCCGGTGTGGCGGATCGGCACGCAGGTCGAGGAGGCCCTGCGCGCCAACAATGTGGTGGAGGGCTCCAAGCGGCACGAGCGCGTCGTCAAGCTGCTCGAAGAGGCCGGCCTGACGGACACCGAACGCCGCGCCCGCCAGTACCCGCACGAGTTCTCCGGTGGCATGCGCCAGCGCGCGCTGATCGCGATCGGCCTGGCCGCGCGCCCGAAGCTGCTGATCGCCGACGAGCCGACCTCCGCGCTGGATGTCACGGTGCAGAAGAAGATTCTGGACCACTTGCGCTCGCTTATCGACGAGCTCGGCACCGCCCTGCTGTTCATCACCCACGACCTCGGGCTCGCCGCAGAGCGCGCGGACCACCTCGTGGTGATGCACCGCGGCCGCATCGTGGAGCAGGGCCCGAGCCTGAAGATCCTACGCAACCCGCAGCACCCCTACACGAAGCGCCTGGTCAAGGCGGCACCTTCGCTGGCGTCGGCACGCATCCAGTCCGCGAAGAAGCAGGGCCTGGAGACCTCGGAGAAGCTCACCACCGGCGAGGCGGGTGAGCTCGTTGTTGAGGTGAAGAACTTGGTCAAGGAGTTCGAGGCGCGCGGCCGCAAGTCAAAGGGGCAGATGTTCCGCGCAGTCGATGATGTCTCCTTTGACATCCACCGCGGCACAACGCTTGCGCTGGTTGGCGAGTCCGGCTCCGGCAAGTCGACGGTGGCGAACATGGTGCTCAACCTGCTCGAGCCCACCAGCGGCGAGGTGCGCTTCGAGGGCAAGAACGTCAACACGCTCAAGGGCGCGGAATTGCGCGAGATGCGGCGCAAAATGCAGGTGGTGTTCCAGAACCCCTACGGCTCGCTGGATCCGATGCATTCGATCTATCGCTGCATCGAGGAGCCGCTGACCCTGCACAAGGTGGGCAACCGGAAAGAGCGCGAGGCGCGCGTGGCGGAGCTGCTCGACATGGTGCAGATGCCGCGCTCGGCCATGCGCCGCTACCCGAACGAGCTGTCCGGTGGCCAGCGCCAGCGCATCGCCATTGCGCGCTCGATGGCGCTGAACCCGGAGGTGATCGTGCTCGATGAGGCGGTCTCCGCGCTCGACGTGTTAGTGCAGAACCAGATCCTGAAACTGCTCACGGACCTGCAGGAAGAGCACCAGCTGTCTTACCTGTTCATCACCCACGACCTGGCGGTTGTGCGCCAGACTGCGGACCACATCGTGGTGATGGAGAAAGGCCGCGCGGTGGAGCAGGGCGATGCGGACAGCATCTTCGACAACCCGCAGCACGAGTACACGCAGAACCTCATCGCCTCGGTGCCGGGGCTCAACATTGAGCTTGGTACCGGCGAGGAGCTCGGCATCGACGTCGGGTAGGCTATTCGCGCACTTGAAAAACACGGGAGCTGGGCGCACGCCCGGCTGAGAATCCGCAACACGCGGTAAACCGTCGAACCTGATCCGGGTAATACCGGCGAAAGGAAGGATAATGACAAATCGTGCTGCAACCGGGACCAACTCCTGGCGCGTGATTGATATCGTCACCGCGGCCGTGCTCGGCGTGGCCTGCGGCCTGCTGTTCATGTTGTGGAATGGCGTGGGGTACGCGGGCTACAAGGCTATCGACGCCTTCACGCCCGGCCTCGGCGGCTTGTTCAACGGCATCTGGCTCATCGGTGGTGTGCTGGGCGGGCTGATCATCCGCAAGCCGGGCGCGGCGGTGTTCGTCGAGGTGCTCGCAGCCTCCGTATCGGCGCTGCTGGGCAGCCAGTGGGCGATCGAGACGCTCTACTCGGGCTTGGCACAGGGCCTCGGCGCGGAGCTGATCTTCCTCATCTTCATGTACAAGCGCTTCTCGCTCGACGTCGCCGTGCTCTCCGGCATCGGCGCCGGCGTGGGCGCGTTCGTGCTGGAGCTGTTTACCTCCGGCAACCTGGCGATGAGCCTGAGCTACAACGTGATCTACCTCGTGTGCACCTCGATCTCCGGTGCGGTACTCGCTGGTGTGCTCGGGTACTTTTTGGTCAAGGCGCTGGCCAAGACTGGTGCGCTCGACCGCTTCGGTGCGGGCCGCGAGCGCCTGCGCGCTGCGTCTACGCAGGCTCGCTAGATGGCTGCACCCGCGATTGAGGCCCGGGGCTTAAGCTACCAGTACGCCACCCGCGCCACACCCGCCTTTGAGGGCGTCGACCTGCGCATCGAACGCGGCGAACGGGTCATCCTCACCGGCGATTCCGGCTCCGGCAAGTCCACGCTGCTCGCCGTGCTGGCTGGTTTGGCCGGCGATGAGGAGGACGGACACAGCACCGGCCGCCTCACCGTCAACGGCACGGTCGGCATGGTGATGCAGGACCCGGAGGCGCAGACCATCCTTACCCGCGTCGGCGACGACGTCGCCTTCGGCGCGGAAAACCTCGGCGTGCCACGCGAGGAGATCTGGCGGCGCGTGACCCGTGCCCTCGACGCGGTGGGGCTCGACGTGCCGCTGAACCACAACACCGCGCACCTCTCCGGCGGACAGAAACAAAGGCTCGCGCTGGCGGGCGTGCTCGCCATGGGCGCGGACATCCTCATCCTCGACGAGCCGACCGCTAACCTCGACCCGGCCGGCCGCGACGAGGTCATCGCCGCCGTGGAGCGCGTATGCGCCGCAACTGGTGCCACGCTCGTCGTGGTGGAGCACCGCCCGCGACCGTGGGCCCACCTGGCCACGCGCGCGTATCGGCTGGGGGCGCAAGGGGTGGATGAGGTTGGCGTCGATAAGCTGCCCGGGGCTCCGGAACTGCCGCCTGCGCGCGGGGTGCGAGGCGACGTTTCGGCGCTGACCACGCGCGGAGTGCAAACGCGTGTGGGCCCGCCGCGTGACCTGCGCATCCCGGAGGGCGCGTCCACCGTGATCACGGGCCCGAACGGTGTGGGCAAGACGACGCTCGCGCACGTGCTGGCGGGCCTCGACGCTCCGCGCGCGGGCGAGGTCGTCTACTCCGAGTCGATCCGCCGGGGGCTCGAGACGCCGGCGATCAAGTGGAAATCGGCGCAGCTCGCAGAGCGGATCGGCTTCGTCTTCCAGGAGCCGGAACACCAATTCGTCACCTCGACGGTGCGCGAGGAGATGGCCCTGTCCGGGGCGCCGCAAGCGCGCATCGACGAGCTTCTCGCGCGCCTGAGACTCGACCACCTGGTTGGCGCGAACCCGTTCACCCTTTCCGGCGGGGAGAAGCGGCGACTGTCGGTGGCGACGGCCCTGGTCAACGCGCCGAAGCTTGTGCTTTTCGACGAGCCCACGTTCGGCCAAGACGACCGCACCTTCGTGGAGCTGGCAGGGCTCATCCGTGAGCTGACTGAGCGCGGGGTGACCGTCGTGTCGATTACGCACGACGAGGCGTTTATTGCCTCGCTCGGCGACCACATCATCCACCTGGAGGCGACACAGTGAACCTGCTGGATGGAATTAACCCGGTGACCCGTATTTTGGGGCTGGCGCTGCTGACCACGCCCCTTCTGGTGAGCATTGATTGGGTCTCTGCCACCGTGGCGATCGTGGCGACGCTTGTGGCCGCGCCACTGTGCGGGGTGAGCTTCCGGCGTCTCGCGCGGCGCGGCTGGCCGCTTTTGCTGCTCGCGCCGATCGCGGGCATCCCGATGGCGCTCTACGGGCAGTCGGGCGGTGAGGTCTACTTCGACTACGGGCTGATCCAAGTCTCCGAGCTGTCGGTCTCGCTCGCATGGGCGATCACGCTGCGCGTGCTGGCGGTGGCGCTGCCGGTGGTGGTGCTCTCGGCCGACGTGGATCCGACGGATTTGGGCGACGGGCTCGCGCAGGTGCTGAGGCTACCGGCGCGTTTCGTGCTTGGCTCGGTGGCGGCGCTGCGCATGCTCACGCTTCTGCGCGAGGACGTCGAGGCGATGCGCCGGGCGCGCCGCTCGCGCGGAATCGCGGATGCCAACCGGGTGCGCTACGCCTTTTCGCTGGCCTTCGGGCTGCTCGTGATGTCGCTGCGGCGGGCCGGCAAGCTTGCCACGGCGATGGAGGCGCGCGCTTTCGGGCGCGCGGGCGAGCGCACGTGGGCGCGCGAATCGAAAATGCGCACGCGCGATTGGGTGGTGCTCGCGGTGTGCGTCGTGCTCGCGGCGGTCGCGCTGGGTGCGGCGTGGGCGACAGGCGAGTTCCGCCCGGTGTGGGCGGTGTCCTAAGTGCCCTACACGCTGCTTATCGACGGCCCCTCCGGCGCAGGCAAGACCACGCTGGCCAACCAGATCGGTGCCGCTCTTGGCATCCGGGTGGTCCACCTCGACGACTTCTACCCGGGGTGGTCCGGGCTTGCCGAGGGCGCGGCGATGGTCGCGCGGGACGTGCTCGATCCACACGCGCCTGGCTACTGGCGCTGGGACTGGGAAAACGATAGGCGAGGGGAGTGGGTTGAACTCGACCCGGGCTCGGATGTGATAGTTGAGGGGGTGGGGGCGGTCACGCGGGCGTCGATAGGCAAAGCGCGAAAGCGGGGCGCGGTGGACGCGCTGTGGGTGTACGCGGACGCGGGCTTGCGCAAAAAGCGCGCCCTTGCGCGCGATCCTTACTACGCCGAATTCTGGGACATGTGGGCCGCCCAGGAGACGGCGCTGGAACGAGTGCCGGCGGACGTGACGGTGCGCAGGGTTTAGCCGACGGGGGCGAGCTCGACCTCTTCGGCCCAGGTCAGCTCGATGCCGAGGGCGCGCAGCCACTCCATGGCATCGTCGTCGTGGCGGGTGATGCCCTCGACTGCGCGCAGGGTGACGTCCATGGCCTTTTCGGCCTCCTCGGCGGTGATGAGGCCGGCGGAGCAGGCGGCGGCGAGCTCGTCGATGTCAAGCACGTCGATCGGGTTGCCGGTCAGCGATACCAGGTCGACGTAGAGGTCCCGCGTGCGCCACACGCCGCCGTCAACGTTGATGTCGGCGACGTCGAAGTAAAAGTCCTGGTCCTTTTCCGCGCCCTCACGGAAGTGAAAGATGTTAGCGCGCAGTCCCAGCTCTGGCAGCAGCCAGCTCTCCAGGTAGCCGAACTGCGGGTGGTTCGCGCCGCGGGCCATGTAGAGGCCGAAATCCGTGACCTTGAAGGTGTCGACCTCGCGCAGGAACCCCTTGGGGTCGGTGTTCGTCTTCGACGCGGTGTCGAAGCTCTCCTGCTTCACAGGGTGCAGATCGGCGCTCATGGTGCTTACCTCACGTGGAAACTCGCGGCTGTCGGGGCAAAGGTGCAGGTCTTCTCGGCGGTACGCGCGGCACCGTCGATGACTGCGAGGACGCGGCCGGGTCCTGTCGCGGCGGTGCCGGACAAGGTGGTCGGTCCTGTGGGGTTAATCCCGTGATTGCCAAGCGGCGTTACACCGGTGCGCATCGAATCGAGGTTAATCCAGTACGCGTTCAGCCCACCCTGCTGTTTTGCTGCCGGTGGCGTGCCGAGTGCGGTGAAAACGAAGACGGCCTCGCCGGCGCGTGCGCCGGGGTGCGGCGTCTGCGTTGGTCCCGGCACCGCGATGGCGGAAGCGGTTGAGTGCATGCGGGGCCCGATGCAGTTCGACGACACGGTCGGCCAGGCGAATTGCGTAAACGCCGGGCCGTTCTCCGGCAGCGGCGGGCCGCCGAGTTCGCCTTGACCTGCGAAGAACGCGAGTGCGGTGCGCAGTGCGTTCGCGGCAGGCTCAGGGACGAAGGGCTGGCTGGCAAAGGCTTCGACGCGCGCGATGGTCTCGTCGCTGGGGCGGCCGAGGGTATCGAGCGGGTTTGACGAGGTGGTCGAGCCGACGGTGATCGGCCCGGCCGAGGGCGCAGCGTGGGCGGCGGTCACGGGCGCGAGGCTTGCCGCGAGCGCGAATGCGGCAGCAGCAAAGCGGCCGGCGCGCTTGGTCGTGTCGGGGGTTCGCACGGCGGGGTCGGTGTCCTTCGTCGGGTTGGGGGTAGAAACTGAGGTGGCACAAAGCACCACGCAACTTAAGCCACACTAGTCACTTTTGTCACAGTGTCAAGGTGGATTGCCAGGTTTCTGGGTGCTTTGCTGGGCGTATCGAAGGTGCGATCTAGGCGTTACAGGGGTAAGGTTTAATCGTTCTACTCGCCTATATAAAAGGAGCACCGGATAAGTGTCGCATCCTGAATTTCGTAATGTCGCAATCGTCGCCCACGTTGACCACGGTAAGACCACCCTGGTCAACGGCATGCTGGAACAGTCCGGCGTGTTCGGCGACCACGGCGAACACGGCGACCGAGTCATGGACTCTGGCGAGCTCGAGTCCGAGCGAGGCATCACCATCCTGGCCAAAAACACCGCCGTGCGCCGCAAAGGCAAGGGCAAGGACGGCCGCGACCTGGTGATCAACGTCATTGACACCCCGGGCCACGCCGACTTCGGCGGCGAGGTCGAGCGCGGCCTGTCCATGGTTGACGGTGTCGTGCTGCTGATCGACGCCTCCGAGGGCCCGCTGCCGCAGACCCGCTTCGTGCTGGGCAAGGCGCTTGAGGCGAAAAAGCCCGTGATCATCTGCGTGAACAAGACTGACCGCCCGGACGCGCGCATCGACGAGGTCGTCGAAGAGGCCCAGGACCTGCTCCTCGAGCTGGGCGCCGGCCTGGAGGACCCGGAGGCTGCAGAGGCCGCAGAGAACCTGCTCGAGCTGCCCGTCCTCTACACCTCCGGCCGCGAGGGCCGTGCCTCCCTGGAGAACCCGGGCAACGGCAACGTCCCGGACAACGAGGATCTGCAGCCGCTTTTCGACGTCATCTACGACGTCCTCCCGGAGCCTTCCGCCGAAATCGACGCGCCGCTGCAGGCGCAGGTGACCAACCTGGACTCTTCCTCCTTCCTCGGCCGCATCGCGCTGATCCGCGTGTTCAAGGGCACCGTGAAGAAGGGCGACACCGTCGCCTGGGTCCACTACGACGCTGAGGGCGAGCAGCACGTGAAGAACGTGAAGATCGCCGAGCTGCTGGTCACCGAGGGCCTGGATCGCGTTCCAGCGAAGGACGGCGTGGTCGCGGGCGATATCGCCGCAGTCTCCGGCATCGACGAGATCATGATCGGCGACACGCTGTGCGACCCGGAGCACGTCGATCCGCTGCCGCGCATCAAGATCGATGACCCGGCTATTTCCATGACCATCGGCGTGAACACCTCGCCGATGGCGGGCCGCAATGGCGGAGACAAGCTCACCGCCCGCATGGTCAAGGCGCGCCTGGAGCAGGAGCTCATCGGTAACGTCTCGATCAAGGTGCTGCCGACCGAGCGCCCCGACGCGTGGGAGGTGCAGGGCCGCGGCGAGATGGCGCTGACGGTGCTGATTGAGACGATGCGTCGTGAGGGCTTTGAGTTGACCGTCGGCAAGCCGCAGGTGGTGACCAAGGAGATCGACGGCAAGACCTATGAGCCCTATGACCACATGGTCATCGACACCCCGGCAGAGCACCAGGGTGCGGTCACCCAGCTGATGGCGAGCCGCAAGGGCCAGATGACCACTATGGGCAACGCGGGCAGCGGCGACTGGGTCCGCATGGAGTTCGACGTGCCTTCGCGCGGCCTCATCGGCTTCCGCACGACCTTCCTCACCGAGACGCGCGGCGCGGGTATCGCTAACTCTTACCCCATCGAGCACCGCCCGTGGGCAGGCGAGATCAAGGGTCGCCCGACCGGTTCGCTCGTCGCTGACCGCTCCGGCCAGGTCACCGCGTACGCGCTGCAGCAGCTGGCGGACCGCGGCGACTTCTTCGTCGAGCCGGGCGCGGAAGCCTACGAGGGCATGGTCGTCGGCGCGAACAGCCGCGACGAGGACATGGATGTCAACATCACCAAGGAAAAGAAGCTGACCAACATGCGCTCCGCCACCGCGGACGCGACGGTCACCCTGGCGAAGGCACGCACCCTGTCCCTGGACGAGGCGATCGAGTTCTGTGACGAGGACGAGTGCGTCGAGGTCGCGCCCGAGGCGATGCGCGTGCGCAAGATCATCCTCAACGCGACCGAGCGCGGCCGCGCGCGTTCCCGCGCGAAGGCGAAGAACAAGTAAAGCAGGGCTTCGTGCAGGGCCGATTGACCGCACTGCTCGCCACCTGTGGCGCGCTTATACTGCTCGCGGGCTGCGCGGCAAATCCTGGCCCGCCGCCGCTCGTCGACCCGGCGGAAGCCCCCGAGCACGAGCAACACGAGGACGCCGAGCAGGACCAGCCGCGCCAGCGCAACACCAAGGCGCCTGAGCGCTCCCAGGTCACCGTCGGCACGGACGGGCTGCGAGGCGGGCTCAACCCGCACCTGCAGTCGGACGAGTCGGCGATGGTGCGCAGCATCGCCAACCTCGTGCTGCCCAGCGCCTTCTTAGACGGCGAGCGCAACGACGAGCTGCTGAAAGCGGCAACGCGGCTGCCGTCTTCGCGCTACGCGATGACGGTGCGCTACGTCATCGCCCCCGAGGCCCAGTGGTCCGACGGTACCCCGATCACCGGTGCCGACTTTGTCTACCTGTGGCGCGGCATGACGCAGACCGCGGGCACGATCGACTCCGCGGGCTACGATGCGGTGGTCGGCGTGCGCGTTACCGGTGCGGGTGGCAAGGTCGTCGACGTGGACTTCGCGCAGCCGGTGCGCACCTGGCAGACGTTGTTTTCCCACCTGTTGCCCTCGCACCTGATGAACCCGGACGCGACCGATTTTCGCGCGGCGCTTCGCGACACGATTCCGGCCTCCGCCGGCCGCTACATGGTGCGCGAGGTGGACCGCGGCCGCGGCACGGTTACACTGCACCGCAACGACCGTTTTTGGGGCGCATCCCCGGCGAACATCGACATCGTCACGCTGCAGGCAGTCCGCACCACCACCCAGGTCGCCGACCAGTTGCGCGTCGGCCAGCTCGGCTTCGTGGACAAAGCGCCAGAGGAGACCTCCTCGCGCGTGCTCGCCCTCCTGCCGGCCACGCAAACGCGCCTGGTCACCAGCCCGCGCACCCTGGGCGTGCACATCTCAGCCACCTCGGGGCTGACGCACGCGATGCGCGAAGAGCTGCGCATGCTTATCGACGTCCCCCTGCTCGCCGCCATCGGCACCGGCCGCTCAACCGACCTCGCGCTCGCGCCAGAAACGCCGCACCTTGCAGGCGAGCCGGTGGAGTTGCCGCAGTACGTGGCGGCGCACCGCCCGCTGCGCATCGGGGCGGATGCTTCCGATCCTGCGGCTGCTGCGGCCGCGCGATCGCTCGCGGACATCCTGCAGCAGCGCGGCGTTCGCGCCAACGTGGTGACTACGGATACGGACGCGCTGCTTTCGCGCAGCTTGCCAGAGGGCAACATCGACCTGCTCGTGGGCTGGCGCTTTGACGCGGGTACCGCAACGCAGCTGGCCGGGCGGTTGACCTGTCCGGCGGATGGCGCGCGTGACGAGAACATTGCCGGGCTGTGTACACAGGAGAACCAGGCGCTCGCTGGCCGCATCCTCGCCGGCACGATCGGCATAGGGGAGGCGCGGCAGCGCGTTGCCGACATAGAGTCCCGCGAGGTGCTGTGGGTGCCGATCGTGCGTGAGACGCGCATCCTGGCGTTGGGGACCGCGCTTCAAGGGCCGTCGCCGGATCTGCAACGATGGAACGAAGGGATTTCGGGCGCGGCCTCCTGGCGGCTGGTTGGGCCGCACCCCGCAGACCCGGATGATGCCGAATAGAAGGAGCAGAAGTGTCGAGTACGACCAACCGTGACCTAGTGGGCTACCGCGTGATGGCGGTGCACGCGCACCCGGACGATGAGGCGATCACCATGGGTGGATCCTTGGCCGATCTGGCCGCCCGCGGTGCCGACGTGCTGGTGGTGACCTGCACGCTTGGCGAGGAGGGCGAGGTCATCGGCGAGCCCTACCAGCAGCTGACCGTCGACCACGCCGACCAGCTGGGTGGTTTCCGCATCCGCGAGCTGGCTGACTCGCTCACCGCGATCGGCGCGCGAGGCGTGTTCTTGGGCGGGGCGGGCTGCTACCGCGATAGCGGGATGGCGGGCTCGGCGGCGCATGAGCATCCGCGGGCGTTTGTGCGTGGGGGACAGGGGAGCGTCGATAAGCTTGCGGAGCTCATGGCTGCGCAGCGGCCGCACCTCGTGCTGACCTACGGCCCGGACGGCGGCTACGGGCACCCGGACCACATTCGGGCGCACGAGATTACGCACGCGGCGGCTGAGCGCGTCGGCGTGCCGCGCATCCTGTGGTCGGTGCGCCTGGCGGACGAGACGGCGGCGCTCATGCCGCAGGAGGCTCCGGAGGGCTGGCGGCTGCCGGAGGATGGCGAGCTCGACGGGGTGGCACACTCGGATATCGCGATCCGGCTGTCCGAGCACGCCTACAGCGCCAAGGTCGCGGCGATGCGGGCGCACGCCACGCAGCTGTGGATCGCTGACGGGCGCACAAGTGCCACGAACCCGCACGCGGTGATCGCTTCCGGCCCGGTGGTCTACTACGCGCTGTCGAATCTGATCGTGCAGCCGATCCAGCCCTACGAGCACTTCCAGCTCGGCGCTGGCGTGCCCATCGACGACCCGGCAGCCGGGCTGCTCGGAGGGATCGCGCGGTGAGCGAGCCGGTGGTGCGCGATACCTTCACGCGCGGCGAGGCAGTAGGGGCAATGGTGTGGCTCGGCATCGGCGCGTGTGTGTCCCTGCTGCTGGAGGTGGTCTACCTCGGCGCCTATGTAGGTGGCGTGCCGATGCCGCTGACCATCCTGCTCGCCTTCGGCTTCAACATGGTGCTGACGAAGACGGCGCGGCTGTGGTCGCGCGGCGTGCTTTGGGTGTCCTGTGTGCCGCTTGCGGTGTGGACGCTGGGCTTTTTCGCGCTCATGTTCGTGCTCCCGCTCGCAGGCCCACACCTTGTGCCAGATAATATTCTGACGTTGCTCCTGCTGCTAGCCGGAATAATGGGTGGCGTTTGGCCGATGTTTCGGGCGAAGTGACATACTGGACGACATGACTTACGTGATTGCTCAACCATGCGTGGACGTGCTGGATCGCAGCTGCGTCGAGGAGTGCCCCGTCGACTGCATCTACGAAGGCAAGCGCATGCTCTACATCCACCCGGACGAGTGCGTCGACTGCGGCGCCTGCGAGCCGGCTTGCCCGGTCGAAGCCATCTTCTACGAGGACGACACCCCGGACGAGTGGGCTGAGTACTACGACGCCAACGTCGGCTTCTTTGACAAGCTGGGCTCCCCGGGCGGTGCGACCAAGACGGGCCCGACCGGCTACGACCACCCGTTTGTCGAGGCCCTGCCGCCGCAGAACCAGGACTAGGATCATGCCGGTGAATCCCAAGCGCCAGCCCCTCGGCTCACGCCTGCCGGAGTTCCCATGGGACACGATCGCGGATGTGAAGGCAAATGCGGCAGCGCACCCGGACGGCATCATCGACCTCTCG
This sequence comes from Corynebacterium imitans, assembly GCF_000739455.1. Classification (NCBI taxonomy): domain Bacteria; kingdom Bacillati; phylum Actinomycetota; class Actinomycetes; order Mycobacteriales; family Corynebacteriaceae; genus Corynebacterium; species Corynebacterium imitans. Next base: position 950,597 of record NZ_CP009211.1, read on the forward strand.
GTCGGCACACCCGTCGATGAGGTCGCGCCGTCGATCCAGCTCGCTCTCGTCGAGCACGCCGCCGAGCCCGGCTACCCGCAGACCATGGGCACGCCGGAGCTGCGCGAAGCGATCGTGGGCGCGATGGCGCGACGCTTCTCGGTCACCGGTCTCGACGAGCGCTCGGTGCTGCCGGTCATCGGCACGAAAGAGGCCATCGCCTGGCTGCCCACGCTTTTAGGCCTGGCCGGGCAGAAGGTGATCATTCCGGAGCTGGCGTACCCCACCTACGAGGTTGGCGCGCTGCTCGCGGGCGCGGAGCCGGTGCGCTCTGATACTCCGGTTGAGGGGGCGGCGCTGGTTTTCATTAACTCGCCGTCGAACCCCTCGGGCAAGGTCCTAAGCGCCGAGGAGATGCGCGAGTGGGTCGCGTTTTCCCGCGACACCGGAGCGATCATTGCCTCGGACGAGTGCTACTTGGGCCTGCCGTGGTCCGCAGAGCCGGTGAGCATCCTCGACCCGCGCGTGTGCGGCGAGGACATGACCAACCTGCTCGCGCTGCACTCGCTGTCGAAGACCTCGAACCTTGCGTCCTACCGCGCGGGCTGGATCGCCGGCGACACGGACCTGGTCCAGGAGCTGCTGTTCGTGCGCAAGCACTCCGGGCTCATGGTCCCAGGCCCCGTCCAGCACGCGATGCGCGCCGCGCTTATCGACGACGCCCACGAGAAACTCCAGGCAAGCACCTACGCCGCCCGCCGTGCGAAGCTTTTGAAGGCGCTGTTAGACAGCGGGTTCGCCGTCGACCACTCCGAGGCTGGCCTGTACCTGTGGTCGCGCCGCGAGGGGATGGACGCGCGTGAGACGTTGGACTGGCTCGCCGAGCGCGGGATCTTGGCTGCCCCGGGTGACTTTTACGGCCCAGCAGGTGCCGGACACGTGCGCATCGGGCTCACCGCGACCGATGAGCGCATCGACGTCGCTGTCGCGCGCCTTTCGGTGTAAAAGTCCGTTTTCCTTCTACGGCTGACCGCGTACTAGACTAGGCAGGTTAGTTTTTCCAAGAAGGAGGCGTGCGTGCACGACTCGGATCCAGGCCGCGCGGCGCGGCTGGCCACCGGACTGCGCGAATTTCTCAAGTTCGGCGTGGTCGGCGGCTCCGGCGTGGTGGTCAACCTGCTGGTGTTCTACCTGGCCAAGAAGGCGCTGGAGGCGGGCTGGGACCTCCACGAGGCGGATGCGCTCGTGGGCATCCCCGGCACCCGCTTCAACGTGCGTTGGTATCACGTGCTGTCCACGATCGCGTTTGTGGTGGCCAATATCTGGAACTACCAGCTCAACCGCTCCTGGACGTTCCGCAAACTCGAGCAGCGCAACTGGTTCGCGGGTTTCTTCCCGTTCTTGGCCACCGGCGGCATCGCTTTTGCGGTCTCGCTGACGTTTATGACCCTGTTCATGAATCCGAACTCGCCGATCGCCCTGCCGGATCACCTGCTGGACGACTCGACGGGCCTGCGCACCAAGTCCTACTGGGCGCAGGGGCTGTCCACGCTGATCGCCACGCCGGTGAACTTCCTCATCAATAAGGTCTGGGCATTCAGGAAGCCGAAGGAGATCTCACCTGCGTGACCTGCGGTATTGCAGGTGGCGGCCATGTTCGGCCGCGAACGTGTAGCCGTTGCTCTCCGCAACGTGGCGAGAGGCGGAGTTGCCCGGAAGCATCTCGATCTTGAGCGTCTCGGCCCCGCGCGCAAAGGCATGATCAGTCACGAGGCGCACCGCGCGCGTCATGAGGCCACGCCCGCGCGCCCATGGGGCAGTGTTGTACCCGAAGTTCGCCGCGCCGTCCAGCTCGAGCCGTAGTTCGATGTTCCCCGCGTAGCGAGCGTCCACCACCAACGCCCACCGAAACACGCCGTCCGGGGCGCTCCCGAGGAAGTCGTCGAGCATCTCCTCGGTGAACGGGGAGGGCACGGTAGTCCACTCAACCATGCGATCATCAGTGGAGGCAGCGAAGAGGTCCTCGCGCACACCAGGGACAGTGTGGACATGGGACCACGGCAAAAGGGTAAGGCCGCCGTCGACGAGTGCGTCGTCGCGCGGCGGCCACCAGGACGTGCTAGTTGGCATGCAGCGCTTCGTTGAGCTCGATGCCCTTGGCCGCCACGACCTCGATTGCGCCGGAGGTGGAGTTGCGGCGGAACTGCAGGCCGTTCGCGCCGGAGAGCTCGAGCGCCTTGATCTCGGCACCGGCTTCCTTGCCGAGCGCCTCAGCGACCTCAGCGGTGAGTACGACCTTGGCACCGGCGGTGACGTAGAGGCCGGCTTCGACCACGCAGTCGTCGCCAAGCGAGATGCCCACGCCCGCGTTCGCGCCGAGCAGGCAACGCTCGCCCAGGGTGATGGTCTCCTTGCCGCCGCCGGACAGGGTGCCCATGATGGAGGCACCGCCGCCGATGTCAGTGCCGTCGCCCACGGTCACACCCGCGGAGATGCGGCCCTCGACCATGGAAGCGCCCAAGGTGCCCGCGTTGAAGTTCACAAAACCCTCGTGCATCACGGTGGTGCCCTCAGCCAGGTGGGCACCGAGGCGGATGCGGTCCGCGTCGCCGATGCGCACGCCGGAGGGGACGACGTAGTCGACCATGCGGGGGAACTTGTCCACGGAGTAAACAATTACCGGGCCGCGGGCGGCGAGGCGGCCGCGCGTCATCTGGAAGTCGGAGACCTCGCAGGGCCCGTAGTTGGTCCACACGACGTTTGCCAGCAGGCCGAACACGCCGTCCATGTTCGCGCCGTGGGGCTTGACCAGACGGTGGGAGAGCAGGTGGAGGCGCAGGTAGACGTCGTAAGCGTCAACCGCGGGCTCGGAGATATCAGCGATCGCGGTCTCAACCGGGATACGCGCTACACCGCGCTCCTCGTCGGGGCCGACGAGGTGGGCGAAGCGGGCGTCCGCCTCTTCTAAGCGGGTCGTGCCGCTGGCAGAGACTGCCTCGCCCAGCTTCGGGGCGGGGTACCAGACATCGAGGACAGTGCCGTCATGAGTAACCGTGGCAATTCCACGTGCAATCGCTGAAGTCATGCCTGCTAGCTTAGATCATTCTGCGCGCTTACTGGTGCCTTGCCCCGAGTGAACAGGGACGCGACAACAAGCGCTGCGGAAACGATGAGGACGGCGAGGATCTGGCCGCGGGCGGAGGCGTCGATAAGCATGAGCCCCACGAGCGCGAGCAGCGCGACGAGGGTGGCCCACGGCACGAACATGCCGCCTTGGACCTCGACGGCCGAGTGGCCCTCGCCGGCGCGCATTTCCGGGCGCAGGCGGATGTAGCTCAGAGTGATCATGATCCAAGTGACGATCAGGCAGCCGCCGACAGCGTTCATGAGGAAGCTGAGCAGGCCTGGCGGGTTCCACCACTGCAGGCCCACGGCGACAAAGGCGAAGAACATGGAGACGAGCACCGAGTTGGTCGGCACGCCGCTGGCGTTAGTTTTGGCTAGCCACCTCGGCGCGTCGCCCTCGAGCGCTTGCTGGTAGGCCAGGCGAGAGGTGCCGAAGATCTGCGCGTTGAAGGCGGAGAGCAGCGCGAGTACGATGACGACCTCCATGAAGCCGACGACGCCTGGCAGGTTGGCCATCTCGAGCACCTGGGTAAACGGGGAGTCCGCTGCGGAGTCGGCGGCGTCGATCTGTGCGTAGGGCAGCAGCAGGATAATCACGACGACGGAGCCGACGTAGAACAGCGCGATACGCCAGATGATCGAGTTGACCGCGTTCTTGACCGCCTGGGCCGGGTTCTCCGACTCGGCGGCGGCAATGGTGACGACCTCGATGCCGCCGAAGGCGAAGGCGACGGCGAGCAGGCCAGCGGCGATGCCGGGGATGCCGTTGGGGGCGAAGCCGGACTCGCGCACGTGAGTCAGGCCGATGAAGTCGTGGCCGGGCAGCAGCCCCAGGAACAGCGCGGCACCGATGACCAAAAAGCCCATGATCACCACGATCTTGATCATGGCAAACCAGTACTCAAACTCGCCGAAGCCCTTGACCTGCGCCAGGTTGACCACGGCGAAGAAGACGACTGCCGCCAGTGCCGGGATCCACTGCGGGATGTCGAACCAGCCGGCCATGATGGCCGCGGCACCGGTGATCTCCGCGCCGCCGACCATGATGAGCAAGAACCAATAAAGCCAGCCCAACAGGAAGCCCGCCCAGTGGCCGAAGGCCTGGCGGCCGTAGGTGGCGAAGGAGCCGGACGAGGGTCGGGTGGCGGCCATCTCGCCGAGCATGCGCATCACGGCGATGACGATCAGCCCGGCGATGAAGTAGGCCACCAGGATGGCTGGGCCCGCGGCGCGGATGCCTTCGCCCACGCCGAGGAAGAGGCCGGCGCCGACCGCCATGCCCAGCCCCATCAGCGTCAGGTGGCGGGATTTGAGTCCAGTACCGAGTTCGGAGTCTGCGGCAGCAGTAGTCATCGAATGTTCCTTTCTGCGGCTTGTGCGGCGCGAGTGCGGAAGGAGTCGGTGCGCGTCCACAGCACCCCGGCGATCACCGCGATGCCGACGACGACTGCGACGGCGAGAAGCTGGGTGCGCCCATCAGGCGTGGTGAGCATGAGCAGTACGAGTGCTGCAGCAAGCGCGATGGTTGCCCACGGCAGCACGCCCGGCACCCACATGCGCACGTGGGTGAGCTCACCGGAAGCCACCAGGCGCGGGTGCAGACGGATAAACGAGAAGCTAATGGCGAACCAGATAACAATCAGGCAGCCGCCCACGGCGTTGAGCAGGAAGGCGAGCAACCCCGGCGGGTTCCAGTACTGCAGGGCGACGGCGACAAAACCGAAGAAGACCGACACGATCACAGCGCGCATGGGCACGCCGCGGGAATCGGTTTCGGCGAAGGTCTGCGGGGCGTCGCCGCGCAGCGCCAGGTTGTGCAGGAAGCGGGAGGAACCGTAGATCTGTGTGTTGCACGCGGACAGCAGTGCAACCACGATGACGGCCTCCATGATGCCGACCGCGCCGGGGATGTTAGCTAGGTGCAGCACGGCGGTAAAGGGAGACTCGGAGGCGTCGTCCGCGCCGCCGATCTGGCCGAACGGCAGCAGCATGACGATGAGTAAGACGGAACCGATGTAGAAGATGCCGATGCGCCAGATGATCGAGCGGATCGCCGCGTGGACAGCAACTTCGGGGTCTTCGGATTCGGCGGCGGCGATGGTGACAAGCTCAATGCCGCCGAAGGCGAAGGCGACGGCAAGCATCGCGGTGGCCACGCCACCCCAGCCATTCGGCATGAAGCCGACCTCGGCGATGTTGCTCATGCCGACGAAGCTCGTCCCCGGCAGCAGCCCCAACCACAGCGCGACGCCGAGGATGAGGAAGGCGACGATGACGGCGACCTTAATCAGCGCGAACCAGAACTCGAACTCACCGAAGTTCTTCACCGCTGCGAAGTTGATCGCCGTAAAGGCCACGATGGCGATCAGCGCTGGGATCCACGGGGAGATGGCAAACCAGGCGGCGATGATAGCGGAAGCGCCGGTGATCTCCACCGCCATGATCATGATCATCATGAACCAGTAGAGCCAGCCGATGGCAAAGCCCGCCCAAGGACCGAAGGCCTGCTCGGCGTAGGTGGAGAAGGTACCCGAGGAGGGGCGGGCGGCGACCATCTCGGCGAGCATCTGCATGATGCACACGGTGATCGCGCCCGCAATCAGGTAGGCGATGAGCACGGCGGGGCCGGCGGCGGCAATGCCCACGCCGGTGCCGAGGAAGAGTCCGGCACCGATCGCGGAGCCGAGCCCCATCATGGTCAGGTGGCGGGTTTTCAGGCCCCGCTTGAGTGAGACGGAGGCCGAAGTTGGCGCGATGACCGACGCTGCCCCTTGGGAATCCTGTGAAGACATGGTCTTACTGTAAACGGTCGCCTGTCATCGGGATCCAATGAGCCTTGCGCGAAGCCCAGCTCGTCGGCTGAATGTTATTCCGCTGGCTGCTGCTCGCGCACGACGGGGCAGTTCGAGAAGGCCTCGCGCCGAATCGAGAGGTTGCTCTGGCCGGAGATTTCGCGCGCCGGGATCTCGCGGTCACTCCGCGCGTCGTAGACCACGGACTCGCTTTCTAGCATGACGTTGACGCCGACGGTGCAGTTGTCGCCCAGGTCTACGCCGAAAAGCCCGGAGGAGGGGTGCAGGGTGCAGTGCTTACCGACGCGCATCGGTGCCCGGTGCCGATCACCCGAATGGTCGGCCATAAGCACCGCCGAGAGCGAGATGTTTGAGCCCTCGCCGACTACCACGGCTGAGGAGAGTCGCCCCTCGATACGCGCCGGGCCGAGCGTGCCCGCGTTGTAGGAGACGTACCCCTCGCGCAGCACGGAGGTGCCCGGAGCGAGGTACGCGCCCAGGCGCACGCGCTCGGCCTGGGCGATGGACACGCCGGTGGGGACGACGTAGTCCACCATTCGCGGCAGGCGTTCGATGCCCCAAACGTGGATGGTGCCCCGGGAGCGCAGGTTGGTGCGCACGAACTCGAAATTGTCGCTCAAGCACGGCCCCTTGTTCGTCCACACCACGGGCACGAGGTGCTCGAGGCAGTGGTCCATGTTGATCTCCAGTGGCTTGACCAGCCGGTGGGAGAGCAGGTGCAGGCGCAGGTAGACGTCGTGGGCGTCCACCGGCGGCTGGGAAAGGTCGGGGATGTAGGTGTGGATGGGCACCTGCTCGACGAGCCGGTCGCGGTCCAGGCCGACCAGGTTTAAGAAGCGGTCGGAGAGCTTGTGCGCGCCGACGCGCTCGCTGCGGGCGGTGGGGGCGGGGTCGTGCGCGGCGACGTCGATAAGCGCGGGGCTCGGGTACCACGTATCCAAGACCGTGCCGTCCATGGCGATGTTGGCAATTCCGGTTGCTTCGGCTCCTATGGGCATATCGCCCATCTTAAGGGCTTGCAGTCCCCGTAGGATGAACGGTGTGACTACGCTCAACCTTTTCGCAGACCCAGTAGATTTAACCGCCGCGCTGATCGACATCGAGTCGCCCTCGCACCACGAAGGCGAGATTGCCGATGCCGTCGAGGCGGCGCTCAAGGAGCTCGAGGGAGTAGAAGTCCAGCGCTTCGGGCACACCGTAGTGGCGCGCACGCACTTCGGGCGCGAGCAGCGCGTGGTGCTCGCCGGCCACATTGATACTGTGCCGCTGGCGGACAACACCCCGCACCACTTCGAGGGGGACACGCTGTTTGGCTGCGGCGCGGTCGATATGAAAAGCGGCATGGCCTGCTACCTCGGCGCTTTCGCGCGCCTGGCCAGCCAGGGTGCGGACGGCCCGGCCGCTTTCGACCTCACGCTGATCGCATACGAGGGCGAGGAGGTCGCCCAGGAGTACAACGGACTGTTCCACCTCGAGCGCGACCACCCGGAGCTGCTCGCCGGCGATATCGCGCTGCTTGGGGAACCCTCCGGCGGCATCATCGAGGCGGGCTGCCAGGGCACCATCCGCGTGTTTGTCGACGCGCACGGCACGCGCGCGCACTCCGCGCGCTCCTGGCTGGGGCACAACGCCGCCCACGACCTGGCTGGGGTGCTTTCCCGCGTCGCCGCGTACACGCCGCGGGCCGTGACGATCGCGGGCTGCGAGTACCGGGAGGGTCTCAACGTGGTGGGGCTGGAAGGTTTCGTGGCTACCAACACCATCCCGGATGAGGCGCGGCTGGTGATCAACTTCCGCTACGCCCCGGACCGCTCCATGGAAGAGGCCAAGGCGCACTTGGAGGAAACGCTCGCGCTGGAGGAGGGGCTTACGCTGACCTACGACGACGTCGCGCCGGGCGCGCTGCCGGGGCTGGATGACCCGGTGGCGGCCAACCTGGTCAAGGCTGTCGGCGGGAACTTCCGCGCAAAGTTCGGATGGACGGATGTGTCCAGGTTCTCTAACCTGGGTGTTCCGGCCGTGAACTTCGGCCCAGGCGACCCCGGGTACGCGCACAAGAAGGACGAGCAGTGCCCGGTAGGCCAGATCCGCGAGGTAGCCGAGCAGCTGATGGACTACCTCGCTGTCGCCGACTAAGCGTTCCCGTATCCGCAGTACCGAACAAGAAAACACCACTTTTACAACCTTTAAAGACATGGCACCGTTGAATTTCCCCCGTCCCGACCGCGACCGTAAGCTGCGCGGACCAATGATGTTTCGCAGCGACGAAAAGCAGCAGGCCTCCACCCACGACCGGCGACTGCTCGAGTCGCTGGGCTCCACCGACCACGACTGGAAGCACGCCGACCCGTGGCGGGTCATGCGCATCCAGTCCGAGTTCGTCGCAGGTTTTGACGCGCTCAGCGAGCTTCCGAAGGCCGTGACCGTCTTCGGCTCCGCCCGTCTTGGCGAGGGCACCCCGGAGTACCAGCAGTCCTACGACGTGGGCAAGGCGCTGGTGGAGGCCGGTTACGCCGTGATCACCGGCGGCGGTCCCGGCCTGATGGAGGGGCCCAACCGCGGTGCCCACAACGCTGACGGGATCTCGGTGGGCCTGGGCATCGAGCTGCCCTTCGAGCAGGGGCTCAACGACTGGGTCGATCTGGGTCTGAACTTCCGCTATTTCTTTGCCCGCAAGACGATGTTTTTGAAGTACTCGCAGGCCTTTATTGCGCTGCCGGGCGGTTTCGGCACGATGGACGAGGTCTTCGAGGTGCTGTGCATGGTGCAGACCAAGAAGGTGACCAACTTCCCGATCGTGCTCATCGGCACCGAGTTCTGGTCCGGCCTGGTGGACTGGATCGTGGATCAGCAGCTGGGGCGCGGGCTTATTTCGCCTGGCGACGAGAAGCTGTTCCTAGTCACGGACTCGGTGGAGGAGGCGGTGGCGCATATCGTCGAAAAGCACAAAGTTATGACGGACGAGCGCCTCGGCACGCAGCAGGACCTCCATGGCGAAAAATAACGCCGCTGGCCTCGCGCAGGTCATGGCGATTGTCAACCGCACGCCCGACTCCTTCTACGACAAGGGCGCGACCTTTGCCATTGAGAAGGCCGCCGAGCGCGCCGACGCTGTGATCGCCGCCGGCGCGAGCATTGTCGACGTCGGCGGGGTCAAGGCCGGCCCAGGCGACGACGTCGACGCGCGCGAGGAGAGCGACCGCGTTGTCCCGCTCATCGCCGAGGTCCGCGCTCGGCACCCGGAAGTATCGATCAGTGTGGACACCTGGCGCGCGGGCGTGGCCGAGGCCGCCATCGCCGCGGGCGCGGACTTGATTAATGACACGTGGGCGGGATGGGACCCCGAGCTCGTGGAGGTCGCCGGTGCCCACGGCGTGGGGTATGTCTGCTCTCACACCGGCGGGGTCGTGCCGCGCACCCGCCCGCACCGCGTGCATTTTGACGACGTGGTCGCCGACGTGATCCGGGAAACCACCGAGCTCGCCGAGCGCGCCGTGGACTGCGGGGTGCCCGCTGAAAAGGTGTTTGTCGACCCCACCCACGACTTCGGCAAGAACACCTTCCACGGGCTGGAAATCCTGCGCCGCATCGACGAGCTCGTCGCCATTGGCTGGCCCGTGCTCATGGCGCTGTCGAACAAGGACTTCGTCGGCGAGACCGTCGGGCGCGCAGACCCCGCCGAGCGGGTTGCGGGCACACTCGCCGCGACCGCGTGGGCGGCGGCGCGCGGGGTGGCCGCGTTCCGCGTCCACAACGTTGCGGAAACCGTCGATGTGCTGCGCATGACCGCGGCGATCCAGGGCGCGGTGCCGCCGCTTGAGACGGTGCGGGGGCTCGCGTGAGCGAGTGCAAGGTCAGCGTGGTCATCCCCGCGCTCAACGAAGAGGCCACGGTCGGCGACGTCGTGCAGACATGCCTGCGCAGCGAGTGCGTGGCTCAGGCGGGCGAGGTGCTCGTCATCGACTCGGACTCCACCGACGCCACCGCGCAGCGCGCAGCCGCGGCCGGGGCCCGCGTGGTTAACTGGCGAGACGTCGGCCCGTATGAACCCCGCCCGGGCAAGGGCGAGGCCCTGTGGCGCGGGGTGCGCGCCGCGCGCGGCGAGGTCGTGGTCTTTATCGACGCCGACGTCACCTCCGTGCAGCCCGAATGGGTCGATGCGCTCGCCGCCCCCTTCGCCGACAAGAACATCCACCTGGTCAAGGCCGCCTACCGACGTGAACTCAACGGCGGCCCGGGCGGCGGCCGCGTCACGGAGCTGACCGCAAAACCGCTGCTACGCTTGCTCTTTCCACAGCTTGGTCACATCAGCCAGCCGCTCGCCGGCGAGTACGCCATCCGCCGCGACACCGCGCTGCGCGTGCCCTTCGTCGCCGGCTACGGCGTCGAGGTGGGCCTGCTTATCGACGTCGCCGCAATGTTCGGCCCCGCCGCCCTCACCGAAGCCCGCTTAAGCGCTCGCCGCCACCGCAACCGGCCGCTGGCAGAACTCTCGCCGATGGCCGAGGTCGTCGCCGCGACAATCCTTAAGCGCGCCGGGGTGGGGGATACGGCGGTGCCACAGCGACCGGCCTGGATTGAGACGATAGAATAGCGGCCATGCTCTCTTGGATTGTCCTGATTCTCTGCCTGGCCGCCTGTTTCGTCCTGGGGATGTGGCTGTCGGCGAAAATTTTCGGCCGCGGCGAGGCGCTGCCCCCAATGCCCGAGACCGAGGACGTCAAGGAAGCGAACCGCCGGGCGGTAGAGGACGGCAACTTCGGTGAGATTCAGCTCGAGGTCGTCCACCGCGGCTACCGGATGGATCAGGTCGACGCGCTCATCGCGCAGCTGACCGGCCAGGAGGAGACTGCCACGGGCGCGCGCAATCCGCAGCGGGTCGAGGCGCACTCGCTGACTGAGGGCGTGACCTTAGACGGTTTCGATGGCGAGACGCCGACGACCACCGAGGCGGAAAGTTTTGCTGCCAAACCTGAGGATCGCGCATAGTTACCTGCGGATATGCTGCAGGAACACGCTATCGTCGGGTAAAAGCGCGTATCATGTACTTCATACATTGTTGAGTCTGAAGGAGAGAATACGCATGGCAGCAATGAAGCCGCGCACTGGTAGCGGTCCGATGGAAGCTGTAGAAGAGAGCCGCAAGATTGTGATGCGCATTCCATCCGACGGCGGCGGGCGCCTCGTCGTGGAGATGAGCAAGGAAGAGGCAGCCGAGCTCGGCGCCCTTCTCACCGAGGCGGCAGGCGAATAAGCCAGGCTCCACCCTACAACTGCTGGGACGGCCGCCAAGTGCGGTAGGATTTCCACATGCTCAAAGACATTGTGGACGTGCTTGCGGACCCGGTAGACCTTTCCCCGTTACGCGGCGAGGACGACTTTGCGCGCCTCGTCTCGGAAACGGGGCATTCTTATGACGTGGCCAAACAGGGCTACGTCACCCTCGCCAGCGGCAAGGGGCTCAACCACGAAGGCGATTCGCTGGAGATGGTCAACTCCCGCGAAGCCTTCCTGGCGCAGGGCCACTTTGCGCCCTTCGTCGAGTCGGTCACCGAGCACGTCCAGGACGTGCTCGAACACAGCGCCCCGCTTGCGGCTGACCCGACCGTCCTCGAGGTCGGCGCGGGCACCGGCTACTACCTGGCGCACACGCTGGACAGCATCGTCGACGCGCGCGGCGTGGGCCTGGACATTTCGGTCCCGGCCGCGAAGCACCTGGCCAAGTCGCACCCGCGCGTCGGCGCGATCGTCGCGGACGTGTGGGCCGGTCTGCCGGTGCGCGACGAGAGCATCCACGCGATTACCGACGTGTTCGCGCCCCGCAACCCAGCAGAGTTCGCCCGCGTACTCGCCCCGGGTGGGGAAGTGGTGGTGCTGCTGGCGCACCAGGGCCATCTGGACGAGCTGCGCGAGCCGCTCGGCATCCTCGGTGTCGAGGCGGGCAAGCTTGAGCGGATGCTGGAGCAGGCGCAGGGACACCTGGAGCTGGCCGCTGACCCGCAGCTGATCGAGTTCCCGATGCGCTTGGAGCGCGACGCGATCGCCGCACAGGTGGGCATGAGCCCCTCGGCGCGCCACATTGAAGCGGACGTGCTGCAGGAGCGCGTGGCGACGCTGCCTTCGCACCTGGAAGTCTCCGCGCGCGGCCAGTTGGTGCGCCTGCGGAAGGCCTAAACACAGTAGAAAGGGCCAGGCCGGGAAACCCGGTCTGGCCCTTTTACCTTTTATAGCTGCGTCCCTAGCGGGCGCTGGGGAAGCCGCGGCGCCACTCGTTGAAGATCTCCGCATCACCCGTGACGCGCGAGCGGATGCCGGTGTAGCCGCTTTCGGACCAGATGCGCGAGGAGGTCACCACGCTGCCGCCACCGGCGAAGACCTCGAGGGTCGAGCCGTCGACGATGATGGTGATGTTGTCCTCGTCGTCCTCGTTAACCTTCGCCTCGACCGGGTCGCCATCAAGACGATCCACGGTGAGCGTCTCGCCGTTGTGCGTAATCACCGCGACGGGCTCCTCGTTGCCGTCGAGCACGTCCGCGACCACGGTCGAGCCGACCGGGATGTCGCACAGCGCGGTCCACATGAGTGCGTGGCGCGAGGACTGCACCGCCTCCGGCAGGCCGGGGGCGGGCACCTGGTAGAGCACGCCATGCTGGAGCGTGGCGCGGCGCGGCAGGGTAAGAGCCCGCGCCCAGCCCTCGGAAGCCCAGTTCGGCTCCTCGGTGGGGTCGATGTTGCGCCCCGCCTTGGCCATGAACCCGAAGAAGTAGGTGCGTTCGAAGCGGTCCTGCGCGTTGGCAGGCTCCAGCGTGTACGTGGAGTTGCGCGGGCGGGTGAAGTCGTGGCCGTAGTCTAGCGGCGCCGCGGGGCTCGTCACCTTGAACACGTTGCCTTCCAGCTTGCCCACGAGGTAGACGGCGCGATCGCGCTCGGTGCCCTCGACGGTGAGGAAGAGCACGTCGTAGATCTCGTTGTCCACCTCGTCGCGCAGGCGGGTGATGCGCGGAGCGACCAGGCGGCCTGTGGTATCCAGGCCGGACTCGCCCTCAAAGATCAGCGCGCCTTCGACCTTCCAGGCTTGCCCGTCGCCGGAGGTGAGCACCACCGGCTGCGGCGACTCGGTCGGGCCGGTCACCGCGAGCATGATCCAGCCGACGTGGGTGGCTCCGAGGTCCTCGCACTCGCGCCAATCGCGCACCACGCACGGCGAGCGGAAGCTGGTGAACTCCTCGTCATCCTGGACCACGGCACCCAGCCGTTTCACGCCGGCGGCGGGCAGCAGCCTGCCGTCCTCGGCTTCGTCGAGCTCGTCGGAAATTGCTGCCAGGTCATCGGCGTGCGCGCGCTGGATGGTGTTGCCCGCGGCCGTGTTGGAGGTGAAGTAGAGGTCGATCGCCTGGTTGCCATCGCTGTCCACCCCAGAATCCTCCGAGGCGACGACGGAGCCGGCGCGCACGTTGAGCTCGCCGCCGACCGGCACGATCGCGTCGTTGCACTCGAGCCAGCTAAACGGGTCGCCCTCGCTCACCTCGTGGCCCCACGCGCTCGCCGCATCGGGGTCGAGCTTGTACTGGTAGAACATGTGCCACTCGTGGTGCTCGCGGTCGCCGGCGCGGATCACGCCCGCCGGACCTTCGAGGATGCCGCGCTCGGCGGTGACGTGCAGTTCAGGTCTGTAAACGCTCATGCTTAGTTCAAGTTCCTCATACGGATCTAATCGACAATTGACGCAGCTTACGCGAAACCGCTACAGCAAGGTTGTGTACACGTCCACGGTTTCCTGCGCGATGGTAGCCCAGGAGAACTTCTCGCGAGCACGCACAAGGCCGGCCGCGCCCATGCGCTGCGACAGCGCGGAATCGCCCGCGACCTTGTTCACCGCCTCGGCGAGGTCGCGCTCGAAGGTCGTCGGGTCATCCTCGGCGTAGTCGACCAGCACACCGGTCTCGCCATCAACGACTACCTCCGGGATGCCGCCCACGCGGGAGGCCACCACGGCTGTCTCGCACGCCATCGCCTCCAGGTTGACGATGCCAAGCGGCTCGTAGATGGAGGGGCACACAAAGACGTCGGCGGCGGCGTAGACCTCGCGGATCTTTTCCGGCGGCAGCATGTCCTTGACCCAGAACACCCCGTCGCGTTCGGCGCGCAGCTTTTCGACGAGCGCCTCGGTCTCCGCCGCGATCTCCGGGGTGTCCGGCGCCCCGGCGCAGAGGATGAGCTGAATGTCCTCGTCGAAAAGCTGGGCGGCCTTGAGCAGGTGGGGCACACCCTTCTGGCGGGTGATGCGGCCGACGAACGCGGCGATCGGCTTGTTCGGATCTACCCCGAGCTCTTCTGCGATGGTGGTCTCGCCCGGGTACCAGTTGCCCGGGTCGATGCCGTTGAGCACGACGTGGACCTTGTCCGGCTCGATGCGCGGGTAGGCGCGCAGAATCGCGTCCTTCATGCCGGAGGACACGGCGATGACCGCGTCCGCGTACTCCATGGCGTTCTTCTCGCTCCAGGAAGAGACGTTGTAGCCGCCGCCGAGCTGCTCGCGTTTCCACGGGCGGTCCGGCTCGAGCGAGTGCGCGGTGACCACGTGCGGAATCTCGTGCAGCTGCCCGGCGAGGTGACCGCCCAGGCCCGCGTACCAGGTGTGGGAGTGGACGACGTCCAGGCCCGCCGCGGCATTCGCCATCCGCAGACCCGTCGACAACGTCTTGATTGCGCCGTTGGCATTTTCCAGCTCCGGGTCCACCCCGTGGACGAAGACGCCTTCCATGTCGCGGGGCGCACCCATGCAGTGCACGTCAACGTCGACAAGCTTGCGCATAAAGCGCGTTAATTCCGTGACGTGCACGCCGGCACCACCGTAAACCTCCGGTGGATACTCTCTGGTCATCATTCCGACTCTCATAGGCCCCGAGGATAGTGACGAATTCGAATCGCTGCACTGATCGTGCGCCAAGCGTGGGACCACTAGCCCCGAAGTGGTGAAAAAACCCACACGGCGCGGCGATCCACTGCACGATGTGGGTATTTTCAATACGCTTGAGAAGTGTGAGAAGCCAGCCAAGAGTTCTAGCCATTGTCCTTGCGGGCGGCGAAGGGAAGCGACTGTTCCCGCTGACTGCCGACCGCGCGAAACCCGCCGTGCCTTTCGGCGGCAACTACCGCCTGATCGATTTCGTCCTGTCCAACCTGGTCAACGCCGGGTACATGCGTATCGCGGTGCTGACGCAGTACAAGTCGCACTCGCTCGACCGCCACGTGGCCACCGCGTGGAACGTCTCGGGTCCGACCCCGCAGTACATCGCGTCTGTGCCCGCCCAGCAGCGGCGCGGCAAGCGCTGGTACAACGGTTCGGCGGATGCGATCGTGCAGTCGCTCAACCTGATCTACGACGATAAGCCGGACTACGTCTTGGTCTTCGGCGCGGACCACGTCTACCGTATGGACCCGTCGCAGATGGTGGAAAACCACATCGCCTCCGGCAAGGCCGCCACCGTCGCCGGGATCCGCGTGCCGCGCGCCGAGGCGACCGCCTTCGGCTGCATCCAGTCGGAGCCGGACGGCACGATCACCGAGTTTTTGGAAAAGCCGGCGGACCCGCCGGGCACCCCGGACGACCCGGAGATGACGTTCGCCTCCATGGGCAACTACGTCTTTTCCACCGAGGCGCTCGTCCAGGCACTGCTGGAAGACGAGCAGAACGAAGACTCCGCGCACGACATGGGCGGCGACATCATCCCGTACTTTGTCAACCAGGGCCAGGCGAACGTCTACGACTTTTCCGAGAACCACGTGCCCGGTGCCACGGAGCGCGATAGGGGCTACTGGCGCGACGTCGGTACCATCGACTCCTTCTACGAGGCACACATGGACCTGATCTCCTCGCACCCGGTGTTCAACCTCTACAACAGCTCCTGGCCGATCCACTCCACCGAAGACGGCAACCTCCCGCCGGCCAAGTTCGTCATGGGCGGCATCGCGCAGGAATCCATCGTCGCCTCCGGCTCGATCGTCTCCGGCGCGACGGTGCGCAACTCCGTGCTGTCTACCGACGTGCGCGTGGAAGAGGGCGCGACAGTGGAAGGCTCCGTCCTCCTGCCGGGCGTGCGCGTGGGTAAGGGCGCGGTCGTGCGCCACTGCATCCTGGACAAGAACGTCTACGTCTCCGACGGGGAGCTGATCGGGGTGGACATGCAGCGCGACCGCGAGCGCTACCGTGTCTCCGACAACGGCGTGGTTGTCGTGGGCAAGAACGAAGTGATCTAGCGCTTCGTCAGAAGCGTCAGGCCCCCGTCGAGGGGCAGACGCGTGACCACGCCGTCGTGCTCGGCGGCGAACTCTCCCACGTAGTCGTCTGCCGCGCGTGCGGCTGCGGTTTCGCGGTCGCGACGCGTGGCGTCGGCAAGCGTGCCGTCAAGCAGCGAGCCGGCCAGCACGAGGGTGCCGCCGGGGGCGAGCAGCGGCCACGCGGCGCGGATGATCGGTTCCAGTTCGACCGGCGAGACATCCGCGTAGATGAGCTGGTAGGCGCTCTTGGCGAGCCTGCCCATCACGTCGAGCGGGCGCGCGGTGAGGAAACGTACTCGCGAGGCCGAGTACCCGCCCGCGCGGAGTGCCTGCTTCGTGCCAGACTGCAGCGTAGCCTCAGGCTCGATGCAGGTCAGCGTCGCCTTATCCGGCAGGCCGCGCAGCATGCTCAGCCCCACCACACCGGCCGCAGGGGTGACCGCGACCGCGCCGTGCGGGGCGCCATCGCGCGAACCCGTCGCGGCAAAGCTGGTGAGCAGGGCGCACACGGTGGCGGAAGGCACCGCCACACCGTTTTCCTCCGCCTCGGTGCGCGCGAGGCGCATGCCTTCGGCGGCTTGCTCCGGGGCGAGCGCGTCCGCCGCGGCGCGCTTGTTTGCGTAGGCGATCATTTGGGAAAAAGCTGTCTCACTCACACCGCACATCATAGCCAGGCCGCCTGGCGCGTGGCAGTGGATACCCGTGAAAATGGTGGAGGTAACTGCTTGCCGGATAACCGGCGAATCTGTCACAATGGTTGGGTGCCTCCTTCCGACTCCACACGCCAGCCCGAAACAGCCGACCAACAACCGGACGCAACACCAAAGTCCGGAACCGCTGCGTTTGACGCTGGGCAGGCGGGGATGCCGAGCTGGGCGGAACTCGTCGCGGAGCACGCCGATAGCGTCTACCGCCTGGCGTACCGCCTCTCCGGCAACCAGTACGACGCGGAAGACCTCACCCAAGAGACGTTCATGCGTGTCTTCCGCAGCCTGAAGAACTACAAGCCGGGCACCTTCGAAGGCTGGCTGCACCGCATCACCACCAACCTGTTTTTGGACATGGTGCGCCACCGTGCCACCATCAGGATGGAGGCGCTGCCCGAAGACTACGAGCGCGTCCCCGGCACCGACATGACGCCGGAGCAGGCATACACGGTGTCCAACCTAGACCCGGCCCTGCAGCATGCACTCGACGAGCTCAGCCCCGACTTCCGCGTCGCGGTGGTGCTCTGTGACGTCGTCGGCATGACCTACGAGGAGATCGCGGACACCCTGGGCGTGAAGATGGGCACGGTGCGCTCGCGCATCCACCGCGGCCGTATCCAGCTGCGGGAATCGCTCGAGCGCCAGGCCGAGCACGACGACTCCGCCCACGACCTCATCCGGACACGCTAGTTGCCCCTGGCGGCGTTTGGCCGGGCCAGGGCGTAGGCTGGTGCCGTCGAGAAGTGCGAGAGGAGTGTGAGCAAGTGGTGCACAAGCGCTTTTCTTCCACCGAGCACCTGAGCCCGGAGGCGATCGCCGCGTACACGGACGGCGAGCTGGGCGAGACCGCCATGCGCAGGGCGCGCCTGCACCTGCTGCAGTGCGTCGAGTGCTGGGCTGAGGTGCTCACGCAGCGTCGCACGGCGCAGCGCGTGCGCTGCTGCAACGACGAGGAGTTGCACGCCCCGCAGTCGCTGGTGGAGCGCCTGACCCAGTTGCGCCACGAGGATCTCGCAGCACACGATGCGCCCGCGGCACCCGGCGGGGTGTTGGATAAGATGGAAATGATGTTTCGCACGTTGCAGCGGCGCGGGGAGAAGGAGTAGGGCAGTGTTTTCCAGCATCGGTTGGGGCGAGATCTTCTTCATCATCCTGCTCGGCCTGATCATCATCGGGCCAGAGCGGCTGCCGGGCGTGCTCGAAGACGTCCGGGCAGCGATCTACGCGGCGCGCAAGGCCATCACCAACGCAAAGGCCGAGCTCAACGGCGAGCTCGGCGAGTTTGAAGAGTTCCGCCAGCCCATGGAGACGGTGTCCAAGTACGCGGCTATGGGCCCGAAGCGCGCGATTACGCAGATGCTTTTCGACGGCGACGAGCACGCCCTCGACGACATCGACCCCCGCACCGCACTCAACGATTCCCCCCAGGCGCGCACCCCGAAACCGCCGGTGAAGCGCAATGCCGACGGCTCACGCCGCCAGGATCCGCCCGCATCCGGCGGCGGGTTCTCCTGGGCGGATATCACCTAGCGGGCTTATTTTACCTGCGGGTTGAGGCTCTTGCCCGCGAGCGAGTCGCGGCGCACCTTGAGTTTTGCCGCCACATCGGCGATGGCGCGCGCGGCGGGGGAGTCCGGCTGGGAGAGGACGACGGGGGTGCCCTCGTCGCCGTTTTCTCGCAGCTTCGGGTCCAGGGGGATGGAGCCGAGCAGCGGCACCTCGTCATCGGTGAGCGCGGTGAGGCGCTCGGCGACGTGTGCACCGCCGCCCTCGCCGAAGATGTGCATGGTAGAGCCGTCCGGCATGACCATGCCCGACATGTTCTCAATCACGCCCGCGATCGGCTGGTTGGTTTGCTGCGAGATGGTGCCAGCGCGCTCGGCGACCTCCGCGGCAGCGGCCTGCGGGGTGGTCACGATGAGCAGCTCCGCGTTGGGCACCAGCTGCGCTACGGTGATCGCCACGTCGCCGGTGCCCGGCGGCAGGTCCATGAACAGTACGTCCAGGTCGCCCCAGTAGACGTCGGCGAGGAATTGCTGGATGGCGCGGGTGAGCATCGGGCCGCGCCACACGATCGGCGCGTTGCCCTCGACGAACTGGCCGACGGAGATGTGGCGCACGTTGTGCGCAATCGGCGGCATGATCATCTCATCCACCACGGTCGGTCCTTGGTCCTGCGAGCCCATGAGTCCGGGGACGGAGTGGCCGTAAATGTCGGCGTCGACAATGCCGACGGACAGCCCCTGCGCGGCGAGCGCGGTGGCGAGGTTGACCGTCATCGAGCTCTTACCGACGCCACCCTTGCCCGAGGCGACCGCGAAGACGCGGGTGCGCGAGTTGGGGTCCGCGAACGGGATCTCCGGGCCGGTTTGCTGGCCGCGCAGCTTCTGGGCGAGCTCGCGGCGCTGCTCATCGCTCATAGTGTGCAGCGTGACGTCGACCTTGCCCACGCCGTCGAGTTCCTCGAGCACGGCGCGCGTGTTGGACTCGATGGTGTCGCGCATGGGGCAGCCGGCGATGGTGAGGTAGACGCCGACGGCGACATCGGCACCGTCGATAGCCACGGACTCGACCATGCCGAGCTCGGTGATCGGTTTGCCAATTTCCGGGTCCTCGACGCGAGCGAGCGCCTCGTACACCGCGGATTCTGTAATGGGAGAAGAAGCAGTCATAACAGCCCCAGTATAGGGTGGTGCGTCGGCCTCAGCCCACCGCGCCCCGCTGTCGGGGCGCGCGAAGTACAATGGTGGTTTTGCAGAGACCCGTAGAAAGTGAGCACCACGCATGGCTACCCCGAACCCCCGCCAGCTGCAGTCCCGCGAGATCCCGACCGGCTGGCCGGTCGGCAGCTTCCGCACCTACGCCGAGGCCCAAGGCGCAGTCGACGCGCTCTCGGACGCGGAATTCCCCGTGGAAAAGCTCACCATCGTCGGCGTCGACCTGATGCAGGTGGAAAAGATCACCGGCAGGCTCACCTGGCCGCGGGTGTTGGGTGGCGGTGCGCTGTCCGGGATGTGGTTCGGCCTGTTTATTGGCTTGCTGGTTGGCGTGTTTTCTCCCGGGGACGCGCTCTGGTCGATCCTGATGATGTCGCTGTTCATCGGTGCGGTCTTCGGCGTGATCTCCGCTGCGGTGGCCTATGGGTTCACCGGCGGCAAGCGCGACTTCTCCTCGGCCACCAACATCGTGGCGGGCCACTACGACGTGCTCGCCGAGCAGGACGTGGCGATGCGGGCGCGTGACATGATCGCGTCGATGAGCCGGCAGAGTGGGCAGCCGCAGGCCCAGCCGGAGCAGGGCGAGCACTAAGCTAGGTACATACATGTGGAAAGGAAGGTGCGCTGCGATGCGTGATGCGCTGCGCCGAACGACGGCGATACTGGTGGCGGCATCGGGCGCGCTGAGCCTGACAGGCTGCACGGGCAGCGAGGCCTTTGCCAACTTCGGCGTGCTCCAAAACGACGGGCAGCAGACCCTGTCGATCGGTGTGAACCCCGAGGACTCGGAGCAACTAGTCGTGGGCGAGATCTACAACCAGGTGCTTGCAGCATACGGGCGCCCGGTCGGGATTGCGGCGAACACCAATTTTGCGCAGCGCAGCGCCATGGACACGCTGCGAGAGGACGACATTGACCTCGTGGTCAGCTGCACCGGTACGCTCCTCTACGACTTCGACCGCGCTACCGCCGAGACCTACATCACGGACGACCAAGAGGCACCGCAGGCCCCGAACGCCGAGCGGGCGGACGAGGTCTACGCATCACTGGTGGCCACCTTCCCGCACGACATCCGCACGGTCGACCCTTCACCGGCCCAGGGGTGCGCCGATAGTGAGGCCGCGGCCGCCGGCCTGCCGCAGAACTTCGTCCCGCTGTTCAAAGAAGGCAAGCTGAGCCGGCGGGAGATCAAGCGCTTGAACTTTATTACGCGCGTGATGGCCACCAAGGACATCGAGGAGATGGCCGAGCGCGTCGATAATGGCGAGCTTGTGCGCGACGCCACCAGGGAGTGGCTCATGGAGTACGCCAGCATCAACCCGGATAATCCGCAGACGCAAAGCACGGACGACGCGAAGGCAGAGCCGCCCGTCTAACCTGACTGGTTTGCCGACTGGTCGCCCGTTGATGGGATTTACGCCGGGGACCGTAATACGGATTTGGGACGAGTGGTCTTCCTAAATGGAGCTAGCTCCATCTGGGGCTGCGCCGGTTGCAACAGCCCAGGTCGCGGGTTGACGGTTTTCCCAAACGGAGCTAGCTCCATTTAGACCTGCGCCGCCCGCAAATCCCCAGGTCGCGGGTCGACGGTTTTCCCAAACGGAGCTAGCTCCATTTGGACCTGCGCCGGCTGTAAAACCCCAGGTCGCGGGCTGACGGTTTTCCTAAACGGAGCTAGCTCCATTTGGACCTGCGCCGTCGCGAGTACCTCGCCGCTAGCCGTCAGCCGTTCCCGGCCGCGGAAGACAGAAGACCCCAAAACCGGCCCGCCAGCCCTGCACTCATTTGAACCAAGTCAAGGCGAAGGTGGAGCCGCCCATCTAAACAACAGCGAAAAAGGGGACCGGCCCCGGGGATAATCCCCGGGGCCGGTCTTTTGGCGTGTGCGCGAAGCACGGGCCTACTTCTTGAAGGCCTCCTCGAGCAGTGCCTTCTCCTCCTGCTGGTGCACCTTCGCCACACCGGTTGCGGTGGTGGACTGGGAGCGGCGGGAGACGCGGACCATTTCCGGCATGTCCGGGATCAGGTTGCGCAGGTGCTCGTTGTAGAACGGCCATGCACCCTGGTTGGCCGGCTCGTCCTGCACCCAGCGGATCTCCTTCGCGTTCGGGTAGTTGGCAAACGCGTCGCGCAGGCGGTTGAACGGGATCGGGTGGAGCATCTCGATGCGGATGATCGCGACGTCGTCGCGGCCGTCCTTCTCGCGCTTCTTCTCCAACTCCCAGTAGATCTTGCCGGAGCAGAGCATGATCGTGGTGACCTTGTCCGTGTCCGCGATCTTCTTGTTGCCGCGCTCGACGAAGTTCGGGTCGTCGATGACGGACTGGAAGCGGTCCACCTCGATGAAGTCGGACGGCTGGGAGACTGCCGCCTTGTTACGCAGCATGGACTTCGGGCTGAAGACCACCAGCGGGCGCTTCATCTCACCGAGCGCCTGGCGGCGCAGGAGGTGGAAGTGGTTAGCCGGGGTCGACGGCTGGGCGATGGTCATGGAGCCCTCGGCGACAAGCTGCAGGTAACGCTCGATGCGTGCCGAGGAGTGGTCCGGGCCCTGGCCCTCGTAGCCGTGGGGGAGCAGCAGCGTCAGCGAGGACAGCTCGCCCCACTTGGTCTCGCCGGAGGAGACGTACTCGTCGATGATGGTCTGCGCACCGTTGGCAAAGTCGCCGAACTGCGCTTCCCAGGCCACCATGGCGTCCTTGTTACCCAGGGTGTAGCCGTACTCGAAGCCCATGCCCGCGAACTCGGTGAGCGCGGAGTTGTAGACCTCGAAGCGGCCGCCGTTTCCGGCCTCGATCGCGTTGTGATCAAGCGGGTTGAAGGCTTCGCCGTTCTCCGGGTTGTACAGGACCGCGTGGCGCTGGGTGAAAGTACCGCGCTGGGAGTCCTCGCCGGCGAGGCGGACGAACTTGCCCTCCTCGGCTAGGGAACCGAAGGCGAGCAGCTCGCCCCAACCCCAGTCGATGTCGCCGTCGGCAAAGGAGCCGCCGCGCTTCTTCATCACAGACTTCAGACGCTTGTTCGCGGTGAAGTCCTCCGGCAGGTCCACGAAGGCCTCGGCGAGACGCTTGAAGGTGTCCTCGCTGATCGAGGTGTCCAAGCCGCGGGTGAGCTCCTGCGAGTCGGTGATACCGGTCTGCTCGCTCGGCTGGCCCTTGTTCTCCTTCACGTCGGTGAACACGGAGTCCAGCTGGTCGTGGAAGTCCTGTGCGGCCTTCTCTGCGTCCTCAGCGGTGATGTCGCCACGGCCGATGAGGTCCTTGGTGTAGCGGGTACGCACCGAGTCGTGGTTGTGGATGCGGTCATACATCACTGGCTGGGTCACCGTCGGGTCGTCGGCCTCGTTGTGGCCGCGCAGGCGGTAGCAGATCAGGTCGATGAAGACGTCCTTGCCAAACTCGCGGCGGTACTCGGTGGCCAGCTGGGCCACCCATGCAGCTGCCTCCGGATCGTCGCCGTTGACGTGGAAGACCGGGCAGTCGAAGCCCTTAGCCAGGTCGGTGGCGTAGAAGGAGGAACGGCCGGAATCCGGGGTGGTGGTGAAGCCGATCTGGTTGTTTACCACGATGTGGACGGTGCCGCCGACGGAGTAGCCCGGCAGGCGAGACAGGTTCAGGGTCTCCTGGACCACGCCGAGGCCCGCAAAGGAGGCGTCGCCGTGCAGCATGATCGGGACAACCGGGTTGTCCTCGCGGATACCGGCTTCCTTGAGCAGGTCGGCCTTGGCGCGCGCCATGCCCACCAGGACCGGGTCGACGGCCTCGAGGTGGGACGGGTTGGCGGCCAGGGAGACCTTGATCTCGCCGTCGCCGAACATCTGAATGTGCTGGCCCTCGAAGCCGAGGTGGTACTTCACGTCGCCGGAGCCGCCCTGCTGGGCTGCACGCATGTTGCCCTCAAACTCGTTGAAGATGGTGGCAACCGGCTTGCCAACGATGTTGAACAGGACGTTCAGGCGGCCGCGGTGCGGCATGCCGATGACGACCTCGTCGAGGCCCTGGCCTGCGGCGGTGTCGATCACGGCGTCCATCAGCGGGATGAGGGTCTCTGCACCCTCGAGCGAGAAGCGCTTCTGGCCCAGGTACTTGGTCTGCAGGAAGTTCTCGAAGGCCTCGGCGGCGTTGAGCTTCTGCAGGATGTACTTCTGCTCCGCGCTGGTCGGCTTCGGCATGCCGATCTCGAGGCGGTCGCGCAGCCACTCGCGCTCGTCGCGGTCCATCACGTGGGTGAACTCGGCACCGACGTGCAGGGTGTAGGCGGCGCGCAGGCGCGACATGACCTCACGCAGGGTCATGGTCTCCTTGCCGCCGAAGCCGCCGACGTGGAAGGTGCGGTCCAGGTCCCAGATGGTCAGGCCGTGGGACTCGAGCAGCAGGTCGCGCGAGTCCGGCACCGGCAGGCCTGGCTGGTGCCAGCGCAGTGGGTTGGTATCGGCGATGAGGTGGCCGCGGGAGCGGTAGGCCTGGATGAGCTGCATGACGCGGGTGTCCTTGTTGACACCAGAGTTCGGCAGATCCTGTGCCCAGCGCATCGGGGAGTAGGGGATGTTGAGGGCGGTGAAGATCTCGTCCCAGAACTTGTCGTCGATAAGCAGCTGGGAGATGTCGCGCAGGAACTCGCCGGACTCCGCGCCCTGGATGACGCGGTGGTCGTAGGTGGAGGTCAGGGTGACCAGCTTGCCCACGCCGAGCTCCGCGAGACGGTCCTCGGATGCGCCGGCGAACTCGGCCGGGTAGTCCATGGCGCCGACGCCGACGATGGTGCCCTGGCCCTTGGTCAGGCGCGGGATGGAGTGACGGGTACCGATGCCGCCCGGGTTGGTCAGCTGAATGGTCACGCCGGAGAAGTCGTCCATGGTCAGCTTGCCGTCGCGGGCGCGGCGAACAATGTCCTCGTAGGCGTCAATGAACTCGTCGAAGGCGAGCTTCTCGGTTTCCTTGATCGCGGCGACGACCAGCGAGCGGGAGCCGTCCTTGCTCGGCAGGTCGATGGCCAGGCCGAGGTTGATGTGCTCCGGCTGCACTGCGAAGGACTTCTTCTCGTCCTCCTTGTAGTTCTCGTTCATGGCCGGGTGCAGCTTGGTGGCCTGGACAATCGCGTAGCCGATGATGTGGGTAAAGGAGATCTTGCCGCCGCGGGTGCGCTTGAGGTGATCGTTGATCAGCGAGCGGTTCTCAAACATCAGTTTGACCGGCATATCGCGCACGGTCGTGGCGGTGGGAACCTCAAGGGACTCGTTCATGTTCTTGGCAATCGCCTTGAACGCGCCCTTGAGCAGGTGATAGCCCGGCTCCACCTTCACGTCGTTGATGCCATCAAGCGGCGACTTCTTCGGCTTGGGCAGCGCGGAAGTCTGCTTGTTGGAGGTGGCCTTCGCCTTCTTGGCGGCGCTGTCGACCTGGGTCTCGCGGCCATCCTGGCTTGGGGCGCCAGTGGTGGCAGCGACCTTCGCGTCGGTCTTCGGCGCGGAGGCCGTGTTGGCCTTGCCTGCGCCGCGCTTCGCGTTGTTTGCAGAACTGGGGCCGCCCTTGGCTTTAAAGAACTTGCGCCACTCCGCGTCTACGGAATTTGGGTCCTCCTGGTACTGCTGGAACATCTCGTCAACCAGCCAATCATTCTGGCCGAACGTGTTATCGCTGCTCACGGCAGGTCCTCGCCTCTTTCTGTCGGGTACGATCTCGAGTGTTTTCTAGACTGTAATTCTCTTGGTCAGTAGAGCGTTAAAATCTCTACTGCATTCTTCCACGACACCATTGTTGCCTACCCCCGATCTCGGTTAATTGCCCACATTTGGGCGTACTTTCCTGCCGAGTTCACGAGGGCTTCGTGTGTCCCGCTCTCTATGATACGTCCTCCATCAATCACGATGATTCGGTCGGCCCGTTTCGCGGTCAGCAGCCGGTGCGCCACGATAATTGAGGTGCGCCCGGCCGTCGCGCGGTCGGCGGCGTTGAGCACCGCGTGTTCGGTGGCGGGATCGAGGGTGGCGGTGGCTTCGTCGAGAAGCACGACGTCCGGTCGCAGCATTTCCGCGCGCGCGAGTGCGATGATTTGGCGCTGACCCGAGCTTAAGCCCCGGCCGCGCTCGCCTACGGGCGCGTTGAAGCCGCCGGGGATCGCCGCGATGACATCGAGCGCACCGAGCCTGCGCACCGCGTCCTCAATTTCGGCCTCGCGCCCGCGCACTGCGTCGCCGATGTCCCAGCCGTAGGCGATGTTATCGGCAACGGTGCCGGGGAAGAGGTAGGACTCCTGCGGCACCTGGGCGAGCGCCCGCCGCCACGCGGGCAGCGGGAAGTCGCTGATATCGGTGCCGCTTGCGGTGATGCGGCCGTGAGTCGGGTCGTAGAAGCGGGCCAAAAGCTTGACCACGGTGGATTTGCCCGCGCCCGTCGGGCCTACCAGGGCGATCGTCTCGCCGGGCTGGACGCGCAAGCCCATGTCCTCGATGACGAGGCGCGGAGCCCCATGCTTGTCGACGCCCCCGTATCCAAAGTCCACCCCATCCAGCGCCAGCACGCCGCGGGCGGCCTCGGCGGCGGTCGGGTTGGTGCCGTGGTCGGGGACGGTGGTGCGCTCGTCGAGAAGCTGCGTGATCCGCTCGAAGCTCACGGTAGCCTGCTGCCAGGAGTCGAAGATCTGGCCCAGCTGCTGAATCGGCCCGTAAAGCTGGCCGAGGTACATGGTGAAGGCGACGAGCACGCCGACGGAGAGCTCGCCTTCGGCCACGCGCTGCGCGCCGACGCCGACGACGGCGGCCGTCATGATCTGCGAAATCGCCTGCATGCCGGGGAAGTAGGCGGCGAGCAGCGCGACCGAGCGCATGCGCAGCCGCCGGTAGTGCAGAGAGGCGCGGGCAAAGGCGTCCTCCGCGCGGGGCTCGGCGTTGTACATTTGGGTGACGCGGATGCCGCCGATGAGCTCGGCGAACTCGCCGTTGACTGCGGAGATCTGCGTGCGCGCGGCGCGGAAGAAGCGGCGCGAATAGTGGCGGAAGACAAGTGTGGCCGCAACAATCACCGGCACGGCGCTTAGCGCGACGAGTGTGAGCTGTCCGTCGGTGGCCAGAAGCATCGCGGAGACACCCACCAGGCTGCCGACTGCCACGATCGCCTGGGCCAGGCCCGTTTGCAGGAAGCTGGAGAGGGTATCGATGTCGGTAGTCAGGCGTGTGATGATGCGCCCCGACAGGTGCCGCTCGAAGTAGCTTAAGCCCAGCTGCTGCAGGTGCGCGTACGAGCGCAGCCGCAGCCCGTAGAGCAGGCGCTCGCCGCTGCGCGCCGACAGCACCGTCAGCCACACGTTCGCGCCCCACGCCACCAAGACCACGCCGAAAGCGGCCGCGGCGATGGTGAAGAGCGCCTGCGTATTCGCTGGGGCGATGCCTCGATCGATCGCCGCGCGGATCAGCGTCGGGAAGGCCAGGTCCGCCAGCACCCCGATGACCAGCAGTACGACCGTCGCCGCGATCAGCCCGCGCACCGCGCGGAACAGCTGCGAGACCTTGAACTCGTTGCCCGCACCCGTCGGTGTGCGCAGGCGCGCAAGCGTGGCCTCGTCCAGCCCTGGTGTCTCGTTTGCCGGGGGCAGCTTCTCGACGTTCGCGAGCACCTCCCGGTTCGCCACCACCGCATGCGGGCCGGCGTTTGCTGCGACGCGCCTCTCAGGTGCGTCCACGGCCGGCCACAGCTGGGAGTGTGTCGGTTTCGAGGAGGCGCCCGCGTCAGCGCCCGGGGCCATGAAGCGCCGGTAGGACTCGGTGGCGACCACCTCGTAGCGCGGCCCCTCGGCGATCACGGTGCCAGCCTCGAGGACGAGCACCCGGTCGGCGTGGTCGACCGTGGACTGGCGGTGCGCGACGGTCAGCACTGCGACATCGCCGAGTTCCGTGCGGAGGTTGTGCAGGATTTCGGCTTCGGTGGCGGCGTCGATGGCGCTGGTGGCGTCGTCAAGCACGAGCACCTCCGGCCGCGAGATCAGTGCCCGGGCGAGCGCGATGCGCTGGCGCTGCCCGCCGGATAAGGTCAGGCCCCGTTCGCCGACGGTGGTGTCGTAGCCATCTTCAAGCTGCTCGATGAACTCGGTGGCGCAGGCGAGCCGGGCGGCCTCGTGTACCGCGCGAGTGAGCGCGTCGCCGCGAAGGCTGGGCGGCGCGCCGAGCGCGATGTTGTCGAAGACGGAGCTGGAGAACAAAAATGCGTCGTCGAAGACGCAGGTGACTCGCGCGCGGAGTTCGGCGGGGGAGAGGTCGGCGTAGTCGGTGGGGGTGCTGTGGGCCTCGATAAGCAGGCAGCGCCCGGCGTCAGGGTGATAGAAGCCGCCGGCGAGCTGCACGGCCATGGTTTTGCCCGCGCCGGGCGGGCCGACCATCGCGAGCGTTTCGCCGGGGGCGACGCGGAAGCTGACCTCGCGGAGCACGGTGGTGCCGCCGGTTGCGAAGGTGACGCGTTCGAAGGCGAGCCCGACGGGGCCGGCCGGTGCCTGGCCCTGCGCCAGGGTGGTGTGCGGGGCGAGCGCGAGGACCTGGTCGAGGCGGCTGAAGCTGCTCATCCCCATTTGCAGGCGCACGTACTGGTTGGTCAGCATGGACATCGACGAGGTCAGCGACGTCAGATACGCGGTAAACGCGACGAACGTGCCGATGGTGATCCCGCCGCTGATGACGATGAGGCCGGCCGCGATGATCGTGATCACCAGCGCCACATTCGGCAGCTGGGTCAGCAGCGGCTGGAAGCGCGCCGTGAGCTTGGCCGCCCGCATCTTCACTGCGTACAGGTGCCGGCCCAGGGCATCAAGCTTGTCGACGCCCCGTTGCTCCCCACCAAACGCCTTGACCACCCGCACCCCGGAAATGGTCTCTTCGACGTGCTCGGCCAGATCCGCGGTGGCCTGCTGGTTGACCCAGGTCGCCGCGTAGAGCGCTTTGCGGGAGCGGTTCGCCTCCCACAGAATCACAGGCAGCAGGCACAGTGCCATCGCGGTGAGCGAGAGGTTCATGGTGCACATCACCACGAGCGTGCCGGCAAGCTGCATCGCGCGGGTGAAAAACATCGGCGTTTGCCCCAGCACCATCGCGTACTGGTTCAGATCCGAAATCGAGCGGGAGACGATCTGGCCGGTGACAATATCGTCCTGGCCTTCGCCGTCGAGCCGGTGCAGGGTGCGCAGAAGCTCCAGGCGCAGCCAGTGTTGTGAGGTCGCGGCGAGGTGGCCGGAGGCGTAGCGTCGCAAAGCGCCGAGCGCGTAGGTGACAAGCGCGATGCCCACCATCGCCCAGGCCGTGGCGGTGGTCGAGCCCGAAGCATTGCCGGTGGCGATATCCACCGCGCGGCCCGTGAGCGCTGGCAGGAATACCTGCAGTATCGCGGCGAGGGTGGCGGTGGCGAAGGCGAGCGCCGTGGAGGTGCGGTTGGCCGCAAAGGAACGGCGCAGCAGCGCGCCCCCGCGGTGTGCGGCGGGGGCGTCGTGAAGCGAACTCTGCTGCGGCATAGGCGCTAGTTTTTGGTGGCCTCGACCGCGGCGTCGACGTTGGCGCGCTCCTTCTCGTCAGCGTCCTTGCGGTCGAAGAGGTTGCGGATCCAGGCTGCGTAGGACTTCGGGTCGAGGCTCAAACCCGCAGTCTCCTTCTCATCCTTCTCGCGCGGCGGCAGTGGGGTGGCAAAGGTTGCCGGGACCGGGGCGAGCGAGGCCGAGACACGGGAGATGATCGCGTCGGCGAGCTTGCGGTTCGCCGTCGTGCCCGCGATCGCGCCGAGGCCCAGCGGCAGCATCTTGCCGATCCACGCGCGGCGCATCCGCTTGCGCAACGTTTTCATCGCGCTGCGCGCCAGCATGCCGTTCGCCTCGGCCATACCTGGTCCGGCGAAACGGTTGAGCGTGGAGCGCGACGGCAGGCGCGTCGCGTTTTCCCCGACGAAGGTGTCGACGACGGCGAGGCCCTCGGCGTCGGCAAGCACGGTGAGCACCATCGAGCGGCGCTGCTCCGGGTCCTCCGGGTCGTCGCCGCGCAGGTACGCCGAGGCCACCGTGTAGAAAGCGGCCAGGTCCAAGAAGAGGACCGACTCGCCGGCCACCGCGGCCGAACCGGTGATCAGGCCCACCCCGGGCACGGCGGCCGCAGCACCCACGCCGGCACCGTTGGCGGAGACGGTGTTGCGGAAGTGCGCATCCATCCGCTCCTGCACCTGGGCCGGGGTGGCGTCCTCGTCCTGGCGGCGCAGCCAGTCGACGTAGGCGCGGATCGTGCTGGTCTGCAGCTGGACTGCCTTTTCCACCGCGTTGATAAACGCGCGGCCAATCGGGCCGGAAACCTCCTTGAGCTCCGCCAGATTTTCCGGCTTGGCCTGCTCGACGGCCTTCTTGCGGCGCGAGAAGACTCCCATATACCTCTCCTTTACCGTCCTTTAGTGCAGTATGTCTGCTCCATTCTGCTACATCGGGCGGCCGCGGGGCGAAAGCTCGCTAGTCTGGGGGCTATGACAAACGCCGAGGAGCCAATCGCCGTTACCACGGCCGGCCGCGTGCGCGGCGAGGTGGATCCGCGCACCGGCGTGCGCACCTTCCGTGGCGTGCCGTACGGTGCCACCACTGGCGGAAACGGCCGCTTCCGCGCCCCGAAACCCGTCGCGCCATGGTCCGGAATCCGGAATGCCACCGCGTACTCCGCGCCCGCCATGCAGGGCTTCTTCGGCTGGACCGACAACGTGATTGGCACCGAGGACTGCCTCACCCTCGACATTGTGCGCCCCAACAACGACGAGGAACTGCCCGTGGTGGTCTACTTCCACGGCGGCACCTTCGTTACCGGTTCCAGCCACGAAAAGGTGCTCCAAGGCCACTACCTGGCCGACACCACCGACATCGTCTACATTTCCGTCAACTTCCGGCTCGGCGTGTTCGGCTACCTCGACTTTCGCAGCATTGGCGGCGACTGCGTGGCCAACCCCGCCATCTTGGACCAGATCCTTGCGCTGCGGTGGGTCCACGACAACGCCGCCAACTTCGGCGGCGACCCCGGGCGCGTCACGATTATGGGCGAATCCGCAGGCGGCGCCGGGGTCATCCACCTCATGTGCGCGCCCGCCGCCCGCGGCCTGTTCCACCGGGCGATCGCGCAGTCGCCGCCCGTGGCCAGCGTGCACTCGCGTGTCCAGGCGGCCATGTGGGTGCGCAAGCTTCTCGACGGCATGGGGCTGCCACCCACCTCCACTCTCGAAGACCTGCGCGCCGCCGACGCCGAAGCACTCGTGCGCGTCGGTCAGTCCATGCTGCTCAACCGCAAAGAGCTCGTCCTGTTTAATACCAGCTTCATGCCGACTGTCGACGGCCACACGCTGCCTGCGCACCCCATCGACGTGTTCCAACGCGGCGACCAAGCCGCCGTGCCCCTGATCATCGGCACCAACTCGGACGAGGCCAGCTTTGCCAAAGCGCTTTACCAAACCAACAAGTCGCGCCTGAAAGCCGCACGCCGGGCGCTCGGCGTCTACGACCCGGCCAACTCGGACGCGGTGCTGGCCGCCTACGACCACGTGGACGCGCGTCGCAAGTTCGCGGCGCTGATTGCCGACGCCGTGTTCTGGGCACCGTCCGTCATGCTCGCCACCGAACACCGCCGCAAGGCCCCGACGTGGATGTACCGCTTCGACTACGCCTCGACCACGATGCGCCGCCTGGGACTGGGCGCGATGCACACCTCCGAGCTCACCGCCGTCTTCGGAGATGCGAAGGCGACCCGCGCCGCCAAACTCGACCCCTTCCCGAAGCAGGCCGACTTTGACGAGGTCAGCGCCGCCATGCAGTACCACTGGGGCTCCTTCTTTCACAACGCGCACCCGGGGGAGAAGTGGCCGATCTACGGCTTCCGCAGCGACACCGAGCCCGGACGCGCCACCGCGGTCTTTTCGGCCTCCTCCTACGTGGAGTATGACCCGAAGGCGGCGCAGCGGCGCGCCTGGGAGAGCTTTGACATGCGCGAATGGGGGATGCACCGCCAAGATCTCATCGATTCCCTCGCGAAAGAAGCCGACACGGCCGGGCCGGTGTGAGCGGAAGTGCTGACGTGGCGCGGTGTTCCTCGCTAGGCTAGGACGGGCTTGGACTGGAGAGTGGAAGGAAACCGCCGCCATGAGCTTTTTCGAGGACATTGCAACCAGCCTTGACCGTGAGGGAATCGAGTCCCGCGTCCACGACGAGACGATGTTCGTGCCGATCACGTCCGAGGTGGAAATCCAGTTTGTGGAGATCGACCCGCTGCTGCCCGCCGCCAACGTCTACATCGCCGCCGCGGACGTGGACGAGGACGACGAAGAGTTCGAGGCAGCGCTGGTTTCCGTGGTGTTCTCGGTGGAAAGCGCGGTGGCAACCGTCGCCGAGCACATGGCGACCGACCAGGTCATCACCATCCTGCGCGACCTGCTCGAAGGCACCGACGAGCGCATCGAGGACCTCGAGTTCTACCCGGACCGTCTGAACAACCAGCTGGTGCGCGCCGAGGTCGGCGAGAGCGCCGAGCTGCAAGTCCACGTCGAGGTCGTCGACGCGACGGCGACGGCCACCGTGACGTTTATCGCTCTGTCCGACAACTACGACGACCTCATGGACGACGCGATCGGCGAGCTGTGGGAGTCCGACGGTGACGCCGAGCTGACCGAGGAAGACCGCCTGCGCCTGTTCGAGACCATCCACAGTGAGGCCGTCTCCGAGGCGGAGGTGCTCGATCTGGGCACGTTCACCGACGTCGACCGGCTCTTCGACGTCCTCTCGCTCGCCGCAGACCAGGCCGAGGAGTGGGAGGGCCAGCTGTTGCCGCTCGAGGATGAGGACGACGAGCTGGACATCTACGACATCTTCGGCCAGGACGACGAGGAAGTCGACGAAGAAGACGAGGATGACGCCGACGCCGAGGATGACACCGCTGACGACGAGGACGCAGATTCCGAGGACTAGCTACGCGGCGGTCAGCCCCTCAAACATTGAGGGTGGTGAGGCGACCGGGGCGAAGTCGCCGTCGGTAAGCCACACGTAGTTGGCGGTGCGCGGCGAGGGCAGCTCGTGGATCGCGTCCACCGCGTCGCGGGGGACGAGCGCGCGGACCCAGGCCTCGGCGAGCCGGCGGTCGGTGGGCAGCCCAGACGGGTCCGAGATGCGAACCTCAATGAGGAAGGCGGGGACTCGCGTTTCGCCGAAGCCGCGGATGCGGGCCTGCGCGCGCGGGCCGACCCTGCGGCGGGTGATCGCGATGGTGAGCTCCGTGCCGTGACTGAGCTGTGGGAGCCAGGGGAGCCGCTTTGTCGGCGGACGCCAGCTCGCGCTCTCGCGGGCAAGCGAGCGCGGGTGGTGGATGATCGCGCGCAGCCGGTCGACCACTTCGGGCTCGGTGGCGTGGATGTGCTCGGCAAGTGCTGCGGGTGTGTGGCTGACAGGGGCGGGTGTACTGTGCTTGAAATTCATCATGGTTGGCACTCTAAAAGGCGACCCGAACATAGCCACGGGAAACTCGAACGTCTGTTTTAATCCCCGGTGCAATACCTACGGCAACTGCCCTTTTGCTTGGCGACGGGCTACGCTACTCGCAATGACTACGCCTGCCCCTCGCCTTCAGCCAACCCCCGCGCCGAAGATCCCCCGCACGATCTGGGTGCTGGTGGGTGCTGCGTTCATGATCGCGCTGGGCTACGGCTTCATCGCGCCGATCCTGCCGCAGTTCACGGCGAGTTTTGGCGTGTCCATGGCGGCCGCGGGCGCGGTGGTCTCCGTCTTCGCCGCGGCCCGGCTTCTTGGTGCGCCGGGGGCGGGGTGGCTCGTCGATAAGCTGGGCTCGCGCCCGATCTACATCACGGGCCTGTGCGTGGTGGCGGTTGCGACCTTCTTCGTCGCCTTTGCCACTGCGTACTGGCAGATTTTCGCGCTGCGCTTTATCGCCGGTTTTGGGTCGACGATGTTTACGCTCTCGGCGCAGGCGCTGATTGTGCGGGTGACGCACCCGTCGATACGCGGGCGCGCGAACGCGGTCTACGCTTCGGCGTTTCTGCTCGGCAACATCATCGGGCCCGTCGTCGGTGCGGCGCTGTCCTTCCTCGGCTTCCGCATCCCGTTTGCGGTCTACGGGCTGATGGTGGGGGCGGCCGCGCTGTTTGTGTGGGCGGCGACCCGCGACCCGCAGGGCAAGGCGCAGCTGCCGCCGCCGCTGCCGCCGATGCAGCTCACCAGCGCGTGGCGCATGCCCACCTACCGCGCGCTGCTGTCGTCGGCGTTTACGCACGGGTGGGTCAACTTCGGCACGCGCGTGTCGGTCCTGCCACTGTTCGCCGCCGCCTTCTTTACCAACGGCGGCGCGGCGGCCGGGTTCGCGCTCACCGCCTTCGCGCTGGGCACTGCGGTGACGCTGCAGTTTTCCGGCAGGCTCGCGGACAATCTCGGTCGCAAGCCGCTGATCGTCGCGGGTTTGGCCGCAACGGCGCTGTTTACCGGATCGATGGGACTGGCCACCTCGGTGGTGCCGCTGCTGGTGCTTTCGGTGCTCGCGGGTGTGGGCAGTGGGCTGATCGGCCCGGCGCAGCAGGCGTCGTTGGCGGATATCATCGGCAACGACCGCTCGGGCGGCAAGGTGCTTTCCACATTCCAGATGGCGCAGGACGCGGGCCAGATCTTCGCGCCGATCGTGGTGGGGCTGCTCGCGGAGGCCTTCGGGTTCGGGGTGGCGTTTGTGGCGTGCGCGGGGATTGCGGTGGCGTCGATAGGCATCTGGCTTGCGTTTGGTAAGGAAACGAAAAGGAGCTAACCCATGAGAGTCCTGCTTGATTGCGATCCCGGCATCGACGACACCTTTGCACTGATCTACCTTGCGGCGGCGCACCACGCGGGCGAGCTTGAGCTCGATTGCGTGACCACGACCGCGGGCAACGTGGAGGCGGTGCAGTGTGCGCAGAACGCCGCGTGGATCCTTGCGCAGTGCAACCTGCCCGCCATCCCGTTGGCCGCGGGCGAGGCGCAGCCGCTTGAGCTGGTGCTGACCACCACCCCCGAGACCCACGGCGAGCACGGGCTGGGCTACGCCCACGCCCCGGAGCGGCACGTCGCGAGCGACTGGGATCTGCTCTGGTGCGACGCGATCGAGCGCGGCACAGACGACCTCCACCTCATCGTGACGGGCCCGCTGACCAACCTGGCCACCTTCGCGCGCCGCCACCCGCGCCACTTTGCGAGCCTGCGTCACATCACCGTGATGGGAGGGGCCGTCAACTACCCGGGCAACACCACCCCGACCGCCGAGTGGAACTTCTGGGTCGACCCGCACGCCGCCGCGGAGGTCTTCGCGCGCACGCCCGTGCCGATCACCCTGTGCTCGCTGGGGGTGACCGAGCAGTTCGTGCTCGACCCGCCGCGGCTGGACGCGCTGGTCGGCGCGCTGGGGGACACGCCTGTCGCCGCCGTGCTGCCCGAGATCACGCGCTTCTACTTCGAGTTCCACGAAGACGTCGGCGAGGGCTACTGCGCGCAGCTGCACGACCTGCTCACCGTGCTCATCGCGCTCGGCCGCATCGAGGTTTCCGCCCTTGATGCCACCATCGACGTCGAAGCCGTAAGCGAGCTTATGCGCGGCACCGTCGCCGCCGACCTGCGCGGCATGTGGGAGCGCGAGCCGAACGCGCGAGTGGTTACCGCCGCAGACACTGACCGCGCCTGGCCGCTTATCGACGCCGCGTGCACCCTCCACGCCCGCTTCACCGCCGGCGACGCAGACCTCAAAGCCGGCTACCACTTAAAGGCCGAGGAGTAGCTGCTACACTTACCGCGCTACAGCTTCGCCGAGGTGACATAGGCGAGGCCTTTGGACCGACTTTTGGGAGCCTTCATGTCACAACCGTTTTCCACTTCCGAATGGACACCCGCGCGCCGCGCCCTCGTCGCCGCCGGTGCCCTGATTATCGCCGCAACCTGGGTCTACCTGGTGCTGGTGCGCCCGACCGACTGGGAGAGCGTCGGCGGCGCGACCGAGGCCACGCTCACCCTCGCCGGCTACGGCATCGGCACGGCCCTGCTGCTGATCGCCACCGTGCCGATGCTGCCAGCACGCACGCTCGGGCTGATCCCGCTGGCGATCATCATCAACTCCGTCGTTGGCGAGATCGTCGGCTCGATCGGCCTGCCGCTCTACCTCGACTCCATCGGCACCGTGCTGGTCGCCGCGCTCGCCGGGCCGGTGGCGGGCCTGACCACCGGCGCGCTGAACAACGTCGTGTGGGGCCTGCTCAACCCGGCCGCGCTGCCCTTTGCCGCGGGCGCGGCGCTGATCGGCTACCTCGCCGGCGTGTTCATCCACCGCTTTAACGCGCTGTCGTCCATCGTCCGCGTCGTCGGCTTCGGCATCGTCCTGGGCCTGATCGGTGGCATGGTCGCCGCCCCCGTTGCCGCGTTCGTCTACGGCGGCACCGCGGGCGTGGGCACCGGCGCGCTCGTCTCGCTCTTCCGCGAGATGGGCGGCTCACTCATCGCCTCGGTGACCACGCAGGCGTTCATCTCCGACCCGGTAGACAAGGTCATCGTGATGGTCGTGGCCTACCTGGCCGTCAAGGCGCTGCCGCAGCGCACCGTGCGCGCCTTCGCCCCACGGACCGCGGATGCCGCTTAACCCGCTCACCGCGCTCGTTGTCGGCGGGTGCGGGTGGATCCTGGTCTTCGGGCTCAACAGCCCGGCAGCCAGCGCGGTGATCGTTCTTGTCGCGTGCGCGCTCGGCGTGTGGCGCACGCGCAATGCGTCCGTGCCCGCGGCGGTGGTTGCGCTCGCCGTGCCGGTGGGACTCTCGATGCTGCTCATCCACGCCCCCTACGGCACGCATCGCATCGCGCCGCTTTTGACCTCCGACGGACTCGCCGTCGGGGGAGCGCTTGCCCTGCGCTTTTGCGCGTTGATGTCGTGCATGATCGCGGCCGTGGCGTGGATCCGCATCCCGGACCTAGTCAAGGCGGTGCAGGTGCTGCCCGGCGGCAACAAGCTCGCCTACCTGGCGGGCGCGACCTTGCAGCTCGTGCCGCAGGGCCACGCCCAGGTGAAGACAGTTCGCGACGCCCAAGCGCTCAAGCGCACCCCCATCACCGCCCGCAACGCGATCACACACCTTGTCCTGCCGGTGCTCACGGCGCTGCTCACACACGGCTCCGCCCGCGGCACGGCGCTGGAGACGGCCGGCTACGATCTGCCCGGCGCCCGCACCGTGCTGCGGCCCGTGCCGGATTCAACCCTGCAGCGCGCTGTGCGCTGGACGCTGCCGGTGGTCTGCGTGGGGGTGGCGCTGTGGATCTAACGCAGCTCGCCCGCGCGCTGGAAACCCACGACCGCGTCCAGGTCATCGGCCCCTCCGGATCCGGCCTGACCCGACTCACCGAACAGATCCACGAGCACTGGCCGCACGCCGGCGTCGTGGGCCAGGACGCCAGCGCGCACGTGACCTACCTGCGCGACACCGTCATCGAGGAGGTCGCGATCGGACTCGAGCAGCGCGGAATCGCACGCGCCGAGATGCAGGCCCGCTGCGAGCGGATCCTCGACCGCGTCGGCCTGTCGCACCTCGCCGAGCGCAACCCGGCCACGCTCTCCGGCGGGGAGACTCGCCGCCTCGCCATCGCGACGGTCGCTGTCCTCGAGCCCGAGCTGTTGGTGCTGGATTTGCCGTTCGCGGGGTTGGATGTGGCGTCGGCAAGCATGGTGCGCGAGCTGATCGCGCACTCGCGCGCGGTGATCACCGGCTACCAGCCGCGCGACATCGACGCCGTGAGCATCTCGCTTGCCGACGCCCCACCCACCGCACTGCCCGCACCCGTCGCTGCTGGCGAGCGCATCGAGCTGGGCGACGTCACCGCTGCCCGCCTCGCGCCGCAGCGCAAGTGGTGGCACTTCCGCGAGCGGACCGGCGAGGCCTTCCGCGTCGGCCCGGTGCCGCTCGCCCCGCGTAGAGGCGGGGTGGTGTGGCTGCGCGGCGCAAACGGGTCGGGCAAGACGACGCTGCTGCGCGCGCTCGCGGGCCTCGACGGCCACACGCCGATTATCGACGCCTCACTCGCGCTGCAGCGCGCCGCCGACCAGGTCGTCGAAACCACGGTCGCCGAGTTTGCCGGCGGCGACTCCCAGACCCACCCACTCGACCTGCCGCAGGCCGAACTGCGCCTAGCCCAACTGCGGCAAGTCTTCGGCCAAGGCCGCGAGCTCGTGCTTCTCGACGAGCCCGACACCTCCCTCGATCCCCGCGGCCGCACTCTCGCACACGCGGAGATTGCGGCGGGCCTGCGCGCCGGGCAGGCGGTGATCCTGACCTGCCACGACGAGAGCTTCGTCGACGAGGTGTCGGCGTACGCGGTGGTGGAATCGGTCGTGCTCGACGGGTAGTGCCTAACCCTTATTAGACGCGGGTCAGGTCCGTGAATACGCTTGTGGTGCTGCGTAAACCTGCAGGTTACGGGTGTCGTACCCGCTTCTGCAACGGTTTTATACCCGACTTTGCAATTCCGGGAGATTGGTTTGATTAGCTTCTGTTACCGCTAAGCGGTCAGGGTGCCCAAAGGAATCACGTGCACTCCGCTAGGAAGCGTGTATGCATATTCCGTGGCAGTGATGATGGCTAAATATGCAGGCGACCCGACCTTGTTGGTGTCGACACGCTCGTCACGGAGTTTGATGAGGTTTGCTTCGGCTTGTGGGATCTGCGACGCCCCGAGTTTTACTTCGCAGGCACCCCACTTGCCGTCCTCGGGGTATTCGATGATGGCGTCAACTTCAAGGCCCGTGTTGTCGCGGTAGTGGTAGACGTGCCCGTGCTGGAGGGCGGATGCAGCGCGGAGATCTCGGATGACCATGGACTCGAAGATCTGGCCGAAGAACTCCGGGTCGTTCGCGAGGCGGTCAACGCCGATACCCAAGGCGGCACAGGCCAGGCTGGGGTCAGCGAGGTGGAGCTTCGGCGAGGTGCGCAGTCGTGATTTGGATCGAAGCGCGACGCTCCAAGGCTGCAACTCGTCGAGGATGAAAATCCGGGTAAGGGCCTGGAGGTAAGTGGAGACCGTTTTCGGATCGACTGTTGTGGCATCCGAAGACACGTCTGCAGCGAGTGTTTTCATCGTTGCTTCGCCAGAAATATTCCGAGCGACGGATTCCAAGGTCCGACGAATGTGTAGCTGGTTGTGACGTGTGCCAACGCTTTCTGGTACTTCCACGTCGAAGACATTGTCCAGGTATGAGCGGTTAAACATGACCGCCTGCTGGGTGCTGGCACCGAGTAAGCCTGGCCATCCGCCGCGAACGGCTTGTTCGGCCATGCCCTTATAGGTGAGCTTGGAAGCTCCGTTCACGCCAACTCCCGGTTGCAGTGCTGCCAGGCTTACCTGGTTTGTCGACGCACCAATCTCCGCGAGCGACATTGGCCGCATCCTTAACCTTGCAAAGCGTCCCGCGCCTGAATGGCGCGTGGTGTCATCGGCTGGCGCCGCTGACCCTGAAAGGATGAACTCCCCGCGTCCTTGGCGGTCGTCGATCTCATGGCGGATGGCGTTCCAGAGGGAAGGCGCGAGCTGCCACTCATCAATGAGGCGAGGGGTTGGACCATCGAGTAGGGCTGCGGGGTTCAATTCGGCGAGCGTGATCAGCTCGGGGGATCGGTCGAGGCGTACAGAACTTGCAGCCTTTTGGAGGGCGGTGGAGGTTTTTCCGCATGCACGCGGCCCCTCAAGGAGGACGCCTCCCATGAACTGGAGGGAGTCCTCCAACACCTGATCTGCAAAGCGCGAAAAGTACTGCATATGGGCACTGTACCCGATAATGCAACGATTTTATACCCGCTTGTGCAATAGTTTTATACCCGACTTTGCAACGGTTTTATGCCCGTTTCTGCAATTCGTTAATGATGGGAGACTCCAGCTTTCGGGCTAGCGCCTGTGCATCCTGGCCAAAACAAAACCCGCGCGCCAGCAAACCTGGCGCGCGGGCAAGCATGCCTAAAAGGGCTTAGACGAGCTCAGCTTCCTTCATCACGTTACGCAGGGTCTCTGCGGAGTGGGTGAATTTTTCCAGCTCCTCGTCGTTGAGGTAGAGCTCGATGGCTTCGCGAATGCCGTTGCGGTTCACCACAGCCGGGGTGCCGATGTAGATGTCGGACTGGCCGTACTGGCCGTCGAGCTTGGCGGAGACCGGCAGGACGACGTCCTCGTTCATGAAGATCGCGCGGGTGATGCGGGCGAGGCAGCCGCCGATGCCGAAGTCGGTCGAGCCCTTCGCCTGGATGATCTTGTAGGCGGCGTCGCGGGTGGCGACGAACATCTCGTCGATCTCCTTGTAGACGTCCGGGTTGGTCTCGGCTTCCTTGGCCAGGCGGTTGCGCAAGGCGATGCCGGCGATGGAGCCGGTGGAGATGACGGGCAGCTCGGTGTCGCCGTGCTCGCCGATGATGTAGGAGTGGACCGAGGTGGCGGACACGTTGTACTTCTGGCTCAGGTTGTAGCGCCAGCGAGCGGTGTCCAGCACGGTGCCGGAGCCGAGCACCTGCGAGGCGGGCAGGCCGGTCTGCTTCTGGGTGGCGTAGGTCAACACGTCGACCGGGTTGGTGGCCACCAGGTAGATGCCGTTGAAGCCGTTGGCCATGACCTCTTTGTTGATGGAGTCGAAGATCTTGACGTTGCGGCCGACCAGGTCGAGGCGAGTCTCGCCCTCGCGCTGGGCGACGCCGGCGCAGTTGACGATCAGCGCAGCGTCGCGGCAGTCCTCGTAGGTGCCGACGGTGACCTTGGTGTTGTGGCCGGAGTAGGGGACGGAGTGGTTGAGGTCTTCGACTTCGCCCCAGGTCTTTTCCTCGTTGATGTCGATGATGGCGAGCTGGTCGCAGAGGCCCTGGTTGATCAGTGCGTAGGCGTAGGCCATGCCGACGGAACCGGCGCCGATGAGGACGACCTTGTTGCCCGGGGTGATGTTCTTGTGCGGGGTGGACGGGTTCGTGATGCTCACTAGAATCTCCTCTTACTCCGGCGGGTTCGCCGGTAGAAAATGCTTCCGCCTTCCATCATTGCACAATGTTATGACCATTGCTTGTTTGGTCGGGCAAGTTCGGAAAGAATTCGGGCGGAAGCGGGCGGGATGAGCCGCGTAAGAGGCGCTTACTTGTAGTCGTCCTCGGTGTGCGCCGAGGCCACCGCCTGCGGGCGGCCGGTGGCGAAGTACAGCACGGTCATGATCACCAGGAAGGCCACGCCGACGCCGAGGGCGAGGTGGTACTGCGGCTGCCAGACCATGATGCCGAAGGTGAACAGGATGAACGCCACGGCGAACCACTGCCCGTAGGGCCAAAACGGGACAGGGAAGGTGAGGGCTTTGGCTTCGGTGGTGCTCATGTGGCGTCGAGAAGCGAGGTGGCTGATCAGAATCATCAGCCACACAAACACGGTGGCGAAGGTGGCGAGCGCCGCGATCGTTTCAAACACGTTGGGGAAGTTCGCGTTCAGCACCACGCCGACGACCAGGACGATCAAGAGCGTCACGGTGGTCATCACGGGGATGTCGCGGACAGTGCGCGCCATCGCACGCGGCGCGAGCCCCTCACGTGCGAGCCCGGTGAGCACGCGACCGGTGCCGAAGAGGTCGGCGTTGATCGCGGAGAGCGCGGCGGTGATCACCACGAGGTTGAGTAGGCCCGCGGCCCAGTTCACGCCAAGCGTGGAGAAGATCTGCACAAACGGGGATTCTTCGCCGGTGATGCTGCGCCACGGGTTGAGCATGAGGATGACCAGGATGGCCAGCACGTAGAACAGCAGGATGCGCACCGGGACGGTGTTGACGGCCTTGGGGATGGAGCGGTCCGGGTCGTCGGCCTCGGTGCCGGCGACGCCGATGATTTCGGTGCCACCGAAGGCGAAGAGCACGAGGATGAACGCGGCGATCATGCCTTCGGGTCCGTTGGGGAAGAACCCGCCGTCGTTCCAGAGGTTGGCAATGCCGGTGGCCTCGGGCTGCGAGCCGAGTCCGAAGGCGAGGATGGCTGCGCCGCCGACGATCATGGCGACCACGGCGACGACCTTGATCAGGGTGAAGGCGAATTCGAGTTCGCCGAACCAGCGCACGCTGGCGAGGTTCGCTCCGCCGATGATCAGCAGCGTGGTGGTGATCCAGACCCAGGCCGGGGTGTCTGGGAACCAGAATTTCATGTAGATGCCGATTGCCGTGAGGTCGGCCAGGCACACGATCATCATCTCGAA
Organism: Corynebacterium imitans; assembly: GCF_000739455.1. Lineage (NCBI taxonomy): Bacteria > Bacillati > Actinomycetota > Actinomycetes > Mycobacteriales > Corynebacteriaceae > Corynebacterium > Corynebacterium imitans. Next base: position 992,453 of record NZ_CP009211.1, read on the forward strand.
GGCGAACATCCAGCCGGTGATGTAGCCGCCGAGCCCGCCGAGGTGCTCGCGCGCGTAGACGGCAAACGAGCCGCGGACGGGGTGGCGCACGCTCATCTCGCCGAGCGCGCGGAGCATGAAGTACACCACGGCGCCGCCGAGCAGGTACACCAAGAGCACCGACGGCCCGGCGGCCTGGATCGCGCCGGCGGAGCCGTAGAACAGGCCGGTGCCGATGGCGGAGCCGAGCGCGATGAAGTGGATGTGGCGGTGGCTTAGGCCGCGGGATTTTTGTGCGGCGGTTGTGGACATGGTGCGTGGGCCACCTTCCATGAGAATATTATGCGGTTCGAGTGATATTACTACCTATAGCACCACATAATCTCAGGTTCAGCAAAGAGGGCCTATGCTTTTCGACGCCGCGCCACCACCGCCGCACCACCAGCCACAGCCAGCAGCACGACGATGGCGAGGATGTACGGGGTGGAGGAGGACTCGCCTGAGTCACCGTCGGCAGCGTCTGCGGTGTCGTCGGCGATGGTGTCGTTGATCCACTGGGCGGCGTCGCCAAGCGGGGCGGCGGAGGCCGCGGCGTTGGTGTCCATGGCGATTTCTTCCGGGTCGTCGGGGTTGACGAAGAGCCCGGCGCTGAGCACACCCGTGAGCTTGCCGTTGCGGAAGACGGGGCCGCCGGAGTCACCGCCGTGGATGCCGGCGCCTTCGGCGAGGGTGACGGTGAGGGCCTGTTTGCCGTCGAAAAGCGCCATGGGGTTGGGCCCGTCGATGGTGGCCTCGGTCATGGGCAGGCGGGTGGAGCCGCCGGAGCCTTCCGAGGACCAGCCGTAGACGGTGCCGGGGGTGTCGGGCTCGGGGACTTCGGTATCGACGGTTGCGTAGTGCTCAAGGCCCAGGTCTTCAGCGGTGTGCAACAGGGCGATGTCGCCTACCGGCGCGGTCTTCCAGCTGTCGACGGCAACTGTGCGCTGGTCGTCGCCCTCGCCGACACGCACAGAGCCGCCGGGGGTGGGCAGGTGGTCCATGCAGTGCCGCGCGGTGACGACCCAGTGCGGGGAGATCGCGGTGCCGGTGCACACGCCGTCGGCGGGGTCGTCGTTGGCGGTGCGCACCGAGACGACGGAGGAGCCCTCTGGGGATCCTTCGGCGAAGTGGGTGGATTCGAGCGCGCCGGCTGGCGTCGCGGTCAAAAGCCCGGCGGCGATGGCGGCGGTGGTGATACGGAAGGTTTTCATGATTGAAGCTCCTTTGCAGAGTGTCGTTGGGGAAGGTCTTGGCGGGCGGCGGCGTGGGTAAAGTCGCGAAGCAACTGCTCGAGCGGGCCGCGCGGGAAAAACAGCAGCCACACCGACGCGAGCGCTGCCGCTGCGACGATGCTCAAGGCGGCTGAGAGCGGGCCGGCGGGAAGCAGCGCGGCGGTTACCACGTGCAGGCAGTACACCGAAAGTGGAGTTCGGCCCATCGCCTGGATGGGATAGGGGCACCAGCGCGAAAACAGCAGTAGGCAGAGCCCAAGGACGGCGAGCGAGCAGCCGATTTCGCTGATCAGCGCGATGAGGCCGCCGGTGTGGCCGTTGGGGTTGAGGAAGGGGTACTGGTGGGCGTCGAGAAGCGGGCGCATCCAGACGCCGAAGACCGCGCAGGCGGCGCCCACGGGGGCGACAAGCGGCAGGCGCGGCAGGAAGCGCGCGGCGATAAGCCCGGCGACCATGAGCGCGGCCCACTCGAACAGCGGGTACGGCGGCGCGGTGACAGACAGTGGCAGCTGCAGCGCGGAGACCACCATCAGCGCGCCGCACACCCACACCAGCGTGCGCGTGCCCCAGCGTGGGGCGCAGGCGAGCGCGAGGTAGCAGGCGCCGAAAGTGCCCAGCACGACGGTGATCGAGCCCGAAAGCGGGGTGAGCACCACGTGCAGCGCGAGCAGGGCCGCGCCGCGCACCATCGCCTGGTGACGCTCGCGCGCCAGCGCCGCCCCGCCTGTGGCGCGCATGCTCAGCTGCATCGACACGCCAGCGAGAAACGCGAACAGCGCGGACGGGAAGCCGTAGAGCCACGGCGAGGTCGAATCGGTCAGATGCGCCCACATCATGGCACCGAGTGCGACTGCGCGGGCGGCGTCGACGCCGATGATGCGCGGCGGGAGTCTGGAAGCATTCGTCATGGGTCTCACGCTAAAAACCGCCGCGTTGCGAGAGCGTTAACGCGCGCCTTCGCAGCGCAGAGCGGGTTTAGAATGACCGGCATGTCCAACGTTGTAGTTGTAGAAGACGAGGTCTATCTCGCCGACGCCATCGCCGCAGCGATTACCGCGCACGGGTGCACGACCCGCGTGGCGTACGACGGCGCGCAAGCGCTTACCCTGCTTGAAGACGCCGACGTGGTGGTGCTCGACCGCGACCTGCCGCTCGTCCACGGCGACGAGGTCTGCGCCCGCATCCGCGCTGAGCACCCGCATATCCGCGTGCTCATGCTCACCGCGGCCAGCACCCTCGACGATCGACTCGCCGGTTTCGCGAGCGGGGCGGACGACTATCTCACCAAGCCTTTCGAGGTGCCGGAGCTGCTCGCGCGCGTCGACGCGCTGCTGCGGCGCCACACCCCGCCGAAGTCCGAGGTGCTGCGGTGCGCGGATGTGCGCATGGACACCGCGCGCCGCATCGTCACCCGCGCGGGCACGCCGATCCCGCTGAGCCCGAAGGAGTTCGCCGTCCTTGAGGTGCTGCTCGCCGCCGACGGCGCGGTGCTCTCAGCGGAGACCCTTTTGGAGGAGGCCTGGGACGCCTTCGCCGACCCCTTTACCAACTCGCCGCGCGTGACCATTTCGCACCTGCGCCGCAAGCTTGGCGACCCCTGGATCATCCACACCCAGCCGGGCGCGGGCTACTATGCCGCCGAGGAGGCCCGCCCATGACGCTGCGCCTGCGCCTTACCCTCGTGCTCGTCGCCACCGTCTTCGGCGCCGGCGCGGTGCTCACGGCACTCGTGTGCGCCTACCTCGCGCTGACTCCGGTGCCGCTGCACGTGTCGTTGCCGGGGCCCGAGGGCGTGCTTATCGACGCCGCCATGCCCATCCCCACCTCCATCATCACCATCGTGCTCGCCACGATGCTCGTCGCGCTCGCTCTGCTGACCGCGCTCGCGGGTTTGGTGGGCTGGTTCGTCGCCGGCTACGCGCTCTCACCCGTGCGCCGCATTGCCGCGGTGGCGCGCGAGGTCTCCGACGGGGACGTGGCCAAACGCATGCACTACGAGGGCCCGGCCGACGACGTTGGCGATCTTGCGCACGCCTTCGACACGATGCTCGACTCGCTTGCGGCCTCGCTGGACGCGCAGCGCCGTTTTGCCGCCAACGCCTCGCACGAGCTGAAGACCCCGATCGCCACGATCCAGACGGTCGCGGATGTCGCACTCATGCAGGCGGACTCGTCCTCGGATGCGCAGCTTGCCGACGCGCTGCGCCGCATCCGCGAGGTCAACGCGCGCGCCGGGCAGACCGTGGAGCGCCTGCTTGCCTTCGCCCGCGCCGAGGCGGCGCAGCCGGGCAGCGTCACCGGCCAGCCGGTGGATCTGGTTACGCTATGCGAGGAGGTCTGCGCGCAGTACGGCGTTCCGCTGCGCGCCCCCGGTTCGCCTGTGGTTGTGAACGGCGATGAGGTGCTGCTGCGCCAGGCGGTGGGCAACCTCGTGGGCAACGCGGTTGAGCATGGCGCGCCCGGCACGGCTGAGGTAGTCGTTGGGGAGGGGCGTGTGGGCGTCGAAAATCAGGGCCCTGTCCTTGACTCAAGCGAGGTGGAGCGGCTCAAGGAGCCCTTTGTGCGCGGCGCGGGGCGGGTGGCAGGCTCGCACGGGCTAGGGCTTTCGCTTGCCGACGCCATCGCGCGCGCCCACGGCGGCACCCTCCACCTCGCACCGCGCGAGGGCGGCGGGTTGCGCGCCGAGCTAGCGGTCTAAGCCAGCATGCCGGTGGCGAATGCGCCGAGGACCAGCACGATGGAGAAGCCCCAGCAGATGGGGAAGGCGACGCGGATGTACTTGCCCATGTTCGCGCCAGCCAGGCCAAGCCCCAGCCACAGCGCCGGGGAGAAGGGGCTGACGAAGGTGCCGATGACGTTGCCCACGATCATGGCGGTGGCCGCGCCCATGCTGGAGGTGCCGAAGGCGGCGGAAGTCTCCTGCACGATCGGCAGTACGGAGAAGTAGTAGGCGTCGGTGGAGGTGGCCAGGTCCAGCGGCACACCCAGCAGGCCGACGATCACGTGCAGGTAGGCACCCACGGAGGCGGGCAGGATCGCGATCAGCGACAGCGCGATCTGCTCGAGCATGCCGGTACCGTCGAGCACACCCAGGAACATGGCGGCAGCCAGGATGACGCCGGCCATGGACAGCGCGGTGGGTGCGTGCCTGCGCAGGACGTCGTTTTGGTCGTCGAGGGTGGGGAAGTTCACCGCGAGTAGCAGCGCGGTGCCGACGAGGAACGCGGGTGCCGGCGAGCTCACGCCGGAGACGAGGACGCCGATCAGCGCAAGGGTAATCGCCGTGTTGACCACGGTGACCCAGGTGCCGGTGCGCGGGGTGAGGTTGTACTTTGCCCGGTCGGCGGCCTGGGAGGTGCGGAAGTCGTCGGCGATGGTGTGGACATCGACGGGCGTGTGGGCGTCGTCAAGCGAATGCGCATCGAGCTTGGCCAGCCTGCGGCGCTCCGCAAAGCCGAAGCCTGCGGCGACGAGAAAGACCATCACGATGGCGAAACCCTGGGCGGGCAGGAGGTGGCGCCAGATCTCGTTTGGGGTGGCGTCGATGACGCTGGCGGCGCGGCCGACGGGGCCGCCCCACGGGATCATGTTCATGACTGATGCCGAGAGTGCGACGAGGGTCAGCAGCACGTAGCGCGACATGCGCATCGCCTCGTACAGCGGCAACAGCGCTGGGATGGTGAGGAGGAATGTCGTGGAGCCGGAGCCGTCGAGGTGCGCGACGATCGCGATTGCTGCGGTGCCGAGCGTGACCAGCATGACGTTGCCGCGGGTGGCGCGGATGAGTGCGGTGATGACGGGGTCGAAGAGGCCGACATCGGAAAGGATGCCGAAGTAGATGATGGCGAAGATGAACATCACCACCACGCCCATCACTCGCTCGAGGCCTTCGCCGTAGAAGTCGGCGATCTCGCCGATGCCGAAGCCGGTAATCAGCGCACCGGCGATGGGGAAGAGCGTCATGGCGATGATCGGGTGCATTTTGCCCTTGAGTAGCACGCCGACCGTGACAAGGATGATGCTGAGGCCCACCGGCGTGAGCGCAAGAGGGTGAGGTCATGCGCAACACACCATCCGCGTGGTAAATGACAAGTCACATTTGGTTTCTGCGGAATAGTTTTGTCGCGACCGGTGGCGTACGCTGGGTTGACAATGAGCACTTCCGAAAACGCGACCGGCAGCGAAAATGGGCCGGATATGAACTTGTCGGAAAATCAGCACACCCCGCAGGATGTCGCAGCCGAAGAGTCGGCTGCAGAAGACACCAGGGATGCGGGCAGCGCTGAGGACGCCGGCGCTTCGCAGGAGACTGTCGAGGCCACTGAGAACGCAGAGAGCACTGAGAACGTAGAGAGCGCCGAAGAAACCGCTGAGCCGGAAAAGCCGGCGAACGGTTTCGAGACCCTCGACCTGCCAGAAAAGGTCGTAGAGGCGGTCAAGAAGGTCGGCTTTGAGCAGCCGTCCGCCATCCAGGCCGAGACCATCCCGATTTTGATGCAGGACCGCGACGTCGTGGGCCTGGCGCAGACCGGTACGGGCAAGACCGCGGCGTTTGCGCTGCCGATCTTGAGCCGCATCGACACCTCGAAGCGTCACCCGCAGGCGCTGATCCTTGCGCCGACGCGCGAGCTGGCGCTGCAGGTGTCCGACTCCTTCCAGTCGTTCGCCGACCACCTTGGCGGCGTGCACATCCTGCCGATCTACGGCGGCCAGGCCTACGGCATTCAGCTGTCCGGGCTGCGCCGCGGCGCGCAGGTCATCGTGGGTACCCCGGGTCGTGTGATCGACCACCTGCAGAAGGGGTCGCTGGACATCTCCAACCTGCGCTTCCTCGTCCTGGACGAGGCGGACGAGATGCTGAACATGGGCTTCCAGGAAGACGTGGAGCGCATCCTGGAGGACACCCCGGACGACAAGCAGGTCGCGCTGTTCTCGGCGACGATGCCGCGCGCGATCCGTAAGATCTCCCGTGACTACCTCAACGACCCGGTCGAGGTGACCGTCAAGTCGGAGACGCGCACGAACACGAACATCACGCAGCGCTACCTGTTTACTGCGCACCGCAACAAGCTCGACGCGATCACCCGCATCCTCGAGGTCACCGAGTTTGAGGCGATGATCGTCTTCGTCCGCACGAAGAACGAGACCGAGGAGATCGCCGAGAAGCTGCGCGCCCGTGGGTTCTCCGCGGCCGCCATCAACGGCGATATCGCCCAGCAGCAGCGTGAGCGTACCGTCGATCAGCTTCGCGACGGCCGCTTGGACATCCTGGTCGCCACCGATGTCGCCGCCCGCGGCCTCGATGTGGAGCGCATCTCGCACGTGCTGAACTACGACATTCCGAACGACACGGAGAGCTACGTCCACCGCATCGGTCGTACTGGCCGCGCGGGGCGTACCGGCGAGGCGATCCTCTTTGTCACTCCGCGTGAGCGTCGCATGCTGCGCTCGATCGAGCGCGTGACGAACGCGACAATCGAGGAGATGGACCTGCCGACTGTCGACGAGGTCAACGAGAGCCGCAAGGTGAAGTTCATGGATTCGATCACCGAATCCCTGGAGGCCTCCGAGCTGCAGCTGTTCAAGTCGATGGTGCGCGAGTACTCGGCCGCAAACAACGTGCCGATGGACGACATCGCCGCGGCGCTTGCCACCCAGGCGCTGGCTGGCGACGAGTTCCTCATGAAGGAGCCGCCGAAGGACAAGCGTGACCGTCGAGATCGTCGCGACCGCTGGGACCGTGACGACCGCGGTCGGGGGCGTGGCCGTGACGGGCGCGACGGCCGCGAGGATCGTGGCCGCGGCAAGCGTCGCCACAACGACAGCGAGAACTTCGACACCTACCGCCTGGACGTGGGCAAGCGCCAGCACGTCCGCCCGGGCGCGATCGTCGGCGCGCTGGCGAACGAGGGTGGCTTAAGCTCCAAGGACTTTGGGCGCATCACCATCGGCGGCGATTTCACGCTGGTGGAGCTGCCGAAGAAGCTGGACAAGCAGGTGCTCGACCGTCTTTCGGACACCCGCATCTCGGGCCAGCTGATTAACATTCAGCGCGACCACGGTGCGCCGCCGCGCGATCGTGGTGGGCGTGGGCGTCGCGGTGACTTCGATGACCACCGAGGCCGCCGTGGCCGCCGAGACGATCGCCGGGGGCGTCGGGACGATCGCCGCGGCCGCGGCAACCGCAACTGGGACTAGCCGCATGTGAAGAACGGGCCTTCGGGTCCGTTTTTCCTTTTGTGCAGCTGTGCGTAAGGGCAGTACAGTGAGGTGAGTTTTCGCACACTGGCCGCAAGGAAGGAACCTATGCAACAACTGCCCCGGACCCTGGCGATGGGGATCGTCGCTACGCTTTTCGCAGTTGTGGCCGTGGTTGCGCCGAGCGCTTCCGCCGCGCCGCGGGTGAGCCAGGGGTCGGTGATTGTGACCGACGGCGGCATGTGCACGGTCGGGTTCAGTGATCCTGCCCGCCACCGCAGCCTGGTCGCCGCGCACTGCGGGCGTGAGGGCAGTAGGGTCTCGGTGCTTGATCCGGCCACCGGTGCTGTGAGCAGGCAGGTTGGCACGTTTTACCGTTCTAAAGCCTACGACCAGCGCCTGGGCAACGACTGGGCGGCGATCCAGTGGGACCGCGGGGTGGCCGTTGGCGGCAATCCGCACTCCGGGAACCGGTGGGTGCACCCGAACAACATCGCGCTGGGCGAAACCGTGTGCTACCACGGCAATGCCAGCCACGGTGGCCGCGGCTCGACCTGCGGCAAGTTCGCCGGATCTGTGGGCAATACGTTCTTTGTCGACGCCCCACTGACCCGCCCCGGCGACTCTGGCGGGCCGATGTGGGTGCCCGGCCGCGGCTTTGTGGGCGTGATCTCCAGCCAGTGGGCAGCGCGGCAGCTGCCGGTCGTGGGCGGGGCGAACTTCGTCGTCGGCGTGGTGCCGCACGATGGGCCTGCGGTGACCGAGGTGCAGCTGATGGGGCTGTACATGGAGAACCTGGTCGCGCCGGTGTCAGCAGGCGGGTCGGCGGTTGGCCCGGTTGGGGAATCGGTGCGTCGCGTGGTGAGTACCGTGTTTGGATTCTTGTCGCGCTTTGGGCTCCCGTACCCCTCTGCGGTGCACTATTCTTAAAGGGGTAATACAGCTTTTTCTCACCGAAGGTGAATAAACGTGAATACTTCCCGCGCGTGTCTCGCAGCCGCCGTTGTTTCCTCTCTGACTCTGGCTCCGGTTGTGGCGCACGCGGCACCGGCCCCGATCCCCGAGCAGGGGCTGGCGATTTCCACGAGCATCGGGAATTGCACGCTGGGGTACGTGGACAAAGAGATGCGCATTGGCTACACGGCCGCGCACTGCGGCCGGGAGGGCGACCGGGTGCGCATCATCGACCGCACCACGAACGCGCACAGCCGCGAGATCGGCACCTTCCACCCGTCGACGCGCTATGACGAGCTGTTTTCCAACGACTGGGGCTACATCCAGTGGGATCGCGACGTGCAGTTGGGCGGTAACCCGTATTCGGGCGATACCATCATCGATCTGAACGACGTCAAGCGCGGTGAAGAGGTTTGCTATCACGGCGAGACCTCCCACAGGGGCACCAAAGACATCACGTGCGGGACGTTCTACCGAGCGACGGGGCAGAGCTTTGCCATGCGCGGCGCGTACTGGCGGCCGGGCGATTCCGGCGGCCCGGTGTGGATCCCGGGGCGCGGTCTTGTAGGCGTGGCCTCGATCGGGCCTGCCACACCGGGCAAGGTGGGTACCGCGACGGTCGGTCGGGTGCGCGTCGAGGGCAAGCCGATGGGCTGGGGTGCCGCCCCGCGCGACGGCCGCCTGATTGGCAACGATGAGGGCTCCCGCGAGTTCCTCGCTGCGGCGGGCCTGGATTCTGCGGGTGTCTATGATGAGCTGATTGATAGAAGCTCCAAGTCTTCGAAGAGTTCCTCCTCGGAAAAGGAGTCCTCGAGCTCGGAGATGACCCCGGGCGAGATCCTCTCGATTGTCATCCCGATCCTGGTGGTGCTCGTGCCGCTTCTCGCACAGCTGGCCCAGCAGTTTATGCGCTAAATAGCCCCGCGGGTGCGGACGGCTGGCAGCGAAGCACTCCCGACAGCGTAGGTCTAAATGGAGCTAGCTCCATTTAGGAAGTCCGGTGACGTGCGACCTGGGGTTTTGTGTCCGGGGTTGGTCTACATGGAGCTAGCTCCATTTGGGAAGACCGGCGACGCCAAATCCGTAATACGGTCCCGGCAGTGCGGATGATCAGGGTGCCGATCACCGCCACTGGCCGCGTAGTGCCGAAAACCGACTTACCTCGCACCAAAACCGCAGGCCACAGCGCAAATATTGATCTTTACTCCCAAAAAGTGAACTCGCGCAGCCGTTTATGCACTAAAAAAGCCCCGCGGGTGCGGGGCTGAAAGCAAAGACGTGCGCTACGCCGGCGAGGGCAGGAACATCAGGATGAAGGTGAGCAGCCACAGCAGGTTGAAGATGCCAGCGCCTGCGGCGGCCTTTGCCTTGGCCTTTTCAAAGTTTGCCGCAGCGTCGGAAGCGTCGCCCTCAGCAGGGGAGAGCGCGCCGAGCGAGCCCATGATGGCGCGCTGCTGCGGGATGACCATGAAGAAGAGCAGGCCCCACGCGATCACGGACAGGATGATCGCGGTGTGGAGGAAGTAGTTGGTCTTGTAAGCGCCCCAGTCGGTGGCCATGACCAGCCCGCCGAGCAGCGGGACCAGCACGGAGAGCATGCCGTAGGTATTCGTCACCTTGTGCAGCACGGAGGCGCGGCCAGTGGCCTCCTCGCTACCGGTGCGGGCCTCGATGGCGTGCTTGGGGAACATGGAGGTGGACACGACGACGGGGCCGAGCAGGATGATCGCTGCGACCACGTGCAGAGCAGTGAAAAAGGTAACCATGCTGCACCACCTTACGGCAACCGGCCAACATCGTCACAGTTCACATGGTGCGAGCGCCAAGAAGTCCGGCAATGCCGCCGCAGGCGCGGCGCATCTCGCGCAGATCGGCTCGCGGCAGGGAAAGCTCGTAGGCGCGGGCGACGTCGGCGAGTCTGTGTGCGTAGGCGCAGCGCTGTGCGCGCTTGGGCGGCATCCATTCGCTGGGCAACTGGTCGGACTTTTGCTGGTTGGCGGCGGCCGCGACAACGACGAGGTTAAGCGGGTCGTTGGCAAAGGCTTCACGACGCGACTGCTCCCACGCGTGGGCACCCAGGTCCCAGGCGGCGGAGAGGGGCAGAACGTGGTCGAGCTCTACGTCGTAAGGAGTAATCGGTTGACCGGTGTAGGGCCCGACGACGGGCGTGTCGCGCGGGGCGGGGCAGCTGTCACGGGGTGAGCCGGCAACAGGGGCGGCGCCGAAGGTGGCGTTGAGGGCTGCTTGGCGGGTGGTGCAGCCGTCGGCAAGCGGGGCCCAGCCGGTGCCGAAGGCATCGCGGCTGTAGCCGAGCACCGTAGCGCGCGGCAGGCCTGCGCTGACGCCGAATTGGCTGCGCGGCGTAGGGAAGGGGACGATGAGAAGTGTGGCGACGGTGAGAAGGCTAAGAAAAGTGCGCATGCATCGTTAGACGCATGCGCACGTGCCGCGGTTCCCTTAGTGTTTGCGCTCGACGGCTTCGAGCGACTCGTGGAAGTTCGCCTCGGGGTGAGCGAAGGCGTAGTTGGTGACGGCGACCGCGGTGTCGAACTCCTCGTCCACGCCCGGCTTGGGCTTGGTGGCCAGGGAGACGAGCACCATGGCGATGGTGGCGAAGAGGACGCCCGGGACGATCTCGTAAATCATGCCGGAGAGTGCGTCGACCGAGCCCCACACGAACACGGTGACGGCACCGACGATCATGCCGGCGATTGCGCCCGGCGCGGTGAGCCTGCGCCAGTACAGGGCGGCGACGATGACGGGGCCGAAGGCGGCACCGAAGCCGGCCCAGGCGAAGCCCACCAGGCCGAGGATGGTGTCGGAGGGGTTAAACGCCATGAGCATGGCGACCAATGCGACGAGTACGACCATGGTGCGGGAGGCGACCAGCAGGGTGGTCTGGCTGGCTTCCTTGCGGAAGATGCGGAAGAGGTCTTCCACCAGCGCGGACGAGGTGACCAGCAGCTGCGAGGACATGGTGGACATGATTGCTGCTAGCACGGCGGTGAGCACCAGGCCGGCGATGAGCGGGTGGAACAGGATGCGCGCCAGGTCCAGGAAGATCGTCTCGAAGCCTTCCTGGTCGGTCACGGAGTGCGTGGTCTGGGAGAAGAACAGGGTGCCGACCAGCGCGGTGAAGATCGCGCCGAGGAAGCAGAAGGTGACCCAGATGATGCCGGAGCGGCGCGCGGCGGTGGCCTCGGAGGGCGAGCGCAGCGCCATGAAACGGGTGACAATGTGGGGCTGGCCGAAGTAGCCCAGGCCCCAGGCGATGTTGCCGATGATGGTGGCGGCGGACACGCCAGCGACCATGTTGAAGAAGGTCGGGTTGCCCTCCGGCCACGGGCCGTAGGAGTGGTCGGTGGCATAGGAGAAGAGCTCGCCCGGGTTGTCCACGGCGATCAGCGCCATGATGGGGACGGTGATCAGGGCGAGGAACATCAGCACGCCCTGCACCACATCCGTGTAAGAGACGGCCAGGAAGCCGCCGATGAAGGTGTAGAGCACCGTAATAGAGCCGACGATCAGCATGCCGACGAGGTACTCGCCGCCGAAGGTGGACTCGTAGTAGCGGCCGCCGGAGACCATGCCGGAGGAGACGTAGAAGGTGAAGAAGAAGATGATGATCAGCGAGGCGACGACGCGCAGCACGCGCGAGGAGTCGCGGGTCCGGTTCTCAAAGAAGCTGGGCAGCGTGATCGAGTCGTTGGAGACTTCGGTGTAGGCGCGCAGGCGCGGGGCGACCCACTTCCAGTTGCACCAGGAACCGATGAGCAGGCCGATGGCGATCCACAGCTCGCTCATGCCGGACACGAACAGCGCGCCGGGCAGGCCCATGAGCAGCCAGCCGGACATGTCGGAGGCGCCGGCGGAGAGTCCGGCGACGAAGGGGTGGAGGCCGCGGTCGCCGAGCACGTAGTCGTCGTACTTCTGCGTCTGGAGCCAGGAGTAGAATCCGATTGCGACCATGACGCCGAAGTAGAGCACGATGGCGACGACAAGCCAGAAGCTGTCAGACATCTGCATCTCCTTGGGGTAATAGTGTGAATTGCATTACAGGAACCGTAGTGTAACAGGGCTACCGGATACATGTGGGCGGGATCCAATCGGATGCGAAGAAATTTCGAGGTGGTATAAGGGTGGGTATGCCTCAATACCTGCTCCACGGACTTTGGTTGCCGGAGTCCGGGCTCAACATCTGGGTTGAGCAGGTCTCCGGTCACAGGGTGCTCACCTTCGCGGATGTGCCTGATGGCACCTTTCCGCGGCTGGTCACGGAGCTTTTGGCGGGCAATCACTTCCGCGGTCGCGCGCCGATCACGCTGCAGACACCGAAGGGCAAGCAAGTCACGCTGCGCGCGCCCACGGCCACGTTCTCGCCGACGCGCACCGTCGCGGCTCTAGAAAAGCTTTCGCTTCTCGACGATGACCAGCGCGCCACCCTCGCACCCGATCTCAAGTGGCTCATCCACGCCTATCGGGGGCTTGAGCAGTTCGTGCGCGCCGGGCGCGTGACCATTCACGTGCCGAAGCGGGATGCCCACTTCTACGCGCAGTTCAAGCTGGGTACCGGTGTGAAGGAGCGCGGATGGCTGGCGCAGATGGTGGCTGCGGCGCCGGGGGTGATTGTGCTCAATGACCCGAATATCAGTGAGGATCTGGCGCAGACGCTCACGCACTGGGTCGCCACCCAGCGGCTGCACGCGATGGAGGTGCCGTCGCGGGTGCGGCCGTACCCGTGGCACGACTTTGTGGCTTCGCTGGTCTTCGGTACGCCGCTGCGCCGGGGTGGCGCGTCGCTGGTGAGCAAGATCAACGACTGGAGCGGCTCGATCACCGCGGTGAACCTGCAGCTGGTGTTTCTGGTCGAGGCACCTGATGACGAGCCGGAGGACGCGGAGTCGGCCGAGTCCGCCGAAGCGACCGGCGAACTTACGTGGCCGGTGCGCGTGCAGGTGCGCGCGGGCACGGATGCGCCGCGGCCGGTGCGCCAGTCGGATTACGACGCGCAGACCGCGCAGACCTTGCGTGATACGTTGCAGCGCGCCATCGATGTCAGCGAGCTGGTGGATTACCGCCGCCACGGAGGAGCGCGCGACATGCGCAGCGGCGACTGGGACTGCTACCTGTCCACCGAGGAGATCGTGCGCTTCGTGGAAACGGAAGCGGCGAAGCTGCAGCGCGAAGGGTTTACCGTCATGCTGCCCAAGGCGTGGTCGCGCGCGGTAACCTCGGCGAAGCTCAAGGTGAGCAAGCCGGAGAACCCCTACGATTCCTCCACGGTCACCCGCATCGGCTTTGACCAGCTGGTGGAGTACGACTGGCGGATCTCGGTGGGCGATACCGAGCTGACGGATGCGGAGATGAAGGAGCTGATCAACTCCAAAACCGGTCTGATCAAGCTGCGCGGGGAGTGGGTGCTCGCCAACGGCAAGGACTTGTCGCGCACCCGCCAGTACATGAAGAAGCTCCAGCGCAGCGCGCTCGAAGAGGCTAAGGCGGCGGTCGAGCGGGCGGAAAAGCTTGCCGAGCTTGCGGAGGCCGCGGGCTCCGACGATGCGGCCGAGCTGCGCGCGGCGGCCACCCAGGCCCAGCAGCGCTACGAGGAGCTGCTCAAGGACGAGGGCGAGGGCGTGGTTTCTGCAGCGGAGCTGCGCCAGCTCGCGCTCGAGTCGCTGACGGAGGAGCCGATCGAGTTTACGGGCTCGACCTGGTTTACCTCGCTGCTCGGCGGCCAGGACCGCCCGGCCCCGGAGCGTGTGGAGATCCCCGACACGGTGCACGCGCACTTGCGCGAGTATCAGCGCCGCGGGGTGGATTGGCTCGACTTCATGTCGCGCAACAACTTAGGGGCCGTGCTTGCCGACGACATGGGGTTGGGCAAAACCCTCCAACTCCTTGCCCTGCTCGCCGTCGAGCACGAGGCGGGGCGGGTCCAGGGGCCGACCCTGGTGGTCGCGCCGACCTCGGTGGTGGGCAACTGGGCGCGCGAGGCCGACCGCTTTGTGCCGGAGTTGGACGTGGTGGTCCACCACGGCAGCGGGCGCGCGAAAGGCATGGAGCTGGTGGACAAGCTCTCGCAGGCCGACCTGGTGATTACTTCCTACGGCGTGGTGGGCCGCGATGCGCGCGAGCTGGCCTTGGTGCAGTGGGACCATGTGGTGTGTGATGAGGCGCAGGCGATTAAGAATTCGGGGACGCAGGCGTCGAAAAGCGTGCGAGCAATACCCGCACGACACCGCATTGCGCTGACCGGCACCCCGATTGAAAATAAGCTGGCTGAGCTGCGCAGCCTGCTTGATTGGGTGAACCCAGGCATGCTGGGCTCGCAGGCGTTTTTCCGCAATCACTTCGCCAAGGCGATTGAGTCGCAGCGCGACGAGGAGCTGGCGGCGGAGATGGGGCAGCGGCTGCAGCGGCTGACCGCGCCGTTTATTCTGCGGCGGGTGAAGACGGATGCCGCGATTATTGATGACCTGCCGGAAAAGCGCGAGCACGTCATCGCCGTCGACATGACCGACGAGCAGGCAGCACTGTATACCGCGCTGGTGGGCAGCACGAAGCAGGAACTCGAGCGGCGCGAGGGGATGGCGCGGCGCGGGCTCGTGCTGGCCACGATCACGCGCATCAAGCAGGTGTGCAACCACCCCGCGCACTTTCTTGGCGACGGCTCGCCGGTCACAGTCCAAGGCAAGCAGCGCTCCGGCAAGGTGGCCAAGCTCATGGAACTGCTCTTTAAGGCTGTGGAGCAAGGCGAGCGGGTCCTGATCTTTACCCAGTACAAGGCCTTTGGTGACCTTTTGCAGCCCTACCTTTCCGAGCAGCTCGGCGAGGAGATTCCGTTTCTGCACGGCGGGGTGGGCAAGTCGGCGCGCGACGCGATGGTGGAACGTTTCCAGCGCGAGGATGGGCCGCGCGCGATGCTTTTGAGCTTAAAGGCGGGCGGTACCGGGCTGAACCTCACGGCGGCGTCGGTGGTGGTGCACATGGATCGCTGGTGGAACCCGGCGGTGGAAAACCAGGCCACTGACCGCGCCTTCCGCATCGGGCAGCGCAAGGACGTGACCGTGTACAAGATGATTACCAAGGGCACGATGGAGGAGTCCATCCAGGACATTCTCGACGGCAAGATGCAGCTGGCCGGCACCGTCGTCGGCGAGGGCGAGGGTTGGATTACTGAGCTGGACACCGAGGATCTGTCGCGCCTGATCAGCTACCGAGGGAGGCAAGAGTAATGACAAAAAAGAAGCGCCCCCAGGAGGGCAATGTCATCTACGCCAACTTTGGGCAGCGCAAGCGCGTGTCTTCGGCGGCCGAGACCGGCGAGCGGGTGATGTCCGCGCGTGCGATGAACCAGCCCGCAATGCGGATGATCAACGCGGCGGTGCGGCAGACCGACCTCGGGCGTGCCACCCGCGGGCGGGAGTACGCTGCCGGCGGACACGTGCATGACCTGCACTTTGACCGGGCACGGATTACGGCCTCGGTGGTGGGCAGCCAGAACTACCCCTTCGAGGCGTCGATCCTGCTGCCGTTTCGCTCCGCAGCGGAGGTCCGCGAGGCGCTCGGCACGCTTGCGCGCGAGGCCGGTGCGGTTGATAAAGCGCTCAAGGGCGATATCAACGACGACGTGCTCGACGTGCTGCTCTTTAGCGCGCCGGAAGAGGTCTATACTTCCTGCACCTGCCCGGACAGCGCGCGAGTGTGCAAGCACATCGTGGCGGTGGCGGACCGGGCCGCGCAGCAGCTGGATGCCACGCCCTCGCTGGTCTTCAGCCTCCGGGACATAACCGTCGCGGGCTTGGAGCAGATCGTGCGCGAGGAGGCCGCCTCGATTGCGCACGAGAGTACGATCCCGGGCTCCGAGTTCTTCTGGACCGGCCACGAGCTGCCCGAACTGCCGAACCCGAAGATCGCGCCGATGATCGAGGACTCCGACATGGACCTGCTGCAGACCGCGATGCAGTCCATCTCTTTTACCAACATCGACCAGATGCGCGCGGTGGCCGACATTGAGGAGCTCTACGAGGACCTCACCCGCGAGGATTAGCACATAAGTTTGACAAATGGCGGGCGTGTGTCCGGCGTCCCTGGTAGATGTAAAGGACATGACAAAAACAACATTTATCCATAGCTCCGATCTGCAGATCGGGATGACGCGAAAGTTCTTAAGCCCGGAGGCGCAGTCGCGTTTCGACGAGGCGCGCGAGCGCTCTATCGACGCGCTCGGCACGCTCGCAGTCGAGCGGGGTGCCGCCTTTATCGTCATCGCCGGCGATGTGTTTGAGCACAACGCCCTAGAGAAGCGCACGCTCGGCCGCGCGCTCGAGGCGCTGCGCCGCTTACCTGTGCCCGTCTACTTACTCCCGGGCAACCACGACCCGCTCGTGGCCGATTCCATCTTCCGCCACACGGAGGACATACCCAATGTCACAGTGCTTGTCGACGAGTCGCCGGTCGAGGCCGCCGCAGGAGTAGAAGTCGTCGGCGCGCCCCTATTAACCAAGCACCCCTCCGAGGACCTCTGTGCGCGCGTAGTGCGGGGGCTCGAGCCCACCGACAAGGTGCGCATTTTAGTCGGCCACGGCCAGGTACAGGGCTTTGGCAAGGAAGATGCTGAGGCGCTGATCCAGCTCGACGTGCTGGAAGACGCAGTAGAGCGGGGAGTGGTTGACTACGTCGCGCTTGGGGACTCGCACTCGACCGCGTCTCTGGGTGCGAGCGGGAAGGTCTGGTTTTCCGGGGCCCCGGAGACAACCGATTACGCAGAGCACACCGGCCCGGAGATCGGCGGCGAAGCAGACTCCGGCAACGCCCTAGTCGTGGAGATAGACAAGCAAGACGGGCGCGCTCAGGTGCAGGTGGACAAGGTCCGCACCGGCACCTGGACCTTCGATGCACTGTTTTGGGAGGTGGCCGACGCAGACGATGTCGACGCTGTGATTGCCCAGCTGCGGGAGTACCCGGACAAGGACCGCACCGTGATTAAGTACACGCTCACCGGCACGCTCGGGCTCGAAGCCACGCGCACCTTGGAGCGAGAACTGGGCGAACTCGAGCCGGTCTTCGCCGCACTCTACCCGCGCGAGCGGCTCATGGACCTCCACCTCGAACCCAGCCAGGAAGAGCTGGACAACCTCCCGCTGACCGGTTTTGCCAACCAGGCCATGCACGAACTCATCGGCCAGGCCACCGAGGGCGACGCCACCGCCCGCGACGCGGTCAACCTGCTGTTCCGACTCTCCCAGGAGGCGAACTAACCCATGCGCATCCACTCCCTGACGATTACAAACTTCCGCGCCATCGAGCACCTGGAACTCAAGGAACTCCCCGAGACTGGCGTGATCATCGTCCACGGCCCCAACGAGGCGGGCAAGTCCACCATCCTGGAGGGCATTGACCTGGTGCTCAACGAGCGCCACTCCGCCAAGGGCAAGAAGATTGCCAAGTACGCCCCAGCCAACAAGGACGTCGGCCCCGAGGTCGAACTTTCCGCGGCCGTGGGCGAGGTGGAGTTCACGGTGCGCAAGCGCTGGCTGAAATCGCCCCAGGCAGAGCTGACCGTGCGCGCGCCGCGCCGGGAGAACTTCACCGGCCGCAACGCCGACGACGAGCTCGCCCGTATCCTCGACGAGCACCTCGACCGCACGCTGATGGAGACGCTGTTCCTCCGCCAGGGCGAGCTCGACCCGGCCGTGCAAGCCGCCGGTGTGCCCACAATCGCCACCGCGCTCGACGCGGGCGAGGGTGCCGGCGAGTCTGGGGCGGAAGACACCCAGCTCATGCAGGAGGTGGACGCCGAGTACGCCAAGTACTGGACCAACGCTGCAAATCCCAAGCCGAAGGCGGCCTTTAAAAAGCTTGCGACAGATGTGGAGCAGGCCCGCGAGGAGTATGAGGCGCGCGTGGCAGAGGTGGAGAGCTTAAGCCGCTATGTCGACGAGGTCGCCCGCCGCGAGGAAGAGATCACCCAGGTCGACACCGAGCTGCCCGGGGCCGAGGAGGCGTTGGCAAAGCGCGTGCAGGAGGCCAAGGCGGCAGAAGAACTGGCGGAAAAGCTCGGGCAGGCGAACGCGAAGCGCGAGCAAGCCGCGCACGAGCGCAAACGCGCGACCCAGGATTTGGAAGCACGCACCGCGTTGGCCGAGCGCGTCGCGGTACTGCGCAAGGAGGAAGCAGACCTACGCACATCGCTGGAGCCCGCGCGTGAAGCCGCGGAAGACGAGGAGACGCAGGTCACGCAGCTGCGGGAGGGGCTCACCAAGGCAAAAGAAGCCGTGGCTGCGGCCCGCGCTGAAGTGAAAAAGGCCGAGCAGCGCCGCGATTTCGCGCGCGCCACGCAGCGGCATGCGACGGTGGAGGCGCACCTGAAGCGCGTCAAGGAGGCTGAGAAGGCCTACCGCGAAGCGCTCGATGCCACACCTGCAAAAGAGATCACGGACGCCGACGTGCGCGCGGCTGAGACCGCAGAAAACGAGGTCGCGCTGCAGCGCAAGTTACGCGACGCGGCCTCGTCCAAGGTGGAGCTTAGCGGTAAGGACGGCACGGTCACCGTCGACGGCGAGACGGTAGAAGTCCAAGCCACGGAGTCGGCGGAAATCAACGTCTTCGACGGCACCCGCATCGACATCGAAGGCTTTCAGCTGACCTACCGCGCCGCCCAAGGTGCCCAGGACCCGCGCGAGGCGGTCCGCGAGGCGGAAGCGGCGCTCGCCGAGCTGCTCGAGGCCGCCGGCTGCGAGAGCGTCGAAGAGCTGCGTGACCTGCGCGATGCGCACAAGGCGCAGGCCGCCGAAGTAGAGGCCGCGCGCCGCCGACGCGAGGACGTACTCGCCGGTGCCGACCGCGAGGAGCTCGCTTCGGAGCACGAGCGCCTGGCCGCGAGCATTGCAGAGCTCGCCGAGGCGCTGGGCGTGGATGACAAGGCTGAGAGCATCGACGAGGCGGACGCCGAAAACGCGGTCAGGGACGCCCACACCGCACTCGGCGCGGCCGAGCGCGAGGCGGAGCAGGCGGAGGCGGCTCTGAAACCTTACGCAGAGCTCAAAGCAGCAAAGGCACTCGCGGTGCTGGAGGCGCGGGTGGAGGCCAAGGCCACCGAGGCAGCAGGCGCGGACAAGGAGTTCGCCGCTGCGGAAGACGCGCAGCCGCGCGAGGCGCTCGAGGCCGCGCACAAGGAGGCGGAAGCCGCGCTTGAAACAGCGACGCAGGAGGCGGACACGCTCGCCGCCGCTGCTGACGAGGCCGACGTGGAGCTTGCCCACACATTGCTCGAGGCAGAGCAGGCGCGCGTGGCGAACATGCAGCAACGCAAGAACGAGGCGACCATCCGCATTACCGAGCTGCGTGGCCGCATCGAGCAAGCCACCGGTGCCGCCGAGCAGGCCGACAAGGCCGAGGCACGCCTGGAAAAGGCGGAGACCGAGCTTGACAAGGCCACCCGCCGCGCCGAGGCGATCAAGCTGCTGCGCACCACGCTCTATGCCTGCCGCGAGGAAGCGCGAGCGAAGTACACCGCGCCCTTCAACGCGGCCATCCGCAAGCGCGCCCGCGTGATCTACGGCAAGGACGTCGATTTCAACTTCGGCGAAGGGCTGCAGATTACGGATCGCTCGCTTGGCGACGTCACCGTGCCCCTCCAGTCCCTCTCCGGCGGCGCGAAAGAACAGCTCGCCCTACTCACACGCTTCGCCATCGCGGACCTAGTCACCGAAACCGGCGAGACCGCCCCGGTGCCCGTGGTGGTGGACGACGCGCTCGGAGCCACCGATCCAGAGCGACTTGCGCTGATGAATACGCTGTTTACCCAGGCGGGCAAGAACGCGCAGGTGCTCGTGCTGACGTGCTTCCCGCAGCGCTTCGACCGCGTCGCCGCGGCAAAGACGGTGCATATTGATGAGCTGAAGCATGCAGACGAGCAGTGAGAGGTTTTACCTAAGGCATTCATTTCAGGCACCGTGACACATCCACTAAGGTAAGTCGCATGACACTTGATCCTCGCTGGCTCAACGATGATGAGCAGGAACTCTGGCGGCTCATGCTCGCGGCGTCGAGAAAGATCTCGCGTGTAATCGACGACACGCTGCAGGCGGAATCTGACCTGTCTTCCTCGGAGTTCTCGGTGCTGGTGAGCCTGTCCGAGGCCGAGAATCACTCGCTGCGCCTGCGTGACCTCTGCGCGGTCTTGGACTGGGACCGCTCGCGGACTTCCCACCAGGTCACCCGGATGGAAAAGCGCGGGCTGGTGACCAAGGCGAAGAGCCCCGGGGATGCCCGCGGCGTGCTCGTGTGCCTGACCGACGAGGGGATGCGCAGGCTCGAGGCTGCGGCCCCGGAGCACGTAGAAAGCGTGCGTCGGCTTGTCTTCGATCACATGGACCCGGAGACCGCTGCGCCACTGCGCGCGTTTTTCACGAGCGTCTTGGGCGTGACCAATGTGCCGGGGCACGCGGATTACCGCGGCGCGCAGCCAATGAGCCCTTAGGGGTAAAAATCAGGGTAGATGTCCGGGCAAACCCCGTTGTCGCCGCTGGCGTTTTTCCGTTTAATGGGAACCGTACACAACAGCGGCACACAAAGAAGGGGAGTAACCGAGATGACCTACCAGAACTACAACCCGAACAACGCTCCGAAGCGCCTGACCCGCTCCACGACCGACAAGGTGATCGGCGGCGTCTGCGGCGGATTCGCCCAGTACTTCAACATCGACCCGGTGATCGTGCGTGTGATCGCAGTTTTCCTGCTCCTGTTTGGCATTTTCCCGATGTTCCTGGCCTACCTCGCGGCCTGGGCCATCATGCCGGCGGAGTTCTAGCGGGCACTACACAGACAGGGCCAGCCACGTGGATGTGGCTGGCCCTTTTGACGTTTATTGCGGGGGTTGGGGCTGGTACTCGACGATGTTGAGACGAGAGGTCCAGCCGCCGTAGTCGGTGACAGGACCAACGGAGACGTGGACTGAGTTGTCGTCGTATACGCCACAGCCCAGGTAGCGTTGATCGCTTCCGATCGCACAGGAAATCTCGTAAGTCTCCTTGGTGATGGGGCTGGCGACAGTGAGCTCAGCGCCGTAGGCACCATTTCTGTCTGGGCTGAGCTGCCTCCATCGGTACTCGGCGTTTATACCCGCCTCGTACATCGCGCCGGCAAACTCACATGAGGTTGCGTCCGCGGCGCTTAGCGTCATCCCGTCTGCCGTTGTGCCGCAGTCCCCGCCGATCTGGCCCGGGTTGATGGTGTAACCAGCATTTGGGGCAGGGGAGGCAGGTGCTTCTTCCTGTGTTTCCTCCTGCGGCTCCGTCTGCTGCTCGGACGGCGCCGGCTGGTCCGTGGCATCTGGTGAATTGGACTGGACCGTCGTTTGCGTCACCGTGATGGTTGCGGGTTGTTCTTGGGATTCTGTATCACCGCTGCATCCGCTCAAGATAAGGCAGGGGATTGCAACAAGCGAGAGGGCCGGGAGGATTCGCATAGTCTGAGCGTAGCGTACCTGCGAGCCGGTAGTTGTATGTGTTGGGCGTGTATACACTTGGCCCGTAGCGTACTGCTTAGTCTGCTAAGAGAAGGAGACCACATTGGCCAACGAAGAAGCAGAGCGCACGAACCGTAATACGCGCGGGGAGCTCGACATCGTAAAGCTCTCCTGGAATCACGATGAGGTGCGCCAGGGCGGATACGACGCTGATGCGCTGCAAGCAGCAATCGAGCAGCAGCTCAAGGATCACGACTGGACGCAGCTGCCTGCAGAAGTCAGCGTGAGCGATAACCCAGACCAGACGTGGACGATCTTCCTTCCCGCTTCTATGAGCCTTGCCACCTGGGTGGCGGATGCGAACCAGGCGAGGTGGGTCGAGTTCCTCATCTACATGGCGGAAACCTACCTGGATGGGGGCGAGGAGCACTACCGCTTCGACCTCACGTGGCTGATCGAAGCGGCGCTCCACGGCGCCTAAACCGCGGCAGATCCTAAAGATCGGCAATGTTAGCAAGACAACTCAGGAGCGCCCTCGGGGCAGGTATCCTGGCGGCATGTGCGTTTGGGGCTGCTTCGTGCACGGACGAGAGCGCTGCGCCCACGCCTGATTCCGCTTCGTGGCAGTGGGCTGGGATCGCTCGTGCTGTCTCCGCCGCTCCCTCCGCAGACAACCACAACTATGTGTTCGTAGCGAGCGCGGATGAGGCAGGATCCCTCGCGGAGCTTGCACCGGTGTACAACCCATCGATGCAAAGACTCGGCGAAGACTTTGTGGCTCCGGATAGGGACCAGCTGGTTGTTTTTGATTCGCAGTTCAAGAAACTCCACGTGAGGCCGATTGCGAATCTGGGACTGCCGACTCAGTCAACGTCAGCTGGATCGGCAAACGCTGAAACAGCAGTTTTCGTTTTCAACGAAAGCGGGAACTCGAGCGCGTACGCGAGCCGTATCGTCCTTGCCACCAAAGACGCGACAAGCGTGGTCACGCGTGATCTGCGGCCAGTTGCGCTGAGGGCGTGCGATGACAAGACCGCAGTCTGGATAGAACGCGATGAAGATGACGGCAGTGGACTCACACTTGTGCGGATGGGCGAAAGTGGGCTGCTGTCCGAAGCACTTATCGACGGCGACCCGTCCGGCGTCGTCGCATCGGAATTCTTCTCCGCCCTCGGATGCGGAGAAGAGCCCTCCTACATTGCGTTCCCCGATGGCTCCGGCGGCGCAGATGTATTTTCTGTCGATGGCGCTAGCACGGAGCCAGCTTTGCAGCACGAGGGGAAGCTGAAAACACTGCCCGCACCGGGACTCAACAGCTCTTCTCGCTACAGGCAAGGCAACGTGTCGTTTGTTTCTCACCGCGGCACCGTGACGGAAGTAGACCTGGTGAGCCAGGTTGCCAGGGAATCTGAGCCGCTCATTGGCGCGGATCGACGGGCCGTGTCTGTCACCATCGACGGTGAGCAAGCACATGTGGTCACTCAGCCGAGGGACGGTGCGGAAAGCCTACGCGTGCATTCCTTTTCGTTTGCAGATCCCCGCGTTGATGCGGAAGGGAAACGTCTTGCAAAGCTCAGCGAACTTGCGCACCGTGGGGCTTCGAGAGGGGCGTATGTGATCCCGATGTCGGTGTTTCCGTTTGATGGATAGAGGCAACGTCCTCCTGCGAGGCTCCGGTTTGGGTCTTGCATGCATCGGGACCGAGGTGGAGGGTTTGGGCACGGCGACGTGCTCTTGGCCTGGGCGTGGTCATTCGGTGCTGCAACGCACGCATCCATAGCGACGCCTCTCTCAGTAAACCAACATGTCCGAAGTTGCGACATAGTTGATACTGCGTGCCTGGGAGAGGAATGCTGACAGACGGTAGACACCTCAGCCGATTTGCAGCACGGTGCGAAGTTCCTCGAACAGCTCCGGGCGCAGCCGGTGTATGACTGTCCTGCCCTGGCGGCTCTTTTCTAGGAGGCCGGCCTCGGTAAGCTTTTTGAGGTGGTGGGAAACTGTCGGTTGGCTTAGCCCGGAGCGTTGCGTGAGTTCGCCCACGCTCATCGGCTCGCAGCCCTCTTCGGCGATTCTGGAGAGAAGTTGTAGTCGGCCGGGGTCCGCTAAAACTTTGAACAGGTCCGCGTAACGCGTCGCGTCGTCTTCGGAGAGCAAGCCGGAGCCCAGCGAGCAGCAGTCGAGGCCGGTGTTTTCTGTGGTGGCGACGTAATCGTTCATTCTTCCTACCTCGTCATATTGACAGTGATAAATATGCTGTTTAGTGTTCGTTTTGAATGCTGTCAATAGATAAGGATTCCAGATGGAAGACACAACCTCTCAGCCGGTAGAGCGTATGTCGTTTCTTGACCGCTTCCTGCCGGTGTGGATCATGCTCGCCATGGCGGCGGGCCTCGCCCTCGGCCGAGCGGTGCCGGGGCTTTCGGGCGCACTTGAGAGTCTCGAAGTCGGAAGCATCTCGCTTCCGATCGCGCTCGGCCTCCTGGTCATGATGTACCCGCCTTTGGCCAAGGTGCGCTACGACAAGACCCGCGAGATTGCCACCGACAAACGTCTCATGACCGTGTCCATCATCTTGAACTGGATTGTCGGCCCCGCGTTCATGTTCGCGCTCGCCTGGATCTTCCTGCCAGATGCCCCGGAGCTGCGCACCGGTTTGATCATCGTCGGTCTCGCCCGCTGCATCGCCATGGTGTTGGTGTGGTCCGACCTCGCCTGCGCTGACCGGGAAGCCACCGCAGTGCTGGTAGCTATCAACTCGGTGTTCCAGGTGGTCATGTTCGGCGTACTCGGCTGGTTCTACCTGCAAATCCTGCCTGCCTGGCTGGGGCTGGAAACCACCTCGGTGAAGTTCTCGTTCTGGGCGATCGTGTCCTCCGTGCTGGTCTTTTTGGGTATCCCGCTGTTGGCCGGGCTGCTGTCTCGCATTATCGGCGAGCGCACCAAGGGCCGCGACTGGTACGAAAACACCTTCCTGCCCCGGATCTCCCCACTCGCGCTGATCGGCCTGCTGTACACAATCGTCCTGCTTTTCTCGTTGCAAGGCGACCAGATCCTCTCCCAGCCGTGGACGGTGGCACGGGTGGCGATCCCGCTGCTGTGCTACTTCGTCGGCATGTTCGCTATTGCACTCTTGGTAGCCAAACTGTCCGGCATGGACTACGCCCAGTCGGCCTCGGTGGCGTTCACGGCTGCCGGCAACAACTTCGAGTTGGCCATCGCAGTGGCGATCGGCACGTTCGGCGCCACCTCCGCCCAGGCGCTGGCGGGCACCATCGGGCCGCTTATCGAGATCCCTATCCTCGTCGGCCTCGTCTACCTCATGCGTGGGATCGGCCCGAAACTGTTCCCGGGTGACCCAACCCTGCCCAAATTGTCCTAAGGAGACGTTATGAAGCCCTCAGTCTTGTTTGTGTGCGTCGGCAACGGCGGAAAGTCCCAGATGGCGGCGGCGCTCGCCGAGAAGCACGCGGGTAGCCAGCTCGGCATCCACTCCGCGGGCACCAAACCTGGCACGTCGCTGAACCAGGAATCGGTCGAGGCGATCGCAGAGGCCGGCGCCGACATGTCGCGCGGCACGCCCAAACCCATCGATCCGGAACTGCTGCGCAGCGTTGATCGCGTTGTGGTGCTCGGCGAAGACGCGCAGGTGGACATGCCCGACGACGCACGCGGCACGCTGGAGCGCTGGCGTACCGACGAACCCTCGCTCCGCGGCATCGAAGGCATGCAGCGCATGCGCCTCGTACGCGACGACATTGACGCCCGTGTGCGCTCGCTTATCGACGAACTCCTGTAACGGCCTTTAATACGCCGGAGTCATCGGGATGCGCTGCTTATTGCGGAACCGTGACGCCTGCATGCGTGCCGGCGACGTGCCGCGGTAGTGGGTGGTGGAGGGGGAGGTTGCGTACTTCGGATTGCTGGACGGTTTTCGGGAGCGTTGCTTCTCGATCCTCACACCGCCGCATTGTGGCACGAATTACACGATTGTGCTTTGTGAGTGGTTGCTTTGTGACCCTTCGGCCTGCGCCCGCAGCCCGTCGATAAACACGTCTACGAGGCACCCCCTGCTACGGGCGAACACCTCTTCTGCGATGGTTGGCAGCGGCCGCGACAGTGTGATGATGCCGAAATGGAAGTCTAGGACGTCGAGGTCGCCGGGGCACAGCCCGTACTTTTTCGCCTCCGTGAGGAGGGGACGGTAGAGGGCTTTTACCTTTTCTATCAGTATGTTTCGTTCCTCTTGGCCCATGTGGGGTGCGAACACGGGCAGGAATTCTTGGCCGACGGCAGGGAAGCCGTTGTCCACCATCTCAGTGATGGCGCAGCGCCACGTCGCCTCGGGGGCGCCGGGGAGGCGGGGAACGTGCTTGTCTACGATCGCGCGCATCTTGTCGATGATGTTTTCCAGCACCGCGCGGTAGAGGTCATCCTTGGTAGGGAAGTGGCGGCTCGCGGTGGCAACACCCACCTCTGCTTCCTTCGCAATGGTGCGCAGCGAGACCTTCGGCCCCATCTGGGCAATGAGCGTCGTGGCCGCCTCTACAAGCGCTTTGTGGTTTTCAGCAGCATCTTTTCGCATATCCGGCACTTTACCCTTGACAACCGAAAAATGAAACAATATGATCCACTTCGTAAAAGCGAAACAGTCTGTTCCACTTGGAGGAAACGATGAGCACAACCGTGGTGCAACAGGAAACCGCCACCACCGATGGCAGCCGCATCAACAACACCAACAGCACCGTGAAAAAGACCATCGCCCTGATTTTGGGCCTGCCGATAATCCTCGGCCTCATGCTGTGGGCGTTTCTTGCGCCCACCTTCGCCTCCGGCCCGGACGGGGTGCCGGTGGCAGTGGCGGGGCCGGAGCCGGTCGTTGAGAAGCTGCGTGCTCAGGCGGAGCAGCAGGAGGAGCACCCGGACTTCGTCGTGGTGAGCTCACAGGACGAGGCTGAAGATATGGTGCGAAACCGCGACGCGGTCGGCGCGATCGCAATCGGGCAGGGCAGCGCCACGGTCTACACCGCTTCCGGTAACGGTGCACCGTACGTGCAGATGCTCAATGGCCTTGCCCAGAACATGCAGTCCTCCGGCATGCCGGTGGAGACCGAGGATCTCGCCCCCACGACCGAGGATGACCCGCAGGCCCAGGGCCTCGCGTTGCTCGGCCTGCCGCTCGCGTTCGGTGGCGTGATCTCCGGAATGCTTGCAACCGTGCTGCTTCGTGGCCGCAAGTGGTCGAAGGTCGCAGTCATCACGGGTGTGTCCATCCTCGGCGCGGGTGTTGCGGTTTGGATGCTGCACGGCATCTACGGCTCGCTCAGCGGCAGCGTGGGCATGGAGTGGCTGGCTATCGCTGCCGGCATCGCCGCAACCTCGTCGGTCACCGCCGGTCTTGGCGCACTTCTTGGCGTGCCGGGTGCTGGCCTCGGCGCGGTGCTGACCATCTTTGTGGCTAACCCGCTGGTCGGCCTGGCCACAGGCCCATGGCTGCTGCCGGCCGGCTGGTCCGCACTGGGCCAGCTCATGCCGATTGGTGCGACCGGCTACCTCGTGCGCTCGCTGAGCTTCTTCGACGGCGCGGACGCGCAGGGTTCCTGGATCGTCCTGTGCAGCTGGATCGTCGTTGGCCTGATTCTGCTGGCCTTCGACCGTTCGAAGGAGAAGACCGCGTAGGTTGTCTCCACCCAAACACCCGTCGAGCGTCGGCGGGTGTTTCTCATGTCCTGTTAGATTCGGCGCACATGGCAACGACGACACAGCTCTATGTTTCTTTCCCCGGCAACGCACGCGAGGTGCTGGAGTTCTACCAATCCGTCTTCGGCGGCGATCTTGAGCTGCTCACCTACGGCGAACAGCTGGATCAAGGGGTGAAGTTCCCCTTCGACCCGCCGTGCGAGGCTATCGCCCACGCCACGCTTACCGGTCCGTTTTCCATTTCGGGCGGAGACGACCTCGAGCGCAATGAAACCAGCCTCAACCGGGGCGACTTCGGCTTCACCGCGTACGTGGAGACGCCGGAGGAAGGTGAGGCGCTCTACGCAACGCTTGCCGACGACGGCGGCAACACCGTCATGCCCTTCGCCCTCGCGTCGTGGGGCGACCACTTCGGCGTGGTGGAGGACAAGTTCGGCGTGCGCTGGAACGTGACCAAGCAGGGGTAGGGCTGCTGACCACGTTCGAGGACACAAAGGACTAGTCGATAAGGGTGTTAGAGGGCATTTCCCCGTATCGCGCCGGTTGGGTGATTCCTTTCGCGAGCAACGGGTGGTTGTCCAATAGCGGCTCGATTGTGTCTTCTAGCCAGTTGGTCGAAATGCCTGAACGGGTAGCGACGTCGTCAAGAGCAACCCGCTTCCTTGGGAGCCGGTAGATGCTGCGGACGTAGTCGAGGTTCTCTTGGACAGTGAGGTCCTCGAACACGCTGGCAGCCTGGGTCGCGTATGTGACCCGGGTTCGCAGGCTGGGGTCGCCGGCGGGTTGGCCGAGCGCGCGAACCTCTCCGCTCACGTTGGCTTGTGTCCCGACAATCATCCGCATGAGTGTCGTCTTACCTGACCCTGACGGCCCGACAAGGGCCGTCATTGACCCCTGGGGCAAAGTAAAGCTGGCGTTGTCGATGATCCGGGCCGAAGCCCGGTCCATCATCACCGCAGCGTTGTGAATGTCTGTATCTTGCATGCTTCGATCATCGGTCTGTTGGTGTTAGGCTGTCGAGCGTGGTGAATAAACGACAAGGGCGACCGCGCGGCGGATCGGATGCCCGTGAACGCATTGTTAGTGCAGCGCAGAAGAATTTTATCCTGTCTGGATATACAGGCGCGACGCTCCGCACCATCGCGCAAGAAGCTGGCGTTGATCATGCGCTGGTGAATTATTACTTCGGCACGAAGGAGAATCTGTTTAGCGAGGCGATGCTTGGAGGGTTCAGTCCTTCCGCGGTCTTCAAAACGGTGCGGTCCGCCGAAGGGGTGTCACTTGCGACGCTGCCGGCGATGCTTGCGCGCGCGTTTGTCGCGTTCTGCGAGACACCCCAGATCCAGCACACTGTGCTCCCTACCCTCCGTCTCGCGTTCGAAGACGAGGACACCCGAGCACTTGTCACCGGTTACATCGAGAGGGAAATCTTCGCAGAGGCGGAACAGCTCCTGCTTGACCTCAAGGAGCGGCAGAATCGACCCACAAAGGCGAGTGCCCACGAAGCCGTCATTGGCATTTCAACCGTGTTGCTTGGTGCACTCGTGTCGCGCTACCTCCTCCGGGCTGGGCCGCACGCAGCGATGTCGGTACGAGAATTCGGAGTGCTGTTGGAGCGGTTGCTCAGAGGCGCGCTGGGGTAGGAGAGGTGGGCCCTAAACGGAGCTAGCTCCATTTGGGTGTTGCGACCGGCTATTTGGTAGCAGTGTCGTGACTATCTGGTAGCGCTTCAGTGAGTATCTGGTAGCAGCTCACAGCGCTCGGGGTGATACTTCCGGTAGCCGCACCACTGGGGTGCGGCGCGTACTGGAAGGAGTCCGCTGATGACGGATTACCGTGCGGTGATGACGCTGCTGATTAGGAAGCGTTCTTACCGCCAGATTGAAGACCAGCTCGGGTGCTCGCACCGCGCGATTTCTCGGGCGAACCAAGCGCTGCGAAGCCTTGGCCTGACTACTGCCCAGCAGGTCGCGGCGTTGACGAATGATGAGCTAGACGAGATATTCGTTGACGGGCGCAGCAGTGGGCAAGGCGAGTTCGTCCCGATTGACTTTGACGCGGTCGTCAAAGCACGCACAGGGCGTGTGAAGCAGACACTGCAAGTATTGTGGGCTCGCTACACCACGATCCCCGCCCAGCCGGGCCCGCGCCATTACAGCTACGACCGGTTCCGCCAGCTGGTCGCTTCCCATGTCGATGCAGCCGGGCTTACCGCCCGGATCACCCATGCACCAGGGCATACGATGCAGGTGGATTGGGCAGGGACCAAGATGCGCCTGTACGACCCTGCGGGCACACCGGGTGCGAAAGTCAGCATTTTCGTCGCCTCGCTGCCGTATTCAGGAATGCTGTTTGCTTGTGCGTGTGTTGACCAGCGACAACAGTCCTGGCTTGATGCACACCGCCAAGCGTTTGACTACTTCGGCGGGGTCTGCCAGGTTGTTGTCCCCGATAACGCGTCGACGGCATCAAACGCGATCAGCACTGCCGATAGGAATCGGAAGGTCAATGACACCTACCAGCAATTCTTGGAGCACTACAACACAGCAGCACTTCCCACACGCGCGCGTCGGCCGAAAGATAAAGCGAATGTGGAAGCTGCGGTAAAGATCGTCACGCACAAGATCATCCACGCCCTTGAAGACCACCAGTGTGTTGACTTAGACGAGCTCAACGGAAAGATTGTGGGCTTAGTCGACGCGATCAACACCTCCGTGCCGTTTCGCAGCCAGCAGTCAAGCCGCAGGGATCTCTTCGAAGCACACGAGCAGCATCTCCTTGCCGATCTGCCGGCAACCCCGTGGCAGCACACCGAGTGGAAGCGTGCGAAAGTAGCCCCGGATTTCCATATCACGGTTGCAACGGTGCGCTACTCCGTCCCGCACCAGCTTGTTGGCCGCACTGTCGATGTGCGCATCACAGGCCAAGTCTTGACCGTCTTTGACCAGGGGACAACCGTGGCAACCCACCAGGTCTCGCATAAGCGTGGGGCCTATGTCACTGACTATGAGCACATTCCATCTGGAATGGACTCCACCCGTGGACTGTGGACAAGCGACTACTTTTATCGCGAAGCCAGCAAAACCGGCCCGGCAACACGCAAGGTCATCGAAGAACTCATCGCGGCGAAAGCCATCCCAGCCCAGGCCTACCAGTCCTGCAGAAACGTGCTGTCGATGGGCAAACACGGCAACAAACCAATCCTGGAAGAGGCATGCCAACGCCTGATCGCCAACGACGGCAGCCGACGGGCGGTGTCATATACCGCAGTCAAAAACATGATGGCCGCCATACGCAAAGAACACGCCACCCGGCCCCGCGGGTTAGACCAGCCCCCGCGCAGCACCACAGTCAACCAGCCCACCGCCCCTGCAATCGTCGACCGGGATACCACCGGCGCGTTTCTCGGCGGTGCAGACCAGTTCAGCATGGACAACCTCGCTAAGAAAGGACACTAAAGCCCATGTCATCACCAACCCCGCCAACAGATCGCTTCCTTGACGAATCCGTCCTGCCCGACTTCACCGCACTGCGGATGACTGCCTTCGGCAGAAGCGTCATCGACATCGCCAACGATCCCGCATTCGACGCATGGACCTTTTCCCAAAAGGTGCTCTACGCACTCGATAAAGAAGTCGCGGCCAGGCGTGAACGACGCATCAACAAACTGCTGAAAGCATCCCGATCGCCAAACCTTGATGCTTGCCTTGAAAACGTGGTCTGCACGCCTGACCGCAACATCAACCCCGAGCAAGTCAGCAGACTCGCTCACGGACAATGGTGCCACCTGGGCCAAAACATTGTCATCCTGGGCAAATCCTCAGTCGGCAAAACCTACCTCGCCCAAGCCCTAATCACAGCAGCATGCCGCAACGACTACTCCGCACGGTTCTACCGCACCGACATGCTCGCCGCCGAACTGGCAGTCCTCCAACCCGATGACCCCACACGGCTAAAATTCATCCAGCGCCTCCACGACGTCGACGTCCTGGTCCTCGATGACTTCCTGACCACACCTGTGGATGCCGCGACCGCGCACCAGCTTCTCAACATCCTCGCCGGGAGAGAAGGCAAAGTCTCAACGATAGTGACCTCACAATTCACCCCACTGGAGTGGTACAAGTCCATCCCCGACGCCGTAATCTCCGAGTCAATCCTCAACCGACTCGTCTCCGGCGCCGAGATCATCACACTCGAAGGACCAAACATGCGCCTTAACACCAACACATAACCACCAACAACGCCTGAGTGAGACACCGCTACCGGATACTCACTCAGGCGCTACCAGATACTCACCACACCGCTACCATTTCAGTCTTCTGAACAATTTGGGGTAGGACGGCTTAGAAAAGCCCAGGTGGCGGTGATCCGCGTGACCTAAATGGAGCTAGCTCCAACTGGCTATCGCACCAACCCAACCAGCTGCGATGCTGAGGGAGTCATACGGGAAAAGAAGTCGGGTGCCTCGGATTTCCGAGGCACCGGTGTGGCAGCCGCGTTACTCGATTTTGTCGTCTTCTTTTTCGCGGACAGTTCTGACGAATTTACCCAGAAACTGAAAGACAGCGGGGGCGAGAAACAACCCGGCGAACAGTTCGGATACACCGCCCAGATAGACACCGATCGCGGCTCCAACCGAAGTGATAAACATGCCGAAACTCAAATATTGGCCGCGCTTTAAAGCGTCGACGTCACCTTTCGCGAGCCACTCCTTCTCGTGGTTCGACGCAGCAATACTCTGCTCAGCCATCTGCATGGCGCGGTCAGCAAAGGACGGGTTAAGCCTCTAAAGTCTCCGGTGAAGGAGCTGGAGCACTCCATAAATACGAGTCAACCCTTCGAGTGAGCTCTTCGACAATTTCAGCGGTGACTACTTCGTCTTCTGTACTAGCTGAATACTGCGATCCAGGGCGTTGAACGTTGCTTTCCATCCGTTGTAAATGGTCGCCCGAGGGTCGTTCTTCGCCATGCGTGCCTTCGTCCGCAGGGGGCGGGGGTTGGTTTCCATCATGTCCACTCCCCGGCGACGGGCTCGGGCTGTGGCGTTCCTCGTTTTGAGAGTCATTGCCCATGCACCTTCTTCCTTTCGGTAGTGAGACTGAGTGGTTTATGTCTCTCTGCCATTCAACCACATACCGCGCGTGCCTATTGCTTTACTGGGGTTCGGACGGGGGGTCGCGCTCGACGCTGCCGGTAATGCTTGCGCGGGCCTACCGGAATCAATCTCTAACTGCCCTATCCTGGCGACACGGACCCGTTGGGTTGCGTCGCGCCTCCGAACAGTGCGAACCAGTGCTAGGGGCGGGTATCTAATCCGGTGAAATCTGCTGAATACCGTGGGCGTAGGCAGGGTTTTGGTCGATTAACTTCTCGAACCCGCTTGCGTAATTCCGAGCCACCGAAGCACCGTGCATACTTGCTAGGTTGTAAAAGGCCACCACCATCGAGCGTGGGTCTACATCTTTCATTTTCTTACGAAATAGTCCGGCTCTCGTCGGTGTGTTCGATGTGGGGCGCATCCACAGCCGGTTATGGTGGGCAGTGAGGTTTCGGAGGAAAAGAATCGACGAGCACCCAACCGCGAAGCGGTCCGCCTTGAAGTTCAAGGCACCAGACACCTCTTTCCAGAGTGGGCCTTGGGTACCAGGTGGGTTGAACGACAAAATGGCGCGGTTCAGGTGACCGAGAGTCAGACTGTCCACGACTGACCAGATCGGTAGGCCCTGGACCAACTGCAACACCTGCTCACGGTTGTCCCTCGTAACCCATCGTGGGGGCTGTGGTAGTCCGATAATTCTGCATTGTCTTTCTATGTGATTGACAACATACGCCTCCCTGTAGTTGAGAATGTCGCGCAACATTCCCTCAATCAGGTCCTCCGGCGTGTAATTGCTATCAAGAAGGAGATAGTTGGACGGTTCCAGATAATCGTCGTAGGGACAGGAACTTTTGCACAGCGCATTTACAAAATGGTGACGCAGTTGGAACTCAACAGTGCGGATGCCTGAGAATATGTACGAAGACATTTGTGAGTCGGCGTCCATGATTCTGAATACTTCGCTGGGGGATTTCTGCACGGTAATTGCGCCGTTGTCGTGCAGGTAGCGGAAGTTCCTGGCGTACCCGATAAAGAAGTGAAAATTGACCGTGGCAAGGCGAGCCACGTCGTCTTCTGTGATTGACGACCTAGGGAAATAGTGTCGCTCTTCTAGGTACTCGATTTTCCCATCTGTGGTGAGGAAAGGTGGTCTATTATCTCCGCTCTTCATTAGACAGTAACTTTACCAATGGAGTGCAGCGTTACCTTTTAGGGAAAGAACAACACCCCACTCGCGTGGGGTGTTGAACAGGGCCGAACAGCGGGGCGCTTCCGGGAGAGGCGGCTGAACGGGGCTGATGACTTCACTATAGACGGACAGGGGGGTTGTGCGTGACTCGGCGTGAGAATGAGTCGCGTTGTCCACCGCCCGAATTGCGTTACCGCTGTTCATCGCCGGTTGGTTTGCCCTATTTCAGGGGTATTCGATCTGGAAGGAGGGACGCGACCACCTGTGTCTCAACGTGCCGTGTATGGAACACGAGGGAGATGTCAGAGCCTTTCGAGACGGTCGGGAGACCCCCTCCGACCCCTCCGGGTAGGTGCGTGTCACCGGGGTAAGTCACCCTCCTCGAAGATACGGTTAAATCACGTCCCCACGCTGCCGGTAATGCCGATACAGTGGGAAAAATGATATTGGAGGTTCCCGTGGCGAGAAGCCAGAAACTAGAACTGACCTGGTTCAACAAAGACAAGGCGCTTATTCCGACGCAGAGTGGGAAGTATGGCTACACCTGAGTTGCCCCGTCCGACCCGCGCTACTGTGAGAGACGAATGGAGCACCCGCAACGACATCGTCGGAACCAACGGCAAAGTCACCATCCGCTACGCCGGAAGGCTCTACCACCTAGGCATCGGACGCGCCTACGGCGGGAAACACATCCTGATGGTCATCACCGACAACCACGTCACCACATCGTTAAAAGAGACCGGCGAAATCATCACCGAGCACTACATCGACACCTCCCGCAATTACCAAAAACCATACTGGCAATAAGGCCAACGTCCACTGACCTAAAAACAAAACCGGCACCTCGGAAAAACAAAAACCGAGGCACCGGTTTGTCCACCATCTCGCGACTGAGTTGTCAACTATGTCGCGACTGAGGACAGCGTGTCCCCGACAGGACTCGAACCTGCGACCTTCGGTACCGGAAACCGATGCTCTAATCCACTGAGCTACGGAGACATCGTTGTGCTTTTTACGCGGAAGCTTCCGCGTGTGAAGACAACAGGATAGAGCGTAGCACCCGACGGTGGTGGGGAGTTAATTGGTGTGTGGGTGGCGTCGAGAAGCGAGCGGGGCGTGGGGGAGTCCGGGATTTCCTAGGCACATCCATGGAACGCGCCAGGGAGTTTTCACTGATTTGCAGGGGTGGTGTCGCATGATGATTGTGCGCCTTTGAGGAGGCGTGACACGGGAAACAATGACAGCAAAGTGGCCGGTACCGAGTGCGGTACCGGCCACTTTGTGTGTGCCGAATTAGTGGACGACCATCACGATCAGGTCGCGCGGGCCGTGCACGCCCTCGACGCGGACCAGCTCGATGTCGGAGGTCGCGGAGCCACCGGAAATCATGGTGGCCGGCTTCTCCGGATCGATGCGGCTGATCATCTCAGGCACGCCGTAGACCAGGGAATCGGGGCGCACGATCACCACGTGGCGGTCGGGCACGAGTGACAGCGCGCGGCGGCCGCACACATCGCCAGACTCGAGCACGATGGAGCCGGTCTGGGCGGAGGTCACCTTGGAGTCGGTGACGACGGCGCCGACGTCGCCAAGCTCTCGCGGGTCCGAGGCCGGGTCATCGGCGCGGGAGGAACCGTCGAACTCGGTGAAGAGGGACTCGTCCAAGCCGGGGGCGTAGACGATGTCCTTGGCACCGCGCTCGGCGAGGATCTTGGCGATGTTGCTTGCCAGATCCGCCTCGGAGGTCTCCACCACGGTGGCCTTGTAGTCCAGCAGGCGGTCGACGAGGATCTCGCGCAGCTGCTCCGGGGTGTGATCCGAGGAGGTGTTGTACTCGCGGACCGGCTCGACGTACGCGGGTGCGTTGGAGAGCTTCTGCGCGTTGCGAATGCGGTTCAGGATTTCCTTCTTCGCGTCCGCGTTACGGGAGGAAACATTGGCTGCCATGATCTACTTATCCTCTCCGGTGTTTGGGTCGACAAAGTCGGTGTTTTCGGAATCGCGGCCGGGCACGCCACGCTTGCGTTCCGCGGCGAGCAGGTCGCGCGCCTCGTCCGTCTCCCACCACTGGCGGAAGGACTTCTTCGGCGGCACTGCCACGTCGCGGTAGTCGGTCCAACCATTGATCGGGGCAGGCATAGAGGTGATCTCGCCCTTGAAACCGCCGAGGACGCGGCCGAGTGCGACCATGCGCACTGCCTTGTCCCACAGCTTCGGCTTGCCCCACATGGTGCCGATCAGGCCGAAGGCGGCCTTCTCCAGGCGCGGGTTGTGCTGTTCCACCTTCTGGTGGCGCATCTCCAGCAGGATGTCGGTGATTGGGATCTTCACCGGGCACACCTCGTTGCAGCGCCCGCACAGGGAGGAGGCATACGGCAGCGAGGAGTTCGGGTCGTTGAGATCCTCCATACCCGTCAGCTGCGGGGTGAGGATCGCACCGATCGGGCCCGGGTAGGTCGAACCGTAGGAGTGGCCGCCGGCGCGCTCGTAGACCGGGCACACGTTCAGGCAGGCCGAGCAGCGGATGCACTTGAGTGCTTCGCGGCCGATCTCGTTCGACAGTGCAGCAGTACGACCGTTGTCCAGCAGGACAATGTGGAAGTTCTGCGGGCCGTCGCCCTCGGTCACACCCGACCACAGGGAGGTGTACGGGTTCATGCGCTCACCGGTAGACGAGCGCGGCAGCAGCTGCAGGAAGACTTCCAGATCCTGGAAGGTCGGCAGCAGCTTTTCAATGCCCATCACGGAGATCAGGGTCTCGGGCATGGTCAGGCACATACGGCCGTTGCCCTCGGACTCCACGATGGAAACCGTGCCGGTTTCCGCGATACCGAAGTTCACGCCAGAGATGGCAACCTTCGCCTTCATGAACTGCTCGCGCAGGTACTGGCGGGCAGCCTCAGCCAGCTCGGCTGGGTCGGAAGTCAGCGACTCGTCCGTGTTTGGCATCTTGTCGACGAAGATGTTGCGGATCTCGGAGCGGTTGCGGTGAATCGCCGGCACCAGAATGTGGGAGGGGAAGTCCTCGCCCAGCTGCACGATCAGCTCGGCCAGGTCGGTTTCCTGCGCGGTGATGCCGCGCTTTTCCAGCTCTTCGTTTAGTGCGATTTCCTGGGTGGCCATGGACTTGATCTTGACCACATCGGTCTCGCCGGTTTCTTCGATGAGCCCGGCGATGATTTCGTTGGCCTCTTCCGCATCGCGCGCCCAGTGGACGTGGCCGCCACGGGCGGTGACGTTGCGCTCGAACTCCTCGAGCAGCTCGGGCATGCGCGCGCCGACGTCTTGCTTAATCGACGAGCCGGCGTTGCGCAGCTGCTGCCAGTCATCCAGCTCGTCAACCACGTTCTGACGCTTCACACGAATTGCGGTGGTGGCGTAGTTCAGGTTGCGACGCTTGGTGACGTTGTCCAGCTCGTGGTGCGCAGCCTTCTGGAACTTCTCGCTGCCACGCAGGTGGTTCGGGCCCTTTGCGTGGGGCGGCATTTGGGGTTTACCGAGTGCGACTTTCACAGCATGCTCTCCTTCGAGTACGCGGCTGATTCAGGGGTCCACGGGTTCGCCTTGGTGGAGGCGAGGATCTCAGCCATGTGCAGGGCGCGCACACCCGTGTGCTGGCGGCTCATTGCGCCAGCGATGTTCATCAGGCAGGAGGAGTCACCGGCGGTGACGTACTCCGCCTTCGTGTCCTTGATGTGGCGGGCCTTGTCGGAAACCATCGCCGCAGACACCTCGGACATCTTCAGTGCGAAGGTGCCGCCGAAGCCGCAGCATTCCTCGCGGTTGGGCAGCTCCACCAGCTCCAGACCCTCGACTGCGCGCAGCAGCTTGTAGGGGCGCTCGCCGACCTCCAGGAAGCGGCGGGAGTGGCAGGACTCGTGGTAGGTCACGCGGTGGGGGAAGAACGCCCCGACATCTTCGGTGCCTGCGACATCGATGATGAACTCGGAGAGTTCGTAGGTTTTCTTGGCGGCCTTCTTCGCCCCGTCAACAAGCGCGGGGCTGCCGTAGCGGTCCGCCAGGGAGACGTGCTGCTCACGCACGGCACCCGCGCAAGAGCCGGACGGTGCCACCACGTAATCGATGGACGGGTCGGCAAAGGCGTCGACGTAGGACTCAATGATTGGCACGGCCTGCTTCTGGTAGCCAGTGTTGACGTGCATCTGGCCGCAGCACGTCTGGCCTTCTGGGAAGACGACCTCGTAGCCTAGGCGTGATAGCACTAGCGCCGAGGCCTTGTGCGCATCAGGAAAAAGAGCGTCGCCGATACAAGTAGAAAACAGTGCTACTCGCAATGTGGACTCCTTATGGTGAATTTCTAGTGAAGGATTGCTCCGGCAGCCGGGCACCTAAGTCTCTAGTTTACGACCGGCGCCAGGAAACTGAGAACGTTGGTCTGCAGGAAGACCATGAGGCAGACTGCGAGCAGGAAGGCGAAGGAATAGCCAACGACTCGCTTGAAGATCTCGGATTCCTTACCCTCCATGTCTACCGCCGTTGCGGCAATCGCGAGCGACTGCGGCGAGATCATCTTGCCCACGACACCACCGGTGGTGTTGGCCGCAAGCATGAGATCCGGGTTGAGGTCCAGCTGCTCAGCGGCGGTGACCTGCAGCTTCGCAAACAGGGCGTTGGCGGAAGTGTCCGAGCCGGTGACGGCGACACCGATCCAGCCCAGAATGGGGGCGGTGAAGGCGAAGAAGCCGCCGAGGTTGGCAAAGAACTCACCAATGGTGACGGTCTGGCCGGAGTAGTTCATCACGTACGCAAGCGCGAGCACGAGCACGATCGTGGCGGCAGACCAACGCATGCGGTACATCGTGTCGGTCAGCTCCTTGCCCACCTGGCCCCAGGTCAGCGAGTAGCGGCCGTTCTCGTTGAAGATGATGTAAACCAGGGCGACGATCAGGCCAGAGATGACCAGGAGCGTGCCAGGGTTGTTGATGTACTTAAAGCTGTAGTCGGCGACAACTTCGGCCCCGTTGGCGTCGAGAAGCGAGCCCTCCGGCAGACCCGGCCACGGGAACTTGATCTGGAAGGAGTTGAGCCAGCCCGGGATTGCGGTGCCCAGGTTGGCCAGGCCGAAGATGACCACGACGATGGCGTAGGGCATCAGTGCCATCCACACGCGGTTGCCAGGCAGCTCGGTCTCTTCGAGATTTTCCGTGCTGGGCAGTTCCAGGCGCTCGCGCAGTGCTTCGACGCCCTTCGGCGTCCAGAAGCGCAGCAGCGCGAAGGCGGCACCGAGTGCGACGATGCAGGCAATGACGTCGGTGAGCTGGTAGGCGAAGAAGTTCGAGGTCCACCACTGCGCAATACCGAAGGACAGGCCGATGGTAACGGCGGCCGGTGCGGTCTCGCGGACGCCACGCCAGCCGTCGATAATGCCGGCGATGATGAAGGGGACGAAGAACGCCAGGAAGGGGGTCTGGTGGCCGACGATCGCGGCGATGTTCTCGGTCTGCTCAAGCGTGCGACCGCCGACCTCGCCGGCGGTGGTGATCGGGATGGCCACGGCGCCGAAGGCGACCGGCGCGGTGTTCGCAATCAGCACGATCGTGGCTGCGCGCAGCGGCTTAATGCCCAGCGCCAGAATCATCGTGGCGGTAATGGCCACCGGTGCGCCGAAGCCCGCAAGCGCCTCAAGCAGGCCACCGAAGCAGAACGCGATGAGCATGGCCTGGATGCGCACGTCGCCGTGCCCCATCTTGTCAAAGACCAAACGCAGATCCTCGAAGCGGCCGGAGGCGACGGTGATTTGGTAGAACCAGATCGCCGACATGATCACAAAGACGATGGGCAGTAGGCCGAACAATCCGCCGCGGAAGGCGGAAGAAATCGCCATGTCGGCAGGCATATTGAAGCCAAAGATGGCCACGAGGATGGCTGCGATCAGCGCAACCAGGCCAGAGAGGTGTGCGCTGGCTTTCACGCCCAGCAGCATGATGAAGAAGGTGAGCAGCGGAATGGCTGACACCAACGCAGAAAGGCCGAGGCTGCCTCCGACAGCATCGGTAAAGACCTGAAATTGGTCCATGGGTGCGCTCCTTGGTTGGAGGGAAAACGAACTACATGCCTCGCGTAAGGACCGCATCCCACCACCCGCCTCGCTTTATTGCGTCGGTGCATTGTGTAACGCTGGCCCCAAAGCTGTGCCTGCGGCGGCATACATAGAATTATGACACGGGGAAACACTAAACGCAGGGTATAACCGGGGAAAATGGGTGATCTTGTTCACCTGTATCACCTGGCATTTTCTTGCGCGCGGGGGTAGTGATCGGCCGTTTGCGGGGGAGGGGATGGCACCTAGCGAACGGGGGCTATGCGGGCTTGGGTTCAGCTGGTGCGCACGGTGCTGCGAAAGTCTTTAAGGCCATGAAGAGATCGCGCGCGCGGTGAATTAGACTTGCACCCCATGACGCCAGCAGATCTTTCACAGCTCATTAGGCAAGCAGCCGTTTCCGTGCTCACGGAGCACGACCTCGACTCCTCCGTGGTCCCGGAGACCGTGACCGTGGAGCGGCCGCGCAACCCGGAGCACGGGGACTATGCCACGAACGTCGCCTTGCAGGTGGCCAAGAAGGCGGGCACGAACCCGCGCGAGCTG
Source organism: Corynebacterium imitans (assembly GCF_000739455.1). NCBI lineage: Bacteria > Bacillati > Actinomycetota > Actinomycetes > Mycobacteriales > Corynebacteriaceae > Corynebacterium > Corynebacterium imitans. Next base: position 1,032,920 of record NZ_CP009211.1, read on the forward strand.
GCGAGCTGGCTTGCCGACGCACTCGGCGCCGACGCGGCGATCGATACCGCCGAGGTCGCCGGCCCCGGCTTCCTCAACCTGCGCCTGGCCTCCGCGGCCCAAGGCCAGCTGGTGGGCGAGATCCTCGCCGCCGGTTCGTCCTTTGGTAACTCGCAGCGCTACGACGGGCAGAAGATCAACCTGGAGTTCGTCTCGGCCAACCCCACCGGCCCGATCCACCTGGGCGGCACCCGCTGGGCGGCAGTGGGCGATTCCTTGGGCCGCGTGCTGGAGGCCTCCGGCGCGGACGTGACTCGTGAGTACTACTTCAACGACCACGGCGGGCAGATCGACCGCTTCGCCCGCTCCCTGGTGGCCGCGGCGAAGGGCGAGCCGACTCCCGAGGACGGTTACGGCGGGGAGTACATCAAGGAGATTGCGGGCGCGGTCGTCGACAAGCATGCGGATGCGCTTCATGGCAGCGACGAGGAGGTCCAGGAGACCTTCCGCGCGGCCGGCGTGGAGATGATGTTCGCGCAGATTAAGCAGTCGCTGCACGAGTTCGGTGTGGACTTCGATGTTTTCTTCCACGAGAACTCCCTGTTTGAGTCCGGCGCGGTGGACAAGGCGATCCAGACGCTGAAGGACAACGGCAACCTCTACGAATCCGAGGGGGCCTGGTGGCTGCGCTCGAGCGATTTCGGCGACGATAAGGACCGCGTGGTCCTGAAATCGGATGGCAACGCGGCTTACATTGCCGGCGATATCGCGTACGTGGCCGATAAGTTCGACCGCGGACACAACCTGGCCATCTACATGCTGGGTGCGGACCACCACGGCTACATCGCTCGCCTGCGCGCTGCCGCCCAGGCGCTGGGCTACGACCCGGAGGCGGTCGAGGTGCTCATTGGCCAGATGGTCAACCTGGTGCGCGACGGCAAGCCGGTGAAGATGTCCAAGCGTGCCGGCACGATTATTACCCTGGATGACCTGGTGGACGCCATTGGCGTGGACGGCGCGCGCTACTCGCTGGTGCGCTCCTCGGTGGACTCCAGCCTGGATATTGACCTGGACCTGTGGACCAAGCAGTCGAGCGACAACCCCGTCTACTACGTGCAGTACGGACACGCGCGGCTGTGCTCGCTGGCGCGCAACGCCGAGGCCGCGGGCCTTGACAGCGCCGACTTCGAAGACGTGGACTACTCCCTGCTCACCCATGAGAAGGAGGGCGACCTGATCCGCACGCTTGGCGAGTTCCCGGCCGTGGTCAAGGCCGCCGCCGAGCTGCGCGAGCCACACCGCGTCGCCCGTTACGCCGAGGAGCTGGCCAGCGCCTTCCACAAGTTCTACGACTCCTGCCAGGTACTGCCGAGGACGGACGAGGAGGTCGCGCCGATCCACCGCGCGCGCCTCGCGCTGGCGATGGCCACCCGTCAGGTGCTCGCTAATGCGCTTTCCATGGTCGGGGTGTCTGCCCCGGAGCGGATGTAGTTTCCCTAAAGGAGGGTTCTTCAACTTTATGCAGGCTCCAGATTCGCAGCCGTTTAACCAGCTGCCCGCCCACGTGTGGCCGCGCAACGCCGCGCGCACGGACGACGGCGTGATCACCATCGCCGGGGTCGCGTTGCCCGAGATTGCCGCGCAGTACGGCACCCCGGTGATGGTGGTGGACGAGGACGATTTCCGCTCCCGCTGCCGCGACATGGCCGAGGCCTTCGGTTCGCCGCGCAACGTCCACTACGCGTCTAAGGCGTTTTTGACCCGTCACATCGCCCGCTGGGTGGATGAGGAGGGCCTCGCACTCGACGTGGCCAGCGAGAACGAGCTGCGTATCGCGCTCGCCGCGGATTTTCCGCCCGAGCGCATCACCGTCCACGGCAATAACAAGTCCGAGAGCTTTCTGCGCCTGTGTCTCGAGTCCAAGGTGGGCCACGTGGTCATCGACTCGCGGCAGGAGCTCACCGAGCTGGAGGCTCTGGCCGAGGAGCTCGGCCAGGTTCAGGACGTGTTCGTGCGCGCGAAGCCGGGCGTGGACGCGCACACCCACGAGTTCATCGCAACCAGTCACGAGGACCAGAAGTTCGGCCTCTCCCTGGCCTCCGGGACCGCCTACGAGGCGGCCGTCGCCGCGATCAACTCGCCTCACCTCGAGCTGACCGGCCTGCACTGCCACGTCGGCTCGCAGGTCTTTGACGCCGAGGGCTTCAAGCTCGCCGCCGAGCGTGTGCTGGGCCTCTACGCCCAGATCTGGAAGGAGCAAAACGTCGCGCTGAAGTACCTGGACTTGGGCGGCGGCTACGGCATCGCCTACACCGACGACGAGGCGCCGCTCGACGTCGCGGCAGTAGCCCGCGACCTGTTGCGCGAGGTGCAGGACGTCGCCGATGACCTTGGCATCGAGGCACCGACCGTCGTGGTCGAGCCGGGCCGCGCGATCGCTGGGCCGTCCACGGTGACGGTGTACCGCGTCGGCGTGGTCAAGGACGTCCACACCTCGTACACCGCCACGCGTCGCTACATCGCGGTCGACGGCGGCATGAGCGATAACATCCGGCCCGCGCTCTACGCCTCGCTTTACGACGCCCGCGTGGCCAACCGCCTGACCCACGGCACCCCGTTACAGACGCGCCTGGTGGGCTCGCACTGCGAGTCCGGCGACATCCTGGTCGAGGACGGCAACTGGCCGGACGATATCGCCGCAGACGACCTGATCGCGCTCGCCGCGACTGGCGCGTACTGCTACTCCATGAGCTCGAACTACAACTCTTTCGGTCGGCCGGCGGTTGTCGCCGTGCGCGATGGGGAGATTTCCCCCATGATTCGCCGCGAGACGGTTGAGGATATTTTGGCCCGAGAATATTAAAGCGGGCGCGAACAACGAGAAAATAGACTAAGCGGTACACTGAGCCGGGTACACACACGCATCAGATAGGAAAAGGAACACGCATGACTGTCGCAAGCGCCGAGAGCCGTAACGGGAACTACCCGGGCAAGGGAATTGGGCAAGCCGTGGGCGTTGCCATTCTGGGCAAGGGCACCGTGGGCACCGAGGTGCTGCGCCTGATCCAGGAGTTTTCCGAGAATCTTGAGCACCGCATCGGCGGCCCGCTCGCCGTCCGTGGCGTGGCTGTGTCCAACGTGGGCAAGCACAAGGACGCGCCCGAGGTGCAGGGCATTTACCTGACCGACGACGCCACCGAGCTGATCAACCGCGAGGACGTCGACGTGGTCGTCGAGGTCATCGGCGGTATTGACTACCCGCGCAAGCTGGTACTTGCCGCGCTGCAGGCGGGTAAGTCCGTGGTCACCGCGAATAAAGCGCTGGTGGCCGCGCACGGCTCCGAGCTGGCCGATGCGGCCAACGAGGCCGGGGTGGACCTCTACTACGAGGCGGCCGTCGCCGCCGCCATCCCGGTCGTGGGCATGCTGCGTCGTTCGTTGGCGGGCGACCAGGTCCAGCGCATCTCCGGCATTGTCAACGGCACCACCAACTTCATCCTGGACGCGATGGCGTCCACCGGCGCGAGCTACGAGGACGCGCTCGCCGAGGCCACCCGCCTGGGCTACGCCGAGGCCGACCCGACCGCGGACGTGGAGGGCCACGACGCGGCGTCCAAGGCGGCAATTCTGGCATCCATGGGCTTCCACACCCGCGTGACCTTCGATGACGTCTACTGCGAGGGCATTACCAAGATCACCGCAGAGGACATCGCCGCGGCGAAGAAGTCCAACCAGACCATCAAGCTTTTGGCCATCTGCGAACGGCTTTACGACGAGGACGGCAACACCACGGCCGTCAACGCCCGCGTCCACCCGACCCTGGTGCCGAACGAGCACCCGCTGGCGAGTGTGGACCAGTCCTACAACGCCATCTTCGTTGAGGCGGAAGCCGCTGGCCGCCTCATGTTCTACGGCAACGGTGCCGGCGGTGCGCCGACCGCTTCCGCCGTGCTGGGCGACCTCGTTGGTGCCGCGCGCAACAAGGTCCACGGCGGCCGCGCCCCGGCGGAAAACCCGTATGCCGACTACAAGGTCGTGGGCTTCGACGAGGTGCCGACCCGTTACCACGTGAACATGACGGTGGACGACCGCGTCGGCGTGCTGGCTGATCTGGCCCGCAACTTCGCCGATGATGGTGTATCGCTTTCCGCGGTGCGCCAGGAGGAGTCCGGTGACGAGGCCCACCTGATCGTGGTGACCCACAAGGCACTGGAGCGCGACCTGCGCGCGATCGTGCAGCGCCTGGAAGAACACGACGCGGTCAAGGCGATCAACTCCGTGATCCGCCTGGATGCTTAAAAAGAAGGGATCCACATGCCTACTGATTTGCAGGTTGGACTGAAAGCCACGGTGACCGTGCCCGGTTCCTCGGCGAACCTGGGCCCGGGTTTTGACACCCTCGGCATCGCGCTGAGCATCTACGACACCGTCGAGGTGGAGGTCATCGCCTCCGGGCTCGAGGTGCACATCTTCGGCGAGGGTGCAGAGGACTTGCCGCGTGACAACTCCCACCTGGTGGTCAAGGCCATCCGCTCGGGGCTGAAAGCCGCGGACGTGGAGGCACCGGGGCTGAAGGTGACGTGCACGAACAACATCCCGCAGTCGCGCGGCCTCGGCTCTTCCGCAGCCGCCGCAGTCGCCGGCGTGGTGGCCGCGAACACGCTCGCCGGAAGTCCCTTGAGCACCGAAGAGATCGTGCAGCTGTCCAGCGAGTTCGAGGGCCACCCGGATAACGCGGGTGCCTCCGTGCTTGGCGACGCCGTGGTGTCCTGGACCGAGATCCCCGTCGACGGCCGCTCGCTGCCGGAGTACCGCGCCGTGGGCGTAAAGGTAGACCCGCGCATCCGCGCCTACGCGCTGGTGCCGGACTTCCACGCCTCGACCAACGCCGTGCGCAAGGTCCTGCCGAGCCACGTCACGCACACGGATGCGCGCTTCAACGTCTCGCGCACCGCGGTGATCACGGTGGCCATTCAGAGCCACCCGGAACTGCTATGGGAGGGCACCCGCGACCGCCTGCACCAGCCGTACCGCTCCGACGTGCTGCCGGTGACCGCTGAGTGGGTCAACCGTCTGCGCAACCGCGGGTACGCCGCTTACCTCTCCGGCGCGGGCCCGACCGCGCTCGTGCTGTGCACCGAGCCCGTCGACGACGAGATCCTGGACGAGGCCCGCGAATCCGGCCTGCGCGTCCTCGAGCTCGAGGTCGCAGGGCCGGTCAGGGCCGAGCTCACCGCAGACTAGGGCCTAGCGAGCAACCCGCTCCATCCCGCCGCGCAGGCTCGCCACGCCGCGGATGCCGCGTGCATTGAGCGCGGCGACCGCCTGCGCCGAGCGCACGCCAGAAGCGCAGATCAGCACCCCGCCGTTTTCCAATTCCGGCGGGGTGTAACCGTCGAGGATTACGCCGAGCGGGACGTTGATCGCGCCCGGGAGATGGGTGGTGGCGAACTCGGCGGGCTCGCGGACGTCGATAAGCGTGGCGCCCGCGGTGAGCTGATCGACCTCGGCGGGGCCCTGGGGTGGGTCCTCGGCGAGTACGCGCGCGGTGACCGCCGGGTCGGGGGCAAGCGGGATGTATTCCCACGTGCCGGCGAGGCTGTCGTAGTAGCCGAGCTGGCCCACCAGCGGGCTGCCCACACCGGTGAGGTATTTCATCGCCTCCATGGCCATGGCGGAGCCGACCACGCCAACGAGCGGGCCGAGCACTCCCGCTTGCGAGCACGAGGGCACCGAACCCGGCGGCGGCGGGGCGGGGAAGAGGTCCTCGTAGACAGGCCCGTGGCCGGCCCAGAACACCGACATCTGCGCCTCAAACCCCAGGATGGAGCCCCAGATGTGCGGGATGCCCAGGCGGGCGGCGGCGTGGGAGGCGATGTGGCGGGTGGCGAAGTTGTCGGTGCCGTCGAGGACCACGTCCGCGCCTTGAAGCTGCTCTAACGCGGTGTCCCAGGTCAGGCGCTCTTTCACCGGGGTGATCTGGGTGTCCGGGTTGAGTGCGCTAAGCGCTTCGATGGCGGAATCCACCTTGGGCTCGCCCACACGATTGGTGGTGTGGATGACTTGGCGGTGGAGGTTGGACAGGTCGACGACGTCGTCGTCGAAAAGCGAAATGCGGCCGATGCCTGCGGCAGCGAGGTAGAGCAGGGCGGGAGAGCCGAGGCCGCCGGCGCCGATGACTGCGACGTGGGCTGCGCGGAGTTTTGCCTGCGCCTCATCGCCGATCAGCGTGGTTTGGCGCAGGTAGCGATCACTCATCAATGCCCACCCACTGCGTCTCGCCGCTTACCAGACCCTGCTTCTTCCAGATGGGCACCTCGGCCTTGACCCGGTCGGCGACCTCGGCGCAGGCGGCAAACGCCTCGCCGCGGTGAGCGCTGGCCACCAGGACCAAGAACGCGAGCTCGCCGATGGGCACATCACCTGTGCGGTGCGCGGCGTAGATCCTAACGGGGTGGGAGGCTGCGACCTCGGCGGCGACGCGTGCAAGCTCCTCGGGCGCTGAGGGGTGCGCCTCGTAGGCGAGGGTGGCTACGGACTGGCCGCCGTCGTGGTCGCGCACGATGCCCTCGAAGCGCACGAGCGCGCCCATTGCCTGGGTGAGCGTGTCTTTACTGGCCTGCGCCGCGAGCGATTCGAGCGGAGCGTCGGTGATCACGGTCCCGGTCACCCGGCCTGTCTGCTCGTAGACGTAGGCGGGGTCAGAGTGCTGAGTGGTCATGGTTTCCTTCCAGCTGCTCGAGGAGGTGGGGCAGTACCGGCTTGAGTACCTCGCAGCCATCGCGGACCCCGCCGCGCGAGCCCGGCAGCGTCATGAGGAAGGTGCCGCCGCTGATTCCGGCCACCGCGCGCGAGAGGATCGCGGTAGGCACTTTCTCGCGGCCCTTATCGTAAAAGGCGTGCACGATGCCGGGCAGCTCGCGCTCCAGGTGCGCACTTACTACCTCGACGGTGCGGTCGTCGGCGGTGATGCCGGTGCCGCCCGAGGTGAGGATCACAGATGGCCCACGCAGCAGCGCAGCGCGCACGGCGTCATCGACGTCCGCGTCGGCAACGACGGTCGCGTCCGGGGTGTCGAGCCCCATCTCGCGCAAGAAAGCGACGGCGATCGGCCCGGACTCGTCGGCGTAGACGCCCTGGGCCGCGCGCGTCGACGCCACAATTACTTCAGCTTTTCTCATAGATATTCCACCTTACAGCGGGTAGACGGAAACCAGCTCGCCCGCGGCCAGCTCCGCGCCGGCGGGTACGCGGATCAGGCACTGCGCCGCCGCGCCCTGGGCCAGCAAGTGGGAGCTCGCGCCGCCGATGGGGCGCACCACGCCCTCTTCTACGCGGCCGCGTAGGAACTGCTCGCGGCCCTCGATCCCGGCGACCGCGCAGGCGAGTGGGGCGCGCAACATCGCGGGCGCGTGCCCGAGCAGGGGCGCGACGTAGAGCCGGAAGCTCACCAGCGTAGAGATCGGGTTGCCCGGCAGGCCGATCACGGGCACACCATCGCAGGCGCTCAGGCCCTGCGGGCCGCCCGGCTGCTGGCTGACGTGTCCGTACCAACCCTCCGGGAACGCGAGGCGCACGACTTCGAACTTGCCGTGGCTGATCCCGCCCGAAGTCACCACCGCATCCGGCTGGTGCTCCGCAATCGCGGCGCGCACCTTTTCGCGCAGCACGTCTGGCTCGTCGCTGGTGCGTACGTGCGCGGCCACCTCGATCCCGTGACGGGCAGCAAGCGCCCGCAGCATCGGCCCGTTGGCGTCCGGGATCGTCGCCGTGCCCGCCTGCTGCGGTGCGTGGGCAACCTCGGCGCCGCCGGTGACAATCACGATGCGACCCGCGCGCACCACGTTGACTTTATCGATCCCCTGGCTGGCCAGCGCCCCCACGAGCGCCGGCGTGACCTGGGCACCCGCACGGGCGAGCACATCACCCGCAGCAATATCGGAGCCGGCACGGCGCACAAACACGCCATCCTCGGTCGCGGGAAGCCGCACCGTCTCGCCCTCCGCGAGAAACTCCGCCGGTTCGCAGCGCTCGACAGGGATCACCGCGTGCGTGCCCTCCGGCAGCTTCGCCCCGGTCATGATGGGTACGGCGGTGTTACCCAGTCCCTCTGGGTAGGCGGTCGCCGGGTCGTCGCCCGCCGCGATCGTCGCCCCGACGCGCGCGGTGCGCGCCTGAGTCGATCCGACCGCGTAGCCGTCCATCTGCGAATTATCAAAGGCAGGCTGCTCGCGCACTGCAGTCACATCTGCGGCGAGCACCGCGCCGCGCGAGGCGGCCTCCAACGGAGACAGCGTTTCGTGTCCTCGCGCGCCGAGCGCGGCCGCGACTGCATCGAAGTGGGCTTCTGGGGTTCTGCTCATGGGGCCATGGTACGGCGCGCGCCGGGCGGTATGGTGTGGGCATGCAGATCCACTACTTCGCCGCCGCACGCGCCGCCGCCGGCACCGCCGTCGAGCAGGTCGGGGAGTTCGCCACGCTCGAGCAGTTGCTTGCCGACGCCACGTCGCGCCACACCGGCGCCACCGACGCCGGCCAAACGTTGGCCGACATCGTGCCGCGCTGCACCTTCTTGGTTGACGGCAAACGCGCGGAGCCGGATGCCTCACTCGCCGGCGCGCAGCGGGTGGACGTGCTGCCCCCGTTCGCGGGCGGCTAAACCACAGTCACCCGCACCTGGGCTGCATCCAGCGCGCAAGAAAGCTCCGCCCCGGGGGAGACGCTGGCTCGGACGGCTGTTTCCTGGTCCACGAGCAGAGACAGCGCATACTCGTGCGCATCCTCGGCGTCGTCGGCCTGCGGCGGGCGCATTGTCACACTGGCCCCACCGCTTGGCAGCACGCTGACGGCGTGCACGCTCGCATCGAAGACACAGCCATGCTCGGCCTGCTTGCCCGGACCTACGAGCGTGAGCGCTTCGGGCGGGAACGTGACGCGCAGTGAGGTACCCGTAGGATAAGGCGAAAGATCCAGGCCAGCGAGCGCGCCGAAGGCGCACACGAAAGTGCCGTCCTCGCCCACGGTGCCCGCCAGCAGGTTGGCGCCGACTAAGCGCGCGGCGAAGCGGGAGGCGGGGGCTTCGACTTCTTCGGATGCCGGGCGGAAGGAGCGCACGCGCCCGCGGCCCATCACCGCGATGTGATCGGCGAGCGCCAGTACGTCCAGGGCGTTGTGCGTAATCAGTACGGTGGTGCGGTCGTGGCGCGCAGCGTGGAGGACCTGGCGCCACTGGGCGGCGGCGTCGACGTCGATAGCCGCGAGCGGCTCGTCCAGGATGAGTACAGCGGGGCGGGTGGCCAGCGCGCGCACGAGCGAGACCTGCGCTGCTTGACCGCCGGAGAGCGCGCGGACGGGGACGTCGGCAAGCTCGGCAAGCCCGGCGGCGTCAAGGAGCTCGGCGGTGCGCTGCGGGTCGCGCGTGACCATGGTGATCGCCGAGCTCGCGGTCGCGGTCGGCGGCAGGCCCGGGTTCTGGGTCAACAGCACCACCCCGCGCTGATAAGCGGGGACCGGACGGGTGTCGGCGGAGTCGACGAGGCGGTCACCCACGGTTACTGAGGCACCGCGCAGCCTGCCGGCGATGCGGCCGACGAGAGTAGTCTTGCCCGCGCCGTTGGGCCCGACCAAAGCGGTGAGCGTGTTGGCGGGGAAGTGCACGCCCTCGACCTCGACGTCGCTGCCGCCGCCTGCCGGGCGGGTGAGCTCCCGGAGGCGTGCGACGTCGATTGTGCCGGTGGCGCGGGCTTTTTGTGCCGGAGCGCGCTTGGAAAAGAGCGCGGGCAGGGCGGTGGCGGCCAGGGTGAGCACTGCCAGGCCGATGAGTATGGCCGAGAGTCCGTAGGCAACCTCGGCGTCGACCTCGCGGGCAAGGTAGATGCCCAGCGGCATAGTGCGGGTGGTGCCGGGCATGGACCCGGCGAAGGTAAGCGTGGTACCAAATTCCCCTAGCGAGCGGGCGAACGCGAGCCCGGCCGCCGAGACCAGCGAGGGGGCAACCGCGGGCAAGATGATCTGGCGCACCGTTCTCGCCGGTGTAATACCCACGGCGGCGGCCGAGGAGGTGATCTCCGGGTCGAGTTGGCGCAGCGCCGCATCCAGGGTGATCACCACAAAGGGCAGCGCGATAAACACGTGCGCGGCCACCACTCCAGGGAAGGCGAAGGCGAACTGCCAGCCCAGCAGGTCTAAGAGTGGGGCGGCGATGCCGCGGCGGCCAATGAAGGCGGAAAGGGCCAGGCCCGCCACCACCGGCGGCAGTGCAAGCGGCAACAGGACAAGCAGCCGGGCCAGGCGTGCGCCGCGCCTGAGGCGCTGCAGCCATAGCGCGAGCGGGACGCCGAGCACCATGGCGATGACGCTCGCGCACACTGCAGAGGTAAGCGTCACGCGCAGCAGGTCGTGGGTGTCTGTGCTGGTGAGGATCTCGCCGAGTCGGTCGAAGGGGACCCGGACGCCGAGTGCGAACACCGGCAGGACGATCAGCGCCAGCGCGAACAGCGCGAGCGCCCCCACCGCTTTGGTGCTGGGCTGTGGAAGCGGCGTGATCGGCGAGGCAGTGCGCGTGCCCGTCATGCCGCGGGGGTAAATCCGTGCTTCTCCCAGAGGGATGCAGCCTTATCGCTGCCCAGCAGCTCGACCAGCGCCGCGGCATCGTCCGGGTGCTCGGTGGTAATTACCACTCCGGCGACGAGCGAGTTCGGGAATTCTTCCGCGTGAGGGATGTCGATGATCTCGACCTCATCTCCCGCGGCCGCGGCGTCGGTGCGATAGACAAAGGCGGCGTCCGCCTCGCCGGTCACGACCTTGCCCAGCGTGTCGGCCACGTTGTGCTCGAGCGAGACTGGGTTGAGCTCCAGCGAGTTCGCCTGGGTGAGCTGCTCGGACACCGCGCCGCACGGGACCTGCGTGTCACAGAGCACCAGCTTGACGTCCTCGTTCTCCAGGTCGTGGACGCTTTCGATGCCCGCCGGGTTGCCCTTAGGCACGACCAACACCATCGAGTTGGTCGCTACGACCTGCGGGTCGCGCACGAGGCCCGCCTCGACGGCATCGTCCATGTGCTTTTCGTCTGCGGAGATGAATACGTCGCCCGGGGCGCCGTCGGCAAGCTGCTGCACGAGCGCCGAGGAGCCCGCGTTGACGAAAGTCAGCGAGTCCTCGCTTAAACCATCGAGGTCCTCGTTGAGCACACGCGTCGACGCGGCACCCAGCACCGTGAGCTCGGTGGCGGCATCCGGTGCCTCGCTGGAGGCCGCAGTGCCCGTGGTTTCGCCGCTTCCGCAGGCAGCGACGGAAAACGCGAGCATGGCTGCCGCCGGAAGGGCAACGGCGCGAGAAAAACGCATGTCAACTCCAACTAGGACTGATAGTTATTGGATGCCTACATGTTAGAGCATCTTTTCACGCTTGAGCTGCGCCTCGTTCGAGCGGATCGGGCTCCACTGGTCCTCGGTACGGCGGCTCTGCACCTCCGCCCCGCGGGAGCGGTAGACCACGTACGGGCGGGTGGAGTAGCCGACCGGCACGGAGAACGCGTGTACCAGGCGGGTAAACGGCCACACCGCGAGCAGCGTGAAGCCTGCCACAACGTGGAGCTTGAACTGCCACGGCACATCCGCCATGAGTTCCGGCTGCGCGTTGAAGATCAGCAGCTGGCGAATCCACGGCGAGATGGTCTCGCGGTAGTCGTACCCGCCGGCCTGGCCGAAAACCTGCGTGGACACGGTGGCAATGAAGCCGGAGAGCAGTGCCGCAACCAGCAGAACATACATCACCTTGTCGGAGGTGGCGGTGGACAAAAACACCGAGCGATTCACCACGCGCCGGTACAGCAGGCCGAAGATACCGAGCACGACGGCGACGCCGGCGATGGTGCCCGGGATGGTGGCGATCAGGTGGTAGGCGTGGTCGCTAATACCGATTGCGCGGGTCCAGCTCTTCGGGATAGCCAGGCCCATGAGGTGGCCGATGATCACGAAGAGCATGCCCCAGTGGAACAGCGGGGAGGAAAGGCGCAGCAGTTTCGACTCGTAGATTTGCGAGGAGTGCGTGGTCCAGCCCATCTGGTCGTAGCGCCAGCGCCAGATGATGCCGATGACAAAAGCGGCGATGGCCAGCCAGGGGAAGGCCACCCACAGGAATGCTTCAATGCCGGTCATGGTTCAGGTCCTAACTGTGTTGGGGGACTGCGGTGGGGAAGGGAAGGGGTTGGGTCTCAATACCGACGAGCTCGGCGGGCGGGCCCTGCCGGATCAGGTTGACGTAGCTTTGCACCGTCTCCGGAGCCATTTCGGGCAGCGCCATGCACAGCGCGGTAATCACGTGCGCGTACGGCGAGCCCAGGTCGCTCAGCGCGCGGCGGAGTACCTCGATGCCGTCGCGGTGGCTGGCCACCATGGCGACGGCGTTGTCGGTTACGGAGGCGTCGGCAAGCGCGAGTGCTTCGAGCACGACACACAGGTGGTCGGGTAGCTCATCAGAGAGCTCCTCGACGCCGAGCGCAGCCAGCTGCTGGCGAAACGCCAGGATGGCGGCACCGGGCTCGGCCCCAGCAACCTCACCCCGGAGGTGAGCCTGGAGCGCATCTCAACGCGCCTGCACGGCGTGGAGACCAACATCCTGATCGAGGGCCTTGCGCACTCCGAGCGCGCCGGGCTATGCCGCGGGGTGGTGGGGCTGACCTCGCGGGAGCCCGGCGGCAGCCTGATCGTCAACGCGCCCAGCTCGCGCGGCGGCATCCGCGACACGCTGACCGTCATCCTGCGGCTCTGGCCAAGCCTGACTGAGTGGGTGAGCTAGAGCTCGACCTCGCCGAGCGTGCTGAGTGCTTCGGGGGTGTCGTAGTCCTGCTCGTTGCCGTCGCCAAGCACCTGCACGATGCGCGTCGGCGGCTGCAAGAGGCGCTTGGCTGCGACGTCGCGCGTGCCGGTGCGCGCGAGCGCGTCGAGAAGCGCGGCGCGGTGCCAGATGGCGCACAAGGGTTGGAGGTAGCCGTCGGCGGCGCGGGTGACGGCGGCGTGTGCGCTCGCCTCGCGCAAAAGAGCCTCGCGTAGGGTGGGCAGAAGCGACCCGGAATCGGGTGCGTCGACGGCGAGGATGCCGATCAGGTCGGTGTCGAGAACCTGGACTCCGGCGTGGATGCCGGCGACGGGGCCGCCGAAGGGCGGGTCCTCGGTGACTTGGCTCAGGGGTAGGTCGAGTGGGAACGGCGAGACCACCACGGCCTGATCGTGTGCCGGGAAGGAGGCTAGGGTGCGGTCGATGAGGCGGCGCCCGTCCACCTTGACCTGTGCCTTCTCCGCACCCATGCGGGTCGAGCGGCCGCCGGCCAGGATCACCACGCCGAGCGAGTGTGCGGGCTGCAAGGCAGTTAGGCCTCCGGCAGCTCGCGGGACCAGTCGCCGGAGCGGCCGCCGGACTTGGCGGTAATCCCGCAGCGGCGGATGTAGGCGGAGCGATCGACGCCCTTGACCATGTCCACCACCGACAGGGCGGCGACGTTCACCGCGGTCAGCGCTTCCATCTCCACGCCGGTGCGGTCGGCGGTGCGGACGGTGGCCTCGATGAACACGTGGTCCTGCTTGATCTCGAGGTCGACCTTGCAGCCGTGCACGCCGATCGTGTGCGCCAGCGGCAGCAGGTCAGGCACGCGCTTCGCAGCGGCAATACCGGCCACACGCGCCACGGCGAGCACGTCGCCCTTGGGCACGGTGCCGTTGGCGAGCGCCTCGAGCACCTCTGGCGAGCAGGCGACCTCGCACTGGGCCGTGGCGGTGCGCACCGTCGGCTGCTTTTCAGTCACGTCGACCATGTAGGCCGCGCCGGATGAATCCAGGTGGGTAAATTGCATTGTTGCTCCTTTAAACATAAACCTTGACCGGGCCTTCGGGCGCGTCCACGAGGGCCAGCCCATCTATTCCCGACAACGATGCCACGAAACTCGACGCAGTCGCCGGGGCGAAGGACTCTGCCACCGTGCGCGCACCGTCCTGGCGTAGTCGTACCGGCACAGCGTGGGTCATCTCCGGCTTTGCCGTGCTGACAAAACCCGCAGCCCGGTCGGCGAGGATATGCGGGCGCTCTGCAAAACGCAGGCCGCGAGTCACGCCAGCCTGCGCGGCGATAAGCGGGGCACCGTAGAGCAGGAAAGAAACGTAGGCCGCGACCGGGTTGCCCGGCAGGCACACAAGCGGGGTACCGGCAAACATCCCCGCGCCCTGCGGGGTGCCCGGGCGTTGCGCGACCTTGCCGAACCACATGCCGCCGTCGGCAGAGGTGACCTCGCGCACGATGTCGAAGGCACCGGCGCTGACCCCGCCCGAAGTAATCACCACCTCCGCCTCGGCCGCGGCGCGGCGGAGCGTGGCCTCGGCAGCGGCGTCGTCATCAACGTGGTAGCGCAGCACGCGGGCACGGTGCTCGCTTGCCGACGCCGCGAGCTCCGCCAGCATCGGCAAATTCGAATCAGGAATCTGCGCCCCTCGCACCTCGCCGGGCCAGGCCACCAGCTCGCTGCCGGTGGAGACGACGGCGACGGTGGGGTGCGCGTACACGTCCACAGTGCGCACCCCGGTAGAGACGCACGCGGCCAGCGTGCCCGCGTCGACCCGGAGCCCGGCCTGCGCGATTGTGTCCCCGGGCTTGGCGTTCTCCCCGGCGGCGCGGATATGGCTGCGGCCTGGTTCCGCTTGCGTGATGGTGACCTGGTCGGGCAGCGGGTGTGGTCCGCGGGGAATGTCTGTCTGCTCGACGGGGATGACGACCACGTCGGAGCCAGCATCCGCCGGGGAAATGGGCGCGCCCGTCATCACGCGAATCGCGTGTTCCGCCGGGCAGTCGATTGCGGGCGAGCCCGCCGGCACGTCGCCTGCGACCGGGAGCGTCCACGGTCCCTCGCCGCGCAGGTGAGCTGCGTGGACGGCAAACCCGTCGACGGCGGAGTTCGCAAAAGGCGGCACCGCGAGTCGGCTTTTCACCGGTGCTGCGAGCACGTGGCCTGCCGCTTGATCGAGCGGCACGTCCTGGGTGATCCGTGGTGTGGCAAGGGCGAGCACCCGCTCGAGGTGTGCAGCGATGCTGGGTCGGTCGCTCATGGTCTAGCCGCCGATTTCGCTCATGGTGCGCTCCGGCTGCAAAAAGCCGACGTCGTCGATGCCGTGGCCCGGCTTCTTCAGCCACATCGCCTGCGCCCAGGCGTCTGCGAGCTCTTCGTTGCTCGCCCCGGCGCGCATGAGGTCTCGCAGGGAGACCTCGTCGGCGGTCTTGGAAAAGAGGCAGGCGCGGATCGCGCCGTCGGTGGTGAGCCGTGTCCGGTCGCAGGCACCGCAGAATGGGTGGGTCACCGAGGCGATGACACCGAGCGTGCCCTCGCGGGTCTCGTCCGAGATATTCCACAGCGCTGCTGGCGCGGAGCCGCGGGGCTTTTCCGCAGGGGTGAGGGTGAAGCGTTCTTCCACGCGGGAAAGGATTTCGTGGGCGGTGACCATGTCGCCGCGCTTCCATTTTTCGCGCGGGCCGAGCGGCATCTGCTCGATAAAGCGCAGCTGCAGGCCCTTGTCCAGCGCGAAGTCGACGAGGTCGAGGATGCCGTCCTCGTTCACGCCCGGCATGACCACGGCGTTGACCTTGACTGGGGTCAGGCCTGCGGCAAGCGCGGCGTCGATACCCGCGAAGACGTCCTGGATGCGGTCCCTGCGGGTCAGACGGGCAAAAAGCTCGGGGCTGGTCGTGTCCAAGGAAACGTTGATGCGGTCTAAGCCTGCCTCGGCGAGTGCGTCGGCGCGCTTGGCCAGCCCGAGCGCGTTCGTGGTCAGCGCGGTCGTCGGGGCGGCGCCGCTGCCGTCGATACGCAGCTTCTTTGTTGCCGCAATAATCTCTTCGAGCGACTTGCGTAGCAGCGGCTCGCCGCCGGTAAAGCGCACCTGGTGGATGCCCAGTGTTTCCACCGCGAGGCGGATCAGGCGGATGGTTTCTTCGTCGGTCAGCGCCTGCTCGGTGGGCATCCACTCGAGGCCGTCTGCGGGCATACAATAGGTGCAGCGCAGGTTACAGCGGTCGGTGAGGCTGACGCGCAGGTCGCGGGCGGTGCGGCCGTATTGATCATCCAGCGTGCGTGTAGTGGGCATAGTGTCCCCACTATAGCTTGCCGAATATCTACGAGAAGACGGGGTAAAAACCTTAGTCCTTGGCGGGGTGGGCGGCCTCCACCTCGGCGGAGGACGGGTTGCCGTGCGAGCGGTTGCCCGGGCCGGGCAGCGCGATGATGTCGAATTCTTCGCGCGCCAGGTGCTTGCGCAGATCCTTCTTGTCAAACTTGCCCACCGAGGTCTTATCGATGGTGTCCACGAACGTCCAGTACTCGGGTGCCATCCACTTCGGCAGCACCGCGGACAGGCCTTCGCGCAGGCGCTCGGCGGTACGCGCCGTGCCCTCAATGCCCGGGATCAGCTTGGTCACCGCGAGCGGGCGCTCGCCCCACTTCTTGTCCGGGATGCCGATGACGGCGCACTCGATGACCACCTCGGATTCCATGATGAGGTTTTCCACCTGTGCGGAATAGATCCACTCGCCGCCTGAGCGGATGACGTCGCGGGCGCGGTCGTAGAGCGTCATGAACCCGTCGTGGGTCACCGTGCCCACGTCGCCGGTGCGCAGCCAGCCGTCGGCAGTGAAGTGCTTGCGCGCATCCGTAATCGTCTCCCCGCGGAATTCGGAGGCAATCTCGCCCGGCTCCTGTGTGGGCGAGTGGTAGTAGCCCTTGGCCACGATGTTGCCGCGCACCTGGATCTCACCCTGGGTGAGGTCGGTGGAGGCCATAACCTCCCCGTCGTTGACCACGCGGTACTCCAGCGAGGGGGCGAAGCGGCCCTGGGAAATCCGGTAGGCCCAGCGCGCCTCGCCGGACACACCCGAGGGCGGGCGCGCGACCGTGCCAACCGTGGAGGTCTCCGTCATGCCCCAGACGTGCACTACGTCCACGCCGTAGCGCTCCTCCCACATCTTGATCAGCGCCGGTGGGGCAGGGGACCCACCCACGAAAAGCTCTTGCAGACTCATGCGCTCCGGCGGGTTGTGCAGGTAGTGCACCATGAGCTGGATCCACAGGGTAGGCACGCCGTGGGCCACGCGCGGGTGGGTAGAGGCGATAAGTCTGGCGAGGTTAGGCGCCGACATGTCCGAATCCGGCAGTACCAGCGGTGCGCCCGCGAGGAAGGCAGCAAAGGGCACGCCCCAGCTCAACACGTGGTAGATCGGAATACAGCACAGGAAAGACTCGCCGTGGGTGACAGCAAGGGAGTCCATCGCGCGCAGGCTCGTCGCCTCCAGCCACAGCGAGCGGTGCGAGTACGCGACTCCCTTCGGGGCACCCGTCGTCGCGGTGGAATACACCAGCGCGGCGGCCGTATTCTCGGGCAGGGTGGGCCAGGGGAAGACGGTGCTGCGGCCGTCGAGAAGCATTTCATAGCTCTCGAGCTGCACCCACTCGGGCATTGGCGCGGACTTATCGGTGACCTCCGAAAGTGGGTCCGCGCCGGTGAAGACCACTCTTTCCACCAGCGGGCACAGCTGCAGCAGCCGGCCCAACTTGGGGGCGAGCCGCGGGTCCGCGACGATGACCTTCGCCTCCGAGTGGTTCACGATGTAGGCGATCTGATCCTCCATCAGCTGAATGTTCAGCGGGGTAAAGACAGCTCCCTTGGCCGCCACCGCGAACATCACCTCGAGGTGCTCGGCGCAGTTATACATAAAGGTGGCCACCCTCTGGTCGCCGTCGATGCCCAAATCATCGTGCAAGGCGTTGGCGAACGCGCCTGCGCGCGCCCCGATATCCGCAAAGGTGCACTCTTCCGCGCCAGTGGCGCGCCACGTTGTGCACTTGGTCGAGCCGTGCGTCTGCGAGCCATAACGCAAAATTTGCGCGACAGAGAAGGGCACTTCCTGCATCGTTGAAAGCATGCGTTTCAGTCTAGCCCGTAGCGTGCAGGGCAAAAGTGGGGGCGAAGCCGCGGGGCCAAGATTACGATCTGGCAAAGATGCGTTACACTAACTCCCGGGTTTGCAACCGTGCCCAGACACGCCGCAGCACCGCTTCACGCCAACACCGGTGAGATATGCGCGTACTGCTTGGCCTTCAGACGCAGATTTCGCGCCACTGGGCAATGCTGTAACGGGCGCACCCACCTAACCCCGCTACCTCCCAGGGCGATTCGAGCTGTGATGGGCCGCAAAGGTCTTCACGGGGAGGGCAGACCGGCACACCACACTGCTGGGCCATGTTTTAAAGGGGTGGGAGTGTGGCGGCTTTGCCCGTCATCAACAGCTTCACAGTTTTTCCATACTGCACACGGAAAGCTTCCAGTTTGCCCGTGCGGGACACGCCCGCGGGGTAGGAGAAGAAACTGGTTAAGCGACGAAAGGACATTCGTGACCGACACGAGTAACGCGGCAGCTACCGGCAACACTGCCGAACTTTCCGCACTGAAAATCCCCGAGCTGCGCAAGATCGCCGCAGAAAAGGGGCTCAAGGGCGTCTCCGCGCTGCGCAAGGGGGACCTCATCCAGGCCATCGTGACCGGCGAGGTGCCGCGCAAGGCACGCGCCGCAGCCGCTGAGGCCGCGGGGGACGCAGGGGGCGCAGCCACCGCTGAGCAGAACAACGACGCGCCCGCTGCCAGCCAGCGCCGCCGCGCGTCGCGTCGCGCCGCAGGGCCCGCCGACGGGGACGCTGGGGACAACGCCAACGATGCCGCGCCGCACGCTGAGGACAAGAAGTCCGACAAGCCTGCGAAGGGCGACAAGCCAAAGAAGCAGGACCGCGAGCAGGACAGCGATCACGACGGCCAGAACGAGAAGTCTGAGCAGGGCGGCCAAAAGTACGAGTCCCGCTCCGCCGCGCGCCGCGCACGCCGCAACCGGGCCCGCCACGACAACGATCAGCACGGCGACAACCAGCACAGCAACGATCAGCACGGCAACGATCAGCACGGCGACAACGAGCAGGACCACGGGGGCGACGGGAAGCAGCGCGACCGGGACAACCGTGACAACAACGGCGGCCGCAACAACAAGCAGAACAACCGCGGCGGGCGCAACAACAACCGGGACAACAACCGGGACAACAATGATGACGGCAACCAGGGCGGCCGCCGCGGGCGCCGCAACCGTCGGAACCGGAACCGCAACCGCGATAACCAGCACAACCAGCAGGACAACAACCAGCAGCTGGACCCGGAGGAGCTGCAGGAAGTCGCCGGCATCGTGGATATCGTGGATAACAATGCCGCGTTCATCCGCACGACCGGCTACCGCAAGAACAACGCTGACGTCTACGTCAACCAGAAGCTTGTGCGGCAGAACGGGCTGCGCGCAGGCGACGCGGTCATCGGTCAGGTCCGCCAGAACGGGCAGGGCCACTCGCACGGCTCGGGCCGCAACCGCCAGCGCTACAACCAGCTCGTCCGCGTCGACAGCGTCAACGGGATGAACCCGGAGGAAGCGAAGCAGCGCGCCGAGTTCCACAAGCTCACCCCGCTGTACCCGAACAAGCGCCTGCGCCTGGAAACCGAGCCGAAGATCCTCACCACACGCGTGATCGACCTGGTCATGCCGATTGGTAAGGGCCAGCGCGCGCTGATCGTCTCCCCGCCGAAGGCCGGTAAGACGACGATCCTGCAAAACATTGCCAACGCGATCGCGACGAACAACCCGGAGTGCTACCTCATGGTCGTGCTGGTGGACGAGCGCCCCGAGGAAGTCACCGACATGCAGCGCAGTGTGAAGGGCGAGGTTATTGCCTCGACCTTCGACCGCCCGCCGTCAGAGCACACCGCGGTTGCGGAGCTGGCGATCGAGCGCGCGAAGCGCCTGGTGGAGATGGGCCAGGACGTCGTCGTCCTGCTCGACTCGATCACTCGCCTGGGCCGTGCGTACAACAACTCCTCGCCGGCGTCCGGCCGCATCCTCTCCGGCGGTGTGGACTCGAACGCCCTGTACCCGCCGAAGCGCTTCCTGGGCGCTGCCCGCAACATTGAAGAGGGCGGCTCGCTGACGATTATCGCCACCGCGATGGTGGAGACCGGCTCGGCCGGCGACACCGTGATCTTCGAGGAATTCAAGGGCACCGGCAACGCGGAGCTGAAGCTGGACCGCAAGATCGCGGAGCGCCGCGTCTTCCCGGCAGTGGACGTCAACCCCTCCGGTACCCGCAAGGACGAGCTGTTGATGAGCCCGGAGGAGGCGCGCGTGATGCACAAACTGCGCCGTATCCTGTCGGCGCTGGATCCGCAGCAGTCGATCGATATGCTGATTAAGCAGCTGAAGAAGACGAAATCCAACGGTGAGTTCCTCATGGGCGTGGCTAACTCCGCGCCGATGGTCGCTGACCAGGACTCGGAGGAGTACAAGTAAATGGCAAACGAAGTCTCACTGGTTGATGACTACGTCGCTGAATACCAGGGCATCCAGGCGCAAATGAGCGACCCGGAGGTGACCTCGGACCAGCAGCTCTTCCGCAAGCTGTCCAAGCGCTACGCGGAGCTGCAGCCGATCATCAAGGCTAACGACGCGCTCCAGCAGGCCAAGGACGACCACGAGGCCGCCTCCGAGATGGCCAGCGAGGACAAGGAGTTCGCCGAGGAGGCCGAGCGCCTCGCCGCAGAGATCGTGGAGCTGGAGGAGCAGCTCGCTGACCTGCTCGCGCCGCGCGACGAGCACGACGGCGACGATGTCATCATGGAGCTCAAGGCAGGCGCAGGCGGCGAGGAAGCCGCGCTCTTCGCCGGCGACTTGGCCCGCATGTACCAGAAGTACTGCGAGAAGCACGGCCTGAAGTGGGACGTGCTCGACGCCGCGGAGACCGACCTGGGCGGGATCAAGGACATGACCGTCTCGGTCAAGGCGAAGAACCCTTCCCGCGACGGTGCCTGGTCGAAGCTCAAGTTCGAAGGCGGTGTCCACCGCGTGCAGCGCGTGCCGGTCACCGAGTCGCAGGGGCGCATCCAAACCTCCGCGGCGGGCGTGTACGTCTTCCCCGAGGCCGACGAGATCGAGAGCGTCAACATCGATGAAAAAGACATTCGCGTTGACGTCTACCGTTCCTCTGGCAAGGGCGGCCAGGGCGTGAACACCACCGATTCGGCGGTGCGCATCACCCACCTGCCCACGGGCATCGTGGTGACCTGCCAGAACGAGCGCTCGCAGATTCAGAACCGCGCGCGTGCGATGCAGGTGCTCCAGGCTCGCCTTGAGCAGCTCGAGCGCGAGAAGGTCGAGGCCGCGGAGGCCGAAGGTCGCGCCTCGCAGGTGCGCACCATGGATCGCTCCGAGCGCATCCGCACCTACAACTGGCCGGAGAACCGCATTTCGGATCACCGCATCAACTTCAAGGCCAACAACCTGGATTCGGTGCTGGACGGCAACCTGGACGACCTGATCACCGCCCTGCAGGCCCACGAGCGCCAGGAGCGCCTTGAAGCAGAGTAGGCCCGCCATGCGGGAGGTGCTCGCGCGGGCGTCGGCATTGCTTGCCGACGCCGGCGTGCCCACCCCCGACGTCGACGCCCGCTTGCTCGCCGCCCACATCGCCGGCACCAGCCCGATGGGCGTGCTGTTTGCCGAGGTCACAGAGGAGTTCTCCCAGGCCTTCGAGGCCGCCGTCGCGCGACGCGCCACCCGCGAACCGCTACAGCACATCACCGGCACCGCGCCCTTTGGCCCCCTCGAGTTGGAGGTCGGCCCCGGAGTATTCATCCCACGCCCGGAGACCGAGGTGCTCGCGGACTGGGCGGTGCGCACCCTCCGCGATATCCCCAGCCCCACAGTGGTGGACCTGGGCACCGGCTCCGGGGCGCTGCCGATCTACATCGGCCACCACATCCCCGAAGCCCAGCTGTACGCCGTCGAGCTTTCGGCCACCGCACGCGAGTTTGCCGCGCGCAATGCAGCCAGCCACAACGTGCGCCTTTCGCTTATCGACGCCAACATGACCGACCCGGGACTCCTCCCGGAGCTGCGCGGACGCGTCGATCTGGTGGTGGCGAACCCGCCGTACGTGCCGGAAACGCCCGACCTGGACCCTGAGGTCTACCACGACCCACACGAGGCGGTCTTCTCCGGGCCCGATGGCATGGACGCCATCCGCGGACTCGTCCCGGTCGCAGCACAACTGCTGCGTCCGGGTGGCTGGTTGGGCGTGGAGCACGACGACGCGACGTCGCAAAGCACGCGCGCGATCATCGCCGCCTCGGGCGGCTTTACCGCCCCAGAGCCGCTGCGGGATCTGGCCGGGCGGGAGCGGTTTGTGTGTGCGAGTAAGCTTTAATCCGATACGGGAGTAAAGGAGCCCAATGGGGAGCAAAATCTATCACTGTCTCGAGCCGGACGAGCGCGAAGCAGGCCTGAGCGCCGCAGTGGACGCGGTGCAGGCGGGCCAGTGCATCGTGCTGCCCACCGACACGGTCTACGGCATCGGCGCGGACGCGTTTAACAACGACGCGGTGGCGAAGCTGCTTGCCACCAAGCGGCGCGGCCCGGATATGCCGGTGCCGGTGCTGGTTGGCTCCTGGACCACGATTCAGGGACTCGTGCGCGAGTTTTCGGACACCGCGAAGATCCTGGTCGAGGCGTTTTGGCCCGGCGGGCTCTCCATTGTTGTGCCGGAGGCGCCCAGCCTGCCGTGGAACCTCGGTGATACGCGCGGCACCGTGCTGCTGCGCATGCCGAACCAGCCGCTCGCGCTCGAGCTGCTGCAGCGCACCGGGCCGATGGCGGTGTCCTCGGCGAATATTTCGGGCAACCCGCCGGCGCTCAACGCCGCGAACGCGAAGCAGCAGTTCGGTGACGCCGTTGGCATCTACCTCGATGGCGGGGACGCGCAGGTGGGGGAGCCGTCGACGATCGTGGACATCTCCGGGCCGCAGCCGGTGATCCTGCGCGAGGCGGCGATCAGCGCCGAGCGCATCGGTGAAGTCTTGAACCTTGACCCGGAGCAGTTGCGGAGGCGCTAGGAGATGACCGGAGCGGGAGTGCCGCTGCGCGAGCTCGGCCTGGTGCTCCTGGTCGCGGCGGCAATTACCTACTTGGCCACCGGGCCGGTGCGCTCGCTGCTCGTGCGCACTGGGAGGGTCGCGGAGATCCGCAAACGCGACGTGCACACGCAGCCCACCCCCTCAGTTGGCGGTCTCGCCATGTTCACAGGCTTCGTCTGCGCCGTCTTCTTAGCCCAGCAGCTGCCCGCGTTAACCCGCGGGTTCGCGCCGATTACCCCGGAGATGACGGCGGTGCTCGCGGGAGCCTTCGCCATCGTGGTCGTGGGCATTGTCGACGACCTCTACGAACTCGGTGCCCTAACGAAGCTGCTCGGGCAGTTCCTCGCCGCCATCGTCATGAGCGTCATGGGCATCTCCTTTACCGTCTTCTTTCTGCCCTTTGGCGAGGGCACGACCCTGATCCTGGACCAGGTCCAAGGTATGGCGCTCGGCGCGATCTTCACCGTGCTCTTGGTCAACGCAGTGAACTTCGTCGACGGCATCGACGGGCTGGCCGCAGGCGTCGGCATGATCGCGGGAAGCGCGATCCTCGTCTTTTCGCTCACCGTGCTGCACGAGCAGGGCGGCGCGGTCTCTGCTTATCCGCCGGCGATCATTTGTGCCGCGCTGGTGGGGATTTGTGCGGGTTTTCTGCCGCACAACTTTGAGCCCGCGCGGATCTTCATGGGGGACTCCGGCGCGATGCTCATCGGGTTGCTGCTCGCCGCGGCGTCGATTTCTGCCTCCGGCAAGATCAACATGTCCCTCTACGGGACTGCTGATCTGGTGGCGCTGGTCAGTCCGATCATCGTGGTGCTCGCCGCGATCGCGTTGCCGGTGGTGGACCTGCTGTGGGCCGTCGTGCGGCGCACCGCTCGTGGCCAAAGCCCTTTTGCCGCGGATTCGGGCCACATCCACCACCGGCTTTTGCGGCTTGGGCACACGCACCGTCGCACAGTAGTGGTGCTCTACCTCTGGGTCGCGGCCGTAGCCTTCGGTGCGGTGAGTTTCTCGGTGGTGCCGACCCGCGCTGCGGTGATCTTTACGCTCGTGCTCCTGCTTGCCGCGTTCCTGCTGACGCTCGTGCCGCTCCGTGCGGGCAAGATCGGGCCGACGCGTATGCCACGGGGGAACGCGCAATAGGGAAGCGCTGGCCGTTGGGTAAGATGTCGCATCGTGAGTACTTCCACGCCGGACCCCAGCAATGCACAGCCCGACCTCGAGGTGCGTGACACCGAGGAATTCCTCGACCAGCGACTGCCTATTACCCGTGCGCTGAAGATCGCCGCGGGCGCGCTGGTGGCGCTGACGTTGATCAGCCTCATGGCATGGGGCGCGGCGCGCGAGCTGCCCGGCATCTGGGGCGTGCTCATGGGCGTGGCGATCGGCGGCGGCTTCGTGCTCGCCACCGCGGCAACGGTGCTGGCCACGTCGAACTCGACCCCGAGCATGACCATGGCGGTGGTGCTTGGTGGCTGGCTAGTCAAGATGGTGGTCTTGATTCTGCTCTTCGTGTGGCTGCGCGGGTTCGACTTCTACGACAACACCGCTTTTGCTGTGACCACGTTGGCCGCCCTCGTGGTGGCGCTCACCGCGGAGGCGTGGGGCGTGATCACCTCGCGCACTGCTTACCTGAGCTAGCTGGTGGGGGCGCAGCGCTCGTCGGCAAGTGCCTTGGGTGCGTGCGACGGCGGGGTAGCGCATGGCCGCGAACAACTACCCCTGTTTGGCGGTATGTGACAGACATTACAGGGGTGTAAACATGCTGGTTGTGGTGCCATTTTACCCCGAAAACGGGTGGGAAGTAATGACACATAGGTGGCATGGCCCCCAAAGTCCAGGAAACTCACGACGACCTGTTAAAGTATCCGACGGGCATACTTGAGGCAGGGGGCTGCTCAGCGAAAGCTGGCTCACGCTGCCTTTTAAAGACTCCCCTGTCCCCGCGGTAGCAGATGTGCGACGGAGTCCGCCGCGGGTGACAGCTTTGATGAAGACGTCCATCGCACCGCATTCACACCGGATGCGGCCCGAGAACGGGAGAGAACGCTGAGCGTTACAACTTTGGCCATGAAGGGTAGTTTTCACGCACCCGAACTTGGTCCAGAATTTTTCCCGGGGCACACGTACGGCCAGTTCATTGGTGAAGACTTTGCCAATGGATGGTTCGCGCTGGATCGCATCATGCTCGTTCGCCTCCTTGTGGCAGCGATCCTTGTGATCCTCTTTGCTATTGCCTTTAGGAAGCCACAGCTGGTTCCTAAGGGGCTGCAAAACTTCGCAGAAATGGGTGTGGACTTTGTCCGCATCCACATCGCAGAAGACACGTTGGGGAAGAAGGACGGCAAGCGATTCCTTCCGCTTATCGCCACCATCTTCTTCACCGTGCTGTTCATGAATGCTGCGACGATCATTCCTTTCCTCAACATCTCGCCTAACGCGCGCATCGGTATGCCGATCGTGCTGGCTGGTGTTGCCTACATTGCGATGATCTACGCAGGCGTGCAGCGCTACGGCATTGCTTACTTCAAGCACTCCACCGTCATTCCTGGACTGCCTTGGTTCCTCCACATCCTGGTGGTGCCGATTGAGATCTTCTCGACGTTCATTCTGCGTCCGGTCACCCTGGCACTTCGTCTGATGGCGAACTTCCTGGCCGGCCACATCATTCTGGTTCTGCTGTACTCTGCCACGAACTTCTTCTTCTGGCAGCTCAACGCATGGACCGGGCTCAGTGGCCTGACCATCATTGCAGCGATCCTGTTCACGCTCTACGAGTTGATCATCATCTTCCTGCAGGCATACATCTTTGCTCTGCTGACGGCGGTCTACATTGAGCTCTCGTTGCACGCGGATGCGCACTAACAAAGGCGCGACCAACTGGCCTAACTGAATAACCCCTCCACATTGTCACTCGCCCTCCCGCACTAAGGACGCGGGGGAGCACCTAGAAAGGGAACGACTTTCACATGAACGACATCATCCTCGCCCAGGCAAACGAGACTGTCACCGCTTTCGACGGTCTGCAGTCCATCGGCTACGGCATCGCAACCATCGGCCCTGGTATCGGTATCGGTATGCTCGTCGGCAAGACCGTCGAGGGCATGGCACGTCAGCCGGAGATGGCTGGCCAGCTGCGTACCACCATGTTCCTGGGTATCGCCTTCGTTGAGGCACTTGCCCTCATCGGCCTTGTTGCCGGCTTCCTGTTCTAAGAAGAGCTAGCCAACCTAGCGATAAGAGTCCATTTTTTAGAACAGGAGCAACCAATGACTAACGTCAACGAATTTCTCGTGGCGGCTGAAGGGTCGGAGGACATTCCGTTTACGTCGGAGCCTTCCATTCTCTTCCCCGCTGCGTACGACGTGGTTTGGTCGCTTGTCGTCTTCATCATCGTCTTCTTGCTCTTCTGGAAGTATGTGCTTCCGAAGTTCCAGGAAGTGTTGGCGGAGCGCGAAGACCAAATCAAGGGTGGCATTGAGCGCGCTCAGGCTGCCCAGGCTGAAGCGTCGGCTGCCCTGGAAAAGAACAATGCAGAGCTCGCCGAGGCACGCGCCGAGGCCGCTGCGATCCGTGAAGCTGCCCGTGCAAAGGGCAAGGAGATCGAGGCGGAATCCCGTGAGCGCGCTGAGGCCGAGTCCAAGCGCATTGTAGAAGCTGGAGAGAAGCAGCTTTTGGCTTCCCGTGAGCAGGTCGTTGCCGAGCTGCGTAACGACTTGGGCCAGAACTCGATCAACCTCGCCGAGCGTCTGCTGGGCACCGAGCTGTCGGATTCGACCCGTCGCTCGAACACGATCGACTCCTTCCTCTCTGAGCTCGACAACGTCTCGACGAGAAAGTAGGCGAGATGAAGGCAGCGAGTCGCGAAGCACAAGCAAAGGTCTCGGAACAGCTCGATCAGCTGATCCAGAACTCCGACAACGCCGTCGCTACAGCGATGAACGTCGGCGCGGAACTGTTCCTCATCGTTGATCAGCTCGACGGGGAGCGCGCGCTGCGCATCGCCGTTGCCGATAGCTCGGTCACCGGCGAACAGCGCACCGGCGTCATGCGCGACGTGTTTGGTGGGAAGGTCGCGGAGCCGACCCTGCAGATTCTGCTGGCAGCAGCGGAGCAGGAGTGGTCTACGCCGCGCGAGTTCCGCACCGGGCTTGTCAACCTTGGGCGTCGCGCGATTGCGCGCGGTGCTGAGAAGGACGGCAAGCTCGAGCAGGTAGAGGGGGAGCTGTACCAGCTCTCCACTCTGCTGGAGCGCGAGAAGGATCTGACCCAGCTGTTGTCGGACCGCACTGCGGTGTCCGAGAAGAAGCGAGGGCTGCTGGCTAACGTGATTTACGGCAAGGTGACGATGTTCACCGAGGCTTTGGCTTTGCAGGTCATCGGCCGGCCGCGTCACAACCCGGTGGACGACCTGGTGGCACTGGCCACCGAGTTCGCCGACCTGCGCGGCAAGACCGTGGCACGTGTCGCCACTGCTGAGGGGCTTAACGACTCTCAGCGTGACGTCCTGACGCAGAAGCTTGAGAAGATTTACGGTCGTGAGATTGCTATCCACTCCGAGGTTGACCCCAGCCTCCTCGGCGGGATGGTTATCCGTGTTGGCGATGAGGTAATTGACGGTTCCACGCGCGGCAAGCTTGCCCGCCTGCGCACCGACGTTGCCGCGAACGCGACCCTCTAAGAACGAAGATAATGCTGGAAGAAACTACCGAGAGCAGGAAGAACATGGCGGAGCTGACGATCTCCTCCGATGAGATCCGTAGCGCGATAGCGAACTACACCTCGAGCTACTCCGCGGAGGCCTCCCGTGAGGAGGTCGGCGTGGTGACTTCGGCTGCAGATGGTATTGCCCAGGTTTCCGGGCTGCCAGGGTGCATGACGAACGAGCTGCTCGAGTTCCCGAATGGCGTCATTGGCGTCGCACAGAACCTTGAGACCGATTCCATCGGTGTCGTGGTTCTGGGTAACTTTGAGTCCCTGACAGAAGGCGACGAAGTCAAGCGGACGGGCGAGGTCCTGTCCATCCCCGTTGGGGAGGACTTCCTTGGTCGCGTAATCAACCCCCTGGGTCAGCCGATTGACGGCCTCGGCCCGATCGAGTCCAAAGAAGAGCGTGCCCTGGAGCTCCAGGCTGCAGGCGTGCTCGACCGCCAGCCGGTCGAGGAGCCGCTGCAGACGGGTATGAAGGCGATTGACGCCATGACCCCGATCGGCCGCGGCCAGCGTCAGCTCATCATTGGTGACCGTAAGACTGGTAAGACCGCGGTCTGCATCGACACCATCCTCAACCAGAAGGCGTTCTGGGAGACCGGTGACCCGTCGAAGCAGGTGCGCTGCATCTACGTGGCGGTGGGCCAGAAGGGCTCCACCATCGCTGGTGTGCGCAAGACTCTGGAGGAGCACGGCGCGCTCGAGTACACCACGATCGTGGCTGCACCGGCGTCCGACTCTGCAGGCTTCAAGTGGCTCGCACCGTTCTCGGGCGCCGCCCTGGGCCAGCATTGGATGTACCAGGGCAAGCACGTCCTGGTCATCTACGATGACTTGACCAAGCAGGCTGAGGCCTACCGTGCCATCTCGCTGCTGCTGCGTCGTCCGCCGGGCCGCGAGGCTTACCCGGGTGACGTCTTCTACCTGCACTCCCGTCTGCTGGAGCGCGCAGCGAAGCTGAACGACGAGCTGGGTGCCGGCTCGCTCACCGCGCTGCCGATCATCGAGACTAAGGCTAACGACGTGGGCGCGTTCATTCCGACCAACGTCATCTCCATTACGGACGGCCAGGTCTTTCTGCAGTCCGACCTGTTCAACCAGGGCGTGCGCCCGGCTATCGACGTGGGTATTTCCGTCTCCCGTGTCGGTGGTGCCGCACAGACCAAGGGTATGAAGAAGGTCGCCGGTAACCTCCGTCTGGACCTTGCCGCGTACCGCGATCTCGAGGCATTCGCCGCCTTCGCTTCCGACCTGGATGCTGCTTCCAAGAAGCAGCTGGAGCGTGGCCAGCGCCTCGTCGAGCTGCTCAAGCAGTCCGAGAACGCGCCGCAGGCAGTCGAGTACCAGATTGTTTCCATCTGGGCCGCGAACGAGGGTCTCTTCGACGTCGTTCCCGTCGAAGATGTGCGCCGTTACGAGGCCGAGCTGCAGGATGCGATCCGCTCCTCCGCTCCCGAGGTCTACTCGCAGATCGAGGGTGGCAAGGCGCTGGACGACGCTTCGAAGGACGCCATCAAGCGCGTGAACGAAGAGTTCTCCCGCACCTTCCAGGCTTCCTCGGGTGAGCGCATCGTGCGCGAGCCGGAGGCTCAGCCCCTGGATGCTGGCGAGGTATCCAAGAACCAGCTCAAAGTCAGCCAATCCTAGTTCTGCGGCAAGCGGAAATTTAGGACCTACATAAAGGAAGGGAGGAACACACACCATGGCAACACTTCGCGAATTGCGTGACCGCATCCGGTCAGTCAACTCTACGAAGAAGATCACCAAGGCCCAGGAGCTGATCGCGACCTCGCAGATCACCAAGGCCCAGGCTCGCGTCGCAGCGGCAAAGCCGTACGCGGACGAGATGCAAGACGTCATGGAACGCCTCGCGGCTGCGAGCTCCCTCGACCACCCCATGCTCCGTGAGCGTGAGAGCGGTCGAGTCGCAGCAATCCTCGTGGTCACCTCCGACCGCGGTATGGCTGGCGGCTACAACCACAACGTGTTGAAGAAGGCGGCCGAGCTTGAGCGCATGCTCAAGGACGTCGGCTACGAGGTGGTTCGCTACATCACCGGAAACAAGGGTGTAATTCACTACCGTTTCCGTGACATGGATGTCGCTGGTGCATGGACCGGCTGGTCGCAGAAGCCGTCGTGGGAGGAGACGCACGATGTGCGTCGCCACATGATCGACGGTTTCATGGCCGGTTCCGAGGACTCCGCCAAGTGGCGCGAGGGGCTCAACGGCCCCGAGGGTCAGGCAGTGCGTGGTTTCGACCAGGTACACGTTGTCTACACCCAGTTCGTGTCCATGCTCTCGCAGGAAGCACACGTCCACCAGCTGCTCCCCATCGAGCCCGTCCTCGAGGAATTCGAGTACGAGCAGAAGAGCATGTTGGAGCAGACCGGTGCTGTGCACCCGGATATGAGCTTCGAGCCGGATCCGGACACGCTCATGACCGAGCTGCTTCCGACATATGTTTCCAGGTCGCTCTACTCGATCTTCTTGGAAGCATCGGCTGCGGAGTCCGCTTCTCGCCGTACGGCGATGAAGAACGCGACGGATAACGCCACCGATCTGGCGAATAACCTGTCGCGTGAGGCTAACCAAGCCCGTCAGGCAAAAATCACCCAGGAAATCACCGAGATTATCGGCGGCGCTGGTGCGCTGTCCGGTAGTGGAGAAAGTGACTAAATCATGACTACTGCTCAATCTTTTGATGAGCGCAACGATGAGCCAACGGGCGAGGCCGACACCCAGGCACAAGCCCGCGAGGCACAGTCCGCGCAGAACCCGGCGGGTTCTGACAACGGGCGCGTCGTTCGCGTAATTGGCGCAGTCGTCGACGTGGAGTTCCCGCGCGGCGAGCTGCCCGCTCTGTACAACGCACTCGAGGTCGACATTGAGCTCGAGGGCATGTCCCGCACGATCGTGCTCGAGGTTGCCCAGTTCCTGGGCGACAACCTCCTGCGCACCATCGCCATGGCTCCGACCGACGGCCTGGTGCGTGGCGCGAAGGTGCGCGACACCGGCAACCCGATCTCTGTCCCGGTCGGCGACCAGGTCAAGGGCCACGTGTTCAACGCACTCGGCCAGTGCCTGGACGACCCGAGCGTGGGCCAGGACGGCGAGCGCTGGGGCATCCACCGCGAGCCCCCGGCGTTCAAGGACCTCGAGGGCAAGACCGAGATCCTCGAGACCGGCATTAAGGTCATCGACCTGCTCACCCCGTACGTGAAGGGCGGCAAGATCGGCCTCTTCGGTGGTGCTGGTGTGGGTAAGACGGTGCTCATCCAGGAGATGATTACCCGTATTGCCCGCGAGTTCTCCGGTACCTCCGTCTTCGCCGGCGTCGGCGAGCGTACCCGTGAGGGCACCGACCTCTTCCTCGAGATGGAGGACATGGGCGTCCTTCCGGATACCGCCCTTGTCTTCGGCCAGATGGATGAGCCGCCAGGGGTGCGTATGCGCGTCGCTCTGTCCGGCCTGACCATGGCGGAGTACTTCCGCGATGTGCAGAACCAGGACGTGCTGCTGTTCATTGACAACATCTTCCGCTTCACCCAGGCCGGTTCCGAGGTCTCGACCCTGCTGGGTCGTATGCCTTCCGCCGTGGGCTACCAGCCCACCCTGGCTGACGAGATGGGTGTCCTGCAGGAGCGCATTACCTCCACCAAGGGCCGCTCCATTACCTCGCTGCAGGCTGTCTACGTGCCGGCCGATGACTACACCGACCCGGCACCGGCAACCACCTTCGCCCACCTGGATGCGACCACCGAGCTTTCGCGTTCCATTGCCTCCAAGGGTATTTACCCGGCAGTGGACCCGCTGACCTCGACCTCTCGCATCCTGGAGCCGGGCATCGTCGGCGAGCGTCACTACGCTGTCGCGCAGAAGGTGATCGGTATTCTGCAGAAGAACAAGGAGCTGCAGGACATCATCGCCATCCTCGGTATGGACGAGCTGTCCGAAGAGGACAAGATCACCGTTATGCGTGCACGTAAGCTGCAGCGCTTCCTCGGCCAGAACTTCTTCGTCGCGAAGAAGTTCACCGGCGACGAGGGATCCTACGTGCCGCTCGAGGAGACCATCGAGGCCTTCGACAAGCTCTGCGAGGGCGAGTTCGACGCCTACCCGGAGCAGGCCTTCAGCAACCTTGGTGGTCTCGACGACGTCGAGGCTGCGTACCAGAAGCTGCAGGGCTAGGAGGCAGACATGGCTGAACTTACCGCTCAACTGGTGTCGGTGGATCGTATGCTCTGGTCGGGTCCGGCCAGCATCGTCACCGCCCAGACCATCGAAGGTGAGATCGGCGTGCTGCCAGGTCACGAGCCGTTCCTTGGCCAGCTCAAGGAGAACGGTGTGGTGACCATCCGTCCCATCAGCGGCGACCGCATCGTCGCCGCTGTGCAGGGCGGGTTCCTCTCCGTGCAGGGCGATAAGGTGACCGTCCTTGCTGACTACGCGATCTTTGCCGACGAGGTTGATTCTGCTGAGGCAGAATCCGGCTTGGAGGCACAGGACGAGGACGTGAAGCACAGGTCCGAGGCGGAGCTCGCTGCGGTGCGCCGCAACGAGTCGCGCTAGGCCACTCGCCTTACAAGGAGGGGCGTCACACGCCCGTACCACCGCAAGCACCCCCGCATACCGCAAGGTAGGCGGGGGTGCTTCGCATTGTGTTGCACGACAAGTGTGCGGTTGGCAACCGTCGAGGCGCGAAGTAGGATTTACTGCTGAACGACGAAGTACCGGCTGAGTCGACGGGGTCGACGCCAAATATTGAAATCTTGCAGGGAGGTTGTCATGGAGATCATCCTCTCTGTGGTGCTGCTTATCGTCGTTGGCGTCGCGGGCATCGCCATGTGGCGTTTTGCCATGTTCCGTAATGCGGGTGCACGCGGGTTGATCCGCAAGCTGCCCGCCACGGGTGTGCGGGGCTGGCGCCACGGGGTGGTCAAGTACACGGGGGAGGAGCTGCAGTTTTATAAACTGCGCTCCCTGTCGTCGAATTACGACGTGTCTTTTGATCGTCGCGAGCTGACGTTCAACGGCGTGCGCGAGCTGAGCGCGGACGAGCGGATGATCATGCCCGGCGTCACAACAGTACTGGAGCTGACCTGCCCGGAGGGCGATTTCGAGTTCGCTGCCGAGCGCCACGTCGAGATGGCGCTGATTTCTTGGGTGGAGTCCGCGCCGGATCGTCGACAAGAGCGGATAGACATCCGCGCGCTGACGCAGCGGGTGCAGCGCGGCAAGGCCTAGCCTGCTTGCCTTCACCGCCTGCCCGGGCGGTAGTCTGTGGGGCATGCGTCTTGTCATAGCTCGTTGCTCTGTCGACTACGTCGGCCGCCTCGCGGCACACCTGCCGTCTGCACTGCGGTTGATCCTGCTCAAGTCTGATGGGTCGGTCTCTGTGCATGCCGACGACCGTGCCTACAAGCCATTGAACTGGATGACGCCGCCGTGCACGGTGAAGGAAGAAGCAGTGCTTGATATCGACGGTGAGGACACCGGCGAGGCGCTCTGGATTGTAGAGAACCCGAAGGGCGAGCAGCTGCGCATCACGATCGAAGAGATCGTAGCGGATTCGACCTACGAGCTCGGCGAGGACCCCGGCCTGGTCAAAGACGGGGTGGAAACCCACCTGCAAGAGCTGCTTGCGGAGCACATCACCACGCTGGGAGAGGGCTACAGCCTTGTTCGCCGCGAGTACCCCACAGCGATCGGCCCGGTCGACCTGCTCGCGCGGGATGCCGACGGTAAGACCGTGGCCGTAGAGATCAAGCGCCGCGGGGGCATCGATGGCGTAGAGCAGCTGACCCGCTACGTGGAGCTTCTGAACCGTGACGAACTGCTCCGGCCGGTGGAGGGAGTATTCGCCGCCCAGGAAATCAAGCCGCAAGCACGCACCCTTGCCGAGGACCGAGGCTTCCGCTGCCTGACCCTGGACTACGACGAGCTGCGCGGCATCGAATCCGACGAGCTGCGCCTATTTTAGAAAGGGGGCTCTCGCGATGCCGAGGAAGAACCGCCGCCAGAACATCACCCCGTCGTATGTGCTCCCGCGCGATGGCTCGACGTTCATTGGCACCCAGGAGGTTGAGGGGCCGAGCTGGAGTAACGGGGAGATCTACCTCGTGCGGCTGATCGGTGCGAGCGCGGCGAACAAGTTCTACGTCTGTCCCCGGTGCAACCAGAATATTCCGCCGGGTGTTGCGCACGTGGTGGCCTGGCCCCGTGATGCAGGAGGCCGTGGCGACGATCGGCGGCATTGGCACAAACACTGCTGGGCGAGGCGCTAGGCTGGGCCCATGATCGCAGCATTTTCAGTCGCACCGACGGTGACGAATAACGCCACCGCAGAGATGTCAGAGGCGGTTTCGCGCGCAGTGCGCGTGGTCCGCGAATCAGGCCTACCGCACGAGACGACGGCCATGTTCACCACGATCGAGGGGGAGTGGGACGAGGTCATGGACGTGATCAAGCGCGCAACGCAGGCGGTCGAGGCCGTTTCGCCGCGGGTATCGTTGGTGATCAAAGCGGATATCCGTCCTGGATACACCGACATGTTGCACCAAAAGGTAGCGTCGCTGGAGAAGCACTTCTCCCAAGAACAATAGAACCTATACAAGGAGTACATAAATGCCGGATTTTGGTCCCGGGGCAGTAGACCTGAACAAGCTGGTCGAGCAGAAGGAAGCACAGCAGCAGCTCAAGGAAGGCGGCTTCGAGCCGTTTATTACCGTCGATGAGAAAGACATCGAGGCGCGTGCGTTCCAGCGCTCGATGCAAGTGCCGGTTGTGCTGATGTTCGGCACGCAGCGCTCGGAGGACTCCGAGACGCTCAAGGAGACGTTCAAGACGCTTGCCGCCAACCAGCGCAAGTTCATGGTCGCCTACGTCGACGCTGACGCGACGCCGCAGGTGGCCCAGATGTTCGGCCTGCGCGCGCTGCCCACCGTCGTCGCGCTAGCGGCCGGGCAGCCGGTGACGAACTTTGAAGGCAACCAGCCCGTAGAGCAGCTCAAGCAGTGGGTGGAAGCCCTGGTCACTAACGTTGGCCCGCAGCTACAGGGCTTAGGCGAGGAACCCGAGGCTGAGGAGGCCACCCCCGAGGATCCGCGCCTGGATGAGGCGACCGCGGCGCTCAACCGCGGCGACTTCGACGCAGCCACCGCCATCTACGACGCGATTCTGACTGAGGAGCCGGACAACCAGCCGGTCAAGCAAGCAAAGGCGGCGGTTGCAGTGCTGCGTCGACTTGACCCGCAGAACCGCACGACTGACCCGATCGCTGAAGCGGAGCAGGCCCCGGATGACGTGGAGAAGCAACTCGCCGCCGCAGACGCAGAGGTCGTCGCGGGGGCACCGGAGAAAGCCTTCGATCGCCTGCTGCGCTACGTGAAGACGGCACCGGAAGCGAAGGAGCGCCTGCTTGAGCTGTTCACGCTGTTTGCGCCCGATGATCCGCGCGTGATCCAGGCGCGTACCAATCTGGCCAGCGCGCTGTTCTAGCCTGGCTGGCGGTTTGGGCGGACCGGTGCGTGTCGACGCCCCGCAATAACTTGGCCCGCCGCGCTCCTCGAGCACGACGGGCCAGGGCTATCCCAGGTTCCTAACCCCGCAGCTTGTACAGCTGCACGCTCATCGCCGGGATGTGCAGGTTGAGGGACTGGTCGAACTGATCCCAGGCGGTGGGCTCGGTGTGTACCTCACCAGCGAGCGGGTTGTCGGCACCGCCGTAGATGCCCGCGTCCGTGTTGATCAGCAGATCCCAGGTACCCGCCTTCGGCGAGCCCAGCCGGTAGTTCGGCTGCGAGGCTCCGGAGAGATTGACCACGGCGAGTACTGCGGAGCCGTCCGCACCCCAGCGGATGTAGGACAGGATGTTGTGCTGCGCGTCGTCACCCTTGATCCACTGGAATCCCATCGGAGTGTTGTCCTGGGAGAACAGTGCCGGGGTGTCGCGGTAGACCAGGTTGAGGTCGCGCACGAGGCGCTGGATGCCGCGGTGGTACTCATGCCCCCAGCTGTCGCCGATGTTGTCCCAGTTAATCGAATGCGCCTCGTCCCACTCCGTGGTCTGGCCCCACTCGCAGCCCATGAACAGGAGCTGCTTGCCAGGGTGGGAGAACATGTAGCCGTAGAGGGCGCGCAGGCCGGCGGCCTTGTTCCAATCGTCTCCAGGCATGCGGGTCCATAGCGAACCCTTGCCGTGGACGACCTCGTCGTGGCTAAACGGCAGGACGTATTTCTCGCTGAACGCGTAGACGAGTGAGAAAGTGATCTCGTTGTGGTGGTAGGAACGGTGCACCGGATCGAGGGAGAAGTACTCGAGGGTGTCGTTCATCC
Organism: Corynebacterium imitans; assembly: GCF_000739455.1. Taxonomy (NCBI): domain Bacteria; kingdom Bacillati; phylum Actinomycetota; class Actinomycetes; order Mycobacteriales; family Corynebacteriaceae; genus Corynebacterium; species Corynebacterium imitans. The sequence continues at coordinate 1,068,968 of NZ_CP009211.1, forward strand.
AGCCCATGTTCCACTTCAGGGAGAAGCCCAAGCCATCCGACTCGGTCAGGGCGGTCACGCCTGGCCAGGCGGTGGATTCCTCGGCGACGGTGACCACGCCCGGGTGGGTGCGGTGGACCGTGGCGTTCATCTCCTGGAGGAACTGCACGGCGTCCCAGTGCTCGCGGCCGCCGTACTGGTTTGGCAGCCATTCGCCGGGTTCGCGTGAGTAGTCGAGGTAGAGCATCGAGGCTACTGCGTCGACGCGGAGGCCATCGAGGTGGAACTCCTCGCACCAGTACAACGCGTTGGCCACGAGGAAATTGCGGACCTCGTTGCGCCCGAAGTCGAAGACGTAGGTGCCCCAGTCCTTCTGCTCGCCGCGGCGCCAGTCCGGGTGCTCGTAAAGCGCGGTGCCGTCGAAGCGGGCGAGTGCGAAGTCGTCCTTGGGGAAGTGGGCGGGGACCCAGTCGACGATGACGCCGATGTTGTGGGCGTGCAGCTCGTCGACAAGCGCGCGGAACTCATCCGGGGTGCCCCAGCGCGCGGTCGGCGCGTAGTAGCCGGTGACCTGGTAGCCCCAGGAGCCGCCGAAGGGGTGCTCGGCAACGGGGAGGAACTCCACGTGAGTAAACCCGTTTTCCACCAGATAGGGCACAAGCTCTTCGCGCAGCGTGTTGTAGTCCGCGTCCTGCTTCCAGGAGCCGACGTGGCACTCGTAGACGCTCATTGGCGAATTCGTGGGGTCGATGCCCTGGCGTTTCTGCATCCAGTCGGCGTCGCGCCACTCGTACTCGCTGGGCGCGGCGACCACGGAGACTGTCTCCGGCGGGGCGACGGTGGCCTTGGCCAGCGGGTCAGCCTTGTCCTTACGGCCGCCGTCGGCAGTTTGCACCGCGAACTTGTAGTGCGCCCCATCGGTGATGCCGGGGATGAAGATCTCCCACACGCCGGTGGAGCCGAGCGAGCGCATCGGGTACTGGTTGGGATTCCAGCCGCAGAAGTCGCCCACGACGGCCACGCCGCGCGCGTTTGGAGCCCACACCGCAAACGCGGTGCCGGTGACCTGGCCGAGGTCCGTGGTGTAGGTCTTGACGTTCGCGCCGAGTGCCTCCCAAAGGCGCTCGTGGCGGCCCTCGCCGATGAGGTGGAGGTCGAGGGAGCCGACCGAGGGCAGGAAGTAGTACGGGTCCGCGATGATTTGCGGTTCCGCCTCGGGGTAGGTCACGCGCAGGCGGTAGTCGCTGGCGTGCTCGCCGTCGAGCTCGGCGATCCAGATGTCGTCGCCGGTATCAACCATCTGGATCATGTCGTTGTGGATAAGCAGTTGCACGTCGGTGGCACCGAGCAGGCGGGTGCGCACCACCGTGTTGCCTGCCACCAGGTGGCGGCCGTAAAAGTCGTGCGGCGCGTGGTGCTTGCACTGCAGCAGGCGCGTGCGGTCGTGCTCCGGGATGAGTGCTTCCGGGGAGAGGTTGTGGCCGGTCATAATTGTCTTTCTTCTTGAGTATCCAGGTAGTGCAGCGCGGGGGGTTAGGGCCGGTAGTCGTGGTCAGAGATCTGACGGTAGGCCAATGCTTCTCGACGCTCCGGTGCCACCTCCGGCAGGCGGAAAATGTGCGCCACGTTGTTCTGTGGCGTGAGCCGGACGTAGTTGTGCGTCCCCCAGTCGTAGCGGTTGCCGGTGACCAGGTCGTGCACCTGGAAGGGTTCGCCCTCGTCGCGTCCGACCGCGCCAGCGTCGATGTGCACCATGCCCTCCTGGGTGTGCCAGGGGTCGAGGTTGACTACCACGACGATCGTGTTGCCTGTCACGGCGTCGACCTTGGAGTAGGCGAGGATCTGGTCGTTGGTGACCTCGTGGAAGCGGATCTGCCGCAGCTGCTGGAGCGCGGGCTGCTCCTTACGGATGGAGTTGAGCAGCGTGAGGTAGGGCTCGAGCGACTCGCCACGCTCGAGCGCAGCCTCGAAGTCGCGCGGGCGCAGCTCGTACTTCTCCGAATCCAGGTACTCCTCGGAGCCGCCGCGCACGGGGATGGACTCGTAGAGCTCGAAGCCGGAGTAAACGCCCCACAGCGGGCTCATCGTCGCGGCAAGGGTTGCGCGGATGGCAAAAGCGGCTGGCCCGCCTTGCTGGAGCGAGGCGTGCAGAATATCTGGGGTATTGACGAACAGGTTGGGGCGCGAGACGTCAGCGACGTCGACGCACAGCTGCGCAAAGTCAGTGAGCTCTTCCTTGCTCACCTTCCACGTGAAGTGGGTGTACGACTGCGAGAAGCCAGCCTTGGACAGCCCGTACATGCGCGGCGGGCGGGTAAAGGCCTCGGCGAGGAAGATGACGTCCGGGTGCGTCTCGTGCACCTTGGCAATCAGCCAGTGCCAGAAGTTCACCGGCTTCGTGTGGGGGTTATCCACGCGGAACGTGGAAATGCCCAGTCCCACCCAGAACATGATGACGCGGTAGACCTCGTCGTAGAGGGTCTCCGGGTCATTATCAAAGTTGATGGGGTAGATGTCCTGGTACTTCTTCGGCGGGTTCTCCGCGTACGCGATCGTGCCGTCCGCGAGCACGGTGAAAAACTCGGGGTGCGCCTCCGCCCACGGGTGGTCCGGGGCGGCCTGGAGCGCGAAGTCGAGGGCGACCTCCAGCCCAAGCTGCTCGGCGTGGTGCAGCATTTCGAGAAATTCTTCTTCGCCACCGAGCTCGGGGTGGAAGGCATCGTGGCCGCCGTGCTGCGAGCCGATGGCCCAGGGGGAGCCGACGTCGCCCGGCTCGGCGGTAACTGAGTTGTTGCGGCCCTTGCGGTTGACCTCGCCGATCGGGTGGATCGGCGGGAAGTACACGGTGTCGAAGCCCATTGCGGCCACGCGGTCGAGCGCGGCGGCGGTGGTTTCCCAGGTGCCGTGGACCGGGCGGCCGTTATCGTCCCACCCGCCGGTGGAGCGGGGGAACAGCTCGTACCAGGAGTTCACCAGCGCGGCACGACGCTCGACGGCCACATCACAGGTGGGGCCGTGCGTGACGAGCTCGCGCAGGGGGTAGGCCGCCAGCACGTCGAGGACATCCTCGTTCAGGCCGGCGTTGATGCGCTGCTCGAGCGGCAACGTGTCGTCGGCAAGCGCGGTGGCGACATCGCGCAGCACCTCGCTATCTGGCGCGGGAGTCTGCTCCGCGGCGGCCTCGAACAGCTCAATGCCGTGGGCGATGTCGTTGGCCAGCTCGGCTTCGGTCTGCCCGGCGTTGAGCTTCTTGGTCACGGCGTTGCGCCAGGTGGCCATCACATCGGACCACGCGTCGATGCGGAAGTGCCACAGACCCTGTTCGTCGGGCACGAACACGGAGTGGACGTAGTCGGGGCGGAAGGGCTCCGGGTGCATGTGCACCGAGTACTGGTCGCCGTCGGGGGAGGTGATCACCAGCGTGGCCGCGATCGCGTCGTGGCCCTCGCGCCAGACGAGCGCGGAGACCGGCACCACCTCACCGACGACCGCCTTTGCGGGGAGCGTGCGCCCGCTGACCTGGGGGCGAACGTCATCAATTCCGAACCTTGCAACCATGCTGTATCTCTACCTCGTCCGTCGCGTGTGTATCACTGCCAAGAGTAGCGAAAGACTTCGTGCTTCACCTGCCTAAGATGTGCCTAATTATTGGGGTGGCAAGACAGCCCCCTTTGGCGCGCCGGATGCAACTTCCACATATGCGAGAGAAAATAGGACAGAATGGGAACCGTGAATGATGCACGAGCGACTGAACCAGGAACGGACCCGGACCTTCTTATCGACTTCCGCGGGGTGGAATTCTCGCGCGGCGGCGCACGCCTCGTCGGCCCGGTGGACTGGCAGGTCGAACTTGATGAGCGCTGGGTAGTGATCGGCCCCAACGGGGCGGGCAAGACGACCCTGATCCGTATGGCGTCTGCGCTCGAGTTTCCCTCCAAGGGCACCGCGTTTGTGCTCGGCGAACAGCTCGGGCGCACCGACATGCGCGACCTGCGCGCCGCCATCGGGCTTACCTCATCGGCGATCGCGCAGCGCGTGCCGGATGACGAGAAAGTGGGCGACCTGGTCGTCTCCGCCGGCTACGCCATTGTCGGGCGCTGGCGCGAGGACTACGACGAGATGGACTACGCCCAGGCGATGGACGTGCTTGAGCAGGTCGGCGCGATGCACCTGATCGACCGCCGCTGGGGCACGCTCTCTGACGGGGAGAAGAAGCGCGTGCTCATCGCCCGTGCGGTGATGATCAACCCTGAGCTTTTGATTATGGACGAGCCCGCCGCGGGCATGGACTTAGGTGGCCGCGAGGACCTCATCGCTTACCTAGGTGAGCTTGCCTTGGACCCGGACGCCCCGGCGATGGTGATGATCACCCACCACCTTGAGGAGATTCCGTACGGTTTTACCCACGCCATGCTGCTCGACGAGGGCGATGTCGTCGCCCAGGGCCTCATCGAGGACGTCCTTACCAGTGAGAACGTCTCCAAGGCCTACCACCAGCCGATTGAGGTGACCCGGGATGAGGGCCGCTTCTTCGCGCGCCGGGCACGTTCGGCCCGTGCGGGGGCGCACAGGAAGTAGTGACAGTGGGGCGTCGAGAAGCATTCGGTGCCCCATCAAGGATGGGTCGAGGCATGCAGCGCAGCATTGGGGCGTTCTCAGCTGACCGCGGCGACGAGATCGACGTCACCGAGGTCAGCGGGTTTCACGGTGCGCGCATGTCGGCGACGGTGCTCCTGCTGCGCGACACACCCCAGGGGATGGAAGTGTGGATGCAGGAGCGCGTGCTCAGCATGAAGAACTACCCCGGGGTCACCGTGTTTCCCGGCGGCGGGGTGGACAGCCGCGACTTCCCGGGCCGCGCCTGGAACGACGGCGACCTGTGGCTCGGCCGCAGCGCAATCTCTATGGCCCGCCAGCTCGGCGTGACCAAGTACAAGGCGCACGCGCTCGTCTTCGCCGCCGTGCGCGAGCTCTTCGAGGAGACCGGCACGCTGCTCGCCGTCGACGATGCGGGCAAGCTGCTTGACGACGCCCGCCCGTTCCACCACCAGCGCCTCCTGCTGGAATCCCACGAGATCTCACTGACCGACGTGCTGCGCGCCCACGACCTCAACGTCTGCGCCGACCTGCTCAAGCCCTTCGCCAGGTGGGTCGGGCAATCCGAGCGCGGCAACTGGTTCGACACCTTCAGCTTCCTCGCGGCCAACCCGACCGGCCAGGAGCCCGACGGCAACACCGGCGAGGCCGACGACGCCAACTGGTTCCCGCCCTCGCTGCTGCTAGAAGGCTGGCGGCACGGGCTCGTGCGTTTTGCCCCTGCGACCTGGGCACAGCTGCGCTTGATCGAGGGTTTTCACACTGTGGAAGAGACGCTGGAATCGGCGAAACACGCCACGATCTCCCCGGTGATCGGCGACCCGGTCGACGACGAGCGCTTCTCCGAATTTTTTACCTTCACACCAAAAGATCGGATTGGACGCCGCTATGGCATTTCACGCGACTGAGGTGGACTACCTCGCCGCCAACGCCGAACGCATCCGGGCGATCGCCCCGGAGCTGGCCCTGACCAAAGCAAGTGTGTTCTCCGACCGCGCGCGCCTGGACGCCGAGTTCGGCGAGCACGCCCGCGCCGTCTCCGCACTGATCGCCGCCCAGCGTCAGGCGGCGGACAAGTTCCCTAACTGGTGGCTCACCGACTCGGATGCCGCCCAGCAGGCCACGCCCGCCCTTGTTTCCGCCCACCGCGCCCGCACGCTTGCGGACGCAGGCGCGCAGTTCGTCCACGACGTGACCTGTTCCGTCGGCTCGGAGGCACCCCACATGCGCGACGCAGGCCTGAGCTGGCTCGGCTCGGACCTCTCGGCTGCCCGCCTGCGCATGGCGCGCTTCAACCTCGGCGAGGACGCCTGGCTCGCGCGCGCCGACGCGCTCGCGCCTGCCAGCACTGTTGGTGGGGGTGCGGACGGGGTGATCGTGGCTGATCCTGCCCGCCGTAAAGATGGCCGACGTATCACCGACCCCGCCCAGCTCGAGCCGCCTCTGCCGGCTCTTGTGGCGGCCTACCCGGGCGCGGAACTTGCCGTGAAGTGCGCGCCGGGCATCGACTACTCCGAGTGGGAGGGCTTAGTCAGCGTGGTCTCGCTCGACGGCGGGGTGAAAGAGGCCTGCCTGTACACGCCCGGGATCGGCAGTGGGCGGGAGGCAGTCGTGCTGCGCAGCGACGGTTTTGTCGAGACCGTGCGCGGCCACGGTGACGATCGCGCTTCTGCACCGGCTGAGGTGCGCCAGCCGGGCGAGTGGATTATCGAGCCCGACGGGGCGATCATCCGCGCGGGGCTTGTGCGCACGTGGGCCGATACGCACGGGCTGTGGCAGCTTGACCCGCACATCGCTTTCTTAAGCGGCGAGGAGATCCCGCCCGGCTACAGCGGCTTCCGTGTGCGGGATGCGGTGCCGCTGAAGCGGCTGAAGGCTGCGCTGCGCCAGCTTGATGCGGGTGCGGTGGAAATCCTCGTGCGCGGGGTCAATGTGGACCCGGACGCGCTGCGTAAGAAGCTCAAGCTCAAAGGTACGCAGCAGCGTGGGGTGATCATCGCTCGCGTGGGGGATGACGCGCGGGCGTTCATCTGCGATGCGCGGGAGCACCGGCCGCTACCATAAGCGGCATGGTGTATCTCGATCACGCAGCAACAACCCCCATGCGCCAGGCGGCTATCGACGCCTGGGTCGAACACGCAGCAGCCGTCAACCCCGGCGGCCAATACTCCTCGGGCCGCGCCGCAGGCGCCGTGCTCGCCCAGGCGCGCGAGGACATCGCCGAGCTTTTGGGCGCGGACCCCGTCGAGGTGATCTTCACCGGCTCCGGCACGGAGGCGGACAACATCGCGGTGCGGGGTCTGTACCGGGCGCGTCGAGAAGCGGCGGGCACGAACCGGGTGGTGGCCAGCACGATTGAGCACTCGGCAGTACTCGAGACAGTCAAGTCCTTAGCACAGACTGAAGGGGCCGAGGTTGCATGGATGGAGCCGGACCGCGGCGGGCATCTCCGCGACTTGAGCGCCTTGGACACCCCGGCCGCCGTGGCCACCATGATGTGGGCGAACAACGAGACCGGCGCGGTGCAGCCCGTGCGCGAGGCCGCCGAGCGAGCCGCTGCCGCTGGCACCCCGCTGCACATCGACGCGGTCCAAGCCGTGGGCAAAGAGGACGTGCACTTCCACGACAGCGGCGCGACCACACTCGCGGCTAGCGCGCACAAGTTCGGCGGACCGCGCGGCAGCGGCATCCTGCTCGCGCGCCGCTCGCCAGTGCCGGCTCCGGTGTTGCTTGGCGGCGGGCAGGAGCGGGGCCTGCGCCCGGGCACGGTCGACGTGGCGGCGGCTGCCGCTACTGCCGCGGCGCTGCGCGAGGCACTGGCTGAACGCGAGGCGGAAAATGCACGCCTGGCGAAGCTGCGCGACGAGTTCATCGAGCGCATCGTCGCCGCTGTGCCGAACACGCTGGTCACCACCCCGGAGCCGCGCCTGCCTGGGCACGCGCACCTGATGTTCCCGGGCGCGGAGGCGGAATCCATGCTCATGCTGCTCGACTCGCTCGGCATTGAAGCCTCCGCCGGTTCGGCCTGCTCGGCGGGCGTGCACCGCCTGTCGCACGTGCTCGAGGCGATGGGCGTGGCCACCGAGGACGGCATGGGCGCGCTGCGGCTTACGCTCGGCCGCACCACCACCGCTGCGGACGTGGACAAGGTGGTCGCCGAACTGCCCGCAGTCATCGAGCGCGCCCGCCTCGCCGGCTCGCTCTAGCGCGCTTTTCGACGCCCACCGGTGTGTCAGGTGTGAAAGTTGTGACTCAAGTGCGCTAAAGTTCCGCATATGTACGCACCTCGGACGCTTATGCACGCGCGCAACGCGCGCCAAAACACACTCAAGGCGTTGATCGCCGCCGTCGTCACCGCCGCCCTAACGTTTACGCTCCTCGTGGCCAGCCCCTTCGGGCAGAAGTCTGCCGACGCCCAGGCGCTACCCGGCCTGATCAACGGCGTCGACGTCGCCGCGCACCAGCACCCGGGCGGCGGCCCGATCGACTGGCGCATGGTTGCAGGCCCCGGCGGCCAGCAGTTCGCCTTCATCAAGGCAACAGAGGGCACGAGCTACGTCAACGACTTCTACACCCAGGACGCCCAAGCCGCTGGTGAGGCCGGCATGAAGGTCGGTGCTTATCACTACGCCCGCCCGGCGACCGACCCGATCGCGCAGGCGCGCCACTTCGCCGACACCATCAACGCCGGCCCGCGCAACCAGCTGCCGCCGGTGCTCGACCTCGAGGTCAACGAGGGGCTTGGCCCGGTCCAACTCGCCGCATGGACCCAGATCTTCATGGCTGAGCTCGAGGCACGCACCGGGCGCACGCCGATGCTCTACACCTACCGCTACTTCTGGTACGAGCGTATGGACAACACCAACGCGTTCACCCGCTACCCGCTGTGGTTGGCCGCTTACCAGAACCAGCCGCCCGCACCGGTCGGCGGCTGGGACCACCTGAGCTTCTGGCAGCGCTCCGACTCCGGGCGCGTACCCGGCATCGACGCCGTTGTGGACATGAACCTGTTCAACGGCAACGCGGGCCAGTTCATGAGCTTCGCCGCCGGCAACCTCAACGCAGGGGGTGGCGTGCTGGAGAAGTTCCAGGCCTCCGACTCCGGCGAGCTCGCCGTGCTGGAGCAGGACAACACGGCACTCGTCGTGGCAATCCTCGCGCTCGCCGGCGGTGCGCTCGGTATCGCGGGCTTGGCCGAGGCTGCTGACCAGGCTGGCTTTAGCGAACAGGACGCGCGCAACATCGCCGACATGGTTGGCCAACTCGCCGCCGAGGGCGAGCTGCCCGTGGAAGACCTACGCAACATGATGATCGGCGACTACCAGATCGGCGACCTGCTCATCCTGCTGGACAACGCGACGAAGTAGCGCGCGTACACCGTCCGAGGACCGGCACTCACGTGTAAGTGGGTGCCGGTTTTGCGTACGTGTACTAGTCGTGGCGCGGGGTGGTGGCCAAGCCGCGTGCCCACTTTTCGCCCTTGAAGTGGGCAGGCACCGCGCCCTTGAGCAGATTGCGGGTGAGCTGCGGGCTTGCCTCGAGCGGGGTGTTCGCGCCGATGAGCACGATGTTGCCGTAGCGGCGTCCTTTGAGCATCGGCGGATCAGCGATCGCCGCGACGTGCGGGAACACCTCGCTCATGCCGGCGAGTTCCTCCTTCGCTTCCTTGAGGTCGGCATGCGAGCCGCAGTTGGCCACGTAGACGCCGGTCTCGCTCAAGCACGTGCGCACGTGTTGGTAGAACTCCACGGTGGTCAGCTCGCGCGGGGTGAGCGCCTGGGCGAACACGTCGCGGATCATCACATCGCGGGTTGAAGGCTTAAACGAGTCCGTGATCTCGCGCGCGTCGCCGACGCGGATTTTCACGGCGGGGGAGCGGGGGACGTCGAAAAGCTCGCGTGCGAGCTCGGCGAGACGGCTGTCGATCTCCACGACGGTGTTGCGCGAGCCGGGCCACGCGGCGGCGAAGTAGCGCGGCAGCGAGCAGGCCGCCCCGCCCAGGTGCGTCAGGCGCGGCTTCGGCCAGCGGGGTGTGCTGCCGAGCTGGAGCGAGTCGAGGAAGTCCGCGATCCAGCGCATGTACTCGAAGTCCAGGCGCTGCGGCTTGCCGGGCACGATGTGCGAGCTGGGCACCCCGTTGACAAGCAACACCATCGAGCCGTCGGGTTCGTGGTGGATTTCAGCCTCGCCGCTGTCGATGGGGTACGTCTCGCTTTTCGCAGCCATGCTTTGGGAGGGTAGTCGTTAGGCTTGCACGTCGACGAAACGCAGGTACGCGATTGATGCGAGCCAGCCTGCCGCGGTGAGCAGCAGCGCACTCGGGGCAATGCTGGCGAGCGTGCCTAAATCGAGCGCGTCTGAGCCCGCGACCGCGGTGCTGCCCATCCAGAGCGCCTTCGTCACACCGACGGGCGGGAGGACGAACTGCGCAGCTGTGACGCCGGCAGCGATCGTGCCGAAAGAAAGGATGCTCGCCATCACGCCGAGCGCGACCGGCATGGCGAAGTTGCGAATCACCATGGAAGCGAAACTCTGCCACGCGGCGACTGCCGTTGCCGGAATCACGGCGAGCAGCGTAGAGGCGAGCAATGCTCGCGGAGGCAGGCCCGACAGCCCGGCGACCCAGCCGCCGATCGTGCTGAAGAGAATGAAGACGCACTGCATGAGGACTGTGAGCGCGACAATGACGGCGAGCTTGGCGGTAATCAGACTCGCGGCCGGCTGGGATGAGGTGAGCAGTATGTTCCAATTGCCGCCGCGGTGTTCCACCCGCCAGACGGCGGAGGCGAGGATGGCGATGCCTGCCACCATGAAGAGCATCCCGTAGAACAGCGTCGCTTGGGACCAGTAGCTGTGCCAGCCGGAGTCCAACACCCCGGAGTTGGCGGCGTAGTTGCCCGCACCGAAGACGACTGCGATCAGGGGGATGGCAAGGGGGACGATGGCGATGTGTGCACGCCGGAGTTTAGCGAACTCGTTGAAAAGCATGGCTAGATTTCCTTCCCGTTGAGCGCGCGCGTCGCGAAGTAAAAGCCCGCGCCAAGCAGCGCGATGTAGACGCACCACAGCGCCCACCCCGGCTGCGTCGGTACGGGACCTGCGTCCGCGAAAGTGTAGGGGAGCAGCACGGCGAAATACCCGAAGGGGTTGATCGCGGCGAGCCAAGCGGGAGACAACAGCGAAACGATGCCGCAGAATCCGCCGACGACGCCGCACGCGAGCACTCCGATCTGCGATTCGGTCACCGCCGCGAGCAGGACCATGGCACCGGCGAGTGCGATGCTCGTGATGACAGCCGCGAGCGCGTAGAGTGCCCAGGCCCCGGCGGTGCTTCCGCTCGGCATCGGGGCCCCGAGCAGGACCGGAAACGCGATACACCCGCCGAACTCGAGCAGCTTGAGCGCGGCAATCAGGGGCGCGAGCACGCACAGCTTGCGGCGCAGCAGTGATCCTTGGCGGGTGCCCGCTACCGCGTTGAGCAGCCACCCGCCGCTTGCGTGTTCGTTGTCCACCGCGCGGCTGGCAAGCAGCGCCACCTGCAGCGGGGTAAGAAACGCCAGCGCCATCGCGACACCGATGAGCTGCCCAGACCACGCCCCGCCTGGATCGGCGACAAAGGTGTCCACCTGCCCATCGGCGAAGAGGTTCATCGACGCGAACAGCACGATGCCGAACGAAAGCAGCCCACCGAGCAGCAGGATACGCGTGCGCCGCAGTTTCAGGATCTCGACGTTCATGCGCTCAGGCCCTCCCGTCCCGTCATGCTGATGAAGATCTCCTCGAGGCTTCGGCGTGCCCGCACCACCTGGTGGATCGGGACGTCGTGGGCGACAAGCTGTGCGCACACCGCGGCGACGTCGTCGTCGCTGAGCCCGGGCACCTCCACGCCGCCGGAAACGATGCGTGGCTGTCGCTCACGTAAAACCGAAGTGGCCGCAGTGACGGCAGGGGTTTGGATGAAGAGGTCGGGGAGGTGGGCGTCGAAAAGCTCGCGCTGCGAGCCCTGGAAGACCAGCTTTCCCTGGTTAATGATGCTCAGGCTCGTCGCCATCTTCTCAATTTCCGAAAGCAAATGGCTCGAGACGAGGACTGTGCGCCCCTCGTCGCGCGCAAGGCTGATGATGAGCTCGCGGATCTCCTCGATGCCGGCCGGGTCGAGACCGTTGGTTGGCTCGTCGAGAATGAGCAGCTGCGGGTCGCGCACAAGCGCGATCGCGATGCCGAGACGCTGCTTCATACCGAGCGAATACTTCTTGACCTGCTTATCCATGTGGCGTTCAAGCCGCACGAGGCGCACCGCGCGCTGGGCATGCGCCGGATCGGCCTTGAAAAGTCTTGTGACGATCCGCATGTTCTCGGCACCCGTGAGATGCGGGTACGCCGCCGGCGACTCGATGAGCGAACCGATGTCGGCGAGCACCTCGCCGCGCGTGGCTCTCGTCATCGGCCGGCCCATGACGGTGATTTCGCCGGCGGTGGGAGTAGTCAGGCCGAGCAGCATCTTCATCGTCGTCGACTTGCCGGAGCCATTCGGCCCCAGCAGCCCGTGCACCGCTCCCTGGGGTACTTCGAGCGCAAGCTTATCGACGACCGCCTGCTTACCGTAGGTCTTCGTCAGACCCCGCGTCGCAATAATTGGTGTATCCATGGCTTCCACTCTCGCGGGGAGCGGCGGCGAAAACGTCGGAGCCGGGGACGATCTTTCGCGTCATACCTCGGGATGAGCGAGCAGATCGGCGCGGTCAACGAGGCCGGTGCGGTAGGCAAACAACGCCGCGTGTACGCGGTCGCGCGACTGCGTCTTCGCCAGGATACGACCCACGTGTGTTTTCACCGTCGGCATGGAGATGAACATGCGCTCGGCGATCTCCGAGTTCGACCAGCCACGACCGATGGCGACGAGGACTTCGTGCTCGCGGGCGGTGAGCTCGTCCAGCGCGAGGCGGTCCGCTTTCGGGAGTGCGGGTGCTGTCTCCGTGTGGTTGGCGAGCCGGGAGATGATGCGCTTGGTGGCGCGCGGGGAGATGACGGCGTCGCCGGCGGCGACGGTGCGGATGGCGTCGAGAAGCACTTCGGGCTCAGCGTCTTTGAGGAGGAATCCGCTTGCGCCGCCGGAGAGTGCGTTGACCACGTAGTCCTCGTCGTCGAATGTGGTGAGGACGACCAACTTGGTCTCCGGGAAACGGCGGGCAAATTCGGCGGTGGCGGCGATGCCGTCGAGCACCGGCATCTGCACGTCCATGAGTACGAGGTCGACCGGGCGCTGCGCGTGTTGTTCGAGCGCCTCGGCACCGTTGGCAGCGAGCCACTCCACAGACAGATCCGGCTGAGAGTCGATCACCCGCTGGATTCCGTGGAGGAACAGTGCTTGGTCATCGACGATACCGACGTGGATTGTGGTCATGTATGCCTCCTCATGTCGGGAGCGGGGTACGGGACTCGGAGCGTGGCAGTCCAACGCTGCGGGTCGCTCGGACCGGCTTGCACCGACCCGCCGATGAGTGAGGTGCGCTCGCGCATCCCCCGCAGCCCCTGGCCGGCATGTTCCATTGGTGCCCCGGTGAAGGGGTTGGCCACCGTGATTACCAGTGCGTCGCTGTGCCACGCGACATCGAGCGCCGCAGAGCCATCGCCGTGTTTCAGCGCGTTTGTGAGCGCCTCTTGCACCACGCGCTGGACCGCCAGCGAGGTAGCCAGCGGCAGCTGCGCCGGAGGCGTGCCGGTGACCGTGTACTCCACGTCGAGGCCACCAAGCTGGCTCGTGCGGACGAGCTCGTCGAGATCAAGCGAGGAAGGCGAAGGCTCGACCGGGCGCGACTCGGGTGTGCGAAGCAGCGCGACGACCTCGCGCATCTGAGACAGCGATTTCCGGCCAACCTCGCCGACGGTGCGCAGTGCCTCGTCCTTCTCCTCTGGCTCGCCGTAGCGGCCGCCGTCGGCCTGCGCGACCATCACGGTCAACGAGTGAGTGACCACGTCGTGGATCTCACGCGCGAGGAATGCGCGTTGCTCGGACATGGCGTGCTCAAGTTCAGCCCGCTGTCGCTTCAGTGCCTGCTCCAGCTCACGAGCGGCGGCTTCCTCCGTCCGTCTGCGCAGCTCGCCGAGAAGCCCGGCCGCGACAAGCAGTGTGGCGCTCCACGCAAGGTAGGGGAGGCGCTCGTCGAGAGGCATGCTCCGCAGCACCGGCGAGACCAACGAGATCGCGAGGACATCGCCCACGATGACGACGGTGGCGGCGACATCGCGGAGCACGGGTGGCAAATTCCGGCGGATGAGGTACGCGGCAAACGTCGCCACGACAATATCCGTCACGGTCAAAAGTGGGCTCATCGCCCGCACCGCAAGCAGCGCTACGGCGATGAGCACCGTAGCCAACGGCCAGCGCCAGCGGGAAAACGGCGCGATGATCAGCCACACAACACCAGCCACAATCGTCCACACCGGGACGGAGACGCTGACGACGCCAAGCAACGCAAATGCCGCCAACACGCCGGCGAGGATGAAGTCGCGCGTGCGGAGCTTCGGTGAGGGCGTCATCTGCGGCATAGCCTTAACCTAGCGATAGGGCGCGCGGCATGCGTCATGCCACAGTATGATCCGGCGCGTTTTCCCCGCCCGCGCGCGGCGGGTACACTTCCGCCACATGCGAGTACTAGCGGCGATGAGTGGGGGCGTGGACAGCTCGGTGGCGGCTGCGCGCCTGGTAGAGCAAGGCCACGACGTCGTCGGAGTGCACCTCGCCCTGTCGAAGGACGCGCAGCAGACCCGCGAGTCGGCCCGCGGCTGCTGCTCGCTCGAGGACTCCGCGGACGCGCGCCGGGTGTGCGACAAGCTGGGCATCCCGTTTTACGTGTGGGACTTCTCGGATCGCTTCAAAGAGGACGTGATTGATAATTTCGTCTGGTCCTACGAGCACGGCGAGACCCCGAACCCGTGCCTGCGCTGCAACGAAAAGATCAAGTTCGCAGCCCTGCTTGAGCGCGCGGTGACCCTCGGCTTCGACGCGGTGGCCACCGGCCACTACGCAATCATCGACGACGACGGCAACCTGCGGCGCTCCACCGACCCCAACAAGGACCAGTCCTACGTCCTCGGCGTGCTCACCCGCGATGAGCTCAACCGCTGTCTCTTCCCGGTCGGCGATACGGAGAAGCCGCAGATTCGCGAGGAGGCCGCTGCGTACGGCTTTTCGACGGCCACGAAACCGGATTCCTACGACATCTGTTTTATCCCGGACGGCAACACGCAGGCCTTCCTCGGCCGCTCCATTGGCATGCGCCCCGGGCTGATCAAGGATCAGGACGGCACGGAGCTCAAGGAGCACGACGGCGCGTTCCAGTACACGATCGGCCAGCGCCGCGGACTGGATCTGCGAGTGCCGGCTGCCGACGGCAAGCCGCGCTACGTCACCGACGTGGACACGGAAACCGGCACCGTGACCGTGGGCCCCCGCGAGGCGCTCAAGGTCCACCAGATCACCGCGGACCGGCTCAAGGTGCTTCACCCGGTCATGGAGGGCGAGTTTGAGGCGAATGTGCAGATTCGGGCGCACGGTGGCGTCGTCAAGTGCACTGCGCGCATCGGTGACGACCGCATGACCCTTGACCTGCACACCCCGCTCGAGGGCGTGGCGCGCGGCCAGGCAGCGGTGCTTTACCTGCCGGATCCAGATGGCCTGGGCGATGTGGTGCTCGGCTCGGGAACAATCTGCGCGACGGCCTAGGACGCGCCGAACACGCAGGAGGCGATCAAGCGGTCGATGCCGCGGATATCGATCTCCTTGCCCAGGTTGATCTTGAAGTGGCCGACGTTGGTCCACAGCTCAAGTTCTGCGTTCCAGTCGAGCATCCTGCCGGCGTTTTCGGTCGACCACATGGTCACCGCTTTGAAGGGGATGGAATACATCTCGACCTTCTTGCCTGTCATGCCCTGCGCGTCGCGGATAATCAGGCGCTTGTTGGTAAACACGGCCGCGTCGCGGATTGTTTTGAACGCCTGGATAGCTTGTTCGCCGTGGGCGAGGATGTCCTGAATGTCGCTGGGGATAGGGCAGGGGGAGATGAAGGTCCAGCCCGTGAATTGTTCGAGAGCCATGCACAGAGCATACCCGCACGTCCGTATCATCGGTGCCGTGAATGCAACTGCTTTTGGGCTTGGGCCCTTGCCCGGCGCGGATCTCGCGCAAGCCGCCGACGTCGTGCTTTCCGAGTCTCCGCTGCCGCATATCCCGCAGCTGCCGGAGCGCGGGGTGGGTTCGGATGCAATCGGGCGCACCACCGCGCTGCTGGATATCCCGATCGCGCCCGGGCCCCGTGGTTGGCGCGTCGCTGCCCGCAAGCGTGCCGACGCCGACCGCATGGCCCGCGACCTCGACGCGCTCGAGGTGGCCTGGCACGGCAAAACCGACACGGTCAAGGTGCAGCTGGTCGGCCCGTTTACGCTCGCCGCTGAGGTGGAGATGCCCAATGGACACCGCATGATCACCGACGACGGCGCGCTGCGCGATCTCACCGACGCGCTACTCGAGGCCTGCGCCGCGCATCGTAGCGATGTCGCCTCCCGCTTCGGTTCAACCGTGCTGCAGCTCGACGAGCCGCTGTTGCCTGAGGTCACCGCCGGCACGCTCAAGGGCGCGACCGACTACGAAACCATCCGCGCTATCCACGAGCCGCAGGAAACCCTCGCGCGCTTCGGCGAACACCTGTTGCACACACCGAAGCTTCTCGACGACACCCCGTGGCTCACCGTTGACCCCCGCACCTGCGACAAGGACGCGCTGGCTCGCTTGTTGGACCAGGGCAGCCGCATCGCGATCCCGACAATGGCGCCGCGCGAGCTCTACTGCGTCTTCGACGAGCTGCAGATCGACCCGGCGCGCACCGTGATCGACGTGTATGCGGAGCCAGCGGACACGCTGGTTGCTACCGCGGCGAACTACCGTGCGGCCCGTGAGATGGCGGAAGAACTTAGCATGGAGGCATGAGCGAACCGCTGACGTGGAGTAAGAAGCGACGCGACTATTCGACAGGCGTTACGTTCGGGGCGATGTTCTTCGTCGTCTTCGGTCTGCTGTTGGACGACCTCGTTATGGGCGTTGTCATCGGCGTAGTGTTCTTCATTGTCTTCTCGAACCCCTCAGAAAAACAAGCGGTGTCCTTCGATGGGCAGACACTGCGCTTGGTAGAAGACGATGAAACCACAGAGGTGCCTGCAGAACACATCGAGACCGTGGACCTGACGGACGGCGACATGATCGTGCGGACCAAGACTGGGGAGGTACACGCGCTGGAGTCTGATGACGACGGGCTGCGCGCGTTCGTCGAAAAGCTGCGAGAGGAGCTTTAGCCCACCATCGGCCAGCCCATGCTCACGTTGGACGCGTCGCGCCCGCGGGATTCTAGCCACTTCTTCAGGTCGGTCTGGATGCGGTAGTTCTCCACGGCCTGGTATTCCATGAGCTCGTCGGTGTCCATCTCCGCGAGCTCCGGCCATACCTTGCGCACTTGCTTCCACGCGATACGCGCCGCTGCCATCGCGTCCGAGGTGGCCTCGTGCGCGTTGTCTAGGCGCACCCCGTAATGCTCGCACAGCGCGCCCAGGTTGCGCTTGCCCTTGCGGTAGCGGTTGCGCGCCCTATCGATCAGCAGGGGATCAAACACTGGGCCGGTGACCGTGAAGTCGCCGGTGAGCGCGCGCAGCACGCTTAGGTCGTAGGGGGCGTTAAATACGATGAGGGTGAGCCCGTCCTCCCAGCCCTGCTTGATCGCGGCGACGGTCTCGTGCAGCACCTCGTCGTGGTCGCGGCCCTCGGCCCGCGCCTTTTCCGTGCTGATCCCGTGGACCGCGGCGGCCGCTTCGGGGATCTCCACGCCGGGGTCTGCCAGGGTCTCGTTGGCGGTGACCTCGCGCCCGTCGATACGCACCAGCGCGGAGGTGACAATGCGGGCCTCGCGCGGGTTGACCGAGGTAGTTTCCAGGTCGAAGGAGAGCATGCGGGACGCGTCGAAGTAAGCCATGTTTGCATGATAGCGGGGGAGGCGAACACGCCGGGGCGAAAAGCTATGCTGGCAGGTTGTGAGCGAGATTTCTGCAGATTTGCACCGTGAATGGACCGAGCTGGCAAACGACGTGCGCCACCACCGCGACCTGTACTACAACGGGCAGCCGGTGATCACCGACGGCGAGTTCGACGCGCTTTTTGAACGTCTCAAGGCGCTCGAGGCCGAGCACCCGGAGCTGGCAGTGCCGGACTCGCCGACCAAGGAGGTTGGCGCGCCGACCGCCGCGACTTCCGCGTTCGCCGACGTGACCCACCTCGAGCGCATGTACAGCCTGGACAACGTCTTTTCCCCCGAGGAACTTGCTGAGTGGCTAGAAAAGACGCCGGGGCCGTACCTGACCGAGCTGAAGATCGACGGGCTGTCGATCGACCTGGTCTACCGCAACGGCGTGCTCGAGCGCGCCGCCACCCGCGGCGACGGCACGGTCGGCGAGGACATCACCGCCAACGCGCGCGTGATCGAGGACATCCCGCATAAGCTTTCCGGCGACGCGCCCGCGCTGCTGGAGGTGCGCGGCGAGGTGTTCATCCGCCCGGAGGATTTCCCCGAGCTCAACGAGCAGCGCATGAAGGAGGGCGGCAAGCCCTTCGCCAACCCACGCAACACCGCCGCCGGCGGCCTGCGCCAGAAGGACCCCGCGGACGTGAAGAAGCGCAAGCTGCGCATGATCTGCCACGGCATCGGGGCCCGCGAGGGCTTCGAGCCGGAAACGCAGCACGAGGCCTACCTCAAGCTCGCTGAGTGGGGCCTGCCGGTCTCCGAGTACACCAAGCGGGCTGAGACGGCCAAGGACGTGCAGGACGCGGTGAAGTACTGGGCCGAGCACCGCCACGACGCGATTCATGAGATGGACGGTCTGGTGGTGAAGGTGGATAGCGTCGCAAAGCAGCGCCAACTCGGCTCCACCTCGCGTGCCCCGCGCTGGGCGATCGCGTACAAGTACCCGCCGGAGGAGGTCACCACCAAGCTCAAAGACATCCAGGTTTCGGTCGGCCGCACCGGGCGCGCGACCCCGTACGCGGTGCTCGAGCCGGTCTTCGTCTCCGGCTCCACGGTCTCCATGGCCACCTTGCACAACCAGCACGAGGTCAAGCGCAAAGGCGTGCTCATCGGCGACACGGTCGTAGTGCGCAAGGCCGGCGAGATCATCCCCGAGGTGCTCGGCCCGGTCGCCGATCTGCGCGACGGCACCGAGCGCGAGTTCGTCTACCCGAAGGAGTGCCCGTCGTGCGGCACCACGCTTGCCCCGGCGAAGGAGGGCGACGCCGACTGGCGCTGCCCGAATACCCGCTCGTGCCCGGCGCAGCTTTCGACCCGCCTGGAGTACCTCGCCTCCCGCGGTGCCTTCGACATCGAGGCGCTCGGCGAGAAGGGTGCCCAGGATCTCATCGCCTCGGGCGTGCTTATCGACGAAGCCGCGCTTTTTGACCTCACCGAATCCGACCTGAAGAAATCCACCGCCTACACCCGCAAGGACGGCCAGGTCAACGCCGTCGGCAAGAAGCTTTTGGCCAACCTCGAGACCGCAAAACAGGCCGACTTCTGGCGCGTGCTCGTCGCCCTGTCCATCCGTCACGTCGGGCCCACCGCCGCCCGCGCGCTCGCCGCGCGCTACAAGAGCATGCAGGCGCTTCTCGACGCTGACGTTAACGACCTCGCCGAAACCGACGGCGTCGGCGACATCATCGCCGAATCCTTCAAGGAATGGTTCACCGTGGATTGGCACCGCGACATCGTCGATACCTGGGCAGCAGCCGGGGTGCGCATGGAAGACGACCAGGACCAAGATGCGACCCCGCAGACCCTCGAAGGGTTGACCGTCGTGGTCACCGGCACACTCGAGGGCTTTAGCCGCGACTCCGCTAAGGAAGCGATCCTCATCCGCGGCGGCAAGGCCTCAGGCTCGGTGTCGAAGAAAACCGACTTCGTGGTGGTGGGGGACAACGCCGGCTCCAAGGAGCAGAAGGCGCGCGATTTGGGCCGCCCGATCCTCAACGAGGAGCAGTTCGTCACCCTGTTGGAGCAGGGCCCCGACGCGCTTTAGTGTGCCTCCGCTGCCGTGATAATCGCCATCAGCGGAATCACGCGCGCCGGGCGGAGCACGAATGCGCCGTGTTCTTTGTCCACCCAGCCGGCCGCGTGCAGCGCGTTGAGGTGGTGATACGCCGTGCCCGTGGAGGTGACCACCTCGGCGGCGACCAAGTCGGCGGCAGTCGCGGGTGCGGCGAGCAAGTGCCGCAGGATCTCGCCGCGCACGGGGTGGGCGAGTGCTGCGAGTCGTTCGATTTGCTCCGACCAGTCGTGTGCTGACACCCACTCCGTCGGGCGAGCCCACTGGTAGTCATAGGTCCCGGAGTCTGTGGTCACCGATCCGCCGAAGGCCACCGCGCCGTTGTCGCAGCCCTCGAGCGCGCGCATTGCCGTGGGCAGGTCAGGCAGATCCATGTCTCGTGAAGGGGTGTCCGAGCTGCCTGCGAGCGCTGATTCCAGGGCTGCCACACGCGCTTCGAGTGCGTCGAGTCGTGATGCATCAGAGGTCATGTATGTCTTCTTTCGAGAATTCTAAACACGCCGACATACCAATCGCCCGGCGGCAACGCCCACAAGCACCGACGCCCACGCTACGATCGCCCACCACAGCAAAATCGGCAGCTCAGCGCTGAAGTCCAACGGACTGGTCAGCAACCACACCACAACTGCGGTGAGGACCACGCTGAGCAGCGCGTGCCCGGGGCGCTTCGGTCCCCGCGTAAGTTTGATTGTTTCCCACGCCAACAGGGCGATGGAGACAACAACGAACGCGATCATTCTTCCTCCTTAAGCAGTTCGATGCCGATCTCATCGACCCAGGCTTCTGTGTCACCGGCGACGTAGACCGCGCGGTGCGGCTTGTCCGGGTCCCACACGAGCATGGTGCGAAAACCGCCGGTCCCGCCGTTGTGGAAGGTGTATTCGTCGAGAGTTGCCCAGCCGTAGTCGGGTCGGCCGTGCTCGTCGACCCATTCGATGTAGCGCGCCATGTCGGCCGCAGTCGAGCGGATAGCGCCCG
This sequence comes from Corynebacterium imitans, assembly GCF_000739455.1. Taxonomy (NCBI): domain Bacteria; kingdom Bacillati; phylum Actinomycetota; class Actinomycetes; order Mycobacteriales; family Corynebacteriaceae; genus Corynebacterium; species Corynebacterium imitans. Next base: position 1,089,656 of record NZ_CP009211.1, read on the forward strand.
CCGGTGCCCAGCCGTTCATGTCCCAGGGTTCGGCCGCGCGCCCGTTGCTGGCTAGGCCGCGCCCGAGCTGCTGCTTGTCGACGCCCCCTGGCCCCGCCACGTACGTATTCTTCATCCCCGCCGGCTCGAGGATCCGAGTGCGCACGAGTTCCTCGTAGGGCGTGTCAGTCGTGCGCGCTAGCAGCTGGCCGAGCAGCGCGTGCCCGTAGTTGGAGTAGGCTTCCTTGCCACGGTCCTTAAGCTCCATGTCCGGCGCAGCGGCGAGGATGTCTTCGGGGGAGTCGTTGCGGTACGCGTTGCCGCCTTCGGTGAGGTTGGCCCAGAGAATGTCGCCAATACCAAGCGGGCCCATCGCCTCAAGCCCGGCGGTGTGGTTGAGCAGCTCCTCGATGGTCACTGTATCGATCGGTGTCCCGGATTCGCCGAGGATGTCGCCGACGGTGGTGTCGAGGGTGATCACGTCCTCGTCGATAAGCTGGCGCACGAGCTCCGCGTTGAACGTCTTGGTGATTGAGCCGATCTCGAACTCGGTGTGCTCGTCGGCCCCGAGCCCGCCGAAGGTGACCTCGCCTTGGTCGTAGACCAGTGCGGAGAGCGTGTGGTGGCCCGGCTCCGCCCTGGCTAAGCGTTCGAGGGCGGCGGCAAGTTGCGCATTGCCTTTGTGTTCTTCGGCCAGGGTGATCTGGCGAGGGCCGAAACCCAGCATGAGTGCAGCAGTGACGAGCGCCGCGAGTGTGCCGACGCCGAGGGCACCGTACTTGAAATTCTGCATGGATTCTAGAATTCCAAAAAGCTAGACTTGTGGCAAGATTTAGCTCAGGATCGCGCCAATAATGCTGCCGAGGTCGCCGATCTGCGCGACCTCGGAGGCCAAAAAGTCCGGCCCGCCGACGCGCCCGACCACGAGCACCAGGTCGGTACCTGGCAGGCGGGTGATAGACAGGGCAGTGTCCAGCAGCCACCAGGCCTCGGGGACCCACGTGTCAGCATCCGGCAGCAGGATGCGCGCCTTATCTACGTTCGCCATCTCGGGGTGCGAGCCGTCGTCCTCCGGCGCGGCTTGCGACGCCGCAACCCTGACCAAGCCGTCCTCGGTCTCGCGCAGTGCCACCGCCCACGAAGACGTCATCGAACGCGGGATCGCGCCGACGAGCTCTTCCATCGCGCGCTGCTCGTCACCTGCGGCTGACACGATGCGGGAGAGCATCTGGATCTGGCCGCGCCGATCCACGCGCCCGGTAAACGGCCGGATCGAATCCACCTCGGCACCCTGCACGGACGCGACGGCGGTAATCAGCGTATCCACCATCGTGCCCGTGGGCAGTTCCACGACGATGTCGTCGGTGACCATGCCGGCTCCCTCTGATCCCGCCGCAGCCACGGTGTCCACAATGTCCACGGACTGGATGTTGGCGTCGATCATGCCGAACGCCTCCGCGAGCTCGCCGAGGCTGCCCGGGACGTCCGGAAGGGAAACGCGAATAAGGTAAGACATGCACCCAGTTATATCAGTCGGCCTGAACACTCGTCCGCGAAAGGGGCGTTACGCTGGCGAATCTTAACGGAAAGAAGGGAACGAACTCATGCACGCGAACAACCTGCCATCCGCACCAACCGCCGATACCGACCCGCGCGCGTACGGCGACACCCAGCTCGCCGCAGACCGCCGGCTTGTGCGCAGCGGCGACGAGGTCGTCGTGCTTGGCAATGCGCAAGCCCGCGCCGTCGCCGAGGATCCGGCCCACTATTCCTCCGGGGTGTCCCGCTTCATGCAGCTGCCCAACGGCCTCGACGGTGCGCAGCACGAGCAATTTCGCTCGCTTATCGACGCCTACCTCACCCCCGAGGCACTCGACCCCTTCGAACCAGCGTTTCGGAAAGCCGCTCGCAGCGTAGCGGCCGATATTCGCGCCGGCAGGGCAGAAGGCATCTCACTTACAGAGCCCGTCGACGCGGTCGCCGACATCGGCGCGCCGTTTGCGGTGCGCGCCATGCTCGCGTGGCTCGGGTGGCCGGAGCACATGGAAACGCGCCTTATCGAATGGGTAGCAGACAACAACGCCGCGACCCGCTCCGGCGAGATTGAGCGCACCGCAGCGGTTGCAGAGGCCTTCGACGACATGATCCGCGAAGTGGTCGAGCCCTTGAAGGCCGGCACAGACGGCACCGCGCAAGCGCGTGACGCGCTTTCCCCCTTGCTCGGAAAAGACCACGCCTTCCCGGCACCAAGTGTGACCGAGCAACTGGTCAACGACAGAAGCCTCGGTCGCCCCCTCGAATTCGAAGAGCTCGTCTCCATACTGCGTAACTGGACCGCCGGGGACTTAAGCTCGATGGCCTACTGCATAGGCGTGTTGATCCACGCGCTTGCCGGCAACGAGCCGGTGCGGCGCCGCCTACACGCCGGGGTATCGCACGAAGAGTTCACTGCGATCGCGGATGAGATTCTGCGCCAAGACTCGCCCTTTGTCAGCAACCGGCGCGTGACCACCTGCCCGGTCAACCTGGACGGGGTAGAGCTGCCAGAAGGCCAACGTGTCCGCATCCACTGGACAGCCGCGAACCGTGACCCAGACGCGGTCGGCGAGCCGGACGCATTTGCGCCAGGGGAGAGCGGCAACGCGGCCGCCAACCTGGTCTGGTGCGCAGGCCCGCACGCCTGCCCGGGCAAATACCTGTCCATGCTCGAGCTGAAGTGCTTTACCGAAGAACTGCTCGCAGTCTTCGAGCTGACGCAGGTCGACGAGGGCGGAGCGCGCCGGGAGGCCTACCCGGTTGGGGGTTGGGCCGAGCTGCCGACCTATCTCAAAGTGCGGGAGTAGCGGCGCTCGCAGCTACCTCAGCGCCGTGACGTAAGATGAGTGTCGTTTTATTAACCACGTACACAAGAGATTGGAACCGTTTTGGCTGAGATTTCCCGCGAGGAGGTCGCCCGCATCGCCCGGCTTGCCCGCATCGCGCTGCAGGACGACGAGCTCGAGCAGATTTCCCAACAGCTCGACCAGATCATCGACGCTGTCTCGAAGGTGCAGAGTGTCGACACGGAGGGCGTAGAGCCGATGAGCCACCCGCACTCCATCGATGCGGGTATGCGCCCGGACGTGGAGAAGAAGACACTGACGCAGGCACAGGCGCTGGACCAGGCGCCCGAGGTGGAAGAGGAGCGCTTCGTTGTGCCGCAGATCCTGGGGGAGGCTGACGAGTAAATGACCCAGCAGACGAACTACACCATTCCCGCGGAGGGCCTTGTGTCCAAGCCCGCCCACGAGCTGGCCCGCATGATCCAGGCCGGTGAGGTCACCTCCCGCGAGGTCACCCAGGCCTTTTTGGACCGCATCGCGGAAACCGACGAGACGCTCGGGGCCTTCCTCCACGTCGGCGCGGAGGAAGCGCTCGCTGCGGCAGACGCCGTCGACGCGCAGGTCAAGGCGGGCGAGGAACCCGCTTCTGCGCTCGCTGGCGTGCCGCTGGCGCTGAAGGACCTCCTGGTCACCACCGATGCGCCGACGACCGCTGCGTCGAAGATGCTTGAGGGCTACATGAGCCCGTATGACGCGACCGTCGTGAAGCACTTGCGCGAGGCGGGCATCCCGATTCTTGGCAAGACCAACCTCGACGAGTTCGCGATGGGCTCTTCCACCGAGAACTCCGCGTACAAGGTCACCCGCAACCCGCACGACATTGAGCGCGTGCCGGGCGGCTCTGGCGGCGGCACCGCGGCAGCGCTCGCAGCGGGCCAGGCACCGCTGGGCATCGGCACCGACACCGGCGGCTCGATTCGTCAGCCGGCGTCGCTGACCGGCACCGTCGGGGTGAAGCCGACCTACGGCGGCGTGTCTCGCTACGGCGTCGTGGCGTGCGCCTCCTCCCTGGACCAGGTCGGCCCGTGCGCCAACACGGTGCTGGATACGGCTCTGCTACACGAGATCATCGGCGGCCACGACGAGTTCGACGCCACCAGCGTTGATCGCCCCGTGGGCTCGCTTGCCGACGCCGCCCGCGAGGGCGCATCCGGCGACCTCAACGGCGTGAGGATCGGCCGCATCAAGCAGTTCGCCCGCCCGGGCACCCAAGACGGCGTCAACGCGCGCATCGACGCAGCGTTTGCCCAGCTCGAGGCCCAAGGCGCGGAGATCGTGGAGGTCGACTGCCCGCGCTTCGACGACGTGATGGGCGCCTACTACATCATCCAGATGTCCGAGGTCTCCTCGAACCTCGCGCGCTTCGACGGCATGCGCTACGGCCTGCGCGCCGGCGACGATGGCAAGCACTCTGCTGAGCAGGTCATGGCCGCCACCCGCGGCGCAGGCTTCGGCGACGAGGTCAAGCGCCGCATCATCCTCGGCACCTACGCGCTCTCGGTGGGCTACTTCGACGCCTACTACCTGCAGGCCCAGCGCGTGCGCACCCTGATCGCGCAGGATTTCGCCCGCGCCTTCGAGCAGGTTGACGTGCTCGCGGGCCCGACCGTGCCCTCGACCGCCTTCAAGATCGGGGAGAAGGTCGACGACCCGCTGGCGATGTACAACTTCGACCTGTTCACCCTGCCGCTGAACCTCGCCGGCCTGCCGGGCATGTCCGTGCCTGCGGGCACCACCGAGGACACCGGCCTGCCGGTCGGCCTGCAGCTGATCGCCCCGGCCTTCGAGGACGCGCGCCTCTACCGCGTCGGTGCCGCTTTTGAAGCCGGCCGTTAATCCCTGGAATACCCTCGCAGCCCTGGCTGCGGGGTATTTTCTTGTCCTGATCGATCAGGGCTTCATGCCCGTGATCACGCCGCTTTTGCCTTTCGACGTAGGCTCCGCCGTGTGGCTCACCAGCATCTACCTGCTGTGCACGGTGGCCCCGATGCCGGCGACGGGCAAACTCGGCGACGCCTTCGGGCAACGCGGCGTGTTCCTCATCGGCCTTGCCATTTACGTGGCCGCGCTGGTGCTCGCGGGCGTGTCCTGGTCCTTCGGGTCTCTGATGGTGGCGCGAGGCCTGCAGGGCGCGGGTGCCGCGGCGTTCTTGCCGCAGGCGTTCGGGCTGATCCCGCGCGTGTTCTCGTCGGACACACAGGGGCGGGCGTTCGCCGCGTGGGGCGTGATCGGCTCGGTGGCGTCCCTGATCGGCCCGGTCGTCGGCGGGACAGTAGCTGACAGCCTCGGCTGGCGCGCGGCGTTTTTTGCCCAGGCGGCACTTGGGGCGGTGGCGCTGATCGCCGGACTGATCGCGCTGCCGCGACTGCCGCGCAGCGGCGAGCGGGTCGCCCTGCTGCCTGTGCTGCTTTCCTTCGGCGGCCTTGGGCTGCTGGTTTACGGCATCCAGTTCGGGCAGTGGCCCTCGATCTTCTTCGGCGCGCTGCTAATCGGCGTGCTGGTGCGCTCAGCCCGCAACGGCACCGACAACGGATTTCTGCCCGTAGAGCTCATACTGCATCGCTCCTTCGCGCTAGGAGCCCTGGGCGTCGCCGCGATGGGCTTTAGCGTGGCGTCGATGTTCATCCCGCTGATGTACTGGCTGCAGACCGTCGCTGGTGCCTCACCGACCGCATCCGGCGCGATCACCGCGCCTATGTCAGTGTTCGCGTTGGTGCTGACCCCGGTCGCCGGGTACCTGACGGACCGGCGCAACCCGGGCAAGCTCTGCGCCGCTGGCTTCAGCATTTCCGCGGCCGGGCTGGCACTCGCTATCGCGCTGATCCACATGGGGGCGGGCGTGTGGTGGTTCACTGCCGTGACCTCGCTACTGGGCATCGGCGGTGCGTTCGTCTGGGCACCGAATGCGGCGGTGACCATGCGCGGCATCCCTGAGCACGAAACCGGTGCCGCCTCCGGGCTCTACAACACCGTGCGCCAGGTCGGCAGCGTGCTCGGCGTCGCGCTCGTGGGTGCGGTGCTTGTGCGCGGCGACATCGAGCAGACCGCGCACGTCGCGATGCTGCTGCCGCTCACGGCGATGCTTATCGGCGCAGCGAGCTCGTTAGCCCTGCGCCGCGACGTCGGGTGAGCTGGCTCGGCCTCGCGGCGGCGAACGCGCTAGGGTGGACGGTATGCGACTTGCGACACTGACTTCCGGCGGCGACTGCCCAGGCTTGAACGCCGTCATCCGTGGAATTGTCCGCACTGCCAGCGCCGAGTACGGCTCCACCGTAGTCGGCTACCAGGACGGCTGGGTCGGCCTCATGGAAGACCGCCGCGTCGACCTGTACGACGACGCCTTCATTGACTCGATCCTGCTGCGCGGCGGCACTATCTTAGGCACCGGCCGCCTCCACCCGGACAAGTTCAAGGCTGGGCTGGACACGATCAAAGAGAACCTGGCCGACGCGGAGGTCGATGCGTTGATCGCCATCGGCGGCGAGGGCACCCTCAAGGGCGCGAAGTGGCTCTCCGACAACGGGATTCCCGTGGTCGGCGTGCCGAAAACAATTGACAACGACGTTGCGGCGACCGACTACACATTCGGCTTCGACACCGCTGTGTCCGTGGCCACCGACGCGATCGACCGGCTGCACACGACTGCGGAATCGCACAACCGCATCCTCATCGTCGAGGTGATGGGCCGCCACGTCGGCTGGATCGCCCTGCACGCGGGCATGGCCGGCGGCGCGCACTACACCGTCATCCCGGAGGAACCCTTCGACATTGCCGATATCTGCAAGGCGATGGAACGGCGCTTCCAGATGGGGGAGAAGTACGGCATCGTCGTCGTCGCCGAGGGGGCCATCCCGAAAGAAGGCACCATGGACGGAGGCCTGGGCGAGGAAGACGAGTTCGGCCACATCACCTTCAACGGCATGGGCCAGATCGTCGCCGACGAGATCAAGAAGCGCCTGGGCTACGACGTGCGCACCACCGTGCTGGGCCACATCCAGCGCGGCGGCACACCGACAGCCTACGACCGCGTGCTGGCCACACGCTATGGCGTGCACGCGGCGCGCGCGGCGCACAACAACAACTTCGACACATGCGTGGCTCTGCACGGCGAGAACATCGAGCTCGTCCCGCTTGAGTCCGCGATCGCGCAGCTGAAGACCGTGCCGGAGCACCGCTACACCACCGCCAAGGCGATGTTCGGCTAAATGCGCGACCGGATCACCGATCCCTGCCGCCTGCTGGTGGTCGGGATCAACCCCGGTCGCTTGAGCTACGCCCACGACGCCCCCTTCGCACATCCCGGCAACCGTTTCTGGCCCGCCTTTGAACGCGCGGGCATCACCCCGTACCGCGTCGACGCGACGGGCGGGATTTCGGAGGAAGACGCGGCGATGCTCGCCGAGCTGGGCATCGGCTTTACGAACTTCGTCGACCGCATGACGCCGCGCGCCGCGGACCTGAAGCGCGAGGAGCTTGTTGCTGGCGGAGAAAGGGTGCGGGTGTGCGTCGAAAAGCATAAGCCTCGCGCGGTAATGGTGGTGGGCATCGGTGCCTACCGCGACGCGTACCGCAAGCCTGGCGCCACCCGCGGGCTGCAACCGGAGCTCCTTGCTGGCGTGCCTGTGTGGGTGGTGGGCAACCCGAGCGGGCTCAACGCGCACGAAACGGTCGACACGCTGGCGGAAAGTTACCGCGAGGTGTGGGAGGCGAGCGTCGGGAAGTAGGATAGAGCGCATGACTGCCTACGACTTGATGGATTACGACGAAGTACTGGAAAAGTACGACCCCGTGATGGGCCTCGAGGTGCACGTGGAGCTTGCGACGGAGACGAAGATGTTCTCCACGTCTTCCGCGCACTTCGGTGCCGCGCCGAACACGAACATCGACCCGGTTTCGCTCGGCCTGCCGGGCGCACTGCCGGTGGTCAACGCGAAGGGCGTCGAGTGGGCGATCAAGATCGGCCTGGCGCTGAACTGCAAGATTGCCGAGAGCTCCCGGTTCGCGCGCAAGAACTACTTTTACCCGGACCAGCCGAAGAACTACCAGATCTCGCAGTACGACGAGCCGATTGCCTACGACGGCTACCTCGACGTGCAGCTCGAGGACGGCACCGAGTGGCGCGTCGAGATCGAGCGCGCTCATATGGAGGAGGACACCGGCAAGCTGACGCACCTCGGCTCGACGTCGGGGCGCATCACCGGCGCGACTGCCTCGCTGGTGGACTGCAACCGCGCGGGCGTGCCGCTGATCGAGATTGTGACCAAGCCGATCATCGGCGCCGGCGAGCGCGCGCCCGAGGTGGCTAAGGCGTATGTCGGCGCACTGCGCGAGCTGGTCAAGGCGCTGGGCGTCTCCGACGCGCGCATGGACCAGGGCTCGATGCGCTGCGACGCCAACGTGTCGCTGCGCCCGATCGGGCAGGACGAATTCGGCACCCGTACCGAGACGAAGAACATCAACTCACTGAAGTCGGTCGAGCAGGCCGTCCGCTTCGAGATGCAGCGTCAGGCCGCCGCGCTGGAAAACGGCGAGGAGATCGTCCAGGAGACCCGCCACTACCAGGAAAAGGACGGCTCCACCTCGAAGGGCCGTCCGAAGGAGGAGGCGAGCGAGTACCGCTACTTCAACGACCCGGACTTGCCGCCGGTGATCGCGAAGCCGGAGTGGGTCGAGGAGATCCGCCAGACGCTGCCGGAGCTGCCGTGGGTGCGCCGCGCGCGCATCCAGGAGGAGTGGCAGCTGCCGGAGAAGGAGTTCCGCGACCTGGTCAACGCGGGCGCGCTCGATCTGGTGGTGGACACCGTCGAGGCCGGCACCACGCCGGACGAGGCGCGCGCCTGGTGGGTCTCCTACATCCAGGCAAAGGCGAACGAGGCGGGCAAGGAACTCGACGCACTCGGCGTCGAGCCGACGGACGTCGCCCGCGTGGTGGAGCTGGTCAAGGAAGGCAAGCTGACCACCAAGCTGGGCCGCCAGGCCATCGACGGCGTGATCGCGGGTGAGGGCCGCGTGGACGAGGTCGTCGCCGCCCGTGGGCTCGAGGTTGTGCGCGATGATGGCGCGATCGAGAAGGCCATCGACGAGGCGCTTGCTGCCAACCCGGACATCGTGGAGAAGTACCGGGCGGGCAACAAGAAGGTCACCGGCGCAATTGTCGGCGCGGTGATGAAGGCGACCCAGGGCAAGGCCGACCCGGGTGAGGTCAACAAGATGATCGCCCAGAAGCTCGCTTAGCGACGCCAAAAAGAGGCGCCCCCGTTATTCGGGAGCGCCTCTTTTTATGTGCCTCTACTTGGCCGACTTATCCTCGGGCTTGACTGCGGGGAAGCTACCGGTCTCGTAGACCTCTTTGTAGGCGTCCCAGTCGATGCCTTCGCCGTCGGATTCCGGCGAGCCGCTGTAATCAGCGTGCTCGGGGTCGAGGGACGGAGCGTCCTCGAGGTTGAACTCGCTGTCGTTGTCGGCGTCGAGGTCGGCTGCGACCTCCTCCTGGACGGAGTGCCACAAGTTCGCGTCCTCGACGTGCGACTCGGCGACGAGGGATTCGACCTCCTTGCGCTGCTTGGCAGAAAGGCGATCCTCGGTCGGGTCGAGCGCGGTTTCGGCCAGCTCGGCGAGGCGCTCGCGGCGCTGCGTCTCTTCCTTGATGTTGCTGCGGTCGCGGAACCAGCCGATAAGGATCGCAATCGTCAGGATGATGCCCAGGTAGCCGATGAACGGGTAGACCCAGCTGATCAGGTCGGCGAATCCGACGAAGGAAAGCAGGAAGCCGATGCCCACGACAGTGAAGTACACGGGGCGGAAGCGTTCCGGGTGCTTGTGGGTCAGGCGGCGCGCCATGGCGTAGAACATGCCAACCGCAGTGTTGTAGATCATCATGTAGATGATGATCGACACGATCACGCCAACGGTCGGGTGCATCGAGTCGAACACAGCCAGCAGCGGCATGTCCGCGCCGGCGACCTTGTCCATGTTGAAGAACAAGATGAAGTTCAAGATGACCAGCAGGATGGCGAAGATGAGGCCGCCGAGCAGGCCGCCGACGCCAGCGGTGCGCGGGTTCATCTGCGAACCAGCGATGACGAGCATCATGGACACCGCCATGATGTTGACCAGGGTGCCGTAGTTGACCGCAGCGAGCAGCCAGCTATTAAACACGCCGTCGGCAGGCGACTGCTGCAGTGCGATCTCGTTCATCTCGTTCAGACTGTCCGGCATGTGCATGATCGTGATGCCGAAGGCGACGATGATCGCCACGATGAGGAACGGTGTGATGACAGAGATGACGTCGGTGATGCGGTCGACGTCCAAGAACCCGGAGAGCACCAAGAACACGGTCATGATGGTGGCGCCAATCCACGGGGCGAACCCGAACTGCTGGTTCAGGTTCGACCCTGCGCCGGCAACCATGACAAAGCCGAACGCGAAGAGGCTGAACATCGTGGCGTAGTCCATGTACTTGGACACGATTGGGCTGGAGACGCGGTTGAACACCGCCGAGTGGTCGTCGGCAAGGTAGTAGGAGCCGAGCTGGAAGATCGTGGTGCCCACTACGAAGATGATGGTGCCGGCGATGACCGCACCGACGATGCCGATGTAGCCAAACGACAGGAAGTACTGGATGACCTCCTGGCCGGAGGCGAAGCCCGCGCCGACCAAGAGGCCGACGAGCGCCATCGCCACTTTTATTGTTTGTCGCATAACGTTAATCCTTGGTGTTTCGATAATCTAAGAAAATGAACAGAGGCCGATGGTAACAAAGCGCCGCACGGCCTGCGAATAGGTATTGTGCGTGAGTACGGGGCATTTTTGCGCTCGCGACCGAGTGAAACACCAGCGTATCCACCCCCGCGCGAACCCAGGCTCGCGTCAGTTTTGCATTTTTCCACCCAGGAAAACGTTATGAGTTTGTGATAGTCGATGTCCGAATGTGTGGCTTTCGCCCGCCGTCCTTTAGACTTTGCTCCCATGACCAAGATTCGCGAAGCCGTAGAGGCTGACACCCCCGTCATCTACGAGATGATCAAAGAGCTCGCCCTCTATGAGAAGGAACCAGACTCCGTCACCTCTACCGAAGAGGACGTGCGCACCCACCTTTTCGGCGAGAACCCGAGCGTCTTCGCCCTGGTTGCAGACAACGACGGCGTACTCGAGGGCATGGCTCTGTGGTTCTTAAGCTACTCCACTTGGGAGGGTCGCCACGGCATCTGGCTCGAAGACCTTTACGTCCGCGAAGAACACCGCGGCAAGGGCCTTGGAACCGCGCTGCTGCAGGAGCTCGCACGCATCGCCGTCGACAACGACTACCGACGCGTCGAGTGGACCGTGCTGAAGTGGAACACGCCGTCGATCGGCTTCTACGAGGCCATGGGCGCCGGTGACATGGGCGAGTGGTCCACGATGCGCCTCGATGGCGACGCACTGCGCGTTCTCGGCAGCACCCGCGACTAGCGCTGGAAGGGCGCGGGGTGTTTGACCTCTTCGCCCGCGCGGACTGGCCGCGGCGGGGTCACGCCGTCGGCGAAGGGAGCGCCGGGGAGCCGGTCGCGCTGGTGGGCGTCGATAAGCCAGCGCATGTCGGGCCCGGCAGGGACGACGCCGGTCGGGTTGATCTCCGCGTGCGTGATGTAATAGTGCTCCTTGATCTCCTGAAAGTCGGTCGTGTCGCCGAAACCGGGGAGCTGGAAGAGCTCCTGGAGGTACCCACGCAGGTTGGGCATCTGCGCGATGCGGTTGCGTGAGGCCTTGAAGTGCCCGACGTAGACGGGGTCGAAGCGGATGAGGGTGGGGTAGAGGTAGATGTCGGCAAGTGTGATGTGCTCGCCGACCAAAAAGCGGTGCCGCCCGAGGTGGTCTTCCAGCCAGTCCATGTGCTCCCACAGGTCGGCGTAGGCCTCGTCGTAGGCGTCCTGCGAGCCAGCGAAGCCCGCGCGGTAGACGCCGTTGTTGACGTGGCGGTAGATCCGGTCCGTGACCTCGTCGATCTCCGCGCGCAGCTTAAGCGGGTAGAGGTCGGGTGCGCCGTCGCGGTGGTGTTCGCGCCAGGCGTCTTGGAAGTCGATGGGGATGCGGTGGAAGTCGTTGGTCACCGCCGCGCGCGTTCGCTTCTCGACGACCACCGGCACCGTAATCCCCCGCGGATAGCCCGGAAAGCGCGCCTCGTAGGCGTCTTTGAGGAAGTGCAGGCCCGTCTCCGGGTCCTTGCCGTTCGGGTCGAGGTCGAAGGTCCACGAGCGGGCGTCGTGGGTAGGGCCGGCGAGGCCGAGCGAGATCGCGTCCTCCAGCCCTAGAAGCCGGCGGACGATGATGGCGCGGTGGGCCCACGGGCAGGCGCGCGCCGCCATGAGGCGGTAGCGCTCCGCCTCGACGGGCCAGGCGTAGCTGCCGTTTTCGGCCGGCTGCGGGTCGCTGCCTGGGGCAAGATCAGCACTGAAGTGGTCGTCGATGTAGGTGGTGTCGCGGACGAACTCGCCGTCCGGGGAGGCGTTGCGTGCTGGTTGAGGGCTCATGGGAACGAGTATCCCCACCAGACGGTGACGTGTCAACCAAGTTTTGTTGGGGCGCGCCGAGGACATTGCCAGCTGCGGCAGAGCGCGTGGCATAGATTTACAAGCATGGACAAGAACAACGCACGCGACGTCACCCCTGAGGACTTCGACCCGATCGACGGACTGCCGTACGCCCCGCTCGGCGATAAGGACGCGGCTGGCGGATCTACGGCGGTGGGGGCGTCGAGAAGCGAAGAGCCCGCGACGCTCACCGGCAAGGCGGCACCGACCGAGGTCATGCCGGAAACCCCCACCGAGACCGTGAGCCTCGCACAACCCGAGCCCGAGCCGGTCCCCGTTGAGCCGCCCGCGAAGCGCGGCACCATGGATTTCGGGCTGCTGTTGCTGCGCCTGCTGCTCGGCGGTTTCCTGATCCTCGAGTCGTTGACCACGCTGTTCCGACTCGGCGGCTCCGAAGGGATCGGCGCGCTGCGCGACGCCTTCGACGCCTACACCTACGCCAGCGGACTTTCCGTGGTCGTGCCGGTGCTGCAGCTGACCGCGGGCGTGTTCCTCGTGCTCGGGCTGCTCGCGCCGATCGCCTCGCTCGTGTCCGTGGTGGTCACTGGTTTTATGGCGCTGCACGGCATCGTCGACGGCGCCGACAGTTGGAACGCCTTCGCGTGGGACGCCAACGTGTGGCTGCCGATCGTGCTCTTCGGGCTTGCGCTCGGGCTGCAGTTCACCGGCCCCGGCTTCTACGGCGTTGACGCGAAACGCGCCTGGACCCGCCGCCCGCTCGGCTGGGCCTGGGCGTGCGCGCTGCTCGGCCTGGTTATCGCCGGCGCCGTGTGGTGGTTCGGCACCGGCGTGAACCCGCTGAGCTAGTCGACCTGGCGGACCGCGCCCTTGTCGGCGCTGGTCGCCATCTTCGCGTACGCGCGCAACGCCTTCGACACCTCGCGGACCCGGTTCGGCGTCCACGGGTGCTCCGAGGCCTCCATTGCTTCTCGACGCCGCGCCAACTCCGCCTCCGGCACATCCAGCTTCAGCTCACGATTCGCCACCGAAATAGCGATCGTGTCGCCGTTTTCGATCAGGCCGATGAGCCCGCCGTGTGCAGCCTCGGGGGAGATGTGGCCGATGGACAGGCCGGAGGTGCCGCCGGAGAAGCGGCCGTCGGTAATCAGCGCGCACTTCTTGCCCAGGCCGGCGCCCTTGAGGAAGGACGTCGGGTGCAGCATCTCCTGCATGCCCGGACCGCCGGCGGGGCCCTCGTAGCGGATCACCACGACCTCGCCTTCGAGCACCTCGCGGTTGAGGATCATGGAGACGGCCTGCTCCTGCGAATCCACCACGCGGGCGGGGCCACTGAACTCCCACAGGCCCTCTTCCACGCCCGCGGTTTTCAGGATCGCGCCGTCCGGGGCGAGGTTGCCGCGCAAAACGACCAGGCCGCCGTCGGAGGTGATCGGGTGCTCCACGTCGTGGATGACGCCGTTCGCGCTATCCGTATCGAGGGACTCCCAGCGCGCCGACTGGGAAAACGCCTCCGTGGTGCGGGTGCCGCCCGGTGCCGCGTGGTAGAGCTCAATGGCTTCTGCGCGCGGGTTTTCGCCGCGGATATCCCAGTCGTTGAGCCATTCGTCGAGGCTGGGGTAGGCGACCGAGTGGACGTCGTCAAGCAATAGGCCCCCGCGGTGCAGCTCGCCGAGGATGGCGGGGATGCCGCCAGCGCGGTGGACGTCCTCGACGTGCGCCTCGCCGTTCGGCGCGACCTTGGACAGGCAGGGGATGACGTGCGAGAGCTCGTCGATGTCGTGCAAGTCGAAGTCGACCTCGCCCTCCTGCGCGGCGGCGAGGATGTGCAGGATCGTGTTGGTGGACCCGCCCATCGCCATGTCCAGCGCCATTGCGTTGCGGAACGCATGTTTGGTGGCGATGCTGCGCGGCAGCACGGACTCGTCGCCCTCGCCGTAGTAGCGCTCGCACATCTTCACAATGTGCTCGCCGGCCTGCGTGAACAGCGTGCGGCGGGCGGTGTGGGTGGCGAGCGTCGTGCCGTTGCCCGGCAGCGACAGGCCCAGCGCCTCGGTCAGGCAGTTCATCGAGTTGGCGGTGAACATGCCGGAGCAGGACCCGCAGGTGGGGCAGGCGTTGTTGGCGATGTCGTCGAGCTGCTCGTCGGTCACGGCGTCGTTGGCGGAGAGTGCGATGGCGTCGATAAGATCCGACTTCGGCTTGGTCACGCCGTCAACCGCGAAGGCTTTACCGGCCTCCATCGGGCCGCCGGAGACGAAGACCGCGGGGATGTTCAGGCGCATTGCGGCGTTGAGCATGCCCGGGGTGATCTTGTCGCAATTGGAGATGCACACCATTGCGTCGACCGTGTGTGCGTTGACCATGTACTCCACCGAGTCCGCGATGATCTCGCGGCTGGGCAGCGAGTACAGCATGCCGGAGTGGCCCATCGCAATGCCGTCGTCCACGGCGATCGTGTTGAACTCCTTCGGCACGCCGCCGGCCTTGCGCACCGCGTCCGCGACGATGTCGCCGACGTTCTTCAGGTGGACGTGGCCCGGCACGAACTGCGTGTACGAGTTCACAATCGCCACGATCGGCTTGCCAAACTCGTGCTCGCCGGTGCCCGTCGCGCGCCACAGGGCGCGGGCACCAGCGGCTTGGCGGCCAACGGTGGTAACTCGTGAGCGGAGGGGAATCAACGGGTGCTCCTTTTATATGTTGTCGGTCGTGGGGCGCGGGCCCGGCGTATCCGGGTGCTCTTGAAGGTACTCCTCGTACTCCTCGCGCGAGAGCAAAACGTGGTGATTGTCCTTATCGATGATCTCGTACTTGCCGTCGGCAGCTTCCTGCGCACCGGTGATCACGTCAGTGATGCGGCCGCGCGAAGCCTCGGCGAGATCGGGCAGTGAATTAAAAGACACGCCCGGCATCATGTATTCCTTACCGCCCTTGGTTGTGGCGAGCGCGCGGGCACCCTTGAAGCCGATGCCTTCGAGGTCGTCCCACTCGATGCGCGTGTTGGGGCGCGCGACGTAGCGCAGGCTGATGCCGCGCTCGTCCACGGTTGTCGAGGCGCACAGCACCCACACAATCCACGCCAGTGGGAACAGCAGAAGCCAGCCGAGCATCAGCGGCGCCCAGGAAATGCCGATCAGCGCGATGCCGACCATGAGGACAACCCCCACGATGTGCTCTCGGGACGGCCTAAAAATCTTCTGCTGATCATCCGGCTGTGCAGTCATGCCCAACATGCTAGTCAAAGGGCATGCCAGTGAGCGCCAGGGGGCTGGCGCTTATCGACGACCCACTACTCCGGCGGTCCTGTTGCTGGGATGTGCGCGGCTCGGGCGTGTCTTCGTGCAGGCTCAGTGTGTTTTATGCCGCGGGGCGTGAGGTAGCCTTTCGGGCTTTGCCACATGATCTGGCCGCCGACCCGCTGCATCCGGCCCCGGTTTGGCCTGCCGTTTTGCCGGTTGTGGTAGGTGCACAAACAGCACATATTCTCAATCTCGGTCGCCCCGCCTTTAGACCACTCTTGGATGTGGTGCGCCTCGGAAAAATCCGCCGGCTGGTTGCAGCCAGCCCACGCGCAGGTGGCACCATCCGCGCTCATTAGGGCGCGCAGCTCGCGGGTGGCGTGGCGCTCAAATTTCACCGGGTAGAGGTTGACCGGCCCGTCCGTTGCCGAGATCAGCGCGATGTACCCGGCCGTGTGCAGCTTCCGGTTGACCAGCTCTGCACCGCGCAGCCACTCGCCGTTGGTCAGCTGGACTTCGACCTCGCCGTCGTCGCACATGCGCCACTGGACAAAGTCGCCGATGTCCATGTTCAACACGGTAGTAATCGCCGCATCGCCACCCGTGCGTGTGTCCCTCAGCCACGCCTGCGGGTCGTCTTTCGCCGCCCGGTACACCGGCAGGATATCCGTGGTGCGCCCGGTGATGTGCACGGTCGACCACCCTTTGTCGTGGAAAGTCACCGACGCTTTCGGCGCACGCGGTGCGGGCGGGTTGAGTTCCTTCTTCAAGGCTTTCGCGCGTTTGACCACGGTGCGCAGATCGCCTTCGGTTTCGCACAAACGCTGGCGGTAGTGCCACCGGTCTTTATCCGAGTCCAGCGACCGCGACGACCGTGCGATATAGGCCAAGGTTTCCAGGCGGTGCGCATTCTCCCGCGCCGCCGCGACACAGGCGGCCTGCGCCTTCGTGTTGCGCACCGACCCGTAGAACACCTCGGCGGCGAGCGAGAGCTGTTCGGCGCGGTCGCGGTCCATGCCACGGGCGACCAGCTCGGAGACGCTCGCCGAAGCCGCGTCGGCAACGATGGCGATGCCGGCGCGGTCCTGGGCGATCAGTGCGTCTACGAGGTTCATGCCACCCACAATAAACACCCACGACCAGCACAAACAAGCAAATGTGAGAAGTATTCCACTTTCGGCCCAAAAGGGAACCGAAGCCCCAAAACGTGCGTCTAATAGGGTTCGGTGTTTTCAGCGACAGATTCGGTGGGCTGGGTCTCCACGCTCTGCGGAGTGGCCTCGGTGGAGGGTGGCACCTCCGTCGTCGGGACGGCGGAAGACGCCGGAGAAGGCGTCGAAAACTGCGTTGTCACCGCGCTGGAGTACGTGGGCTCGGTGGCGTAGGTGGGTTCCTCGGGCACGTAGCTCGGTGCCACGGCGGACTCCGTAACGGAGGTGCTGGAGCGGGCCGGCGGCGCGAGGAAACCGCTGTTGGCCTCGCTGTCCTCGCCGGGCTGGACCATGAAGCCGCGGATCAGCAGCAGCACCGCGAACACCACGAGCAGGGCAAACGTGGACACTCGCATGAGCCCGTCGAGGAGGCCCTTCGGGCTGGAGGACTCGGTGTCTTCTTCATCCTCGGGTTCCAAGGTTCGCGTCGGGGGTTCGGCGGCGGGGTCTTCCTCCGGGTTGGGGCTGAGGTGTACGGCCGGGGCCACCGCCGTGGCTGCGGGGTCGGCGGGGGAGGAGTTGAGCGTGCCGTCGATAGTCGCGGCGGAGCCGTATTCCTCCCAGAACTCGTTGAGGATGGCCAGCCGGATGGCGCGCTCGACCATCCATTGGCTCAAGGGCTCGACCTTGACCATGAATCGCATGTCCACGGTCCATGGTGAGCCGACGGTGGCGGGCGGGTGGATGTCCACCGCCGGGTGAACCTGGAGGTCGGCCTGCACTTTCGGCGCGATCTCCGGGGCGGCGAGCGCCTTCCGGGTGGCGCGCTCGGAGCGGGCAACTACCTCTTCGGCGGAGGAGGAACCGAGGAGCGGCACGGGGATGACCACCAGCGCGTTCGACCAGCTATTGGACTGGTTGATGCACACGCGCGCGGTGGAGTTGGGGATGGAGATCGTTGCCTGCTCGATGGTGCGGATCTGGGTGGCGCGCATGGTTAGCTGGATCACGTCGCCGGAGACGTCGATGCCGTTGCCCTGGAAGGTGACGTAGTCGCCGACGCCGTACTGCTTCTCTGTGAGGATGAAGAAGCCGGCGAGGAAGTCCGCGATGATGTTTTGCGCGCCGAAACCGATCGCGGCCGAGACGACGGTCGCGGGGATCGCCGCCCCGGCGAGCGAGAACCCGATCTGCTGCAGGGCGAAGAGGAGCAGGAGGAAGTAGGCGATGATCTCGCCGATGTAGACGCCCGCGCCGACGAGCGCGAGGCGCGTCTTGCCTTCGTCGGCGGTGCCTGCACGCGTGACTTGGCGCTCGAAGTAGCGGTTGATAAATCTGCCCGCGCGGGGCACCAGCAGCGCGGCGGCCAGGAGAAGTGCGAGGTTGATGCCAGTTTCGGCGATCCAGTGCCACAACTCGATGAGGATGTACTTGAAGGGCATAGTTCTGCCGAGTGTAGTCCTCGTGCCGCCGGAGCAGACCGTGAAAACCCTGCCAAAACGCCCCGAAGAGTGGGATATGAATTTTAATCAGTGAAATTGCCCCTCACGACTGCACGGTTGTGTAAGGTAAGCCACATGATCAACCAGCGACTAGTAGTACGAATTCCCACGCGGCGCTTGCCGTAGCGGGTTCGTTTTCCTACGCCGCTGACAACAAGCGCCCTCGACAGCACCTACCGTGCTGATTCGGGGGCTTTTGTTTTGATCGACACTTCTGACCGACATTTTTCACCCAAGGAGCTTGGAATCGTGGCAGCCTCACAGGAGCCCCCGACAAAGAACTCGCAACCGATCGCGCCGGAACGTATGACAGGCGCTGACGCGGTAGTGCGGAGCCTCGAGGAACTAGGAACCCGGGTCGTCTTCGGGCTGCCGGGCGGCGCGGTGCTCCCGCTTTACGACGCACTCTTTGCCGCCAAGAAGCTACGCCACGTCCTCGTGCGCCACGAGCAGGGCGCAGGTCACGCCGCCGAAGGCTACGCCGTGGCCTCCGGCGAGGTCGGCGTCTGCCTGGCAACCTCCGGCCCGGGCGCGACCAACCTGGTCACCGCGATCGCGGATGCCTACCTGGACTCGGTGCCGATGATCGCGCTCACAGGCCAGGTCGGTTCGCCGCTGATCGGTACGGACGCCTTCCAGGAGGCCGATATCCGCGGTATCACCATGCCGATTACGAAGCACAACGTCATGGTCACTGACGTCGAGGACATTCCGCGCGCTATCGCTGCTGCGCACCACCTGGCCACCACGGGCCGCCCCGGCCCGGTGCTGGTGGACATCCCGAAGGACATCCAGGCCGCGGAGTTCGAGTTTTCCTGGCCGCCGGAGGTCGATCTGCCCGGCTACAAACCGAACGTGAAGCCGCACAACCGCCAGATTGCGCAGGCGGCGAAGATGATCGCGGCGTCGAAGCGCCCGGTGCTCTACATCGGTGGTGGCGTGGTCAAGGCTGGCGCGCACGAGGAGCTGCTCGCGTTCGCCGAGCGTACCGGCGTGCCGGTGGTGACCACCCTGATGGCGCTCGGCGCCTTCCCGCAGTCGCACCCTCTGTATATGGGTATGCCGGGCATGCACGGCTCGGTGCCCGCGGTCGGCGCGTTGCAGGAGTCCGACCTGCTCATCGCGATCGGCACGCGTTTCGACGACCGCGTTACCGGCGATACCTCCACGTTCGCCCCGCACGCGAAGACGATCCACGCCGATATCGACCCGGCGGAAGTCGGCAAGATCCGCGAAGCAGACGTGCCGATCGTCGGCGACGCCAAGCGAGTCCTGGCCCAGTTGACGGAGGCGTTCCGGGACGAGAAGAGGAATGCGCCGCCGTCGATAAGCAGCTGGATCGCGCGCCTGAACTCGCTCAAAGAGCGCTTCCCTCGCGGCTACGACCCGCAGCCCGACGGCAAGCTCTCGCCGCAGTTTGTCATTGAGACGCTGTCGAAGACGGTGGGCCAAGACGCGATTTATGTCTCGGGCGTGGGCCAGCACCAGATGTGGTCGGCACAGTTCCTTGACTTTGACAAGCCGAGGCACTGGATCAACTCCGGCGGCCTGGGCACCATGGGCTTTTCCATCCCGGCGGCGCTCGGCGCGAAGGCTGGCTGCCCGGACAAGGAGGTCTGGGCGATCGACGGCGACGGCTGCTTCCAGATGACCAACCAGGAGCTGACCACCGCCGCGATGGAGGGCTTCCCGATCAAGGTCGCGCTGATTAATAACGGCAACCTCGGCATGGTGCGCCAGTGGCAGACGCTGTTTTACGACGGCCACTACTCCCACACCAAGCTCGGTGGGGAGGAGGTCTACGTGCCGGACTTCGTCAAGCTGTCTGAGGCGCTCGGCGCGGAGGCGATCCGCGTGACGAAGGAGGAAGAGGTCGTGCCCGCGATTAAGAAGGCGCGCGAGATCAATGATCGCCCGGTCGTCGTCGAGTTCATCGTCGGCGAGAACGCGCAGGTGTGGCCGATGATCGCGGCCGGTGCCTCCAACTCGGACATGCAGTACGCACTCGGCATGCGCCCGTTCTTCGACATGGAAGAATCTGCGGGCGAGACCCCGGAGGCGATTAGCGAAACCATCGATGCGCTCGACAACCAGCCCGCACAGGAGGAAAAGTAAATGCCACAGCAAGAACCCATTACCCGCAATACGCTTTCGGTGCTGGTGCAGGACGTCGACGGCATTATCACCCGCGTGACGGCGCTGTTTACCCGCCGCGGCTACAACCTGGTGTCGCTGGTGTCCGCGAAGACGGAGACCGAGGGGATTAACCGCCTGACCATCGTGGTGGACGCCACCGAGTACGCCATCGAGCAGATCACCAAGCAGCTGCACAAGCTAGTCCAGGTGATCAAGGTGTGGCGGCTGGAGAACGACTCGATGATCGCGCGCCAGCTGCTTCTGGTGAAGGTCGCCACGACGAACCAGAACCGCCCGCAGGTGGTGGACGCGGCGAATATTTTCCGCGCCCGCATCGTGGACGTGTCGCCGGAGTCGGTGGTCATCGAGGCCACTGGTTCCTCCGACAAGCTCAAGGCTTTCCTCGAGCTCATGGATACGTTCGGCATCAAGGAGTTGGCGCGCTCCGGCAATCTCGCGCTCAATCGCGGGCCGAAGACGATGGCTCCTTCGAAGAACTAAGCAATCGCTTTTCGACGCCGCGTTTTCCCCACAGCCCACGGCACTTGTGCCATAATATGAAATAGCTGTCTCATAGAATAGGAAAGGTGAGTGTTCCACTCATGGCTATTGACGTGTTTTACGACAACGACGCAGACCTGTCCATCATCCAGGGCAAGAAGGTCGCCGTCATCGGCTACGGCTCCCAGGGCCACGCCCACGCGCAAAACTTGCGTGAGTCCGGAGTAGAGGTCGTCGTCGGCCTGCGCGAAGGCTCCAAGTCCGCAGCGAAGGCGAAGGAAGCCGGCTTTGAGGTCAAGACCAACGCCGAGGCCGCCAAGTGGGCCGACGTGATCATGCTGCTGGCACCGGACACCTCCCAGGCAGAGATCTTCCGCAACGACATCGAGCCGAACCTGAACGACGGCGACGCCCTCTTCTTCGGCCACGGCCTGAACATCCACTTTAAGCTGATCGAGCCGGCCGAGACCGTCACCATCGGCATGGTCGCGCCGAAGGGCCCGGGCCACCTGGTGCGCCGCACCTACGTTGACGGCAAGGGTGTGCCCTGCCTGATCGCCATCGAGCAGGACCCTCAGGGCAACGGCCGCGACCTCGCCCTGTCCTATGCCGCTGCCATCGGTGGTGCCCGCGCCGGCGTCATCCCGACCACCTTCGAGGCCGAGACCGTCACCGACCTCTTCGGCGAGCAGGCAGTGCTCTGCGGTGGCCTGGAAGACCTGATCATGAAGGGCTTTGAGGTGCTCACCGAGGCCGGTTACGAGCCGGAGATGGCCTACTTCGAGTGCCTGCACGAGATCAAGCTCATCGTCGACCTGATCTACGAAGGCGGCCTCGCCAACATGAACTACTCCGTGTCCGACACCGCGGAGTTCGGCGGCTACCTCTCCGGCCCGCGCGTCATCGACGAGGGTGCCAAGGACCGCATGCGCGACATCCTCAAGGACATCCAGTCCGGCGAGTTCACCAAGCGCCTGGTCGCCAACGTCGAGGGTGGCAACAAGGAGCTCGAGGGCCTGCGCGCCAAGGTTGCGGAGCACCCGATCGAGAAGACCGGTGCGCAGCTGCGGGACATGATGAGCTGGGTGAAGAACCCGCTCAACGAGACTGCCTAGTCTTCCTGCACAACAGAAGGGCCGCCACGAGGTTTTCCTTGTGGCGGCCCGTTCGTATGTTAAATCCAGAGGCTGTTGAGGTGCTGATCGGGCTCAGTCGTCGAAGACCGAGGCTGGATGCTAGTCGTCGAGGTGGTCGATGGCGTACTGAGCTTGTTCGGGTGTGAACTTTTCTCCGTAGTCAGAAGTGAGTTGGTCGAACAGCTGGCTATCGGACATAGGCATTATCTCTTGGTAGTTCTTTGCGGATTTAAGTGCCTGCTCGTTCCAGTCCACATCTAGATTGTCAAGTGCATACTGCGCAGCTTCTGCAGGATAGCCTTCACCATATTCGCTAGTTAGCTGTTCGTAGAGACCATCGTAGGAAAAGCCCGACATTTTTGTATACGTCTGGGCAGAACGGAGCGCATTTTTGTATTCGCGGGGTACGTCTTGGGGCTTTTCGGAATCGTCCTTTTGAGTCTCTGCCGACGGTGGGGTGTGGTCTGCAACGGCATCATTTCCATCGGACGCTTCGGTATCAGAATTCGTATTCTCTGCTGCGTCCTCGTTTGGTGCTACGGAATCTTCACTCTTTTCGGCGGGGCTGGAACTCATAACTGTGCCGTTATCCGGGGTCTCTTCACCGCCGCAAGAGCCGACAATAGCGAGAAGAATGACTACACCGAGCCCAATTCCTCCCCATTTTAAGCAGCCTCCCTTCTTTTTCTCGTCCGGAACGGTCAAGTGCTTATCGGAAGAAGACGTCGTGTCATACGGATTCTGAGGCTGCTGGTTTTCAGAGCCTGGGAAAGCGGTGCTCACAGGTGCATCCTTTTATGTAGTTGTCGGCCAAAGGCGACAGGAAACAAAGACAGGCAATTCGAGAAGAATTGCACATTGGAGATTGTCTCATATCCACTGTACTTTAGCTGTATTTAGTCTGTATTGGATGCATATCGGTTGGTTTAGCGCTTCTGGAGGAATCAACTGGCCAGTGATCCCAACATGGGTACTGGTTGATATTCCCCTGGAGGTGAGTAAGCCGCCCCTGGGCCGTCACAAAAGTGAGGGTCCAGGGGCGGCTGTAGGGGATATATAGCGATTCGGTCGCTCGGCGGCTTAGTTCTCGCCGGTGATTGCGTCGGTTGCGTCATCTGCCGCGTCGCCGACGGCGTCGGTGGCGTCCTCGAGCGCCTCGCCCGCCTGCTCGGTCAGGTCCGTTCCCTCAGCGTCCTCGGCGTTCTCAGTGCCCTCTGCGTCTTCGGTCGCAGCCGGTGCTTCTGCGGGCTCGCCTTCCTCGGCGGCACCCTCAGCGCCTTCGGTGGCACCCACCGTGACGGTCTCCTGGCTGGTCTCGGTGGCGACGGTGGAGGTCTCGGTCACTGCCGCGTCACCTTCGTCGTCGCTGTCGCCGTTGAAGAGGCCGAGCAGCAGCCAGACGAGCAGAAGCGCGACCAGGATGCCCAGCAGCCACTTCCACCAGCCGCCGCCGTTGCCGCCGGCGGCAGCTTCGGTCTCCTCGGCGGTTACTGCGGTGGAGCCCGCGGTCTGCTCTGCGGCGCTCGCCGGCATCACCTTGGTCTCGTCGGTTTCGTGCGCGCCGCGCTTCGGGTCGTTCGGGTTCGGCTGGGAAGTGTTCATAGGTGTGTCCTTTCGCTTGAGTAGTTCAACCTCCTACCGTAACAAAGGTCGCCCGAGCGTGTCCGAATCCGCCCGCTGGCACCCGTTTTCATTTAATTGTCAATAACGCGGGCGGGTCGTACGCTTAAGACATGGCACACGAGCAAGACATGGCACACGAGCAAGACATGGCACACGAGCAAGACATGGCACACGAGCAAGACATGGCACACGAGCAAGACATGGCACACGAGCAAGACATGGCACACGAGCAAGACATGGCACACGAGCAAGACATGGCACACGAGCATCACCACCACGATCACGACCACTCCAGCACGCCGCTGCGCGCACTTGCGATCGCACTGACGATTACCGGCACCGTGTTCTTCGCGGAGCTGATCGGCGGCTGGTTGGCTGGCTCGATGGCGCTGATGGCCGATGCGATGCACATGCTTTCCGACGCCGCGGGGTTGATCATTGCGGTGATCGCGGTGTTGGTTGGGCGTCGACAAGCATCGGCCCAGGCTACGTACGGCTACCGGCGGGTGGAGGTGCTTGCGGCGCTGGCGAACGCGGTGATGGTGTTGGCGATCTCGGTGTGGATTGTCGTCGAGGCGGTGCGCCGCCTGCAGAGCCCGGCTGAGGTGCAGGGCACAACGATGCTGGTCATCGCGGTAATTGGCCTGGTGGCGAACGCGGCGTCGGCGTGGGTGCTGAACCGGCACCGCGAGTCGTCGATCAACGTCGAGGGGGCGTTCTTGCACGTGCTGGTCGATATGCTCGGCTCGGTGGCGGTGATCGTGGCCGGCATCGTGGTGCTGACCACCGGGTTCGTGGCGGCGGACGTGATCGCTTCCCTGGTGATTGCGGCGATGGTGCTGCCGCGTGCGTGGCAGCTCATGCGGCTGTCGGTGAGCGTGCTGCTCGAGCAGGTCCCAGAGGGCTTCGACGTCAGCGTGGTAGAGCCCGCGCTTCGGCAGGTCGACGGCGTCGCCGACATTCACGACCTGCACCTGTGGAGTCTGGACGGCGTCAGCGTGCTGGCGACCGTGCACATTGTCCGCGACGGCACCGTCGGCACCGGCCCGCTGCTGGATGCGGCCCAGCACGCCCTGCGCGAACACGGCATTGAGCACTCCACCATCCAGATCGAGCAGCCGGAGCACGAATCCCACGAGACGGTTTGCTGATTCTGTTCTAGTGTTGGGGCCATGGGATTTACCACGCCGAGCTACTCCTTAAAAGACCTCTTCGCCCGCGCCGAGCGCGGCGAGCTGCAGCTGCCCGATTTCCAACGCGAATACATTTGGGACGTCGACCGCGTCCGCACACTCGTGACCTCCGTGCTGCGCGGGTACCCGGTCGGATCCTTCCTCGCGCTCGATACCCGGAACGCGCCGATGCGCTTCCGCCCGCGCCCGCTCGAGGGTTTGCGCCCGGGCGATCGCGAGCCGGGGCTGTTGCTTCTCGACGGGCAGCAGCGCCTCACCTCCCTCTACCACGCCTTCAAGGGCGACGGGGTCATCCCTTCGCTTGATTACCTCGGCCGGCGCATCGAGCGCCGCTTCTTTGTCGACGTGCGCGCGGCGGTGTCGGCGGACCCGATGCCGGTGGAGTCCGTCTTCGCCGTGGACTTAGACGGGCAGGTGCGCTCGCACTTCGGCCCGCAGATCGACGGCGGGATCACCTCGCGTGCCGACATGCTCACCCACGGCGTGGTGCCGATCTCGACGCTGCTCTGGAAGGAAGGCGCAGACCTGCTCATCGACCTGGCCGCGGAGTCTCAAGACCCGGGGATGCGGGAGGCGGTCAAGGCCTTCCAGCATAGCGTGCTGCGCTGGTTGCCGGCATACGACGTGCCGGTAATCCGCATCGACCGCGAGACCTCGCAGATCGGCGTCGGTCAGATCTTCGCGCACGCAAACTCCGCAGGCGTGCAGATGGATGTCTTCGAGCTGCTCACTGCTGTCTTTGCCTCGGAGGATCCGGAATTCAGGCTGAGCGAGCACTTCGCCACCCAGGAGGCGCGTCTGCGCGAGTACCCGGCGCTGGACAACATTGGCCGGATTGAGTACCTGCGAGCCCTGTCGCTGCTGCTCACCAGTAGGCAAGGACACGCGGTGGGGCACCGGGGCGACATTTTGAACATCTCGCTTTCGCAGTATCTCGACCACGCCGAGGAACTTACCGACGCCTTCGTGGCCGCCGCGGAGTTTTTGGCGGAGCGCTGCATTTTGGGCGTCGACCAGGTGCCCTACGCGGCCCAGATTGTGCCGCTGGCGACCATTTTGGCCCGCCTCGCCGAGGACCCGGCGGTGCTGGAGCAGCAGGAGGC
Source organism: Corynebacterium imitans (assembly GCF_000739455.1). NCBI lineage: Bacteria > Bacillati > Actinomycetota > Actinomycetes > Mycobacteriales > Corynebacteriaceae > Corynebacterium > Corynebacterium imitans. Next base: position 1,115,631 of record NZ_CP009211.1, read on the forward strand.
GAAGGACCGGCTGAACCGCTGGTTCTGGTCCGGCGTATTCGGCGAGCTCTACGGGGCGCATGCGCCGTCGATTCGCGCAGGCCTGGACGTCACCCAGGTCACGCCCTGGGTGCGGGGAGAAACGGACGCGGTGCCGCGTACGGTCACCGACGCCACTTTTGCGGAGTCGCGGCTACACACGGCGACTGCGGAAAGCGGCGTCTACCGCGGCCTGTACGCGCTGTTGATGGCCCGCGGCGCACTGGATTGGCGCACCGGCAAGCCGTTTACGCGCGAGACGATCGGGGAGTTGCTGCCGCGCTTCCACACCGTCTTCCCGCGCGAGTTCTGCCTGGCTGCGGGGGCTGACGAGGAGTTGGCTGACTCGGTGCTCAACCGCACGCCGATGGGCCGGCGCACCGACGTCGTGATGGAGAACAACGAACCGAAGCGCTATCTGCCGCGCCTGCAGTCGAAGTCGCTGATGGACGACGCAGAGTTTGACGCGATGCTCCGCGGCCACGAGATCCGCCCCGCTGACCTGTTGAATTCCGACTGGGAGGGCTTTATCACCTACCGCCGCGAGCACTTCGTCGGCATCATTGAGTACGCGCTGGACAAGGCCGTCGTGCGCGACGTGCGAGAGGGCGATGGCGCTGCAGAGTAGTGTTTGCGGCATCGTCGCCGCGCTGTGCGCCTGTGCGCTGGCGCTCGGCGGCTGCTCGGAGGAGGCCGAGCAGTCCCCGCTGGAAAAGGCGCGCACCGCGAACCAGTCGCGCCACGTGGCTGCGTCTTTCGACGATCGCCCGGTCGTCCTTGACGACACCAATGGGCTGGTCAGTTCCGAGTACTTCTTCGTGCGTTCGGAAACCCTCGTGGTCTCTGATGCTACGCCGGAGGCGCAGTTGCGTGCGGCGTCGATAGCCGCTTATGCGCACGCGCCTTTGCTTGTCTACGACGAGCAGCACCATGCTCAGGTGATTCAAGAAATGGAACGCTTGAAGGCACACACGGTGCTTACCGTCGGCGATGTGCCTGTCGCCCCGCTGAGCGGTGAAGTGAAAGTCAACCGCGATCCGGGCGGGCTCGAGGCGTTAGGAAAGATGACTTCGGTGCGTTTCCGCGAGCGCGCCGTGCAGGATCCCTCGCAGGCGCAGCGCGTGGTTACGGAGCTCGATACCTCGCTGCCTACTTGGCTCAACGCGTCGTGGGCGCAGCCGACGGTGAAACCGAACGCGAAGGCGCGGCCTTTCCCGGTGCATTCGCGGCGCGATGCCGACATGGCGCCGCAGGTGGTAGCGACGGGGGAGTCCTCGATTGCCTCGATCTCGAATGCGCGGGCGTTTGGGGCGGCGGTGGCGTATGTGGACGACCCGGACCCGCGGGCGTCGGAAAGCACACTGCTCGCGATGGCGGGGCTGGCGGACGCACCGCTCGTGCTGCTGGGCACGCAGTTTGGCCGGGCAATCGATATTCCGGAGCGTATTATGCAGGCGGAAGAAAATTATTAGCCGGGAATTGCAGACAGTGGCGCTTCCGCGGGCTAGAATGACGCGCGTACCTATTGAGATATCGAAATGCACAGGAGTCGATCCCAGTGTCCAAACCGGTCGTGCTGATCGCTGACAAACTGTCCCAATCCACCGTCGAAGCGCTCGGAGACGCAGTCGAGGTGCGCTGGGTCGACGGGCCGAACCGCGAGGAGCTCCTCGCCGCGGTCCCGGAGGCTGACGCGCTGCTCGTGCGCTCCGCAACGACCGTCGATAGCGAGGTCATCGCGGCCGCGAAGAACCTGAAGATCATCGGGCGCGCGGGCGTGGGCCTGGACAACGTCGACATCCCCGCAGCCACCGAGCGCGGCGTGATGGTCGCGAACGCCCCGACCTCGAACATTCACTCCGCTTGCGAGCACGCGATCGCGCTGCTGCTGGCTACCGCGCGCCAGATCCCGGCCGCGGACGCGACGCTGCGCGCCGCCGAGTGGAAGCGCTCCTCCTTTAAGGGCGTGGAGATTTACGGCAAAACCGTGGGCATCGTCGGCTTCGGTCACATTGGCCAGCTGTTCGCGCAGCGCCTGAGCGCTTTCGAGACAAACGTCATCGCCTACGACCCCTACGCTAACCCCGCCCGCGCTGCGCAGCTCGGCGTGGAGCTCGTTGAGCTGGAAGAGCTCATGGGCCGCGCCGACTTCGTCACCATCCACCTGCCCAAGACGAAGGAAACCGCGGGCATGTTCAACGCGGACCTTTTGTCGAAGGCTAAGGAGGGGCAGATCCTCATCAACGCCGCCCGCGGTGGGCTGGTGGATGAGCAGGCGCTTGCCGACGCCATCGTGAACGGCCCCATCCGCGGCGCCGGGTTCGACGTTTACGCCTCCGAGCCGTGCACCGACTCGCCGCTGTTCGCCCTCGACGAGGTCGTGGTCACCCCGCACCTGGGCGCTTCCACCGTGGAGGCACAGGACCGCGCGGGCACCGACGTTGCCGATTCGGTGCTCAAGGCGCTTGCTGGCGAGTTCGTTGCGGACGCGGTCAACATCACCGGCGGCCGCGTCGGCGAAGAGGTGGCGCGCTGGCTGGACCTGGCTCGCAAGCTCGGCCTGATCGCCGGCGAGCTGCTGGATGAGGCGCCGGTCTCGCTGAAGGTCACCGCTCGCGGCGAGCTGTCGACCGAGCAGATCGACTCGCTCGGCCTGTCCGCGGTGCGCGGGCTCTTCTCCGGCATCGTGGATGAGCCGGTCACCTTCGTCAACGCCCCGCAGATCGCCGAGTCGCGCGGGCTGACCTACTCGGTGGAGACGCAGACCGAGGCGCGTGCGCACCGCAGCGCGCTCGAAGTACAGATCGTCTCTGGCACCGGCGAGACAGTCACCGTCGTCGGTGCGCTGACCGGGCTGGAGGGCGTGGAGAAGATTGTGCGCATTAACGGCCGCGGCCTGGACATGCGCGCCGAGGGGCGCAACCTCTTCTTCCGCTACACCGATGCGCCTGGCGCGCTGGGCACGGTGGGCTCCAAGCTCGGTGCCAAGGGCATCAACATCGAGGCCGCGGCGCTGACCCAGGCTTCGAAGGGCGATGGCGCGATCCTGATCCTGCGCGTCGAGTCCGAGGTGCCGGCTGCGCTTGTGGACGAGATTGCAGAGGCACTCGGTGCTTCCGCGCTGCAGGTAGTGCTGGACTAAGCCGCATGCGCGCGTGATTTCGCCCCCGCACGGAGAGTTTCGTGCGGGGGCACACTTTTGCCTGGGTGGGCTGCTACACTCACAGGCAAGTCCATTTGGTGAGAAAGGAATCTCAAAAATGAAGATCGCAGTGATTGGCGGCGACGGCATCGGCACCGAAGTCATGGCTGAAGGCCTGAAGGTGCTTGCCGCGGTGCGCGACGACGTGGAAACCACCGACTACGACCTCGGTGCGCGCCGCTACCTGCGCAACGGCGAGCTGCTCACCGACGCCGACCTGGACAGCCTGAAGGAGCACGACGCGATCCTGCTCGGCGCGATCGGCGACCCAGCGAACGTGCCTGCGGGCGTGCTCGAACGCGGCTTGCTGCTGCCGCTGCGCTTCAAGCTGGATCACTACGTCAACCTGCGCCCCTCGCGCTTGTACCCGACGTCGACGAGCCCGCTGTCCAACCCCGGCGAGATCGATTTCGTGGTCGTGCGCGAGGGCACCGAGGGCCTGTATGCGGGTAACGGCGGAACGCTGCGCCAGGGCACGGTGCACGAGGTCGCTTCCGAAGTCAGCCAGAACACCTACTTCGGCGCCGAGCGCGTGGTGCGCTACGCCTTCGAGCTGGCGATGACGCGCCGCAAGAAGCTTACGCTCGTGCACAAGACCAACGTGCTGGTCAACGCCGGTGGCCTGTGGAAGCGCGTCGTTGACGAGCTGTCGCAGGAGTTCCCTGAGGTGGAGGTGGACTACAACCACATCGACGCCGCGACGATCTACATGGTCGACGACCCGGCCCGCTACGACGTGATCGTCACCGACAACCTCTTCGGCGACATCCTCACCGACCTCGCCGGCGCGGTCACCGGCGGCGTGGGCCAGGCCTGCTCCGGCAACATCAACGCCGTGGGCGAGTTCCCCTCCATGTTCGAGCCGGTGCACGGCTCCGCGCCGGACATCGCCGGCCAGGGGATCGCCGATCCGACCGCGATGATCCTGTCGGTGGCCATGATGCTGCGCTTCCTTGGCGACGAGGACAACGCCGCGCGCATCGAGCAGGCAGTCGAGGCCGACGTCGCCGCGCGTGGCGACGGCCCGGTATCCACGACCGAGGTCGGCGACCGAATCGCCGCCGCGCTGAAGTAGCCGCTTTCATGCGCATGCCCCGCCAAGCGCGGGGCATTTCGCGTTTTAAGGAAGCCACAACACCCAGCGCCGGTGGCGGGGCCGTAGAATTGTGAAAATCATGTGACCGTAGAGAAAGGGGCCCGTCAGTATGCGATTGCACACCTCCCGCGCCAGGGTCGTCAGCGCCTGCGCGCTGATCGCCGCACTCGTGATGACCGTGCTCGGCCTTACCGGCGCGTTCCAGCAGGTGTCGGGCTCCCCGGAGGCCGCTGGCGAGGGAGAGCGGCTCGCCACCGACGGTTCTGAGGTGATCGCGGACGCAGACGGCACCGGCGTGGAGGTCTCCAAGCTGCTTTTCGACGCCGCCGGCACGGTCGTGGTGGCGGGCCCGAAGCGCGAGGACCAGCTCCGCGCCGCAGCCATCGCAGTCGAGAAAGGCGTCCCGCTGCTGACGCGGTGGCCGAACACGGATGCGGCCGTCGACGAGGAAATCACGCGCCTGGGCGCCAACACCGTGATAGAGGTGCCCAGCGACGACGCCGAGGTAAACGAGGCCGAGCCGGTGGACAGCCACGCGCCTGAGAATGATGCCGCGGCGATCGCCGCGCTCGACACACCGAATGCACAAGACCGGCAGCTTCCGCCGATGCTCGCGAGCCCGCAGACCTCGCGGGCAGCGGCGGCGACAGCGCGTGCGGCAGGTGCCGAGATTGAGGTGGTTGCGGCACCGGATCCGCGGGCGACGTCGACAAGCATGCGCACCGTGGCAGAGCAGGACACGCTCGCGCTCGGCAGGCAGTGGGGCACGACCGAGGACTTCCACTCGCGCATCGAGCTGGCAGGCAACGGCGAGCTGCCCGGCGGTGGCGGGCTGGTCTTCCCGGGCCGACGCATGATCGCGCTGTACGGACACGCGTTTGCGCCCGAGCTGGGCGTGATGGGCGAGCAGCCGCCGGCGGAGGCCGCGGCGCTGGCGAAGGAGTACGCGGAGAAGTACCAGCCGCTTGCCGACGAACCGGTGATCCCCGCCTTCGAGATCATCGTGACGGTGGCGTCGAACTCGCCGGGCGAGGACGGGGACTACTCCAACGAGGCAGACCCGGCTGCGGTCGTGCCGTACATCGACGCCATCACCGAGGCGGGCGGCTACGCGGTGATCGACCTGCAGCCGGGCCAGGGCGACTTCCTGCACCAAGTCAGGCTGTACGAAGAGTTACTCAAACGCCCCAACGTTGGCCTTGCGCTGGATGCGGAGTGGAAGCTCAACCCGGGCGAGGAGCCGCTCTCGCGCGTCGGTTCCGCGACCGCGGAGGAGATCAACGTGGTGGCCGACTGGCTCGCCGAGTTTACCCGCGAGCACAACCTGCCCCAGAAGGCGTTCGTGCTGCACCAGTTCCAGCTCGGGATGTTCCCAGACCGCGAGAATATCCGCACCGACCACGACGAGCTGGCCTATATCCTGCACGCGGACGGGCACGGCACACCGGGGCAGAAGTTTGAGACCTGGGACCTGCTGCGCAAGGACCTCGACCCGGGCTTCTACATGGCGTGGAAGAACTTCATCGATGAGGACGAGCCGACGTTTAGCCCGGAGCAAACTTTCAACGACGTCAGCCCGCGACCCTGGTTTGTGAGCTACCAGTAAAACCGCCACATTTGTGTGTGATCTCACGCTAATGTTGGGGCATGAGCGTCGAACTTGAAGAGGTCAGCGGCTTCCTCGCCCAGCACGAGCCTTTCTCGCACCTGCCCGAGGATGAGCTTGCCGCGTTGCCCGCGCAGATGGGCATTACCTACGTGCGCCGCGGCACCACTGTTGTGGGCCTCGGCGAACCGAACGACACGCTGCACATCATCCGCTCCGGGGCCATCGACATTGTCGCCGAGGACGGTCTGCTGCTCGACCGGCGCGATGCGGGAAAGAATTTCGGCTACTCCACGCTTGTCGGCGACCGTGAGTCGCAGTACACCATGACCGCGGTGGAGGACTGCGTGCTGCTGTTGCTTCCGCGCGAGACGTTTATGCAACTTTTGGACGCGCACCCGGACCTGGAGCGCTTCTTCCAGACTGCGTCGCGTCGAGTAGCGGCGGCGGCTAAAGAAGTACGCGATTCGGGCTCGGCGCAGGTGCTGCGCACTCGGCTTTCGGAACTCATCCGCGACCGCGAGTTGCGCACCATCGAACCTACAACCCCGATCGCGGAGGCGGCGGCCACGATGGATCGCCACCGGGTGACCTGCCTGATCGTTGAGGCGGGGGAAGGGGAGCCGGGGATCCTCACGGATCGCGACCTGCGCTCGCGCGTAGTGGCTCGGCGTGTGGACCCGGACAGGCCGGTGGCCGAGATCATGACTTCTCCGGTGCGCTCGATCGCGGCTTCCGCGCTTGTCTTCGAGGCGATGCTGCTCATGGGCGAGGCGGGCATCCACCACCTGCCGGTGGAAGGCGAGCACGGCATCGAAGGTGTCGTGACTTCCTCCGACATCATGCGCCTTCTGCAAGCCGACCCGATCTATCTGGCAGCGGACGTGGAGCGCGCGAGCTACGAGGAGCTCGAGGGCGCGTACGAGCGGGCGGCCCAGGTGGCGATGCGCTTCTACGAGCGCGGTGCGTCGGCCACCGAGTCGCAGCGGATCCTCACCTCGATCGCGGACGGGATCGCGCGGCGCCTGTGTGACCTGGCCATCGAGAAGCTTGGGCCCCCGCCGGTGCCCTTCGCGTTCGTCGCGGTTGGCTCCCAGGCGCGCAGGGAGATGGGGCCCGCCTCGGATCAGGACAACGCGCTGGTGCTGGGCAACGCCTTCGACCCGGCGGCGCACGGCGCGTACTTCGCCGAGCTGGGCCGCTTCGTCTGCGAGGGGCTCGGACACGCCGGTCAGGCGCTGTGCCCCGGCGACATGATGGCCGCCAACGACGCCTGGCGCATGACGCAGACGCAGTGGGAGCGCACCTTCCACGGTTGGGTCACCGCCCCCGATCCGGACGCGCTGCTGCACGCGCAGGTGTTCTTCGACTTCCGTACCATCTTCGCCTCCGACGCCGCGGCCGAGGCCGCTGCCCGCGAGGTGCACGACGCGGCGCTTGCCTCCGCCCGCGGCTCGCGCCGACTGCACACGCACCTGGCCGCGCTGGCGACGTTCCGCGAACCGCCGATTGGGTTCTTCCGCGGCCTAGTCGTCGAGCGCAGCGGCGAGTACGCCTCCACCCTGGACATCAAGCGCGGCGGGACCGCGGCGGTGGTGCAGATGGCGCGGCTGTACTCGATCGTTTCGGGGGTGGATGAGGTAGATACGGTGGCGCGTATTTTGGCGTCGAGAAGCGAGCCGGGCGCGATCATCTCGACGAAGGGCGCGGAGGACCTGCTGGGTGCCTACGAGTACCTGGCTGACCTGGTGATGAAGCACCAGGCGAGGCAGCTGCGCGCTGGCGAGCGGCCGGACTACCACATCGACCCGAAGCAGCTGAGCGAGCGCGACCGGGCGGCGCTGCGCGACAGTTTCCGCGTGATCAAGTCGCTGCAGAACGCGCTGGCGAACAAGTACCCGGTACAGGCGGTGTGAGATGTTCTTCGGGACGCGCGCGAAGCGCAGGCAGCTTATCGACGGCGCGCTGCTGGCCGTCGACGTCGAAACCACCGGCCTCAAACCCGGACGCGATGCCTTGGTCGCCGTGGGGTGGGTGCCGGTCAACGGCGAAGTGATCGACCTGGCCGGGGCGGAGTATCACGTGCTGGCCGGGGCGCAGGTGGGAGATTCGGCAACGATCCATGGCATTACTGACGATGAGGTGGCGGCGCGTGGCGAAGCCCCGGAAGCAGTGTGGGAGGCCTTCTCGCGCGCCATCGAAGGGCGGCAGCTGCTCGCGCACTTTGCGCAGATGGAGACGGGGTTCCTCGGGCAGTTGAGCGCGCAGGTGCGCGGGAAGCGCTGGGCGCTGCATGATTCCGAGGTAATTGACACGATGACGATGGAGCGACGTCACATGGAGCGCATGGGCACCTATCCGCGCGGCGAAGATCTCCGGCTGCCGCGGGTGCGCCAGCGTTACGGGCTGCCGCGATACACCAACCACGGGGCGCTCACAGACGCGATTGCGTGTGCTGAGCTTTACCTTGCCCTGGTCAGTGAGTGATGTGTCACTTCCCGATACGTTTCGGTATGCTCTTGCCTATGCGTTTTGGACGAATTGCAACACCTGAAGGGATGACGTTCGCCGTCATCGACGAAGCGGGGGAGGTAGCCAAGGCAATCGCCGGCACACCGTATACCGACCCCGAGTACACCGGAAAAGAGTACAAGCTGGAAGACGTGCGCCTGCTCGCGCCGACGCTGCCCAGCAAGATCGTGGCGGTGGGCCGCAACTATGCGGACCACGTCGCCGAGGTGTTCAAAGAGTCGGCAGAGCACCTGCCGCCGACCATCTTTATCAAGCCGCCAACAGCCGTTGTTGGCCCGGGCGCGCCGATTCGTATCCCGGACTTCGCCACCGGCGTGGAGTTTGAGGGCGAGCTTGCCGTGGTCATCGGCGTGCCGTGCAAGAACGTCAAGGCGAAGGACTGGAAGTCGGTGGTCCGCGGAGTGACCATCATCAACGACGTGTCCTCCCGCGACCTGCAGTTTTCCGACGGCCAGTGGGCGCGCGCCAAGGGCATTGACACCTTCGCCCCGCTCGGGCCCTGGATCGAGACGGACCTGGATAAGTTCGACTTCTCCGACCTGCCGATCAAGGCACACCTCACCCACGACGGGAAAACCGAGACGAAGCAGGACTCCAACTCCAAGCAGATGATCATGAACATCGGCGAGATGATCGAGTGGGTCACCCAGTCCTTCACCCTGCTGCCGGGCGACGTGATGGCCACCGGTTCGCCTGCTGGTACCGCCGAGATGGTGCCGGGTGACTTCATTGAGGTGGAAATCCCGGGCATCGGCAGCCTGGGCAACCCGGTCGCTCGGGCCTAAACCGGCCCGAGTATCAAAGACCAAGCGCGCGCATGATGGTGCGCAGCTTGGCGCTGGTCTCGTCCAGCTCCGCCTGGGGGTCGGAGCCGAGGACGAGGCCGCCGCCCGCCCAGGTGCGGGCGCTTGTGCCGGAGGCATCGACCTCGGCGCAGCGGATCGCCACCATGTACTCGCCGTCGCCGTTGTTTTCGGTGTAGCCGACCGCGCCAGCGTAGAAGCCGCGGTCGGTTTCCGCGGTGGTGATCAGCGCCTCGGCGGCCTCGGGCGGCGTGCCGCAGACGGCCGGGGTGGGGTAGAGCCGCAGCGCGAGGTCGAGCGCGGTGGGCGCGGGGTCCTTGAGCTCGCCGCGGATGGGGGTGGCCAGGTGCCACATCTCGCTGGTCTTTTCAATCTGGGGGCGCTCCGGAATTTCCAGGCGGGTGCACAGCGGGGCGAGGATGCCGCGGATGTGCTCGACGACGTAGGCGTGCTCGTCGAGATCCTTCGCCGAATTGTAGAGCGCTTTGGCTGCGGCCTCGTCGGCTTCGCGGTCGTGCGGGATGCGCGCGGCAGAACCCGCCAGCGGGTGCGAAGCAACCTCCATGCCGCGCCGCTTGACCAGCACCTCAGGTGAGGAGCCGACGAAGAAGTTGCCGGGGCGGCCGGCTGGGGTCAGATCGGCGATGAAGCCGTCGCGGGTGAAGGAGAGGTCGATAAGCCGCGCCGCGACGAGGCGCGGGTCAACTGGCGGATCGAAGGCGATGTCCACCGCGCGGGCGAGGACCACCTTGTCCAGTTTGGAGGCCTCGATCGTGCCGAGCGCTGCCTCGATTCTGCGAAGGTGCTCCTGGGGAGCGGGGTCGTAACTGGTCACGGAAGCGGAGAGGCGTGAGCCGGGTCCGACGCGGTAGTACGGGTGCGGCTCGAGCGTGCCGGATTCGCGCACGATGGTCTCCGGCACCGTGAGCGCGGCGGGGCAGTTTTGGTCGAAGGGCAGCGCGCCGACGACCATGTCGACCTCGCCGGCCTCGATTGCGTCGATGGCGGCGAAGGCATCGGAAAACTGGCGCACCGAGCCCTGCGTGCGCACGGAGCCGTGGGCGCGGGACAGTAGGAAGTCCGGGGCGCTTGCGGGGCGTCTGTGATCAGGGGTCGGCGAGTTGTGCGCGGGGGTCTGCGGCATAAGGGGAGACTTTAGCAACCGCGAAATATACAGCAACTGTGGGGCAGTTTTATGCGAAATGCCAGCGGCCTGTAAGGAGGGGTAATGTGACAGGAGTGAAAATTGTGAAAACTCTTGCCGGTGGCCTTGTTGCCCTGCTGTTGGCCACTCAGGCCACCCCGGCTGCTGCTCAAGATCTGTCCTCAACGCTCGATGGGCAGGTCAACGCAGCGATGGAGAGCGCGAACAACGCCGTCGCCGACGCCACGCGCAACGCGAATGCGGAGTGGAACAAGTTCGTCCGGATGGCCAACGAGTCATTGCCACCCGGGTCCTCGCTGCCGCATAACCCGGTCCCCGAGCCAGCGCCGGTGCCGAAGGTGCCGGGTGGCAGCGGGTGGGCACCGCAGGCAAAAGCCCCGATTGCCCCGGGCCGCAACGGAGAGATTGTCGGAGCGGGCCGCAGCTACCTCGTGTGGGTGCCTGCCAACTACAACCCGGCCCGCCCGACGCCAGTGATGGTGGGCTACTCCGCGTACCAGGACTCCACGGAGAATTTCCGCAACTACTCGCGGTTGCGTGAGTCCGCCGTGGGGCAAAACGCCATCATCGTGTACCCGCGCGCCATCGGGGCGTCGTGGGAGGGTTCGCCGACGGCGGTGACTCGCCCGGGCCAGGATATCCGCTTCGTTCGCGCAATGATCGACGATGTGCAGCGCTACTACAACATCGACCGCCGCCGCATTTACGCCACCGGCATGTCCACCGGTGGCGGGATGGCAGCGGTCTCGGCCTGCCACATGGCCGACCTCTTCGCTGGTGTGGCGGGTGTCTCTGGCGCCTACTATGCGCCGGTCAACCGCGGCTGCCAGCCAATCCCGGTCGCCTTTATGGCGGTCCACGGCACGGGGGACACACTCACGCCCTACCACGGCACGGTCCGGCGAGGGGAGCGCGTGCTGCCGGTGCCGGCGATGTTCGCGTCCTACGAGCGCCGTAACCGCTGCGCAGGCGGCGTCGACCGCGCCCCGGTCGGGCCGAACGCCACCCGCGTGTCCGGGCGCGGCTGCGCCAAGGGTGTGCAGGTGATCCAGGTGCACGGCTCGAACCACTACTGGTGGTACTCGCCGTCCGCCGCAGATGAGCTGTGGTGGTTCCTTTCGCGGTACGCGAAGTAGGGGAGGCGGTGGGCGTCGAAAAGCGACTGCCCGCACGTAGGGGCTACTATTTACCCCATGACTGAATCTGCAATGCGAGTACGTTTTTGCCCATCGCCCACTGGCACCCCGCACGTCGGGATGGTGCGCACCGCCCTGTTTAACTGGGCGCAGGCGCGGCACAGCGGCGGCACGTTTGTCTTCCGTATCGAGGACACTGACGCCGCCCGCGACTCCGAGGAGTCCTACCAGGCCATCATCGAGTCGCTTGAGTGGCTCGGCCTGACCTGGGACGAGGGGATCAACGTGGGCGGCCCGCACGAGCCGTACCGCCAGTCGCAGCGCATGGACATCTACAAGGAAGTCCTAGACAAGCTGATTGAGGCCGGCGAGGTCTACCCGGCGTACTCCACCAACGAGGAAGTGCAGGAGCGCCATAAGGCCGCCGGGCGCGACCCGCAGCTGGGCTACGACAACTTCGACCGCGACCTCACCCAGGAGCAGATCGACGCATTCGAGGCAGAGGGCCGCAAGCCCGTGTGGCGCCTGCGCATGCCGGATCAGGACTGGACCTGGAACGACCTCGTGCGTGGCGAGGTGACCTTCAAGTCGGAGACGCAGCCGGACTTCGTGGTCGCCCGCTCCAACGGGGCCCCGCTGTACACCCTGGTCAACCCGGTCGACGACGCGCTGATGGGCATCACCCACGTCCTGCGCGGGGAGGATCTGCTTTCCTCCACCCCGCGCCAGATCGCGCTCTACGCGGCACTGCAGCGCATTGGCGTCACCGACTTCACGCCGGAGTTTGCCCACCTGCCGTTTGTGATGGGGCAGGGCAACAAGAAGCTGTCCAAGCGCGACCCGGAATCGAACCTGTTTAACCATCGCGATGCCGGCATCATCCCGGAGGGCATGATCAACTACCTCGCGCTTCTGGGCTGGTCGCTGTCCGCGGACCAGGACATCTTCTCTGTCGACGAGTTTGTCAAGGCCTTCGACGTTTCAGACGTGCTTGGCAACCCCGCGCGCTTCGACCAGAAGAAGCTCGAGGCGATCAACGCGGATCATATCCGCCTGCTCGAGCCCGAGGACTTCCGCGATCGCCTGCGCGCCTATCTCACCGAGTACACCGATTTCCCGGCCGATTACCCGGCGGAGAAGTTCGCCCTGGCCGCCGAGCTGGTGCAGACCCGCATCAAGATGCTTGGCGACGCCTATGGGCTCCTCAAGTTCCTCGTCACCCCAGATTCCGAGCTCGAGCTCAACGAGAAGGCCGCCCGCAAGAACCTCAAGGAGGATGCGGTCGAGGCGCTCGATGAGGGTATTGCGGCGCTTGAGGCCATCGACGAGTCTGAATGGGCCACCGATGCCATCGACGCCGCGCTCAACGAGGCACTCATCCAGAAACTCGAGCTGAAACCGCGTAAGGCCTTCGGTGCCCTGCGCGTCGGCGTCTCCGGCGAGCAGGTCTCCCCGCCGCTGTTCGAGTCCATGGAGCTCCTGGGCAAGGAGTCCACGCTCACGCGCCTGCGTGCCGCCCGCGCGGTCACGCCTTACGCAGCTGAGTAAGGTTTTCGCTTCTCGCTCGCTTCTCGACGCCCGCGTGCCCGCCCGGCACGCGGGCGTCGTCGTATTTGAGCACACTTACAACGGCGTCATTTTAACGCCTAAAAAGCGGCGATACGCAGGCGATTTGGTATGTATTGTACCTTCTGGTTATAGTAATCATCGTTGTTCAGAGCGAGCAAGGAAAAACTTCACAAAGAGTTTACTCCGGTAAGCACTGAAAAACGATGGCCTATGGTGTAATTGGCAACACAACGGTTTCTGGTACCGTCATTCTTGGTTCGAGTCCAGGTAGGCCAGCAACAGAACTTCACAAAAGTTGTTCTGTGTCCTAATGCCCCGTTCGTCTAGCGGCCTAGGACGCCGCCCTCTCACGGCGGTAACACGGGTTCAAATCCCGTACGGGGTACAACATACCGAGGCGGTCGGCTGAAAAGCTGGCCGCCTCGGTTCTTCGTGTGTCTGGGGTGGCGGGGTGCGCTGTTTGTGGCTGTTATGTCTATAGAGTTTTTGGACACGGAGTCTAATGACTTATTGGACACGGAATCCATGGAGTTCTTGGACACTTTCTAGCGGATCATTCTCGTGGTCTGTGCTGCGGTCACAAGCAGGACAGTTACGGGGTGCTTCGCCGTGCTTGATCGTGCTTCGTTGCCTCGGCAAGGTGAGGTTGGCTCACCGGCCGTGCGGCCCGTGGCGTACCGCTGCCGGAGGCTGCGCACTGAAGAGCTCTCGCCGCCAGGGGCTGTGTAGATCATCTCGGGGCTGTCGGCGGCGACCAGGGCTTAAAGCACGTGCTCCTTGAGTCTTAGGGTGGTCTGCCGTCGGCGGCTATACACGCACCGCTGCTCCCGCGTAGTTGGCCTTGGACTTTCATCCGCGCTTCTGAACGACGCCATCGGAGTGATGGCTTTGTCGACATTAGGGGACTCGAGGGCAACCAGCTCGCGGCGTTTTTCTATAGCGAAAACCATTCAGCCTTTCCGCTACTGGGAATGTCCAAAATGCCCTTAGACATCCCGTCCAAAAAGTCGTTGGACTCCTTGTCCAAAAAGCCCTTAGACATGACATGCGCTGTTTGTGGCGTGGCCAAATGGAGCTAGCTCCGTTTAGGAGATCGGTCAAGTGGCGACCTGGGGTTTTGCTGGCGGGGCGTGGCCAAATGGAGCTAGCTCCATTTAGCACGACGTTGCTATGTCGGACATTCCTTCCCCAGGCAACCAGTCTGGGCTGCGGCCCTAGAACCATTGGACACATATTGCGTGGTCCTAATTGACAATTTTGGGTAATAAAACGTGTACATTTTGGGTAATTCAACGTGTGCAATTTGGGTAATAGAATGTGTACAATCTGGGTAACATTCCGTTCTACCTGGCGTTACTCTACAATCCCGTGCTACGGTTTGAGCATGGATGAGGCCACAGATTCAACGAAATATGTGAGGAGGGAGATAGATACCCTCCTTGACGAGGTCATGCCGTACTTTCCTGCGATTGCGCTGGAAGGTGCAAAGGGCGTGGGGAAGACCCAAACGGCGTTGCAGCGTGCTGAGCATGTGCTTCAGTTGGACTCCCCGGGGATGAGTGACTTGCTTGCGGCTGATCCTTCGATCGTGCACTCGCGGCAGGGCAGTGTGCTCATTGATGAGTGGCAGAAATACCCACCGGTATGGGATATCGTCCGTCGGGCGGTGGACGCGGGGGCACCGGCTGGGTCTTTTCTTCTGACAGGAAGTGCGTACCCGCCACATGGGGCCGGAATCCATTCTGGGGCCGGAAGGATCGATGCAGTACGGATGCGCCCATTCGCAATGCAGGAGCGTTCGTTGGCACGTACCAAGGTGCGTATCGCGGATATCTTTCATGGAATGCAAAGCAACGTTGAAGCGGAAGAGGTTGCTGTCGGTGTGACGGATTATGCCGAGGAGATTTGTCGCTCGGGGTTTCCCGGCATCATGGAGCTTCCGCCGCGGCTGCGGACGATGCGCCTGAATTCTTACGTCGAGCGTCTTGCAACGCACGAGTTCGAAGAACTGGGGCAGCGTATTCGTGATCCGCAGTCTGTGATCCGTTGGCTCTCCGCGTATGCTGCCGGCTCATCGCGGACAGACAGCTATCAGTCGATCCTTGATCGCGCGACACCCGGTGAGGCTGACAAGCCCGCGAGGAAAACGACGCAGGGCTATCGTCGTCTCTTGGAGCAGTTGATGATCCTCGAGCCGCTTCCCGCATGGGAGCCACTGCAGGCTGGATTTCCTCCGCTGATCCGTTCGCCTAAGCACCACCTGTGTGATCCAGGCCTGGCCGCAACACTGCTCGGTGCGACGCCGGCTTCTCTGATCTCGGGGGATCCAGCGCAAAGCGAGTTGTTTGCCCAGCTTTTCGAGTCTTTCGTGCTTTTGAGTGCTCGCGTCGCAGCAGAGACCTTTGGCGCGAAAACGTGGCACTTGCGTGCGCGGAGGGGCGAGCGTGAATTGGACATCCTCGTCGAGGACATGGAGAAGCGGATACTCGGGATCGAGGTAAAGGTTTCGCCGGAGGTCCGTGACGATGACGTGGCGCACCTGCACTGGTTGAGAGTTCAGTTGGGGCCGAAGTGGGCTGGCGGCATGGTGGTGCATGCCGGTAGCCACCTGTACCGGCGCGCTGACGGAATCTGGGTCGTCCCCTTGGCTGCGTTGGGCTAGTGGCACTGCTTTCGTGCTGCGAAGCGCCTATGCTTTTGCTACGGTCAGGTGCGATAAAAACCGGCCCCCAGCGGGCGCTTGAGCCATGCCGCCGTTTTACCGAGAAGGACTCCCCATGGAAACCTCCGCACAACGCGGTAACGCCGCCGAAGTGTTCGCCGCGTTTCTCAAACTCGGCTGCACGTCTTTCGGCGGCCCGGTCGCGCACCTTGGTTTCTTCCGCGAGGAGTTCGTCGCTCGCCGCAGGTGGCTCAGCGACGCCGAGTACGCCGACCTCGTCGCCCTGTGCCAATTCCTCCCCGGTCCGGCCTCCAGCCAGGTTGGTATGGCGCTCGGGCTGCGCCGGGCTGGCATGCTGGGGTTGGTAGCGGCGTGGGTGGCGTTTACGGCACCGTCGGCAATCGCCCTGGTCTGCTTCGCGCTCGGCGTGAGCAAACTCGGCAACGTCGCAGACGCTGGCTGGCTCATCGGCATGAAAGCCGCGGCGGTCGCCGTGGTGGCGCACGCGCTGATCGGGATGGCGACGTCGCTGGTCGCGGACAAGTGGCGCGCGCTCATCGCGGTGGTTGCGATGGTGCTGGTGCTGCTTGTGCCGAGCCCGCTCATCCAGGTCGCTGCGATCCTTGTCGGCGCGGCGGCCGGCTACACACTGCTGCGCGAAGCCGCCCCCGCGAACGAGCCCACGTCGGCGCCGCCCCTCCCAAAGAGCACTGGAATCACGAGCCTGGCCATCTTTTTCGGGTTGCTGCTCGCGTTGCCGATCATCGCCCGTGGCAGCGACGTGGGGCTCATGCTTATCGACGGCTTCTACCGCGCCGGTGCCCTCGTCTTCGGCGGCGGACACGTCGTCCTGCCGCTGCTGGAGCAAGCCGTGGTGCCGACAAGATTGGTGAGCGCCGACGTCTTCCTTGCCGGCTACGGCGCAGCCCAGGCGGTGCCCGGCCCGCTGTTTACGTTCGCGTCCTTCCTCGGCGCGAGCGCGACCGGCATCCACTGGGCGCTGGGCGCGGTGCTCGCCACGGTGGCGATCTTCCTGCCCGCGGCCCTGCTCGTCGTCGGTGCAATGCCGTTTTGGGACGCGCTACGCGCGCATCCGGCGAGCCGGAGCGTGCTGGCCGGTGCCAACGCGGCAGTCGTAGGCATCCTCGCCGCCGCGCTGTACACACCAGTCTTCACCGCCGGTATCGCGGGGCCGGCAACGATGGCGCTCGCGGCTGTGGCTTTTGTTGCTCTGCGCTCGTGGAAGGTACCTGCCTGGGCCGTGGTCATCGCTGCGGCGGCAGTGGGACTCGTTGCGCTGTAAGCCACCCCATACCAGTGTGATGGGCCACACGTTGTATCGTGCGCTGTTACGTTTCGACGGGGTAGAACCAGTGGCCGATTTGCGCAAGGGTCTTCCGCGCTGGTCTGTCCCCGTCTAGGGTGAGACGTAGCAGGTCAGACGCCCTCCCCGCACAATAGAACGCAAGGGGAGCAGAGCCGAAGACACGCTGGAAGTGAAGCGTCGACAGGAAGGAGACCGGATGACAGCAAGTGATACTGAGCATCACGACGGTGCCTCCGGCGCGGGCAATACGCCATACGCGGCATAGCCATAATCCGACTTCCAAATCGCAAGGGATGCGAGAAGCGGAGCTTCCGGCGAAACGGTTCGCGTAAGGAGCTGCACCACCAGCAATAGGCTGGACGCGACGAAAGAAAGGCGCACCTTAAGAGGGTGCGCCTTTTAGCATGTAGAAGACATTAAAAAATGTGCTCTACGCTGGTGATTTGTGCGTTTAATGTGACACCCTCTATTGTTTTAAAAGTCGCAAGGAAAGCGAACGCGCCCCGTTCGTCTAGTGGCCTAGGACGCCGCCCTCTCACGGCGGTAACACGGGTTCAAATCCCGTACGGGGTACCACATGAAGTGGCCGGCATCAGCAAAGATGCTGGCCACTTTTGCTTTATCCGGTCACCACCACTTCGCGTCGGCGCTATCAAACGGCAGGTTCCACCGCTTCGCCATTTGCGCGAACACTGCCCGCTCCTGCGCACCCGAGAGATCGACGGTGAGTGCGCCCTGGTCGATCGACTTGCCGTAGGGGACCATGTACAGTGCCCAGCCGTTGTTGTGCGACTTAAGTGACAAAATGTGTGCTTTTCTCGGCGTGTCGACTTAAGTGACAAAATGTGTGCTTTTTCAGGGGGCCGGGATGGGGGGTAGGGGTGTTGTGCTGGGGTTATGAGCGTCCTGCCCAGCCGTGTCGGATGGCCCAGGAGGGGTTGAAGTCGGTGTCGATGCCGGTGTCGTAGACTTTCGGCCGGCCGTCGGGTGAGTTGGCTTGGTCGCGTTCACGCATGTGTGCCTGGCGGGCGTGTGCGTAGCCTGCGTGGCCGAAGTCTTGCTCGATTGCTAGCGCCAGCGGGTCATCGTGGTGTTGGGTGTGCAGGTAGAGCCACCAGTCCATGATGATTCGTTGGTGTTCGTCAAATGCGCCGCGGTGGGCTCGGGCAAGGTGTTTCAGCTGTGCGTTCACGCCGCCTTCCAGGCTGTTTGTGGTGGTCTTCAACTCGGTTGTGGTGCGGTGTGGTGGGTTGAGCCAGACGAAGAGGTGGCCTTGTTGGTAGAGGCGCTCGAACCGGCGGTAGGCTCTGCGGGCTCTGGGATGGGTGTACCACCATTGCTGGTTGTCGCGGATGCGTTTTGGGATCTCCTCTGGGGCGACTTGGTTGCGGTAGGTGCGGTCTTTGAGCCAGTCACCGTAGAGGTCATGGAAGCGGTTGAGGCGAAGTGCCCAGTCAATTGCCTGATCGCGGGTGGTGATGTGGGTCAGCTGGTTGCCGAGGCGAAGCAGTGCTTTGTGGGCGGTAAGTGTTGGTTGGCGTGTGGTGTCTTTGATGGTGTCGCGGCGTACGTGGACGAGGCAGCGTTGGATAGCAGCGTTTGGCCAGCATTGTTTGATGGCTTTGTGGGCGCCACCGGAGCCGTCTGTAGTCACGACTAGGGGTTCGGCGATCAGGTCGAAGAGTTTGGCGTAGTCGTAGGCGGTTTCTCGTGTGCACCAGTGCCAGGCGACGACGTGCTCGCTGGTTGCAGCGACAAGCAGGCATTTCTTGTGGAAGTAGGTCCCGTCGATAAAGAGCTGGTCGTAGACGCGGTACGGGTCTGGTTTGCACGGGACAATGATGAACCAGAAGTAGGTGAACCAGCGGATCAGTGTGCGCCTGGAGACGTTGTGTGCAGCAGCTACAGCGTCGAGGGGGCGTTGGCCGGTGATCCAATCGATGAAGACGGAAAACCGATATGCGCTGGTCTTGGCCGTGTTGGGGTTGGTGAAGGTGTGCCCGCAGTGTGTGCAGCGCCATCGCTGTGTTCCGCTGGAGGTGGTGCCCATTTTTGTGGCGGTGTGCTCGCATGCCGGGCATAGGGGCCTGTTGTGTTTTCTCTTTCTGTGTTGAGTTGGCATGCAGCTGGTTTAACAGCCTGCTGCCATAGCACATCCAACGCCTGAAGTGGTGGACCTTCCGGTCTACGGCCGGGAATCCCGATTCAACGAGCACTGTCCCGCCGTAGGCCCAGGCAGGACCGGGAATCCATATCCAAAAAAGCACACATTATGTCGCTTAACCCTGTTGTGCTCGGGGTCGACGCGAGCGGCCTCGGCGCTTTCCACCACGAGGAAGTCCTTTTCTCGGGGCCCTCGGGCGGGTACTTCAGTGTCGTAGCAGAAAGTGAATTTCTGCTCCGGCAGGGGCATCCATTCGCCGTTCGGGTTAAGCAGCAGACACAACGCGGAATAGTTGTACACGTGGAGATCCTCGTCGCCCTTGCTGTACGCCCGCCCGTGTTTGATCAGGTCACCGATCAGGACTGGGTAGAGGCGCAACCAACCGTTATTCCATGCCTCCTGGACGCGGTTTCGGCGCCGGATCTCCCGTATCCCGCGGTAGGCCATAAACCCGGCTGCGGCGTAGAACAGCAGGGCCATACACAAGAAGATGAAGGTGACGTGGAACAAACTGGGGTCAAACCCGGAAAGCGCCGCGTTGCCGATGAGCACGAGGCCTATAGGGAAGATAACGGTGATCAGGATCAGCTGCGTGCGCCGGATCAGCGTGGGTCGGCCCTCTCGCTGAATGAGCTCGGCGATGCCGCTAGTATCTTGCGCTGGGTTTTCCCTCCCCACGGGGACGCTTTGGAGGGCGTTGCGGAGCCGGGTGTAGTCGGCGTCGTAAAAGGGGAGCCTGGCGGGGGTGAAGTCTTCCCGGTTGATCATGTGGCCCAGGGTACGTCGATCAATGGCAGGTGTCAGTACTTTTCCCACCAACGCTCGTCTGCGTCGTGTCCCGGCAGCTGCCACGTGCGTGCGATATGGGAAAAGATGCGCGCCTCATCTTCCCCGGACAGATTCACGGCGACCGCGCCCTGGTCGACGGGCTCGCCGTAGGGAGCCAAGTACAGAACCCAACCGTTGTTGTGTTGCGGGTCGACGGCAGGAGCCGCGCCGGATTCGGCGATGCGCAACTCATGCGGACCAGCATTGCGGTTGAGCCTGAGCAATTGCTCCTTTACCGGTATCCATTCGCCTTTGGGACTCAGTACGAGCGCTGGTGCGGTGCATGTGGCGCGCTGGCCTTTGGCAATGTGTTTCGCCGCGGTGTCCCCCTTCGGTACGAGGTCACCGATGAGCGCTGGAGCCACGCGCAGCCAGCCGTTTGCCCACGCCTGCTGGATTCGCTGCCGACGCCTACGCTCCCGGTACACGTACGAGCCCCGGCCAAAGACCATCATGAGTACCACCACGATCGTGAAGAAGGTATTGCCCGAGACCATTTGGGCAACAACCACAAAACCGGCCATAAAGAGGTAGGCGGGTATGGATTGCGGCTCGGGCTGGAACAGGCCCTTCTGGATGGGCAGGGAGATCCGTTCGCGCTGAATGAGCTCAGCAACGCCGGTGGGGTCACGCTGCGGATTGGGTGTCGCCACAGGTGCGTCCTGGATGGCCAGGGTGAGGCGCGTGTAATCCGTGTCGTAGATAGGCAGCCTGGAGGCGGTGAGGTCGTCCCGGTTGATCATGCGGCCCAGGGTACGTGCTCGACGCACACGGCGGCCGCCGGTTGTCACACTTGGTCAACCGGCGGCCGGAGTCTTGGCTAGATGTTGAAGTAGTCGCGGACCTGCTGCACAAGCTGCGGGTGCAGGTAGGTGAGTGCGCCCGCGATCACGGCGAGCAGTGCTGCGAGCACGCCCAGAACCGTGAAGATGATGCCCGCGGTGCTGCTGCCGGCCTGCTTGGTATCGACGGACGGTTCCTGCGCCGTCGTGGTCTTGGTGATGGTGGTCGACCCCTCGACCGTTGAGGCGTTCGTCAAGGTCTTCTCCACCGTGGTGGGCACCGTCTTGGTCACCTCGACCTCCTTCGTGGTCGGGGAAGTCTGCGTGGACGTCGAGGTCACCACAGTGTCCTCGACCGTGGTGACGGTGGAGGTGACGGTCTTCTCAGAAGACACCGTGGTGGTGATGACCTCGGGCTCCGACTTTGTGGTCTCGGTTGCAGTCGCGGTGGTCGTCACGGTTGCGGTGCCCGCATCCGAAGGCTTCGTAGGCTCCGCAGACGTGGTTGCAGTCGGCGTTTCCTCAGGAGTCGTGGTCGGCTCCTCCTCCGGTACCTCTGCGTTCTTCTTCTGCAGCGTGACCTGATCCACCACGTACGGGGTGTTGATGTTGTAGGTCGTCAGCTTGAGTGCCTCTGGGCTGACCTCGACGCTGGTGTAGTCCGGGTTGTAGTCCTGGCGCCAGCGGGCGGTGGAGTCGTGCGCAAGGTCTGCCGCGTACTCCTCGCGAATGCGTGGGTGCGTGTTGCCGTCCTTGTCCTGGAAGTCATAGTACTTGCCGCCGGTAGCGGTGGTGGAGGTGACGTAGAGGACCTGGTTCTCGTCCGGGATGAGCACG
Organism: Corynebacterium imitans; assembly: GCF_000739455.1. Classification (NCBI taxonomy): domain Bacteria; kingdom Bacillati; phylum Actinomycetota; class Actinomycetes; order Mycobacteriales; family Corynebacteriaceae; genus Corynebacterium; species Corynebacterium imitans. Next base: position 1,137,358 of record NZ_CP009211.1, read on the forward strand.
TCGCCGGCCTTTGCGGCACCTTCGGGGATGACAGGCTCGGCACCCTCCATAAGGTGGCTGCGGGTGTAGATGTGGTCGTGGCCGCTCAAGACCAGGTCCACGCCAGCGTCGGAAAGCTTCGGGGTGAGCTCTTCGCGCAGGCGCACCACGTCGTCGTCGGTGTAGTGGGTGCCCTGCGAGAACGGCGCGTGGTGGAAGCCAACGATGACCCAGTCCGCCTCTGCTCCGTGCTCGTCGATGGCGTTTTGGACGAACTCGGCGTGCTGTGCGATCTCATCGGACTTGGAGGCGTTGCTGTCCAGGCCGATGAAGAGCACGTTGTTGTAGGTGAAGAAGTAGTTGCCCGAGTCGTTTTCCTCGTTGGGCAGGTAGAACGCGTCGTTGAAGTGGCGCTTGGCGGTGTAGGTTTCGTGGTTGCCGCGCAGGACGCCAAGGCGGTAGCTGCGCAGCTTCTCCGGGGCGGTAAACGCCTTGGTCTGCGCGGTGGCGGAGCCCCAGCCTTCAATCTGGTCGCCCAAGTGCATGATGAAGGAGGCATCCGGGTGCTCGGAAGTCGCGGTGTTTACGGCCTTATCCCAAGCAGCGGCCTGCTCTTTCACCTTGGTGTCAACGCCGATCTGCGCATCGGCGAAGGCGAGGAAGTTCCAGCTATCGTCACCCGAGTCGGTGGTGAAGGTGTACTCGTCGGTCCAGCCGGCGCGGTCGCTGCCCACGCGGTAGGCGTACTCGGTATCCGGCTCAAGGCCGGTCATCAGTGCCTCGTGTGGGCCGCGCTCGGACTCCACCCGCTGCTTATCGTCGGGCGAAGAGGTCTTCCAGTACTCAAGGTACTGGGCACCTGTGCGGGAGGTCTGCCAGGCAACGTTCGCCTGCGTCTCGTCGGCACCAATGCCGAAGGTGAGACGGTCGATCTTGTCGGTGGCAGCCCGCGCGGTGGGGACCGCAACCGTGGAGGCGGACAGGGCTGCGGTCAGCATGATGGCGACAGCAGGGCGCAGCAGGCGATTCGGACGGCGGGAAGTACGCATAAAGGTCATGGTTTGCTACCTAACCTGAGCGTTTTTAACAGCCGGTTACATGCAAAGTGCCCGAAAGCTGAATACAAGGTGAACTTTTGCCAACATCAGGCTGTTCGCCTTGCAGGTGCCCGACCGCTGGTTGAAAGTAAGCGACATGAACTCAGAAATCCGTGTGAATCGTCGTGTCGTGCTGCAAGCTGCCGCCGCCTCCGCGGCTGCCGTAGCGGTGGGTGCTGGGGGAGCCTACGCAGCCCGTACCTCCACCGTGTCCACTCCGGAAACACCTACGCAGGCTGAACAGTGGGACCTGCCGTTCCTCCATGGCGTTGCCTCCGGCGACCCGCTGCCGGATCGGGTGATCCTCTGGACGCGCGTGACGCCCTCGCGCGATGCGCTGCCTGGCTCGGGCCTGGGTGAGGACGTCGAGCTGGAGTGGCAGCTCGATACCTCGGAGGACTTTAAAAACCCGCAGACCGGCACGGTTGTGGCCATCGCGTCAGCGGACCACACCGTGCACGTGGACCCGACTGGGCTTTCGCCGGACACGGAGTACTTCTACCGCTTCATCGTGCAAAGCGGCGAGCACGCGGGCGCGACGTCGCCGGTGGGACGCACGCTGACCGCGCCCGCGGAGGATGCCGAGATTGACCAGCTCAACCTCGCCATCGCCTCGTGCGCGAACTGGGAGTCCGGGTTCTTCAACGCCTACGGCGACATGGCGCAGCGGGCGCGCAACCGCGAGATTGACCACGTGGTGTTCTTGGGCGATTACATCTACGAGTACCCGACTGGCGAGTACGCGGGCAAGAGCGGCGTGGCTCGCATGCACCACCCGGAGTGGGAGATCACCACGCTCGAGGACTACCGCCAGCGCTACGGCCGCTACCGTACGGATCTGCACCTGCAGGCCGCGCACGGCGCGTGCCCGTGGATTGTGGTGTGGGATGACCACGAGATTGCCAACAATAACTGGCGAGATGGTGCGGAGAATCATACGGATGGTCGCGTTGAGGGGGAGTGGGCGCAGCGTCGAGAAGCGGCGATGCAGGCCTACTTTGAGTGGCTGCCGGTGCGCGCCGAGTCGCTGTCCGGAGAGCGCCGCCTCTACCGCCGCTTCAACTTCGGCACGCTCGCGCAGCTGACGGTGATGGACCTGCGCACCTACCGCGACGCTGAGACGACCGGCTCCCAATTCAATGACCCGGACCGCACCATGCTGGGCTCCGAGCAATTCAACTGGCTGACCGAGCAGCTGAAAAACTCCACGGCGCGGTGGGACGTGCTGGGCAACTCGGTGATGATCTCCCCGATGCGCTTTGCCACAATCGCCGGCAACGATAAGGCGAACGAGGCCATCGGCTACATCCGGGAGCGCTCCACCGGCATCGCGGTCAACTCTGACCAGTGGGACGGCTACGCCGCGGAGCGCGACCGACTACTCACCGTGTTGGACGAGCAGAACTCCAACCCGCTTTTCCTCACCGGCGACATCCACTCCGAGTGGGCCAACTCAATTTCTGCAACCTACGGCGAGATCGGTTGTGAGATGGTAACCACCTCGATCTCTGCGCCGAACGTGGATGAGATCCTCACCAGCGCGTTTGGCACCTACCACCCGGAGGACAACTCGACCTCGCTGCTGGTGGAGAAGGTTATCCGCGACAACAACCCGTGGGTTAACCACATCGACTTCGACGCGCACGGCTACGGCATCGCCAGCATCCACCACGACTTTGTTGACATGTGCTACTACCGCGTCTCCGATGTGGAGGACCCGGAAGCCACTGTCGCCCTCGGCGAAAAGCGCCAGTGGCGCATCGGCGAGGGCTTCGTTGATGCTTAGCGACGCCTACAGCGCCGCCTCCAAACGACTCCGCGCAGCCAGCAGCGCCTCGCCCCACTTGCCGGCGGGGCTGGGGGAGAGCCTTTCTGCCGGTCCGGAGACGGAAAGCACGGCGATGACGCTGCCGTCGCGGTCGCGGACCGCGGTGGAGACGGAGGCGAGCCCGATTTCGCGCTCGGCGACCGATTCTGCCAGGCCGGTTTCGCGGACTTTGCGGAGTTCGGAGGCGGGGAATGGCGTGGCGTCGATAAGTGAGAAGGCGGCGTAGACGCGCGCGGCGGAACCCGCGGCGAGGGAGAGTTGCGAGCCCACGGGCACGGTGTAGGTCAGGCCGGCGGTCGGCTCTTCGGCGGCGATGCACGTGCGGGTCTCGCCGGTGAGCTCGTAAAGCTGCACGGCCTCGCCGGTGGTGGCGACGAGGTCGCGCATGATGGGGGAGGCGGCGCTGAGCAGCAGCGGGGACGTGCCCGAGGTGAAGCTGGCGAGCGCGGGTCCGATGGTCCACGCGCCCGATTCGGTGCGCGAGAGGATGTGGTGGACCTCGAGTGCTGTGGCGATGCGGTGGGTGGTTGCGCGCGGCAGGCCGGTTTCCTCGCTGAGCTGTGCGAGTGGCTTTTCCCCGCGGGCGACGGCGCGCACGATCGCAACCGAGCGGTCAAGCACTTTGATGCCGGAGTCTTCGCTATACTGTCTCACGTAATGGATAATACCATCTCGCATTCTGGGAAGAATTCACGCTTCCCGTGCGCGGGCACCAAGGAGGAACAGTATGGCACGCACGCCGCAAACCCTGGCAGAAAAGGTCTGGAACGACCATATCGTCAAAGCCGGTGAGAACGGGGAACCCGACCTGATCTACATCGACTTCCAGCTCCTCCACGAGGTGACCTCCCCGCAGGCTTTCGACGGACTGCGCATGGCCGGGCGGAAAATGCGCCACCCGGAGCTGCACCTGGCTACCGAGGATCACAACGTGCCTACCGAGGGCATTGTCAGCGGTAACCTCCTTGAGATTGCCGAGCCGACCTCGCGCACCCAGGTCGAAACCCTGCGCAAGAACTGCGAGGAATTCGGAGTAACCCTCCACCCGATGGGGGACGTCAAGCAGGGCATCGTGCACACCGTCGGCCCGCAGCTGGGCATCACCCAGCCCGGCATGACGATCGTCTGCGGCGACTCGCACACCTCCACCCACGGCGCCTTCGGCTCGATCGCCATGGGCATCGGTACCTCCGAGGTCGAGCACGTCATGGCAACCCAGACGCTCTCGCTCAAGCCCTTCAAAACCATGGCGGTAGAGGTCACCGGCGAGCTCGCTGAGGGTGTGAGCGCAAAGGACCTCATCCTCGCCATCATCGCCAAGATCGGCACCGGCGGCGGGCAGGGCCACATCATCGAGTACCGCGGCGAGGCCATCGAGAAGCTGTCCATGGAAGCGCGCATGACCATCTGCAACATGTCGATCGAGGCAGGCGCGCGCGCCGGGATGGTCGCCCCGGACGAGAAGACCTTCGAGTACGTCAAGGGCCGCGAGTACGCACCGAAAGGTGCTGACTGGGACGCGGCGGTGGAGTACTGGAAGACCCTGCCGACCGACGAGGGCGCAACCTTTGACACCGTCGTGGAAATCGACGGCTCCAGCCTCACCCCGTTCGTCACCTGGGGCACCAACCCCGGCCAGGGCCTGCCGCTGTCGAGCAACGTGCCCGACCCGGAGGATTTCACCGATGAGAGCTCCAAGCAGGCCGCCGAGAAGGCGCTCGCATACATGGACCTCACCCCGGGCACGCCGCTGCGCGACATCGCCATCGACACGGTCTTCCTCGGCTCGTGCACCAACGCGCGCATCGAGGACCTGCGTGCCGCCGCCTCGGTCGTGGAGGGTCGCCGCATTGCCGAGAACACCCGCATGCTGGTCGTGCCTTCCTCCACGCTGGTCAAGCAGCAGGCGGAGGAAGAGGGCCTGGACCGCATCTTCACCGAGTTCGGTGCCGAGTGGCGCACCGCCGGCTGCTCCATGTGCCTCGGCATGAATCCGGATCAGCTTGCGCCAGGTGAGCGTTCGGCGTCGACAAGCAACCGCAACTTCGAGGGCCGCCAGGGCCCGGGCGGGCGCACCCACCTCGTTTCGCCACTGGTTGCCGCGGCCACCGCGGTCACCGGCCACCTCGCTAGCCCCGCCGACCTGTAAAAGGAGAAACACACCATGGAAAAGTTCACCACCCACACCGGCGTCGGCGTGCCGCTGACCCGCTCGAACGTTGATACCGACCAGATCATCCCTGCCCGTTACCTCAAGCGCGTCTCGCGCACCGGTTTCGAGGACGGCCTGTTTTCCAACTGGCGCGAAAACCAGCCAGATTTTGTGCTCAACCAAGAGGACTACGCCGACGGCTCCGTGCTTTTCGCTGGGCCGGACTTCGGCACCGGCTCCTCCCGCGAGCACGCCGTCTGGGCGCTGATGGACTACGGCTTCAAGGCCGTGTTCAGCCCGCGTTTCGCCGACATCTTCCGCGGCAACTCCGGCAAGGCCGGCCTGCTCGCGGGCATCATGAGCGAGTCCGACATCGAGCTGATCTGGAAGCAACTGGAGCAGCAGCCCGGCCTCGAGGCGACTGTCTCGCTCGCGGACCGCACCGTCACTGTCGGTGAGAACACCTACACCTTCGAGATCGACGACTACACCCGCTGGCGCCTCATGGAGGGCCTCGACGACATCGGGCTCACGCTTCGCGACGAAGCCGCGATCGCCGAGTACGAGGCCAGCCGCCCCGCGTTCAAGCCCGCGGTACGCTAACGCACTCGCGTGCTGCGCGGGCTACTCCGGGAGCTGGCGCAGCACCTCGGGCGCGAACTCGGAAAGAAACGCCTTCGCAGTGTTGACTACGCCGAGGATGCCGCGGTCGAGGAAATCGCGGAACTGCTCGTCGGTGTGCTGCCACTGACAGGGCAGCGCGTAGGAAATGCCGAGGGCTGCGAGGTCGCGCTCCGGCTCCTCGATCGCGATTGCGGTGGGGAAGGAGCGAGCGTTGTTGAACTGCTCGCAAAACTCCAGGACGTCCCCAAAGCGGGAAGCCTTGATTTCGGCCACGCCGATGGTGGTAAACAGCACGATCGTGTTCGAAGTGTAGGAGATATCCATCGCGATCCCGGCAAAGACCGTCTTGATCGTGTCCGGATCTTCTGCGTCCGTGTACGTCCACTCCTGTGCCTGAAAGTAGTCGCGCACGCGGTCCAGATTGGTCTGCTTCATGGTGTTAGGCCTCCCCCTCGTTAGCAGCGGCGCGCAGCTGCGGCAGCTGCTCGTTGAGCGAATCCGTGGCGTAGCGCAGCATGGCGAACGTAAAGTCCAGGATCTTATGCAGCTGGTCGTCGTCGAGGCCGCCGACCGGGAAGAACGGGGCGTCGATAAACGCGAGCATCGCCCCGTCCTCCCAATCCACCCGGTGCGCGCGCAGGCGCGGTAGAGAACGGTTGAGGTGGTTGACTGCCCGGCGCAGCGCCTCCTTGTCCTCGTCGCTGTGCGCCTTGCCCAGCCAGCGCGACACGATATTGAACATGTCGCCCTCCAGCCGGAAGAAGCAGACGGCGCTGGGGAACGCGGTCACCGTCAACCCATCGGACTCGCTGCGGTAGTGCTTGAGGCCCATCGCGTCCAACGTCGCCTCAACGCGCTCCTGCGTCACGGGAGCCAAAGCCATAAACGCCTCTTTCCTTTTCCTATTGCACGGGCCTATTGCACGGGCAGTGGCGAGGGCAGGTAGTCCGCGCCCGTGAGCTGGCCCTCGTGGAAGGTCAGCGACCACACGGAGCCCTTCTTCGACTTGATCTCAGTATCGATCGGCAGCGTGCCGTTCGCCGCCAACCACGCTATCATCCCCGGGATGGCCTCGCCCTGGCTGCAAATCACGCTGGTGCCGCCGGCCTCGATCACCTCCTGGAAGGCGCGCTTTGCGCCCACCATGTCTTCCAACCAGGCCTTATCGCCGAAACGGGGCTCGACGGTGATGTCCAAGCCCAGCTCGTCCGCGAGCGGTTCCACCGTGGAGTGGCAGCGGTCCGGCCGCGCCGAGAAGATCCGCTGCGGTGCGAAGGGGGCGAGCAACGGCACCAGCATCTCCGCCTGGCGGCGCCCCTTCTTGTCCAGCGGGCGCAGGTTGTCGTCGCCTGCCCACTTCTGGCGCTCGTGCGCGCGGGCGTGGCGCACGAGGAGGATGCGGGCGTCGGCAGGCCGCGAGAAGCGCTTCTGCGCCTTCTCCAACACCTCGCGATCCAGCGCGTAGCTCATCAGCTCCTTCGCCTCCGGGATCGGCAGCCAACGGATCTCGTCAACCTCATCGTTCGGGGTGAACTCGCCGCCGGTGACCTCGCCGGTCCAGTAGTAGACCACCTTGGTGGTGTTTTTCACCGGGTAGACCGTCTTGCCCAAAAGTTTGCCCAGGCGGATGCGGTAGCCGGTCTCCTCGCGGATCTCACGCACCGCGGTGGCGACCAGCGACTCGCCTGGGTCCAGTTTGCCCTTAGCCAGCGACCAGTCGTCGTAGTGCGGGCGGTGAATGCAGGCCACCTCAATCGAGGAGGTGTCGTTCCGGTCGCCGCGCCACAGCACCGCACCGGCGGCAAGCGTGGTGCGCGTGAACTCGTCCTGCGGGCGCTTCGGCACCTCCTGGTGGCGGCCCGTCAAGAACATCTCCCCGGCGATGTCCTTGTGCTGCTCGTGCAGTTTCCCCTTCAACGATTTCTTCTCAGCCATACTCGCTATCTTTGCTTACCTTGCCGGGCTGCGCCACGCGCGGCACGCCCCCGCGAGGTGTCGATTGTCCCAACACAGGTCTTTTGCGCGTGAAGCGACGGAGTCGGGACGGTGAAACGGGTGCGCGGGTGATAGGTTGAAACAACGTTCGGTGGCAAACAGATCAGGAAGGCATGCACAGCGATGGTCAATGTGGCAGTACTCGGCGCTGGCTCTTGGGGAACCACGCTTGCGAAGGTCTTTGCCGACGCCGGCAACGCCGTCGACCTCTGGGCGCGCCGCCCCGAGCTGGCGCAGGAGATCGCCGAGACGCAGGAGAACCCCGACTACCTGCCCGGCATCACGCTGCCGAAGGCGGTGCGGGCTACCTCCGACGCCACTGAAGCCCTGGACGCCGACATTGTGGTTTTCGCCGTGCCGAGCCAGACGATGCGCGAGAACCTCACCAAGTGGGCACCCCACCTGCGCACTGACTCGACGCTACTGTCCATCTCCAAGGGCATTGAGACCGATACCCACCTGCGCATGACGCAGATCATCGCCGAGGTCACCGGGGCAGAGGAGGACCGCATCGCCGTGTTGTCGGGGCCGAACCTGGCCAAGGAAGTCGCGCTCGAGCAGCCCGCCGCCACCGTGATCGCCTGCAGCGACTTGAACCGCGCGAAGCTCGTGCAAGCTGCCTGCGCGACGAGCTACCTGCGCCCCTACACCAACGAGGACGTGGTCGGCTGCGAGATCGGCGGCGCAACCAAGAACGTCATCGCGCTCGCCTGCGGCATGGCCTCCGGCCAAGGATTGGGGGAGAACACCCTGGCCTCGCTGATCACACGCGGGCTCGCGGAGATCACCCGCCTGGGCACCGAGTTGGGCGCCGATGCGCGTACCTTCTCTGGGCTGGCCGGTCTCGGGGACCTGGTGGCCACCTGCTCCTCGCCGCTGTCGCGTAACCGCACCTTCGGCTCCGCGCTGGGTCAGGGCGCGACGATCGAGGAAGCGAAGGCTGCGACGAAGGGGCAGGTCGCGGAGGGCGTGGTGTCGTCGAGAAGCATTTTCCAGCTCGCGCAGGAGCGCGGCGTGGACATGCCGCTGACCCAGGCTGTGTACGCGGTGTGCCATCAGGGTGTGAAGGTGCCGGAGACGATTGCGGCGCTGATGGGGCGGAGCAAGAAGTCCGAGTAGGCCCCTGGTGTAGTCTCGTCATGTGATTCGTATAGCCGTTATTTACGGTGGGCAGTCCACCGAGCACTCGATTTCCTGCATCTCGGCCGGCGCGGTCATGGCGCACCTTGCGCCCGAGCGCTACGAGATTTACCCGGTCGGCATCACCCGCGGCGGGGCCTGGGTGGAAGGCAGCCGCGACCCCGTGGCGGGCGCGACGCTGCCCGAGGTCGCAGGCGAGCGCGAGGTGGCGCTCTCGCTGAATCCGGATCGACGCGGGCAGTTTATCGACGTCGCGACGGGCGAGGTCCGCGCCACCGTCGACGTGGTCTTCCCCGTCCTGCACGGCAAGTTCGGCGAGGACGGCACCATCCAGGGCCTGCTCGAGATGGCCGGGCTGCCGTATGTCGGCCCGGGCGTGTTGGCCTCTGCCTGCGGGATGGATAAGGAGTACACCAAGACGCTCGTGCGCGCCGCCGGTGTCGCAGTTGCGGAGCAGGTGGTCCTGGGCAGGGGAGAGTCGCTGGACGAGGCGCAGCGCGGGATGCTTGGGCTTCCAGTGTTTGTAAAGCCCGCTTCGGGTGGCTCTTCGATCGGCGTGTCCAAGGTGGAGAGCTGGGAGGCGTTCGAGGAGGCGCTCGCGCTGGCCTTCGAATCCGATACGAAGGTGCTGGTGGAATCCGAGCTGGTCGGCGACGAGGTCGAGGTCGGCGTGATCGAACACCCGGACGGCCGGATCGAGGCGAGCGTGCCCGCCCGCCTCAACGGCACCGAAGACTCCGCAGAGGGCTTTTACGGGTTCGAGACCAAGTACTTAGAAGACGGGGTCACCGCGACGATTCCCACCCCCTACGAGGACGCGGTGATCGCCGAGCTTAAACAGCTCGCGCTGCGGTGCTTTAAGGCGCTGAACTGCAAGTCGCTGGCGCGCATCGACTTCTTCGTCACCGACGAAGGCCCGGTGCTCAACGAGATCAACACGATGCCCGGGTTCACCCCGATCTCCATGTATCCGCAGGTGTGGCAAGCCAGCGGGCTTGACTACCCGGCGATGCTGGATCTTCTCGTCACCACGGCGCTCGAGCGCGCCTAGCGCTCCGGCAGCGTCTCCGCGATCAGCTTGGACAGGTTGGTCACGGCCTCGTTGCCCTCGGATTGCGGCAGGGAAGCGGCCACGTCAGTCACGCGCCCGAGCGCGTACCAGGTCGAGGAGGTCGTGCCGTTGGCAAGCGTGGTGTCCTCGAACCAGGGGATGTCGTTGACCTGAGACAGCTGCGCGCCGGCAGCGTAGTTCTCCGGCTCAGCCACCCCGCAGCGCACCACGACCGGCTCCTTGCCCTCGGCGATCCAGGCGAGACTATCCTCGCCCTCCGGTTGCACGCGGCGGTAGCCTTCGGCGATTTCCTCCGGCGCGGCGTCGACAAGCGCGGCGCAGGCCTCCGCGTCGCCTGCGGCGGGCTTGAGCTGCGACAGCGGCGTGGGCGCCGGAGGCTGCTCGTCGGCCGACAGCATGGAGACATCCAGGTCGTCGAGGGGGTTGTCAGCCCGGCCGAGGGCCGCGTCGTCGGCGGTGACGGCCACAGCCGGTGAGCGGTCGACACTGAACCAGGTGGACAGGGTCGAGCCCGGGGTCGCGTCGTCGACACGCAGCCACCGCGCGCCCGCTGCGTCGAAGACCAGCGGTGCGGAGTACGCGGTGTACTGCGCCGGCATGTGGATCCCGCAGCGCAGCGTGATGCGCTCTGTAGAGGAGGACTGCCAGGCCGCCGCGCCCTGCGGCGCCGGTTCGGCGAGCTCGGCGCGGCGGTGGCCGCCTAGTTTGTCCGGCAGGGCGTCGACAAGCGCGGCGCACTCGGGCGAATCCGCGGCGGGCGAGTCAAGCTCCGACATCGCCACTGGCTGCTGCGCCGCCTTCGTGACGAAGTAGCGCGCGCCGCCAAGCACCACCACGACGAACACCAGCGCGAGCCCAAGGCTGAGCAACACAATGCTTCGGTTAATCTGTGAGTCGTTCGCCGCGGAATCAGTCATGGCGTCACAGTCTATCGAAAGGTGCGTACCCCTCGTGATCACTACCGGGTTTCCCACCGTCGGGCCCTCGCTTGCCCAAGTCGGCGAGCAGGCCGTCATCGACGCCATCGTCGCCGCCTCGCCCTCGCCCATCAACGGCGACGACGCCGCGGTACTCACCCCCTCGACCCCGAACTCGCGCGTGGTGGCTGCCACCGACATGCTCGTCGAGGGCCGCCACTTCCGGGCAGATGTGACCACCCCGGAAAGCGTCGGGCGCAAGGCCGTGATCCAGAACTTTGCCGACATCGAGGCCATGGGCGCGCGCCCGATCGCCGCGCTGCTGGCCATCGGCGCGCCGCCGACAACCCCGCTTTCCGTTGTCGAGGGGCTCGCGCGCGGCGTGGGCGCTGCGACCGCGGCGTACTCCACCGAGCTCGTCGGCGGGGATGTGACGCAGTCGCACCAGCTGGTTATCTCCGTGGCCGCCATCGGTTCGCTCGGCGGCAACCGCGAGCCGCTGACCATGGCCGCCGCCCGCCCCGGCCAGCGCGTCGTCGCCCACGGCACCATTGGGTATTCCGCCGCGGGCTTCGCGCTTCTCGACGCCGGCGTGGACATCCCCGAAGCCCTCGAACTCCTCGCCCGGGCCCACCAGGTACCGCAGCTGACCCCGGGCCGCGGTGTCGTGGCGCGTGCGGCCGGCGCGACCGCGATGACGGACAACTCCGACGGGCTCATCCACGATCTTTCTCGGCTGGCGAAGCGCTCCGGGGTGGGCATCGACCTCGCCGCGCTCGCGATCGCGCCCGACGACCTGCTGCGCCAGGCCGGCGAGCTGTTGGGAGTGGACCCGTGGCAGTGGGTGCTCGCCGGGGGAGAGGACCACACGCTGCTGGGCACCTGCGACGGCTCGGCCCCGGTGGGCTTCCGGTCCATCGGCACCGTGACCCGCGCCCCGGGCGTGCGCATCGACGGAGAAGCACCGACCTACACCTACGGATGGGAGAGTTTCGGATGAACCTGCCGGTACACGAAAGCTGGCGCGAGTCTTTGCGCGGCGTGGAGGACCAGATCCACGCCATGGGTGATTTTTTGCGCGCAGAGCAGGCCTACCTGCCGCGCGGTAACGACATCCTGCGCGCCTTCGCCGACCCCTTCGACGAGGTCCGCGTCCTCATCCTCGGCCAGGACCCGTACCCCACGCCCGGCCACCCCATGGGACTGGCGTTTTCCACCCAGCCCGGGGTGAAACCGCCGCGCAGCTTGGTCAACATTTTTAAGGAGCTCAACGACGACCTCGGCGTGCCCCCGCGCGCCGACGGAGACCTCTCCTCCTGGTCGCGCCAGGGCATCCTCCTGCTCAACCGCGTGCTGACCGTGCGGCCGGGCAAACCCGCCTCGCACCGCGGCAAGGGCTGGGAGCAGGTCACCGAGGCCGCGATCACCGCGCTTGCCCAGCGCGGCACACCGCTCGTCGCGATCCTGTGGGGCCGCGACGCCCAGAGCGCCGCCCGCTTCCTCGGTGACACCCCACGGATCGAATCGCCGCATCCCTCGCCGCTGTCCGCCAGCCGCGGATTCTTCGGCTCGCGCCCGTTTTCCCGCGCGAACCAGGCCTTGGTTGACCAAGGTGGGCAGCCGGTGGACTGGGGCCTGTAAGATATCCGCTCATGGTGACTCCTCCCGGCTTCGACGGTGCCCGCCTGCGCTCCTGGGCGCAGCGCGCAGCAACCGAACTTGATCGTCGCCGAGTGGAGATCAACGAGCTCAACGTCTTCCCCGTCCCCGACGCGGACACCGGCTCGAACATGGCGCACACCATGGCCGCTGCCGTTGCCGCCACCGAGGCGCTGGACTCGCAGGCGAGCGCTTCGCAGGTCGCTGAAGCGCTCGCCCAGGGCGCGGTGCGCGGGGCGCGCGGCAATTCCGGTGTGGTGCTCTCCCAGGTCATCCGCGGGATTGCGCAGTCGATGGCGGAGGAGACCGCGGGCGGGGTAGTCGTCGCCGACGCGCTGGCCGCCGCGGTGCGCTTCGCCGACCGCGCTATCGCGGAGCCGGTGGAGGGCACCGTGATTACGGTGCTGCGCGCTGCCGCTGTTGCCGCCGCTGAGGCGGTGGCCGATGAGCCAGGTGGCGCGCCGTCGATAAACGCGGTGGCGCATGTGGCCACCGAGGCCGCGCGCACCGCGCTCGCGAACACCCCCTCCCAGCTCGAGGTGCTGCGCGAGGCTGGGGTCGTCGATGCCGGTGGCACCGGGTTGGTCATTTTGCTCGAGGCGCTTGTCGACGAAACCGCGCACACCCACACCCCAACCCCGGTTCCCCCGGGCACCGAGGCAGAACCTGCGCACACCCAGCACGGCGAGCCGGGGAACTTGGAGGTCATGTTCTACTTCCGCGGCGACCTGGGTGCGCTCGAGGCCACGCTGGGCGAACTCGGCGACAGCCTGGTCACCGCGCGCGCGAACGAGACCGAGGGCACCGTGCACATCCACTCCACGCGCGCCGGAGCCGTGATCGAAGCCGCTTACGCCTTAGGCGAGGTCAGCGACCTGCGCCTGGAGGTATTGCCCGCCGAGCCGGTCACACACGAGCCCGGGCGCACGATCATCGCCGTGACCCCGCCCGGCTCGCTGACCGAGCTGTACACGCAGGCGGGCGCGATCACCGTCGCACCGGGTGAGGACGTGGTCGCCGAGGTACTCGCCGCGGTCCGCCGCTCCGGCGCGCAGGAGATCATCCTGCTGCCCAACGGGCTGCTGGACAGCCGCAACTTGGTCGCCGTGGAGAAGGCGGCGCGCGCCTTCGAGCAGTCCATCACCCTGCTGCCGACGGTGCGCCTGGTCTCCGGCATCGCGGCGCTTACCGTCCACGACGCGGCACAGCCGCTGGCCACCGCTGCGTTCACGATGTCGGAGGCCGCAGGCGAGATGCGCACGGCCGTGGCGTACCGCGCGGAGAAGGCCGGCCTGATCCAGGGCGGGGCCGTGGGCAAGGGCGACATCGTCGTCACCGCGCACGGCGAGACTGTGCTCATCGCCGACACCGCCGCGGAGGCACTGACCGGGGCCTGTGCGCGGCTGCTCGAGCACGGGGGCGAGCAGGTCACCGTACTCTACGACCCGCTGGCCGTCGACCCCGCGACGCTTGACTGCCTCGAGGAGAAACTCGGCGTGGAAGTGGTGGTCTACCCGGCCGATGGCCTCGGTGCGGTCGCGGAGATCGGGGTAGAGTAGCGGCCATGCTTGGGTTTGAAGATACGCGCCCGCTCAACCTGGTTATTCCGCTCAAACAGGCGCGTGCGCTGTCCAAGCACCTCGGCATCGAGACTTGCGGCCAGCTGCTGCAGCACTACCCGCGCCGCTACCTGCAGTACGGCAAGGGCACCGACCTCCGCCAGATGGAGGAGGGCACCACCGCCACCATCATCGGCTGGGTGGAAAGCGCCAACCTGATCTCAAACCCAAAGAATCCGCGCCGCCCGATCTACCGCATCGAGGTCCACGACGGCTACCAGCGCGTCGCCGCCACCTTCTTCGGCTCCACGTACGCGCAGCGCGTGCTCAAACCCGACCGCCGCGTGATGCTCAACGGCAAGCTCAACTTCTTCCGCAACACCCCGCAGCTGCAGCACCCGGACTTCGTGCTTCTCGACGGCCCCACCCAAGCCACCGGCTCCCTCAAACAACTCATGCACTTCGGCGAACTCGAAGAGATCCTCGCCGGGCGTGAATGGCTCCCGCTCTATCCTGCGAAGAAGGGCGTGAGCACCTGGACGATCATGGGCGCAGTCCATAAGGTGCTGCGCGACCTGCCACCGATCGAAGAGCCGCTCGGCTTTACCCCCATCGGCATGCTGCCGCTGAATTCGGCGGTGCGCCAGATCCACGAGCCCGGCCCGGACGGCCCCGCCCGCGCCCTGCATCGCCTGAAGTACGACGAGGCACTCTCCGTCGCGCTCGCGATGGGTGTGCGACGCGCGGACGTCGCCCACCGACGCGCGCCCGCCCTGCCGCGCGTGCCGGGACGCGACCAGGAAACGCTGCTCGAACGCCTGCCTTTCGCCCTGACCGCTGGCCAGTCGCAGGTCTTCAACGAGATCTCCGCCGACATGTCCGCCGTCAAGCCCATGAGCCGCCTGCTCCAGGGCGAGGTTGGCTCCGGCAAAACCGTCATCGCGGCCCTGGCCATGCTGCAGGCCGTGGACAACGGGGCGCAGGCCGCGCTGCTCGCGCCGACGGAGGTGCTCGCGCTCCAGCACGCGCGCTCGCTGACCGAACTCATGATGCGCGCCGGTCTGCCCACCCGCGTCGTGGCACTGACCGGATCCATGCCGGCCGCGCAGAAGCAGGAGGCCCTGCTGCACATCGTCTCCGGCGAGGCCGACATCGTGGTGGGCACCCACGCCCTGATCCAGGACTCGGTGGAGTTCTTCCGGCTGGGTGCGGTGGTCGTCGATGAGCAGCACCGCTTCGGCGTGGAGCAGCGCGACCAGCTGCGCGCAAAAGCGGGGGAGACCACTCCGCACCTGTTGGTCATGACGGCGACCCCGATCCCGCGCACCATCGCGATCACCGTTTTCGGCGACTTGAGCGTCTCCACGCTCAAGGAGCTGCCCGGCGGGCGCAAGCCGATCCGTTCTTCGGTGGTGCCGCAGTTCAAACCCGCCTGGGTGGCGCGCGCCTGGGAGAAGATGCGCGAGGAAATCGCGCAGGGCCGCCAGGCCTACGTCGTGTGCCCGCGCATCGAAGGCGAGGGCGGCGTGGACGAGGTCGCCGCCCACCTGGCCGCCGAGGAGTTCCCGGACAGCGAGGTCGCCATCCTCCACGGCCGCATGAAGGGCGAGGAGAAGGACGCAGTGATGGCCGACTTCGCCGCGGGCGCGATCGACGTGCTGGTTTCCACCACGGTCATCGAAGTCGGCGTCGACGTGCCGAACGCCACCGTGATGATGGTCCGCGAATCCGAGCACTTCGGCATCTCCCAGCTGCACCAGCTGCGCGGACGCGTCGGCCGCGGCGGCTTTGAGTCCTGGTGCCTCTTCCACACGCTCGCGGAGCAGGGCTCGCCCGCCTTTACTCGCGTGCAGCAGGTCGCCGCGACCACGGACGGCTTTGCGCTCGCCGAGCTCGACCTGCTCAACCGCCGCGAGGGCGACGTGCTGGGCACCGACCAGTCCGGCCTGCACCGCACCCTGCGCCTGATCAACCTGATCGACGACCTGGAGCTCGTCGAGCGCGCCTACCGCGACGCTGGCAGCATCGTCGCCGACAACATCGAGTTCGCCCGCCACGCCACCGCCAATTTCGTGGCCGAGGACTTCGAGTACCTGGATAAGAGCTAGCCCGGCCGCGCACGTTAGAGTGTGTGGCATGAACCGCATCATTTCCGGCGAAGCCCGCGGCCGCAAGATCAAGGTCCCGCCCGAGGGCACCCGCCCCACCTCCGACCGTGCCCGCGAGGGGCTGTTCTCCTCCCTCCAGGTCCGCTTCGGCTTTGCGGGGGCGAACGTGCTCGACCTCTTCGCCGGCTCCGGCGCGCTCGGGCTGGAGGCGGCCTCGCGCGGCGCGCAGCAGGTGGTGCTCGTGGAGAACGACCCGCGCGCGGTCGCCGTCATCGAGGCCAACGCGAAAGTCGTCGGCCACCCGGACGTGCACATCGAACCGGTGAAAGCCTCCACCTACGTCGCCCGCGCACCCCGGAACCACTTCCACATGGTGCTCGCCGACCCGCCCTACGAGCTCGCGGATGAGGCAGTCGCCGAGATGGTGGCCGCGCTTGAGCCATTGCTTATCGACGGCGCCGTAGTCGTCGTCGAGCGCCACCGCGAAAGCCCCGAAACCGCCTGGCCCGCCGCTTTTACCCCAACCGGCCAGAAGCTGAAGAAGCGCACCTACGGGATCGCGCGCATGGACATGGCCGTGTATTCCGCTCCGACAGAAAGTGAAAACGCATGACGATCGCAGTCTGCCCCGGCTCCTTCGACCCGATCACCAACGGCCACCTCGATATCGTACGCCGGGCCTCCCACAGCTTCGACGAGGTCGTCGTGCTGGTTACCGGAAACCCGGCGAAGACCTCGGGGCTGTTTAGCATCGACGAGCGCATGGCGCTTATCCGCGAGGTCACCGCGGACATCCCCGGCGTGCGCGTCGACTCCTGGGCGGGCCTTCTGGTGGACTACATCAACGAGCACCACGTCACCGCCCTGGTCAAGGGGCTGCGCTCATCCCTTGACTACGACTACGAGCTGCCCATGGCGCAGATGAACCGGCGCCTGTCCGGCATCGACACCTACTTCCTCATGACCGACGAGAAGTACGGCTACGTCTCCTCCTCGCTGTGCAAGGAGGTGGCGAAGTACGGCGGCGACGTCACCGGGCTGGTGCCGCCGAACGTGCACGCAGCGATGGAGGTGAAGTTTCGTTGATCTGGCTCGCGATCGGCGTCGCGCTCGTGGTTGCCGCCGGCGCCATCTCGCAGCGCGTCTCCGGCATGGGGCTCGGCCTGATCTCTGCGCCCGCGCTTTCGATCATGCTCGGGCCCGTCGTGGGCATCATCCTGATCAACGTGCTCGCCACCTTCAACGCGGTGGTCAACACGTGGTCCATGCGCGCGGACATTGACTGGAAGAAGTGGGCCCCGATCGCCGGCGGTCTTGCCTTCGGGGCGGTGCCGGGGGCCTTCGTCATCCGCGCGGTCTCGCCCTCGGTGCTTTTGGTCGTGGTGGGCGTGATGCTTATCCTGGCGCTCAGCGTCGTCACCCTGGGCAAACGCTACGTGCCCCGGGTCGAAGGCGTACTACCCGCGGCGCTTTCCGGCGCGGTCGGGGGCTTCATGAACACGCTCGCCGGGGTTGCAGGGCCCGCCATCACCGTCTACTCGCAGGCTGCGCGCTGGCCGCAGCGCACCTACGCGGCCACCCTGCAGCCCATCTTCCTCTGTTCCGGGGCGATCTCCTTTCTGATCAAGGAGGTCACCGGAGCGGCGAACTTGGCGTCGATCCCGCTCGCGTTCTGGGTTGCGGCGGCCATCGGGCTCATCGTCGGTCAGGTCGTGGGTACGAAGCTCGCACCTCACGTCCCCGCGGCGAAGGCGCATAAGGTAGCCCTCGGACTCGCATTCTTCGGCGGCTTCACCGCCCTTGTGCGCGGGCTCGTCTCCTAGAAGAGGGTAGACAGGAACGACTTCGTGCGCTCCTCCTTGGGGTTGTCCAGTACCTCGGCGGGAGTGCCGTACTCGATGATCTGCCCGTTCGCCATAAACGCCACGTGATCGGCCACCTCGTGCGCAAAGGCCATCTCGTGGGTGACCACCATCATGGTCATGCCGCCGGCCGCCAGGTCCTTCATCACGCGAAGTACCTCGCCGACGAGTTCGGGGTCGAGGGCGGAGGTTGGTTCGTCGAAAAGCATGAGCTTCGGGTCCATTGCCACCGCGCGTGCGATGGCGACGCGCTGCTGCTGGCCGCCCGAGAGCTGGATCGGGAAGGCCTCCGCCTTGGAAGCCAGGCCGACTATCTCGAGCAGTTCCATCGCGCGGGCTTTCGCCTTCGCGGGATTCTCGCCCTTGACATGGATCGGCGCCTCGATGATGTTTTCCAGCACCGTGCGGTGGCCGAAGAGGTTGAAATTCTGGAAGACCATGCCAATGTCGCGGCGCTGCTTGGCGGCGTCCTTTTCGCTCATCTCGTAGAGCACGCCGCCACGCTCGCGGTACCCGATCAGGTCCCCGTCGACGTAGAGGCGGCCCGCGTTGACCTTCTCCAGGTGATTCACGCAGCGCAAGAACGTGGACTTGCCGGAACCGGAGGGCCCGATCAGGCAGGTCACGCTACCCGGCATGACCTCGAGGTTAATGCCCTTTAACACATCGAGCTGCCCGAAAGACTTCCACACATCCACCGCTTGGATCATCGGCGTAGTTTGTACCGTCATGGCTTAGCGACCTTTCTTCTCAGGAGCGTTGATGACTTCCACATTCGACGGGATTGTGCCCTCCGCGTCCGCGAGGCTCGCCAGCTGACGTGCCGTCAGTTGGCGCGTGGCGCCGCGCTCGAAGTAGCGCTCCAAGTAGTGCTGACCGATCATGAGCAGCGAGGTAATCACCAGGTACCAAGTCGCGGCGACGAGCAGCATCGGCACCGGCTGGAACAGCGCCGCCGCGATATCCATCGAGCGACCGTAGAGCTCGAGCGAGTAGGGGACCGCTACCACAAGCGAAGAAGTCTTGAGCAGCGAGATGAACTCATTGCCTGTCGGCGGGATGATAATGCGCATTGCCTGCGGAAGTACCGTGCGCGACATGGTTTGGCGCCAGCTCATTCCAAGCGCCTTCGACGCCTCAACCTGGCCTTCGGGCACTGAGGAGACGCCGGAGCGGACGATCTCGGCCATGTAGGCGGCCTCGTTTAGACCGAGACCGACCACCGCCAGCGCGAACGCGGAGGAGGTAAACGGTTCCAGAGAAATCTGCGTAAACCCGAGGCTAATCGAGTCGTAGATTGCGCCGATCAGGCCCCAGAACATCAGCTGCACGTAGATCGGGGTGCCTCGGAAGATCCACAGAAAAACCCACGAGACCGCGTTGAACACCGGGTTCGGACTCATCCGCATCACAGCCAGCAACACACCGCCGACGACGCCGATAAGCATGCCCAACAGCGTGATCGCCAGCGTATGCAGACCGGCAATGGCGATGCGGGTATCAAAAAGGTACTGGAAGTAGATGTCCCACCCATACGCCTCGTTGCGGGCTGCCCCTATGACAAACCACACCACGAGCAGCAGCAGGATCGTGGCAAGCACCCATCGGCCCGGGTGGCGCAGCGGCTTCGCCTCGATGCGCTCCGGCTGGGAGCGACGGTTTTCTACCTTGTTACTCATTGTGTTCCTACCCCAGCTCTTCTATTGGTTGTTCGTTCAGCATCCCTTGCTCCAGAAGGCCCGTGTCGACGTTCCACTGCGCAAGAATCCGCTCGTAGTCACCGGTCTCAATCAGGTGCTGCATGGCCTGTGCCATCGCGGGGCCAAGCGCGGAATCCTTCGGCACGGCAAAGCCATAAGGTGCGGCGTCAAACATGTCGCCGACAAGCTCAAGCTTGCCGTCGGAACGTTCGACGGCCCACGCGGTGACGGGGGAGTCTGCGCTGTACGCGTCCGCCCGGCCGACCAGCGCGGCGAGCGCCGCGTTATCCGCCGTGTCGAAAGACAGTACTGTGATGGGCTCCTCGCCGGCTTCGACGCAGGCCTCCGACTTGGGACGAACATCGTCAGTCTCGGAGACCGTTGTGCGCTGAACAGAGACGGTCAGCCCGCAAGGGTGCGACGGGTCGATTCCTGCGCCGGGTTGCTGGGCCCACTGGATGCCTGCGTAGAGGAAGTTGACAAAGTCAAAGGACTCGCGGCGCTCCGGGTTGTCGGTGAAGCCTGACATGCCGGCGTCGAGGCTGCCGGATTGCACTGCAGGCAGGATCATGGCGAAGTCCATGTCCTGCGGATCGAAGTCGAGGCCCATGACGCCAGCAACAGCGCGGCCAAGGTCCATTTCCAGGCCGACGAGCGCGCCTGCCGAGTCTTTGAATTCGAAGGGCGCAAAAGGCGGGTTGGCGCCGATGGATAGCGTGCCGTCGGCGGCGACTTCATCCGGGACGAGTGCCGCGATTTCCGGCACGGCGTCGGGGACGATCGGTTCCCAGCCCTCGGGGTTGCCGCCTTCGGTGTTGGTCACGCAGCCGCTGAGCAGTGTCGCTGCGGCGAGGCAGGTGGCGAACACACCTGCGCTGCGCGTTGAAGATGTAGCGTGCATGGGACTTCCAAAACGTTGAAATATACTAACCACTGTATATTAATCGTTTTCCCGCCTGCTGGGAAGTCGCCACGTACAGGAGATTTTACCGCTGGGCCATGCGGATGCCGCGCATAATCAGCTCAATGGTCTGGCCAATGATGAGCATGCCGATCAGCGTGGGGATCAACGCGGAGGCAGCCTGGCTCGAGCCTGCGGAGCTCTGCGCGAAATCCCCGGTGAAGAAACCAGACGACATCTTCGCGGAGCCCTGCGCTTCCTGCTTCCACAGCTCCACCGGGTTCGCGGTGTCCGGCACGGAGGAATTCTTAGCCCACGCCTGGACGAACTCCTTGCCTTCGCCCTCCTCCATGTCCTTCGTCCAATCGAGGAACATGTCAGAACTGGACACCTTCTTCACCGGGTTCTTCTCCGGATCGAGGTGCATGGGATCGTTCTCGGCGTCGTAATCCAGCGACCCAAGGGCGTCCTTCGGGGCCTCGCTTTCCGACGCCCCCTCATCCGCACCCGCAAACGGCGCAGATGGGACAACGGACAGGACAAGGGTCGCGGCAACGATGCCGGCAAGAGTGGTCTGACGCATGCGGACATCCTAACCGGAAAGCTGGACCACTGTCTTATCGATAGGTGCCCAACCCTTATTAGACGCGTGTTTTGGGTCGTTGGTTCCGTTTCGGGGCGATAATGGGTGTATTCTCACATTCCCTTGTTTTGGCAGGTGAGCGTGGTTTATCGTCGGTGGCATGACAGATTTGGATGCACTTGCTTTGGTTGACCGCTGCGGATACGACTTCGTTCACGCAGCGGCCGGACTCGAGCTTGCCCAAATCCAGGCACACGGCATCCAACCAGATCGCGCGAAGCAGCTGCGCGACACAGCTTCGGTGTTGTGCGGGCCGACCTCGCACACGAAGTACCAGGCGCGTGCCCAAGAAGGCGCGCGCGTGCACTGCCACCGGTTAGACACCTTGGCCTACATCACCCGCTCTGCCCGCTCGCTGAAAGACGTGACGAAGCGCTGGCACTACATCGAGCGCTTGTGCAACACCGCCGGGGACCTGGCGCGCATTCGACGTGTGGCCGCAGAACTGAAAGCCGAACTCCAAGCGCCCGAGCCACGCACCCCGAAAGCACGGGTCACCCACCACGGCGATGGGTACGCCACCCTGCGCCTGACCGGCCCCGCGGTCGAAGTCCAAGGCGTGTTCGACGCGGCGAAGAACGACGTCACCGGCTGGCTGAATGGCAGGTGTCCGAAAGCAGACTACCTGGTGCGCGTGACCGCAAACCTGGATATTGGGGATTACCTGCGCATCATCGCAGGCGAAGGCAACGATGTGCAGGTGCATTTTGATAATGGGGTGATCGTCTCCGGTGAGGAGTTTGTGCGCATGCAGCTCGAAGAGCTCGGCTCGATCATCTTGATCGGTGTGATGGACGGGCCAGTCAACGCCTACCACGCCCGGTTTGCCACCCCGAAGCACCGGGAAGTCATGTTGGCGGATTCCACCACGTGTACCTGGAAGGGGTGTAAAGCACCTGCTTCGGAGTGCGATGCCCACCACATGGTCGAACACCAACACGGCGGCGAGACCACACCATCGAATCTTGGGTGGTTGTGTAAGTACCACAACTCGCAGGCCGCCCGCGGCACCCGGGGTCACACCGAAAGACGGGATGGACAGATCACCTACGTCTCACCCTATGGGAATGTCACCGCCACCGGCACCGACCACAAAGCCCGAGCGGATAACCGAAAACCACCCGACTAACACCCCACGCAAAAGCCCGCGCGCCAGCAAACCTGGCGCGCCACAGGCATGCCCTAAACAATACGGCCGAGGTTCCGTTTGCCAGCGAAGAGGATCATGAGCGAGACACACAGGCTGGCTGCGCCAAACCAGTAGGGCATACCAGCGCCAAAGGAGGCCGCGAGAGGACCGGAAACGGCGGGCGCAATCGCTCCACCAAGAAAGCGCAGGCCGGAGTACGTGGAAGAGGCGACGTTGCGCGGCAGAGGGGTGGCCCCCATGACGGCCTCGGTGAGCACGGTGTTGAAGACGCCGATGAACAGGCCTGCGAGGATCACCAAAACGATGACAGCCGTGAGGTGCTCTGCTGCGAAGCCTAGGCCGGCGAGCAGAACGCCGAAGCCACCCAAAATGATGATCAGCACTGGGAAGAGACCAAAGCCCTGCACGAGACGGGGTGCGAGGAAGACGGAAGAAATCGCGAGCGTCAGCCCCCAGCCGAAGAAGACGAAGCCTAGCTCGATGGCTCCGAAGTCCTTTCCTGCCGCTGTAGCTGCTGCGTCGATGGGATAGGGCGAGTAGGCGAGCAGGGTGAAAAAGCCGAAATTGTAGAAGAAGGCCACGAGCCCAAGCGTGAGCAGCGCGGGTTCCTTGAGAGCGGTGAGCCCCGCCGTGAATTCGACGGGTTCAGGAATGTGTGAGCGCGAGTGGAGCAGCGTGGCGATGGCGATGAACCCAATGGCCATGAGGGCGGCGGTGCCGTAGAAGGGGGTGCGCCAGGAGATCTCGCCAAGCAGGCCGCCGGCAAGCGGGCCGACGGCGAGGCCGACGCCCATAGCGGCCTCATACAGAATGATCGCCTGCCCGGCGCTGCCGGCGGCTGCGCCGACGATGGCAGCGAGAGCGGTGGAGATGAACAGGGCGTTGCCCAGGCCCCAGCCCGCACGGAAGCCGATGATCGCGTCCACCGAGCCCGCCGCGCCGGAGAGGAAGGAGAAGACCACGATAAGCGCGAGCCCGATCAAGAGCGTGACCTTGACCCCGATGCGGGAGGAAATGAATGCGCTGAAAAACATTGCGAGTGCGGTAATCAGCAGGTAGCTGGTAAAGAGCAGCATCGTCTGCGTCGGCGACGCGTGTAGATCCCGGCTAATCGCCGGCAGGATCGGGTCGACGAGCCCGATGCCCATGAACGAGACGGCGCAGGCAAAGGCGAGCGCCCAAACGGCGACGGGCTGGTGCAGGATGGAATGTCGTTTTTCGTCGTGCAAGAGCGGGACCTCCTTGTGGGTTTGTTAGCGGTTGGTGGA
Organism: Corynebacterium imitans; assembly: GCF_000739455.1. Taxonomy (NCBI): domain Bacteria; kingdom Bacillati; phylum Actinomycetota; class Actinomycetes; order Mycobacteriales; family Corynebacteriaceae; genus Corynebacterium; species Corynebacterium imitans. Next base: position 1,161,012 of record NZ_CP009211.1, read on the forward strand.
TAGCTCCTCGGTGATGTGCTGGAGGAGCTCGGCGGCGCGGTTGAGGGCGGCGATGTCGGCGTCGTCAAGTGCATCGAGCACTGGCACGATCTGCGCGGCGGAATCGGTGCGGTATTGCTGGAGGATGTCGCGGCCCTTGTCCGTGATCATGAGGTCGGTAGCGCGTGCGTCTTCGGGGGAGGGGTGGCGGGTGATGTAGTTTTCGTCGACAAGCTTTTTGATTGCCTGACTCATTGACGGTTGCGTGATACCCTCGCGACGTGCGAGTTCGCCGACCCGCAGGCCTGGTTCGCGGTTGATTGCGGCCATGGCGCGCAGCGAGACGTAGGAGAGCTGGACCGGGGTGGCCTGGTACGCGGTGCGCGCGAAGCGGCTGCTGGCCCACACGAGGTCGTTGGCGAGCTGTGTTCGGGAATTGTTATCCATAGGGGGAATATATATGCAGACTATGGAAATCTCAAGCGTGAAAAAGCCCCGCGTTCAAGCGGGGCGACGTGTGCCCCAGGTGAGACTCGAACTCACCACAAACACCCCATTTAACCAGGTTAGAAGCGGTGACTAGGCCCCTTTTGACTGCAATTTGACTACATTCTCCACAGCACTCGACACCGCATCCAAATCATCATCGAAAAGCGCCGCGTACACCCGCAGCGTGATCGACGGGTCCGCATGCCCCAACTGCCGCGACACCGCGAGCACGTTCGCCCCCGCCGAAATCATCAGCCCCGCCGCCACATGCCGCAGCCCATGCGGAGTAATCCGCGGAAAATCAGAATCCGCCGCCATGCACCGATCCACCGCACCCGAAAACCACGACTTCGCCCCCGGCAGCTTCAACGGCCCACCACCGGGCCGCTCCCACAGCCACGCCTCCGGTAACTTTCCCTCGCACCGCTCGGCCAGCATGTCCATCACAAAACGCGGCACCGCCACCTCACGCACCTCATGGTCCTTCGGCGCGCCCACAATCACCTCGTTCTTCACCGTCACCGCGTTCTCCTCGATCGTCAACCGCGACCGCAGCACATTGACGTGCTTGACCCGCAGCCCGGCGGCCTCACCCCACCGAAGCCCCACCGTGCCCAATAACCATATGATCTCCGGGCGCGACGCCTCAGCCGCCAAGTCCGCCAGCTGCCCCGGCGTCAGGTACACCTGCTTCGACAATGGCCGACGGGGCAGCTTTAATCCGCGGGCGGGGTTCGTTTTGATGATGCCGTCGCGCTGCGCGAGGTCGAGGATCTGTGCGAGCACGTCCACGTTGCGGCGCACCGACACCGCACCCAAAGTGGCGTCATCCACCCACGCCTGCACTTGCGACGGCCTGATAGCCGACACGGCACGCGACCCCCAGACAGGCTCCACGTGCAGACGCCACGCCGGCTTGTAGACCTTCTGGGTGGATGGGGCGAGTTTGTCGACGCGCTTGGACCACAGGACGCCGTATTCGGTGATGGTGCGTTGCTTCTCGGCGTGTGACACCCAGTCACCGTCGGCGACGGCGACGGCGTTTTTGTCTGCCCAGGTTTGCGCGTCTGATTTACGGGTGAAGCCACGCTTCGACCGCACCTTACCAGTAGGGTCGCGGTATTGTACGCGCCAGCGTTTGCCTTTTTTCGTCTTGTACGGCGTGATTGACGCCATGATGATAAGCTCCTCTTCGGTTCAACAGGATTGGTGCCCACCCCCCGGGCACGGTTGGACCACCCCCAATAAGTCGCCCCGCGGTCTGCAGCCTCCCCCGGCTTCCGCGGGGCGCACCTCTTCACGCGCCTAAAGCCCCAGGATGCGGGCCTTCGCCGCCGCGAACTCTTCATCTGTCAGTACACCAGCAGCGTGCAGCTCGGCAAGATTCTTCAGCTCATCGACACTGCTCCCGCCATTCGTCGCCGGGGAGGGGGACGGCGCTGAATTATTCTCTAGCGCACGCCGCGCAGCAGACACAACCGACTTCACCTCATCGGTAGCCACTTTCTTGACCTCAATCTCATCATTTGACGTAGAGATTCGGATAGCGCCGAGGGCAAAACCAGTTTTCTCGGAGATCGACGACACCTTATCCAGAGCAATTGTCTGCGAGGCCGCGTCCCACCCGAGGACTTCACCGGAGATCATGATGATGCGCCGGTCGGTGACGGTGAGGATGGTGGGCTTGTCGTCATGGAAGCCGTGGGTGGCTACGATAATTCGTTCACCGGGTGCGAGCTCGTCTAAGACCTTGTCTTTGAAGAGGTGCCCCTTGGCTACCGACTTTGTGCCGTGGGTGCGGGCGGCTTCATCCCACCCGTGGTCATCGAGCATGTCGGAGATAGCTTCCATGGTTTTGTAGAGAACCTTGTCGGAGTCTTGGCAGTTGCCGGACGCGGTTAGCGTGCCACCGGAAGCGCGGAAGATTGCTTCCTGCTTTTGCCACAGCACTTTCCTGCGTACGGCGACGTGGTCGGGTTGCCGTTCGATTTCAGTCTTTCGGAATTTTGATTGCACGAACTGTTCGATTGCCGACAGGACTTCTTGGTCGGGGGCAGTGAGGGTGCGGGTCATTTCGGCCATGATGGGGTTCCTTTTCTATGCGGTGATTTGGATATGTGTCATTGTGCGCCACACGTGGACTAGGTGCACGGTGACGCCGAGCTCGTGGGCGATGTGCGCGGCATGCGGCCCGTAGGCGCGTTCTGCTGCCGCGTATTCCACGGGCGAGATGAGCAGGCGCGCGGCGAAGCGGTCTGCTCGCTGCTCACACGCGGGGTCACACCCGGGCGGGTCGCCATAATGCGCGTGGCCGAGCTCGTGGGCGAGCGCACACAGGGTGTCGGCGTCGCTCATGCCGTGGCGGAGCGTGACAGCCCGCTGGTGGGGGAGCCACGCGGCCTTGGGCCCGCCGAGGTGCCAGCGCACCTGGTAGCCGCGGGCTTCGGCCACGTCGATGAGTGCATCAATCAATCGGGTCTTCACCTCGTCTTTCTCGCTCTGCCTGCTCGTCGGGTGATGAGTCGGCAGCGTGGGGCTGTGTCCAGTCGAATTCGCGGACGGTGCCATCGTACGAATCGTGCCGAACATCATCTGCCTCCATGTTCGAACGGCGCGCGGCAAGCTCGTCGATCTCTGGGGCGCGTGTGGCGGGGTTGAGGCGGCGCGCGAGCTCGATAGCGAGTTCTCCGTCGGCGGCGGTGGCGACAAGGGCGCCGTTGCTGTCGAGGTAGTCGAGCACATCACTGTGGGGGACGTGACCGAGTTCGACGAGGGCCATGGTGCGGTTTATGTCGAGGGTTTTGCAGATGAGGATGAGGTCGTCTGCGGTGAGGCCTTCGTTGAGTCGGCGGTTGGCGGTTTTTCGTGTGGTGCCGAGGATGTTCGCGACGTCTTGGTCGGTGATTCTTCGGTGTGTGTTTTCGCTTAGCCACTGCTTTATGTCCATGCTTTGACAATATCACGGTGGGTAATTGGTTACACACTTAATGTGTATTTACTAGGCCAAATAGGGAAGCGGATACCCCTTTTCGGGTAATCGCCGTTGCGTGCCCACTGCTGGGTGGGTAAATTGAGTTACACAAACAGCACACAGGAGGAGCAAATGAGTAAATACCTACTCTCTCTCGATGAGATCGACCGCGTGAAGCGGCTGCACCACATCTCGTCCGCCACCGGGCTCGAAGAGAGGACCGGCGTTACCCGCAAAACATGGAGCACCGCATTAAATACGCGCCGCCCCACGATCCACGTGCTTGAAGCTCTCGCCGCGCTCGGCGCGGACCCTGCCCGCATCCTCGTCCGAGAAGATGAGGCGGTGGCGTAGGTGGAGAAACTACGAGATCAGATTCGCGGCTGGGAGGCGTGGATTATTGACCTTCTCCTTGAGGAGGAGCGCGACATGGAGGAGATCGACCGCCTTGTGGGGCTGGTGCGCGATCTGCGCGCGGAACTGAAGCGTCAGGAGGACGAGATTCTTGATTGGGCGCGCGCCCGGATTGAGGCGCGAGATTAGCCAGATGGTGTAGCGGTGGTTCGATTCCATCGCCTGGCACGAGGGGACGCTTGTACCCCTTTATTAAGTCACAGTGACGTAGTTGGTCTATGTGACACGTTGTTTGAGAACTGCATAACAGGCCCTACCCGTGGGGATGCATAGCACGGGGCGTGTCCCAGTGGGGATATTTACTGGTGCGAGCGTGTGGCTTAGATCGCGACGACCACCAGTGCTGACAGGCAGAAACCACCCAACCTCGTAGCGGACGGAGGGTGAGGCAAGACCACGTTAGTGGGCACGAAAAACACAGGCCGTGAAGAGCACTCTGCAGGTGCAAGTCCTGCGCGCGGCTCGAGGGGTGGCGTTGTGAGGTCCCGTGATGGTCGTTCGCCGCACACAAGGCCGTAACCAGCAGGCGTTCTTCCGCACACTCGGCGCTTGCTGGCACTGCGCGCCTGCGCCACCCCCACCCCAAACCTCATGCACACGATAGGAGAAAATATGCAAAACAAGTACGTTCCCGAAGACCTCAGTCTTACGGAAGCGGCCTGCGTCAACTGGGTACTTTCAGCAATTAAAACCGATGTGCTCTCCGGTACCCCGAGCGGCAAAGCTATAGACCAGGCACTGGAAGAAACGATTCCTAGTTATTGCAGCCCATCTAACGCTGATTGACCGATTTCGAGCGCTTTTTGGCCACCCGCTTTGAGCGCTCGTACTGTGGCCTGGGTGAGCTGATTCGTTGCTTCGTCGTAGACAGCCGAACCGAAATTTTTGGCTTTAGTTGCGGCAAAAGTAGCCGCAGCGTGTCGGCCCCAGTCTCCCGGATTGGTGACGAAGTTTCCATTCGCCATCATGAAAACTGCTGCACGGTAATGCTCAGCAGCTTCTTGAAGGTCGAAGTTACTCGTCACCTCGTAATTGTCAATGCAGTGCTTCAGATGGAGTTTCACCCTCGTGAAGTAGTCGTAGAGCTCTCTAGGGAAAACGCCGGGAGGAACAACTAAACTCGGCTCATTTTCAAGAAGCTCACGTAGCTCGTTAACAACACCATCTGAAAGCTCCGGGACGAACCTTCTAGCCGAGTTACGGAACATGCCTAGCGTCTGAAACGCTTCATCGCTTATTCCACTCCCGCTTACTTCGAAGCCTCTTGGGTAGGCATAAACCGCATCGCGCCATCTTCCGAAATATCGCTTTTCGCTTGTCACATCGTCGCCAGCTTGCTCCATTTCGCTGATGATTCGGGCTATAGCTTCCAGGCAGCGTGACGCGCGCCTTTGTTCGGGCCAGCCACCCATTGAGACCCCGTTCCTATTCCCGAGTAGGCGACTCGCATATACCGGTTTGGTTTGCTCGCCTTTTGAAAATTCGGCGCTTTCTTCTCGCCAATTCTTGAAGATTTCGTAAAGGTCGTCTGCAGGGTTAGCCATGCAGCAATCTTAGCCCGACTGGCAGGCAGGGAAGTTCGAGCCTTCCCACGGGCACTGGGGTAGCAGGTGTTGACAGTTCTCTTCCTGCGTAAGCCGTACCCATGACCCACGCCTCATGGCGAGGTACGCGCTGCCCCAACCAAAACCAAACGCCCCAGAAGAAAAGGAGCCAACCACATGGGCCCCATCACCACCCAGATCGCGCTCAACACCATGCTTGACGTGATCTGGCCAATCCTGCCCCTGCACATCCTGGAGCAACTCGCCTATGTCTAAACACACAATCGACGGGCTCACCATCGAAGCCAAGCCAACGGGCATCCACCTAAGCACGACCGATGCGCACGAAATCGTGATCCCCCACAACTCCGTGCGCATCGTCATCGCAGCTATCGAGACTGCAGCCTGCTAAAACACCACAGAGGCTGCTGGCTCACCTGACGGGAACTGGTCACCGCGCAGCGCAAACTGCACATGCTCGCTCAAGTTCAACGTCACAGACCCGTAATTTGACTGCAACGTCACCAAGCCCGGGTACTCACCTGCACGAAGCCGGGATACGACCTGGACAGAGCTCTCATCCTCTGCCAGGTAGTACTTCTCGCCTCCGTACTCAATTCGGTAAATCATTCCTGTTCACCTCCCTTCTGGGGCTAGTTGCCCCGAAGAATGAGTGAACCACGACAAAGGCCCCCGCTGTGCTGCAACCACACGCGGGGGCCATTTATTGGTCTCTATTGAAAGGAAACCACCCATGAGTCTACGCACCATGTTCTGCCGCCGAAAAGGCCGGCACCGCAAACCACGCCGCTTCTGGATGAGGTGGGGCCGATGAACCACCGCATCACTAACCGCGAACTACTCGACCTCGTCGAAGCAGCCACAGGCACCCGCAAGCTCGTACTCAAGGTGCCCGAATTCGCCCGCCTCGTCGGCCGCGACTACGACGAGATCCTGCCGCGCGTCGGCCGAGACATCCCCGCCGAGCGCGACGGTGACCGCGGCAACTGGCGAATCCCCATCCAAGCCCTCAGGCCATTCCTCACAGGAAGGACAGCAGCATGAACTACAACGAGACAGTAAAACACCTCGAAGACAGGCTCGCGTCGGTGAAAACCGCAGGCCGGTGGATTACCGCCCTCGTGGCGATCCTCGCACTCTTCGCAGGCGCGTTCATCGGCAAGCAGGCCGCCGAGACCGACGGGTGGGATGCAGGCTACCAGTCCGGGTACGTGTCGGGCTTTGACATGACCTGCCCGGGGAAGGACTGGCGATGAGCAGGTGGAGAGTGAGAAAGACGACAAACGGGTTTGTGATCCTCTTCGGTGAACCGAAATGGGAAGTGCGAAAACCGGACGGAGGCCTCGCCCTCAAGCGCTTTAGGACGCACGCGGAGGCTATGGCAGCAGCGGACAGGCTGGCCCGCACCGTCGAGGTCACACTGCCGAGAGCCCATGCGCTGCCGACGAAGCGGCACACCGTGCAGAAAAACGGGCTGGTCATCGAATTTGAGCAGAGTCGCTCGTACCCGCAGCTGCAGCCCAGCTACCTGGTCGTTGAGCCGGATGAGCGCCGACCCCTCGCGCTCGCACTACTCGCCCTCGCAGAAAAGGAGGAAACATGTCACGAACAATGATGAAGCCCCGCCACGACCGAGACGAATACGTGATTTGGTCAACGGTGGTTGACCTGCCCGTCAGCGGGGTCATGGACAGGGGCACCGCCAAAGCCACATGGGCAGCGGGAGCGTGGTCGGCCATGGGCACCCCGATCAGCATGGAGCAGGCCGAAGAGTCCATGCAGCGTGCCGACACCAAAGGCTGGTCGCTAATCGACGGTGAACCCGGCGAATACGAGGGGTTGAACCTCGCGAACATCGACGGCTACCCCGGCGACTACGACTTCGGCGCATTCAAGATCACCGACCTCGCCACCATCACCCGTGCTATCGAAGCGGGGGACTGGGGCACCCTGCACAACCTATGCACCAACCTAAGCACTGTGGAGGACACCGAATGAGCGGGGATATTCACGTTGCTTGCGGCGCGCTCACGGGCCGTATTTTCGCCGGGCCGCTCACCAAGGACGGCAGCACATGGGCGCACAAAACCGACGTGACCGAGCAAGCAATCAACGCCGTGGTTGAGCACGTCCGGCGCACCCATGGGGACACCTGCACGCTGCGGGGCCAAGGCCTGACAATCACCATCAACGTTAAGGAAGACCAATGAGAAATTACGACATGCTCGGCAGCATGGACGAGGACGACCTGCGGGAAGAGCTGGTCGGCAAAACCATCGCGTCCATCGACCTCCAAGAGCAGACCATTCACCTGACTGACGGGACGGAGCTGCGCTTCATCGACACAGCGGACTGCTGCGCGTGGTTCAACTCGCAGCTTATGGTGCGGAACTTGACTAGCAACGCGATCACCAACGTGACCAAGGAGTACAGCAGCCACAAGGGTGCGCCGGAAGCGTGGACACTGCACGTGCTCGCGGAGGACAAGACCATTGTGGACGTTGACATTTGGGGCGACTCCACCACCGGCTACTACTGCCGCTCCATCGACCTCAAGGTGGTGTACCCAGAATGACACGTACTAGCCCCGAGCAGGCACAAGAATTACTAACGGGCGCTGAGCCTGGCCCGTGGGAAGCGATGAAAGAGTACATAGACGGTGAGCCGCGCCCGGACACGTCGTGCCTCATCCACACCCACGACGGCAAGTACCTGGGCATCATGCACGGGGCTGACGCGCACCTTGCAGCAGCCGCGCCAGACCTCGCGGAAACCATCGCGGGGATGGAATACGAGTACACGGTGCAGGTGATGGACGAGACCGGGGGCTGGGCAGGCATCGACAAAAACGGCCTCGCCACCCACGACCACGGGCTGATGGTGTGGAACACGAGCCAGCGGGCCATGCGCCAAAGCCTGCTCGATCTCGTGGAGCAGGCCGCAGACGCGCAACAACAGGAGAACCACATGACCAACGAATTCATCCTCGCCCAGCTGCGCCGCCTCGCAGCGGGCAAGAAACTCCAAAAGCACCAGCTTGCCGAGCTTGAGCGCGACGGGCTGATCTGCACCACCGACGACGACCAAATTCACCTCACCACGCACGGCGCGCGCATGCTCCGAGAAAGGAACTAGACCAATGAGCTGGATGACCAAAGACCTTGCTCTCGACCTGCTGTCAATCCTCACCGGGGCTGCACAGTCCGCCTACGACCGGGTGAAAGCGGCACCGGGGGAGGGCGAATGGCCACAACCGGAAGCACAACCGCAGAAGGAGGTAGCCGCGGCACCACAGCAGCAGCCTGAAACACCGGCACAGCCACAGCCTGAAGCGACCGCCCCCGCGGCACCCGCTGCAGACGACCTCATCAACCAGGCCAAGACCGCCTGTCAGCGCATCGTCGCACAGGACGGCAGCCCCGCCTGGATCACCGGCACACTCTTCCCAGAATTCGGTGTGCAATCCCTCACCGACGTGCCAGCCGACAAACTGCCTAGCCTGCTAGAGAAGGCGAACGCCCACCTCGAGGGAGGCGGCGCGCAGTGACCCCGCTAGACACCGCCACCTACGTCGCCACCATCCACGCCCCGGACGGCGGGTGGGGAGATGACGACCACGACACCATCGCCGCGGCGATTGACGAGTATGGGCTGACCTGCATGCAGGTCGACGACGGCGGGGTGTGGCAGATGCGCACACCGATTAACAAGAAGTCCATCAGCGTCGAGGGGGCGCGCGAGGGTGGGGCTTCGCGGTTCGGGTTCAAACGCGTCCAATCCCTCGGCACCTGCGCACCCGCAGCTAGTGGCGACACCCCAGCAGCGGTAGAGACCACGACGGAAGCGGAGAGCGCCCCGGCGCACGCAGCGCGTGACCACGCGCTACTCTCCGCATCCAGCGCCCACCGGTGGATCAACTGCACACCCGCCCCATATTTGGAGGCGCAGCACCCGGACACCACCTCCGACGCCGCCGCCGAGGGCACCGAAGCCCACGAACTCGCCGAGCACAAACTCCGCCAGCACATCCCAATCCCCACCAGCTGGAAACCCGGTGAGTTCTACGACGAGGACATGGAGGACTACACCGATGATTACGTCGACCACGTCACCGCCGAGCTCGCACGCACGAAAGAAGCCGACCCCGCTGCGTTCCTCGCCATCGAGCAACGCCTCGACTTCTCACACATCGTGCCCGGCGGGTTCGGCACCGGCGACGCCTTGATTGTCGGCGACGGCACCATGACCGTCGTCGACTTCAAATACGGCAAAGGCGTCGAAGTCAGCGCGGTGGGTAACCCACAGATGCGCCTGTATGCATTGGGTGCGCTCGCCACCTACGGCATGATCTACCAGATTGAGCAAGTCCGCACCGTGATCTTCCAGCCGCGCCTAGGCAACATCAGCGTGGAGGAAATCAGCGTCGACGAGCTCACCCAATGGGCAGAGACAGTGGTACGCCCCGCGGCAGAAAAAGCAGCCGCAGGCGAAGGCGAACTGCGCGCAGGCGACTGGTGCCAATTCTGCCGCCACGCACCACAGTGCCCCGCGCTCGCCAAGCACTACCTCGACAACCTCCCCACACAACCAGGGGCAGGGGAGCCGCCAGCACCGGACACGTTGTCGGACGAGCAGATCGCCACCATCGTCGCCCACTCCGGCGAGCTGAAGAAGTGGCTCGGCAAAGTCGAAGACCACGCCCTCGCACAAGCCACCGACGGGCACACATACCCAGGGCTGAAAGTCGTCGAAGGACGGTCGGTGCGCAAGTACACCGACGAGGCCGCAGTCGCCCAGACCGTCCAGCAGGAGACCAGCGAGGACCCCTACCAACCGCGCAAGGTGCTAGGGATCACCGCGATGACGAAGCTACTCGGCAAGAAACGCTTCGACGAACTCCTCGGCCAGCTCGTCCACAAGCCGGAGGGCAAACCGACGCTGGTACCGGACTCCGACAAACGCCCACCAATGACGCTGGCGACACCAGAGACCGTATTCGAACCAATCAAGAAAGGAGCCTGATGTCGCAACGCAGAGACATCACCTTCACCTGGGACAACGGGCACCACCGCCCACTGAAAATCACTAGAGACCCATGGGCAGAAGGCAAACCACAAACCACCTTGTCCCTCACCACTGACGAGGCCAAAGCCCTCGCCGAATTCATCACTACCATCATCGACTAGATCCAAGGAGGATCACATCATGGCTAAGACCGACCGCGACGTCACCGCATACGGACGACTGTCCTACCCCAACCTGTTCACCGCTCGCGCAGCAAACGAGCAAGCCGACCCCAAATACTCCGCGACGCTGCTCATCCCGAAGAGCGACACCGCCACCATCGAGCGCATCCAAGCAGCAATCCAAGCAGCAGTCCAGGACGCCGTCAGCCGCGGCGTGTTCAAACAGGCAATCGACCCCGCGCAGACCAAGTACCCGCCCCTGCGTGACGGGGATAAGCCCAACGACAACGGCGAACAGCGCGGTGAAGAATTCGCCGGCCACTGGTTCATCGCAGCCAAAGCCAGCACCAAGCGCAAGCCGTTCGTCGTCGACCAATCCCTGCAGCCCATCCTGCAGGAAGCCGAAATCTACCCCGGCTGCTACATCAACATGGCCGTCCAGTTCTTCGGCTACAAAAACAGCGGAAACCAGGGCGTATCGGCGTCCCTGGTAGGTGTGCAGTTCGTCAAGGACGGCGAGCAGCTCGGCGGCGAGCCACTCGCAGCCGAGGACGTCTTCACCGCGATCCCCAACACCGGCGGCGCGCCGCAGGCACCAGCGCAGGGTGGGTTCACCCAACAGCAGCAGCCGCAGGCACCCGCGCAGGGTGGCTTCACCCAACAGCAGCAGCCGCAGGCACCCGCGCAGGGTGGCTTCACCCAACAGCAACAGCCGCCCGCCGCCCCCAACCTCGGCTTCTAACAGCCACCCCACCGCCGCGCCGCGCCCCGCACGCCACACCCGGTGTGTGGGGCGCACCCAATTCTTCAACCACCAACAACTCCATAACCACCCCAGAAACGGAGGACAGCACCCGTGAAAAACCGTGAGCTCAAAATCGCAGAGGCCACAACACGCACCTCCGCGCACTGGACAAACACACTCACCACCATCCAAGACCTCACCGCCCGCGCCTACGACCCCACCCACGTCGACTGCACCACCGCCGAATACAAAGCCATGGAAAAAAGCGCGCGCGACAAGCACAAAGACGTCGGCGGCTTCGTCGGCGGACACCTCAAAAACGGACGACGCCGCAAAGGCCACGTCCTCGCCCGCTCCATCATCACCCTCGACATCGACAACCTCCCCACAGACGTCGACCTCGCCCAAGTCCTCGCCGACACCCTGCCCTACGCCTGGCTAATCCACACCACCCTCAGCCACACACCAGACGGCCCACGCTGGCGAATCTGGATCTGGCTCTCACGCGACATCACCGCCGACGAATACGGCGCAGTCGCCCGCAGAATCGCACAAGACATCAACCCCGGGCTGGAATGGTTCGACCCCACCACCTTCGAAGCGGAACGCTTCATGTACTGGCCCTCCGCACTCACCGACGGCGACTACCAGGCTCACGTCAGCAGACAGAAGGACATCCTCAACCCCGACGACTTCCTCGCCCGCTTCGACGTGTGGCAAGACGTCACCACCTGGCCCGGCGTCACACCCGACGACGCTAAGGCCATGCTCGGCAAATCGAAGCTCGACGACCCGCGGGACAAGCCCGGCATGCTCGGCGCATTCAACCGCGCCTACACCATCCCACACGCCATCGACACCTTCCTCGGCGACGTGTACAAACCGGGCACGACGAAGGACCGTTACACCTACACCGGCGGCACCAGCTCCAACGGCTTGATCGTCTACAACAACGGCCACTTCGCCTACAGCCAGCACGCCACCGACCCCGCAGCCGACGGGCACTCCCACAGCGCATTTGACCTCGTGCGCATCCACCGCTTCGGCGACCTCGACGCGGACGCACCCACGGGCACACCAGCTAACAAGCGCCCCTCCTACCTCGCCATGATGGACATGGCCAACGAAGATCCGGGCGCGCGCGCCGAAAACGCAAAAGCCACCGCCGCCAAGATCAACGACGTCTTCCAACCCATCACCAACGACGAAGCGCCCGCAGGCGAACTGCTAAAGGAAACTGAACAGTTGCCCGGCGATACCAAGGCAGGGGAGACCACCGATAAAAGCTGGTTACTCGACCTCGAAACCACAAAAGACGGAAACTTCAAAAACACCATCACCAACTTCGAGCTCATCTTCACTCACGATCCACGCCTCAACCACATCAACTGGAACATGCACGCCAACCAACTCGAACCCCAAGAACCAACCCACCTCCCCTGGCACAGGGTCAGCAACACCTGGACCGAAAACGACCAAGCCCAACTTCGAACCACCATCGCCCGCACCTACCACGGCATGGACTCACCAGACAAAATGCAAGCAGCACTCATCTCCACCGCCAGTTCCAAAAACCGCGCCTTCCACCCTGTACGCGACTACTACACCAACCTGTTGCCATGGGACGGAGTGCCACGCCTCGACACACTCCTCGTGGACACCCTCGGCGCAGAAGACACCGACTACACCCGCGCGGTCACCCGCAAAACCTTCGTCGCCGCGCACCGCCGCACCTTCCACCCCGGCTGCAAATTCGACCACGTGCTCACCCTCGTCGGCCCGCAAGGCGTCGGTAAATCCACCATCTTCGCCCGCATGGCAGGACAATGGTTCTCCGACTCACTGACGATCACCGACATGAAAGACAAAACCGGCGCAGAAAAACTCGCCGGCAACCTCATCATCGAAATCGCAGAGCTCGCCGGCATGCGCAAAGCAGAAGCCGAATCAGTCAAAAGCTTCATCTCAAGAAACGAAGACAAATACCGCCCCGCCTACGGGCGCACCGTCCAGCACTACCCGCGCCAATGCATCATCGTTGGCACCACCAACGCCGATGAAGGCTTCCTGCGCGACACCACCGGCAACCGCCGCTGGTGGCCCGTCACCGTCGCCGGGAAAGGCTGGCTCGGCAGGCCACACGACCTCGACGACTACTACATCGACCAAGTCTGGGCAGAAGCACGAGCGCGCGACAAGCAAGGCGAAAAGCTCTACCTCACCGGCGACCTGCTCGAGGTCGCCGAACACATCCAAGCAGAATCCGTGGAAGCCGACGACCGCGTCGGCATCGTCGCCGAATACCTCAACAAGGTATTGCCACCCAACTGGGACGCAATCCCACTCATGGCCCGCCGCGTCTGGCTCGACGAAGGCACACTCCCAGACCACCTGAGAGAAACAGGCATGTGGAACCAAACAGTCGAACGCCAAACAGTCTCCCGGATGGAGATCTGGGCAGAATGCTTCGGACGCGACCCCGACGTCATGCGCAAGATCGACGCACACGAGATCACCGCCATCATGCGCCAAATCGACGGATGGGAAGACAGCGGAAAAACCCGAACCTTGCCCATCTACGGCAAGCAACGACTCTTCCAAAAAACCAAAATTAGCGAAGATGTTCGAGCTGCATAAAGGGTGGAACAAAGTCGGGAACAAAGCCCAACACGATTTGTTCCACCCACCCAAGAACTGGAACAAACGGAACAAAAAATAACTTTGTTCCACCCTTTGTTCCACACCTGAAACCACGCGCAAGCGGGGGAAATACCGACACTGGAACAAACGGAACAAAAAATATCTATCTAAAGACTTTCTAGAAAATAGGGGCCTACATTACCCCCATATAGGTGTAAAACGCCTAAAACAGCGACCTAACTAGAAAACACCCCGACTTTGTTCCACCACACCCCAAAAAGGACAAAAAATTGTTAGAACGCGAAGTCGAACAAGCACTAGTCCGCGAGGCACGCAAGGCAGGCGGAATCGCACCAAAATTCACCAGCCCCGGCAACGCAGGAATGCCAGACCGAATCATCATCCTCCCCGGCGGCAAGGTCTGCTTCGTCGAACTCAAAGCACCCGGACAGAAACCCCGACCCCTCCAAATCAGGCAGATGGACCGCCTCACCCAACTCGGCTGCATGGTCCGCACCCTCGACCACCCCAACCAAATTTCAGGACTCATCGATGAAATACGTTCCGCATGATTACCAAGCCCACACCACCCAGTTCATCATCGACCACCCCGAGTGCGCGATCTTTCTAGGAATGGGCATGGGCAAGACGATCTCCACCCTCACTGCCATCGACGAGCTCATCCGCTGTCGATTCGAAATCCGGCGTGCACTCGTCATCGCACCCGTCCGCGTCGCCCGCGATACGTGGCCCGCCGAAATCAAAAAATGGGACCACCTCACAGGGCTCCGCGTCAGCCCCATCATCGGCACCAAGGCACAGCGCGAAGCCGCGGTACGCGCGGACGCGGATATTTACACCATTGGGCGAGAGAACGTGCAGTGGCTCGTCGATTACTGCGGTCGGCGTTGGCCTTTCGACATGGTCGTCATCGACGAACTTTCGTCCTTCAAGAATCCGCAAGCCAAGCGGTTCAAGAAGCTGCTGAAAGTCCGCGACCAGATCACCCGCATCGTCGGACTCACCGGCACACCAGCCCCCAACAGCCTGCTGGACATCTGGGCACCATTCAGGCTTATCGACCAGGGCCAGCGCCTCGGCAGATACATCACTCACTACCGCGCGCAATATTTCACGCCGGGCAAGCGCAGCGGGCACGTCGTCTACAACTGGGTCATCCGCCCCGGCGCGGACCAGGCGATCTACGACAACATCGCCGACATCACCGTCAGTATGCGCACCACCGACTACCTGCAGCTTCCCGACGTGACCACCCAACACATCACCGTGAACCTCACACCCAAGCAACAGCAGCAGGTGGACACGCTGAAGCGTGACATGGTCGTCGACCTCGACGAGGACACCACCATCGACGCCACCAACGCCGCCACCCTGTCACTGAAGCTGCAGCAGCTCGCGGGAGGTGCGATCTACGCCGAGGACGGCGATGACTACATCGTCGTGCATGACGAGAAGATTCAAGCCCTCGCCGAGCTCGTCGACCAAGCAGCCGGCAATACCATGCTGGTCTGCTTCTGGTTCAAGCACGAACGAGACCGCATCCTTGCCGCGATCCCCGGCGCGCGCGTCCTGGACACCCAGCAGGACTTCGAGGACTGGAACGCTGGCAAGATTCCCGTCGCGCTTATCCACCCCGCATCGGCGGGACACGGACTCAACTTGCAGTCAGGCGGGCACATCATGGTCTGGTTCACCACCCCGTGGTCGTTGGAACTTTACGAGCAGGCGAACGCGCGGCTGCACAGGCAAGGGCAGACGGAGCCGGTCAGCATCATCCACATCGACACCGCAAACAGCATCGACCAGACCGTCCACCAAGCACTTGCCCGCAAGGACACCACGCAGCAGGCGCTCATCACAGCAGTTGCCGCCGAGCTCGACGCGGCAGAAAGGGCAGCAGCATGACCAAGCGCATCACCATCAACGTCGAGACGCAAAAAATATACGCGGATGAGGGGGTCACCGTATACGACTCATGCGTTGCGGGTGCAGTGCTCTTCGGCACCTCACTGGCAAACGCAGGCCACACCTGCGGGTGGGAGGTTACAGAGGAGCTGGGAGCAAACCTCATCGCAGAGATAGGACGGCAGCTCGACGAGGAAAAGCAAGGGCCACCACCGTGGCGGGCCGACACCTAGACCAACCACTACAAGGAAGGACACCCCATGACACTTCGTGACAAATTCCAAGACTGGCTCGAGCAAGCCGATTTTGAAGACATCCTCATGACAGGATTCATGGCACTGATCGTCGCCATGTGCCTGATCATCTTCATCGTCGCCGTCATCGCAAGCATTGCAACCATCCTCACTTAGCCATGCACACACCACCAAGCCTCGAAGAACCAACCCCCATCTACGACCAACTCATGGACGAGACCTACGGACAAATCGTCCACAATCTCACCTACAACGGTCGCCAAGTACGCGTCAAAGTCATCAACAAGGACACCAGCGACACCACCAGGAGCACACAGTGACAACGGCACAAGACCTCCACCACGCAGCCCGCCAACTCGCCGACACCTACGCCGCCCTCGCAGAACTCAAATGGACACCCGAGCGCCCCACCAGCGAACGCGTCATGCGCACCCAAGGTGGCTCACGATCACCCAGCCCCGACAACGACCACGCTTTCAGCATCGAATACGAACTCTGGCGCAACGACGACAACGGGGCACCGGGCGGGCTAAGGATGGTGGCAGCAGACGCCCTCGCCTACACGACCGCGCCACGCCACACACCAAACCAAGCCGGATACCTGGACGAGCACCTTGCCCCCGGAATACTCTGCGCCCACATCGCCCGCCACGCCACCGAGATCGCCGAACACTTCCCAGCCGTCGACGAACTCACCGAACTACTGCGCGACCAACACCGCTACCTCACTCGCCGCATCCACCACCACCGGGGGCAAAACCTCAAAGCGCTACCCGTCGATACCGTTGCGACAGGCTTCGGCACCGCCGCCGACCTCGCACCACTCGTCTCCGCCGCCGTCGGTAAACACTTCACCCGCGACCAGATCCGATACTGGGGCCGATCAGGGCGGGTCACCCCATACACCACCGCAGAAGGGACAACTCACTACCGCCTCGGTGATCTCATCGAGGCCGCACGCGAATACTCCGATAAGCGTGCGCACCATTGATGTATTTCCGCGACCGTATGCTATGCTTGCGCACGAAAGACCTGTCAGTTCCTGACGGGTCTTTTGTCGTGCCCAGGCCGGGCGGTCATGTCATTGCGGTGGTGCTGGTGGCCTGGGCACCTTAGGGAAGCGTCGCGCATGGTGCGCAACCCGCCTCAAGATGTTCAGGTTCGAATCCTGAGCGGGGCGCCAATACGACCGGGAGGTGAAACATGCACACACGCATCACCACTGGCAAACAAGGACGCACACCACGCGCCACCCATTACATCGACGCAAGCACACTACCCAACCCACACGACGAGCCCTGGCTACGCCCACGCGACGGGCGCGACCCCAACGTCCAACAATGGCTCCTAGACCAACCCGGCGTACCCGACCAATTCGCACGCCACCTCGCCACCATCGAAGCCCTGCAACCACCCACCATCAGCATCACCTGCAGCGCAGGCAGACACCGCAGCGTCGCACTCGGAGAATGGCTCACCACCCAACTCGAAGCCAAAGGCTGGGCAGTCCAACTCAACCACCACAACCTCAAGACCAAAAAGAAGCAAGCCACAACAACACAACGCGGCTACGGATACCGACAACAGCAAATCCCACGTAAAAACCTGCTCCACAACCTCATAGACGGAACAGAATGCGAATACTGCGCACGCCCAATGTTCCGCGACCCCGCCAAAAACTTCGACGGCGCACCACTCGAAGCCGACCACATCGACAGGGACAAGACCCAACCACCCAAACGCCTCATCCACCGCCGCTGCAACCGCACACTCAACGGCAAAGGCAAAGGCACCTGGGTCAAGCACGGACCAGACTGGTACGCCAAACACGGCCAAACCGTAGACAACGGCACGGGGGACACCCTCGACTGGCCAGGAGGCCACCACATCCGCTGGTAACCACCACCCCGCCAGGGGAGGGGGTGCCCAAAAAATCTGGACCCCCCCATCCCCAGACACCGCCCCGTCCGCCTGCAGTCAGAGATTCTCTCTCTGGCGGAAACTAGGGGGTCGCGCGCGCGATAAGGAGGCATAGCGATGGAATTTGAGCAGGATGAGCTGCGCTCGATGGTCGAGTCAGTGCTTGAAGCAGTGGAGTCTGCCGATCACCTGGTGGATTCAGATCAGGCTTCGGTGGATCTGGCGCTGCACCTGGCGACGATCATCGACGAGGCGCGTGAGTCTGGCGATCCGGACGCGATTTCTAAGACGTCTTTCGGGCCGATGCCGACACTGAACAAGGTTTTGACTGGTCTGGGCCTGAACCCGGAGGGGAAGCAGAAGTTGGGGCTGAATGAGGATGTCCAGGAGGATGAGGAGTTCTAAGTTTGGGGGTGAATGGTCGTGGCGTTGACGTTGCCGCGGGTATTCACGCCGCCGTTACGTGATCTTGAGGAGCCGGAGGCGACGTGGGGCCACGATATGGTGTGGTTCTGCGACGAGATTCTGGGGGAGCCGCTGTCTGATTACCAGCGGTGGCTGTCGATGCATGCGCTTGAGGTGCTGACGAAGGAGAAGGCGCTCGAGTTCGCGATGCTTGAGGATGACCCGGCGGCTGAGATCGCGAAGGTGGAGCGTCTGTATGGCCCTGCCCCTGTTCGTGGTGGTCGTCCTATTCCGAATGGGCGTTTGCGGTTCACGAAGATCGTGATTTTGATCGCCCGGCAGAACGGTAAGACCGATTGGGTGAAGAAGCTCATTAAGTGGGCGATTTTCCGGAAGCGGATGCCTGAGGTCATGGCTGCTGCGCAGACGTTGAATAAGGCGATTGACCTGTGGAATGAGATTCTTCTTGAGATTGAGCGCGACTCGAAGTTGAAGAAGATTCTTGGGCGTGTTGATCACTCTAAGGGTGCGCAGGCGATGTGGACGAAGGGGAAGCGGCAGCGTTATCGCCCGGTGGGGATTGATGAGAACGCGGGCCGTGGCGACACGGTGGACTTGCTTTACATCGACGAGCTGCGTACTCAGAAGGACTTCACGGGTGTCAACTCGTTGGAGGCAACAACGACAGTGCCGGATAACGGGTTGATTGTGACGACGTCGAATGCTGGGGTGGGCCACTCGGTGGTGCTGCGTGATTACCGCGAATTGGCAAAGCAGCCGATTGATGAGGGCACGTGGCGTGATACTCGCATGGCGCTATTTGAGTGGTCTGCGGACCCGTCGGCAGATATTGACGATGTCGAGGGATGGAAGCAGGCGAACCCTGACCTCGGCAATGGGCGCATCACCATGGCGACGTTGCATGCGGAGAGGCAGTCGACTTTGGAAGCAACGTTCCGCACTGAGCGGTTGTGCCAGTGGGTCGATGAGCTCGGTGATGATTTTGAGCCTATTGTGCCGTTGGAGCGTTGGGGGGATCTGGCTGTGGATCGTCGTGTTGCTGTTGGTGATTGTGTGCTCGCGGTGGAAGTGTCGCCTGATGGCGAGTCGGTGACGTTTGTGTCTGCGGGGCAGACGTCACGCGGTGTGCATCTTGAGCAGCGGCCTGGGGATAAGAAGTTCGTGGTGGACGAGACGGTGGAAGCTATTCGCCGGTTCGTTGCTGAGAATGATGACCCTGCTGCGGTGGTGCTGGATAAGGACTCTCCGGCTGGCGTGCTCGTGTCGCACTTGTTGGCGGTTGGTATTGAGCCTGTGCTGCTAAACGGTGGCATGGTCGCTGGCGCGCTTCGTGAGATGAAGCAAGCCGTTGCTGATGGTCGCCTGACCCATGACGGGGCGCAGGAATGGGTGGGCGCGTTGCGCGTCGCCACGGTGCGTGATGGTGCCGGACGGTACCCGTCGATTGAACGTTTCTCTGGTGATGTGTCTGTGCTCGTCGCTGGCACGTTCGCGCTGTGGGCGTTGAACAAGTTCATCGCTGAGTTCCAGGTCCCGTACAAGCAAGTCGAGGTTGAGAAGAAGAACCCGGTGGGCACGTTCCCCGTGTTCTCAAGGAAATCGTTGATGGGAGGTGCGCTCGTTGGCTGACAAAGTGATGGTTCGCGAGATTGGTCACGCGTCGTCGCCTGCGTGGTCGCCGCGTGTCGGTAGGTCGCATGCAGTGTCTTGGGCTACGCAGCAGGTTGAGTTCGCGGAGATGCGTTCCACGGCGAAGGTTGCCCAGGTTGAGAACGCGATTCGTAAGCCGATTGAGCAGGCCGCGTGGTCGGTGGAGCCAAACGGCGCGCCTGCAGAGGTGGTTGAGTTGGTCTCGACTGATTTGCGACTGCCGGTGAAGGGCGAGGACGGGCAGGTTGCGCGGCGCACTGGCCGCGTGTCGTGGGACGAGCACTTAAAAATGGCGCTCGAAGCGGTGTTCACCGGTGTGGCGTTTTTTGAGCAGGTCTACGAGATGGGGGACGACGGAAGGTTTCATCTGCGGAAGCTCGCGCCGCGCCCCAACGTCTCCATTCGTAAGATCCACGTCGCGGACGACGGTGGACTTGTCGGCATCACCCAGCGCGGGGTGAAGGGTGGCAAGGACGCGTTCATTCCGGTTGACCGCTTGGTGGCGTACAGGCACGGGCGACGGGACGACACGTGGCAGGGGTCGAGCGTTTTTGCCCCGGCTAGGAATAACTGGCTTGAGCTAATGAAGATGGAGAAGCTCAACTCGTTGGTGATGCAGCGTAACGGCATGGGTATTCCGAAGTACAAGGCATCTGATCTCACTGACAGGTCGCAGGTGCAAGAGGAGCTGAACCGGGGGCAGGAACTCGCCGAGTCCTACGCCGCGGGTGAGGTCACTGCGTATTCGTTGCCGCCCGGTGCGGATATGCCTGTGGAGGGTGTGTCTGGCACGTTGCCGGATATCGAGAAGGCAATGCAGTATCACGCCTCCCAGATCGCGATTGCGTGCAACGCTACTCACCTCAACCTGACCGGTGCGGGTGGGTCGTACGCTCTGGCGAACGTTCAGCTGGGTGAGTTCATCCAGGGGCTGCAGTCAATGGCCGAGTGGATTGCTGATATCGCGTCGCAGCACATCGTTGAAGACCTTGTTGCGGTGGCTTTCCCGGATTATGACGGCCCGGTTCCGCTGATCACGTCGACGCGGATTCAGGTGCAGAAGGACCTGACACCGGGTGACGTGTCGCAGCTTGCGGCACAAGGTGTGCTGACGAAGGAACCGAACCTTGAGCAGTGGGTGCGCTCCACGTTCCGCATCCCGGCGGCACGGTCGCTCTACGAAGCCCTCAAAGCGAAGAAGTCGCTGACGGACGCGGAGGAAGAGCTCGGGGTGACGCTGTCCGGCGAGGAGCTAGAAACCAGCGACGAGGCAAAGAAGCAACAGGAGGTGCAGAAATGACCGAGATACTTCTGTACGGCCCGATTGGGGCTGACATGTGGGAGCCTGAGAACGCGATTACGGCGAAGACGGTGATGGACCAACTCTCACAAGTCGATGGGGACGTCACGGTTCGCATCAGCTCCGGGGGCGGCGATGTGTACGAGGGCATCGACATCATGACCGCCTTGAAGAACCACCCTGGCAGGGTGACTGTCATCGTGGAGTCGTTGGCGGCGTCGGCAGCGTCGTTTATCGCTGTTGGTGGTGCTGATGAGGTGCTTATGCGCCCTTCGTCTGAGTTGATGATTCACCGCGCGTGGACGTTCACCGACGGTAATGCGGACGATGTTCGAAAGACTTTGTCGGACTTGGAGCGCCAGGATCTTAAGCTGGCGAATATTTACGCCAGTAAGGCCGGTGGCGAAGTTGACGATTGGCTGGACGCGATGAGCGCGGAGACCTGGTACACCGCCGAGGAAGCCGTGGCCGCTGGCCTGGCAGACCGCGTTGTGGATGCGAATCCCGCGACAGATGCGCACACACCAACCGCCGCGATGCGCCGCCGGTTCAAGTTCGCGAACCGGGCGGCGGCACCGCCGCCGCCCGTCACCCGGTCGGTATCGGGGGACGAAACAACTAAGCCCAGTGATGGGCAGGAAGGAGATGCGATGAGCATCAAGAATCTCGCCCAGGAACTGGGTGTTGAGCCGGACGCGCTTCGCGAGAAGCTCGCCGGCTTTTTTAATGAGCAGGTCACTGTCTCCGGCGAAGTTGATGTGACCTACCCGGAAGAGACCGGCGTGGCCCCAACAGAGCGCGTGACTGTTGAGCCGACGGTCGCCAATGTGGACGGCGAGTCCACCGGTGATGCCGGCGCGCTTGGTCTGGTGTTCGCGGTGTCTGCGGCCCCTGATGGTTGGGATGTGACCGTGGACGAGTCCACTGGTGTGGTCACCGCGCATGCGCCGTCTGGTGTTGAGCCAGGCGATGTAGTCACTGTGACTGTGACGGTGAACGAGTCCACGGAGGTGCCGGTGGCGTTTAAGGTGCGCTCTCTGTCGGAGCCTGCCGAGGGAGAGGCTACCGAACCTGCATTCACCACCGATGGTGACGAGGGTGGAGCGGGCACTGATGTGGTCACCGTACCTCGCGCTGTGTGGGACGAGTACATGGCAGACCGTGCCAAGTATTCCGCGAAGCTCGCGGAGGACAAGCGCCGCGAACTGGAAGACAAGGTTGACCGTCACATCCGCGAGGGGCGCTACTCGGCAGGACACCGTGGGGCGGCAATTGCTGCGTACCAGGCAGACCCTGTCGCCGCGGAGAAGGTATGGGGCGGGCTACCGAAGAACGTCGCTGTCCCCGTTGAGGAAATCGGCCACTCCGGTGACGTAGCCAACATGACCAAGGTTGAGAAGCTGCGTGCAAAGGCCGCGGCGAACCGCCAGTGCAAGAAGGAGAACAAGTAAATGTCGAACCCGACTTTCCGCTCCGGCCCCATCTCGTTCGAGATCGCGGCCGACACCGAGAAGTTCCGTCTCGTCACTGTGGATGAGAACGGCAAGATTAAGCACGCTGGCGCGTCCGGTGCCGTGTTCGGTGCTGTGACCGAAGCGGGCCGAGTAGAGCCGAAGGAGCCGGGCGCTGCGACTATCGCGGTGCACTACGGGCCCGCTGCGGTGAAGCTCGAGACCGATGGCGAGATCAAGGCCGGGGCTGGCGTTTTCGCCGCAGCTGACGGCAAGGCCTCCGCTACCGGTTCCGTCCAGGTCGGCGTCGCAGTACGCGCGACGGAGAACGGCAAGACCCTGACCATCCTCAACCAGCTGCCTGCAACTGCTGCAGGCGCAGAATCCTAGGAGGAACACACATGAGCACTCACAACTCGTATTTTGACGACCTCAAGGACCTGTCCGTTGAGGATATTCTGACCTCCTCGGAGCTCATCGAGGGGGCAATCAACGAGCTTCTGGAAGGCGAGCAGGCGTACAACCTGGTCTTCGACCCGTTCAACACGGACGGCAAGCTCACCGTCGGCTACAACCTGGATTCCGCGCCGGGCCTGGACGAGGAAGCCCAGACCATTGCGGAGTTCGCGGAGATCCCGGTTGGTGACCCGTCTCGCGGTGAGCGCCGCTTCACTGATCTGTTGCCTTCTGGCATTGGTGTGCGAGTGTCCTACGGGCAGCGCAACTTCACCTCTGGTGCTGCGGTGCAGCGTGAGCTTCTTGGTCGAGCTGCGGAGATTCGCCGCAAGAATGGTCGTGACGCGCTCGCGGCGTTCGCGGCGGTGGACGACCTGGTCGAGGAGCTGCCGGTACCGCAGAAGTGGAACACTGCCGACGCGAAGGCAATGGACGACCTGTACGCTGCTGACGACCTGCTCGCAGGTGCGGTCGACGATGAGGGGCGTCGATTTGGCTACGCCGGTAAGTGGGTGTGGGCGAACCGCCGCACGATTAACGCGTTGAAGCGCAACAAGCAGGTCACTGACCTGTACGTGGGCGACATGGCGCACGCTGACCCGCGCTTTACCCCGCTCGGCCAGCAGCCGATCATCGGCGAGCAGTTCTACCTGGTGGTCGATGACGGCATGGAAGACGGCGTTGCTTACGTCATCTCTGAGACGCTTACCGGTGGTCTTGGCACCCGTTTCGAGGCTGAGGAGGCGCGCTTCTCCGACTGGTACGAGGAGGGTGGCCAGTCCGGTATGGGTGGTCCGCGCCTGTCCTGGCGCTCCGATTACGTGCACTTCCGTTCTCTGGTTGTGCGTGCCCCGAAGGCGCTGGTGAAGATCACCGGCGCTATCTAGGGAGGGGTGCGGCATGAAGCAAGTTTTGCTTGCTAAGGCTGTCCGCTACCCGTTCGGGTCGACGGTGGTGCACCGCTCCGGTGAGGTCATCGAGGTTGATGAGAAGGACTTCGACGTGCTCGCCGGAATGGGGGTGGTTGCCACCGCTCCCACAGAGCCAGACGAACCGGAGGCTGAGAAGGCTACTCGGGAAGCCGCGAAACCGGAGGTGCCGGAAGCCGCTCCTGCGTCTGGGTACCCCGCGTTGCCGAAGAAGACCGCTCCCGCTGCGGAGTGGAAAGAGTACGCCCGGCGTAACAGCATCAAGCTCACCGGTCTCACCAAGCGCAACGAAATCATGGGCTTCATCACGAAGACCGTGAACCAGTCGCGCTAAGACCAGGAGGAGGGAGGGCAAAGTGAATATCTCAGTTGATGATGTTGCTGATGTTTTCCCGCGCCCTCTGCTGGACGAGGAGCGCGAGCGCGCCAAGGCGCTTATTAACCAAGCGTTCGAGCTGATTGAGCTGGAATTCGCCCGCCGCGGGAGAGACTTCCAGCAAGAAGTCGCCAGTTCTCGGTGGCTACAGCTCGCGGCGAAGCAAGCAGTGCGCGCGATGGTATTCCAAGCGGTGCTCATCGGCGACAACGTCGGTGTGGCCTCTGTGTCTTCTTCGACTGGGCAGGAAGCCGATGCGGTCACCTACTCCCAGGGGATTAAGTTCCACTGGGGTGGAGTGGGGATTGACGATGCGATCCTTGACCTGCTGGGGCTCGGGGTTGGCGGGTTCCCGCGTGGACGTGGTGGCCGTGTCATTCCGTACGGGCAGCGCACTGCGATTCGTGGTGCTGAGTTCAGTGAGCGGGGTGCATGGTGGCCGAGATGATCATTGTGCATGGTGCTGCTGGTGGTGTGGATGATGACGGGTACCCGGTGCCGGGTGAGCCTGACCGTGAGGTCACAGTGAAGTCGGTGCAGCCATTGTCTCTGACGGAAATGTCGGATGAGGACAAGCAGGGCACTCGCGATATTTTGCGCGTGTGGGCACCGCCTGGCGCTGAGGTCGCTGATGGTGATGAGGTCACTGTTCGGGGTAAGCGGTACCAGGTGCGTATCACCGCGTGGGACTGGTCGGCTCATCGTCGCCCTGCGTACAGGCGTCATCGACCATCGTTGGTGTTTGATTGCGTGAGGGGTGAGGGCTAGTGGCGAAGGTCGGTAAGCCCCGGTTGAATATTCCTGACCAGTGGTACAAGGACAATCTGACTAGTCTTGCGCCTCAGCTCGCGGCGAAAGCTCAGGCGGTCGCGTCCGCTGTGGATGGTGACGTTCCCGTCACTGTGACGGAAAAGACCGATAGTCATGGTCGCCCTGTCGCGCTCGTAACACTTGCTCATGCGAAGGGTCTGGCGATGCAGGCGAAGTACGGCACGCTGACCCGTGCTGCAGCGTCGCAAGGCCTGGATGTACATCGCTACAGCCAGAGGTGACGGGCATGCGACAGTCGTTTATTCAGAGAAACGCCCCGGAGGTCATCCGCCGCGCGCTGCGCGGTGTGATGCCGAAGTCGATTCGGGTTACCGCCGCGATCCCGCACGGGTGGTCGGTGGATGACGGCCCGGTAGTGACGGTGTCAAGTGATGGTTCACCGCGCTCGGCGCGCGCTACGTCGACTGAGAACGTGCGCGTCAACGTGTACGGCAAGTTTGAGCCAGAGGTTCGGCGCGTCGCCGCCGAGATCGACGCCTGGCTTCTCAACCCCCACAGTGTTGGGGGTTTTCGTATATCCCCCGGCCCGTTCCTCGTGGTGAAGGACGAGGACATAAAGGGCTGGGTCGCGGCCATTACGGTCGCAGCTTCATCTACTAAGAAAGGATTCGCAAGATGACTTCTCCTAACTCTGATCAGGGCACGACGTCTCTTGAGACGGACCGCGCGCGGTTTATTGACGTCTGGAAGGACGCCGAAGTCTACTGGTCGACCGACGATAACCCGCAGGTTGGCCTGGACGGGTCGTTCGACCCGAAGGTCTGGAAGTTCATTGGCCTGCTCAATGATGGTTCTGCGATCTCGCAGGAGCCTGAGGTTGACCGCACCGAGATCAACTCGTTCGGCGGCGTGCTGCAGCTGATGAACAACAAGTTCAAGAAGGACACTCGCGGTTTCGACGCGCTCGAGATGAACGATGTGACCTTCCCACTGCTGTGGCCTGGCTCCGTATTCAAGGAGGGCGCGCCGGGCGTGCTGCTCGCGCCGGAGAACCCCGCGGAGGGCTTCATCGCGTTCAAGACCACCAACAGCTTCGGTGACATTTACATCGACGTGTCGCGCCGCCGCGCTCTGGTGTACGCCGACGGTGGTAATGAGCGCAATGACGATGGTGCTTCGGTGATGCAGTTTAAGGCTGAGATCCGTAAGGACCAGTACGGCGCTTTGTATGACTACCTGCGTCTGAAGGGTGACGATACGCCGGATGATCTGCCGGAGGTCATTCGCTTCTCGGCTGCGAAGAATGAATCTGGTGATGCTGCGGAGGAGGCTCCTTCTCGCGGCGCTGCTGCTGACGCTGAGGATGGCTCTGGGGGTTAACCCGATGGGGTAGGGGAACATGGCAGACTGCCCCCACCCCAAACCAATGGTCTGCCTAATCGTTTCCTTATAATTCAATGTGAAAGGGTCTGCCATGACTGCTCGCAAGAAAAAGACCGACGATGCCATTGACCCGAAGGACGCTACTGGGGCGCAGGCCGAGGTCATCGAAGAAACCACCACCGACGACGAGGTAGACGGGGACGTCGAGTACCCCACGTTCACCATCACCATCGACGGTAAAGAAATCGAAGTCGAAGACCGATGGACCCGCGACGCCGCACCCGCAGGCATGATGTTCGTCTTCCACGAGCGCTACGCCCAGAAATACATCCCAAGCGTGATTGAAGCGATCATTGGTGAAGACCAAGTGTTTAACCTCATGGACGCTGGCCTGTCTGCTGACGAGTTTCAGCAGGTCTTCCAAGCGTGGGGTAAGCGCCGCCAGGGAAAATAGAACTCATGTACCTCATCGCCGAGCATGAGGACTTGGTGGAGGTCGATTTTCAACGCTTCTACCACCTGGATTACCGCGACTTCTACCGCGAGGGCGGGGGAGCGTCTCGCATGACGTTGCGACGCATGCTGCTACTTGCCGAGCACTTACCCCCGGAGTCACTATTCCACTCCGCGATGCAAGATCGCCCGCCTGTCAGTGAGATTTCGTCGGTGCTGATGGACATCTGGACAAGCCTCAACGGATCGCAGCACCCGCGTTGGGAGCAGCTCAAGCGCCAGCGCCGCGCGAAGGAGCGCGATCAAGCGATGAAGCGGGCACGCGAGAAAGCACGAAAGTTCAACGCCGCAGGATAAGCCCTGCGGCTCTTTTCATTGGAGGTGTTCGCTCATGGCAGGCGCAGCTGGATATGCCGTTTTGCCTACCACTATTTCGCTCTCGGGGATTAACAAGGAGCTGCAGTCGCAGCTTCTGGCTCCGGCGTCGAAGGCGGCGAAGAAGGCCGGCGACTCCATCGAGAAGGGCATCACCAAGGGCACTGATGATGCTGCGAAGCGCGTTGAGAAGGCCAACTACCGTGTGAAGAAGTCCTCGGAGGAGTTGGCTGATGCCGAGGCGAAGCGTAACTCTGAGGTGTTGAAGTCGCAGGCCGCGGCGAAGCAGTTGGAGGCTGCGGAGTCGAAGCTTGCCGACATGAAGAAGTCCGGCAAGGCCAGTTCTGAGCAGTTGGCGAAGGCTGAGGCGGATGTGCTCAACAAGCGCGCCAAGGTTGAAACTGCCGCGCAGAATGTGGAGAAGGCCGAGCGCGGCGTCGAGAAGGCCATGGCTGAATCGAAGCGTGCCTCTGATTCTCTCGCGGCGGCGCAGAAAGACCTCGAGAATGCCACGGATGAAGCCACCAGTGCGACCAAGGAGTTTGGCGACGCTGCGGCTGATGCTGACGGTAAGGGCCAGGGCTTTGAGGTGTCGCTGGGCAAGATCGCGGCGGCTGGTGCCGTGGTGGTCGGTGCGGTTGGTGCTGCAGGCAAGGCCGCGTATGACATTGGTGCCCAGTTTGATGATGCGTATGACACGATTCGTGCGGGCACTGGTGCTAGTGGCGCTGCGTTTGAGGAGCTGCAGGATTCGATGCGCAAGGTCGCTGGCGAGTCCATTGGCGTTGGCTCTGATATGGGGGCTATTGGTTCGACGCTTGCGGATCTGAATACGCGCCTTGGTTTGACTGGTGAGCCGCTCGAGGAGATGACGGCGCAGTTCATGCAGCTGCAGAACCTGGGTGTCGATGCGGACATCAACGAGGTATCGAAGGCCATGTCTGGCTTTGGTATTGAGGCCAAGGACATGCCGGGCGCGTTGGATGAGTTGTTCCAGGTGTCGCAGGCGACCGGTCTGACGATTAGCGAGTTGTCGCAGTCGGCAGTGAAGGCCGGACCTGTGTTGCGCGGGTTTGGGTTCTCCATGTCCGATTCTGCCGCTCTGGTGGGCCAGATGGATAAGGCCGGTCTGGATGCGGATAAGACGCTGCAGTCGATGCAGCGTGCGCTGGCGGAGTTTGCGTCTGAAGGGCGTGACGCTCCGGAAGCGCTCAAGGAGACCATCGGGTCGATTGAAGACCTTATCAGCGCGGGCGATGATGCTGCTGCGATTGATATGGCGTCCGGCATTTTCGGTTCTCGTGGTGCTGCCCAGTTCGTGGATGCGGTGAAGACCGGCACGCTGTCTGTGGATGATTTCATGGATGCGACCGGTGCCACGTCGGACACGATTGGGGGACTAGCGGAGGAGACTGCAGACTTCGGGGAAAAGTGGGACCAGCTTAAGAACCAGGCCATGTTGGCATTGGAGCCTATCGCGACGCAGGTTTTTGACTCTTTGGTTCCGGCTTTGGACCGTGCTCAGGGTGCTTTTGAGTTCACTCTCGATGCGGTGAAGGACTTTGCCGAGTGGGTGCAGAAGAGCAAGGATTGGCTGCTGCCGTTGGGGGCTGGTCTGACCGTTGTGGCCGGTGGGCTGGCGGCGGTTGCTTTCCAGCAGAAGATTATTGCCGCTGGCGGTTTGATTAAGTGGTTCAAGAGCCTGTCTAGTGTCACGAAGTTGATGACCGGTGTGCAGGCGGCGTTCAACATGGTGATGGCTGCGAACCCGATTGCGCTTGTCACCATTGCGATTGCTGGCCTAGTGGCTGGTCTAGTGGCGTTCTTCACCAAGACCGAGACTGGCCGGGAGATGTGGGCCTCGTTTACCACCGCTATTGGCGAGGGGTGGACGTGGCTGACGGAAACGCTGTCGGCGGGGTGGGAGTGGCTCAAGTCTGCGGTGTTCGATTCGTGGAATGCCACTGTTGAGGGGGTTCAAGACGGGTGGCAGGCCACGGTTGATGCGGTCACCGGTGGGTGGACGTGGTTGAAGGACACGTTCGTCGCGGTGTGGGAGACCATCAAGACGGTGGTGTTCTGGGCGTGGAACCGTGAGGTTGAGGGCTGGAAGAACATCTTCGAGTCCGCGAAGAACGGGATCAACGCTGCGTGGGACGCGATCAAGGGTAAGGCGTCCGAGGCTGTTGGTGCGGTGCGCGGCAAGATTCAGGAGATGGTGAACACCATCGCCCAGGTGCCGGGCAAGGTGAAGTCCGCTTTCGCTGACGCTGGCACGTGGTTGGTCAACGCCGGTAAGAACATCATCAGCGGCTTGATCAACGGCATTAAGTCGATGTTTGGGCAGGTTGGTAACGCGATTCGTGAGGTCATGCCTGATGGCGTGGCTCGTTTTGTGCCTGGGATTGCGACTGGTGGGCAGGTGCCTGGGTATGCCCGTGGTGGGTATATTCATGCGATTCCGGGTATTCCTGATTCGCAGCGTGACCCGATTTTTGGGATTGATTCTGCTGGTGTTCCTGTGGCTCGGATTGAGCCGCGGGAGTACGTCGTTAACCGTGAGGCGACGAAGGATAACTTGCCGCTTCTGCAGGACATCAACTCCGGCAGAATCTCCATGAAGGATTTGCCGGGCTACGCCGACGGCGGCGTAGTCTCCTCCCAGGAAGTGCTCGATTTTGCCTGGGGCAAGAGCGTCCGGGGCAAGAAGGGGCCCGCGCCGCTCGAGGGGTACCCCTACACCTGGGGTGGTGGCCTGCTTGGCAACTGGGGTGACTGCTCGGGCATGATCTCCGGCCTGGCTGCATTCATCGTCGGCATGGACATCGTGGGCCGTAAATTCGCCACGGGCAACGAGGGCTCGGTGCTTTCCAGCATGGGCTTCACGCCGGGCACCTCGCCGGGTAAGTCCGCTTTCGAGGTCGGGTTTTTCAACGGCGGGCCTTACGGTGGCCACACGTCTGGCACGATCTACGAAGCGTCCGGCAAGGCAACCAATGTCGAGATGGGTGGCGGGCGTGGTAACGGCCAGATTGGTGGTGCCGCTGCTGGTGCTCGTCACTCCCAGTACACGGATCGGTTCTGGATTCCGCTGCAGGATAAGCCGCCTGAGCCGCCGAAGATGAACGAGATTCTGCCGATGGCCGCGACGGGCGAGATTGACGCCTCGCTGGTCACCGGTGGCACGTCCGCGCCGGGCACGTCGACGGAGACGGTGAAGCTGTCACCGCAGGAGGCAGCTATCGCCACTGCGGCGGACGAGCTGGGCGACCAGTCCGTAGTCGAGCACCTCACCGCAGGCCTGTTGGATATGGCGGGCCTGTCCGATGGTCTGCTCGAGAAGGCGCTTCTCGGCAAGCCAAGTGATTGGCTACCGTCCGGTGATTCCATCATCACGGAGAAGCAGGTGCAGGTGCCGACTTCCTCCCGGCGTGAGGAGCCAACGGAGCCGGTTGATAAGACTGTGGCCCCGGCGGTGATCACCCCGGCGGAGGAGGAGAAGCTCAAGGGCCCGGACTGGGGCCCGGAGTTCTTCGCGGGTGAGATTGCTCGCAAGGCGAAGGACATGGGGCTGGATAAGCTGGCTGCGAAGATTGGTATCGCGACGGCGCTGGTGGAGTCTGGTGACCCGTTGAAGATGTGGGCGAACCGTGCGGTGCCGGAGTCGTTGAACTTCCGGCATGACGCTATCGGCTCGGATTACGACTCGGTTGGTTTGTTCCAGCAGCGTGATAACGGTGCCTGGGGCACGGTCAAGGAGCGCATGACGCCGTTTGACTCGGCGGGCATGTTCTTCGACAAGCTCAAGGGCTTTGATTACAGGTCGATGGACCCTGGCGCGGCAGCGCAGAAGGTGCAGGTGTCGGCGTTCCCGTCGCGGTACGGCCAGCAGATGGGCGCGGCTGAGTCCCTGCTCGACAAGGTCGGCGTGTTCGACCAGGGCGGGTGGCTCAAACCGGGCGGCATCGCCGTGAACCTGTCGAACGAGCCGGAGCCGGTTTTCAACGGTGACCAGTGGCGCGACATTAAACGTGGCGGGCTGAATGGTGAGGACGGGGTGACTGTTGTGGTCAACCTGGACGGCCAGGAAGTGCTGCGTAAGCGCGTCGACGCCGTGGAGGGCCGCGTCGAGATTAACGAGCGCGATCTGGCTGATTTTAAGAATCGTCGTCCTGCGATGGCGGTGACGACACGAGGAGGTGCATTCTAGATGGTCGCTCCGGTGCGCTTCGGCGGCGGGCACGCAGGCGTTGACTTGGTTGAGCCTGGGTACAAGGTGACCTACACCGCGCCGCATTCGCCGGGGGAGCAGTTCATTTTGCATTCGATGCTTGACGCTGAGGCGGATGAGCAGCGGGTGGTGCTCAAGGAGGACGGATTCTCCGGTGGTGTGGGGCAGGTGGATTTTTCCTTGGCTGAGTCGGTGAACCGGTTTGGTGCGCGTGCTACGGGGTGGCGTGTGCCGGAGTTCGACGGGTCGCTGGATGTGACCGTTCGCCCTGGGCCTGGTGGTCTGCCGGACACGGTGCGTGATTGGCGGCGTGCGTGGTCGCACTTTGAGGACGGGAAGCTCAAGGTCGTGGCGCGTGATGGCGGGAACCGTGAGGCGCGTGTGCGGCTGCTCAGTTTCAGTGATGTGCCGGGTGACCCTGCTGGTGCGACGTTGCATGAGGAGACCGTGCATTTCGTGTGCCTGGACGGGTTCTGGCGCGGGCCAACCACCCGGCGTACGGGTGCGTTTGAGGTTGCGGTGCCGGGTGATCTCGCGCCGTCGCTGCGCCTTTGGTGGGACGGTGAGACGGAGACTGAGTTTCGGTTGCCGTCGGAGCTGAAAGTGTCCTTGTCGACCAAGCCCGCGTCGTCGCCGGGGAGCTGGATGGATGACTACATTATCCGCCTTCCTGGCAATGACTCCACTGGGCCTGCGAAGCTTGGCCCTCGGTTTATCAACCTGGATAGGGGTATGCAGGGCCAGGTGACAACGGAGGACGGGCGGGTGGACTCCGGCACGTGGTCGTCGCTGCGTGGTGTGCTCGTCGGCGAGACGCTCACCCCGCACCGTGTGTATTCGTTCGAGCTGGGGCCTGGCCTTGAGCTGTGGGCAACCCCGCGCTATTTGACCCCGTGGAGGTGATTGCGTGGTTTCTTGGGAGCAACACAAGGCGCACCGAGAAGCGGTGGCCGAGGCGCACGGCCAGTGGGTGGGCCTCGTCGATAAGGACTGGGTGCCCATCATGGACGTGGAGGACTGGCTTAGTGCCGAGTGGCCGAGCGTGTTTGCTGAGACTGGCAGCATGAAGATGGTATTGCCCGGCGAGCTCGACGGCGGGGTACGCAACCCCGTGGTCGACTACCTGCTGACGAATGACCTGGGGAATTTGGATGATGTGCCGACGCTGGATGCGCTTTTGCATTCGGCGGTGCATATCGTGGTGGAGCGCCCCGGTCTGGACCGGCGCTGCTACCGCATTTTGGAGATCGTGCCGGAGGGCGGGCAGGATAACCCAGCTAGGGTCACGGTTACTGGTGTGGACCTGATTGAGCACTTGAAGCACCTGCCACTGTGGGCGAACCCATCCAATAGGTCGAAGGTTGTGCAGGCGCAGTGGCAGGACACGCAGGACGGGCCAGCCGAGAAGGTAAGTCGGAAGCTGATTGGGCGTAACTTGATTGGCTATTTCCAGCCGTCGATGTTGCGTGACAGCAGGTGGATGACCGACGGGTATTCCAAGACCGAAAGATGGTCTGCCCTGCAGCCGAACATGCACCCCATCATCTGCTCGCCCATCGAATCCGGCAATGACTCGGAATGGTGCGAGATTTCCGCACGGTGGGATAACGCGTGGGACTTGGTGAAGGGCACGTGGGATGCGGCGGGCATTCTGCCTATCGCGCGCCTGTGGTGGCCGGGGGACGCGCAGCCCTTCCCGCAGCACACCAAGCTGCAGTTGCCGACGGTGGTGATTGACTTTTCACCGCGCGCCACAGTCACCGGAGCAGCCGGTTTCGTCGGACAGGGGCTACGTCACCTGCGACGCAAGATCAGCTCGGATGACGCGATCACCAGCGTGGTTGACTTCACTGACGTTGGTTTGCGGCAGCGTGACGGGCGCGCCCCCTGGGTGGTCTACACCTTGCCGGAGGGGCCGGAGGTCACGATACGAAAGTCAACCGATCACCGCTTCCTCGTAGGCGGGAAGGCACCTGACCTGGTGAACAAGGCTGTGAAGATTGGTGTGAAAACTACGGTTGCGGCGCTGGTCTCAATGGTTCCTGGTATCGGCCCGCCGACTGCAGAACTGATTAAGGGTGGTGGCGAGCTCGCCGCCGAGCTGACCGCAGACCGCCTGCTCAATCTGAACGAGTACATCGACAAGAACAGGCAAGCTCACTACGGGCGTAGCGCTTACGTTTCGCTCGCTAAACCGGGTGAGGCTAACAGCATGGAGTCGCTGCAGAAAGCATGGGGCGCGAAAACAGAAACCGAGGGCGGGGTCTCCATCCAGTTCACTCTGGACAGCCCCGACCCGTATTTGCCGGGGCGTGATTTCGACCTGGGCGACACCATCGGTGTCACCGCGTGGGGCGTGGTCTACGCCGCCTACGTCTCCGAGCTCACCTGGACGTCGGAGCCTGGAACACCGGTCGGGTGGGAGGTCTCGCTGGGGAACTTGGCCGCGCTCGCCAACCCGGAAGAACTGTTCGCCCAGAATCTTGCGCAGGTGCGTGCCGTCATCGCGCGTCTGAATCTCACTCGACAAAGCTAAAAGGAGGAACACACGTGGATTACGAGCAGGTCGTGCCGACTGAACTTCCGCCTGGTGAGCACCCGTACGCAGGCATGTTCGTCGGGCTGGTCGCGCAGGGGCGGGAGTCGGCGGTGGCGCGGTTAGTGTTTGATGAGCTCGGGGCGCGACTGTACACGCCGGATGCGCGGTTTATTACGCATGCGTGGGCGGTGGACTTCGCGCTACCAAACGGCAGGGAGGAAGTATCCGTTGGGGATACCGTCACGTGGCGTATTCCTGGTGCTGGGGTAGCCGGGGTCCGTCTCGTCTCCGGCGCACTCCCGCCCGGCATCCGTCTTGAGCGACACACGGGGCGATTGGTTGGCGAGTTCACCACACCCGGCGTGTACTCGGCAACGTTCGCGGTAGGCCCGGCTGTGAAGCTCGACCTCATGGGCGGTACAGGACTCGCTGGTGACGCGGTCAAATGGATGCCGATTGACCAGCCTCGCACCCCCGCGAAGAGTGACGTTGAAGTCCCCAAGACACTCGACACGCTCACCGCGCAGGAGCTCGACGCGCTCACTGCAGAAGCGCAACGTCTCATGCGGATTAAGGCCCAGGAGGTGCGCGTGAATGATCCTGCCATCTAAAAGCGACACCACCCACGTCGAAACCGACTTTGATACCACCGGCAAGCAAGAAGCCGAAGCGTTCCTGTCCGAGATGGAAGCCGACGGCACCAAGGCAGGTGAAGTCGTTGCGGAAATAGCAGCCAAGGCAGAGTCGGCGAATGCGGCGTTTGGTGAGCTCGCCAAGCGGGTGAAGGCGCTGGAAGAACGGCCTGTGCCGAGGCAGTCGTTTGTGGCTGTGGCTGGTGTGCCGCAGGGCAGTTGGTCGAAGTGGGATACCTCGACGGTGCCTGGGTGGGTGACCGTGGAGCGGGGAGGGGAGTGTTTGCGGCTCCCGTCAGGCAGGTACCGGCTCGAAGTGCTCAACAAGACTGCCCTGGCGTATCTCGATGGAAACAGCTTGGGCCAACTGTCGGATGTGAAATATCTTCCCGCTAAGGTGGGGGTCGAGCTATACGCGTCAGCGGTGTCTAACCAACCAACGATTATCGTTTCTCCACTGTTCTAAGACAGTCCGTTTTAAACCCATCCGCCTCGCCTATGCGCGGGGCTTTTCTTATGAAAGGAAACATTGAACATGGCTGAAATTACTGTGGAGGGCACCCTTGCTGATGTCACCGCCCGCCCGGTGTCGGAGGTCACGTCGGTGACCGCGAAAGCAGCGCGCCCCACCCCGGTCGCAGGCGGTCTTATCACCACGGAACCGGTGCATGTCGACTACTCCGCAGAGTCCGGGACGATCAGGCTGACGCTTACTGCTGGTGTGAAGTCGTGGCTGTACCTCGATGGTGACGGCTGGTCGGACAGTGTGCCTGTCATCGCGGCTGCTGGCATGACGGAACTGTGGGAAGCAGTGATCAATGGACTCAACTTTCCGACCGATATTGGTGAGTACCTCGGGATTAAGGACACAGTTAATTCCGCCCTGGAAAAGAAGATCGCGGAGATTGGGGCGAATTACCCGTTCGACAAGTGGTTCCGAGGAAACTTGGAGGTCGGGGTTTCTGTTGATGAGTTGGTGTTTGAGGAGCATGCTGGTGTGTGGGCGTTGACCGCTGGTCGAGCGCAGGACAACAGCCTGCCTGCTGCGGATTATGGTGCGTTGACGGTCAAGTGGGTGGCGTCAACGTCGTCGCCGTACGTGGTGCAGACGTGGGAGCCTGTGTCCACCCCTGGGTGCTGGCGTCGTGTGCAGAAGGCAGGCGGCGGATGGACACCATGGACAGCCGGAAACACCGATAAATGGTTCCGAGGAAACCTCGAGGTCGGGGTTTCTGTTGATGAGTTGGTGTTTGAGGAGCATGCTGGTGTGTGGGCGTTGACCGCTGGTCGAGCGCAGGACAACAGCCTGCCTGCTGCGGATTATGGTGCGTTGACGGTCAAGTGGGTGGCGTCAACGTCGTCGCCGTACGTGGTGCAGACGTGGGAGCCTGTGTCCACCCCTGGGTGCTGGCGTCGTGTGCAGAAGGCAGGCGGCGGATGGACACCATGGACTAAGGAAGGAACTGCGGGCTCCGGTGCGGGCGCTCACGCCGCACGATACGGCGACCTCGTAGCATCACGAGGCGGACGAATCGGCACCGGAGGAAAACCCGTCATCTCCTTCCGCTTCGACACCAACCAAGGCGCATTCGACAACAACATCCTTCCCCTGCTGCGCGAACGCAGCCTACCTTCCACCATGGCGTGCTTCTACGACATGATGAACCCGCAGCCCGGCTACTCCAACGACGACAGTGCCGCTGCTGGCAAAACGTGGACAGACCTGCAGAACAACTTCCACCGCGGCGTGGAGATCTTCTCCCACTCTTACTCCCACCAGGACGCTGCTACACCGCAGGAACTCCACCGCGAGATTGTGGAGTCGCGCCGCATCATGGAGGCGGTGATGCCAGACGTCCGAGTGCATGGGTGGGACATGCCGGGTGTTACCGGCACCCAGTACATGGGGTGGTGGGACGCCTGGCGCGAAACCGACACCCGAGTCGAGCACCCCGCGCACTCGCTCCTCGCGTCAACCTACGCGACGTGGAACATCTCCGGCTACGGCACCAACACCCTGGGTGTGCCGGAGACACGCTACTACGGGGTGGAGAAGTACACCTTGTCTCAGGTGAAGAACCTGGTGGCAGAAGCGCTGCGCACCACGACTGGGCTGACGTTGATGATGCACCCGCATCAGATTGGCCGTACCGGCTACATGAGCCTGGAAACATTCACGCAAATGCTGGACTACGTCGTCGAGCTGCGTGATTCTGGGCAGGTAATGGTGCTGTCCCAGGGTGGGCAGGCGGTTGCTGACCCGTCCACGTCGTGGCGTTCATCCCTGACACCAAAGCTCGCGGGGTGGGCTGGCGACCCCTCGGACAAGGTGTCCTGCACCGTGCCGCTGGGACGTGCGAACGAAGTCGGCGGAGGGATGCGCGAGCTCGTGGTCGAGACCACCGGCACTGGCGCGCTGCGGTTGTCGGTGACTGCGGGAGACATCATGGACGTTTACCAAACCGTCGAAGTTGCGCCGGGGAAACCGGGCAGGCTGCAGATCGGCGTGCCACGCCGCGCCAACTCGCTCACACTGACCGCGGAGGTCGCCTCCGGCTCACCCACCATCACCAACATCGGCCTATACGGCGTCTAGTCACCAACCAGATCTAGCCCCACGCACAAATGTGTGGGGCTTTTCCCATGCCAAAAAGGAGGTAAGGACATGGTCACGATGCCTGTGCCAAAGGGCTTTTACGTCACCAGCGGTTTTGGGCCGCGCTCTGGTGGCTACCATTGGGGTACCGATTTTGGCCTAGACGGCGGGTCAGGTGGCAAGCCTGTCTACGCCGTCAAAGACGGTACCGTCACCCGCGCTGGTGCCGCATCCGGTTTTGGCCGGTGGGTGACAGTCGACCACCCCGCATCTAATGGTGGCGGGGAGACGGTCTACGGCCACGTCATCCCCGAGGTCACGGTGGGGCAGTCTGTGCGCGAAGGGCAGCGGATCGCCCGCATCGACCCCGACTCGCGCACCAACGGTGGGGTAGCCCCGCACCTGCACCTCGAGTGGCACCGCTATTCGTGGGTGCCACCCGGCCCGGACAGGCTCAACCCAGCGCACATGCTCAAGGGCGCACGGTGGGTAGGCGACAAGCCAACAGTGGGGCGCGTCGCTACCGCCGCCGCAGCAAACGTCCTCGACTGGACGCAGCGCTTCACCTTCGGAAAGCCAAGGCCCACCCACCACATCAAAAGCATCATCATCCACGTCACCGTCAACCCACCCGGCACACCGGCAGAAAACGTCGCGCAATACCAGATCAACAGTCGGTCTGGCTCCTACCACGAGCTCACAGACACCACGATCAAGCACCTCATCGAAAATACCGACGACTGGCTCACCTGGTCAACCGGAAACTGGGGCAACAACATCGGCCTACACCGGTCTTTCGTCATGCGGGGCAGCGAAACACGCGCACAGTGGCTCGTCTACATCGACATGCTGCGTGAAGCCGCGCAGCGCGACGCGGAATGGTGCCGAAAATACAACATCCCACCGGTCAAACTCACCGCAGCTGACCTACGCGCCGGGAAGAAAGGCTTCACCGGCCACCTGGAAACTGGCCAAGCATGGGGCGGCACCGACCACGTCGACCCAGGCACCGGGTTCCCCTGGGACATCTACCTCGGCCTTGTCCGCGACTACCTCAACGGCACCAACAAGAAGGAGGGCAACATGCTCACCACGAAATACTTCACCGACTTCATCAAGGGCTTCATCGGCCCCGTCATCTCCGATGTCAAGGACATTCGCCAGCAGCTCACGGGTGGGCGTGACGCCGGGCAGTACGGCGGCTGGTCAATCTCCCAACTGGTGCGCAACTACCGGTCGAAGCCGGGAGACCGCGGCACGATCCCGGAGATGATCGCCGTCGCGCTTACCGAGATCGAGGAGCTGCGCGAGGACGTCAAGGCACTCAAGGAGGAACGCTAATGAACCCGCAAATTCAAATCGCAGTAGAGAATGCGCTTGCCGCCCAGCCGTGGTGGGCGCGCCGTAAGGACACCATCACCGCTGTGGCGGGCACTATCATGCAGCTTGCGAACGTGGCGGTGGCCTACACCGCCGATGGCCCAGAATGGGCAAGCGTCGCGGTCGCCTTGCTTATCGGCTTGTGCCAGATCGTCGTCCATGCTGGTACGCCAGGGGCGATTACCCCGTCTATGGCTGCGCGGCTAGAGGATGAAGCGCCCGCGCCGGACGATGAGGGTGGTCTTGCCGATGGTGCACAGGCGAACGAGCTGGCAGGGATCGCTATGGCTAACCCGGATGATCCGGGGGTGTATGAGGGGGCGCACCGTGCCGAGTAAACGCAAGCTGTCGGCAACCTTGCAGCGTTGGATGCCGCGCCTGCTCGCGCTTTACTGGGCCAAGTTCTCCATTCACACCACCTACGCCTACATCTCGCTCGTTCCGCCGCAGCTCGCACAAGTCGACGGTGTGACACCTATCCCGCTGTGGCTGGTGTGGAGCGCGCCCGCCGTCATTCTAGTGCTCGGAGTGTTCATCCCGCCGTGCGCGAGCACGAGGGCACAGAACGTGGCCAGGTGGTTGCGCATCGGTGGCTGTTTCTTGCTCACCGTAGGGATGATCATCTGGTCTTCCGCGTTCTACCTCGACCCGCCGCGTGGCTGGGTATCGGGCAAAAACTACGAGGCATTGGCCGTCATGTTGGCCTTCACCACTTGGTTTATCGCACGCGATGAGACAGGCAGAAAGCGGGTGATGCGTGAGTGAGCACGGAGATTCTTGTCGGTCTGATCTCGCTGATCGGCGGTATCATCGTCGCGGCTATCGGCTGGCTGGGCAGGCGGGATGAGACGACAACGACGGCGTCGGAGACGCTGATTAATGGGCAGTCGGCCCGCATCGACAAACTCGAGACCAGACTGGACAGCGTCGAGTTCGCGCTGCGGGAAACTCGCGAGGAGCTACAGGCGATCCAATCGCATGCTGGTGACCTTCGCGATGCGCTCAGGCGCGCCTTGGTGTGGATTAGCGAAGCGCTGGAGCATTTCCGCTCGCCGGAGTCGATTGCCCCGCCGGATGAGCCGGATGTGGAAGCATGGCGGAAGCTAATCGAGTCCCCGCCCAGGGCGCGTAATCCGCCGACAAACTCAACCTAGCCTTATTTGACCCCTGCTCTGGCTGCGCGCCAGGGTGGGGGTCTTTTCGTGTTTTTGGGGTGGGTTTTGTGACTGCATTTTGACTACAAAAACCCCCGGAAACCCCCGGAATCGCCCGGAAAACGTTTTAGCGTCACAAGAACAAAAACACCCCGCCACCAGCATTTATGCCGGTCGCGGGGCGTTACGAAATTGTGCCCCAGGTGAGACTCGAACTCACACTGGACGGGTTTTGAATCCGTTGCCTCTGCCAATTGGGCTACTGGGGCTCGCGGGAAAGCTTAACCCATCGCCGCACGGATCCGGAAATTGTGGGCCGCGTAGGGCAGCTAGACTGGGGCACCGTGACTGATCAAAAACGCCTTCTGCTCATCGACGGACACTCCATGGCCTTCCGCGCCTTCTACGCCCTGCCCGCGGAGAACTTCTCCACCACGGGCGGCCAGCACACGAACGCGGTCTACGGCTTCCTCTCCATGTTTGCCAACATCCTCGCTGACGAGGCGCCGACGCACGTCGCGGTGGCCTTCGATGTGGGGCGCAAGACCTTCCGCACGGAGCGCTTCCCGGAGTACAAGGCGCAGCGCGAGTCGGCGTCGCCGGAGTTTAAGGGCCAGGTGCCGATCATCGAAGACGTGCTGCACAGCCTCGGCATCGTGACCTTGTCGAAGGAAAACTTCGAGGCCGACGATATCGTCGCCACGCTGGTGACCCAGGCGCGCGGTGATTTCGAGATCGTCATCGTCACCGGCGATCGCGACTACCTGCAGCTTGTCGACGCCACCACCACCGTCCTCTACCCAACCCGCGGCGTGTCCACGCTCACCCGCTTCACCCCGGAGGAGGTCGAGCGCAAATACGGGCTCACCCCGGAGCAGTACCCGGACTACGCGGCGCTGCGCGGCGACCCGTCGGATAACCTGCCGAGCGTGCCGAAGGTGGGGGAGAAGACGGCGACGAAGTGGATTGTGCAGTACGGCTCGCTGGCAGAATTGATCGCGCACGCCGACGAGATCAAGGGCGTGGCGGGCAACAACTTCCGCGAACGCATCGAGCAGGTGCAGCTCAACCGGGAGCTGACCCAGATGGTCACCGACGTCGAACTGCCGGTCGGCCCGGAGGACCTGGAGCTCAAGACTGCCGACGTGAGCGAGGTCTCCAAGGCTTTCGGCGACCTGCAGTTCGGCGCGAACCTGCGCGAGCGCGTGCTTGCCGCCGTGCCCACCGACGGCGAAGGCGCGAATGCGCAGCCGCCGGTGGAGCTGCCGGAGGTGGAGGTGGCCGACGAGCCGCTCGACACCTGGCTTGAGGCGCGCCGCGGCGAGGGCCTTGCCCTCTACCTGTCCGGTACGGCGGTGCCGGCGGGTGGAGAT
Source organism: Corynebacterium imitans (assembly GCF_000739455.1). Classification (NCBI taxonomy): domain Bacteria; kingdom Bacillati; phylum Actinomycetota; class Actinomycetes; order Mycobacteriales; family Corynebacteriaceae; genus Corynebacterium; species Corynebacterium imitans. Next base: position 1,202,576 of record NZ_CP009211.1, read on the forward strand.
GTGACGGGTTTGGGGATCGTCGATAAGCAGCGGCGCGGCATCCAGCGCGACACCGCCGACCTTTCCCCGGCCGAGGACGCGGCGCTCAAGGCGTGGCTGGAGTCGGAGGATCCGAAGTATTGCCACGACGCGAAGGCGGCCTATCACATGCTGCGGGGGCGCGAGATCACGCTGCGCGGCATCGCACACGACACCGCGATCGCCGCCTACCTTTTGCGACCCGGGCAGCGCACCTACGAGCTGGAGGACGTCTACCAGCGCCACCTGCAGCGCCAGCTCACCATCGGCGGCGACCAGCTGAGCCTGCTCGCCGACACCTCGCTTATCGACGCCGCCGCGGCCGTCTTAGAGCTCGCCGAAGCGCTCACCGCGCAGCTGCGCGAGATCGACGAGTACGAGCTCTACGCCGACCTCGAAGTGCCACTGGTGACGATCCTTGCCGAGATGGAACACACCGGCATCGCCGTCGACCGCGACGTCCTCGAGGCGCAGCGCAAAGACTTCGCCGACAAGGTGACGCAGGTCGAGGAGAAGGCGCGCGAACTCGTCGACGAGCCCGACCTCAACCTGTCAAGCCCGAAGCAGCTCTCGGTGGTGCTCTTTGACAAGCTCGCGCTGCCGAAGACGAAGAAAACGAAGACCGGATACTCCACCGCGGCGAGCGAGATCGAATCGCTGGCCGAGAAGCACCCGCACGAGTTCCTCGACTACCTGCTGCTGCACCGCGAGTACCAGAAGATGAAGTCCACCATCGAGGGGCTCATCAAGGCGATCCACGACGACGGGCGGATCCACACCACCTTTAAACAGACGGTTGCATCAACCGGTCGCTTAAGCTCCGCGGACCCGAACCTGCAGAACATCCCGGTGCGCACCGACGCCGGGCGCGAAATCCGCTCCGCGTTTACCGTGGGCACGGGCTACGACTGCCTGCTGACCGCCGACTATTCGCAGATCGAGATGCGCGTGATGGCGCACCTTTCCCGCGACGAGGGGCTCATCGACGCGTACAAGACGGGGGAGGACCTGCACAACTTCGTCGGCTCCCGCGTCTTCGACGTACCGATCGACGAAGTCACCCCGGAACTGCGCCGCCGCGTTAAGGCGATGAGCTACGGCCTGGTCTACGGGCTGTCGGCCTACGGGCTGTCGAACCAGCTGGGCATTACTCCCGGCGACGCGAAAGAGATTATGGAGAGCTACTTTGAGCGCTTCGGCGGGGTGAAGCGCTACCTCGACGAGGTGGTCGAACAGGCTCGCCGCGACGGGTACACCTCGACGGTGTTTGGGAGGCGTCGCTACCTGCCGGAGCTCAACAGCGATAACCGGGTCGCGCGCGAGAACGCTGAGCGCGCCGCGCTGAACGCGCCGATCCAGGGCACGGCCGCCGACATCATTAAGGTGGCGATGGTGCGCGTCGACCACGCGCTTGAAGGCTACGACTCGCGCGTGCTGCTGCAGGTCCACGACGAACTCGTCGTGGAGATCGCCGACGGCGAGCTTGACGCGGTGCGCGAGATTGTGGAGCGCGAAATGGATCAGGCGATCACGCTTCGCGTCCCGCTGGAGGTATCCGCTGGCACGGGCAAGAACTGGAACGAGGCAGCGCACTAAAAGCGCACTCGTTGTCCGCCTCGTCACCGGCGGGCGCGGGGCGTGCATAGCCCTTGTTGGGCAGTGCTTCCCCGCGCCCGTCTCCGTTCGTAGCTCCTCACCCCCCCAAAAAAGAGCTACGACCCCCGATCCCCCATAGGTGAGGTATCCCCCAATACCTCGGGCTTCTTCCCTCTTCATTTTTCAATGCCCCCTGCTGGGGAAGAGGTTTCCGGTGTGGCTCCGCCGTACCGTTCCGAAAACCAAGGCTGACTTTAACAGCTTCAGAGACTGCTGCCAGCGGACCGTTATTGGTAATTCAGCCATGAGTGATGTTTTATATTTTTCGGCAGTTTTCACAATGTGGGATTGCTGTGACCTGCGGCGCTTCCGGGTGGGCGAAATGAACGAATTGCGCAGCATGGAATAGCGACTATGTTCCCAAACCTTCTGCTTACCCTATTCGGGGGCGCTAAGGTGCGAGCGTGGAGAAGATTGCTGTGCCCGGAAAGAGCGCACCGCGTGCGGGCGACCACTGACCCCAGGTGGTGGTGAGGTCTGTGGGCCAGGTGGGCTCGGTGACGTCGAGAAGCGAAAAGCCCGCGGTGCGCAGCGCGCGCACCCAGTCGCCGAAGGTGCGGTGGTACTCCGCGTAGGTCAGTGCGCCTGCCGAATCGCGCTCCTCGTAGGCGCGGTCGAAGTAGCTAATTGCGGCGGTGAAGATGTCCGGGTCGTCGGGGAAGACCCAGCGCATCGGGTGGGTGACACTAAAGACAAAGCGGCCGCCCGGACGCAGGACGCGGCGGATCTCGGTGAGCGCGACGTCGAGCTCGGCGACGAAGGGTAGCGCGCCGAAGGCGGAAAACGCGATGTCAAAGGTGTCGTCCCGGTAAGGGATCGCGAGCACGTCGGCCTGGGTGAGCGCGAGGCCGTCCGCGGCGCGCGCGAGCATGCCAGCGGAGATGTCGAAGCCGGTGACAAGACGTGCGCCTTGACTCGCGAGCCATTCGGTGCAGGCGGCGGAGCCGCAGCCGACTTCGAGGATGGAGGTGCCGGTGACGTCGCCAAGCAAGCGCGCGTCGGCCTCGTGCAGCATTTCCGGGCACCAGTAGAAGCTGGACAAATACTCAGTGTGATCGGCGTGGTAGCGCTGCGCGTCCGCGTCCCAAAAACGGCGGTTGGCTTGCGAGGCGGTGGGGCTTAAGCTCATGGGGCCTTTCGGGGTCGGGGAAAGGGCGGTGACGTGCATATATGATTTGCTCGCGCAGTTGGCAGGCAGTAGTGTGTTTGGGGCGTATCGCAGTATCGGGGCGACACCAGCCGTAATAGGAGGGCTCGGGTCGATCCTCGCGCGAGATCCACTCTGGAGTCAAACATGCCCAAGGTGTGAGAGATACGCCCCTGTCCAATCACGATCTCCTATTCAATTCGGAGCACATACACTTATGCGCACTACTAACGCACCGCAGGTAGCCATCAACGACATCGGTGGCCCTGAGGAATTTCTCGCTGCAGTCGACGCCACCATCAAGTACTTCAATGATGGTGACATCGTCAGCGGCAAGGTGGTCAAGGTTGACCACGACGAGGTTCTGCTTGACATCGGGTACAAGACCGAAGGTGTCATCCCGACCCGCGAGCTGTCCATCAAGCACGACGTCGACCCGGACGAAGTGGTCGAGGTCGGCGATGAGATCGACGCGCTTGTCCTGACCAAGGAGGACAAGGAAGGCCGCCTCATCCTGTCCAAGAAGCGTGCTCAGTACGAGCGTGCTTGGGGCACCATCGAGGAGCTGCAGAACAACGACCAGCCGGTTACCGGTACGGTCATCGAGGTCGTCAAGGGCGGCCTCATCCTGGACATCGGGCTGCGCGGCTTCCTGCCGGCATCCCTGGTTGAAATGCGCCGCGTCCGCGACCTGGAGCCGTATATCGGCCAGGAGCTCGAGGCGAAGATCATCGAGCTGGACAAGCACCGCAACAACGTCGTCCTGTCCCGCCGCGCGTACCTGGAGGAGACCCAGTCCGCGGTTCGCTCCGACTTCCTGCACCAGCTGCAGAAGGGCCAGGTACGCAAGGGTGTCGTGTCCTCCATCGTCAACTTCGGCGCTTTCGTCGATCTCGGCGGTGTCGACGGCCTGGTCCACGTGTCCGAGCTGTCCTGGAAGCACATTGACCACCCGTCCGAGGTTGTCACCGTTGGCGACGAGGTCACCGTCGAGGTGCTCGACGTCGATCTGGACCGCGAGCGCGTCTCCCTGTCGCTGAAGGCGACCCAGGAGGATCCGTGGCGCGTCTTCGCCCGCACCCACGCTGTGGGCCAGATTGTGCCGGGCAAGGTCACCAAGCTCGTCCCGTTCGGTGCGTTCGTGCGCGTCGAGGAAGGCATCGAGGGCCTCGTCCACATCTCCGAGCTGGCCCAGCGCCACGTCGAGGTGCCGGACCAGGTTGTCAACGTCGGCGAAGAGGTCATGGTCAAGGTCATCGACATCGACCTGGACCGTCGTCGCATCTCCCTGTCGCTCAAGCAGGCTGACGAGGACTTCACCGAGGAGTTCGATCCGTCCCGCTACGGCATGGCCGACTCCTACGACGAGCATGGCAACTACATCTTCCCGGAGGGCTTCGACCCGGAGACCAACGAGTGGATGGAAGGCTACGACGAGGCTCGCCAGGAGTGGGAGGCACGCTACGCCGAGGCAGAGCGTCGCCACCAGGCACACGCCGCCCAGGTCGAGCGTCACCGCGCCGCAGCTGCCGAGGCTGCGGACCAGGCAGCAGACCAGGCAAACTACTCTTCCGACTCCAGCGCTGCAGCTCCGGCAGCCGAGCCGGCAGAGTCGTCCATGGGCTCCCTGGCTTCCGATGAGCAGCTCGCCGCACTGCGCGACAAACTCACCGGTAACTAAACTCGCTTGAGTATCGGCCCGCGCCGGCGTCGCTTACCGACGTCCGGCGCGGGCCCTTTGTGTTCTATCATCGCCTTCATGTACATGATCGGACTTACCGGCGGCATCGGCAGCGGCAAATCGACGGTCGCCGAGATGCTGCGCGCCCACGGCTTGCCAGTTGTCGACGCCGACCAGATCGCCCGCGACATCATGGAACCGGGCTCTCCCGTGCTGGATGACGTCGCCGCGGTGTTCGGCGCGGACCTCATCGGCTCAGATGGGGCGCTCGACCGGGCGGGGCTGGCCGCCCGCGCGTTCGTCTCCGAAGAGCAGACGCAGAAGCTCAACGCGATCACGCACCCGGCGATTCGTGCGGAATCGGCGCGACGCTTCAGTCAGCTCGAGCGGGCGGGCGAGAAGGCCGCTGTCTACGACATGCCGCTGCTCATCGAGCTCGGCTTGAACAAAGACATGGACCTGACGGTCGTGGTGGACGTGGACGCCGATGAGCGGGTGCGCCGCCTTGTGGCGCACCGCGGACTCGATGAGAACGATGCGCGGAACCGGATCGAGCGTCAGATCCCGGACGCGCAGCGTCGCGCTGCGGCGGACGAGATCCTGGACAACAACGGCACGCTCGCCGATCTGGAACGGCAGGTGGAGGCGCTCGTCGATCAGATCACCAACATATTGCTTGGTGTTTAACCATTGTTTGCCTGGGCGAAAGCCCTGGGAAACTTCGCTGGCTTAGATTCTTTCCCCATGGGTACGTGGAACTATGGGCCGTTTGATAATGACCACGCGCTTGATGCCGTGCGCGCACTCGCGGACGGCTCTTTCAAGATGGATCGGTTCCGCTTCGATTGCGGCGAGCTGCCGCTGGATTCCGCGCAGGCAGAAGTCGTCGTCGCGCTCGTGGCGGTGATGAACGGCCATCTGCCCTCCGACGAGTTCGAGGAGGCGCTCGCCTTCGAGTTCTCCTTCCACGACCGTATTTGGCTCCGGCGCCAGGTCAGGGCGTTGCTGACCTCGCGCGACTCAGACCTGTACGAGCAGTGGCAGGAGGCGGGTGAGCTGGATCAGTGGCTCGCCGCCACCCGGTACGCCACCGGTGTTAGCCGTCGAGCTCGCCGCAGAACTGCCAAAGCAACTCGGAAGCGCGCGCGAGGTTAGCTAAAAACTCCTGCGGCTTTTCTGCGGTTTCTGTGTTGTAGGACACGCAGTACTTGGTGGTTTCCGTGAGTGGAGTATAGGCGATGCCGAAACCCTCCGGCAGTGTCGGAGCGAAGGCGTAGCGCACGATCTGGTTCGCGCTGCCGACGGAGGTGGTGGACAGGAAGTCCTTGCGCGCGGCGGTGACAACTGGATCGCTGCAGAACGGGTCGGTAGCTGTGCCAGTCTCTTGGGCGTCGAGGAGCTCGAGCATTTGGATGTGGCGGTCGATCCCATTGCCGGATTTGCAGCGCTTGACCCATCCGCGGTGCGCTTCGGCCGCGGCGACGAGCTGCTCGCGGGTCGCGGTACCCGCGACGAGGGCGCGTGCGAACGCTGCCGCCTCCGGGGTCAAGGCACGCAGGCACTCGGTGCGCCCGGCGCGGTACTCGCGCATGTCTACGGCCTCGTAGACGGCGCGGACACGGCCGTAGGTGAGCTGCTGCGCGATCGTCATGATCAGCTGGGCGCTCGCGTCGCGGCTGAACTTGAAGGGCAGGTCGGTAGGCGGGATGTCCACGGGGCGCAGCTCTACCGTGTAGGGGGCGGCCGGCGTGTCTGGGGCGTGGTCGAGCTCCCAGCGCAGCTCCTCGGGGGCCTGCTCAGCCAGGGTGGGCGACTCCTGCACGTTGGCGTCCTGCATACGTGAAACCGCGGTGACCAATGTGCCGCCGTCCTGGCAGGTGTGTTCGACGTGTACGGCGGTCCAGTCGCTGTCGAGGCCGAGCTGGTAGCTCAGCGGCTTGTACACCCATGCACCGCGGGGGCGGAACGCGAGGTCCGCGAGCAGCGCGGCGTCGTCGCGTCCCGAAGTGTTGACTAGATCGACGGTGAACAGCAGGTCGGCAAGCCGTTGGTAGGTGTGCGGGTTGCGTTCGATGAGCTCCGTGAGCTCCGACTCATCGCCGGCGAGCGCGGCCGCGTTGAAGTCCGCCTGGTCAGGAGACGGGGTGCGCGCGGCGGCCAGCACCGTGTCCAGGTTTGCGGCGAGGTGCTCGTGCGGGGTGACGTTGCCCTCGGCGTCGCTGATGGGGAGGGCGAAAAGGCGGCCGTCGACGAAGATGCCGATCTCGCGGTCCGCAGCCGACTTCGTGCAGACCGCGACCTCGTCTACATCTGGGCGCGGGTGGCGCAGCCCGCCGTTGAACACGAACCACTGGTTCAGCGTGATGCGGTTACCGCGCGCGTCCACATCCTCCGGCAGCGCGTCGCCGGCCGCCTGCAGGTGGACGGTGGCGATGCGCTGGATGGCCGCGGCAGCGCGCTGCGTCCCGGTGGTACCGGCTCCGAAGGGGGCGAGCTGGAAGCCGACGTTTGTGCTCAGTTGGAGTGGCCCGCGGACAGCGAGATAGCCCTCATACCATTCGTCGTGCAGCCAGTTCGTGCCCTCTGCTTCGCGAGAAACGGCACGCTTGCGCAACGCAGCGTCGAGAAGCGGGCCCTTGCTGTGCGCGAAGTCCTCGATTACCCGGGAGGCGTGGGCACGCTCCTCCTCATCGAGCATCGCCGAAAGCGCTGTGGCGTACTCGCTGAGTGTCTGCTCGAGCGGAGGCAGCGGCAGCGGCTTTAAGTCAGCAGTGGCGGGGTGAGCGGAAAGAGAGTGCACATCAAAGGTGTGCAGGGTTTCGGGCACGGTGGCTCGCTTCCTTGGGCTGGGGGATACGTTGCACCCCCAGCCTAGCGAGTCCTTACAGCGAAGGGATGTCCGCCAGCAGGTGCTTGGTGTAGTCGTGCTGCGGGTTGTGCAGCACCTCGTCCACTGGCCCGTAATCGACGATGACGCCCTTGTTCAGCACCGCGATGCGCGTGGCCACGTGGCGGGCCAACGCGATGTTGTGGGTGACGAAGAGCATGGACAGGCCGCGCTCGCGGCGCAGCTTGGCCAGCAGGCGGAGGATCGAAGCCTGCACTGACACGTCCAGGGCGGAAGTAATCTCGTCGCACACCAGCACCGAAGGCGCGTTGACCAGCGCGCGTCCGATGGCGGCGCGCTGGCGCTCGCCACCGGAGAGGTCGCCAGGGCGGCGATCGTAGAAGCTGGGATCCAGCTGGACGGCCTCGAGTACCTCGTGCACCACCTCGCGCTGCTGGGCGCGGGGCAGGCGCTTCGACATCTCCATCGGCACGCTCAGCGACTCGCCAATGGTGCGCCGCGGGTTGAGCGAGGAGAACGGGGACTGGAAGATGTACTGCACGCCCTGGCGCTGGTCTAACGTGCGCTCCCGGCTACCACGCTCGAGCTCTTCGCCCTGGAAGCGGACGGAGCCGGTGTAGCCGGGGTTCAGTCCCGCGATTGAGCGGGCAAGCGTGGTCTTGCCGGATCCGGACTCGCCCAGCAACAGGATTGACTCGCCTTCCTCTAGTTCGAGGTTGATGCCATGGAGGACCTTGTTGTCTCCGTAGGACATCTCGAGGTTGCGGACCTCGAGCAGTGGAGTCTCGCCGCGTTCGGCGGGCGCGACGTCCTCGAGTTCGGCGATGTTCTTCTTGCCCTCCAGATCGGGGATAGAGGCCAAAAGCTTCTTGGTGTAGCGGTGCAGCGGAGAGTAGAGCACCTCGTGGGCGGTGCCAACTTCCACGATGTCACCGCGCAGCATCACGATCACACGGTCGACCAGCTCCGCCACCACGGCCAGGTCGTGGGTGATGTAGAGGGAGGCAACGCTGTGGCGCTGCGTCATCTCGCGGATGGTCTCCAGCACGTGCGCCTGGGTGGAGACGTCGAGGCCGGTGGTGGGTTCGTCGAGAATGAGCACGTCCGGGTGCAGAGCAAACGCCATCGCGATGCCGACGCGCTGCTGCTGGCCGCCTGAGAGCTGGTGCGGCCAGCGGGCGAGGTATTCGTCCGTATCCGGCAGGTCCACGTCGCGCATGACCTCGCGGATCCGGCTCTGCTTGTCGCCGTCGTAGTTGTGCTCGTCGAGGACTTCGCGGATCTGCTCGCCGATGCGCATGGCGGGATTCAGGCTGAGCGCCGGGTCCTGGGGGACGTAGGCGACACGGGATCCGCGCATATCACGCAGCTCATCTTCGTTAAGGCTGAGCACGTCGATGTTGTCGTTGTTGCGGGTGTGGAGGGTGATCGTGCCGTCGGTTAGCGAAAGCCCCGTGCGGCAGTGGCCGAGTGCGGCGAGCCCGGCGGTCGTTTTGCCCGAGCCGGACTCGCCGACCAGGCCGACGATCTCGCCGCGATGCAGCTCGAAGTCGATGCCGTGGAGGATCTCGGTGCCGTCGTTGGCGCGGATACGCAGGTTGCGGACCTCGAGGACGACCTCGGAGGCGGAGGGGGTGAGAGCGGTCGACATGGGTTTAGGCCTCCTCGTTGTGGCGGATCGGTTCGTTCTTCGGCTGGCGGGCAGCCTCCAACTCCTCCGGGGTCGGCTTGGCGGGCATTGCGGTGGACGCGGTGGCGCGTGCGGTGGCGTCGGCAAGCATGTTGGTACCGATGGTGAGAAGCGCAATCGCCAGCACCGGCAGAAGTACACCCCAGGGCTGCAGCGAGAGCGCGATACGGTTCTCATTGATCATCAGGCCCCAATCCGCGGCCGGCGGCTGAATACCCAGGCCCAGGAAGGACAGCGAGGCGATCGAGCCGATGGAGTAGGTCAGGCGCAGCCCGGCCTCGACGGCGAGCGGGCCGGTGATGTTGGGCAGAATCTCGCGGGTGAGGATGCGGCTGTGCGGCATGGAGTACATCTGGGCGGCGCGGATGTAGTCCTCGTTGGTCACCGACATGGTCGAAGCGCGTGCCACGCGCGCGATGCGCGGCGCGTGGGTGAGCCCGATGACCAGCACCAGCACGGTCGCCGAGGGCCCGAAGATCACGATCGCCAGCATGGCGAAGATGAGCTGGGGGAAGGCGAGGATGACGTCGTTAAGCCGCATGAGCACCGAATCGACCCAGCCGCCGGTATAGCCTGCGACCATGCCGATGATGGTGCCTACGATCATGCCAAGCGCGGTGGCGAGGAACGCCGTGACCAGCAGCACCAGGCCGCCGGCGATGAAGCGGGAGAACACGGAGCGGCCCAGGTTGTCGGTGCCGAAGGCGCCGTCCTTGGTAAAAGGCAGGCCGAGGAACTCCGTGGTGGAGTAGCCGGTGATCTGCTCGGCGAAGAGGTAGCCGATCACGGTGCAGATGATGATCAGGGAAGTCAGCACGAGGCCGACCTTGCCCTCTGGTTGAGCCCAAATGCGGGCGAGCACGGGGGCCGGTTTGGACAAGGAGACCTTGAGCTCATCGTCCGGCGAAACGGTGGATTCCGGGGTGGTGTTGGGCGATGTCATCAGTTGCTCCTCAGCTTCGGGTTGGCCATGATGCTCACGATGTCGGCGATGAGGTTCACCACGACGTAGACCACGGCGATCAGGAGGGAAACGGCTTGCACGACTTGGACGTCGCGGTAGTTGACGGCGTCGATCAGCGCGACGCCTAAGCCCGGGTATCTAAAAAGGTACTCGACAACGACGATGCCGCCGGCGAGCCACGCGAGCTGGATCGCCACGACCTGCGCGATCGGGCCGACCGCGTGCGGCAGCGCGTGGCGGAAGATCACGCGGCGCTCCGGCACGCCCTTCAGCCGCGCCATCTCGACGTAGCCCGAGTCGAGGGTCTCCACCATCGTCGCGCGCGTCATACGCGCGATGTAGGGGCTGACCACCAGCGCGAGCGTGAGCGTCGGCAGGATGAGCTGCGAGGGGAACTCCCACACGTGGCTACCAGGCGGTGACATCGTCACCGCGGGCAGCACCTGGAAGACGGAGGTAGCGAAGATGGTGATCAGCGCGATACCGATGACAAACTCCGGCATCGCCGCAAGGATCAAGGTGACCCAGGTGATCGCCTGGTCACGCTTGTAGCCGCGCCACCAGGCTGCGTAGATGCCCACGAGAATGCCCACCGGGATCGACACCAGCGCGGCGAGCAGCATGAGCACGAGCGAGTTGGCCAGCGGCTCCCCGAGCAGCTCCACGACCGGGCCGCCCGTCGAGGTAGACGTGCCCAGATCGCCGGTAAACAGGCCGCCCAGCCATAGGAAGTAGCGCTGGATCGGGGGCTTGTCCAGGTTCATTTCCGCCTCGAGCGCGGCGATGCGCTCGGGCGTGGCCTGCTGGCCGAGGATCGCAGTTGCGGGCGAGCCCGGTAGCAAAAGCGTGGCGCAAAAGATGATGATGGACACCGCGATGAGGATGAAGATACTCACCGCGAGTCGTCGCAGAATAAATTTCCCCATTGCTGTTATGCCTCCGCAATCCAGATTTGGTGGAAGTTAGCGTGTGAAAGCGGCACACCGCTCGGGTGAGGGGTGAGGCCGACGATGTAGTTGTGGTAGGCGTCGATCTGGTTGGCAAAGCCCCAGATGATGTACCCGCCCTCGTCGTAAAGCTCTTGCTGCAGCTCGCGGATGCGCGCCTCGCGCTGTTGCTTATCGACGATCGCGCGCGCCTCATACACCCGGTCGGTGAAATCCTCGCGCACCCAGTGCGTCTCGTTGAACGGCGAGTCCGCGGTCGCGCACTGGTTGACCTGCTGCAGGAAGTTGCGGGTGTACCAGAACGACTGCGCAAACGGGTACTCCAAGTAGTTGCCCGAGGCGTAGAAGGTCGAGGCATCAACCTGCTTGATGTTGACCCTGATCCCGGCCTGGCTCGCCTGCTCGGCGAAGACCTGGGCCGCGCGCACCGCGCCGGACTGGATTTCGGAGGTGACAAGGTCGACCTCGATGCCGTCCGGGTAGCCAGCCTCGGCGAGTAGCGCCTTCGCCTTCTCCACGTCCTGCTCGCGCTGCGGGAAGTCCGCAGGGTACGCGTCGTCGTACCGCGCGAACATGTCGTTGCCCAGCTGTCCTTCGCCGGAGTAGACCTGGTCGACCATCTGCTGACGGTTGACGGCAAGCCGCATCGCCTGACGTACGCGGAGGTCGTCGAAGGGCTCGACATCGACGCGCATGGTTAGCGGCAGCCACATGCCGGTCTCGGACACAAGGGTGTCCAAGCGCGGGTCGGACTCGATGACGCGCGCGAGCGCGTGGTTCAGGCTGCCGATCGCGTCGACTTGGGAGGACAGCAGCGCGTTGAGCATCGCGTCTTCTTCCTGGAAGTCGATGATGCGCACCTTGTCCAGGTGGGCTGGCCCGGCCCAGTAGTTGTCGTTGCGTTCCAAGGTGGTTGACTGGCCCGCAGTAAAGTCCTTGAGCTTGAACGCACCGGCGCCGATCGGGTGCTTCGGGTCGTAGTCCTCCGGCACGATGCCCATCTGGTACTCGGCGAGCGAGTCCACCAGCGCGGCGTCCGGCTCAGAAAGGCGCAGCAGGAGCCGACGCTCGTCGAGCACCTCCATGTCCGCGAGATGGGCGATTGAGGCGGCACCGGACTTCGGGTCCTCGGGGTCGCGGATGCGGTTGTAGGAGAACATGACGTCCTCAGGCCGGACCGGGCGGCCGTCGGAAAACTGCACGCCCTCGCGCAGCGTGATGGTCCACTCGGTCGCGTTGTCGTTCGGCTCGATGGCCTCGGCGAGGAGGTACTCCAGGTTGTAGTCGTCGTCGCGGCGCGCCAGTGCGTCGTACAAGTTGATCACGCGGGCGGCGTCACTGGTACTGGTGGGCACATGCGCGTCGATGGTGTCGGTGGAGGAGCCACCGACGAGCCCGATGCGCAGCGTCCCGCCCTTGCGCGGGGGACCGGAGGTATCAATTTCCTCCACGGGGGCGGTCGAACACGACGCGAGCGCTAGCGTCGCCCCTCCCATCACCGTGGCGCGCAGGAGCTGCCTGCGGCTGAGTTGCAACATGGTGCTACACCGTTCTTTCGTCTTAGTCGTTTCCAGCAGAGGGGGTTGAGGCAATTGGCGGCCCGCCGCTATCGCTGCTGGCCATCCACCCGCGCACACTCGCGCTGAAGATTTCGCGGATGCTCAGCGGGTCGAGAGCGCCTGCGAGCAACCGGACTCCGAGCCCGTCGATAAGCGCGGTCAGCGAGGCGATCATGACCTGCGGGTCGCCGGACACAAACTCGCCGCTGGCCATGCCTTCCTCGACAATCGGCAGCAATTCCTGCTGCCAGCGTGCATAGGCGATCTCAGTGGCCTGCTGGGCGTCGGCAAAAGCGGCGGAGGAGGACCAGAACTGTGCCCAGGTCGCCCACTCCTGGCGGGACTCCGGCGAGCCGTCGAGCTGAATGGCAAAGAGGGCGGACAGGCGCTCGGTCGGCGTGGCGAGGGTGTGGGCGCGTGCTCGGCGCTGCGCACCCTGGCGGGAGCACTCGTCGAGCGTGGCGAGGAAGATCTCGTTTTTGCTAGGGAAGTAGTAGTGGACCGCTGAGGGGGACAGGCCGGCGGCCGTGGCGATATCGGCGACGGTGACCGCCTGGTAACCGCGCTGGGTAAACAGCGGCCATGCGGCGGCGACAATAGCGCGCTTGCGGGTCTGTCGTGCACGATCGCGTGTGGACGTACCCGGCTCGCTGACCGTGGCGAGGGACTGCGCGTCGACTCCGGTGAGCGCGGCTAACCGGGCAAGCTCAGTCGCGCTGAAGCGGCGGACGCCGGAGAGCGACTTGGACAGCTTGCTTGCGTCGATGCCCAAGTGCGCGGCGACGTCGCGGTGGCGAAGGCCGGCTGCGGCGATAGCAGCGCGCGCAGCGTTGCGTGGCTGAGCACTAGTCATGATGACAACCGTATGAATTCCTGGCAGAAGTCGCAACCGTTTGATGCTTAGTGTAAAAAACTATCGCAACTTCGCCCCTTTCGGGGGCAACGCGTATGGTTGTGGGCATGGCTTTTGCTGCAGAACACCCGGTCCTGGCGCACTCTGAATTCCGCCCCGTCGGCGAGATCGAGCGGCGCGAGAAGCCCTTCGAGGTGGTCTCCGAGTTCGAGCCTTCGGGCGACCAGCCCGCGGCGATTGCGGAGCTGGACGAAAGGCTGCGCCGCGGGGAGGAAGACGTGGTGCTTATGGGTGCCACTGGTACCGGTAAGTCCGCTACCGCCGCCTGGTTGATTGAGCAGCAGCAGCGCCCGACTCTGGTGATGGCCCCGAATAAGACGCTTGCCGCGCAGCTCGCCAACGAGTTACGCCAGCTGCTGCCTAACAACGCGGTCGAGTACTTCGTGTCCTACTACGACTACTACCAACCAGAGGCGTACATCGCGCAGACCGATACGTACATTGAAAAGGACTCGTCGATTAATGACGATGTGGAGCGCCTGCGCCACTCGGCGACCTCGGCGCTGCTCTCGCGACGAGACGTCGTGGTGGTCTCCTCCGTGTCGTGTATCTACGGTCTCGGTACACCGCAGTCCTACCTGGACCGCTCGATCGTGCTGCGTGTGGGCGAGGAGGTCGAACGCGATCGTTTCCTGCGCCTGCTTGTCGACGTGCAGTACGAGCGCAACGACGTCGACTTCAAACGTGGCACCTTCCGCGTCAAGGGCGACACCGTGGACATCATCCCCGCCTACGAGGAAGTCGCGGTGCGTGTGGAGTTCTTCGGCGACGAGGTCGACGAGCTCTACTACATCCACCCGCTCACCGGGGATGTGCTCAGTCAGGAAGACGAGGTCCGCATCTTCCCGGCCACCCACTATGTGGCCACTGACGAGCGCATGGAAAAGGCGATTGAGGCGATCAAGGAGGAGCTCGCGGACCGGCTCGAGGAACTGGAGAATAAGGGCAAGCTGCTCGAGGCGCAGCGCTTGCGCATGCGCACCGAGTACGACCTGGAGATGATCCAGCAGGTCGGGTTCTGCTCCGGCATTGAGAACTACTCGCGGCACATGGACGGCCGCGGCCCCGGCTCCGCACCGGCGACGCTCATTGACTATTTCCCAGAGGACTTTCTCACCATTATCGACGAGTCTCACGTCACCGTGCCCCAGATCGGCGGCATGTTTGAGGGCGATATGTCGCGCAAGCGCAACCTGGTGGAGTTTGGGTTCCGCCTGCCGAGTGCCGTCGATAATCGGCCCCTGACCTTCGACGAGTTTGAGGCCCGCGTCGGCCAGACCGTGTACATGTCGGCTACGCCAGGCGACTACGAGCTCGAGGCAGCGCACGGCGAGTTCGTCGAGCAGGTGATCCGCCCGACCGGCCTGGTGGATCCGAAGGTGACGGTCAGGCCGACGAAGGGACAGATCGACGACCTCATCGAAGAGGTACGCAAGCGCGTCGAGAAGCAGGAGCGCGTGCTCGTGACCACGCTGACGAAGCGGATGGCCGAGGACCTGACCGACTACCTGCTCGACCATGGCATCAAGGTGCGCTACCTGCACTCCGACATCGACACCCTGCAGCGCGTTGAGCTGCTGCGCCAGCTGCGTCTTGGCGAGTTCGACGTGCTCGTCGGCATTAACCTGTTGCGCGAGGGCCTCGACCTGCCGGAGGTCTCGCTCGTGGCGATCCTGGATGCGGATAAGGAGGGCTTCCTCCGCTCGACAACGTCGCTGATCCAGACCATCGGCCGCGCCGCCCGCAACGTTTCCGGCGAGGTCATCATGTACGCCGACCAGGTCACCGAGTCGATGCAGCAGGCTATCGACGAGACCGAGCGCCGCCGCGAGAAGCAGCTCGCCTACAACAAGGAACACGGCATCGACCCGCAGCCGCTGCGCAAGAAGATCGCCGACATCTTGGACCAGGTCTACGAGAACGCCGACGGCGAGAGCACCGGCGCTGGCGAGGCGGCGGTGGTAGCCAAGCCGGACACCTCGACTATGGCCTCTGACGAGGTGCAATCGCTTATCGACGACCTGACGAAACAAATGGGCGACGCCGCCCGCGAGCTCAAGTTCGAGCTGGCGGGTCGCCTGCGTGATGAGATCGCGGACCTGAAAAAGGAACTCCGTGGTATGAAAGACACAGGAAACTAAGACTAGAAAGGCGCATCGACGCACCATGCATTCCTATAACTCGATCGCAGTAGGTACCGACGGCTCGCCGACGTCGCTCGTCGCTGTCCGCGCGGCAGCGAGCCTCGCCCGCGTCTACGACGCACAGCTGACGGTCATCTGCGCGCACTACACGGCCTCCGGATCGATGCTGAACTCCACTAACGCGGAGTTGAGCAAAATCGACATCGTCACCGAGACCGGCTCGCAGGAGATCCTCGCCCGCGCCCGCGCCATCGCGGAGGAGGAACAGGCACCGCGGATCAACGTGGTCTCCAAGGCGGGCCAACCGGCGAACGTGCTGCTCGAGTCGGTTGCGGAGTACGAGGTCGACCTGCTCGTGGTGGGCAACAAGGGCATGCGTTCGCTGGCGGGCAGGCTCTTCGGCAACATCCCCGGGAACGTGGCGAAGAAGGCACCAGTAGACGTTATGCTGGTGGACACCAGGGCAGAGGGACACGACTAACCAATAGGGTCGGGTCCGGAGTATCATGTGTAAAGATTCCCCAACTTGATGAAAGGTCATCCATTACACCATGGCTGATTACTACAACACCATCGTCGTCGGCTCTGACGGATCTAAGTCCTCCTTGCTTGCAGTGGAGCGTGCAGCAAAGATGGCCGCGGCCTTCGACGCGACGCTGGTCATTGGCACGGCCTACTACCGCAGTGAGGAAGACGCTTCCAAGGCGCTCCGCCAGGACTCGGTAACCATCCTGGGCGATGATCAGGCGTTGAAGAACCTAGAGGAAGCTGCTGAGCACGCGCGTAGCTTCGGTGTTTCGGACGTGCAGACCGCGACGCGCCCGGGTACCCCGGTTGAGGCGCTCATGGCGATCGTCAACGACAACAACGCTGAGCTGCTGGTGGTTGGTAACCGCGGCATCAACTCGCTGACCGGCCGCCTGCTCGGCTCCGTGCCGGCAGATGTGGCCCGCCAGTCCGACTGTGACGTGATGATCGTCCACACCGTCAAGTAAATACGTTCACACACAGCCGGCCGTCTCTCGCAGAGAGACGGCCGGTTTTGTTGTGCGCGGTGGGGGTATTAAAGCTCGCCGATCACCGTTAGGCTCTGGGTTGCGCGAGTCGCGGCGACGTAGAGATCCTGCAGGCCCTGCGGTGAGGCGTCGACGATGCGGCGGGGATCAACCAGGATGACGTGGTCGAACTCTAGCCCCTTCATCTGCGCAACGTTGTCCGCGTCGATGACGGCGACCATCCTGCCATCGGCCTGCAGTGAACCAACAACCTCCGCCGGATCTGTGCCTGCCGGCAGGTGGCGCACGGGGACGCCGGTTTCGCGGATCGCCACCGAAGAGCTCGCCTCGGGGTCGATCTCGGCAAGGAGCTCGTCGGCGTACTCCATCACCTCGGCGGGGGTCCGGTAGTTCACCGTCAGCTGGTGGGTACGGAAGCGCTCGCCCACAAAAGGTTCGAGGGTCATGGCCCACTCGTCGCTGCCGGCGGGGGAGGAGGTCTGCGCGGTATCGCCGACTAGTGTCATCCACTTCGATGGGCAGCGGCGGAAGACCATCCGCCACTCCATCGGTGTGAGCTCCTGGGCCTCGTCGACGATGACGTGGCCGTAGGCCCAGGTGTGGTCCTCGCGGGCGCGCTGAGCCGTGGAGCGAATGTCGGTGACACGTTGGCGGCTGGCCAGGGTCTCGGCGTCGATAACGTCGGCGGCGGAAAGGATCTCGGCTTCGAACTGGTCGTCGTCGTTATCCGTCGACTCGGAGGATGCCAACACGTCGAGCGCGTCCTCGGCTTCCTCGACGAGCTGTCGCCACTGCGCCTCTTCCTTTGCTTTCTGTTCGGTGGGGTCGGTGACGCCGATGAGGACGGACAGCTCGTCGTAAAGCGCGGTGTCTGAAGGATAAAACCCTGTGCCCGGCGCGCGGTAGAGCGCGTCTTGTGTGTAGGCGTCGTAGTCGCCGGCGACGGTCTCGATGCGGGCGCGGTCAGTCAGAGTTGCATCGAGTACTTCGGCCGGGTCGAGCTCGGGGAAGTACTCGTTGACCAAGTCGATGACCTGCTGCTCCTCAGCGAGATCGTCGTGGAGCTGGTCCACGTCGGCGGTGGACAGGAGGTTCTCGCCGCCGAGCGGGTCACGGCCAATGCGATCGGCGAGCGCCTCCGCGAGCGACTGCGTGAGGTGTTCCGCGAAGAACTCGCGCGCCTGATTGTGCGGCTTGCGGGAGCGGCGCGCACGCGTCCGTGCCGCCTTGACCATGGTCGGGGTCGCCGCGATGTCGACCGAGCCGATCTTCAGCGGCACCGGAGCAGCAGGGACCGTCTCGTAAGCCTGGACGGCGCGCTTAAGGATGGTGACCATCTCCTCGGAGCCTTTCACCTCGCGCGCCGCCGCCGACTCACCGCTGGCGGTTGGGCGGAAGCCGGGCACCAGATCCTCGATGGTCGAAAGCACCACGCCGGTCTCGCCCAGCTCCGGCAACACCCGCGAGATGTAGTCCAAAAAGGCGGGGTTCGGCCCGATGATGAGCACACCGGTACGCGAAAGCTGCTCGCGCCATGTGTACAAAAGGTATGCCACCCGGTGCAGCGCGACCGCGGTCTTGCCAGTGCCGGGCCCGCCCTGCACCACCATCACGCCGCGGGTGGGGTCGCGGATGATCTCATCCTGTTCGCGTTGGATCGTCTCCACGATGGAGCGCATGTGTCCCGTGCGGGCGGCGTTCATCGCGTGCCGCAGGGCTGCCTCGGAGCCGACGTTGCCGCGCTCGACCTCCGCGTCGAGGCCTTCCCCGGCGAGTACTTCATCATCCACGGCGGTGACAGTGCGCCCCCGCATGCGGATGTTGCGCCGCTGCTCCACACCCTCTGGGTGCGCGGTGGTGGCGAGGTAGAAGGGGCGCGCGAGCGGGGCCCGCCAGTCGAGGAGCAAGGTGCGGTAGTTGTCCTCGCGGTCGTCCATGCCCATTCGCCCGATGTAGCGCCGCTCCAAGCCTTCGCGGCCGGGCACTGGGTTTTCCACCTCGTCGTCAGCCACATCGATACGCCCGAAGACGAGACCCACCTCGGCGATGTTCAGTGCGTCGAGTTTCGCGTTAAGTCCGTGGTACTCGGTCTCGCGCCGCACGAGCGCATCCGAGTCGGGGTTGTCTGGATCCACGTCGCGCTGCACTGCGGCAAGCTTTTCCTGCGCCGCTGTCACCTCTGCGTCGAGGTGCGCAAAGAGCGTGTCCACATACGCCTGTTCGGCTGCGATCTTCTCGGGGTTTCCCACCCGGTCATTCCTCCTCACGGTTGGTCGCGGGGTGTACCGCTGTAGCAACAAACAGCCCCGCCGCCCGGATTATTCCGGACTGGCGGGGCTTCAGTGTAAAAGCGCGGGGGTTTAGCCCAGCTTCTTCTGCAGCTTCTTCACGGTCTGCTTGGCGCGCTTCTCCGCCTTCTTTGCCTTGCGCTTCCACTTCAGCTTTGTGATGAAGGAGGGATCAGCGTCGAGCTTGTCGAAAGCCTTCTGCAGCTTATCGACGGAATCCTGCGCCTTCTTCTCCAACTTCTTGTGGTTCTTCTTCACCTTGTGCTTGGCGGACAGCTTGTCCAGCGTGCTCGGGCGCAGGTCATCGATGGAGTCCTGCAGGTCACCGACGACGGCGTTGACCTTGCGCTTTGCCTTGTACTGCTGCAGCTTGGAAGGCTTGGCCTGGTCAATGAGCTTCTCCGCGTCGAAGTCCTCGTAGGCGTCCTGCGCACGATCCGCGGTCTCGGAGAGGAACTTCGAGGTCTGCTTCTTGGCGTCATCGAACCAGTCGCCGGCGACCTCGGTGGCGTGGGCAGCGGTCTTCTTCCAGTCGTCCTTGTTGTCATCGACGTAGTCGGTGACGGTCTCGGTCGCGTCGCTGAACCAGTCGCTGGCCTTGTTCATGGCCTTCTCGGTCTCAGACTGGGTCGGCAGCGCCTGCTGCACGTTCTTCTTTGCAACCTTTGCTGCGTTCTGCGCGCGCCACTGCAGGCCCGGCTTGCCGTCCGTATCGACGGTGGCGAGCAGCACACCACCGGCGAGCGCGACGTCGGTCAGAGCGCCGGTGCGGCGGCGAGCCTTGTCGTCCTCATCCTCGGCCTCCCAGAAGGCGTTGCGGCCAATCAGGGAAGGCACGGTGGTCAGCGCCAGCAGGGATGCGGAAGTGCGCGGCATCTTGCCGATGGCGAAGAGGCTGCCAGCACCTGCCTTCACACCGCCAACGAGCTGCGCGGCGGTCTCCGGGTCTTTCGGCACCAGGCCGCGGTACTCGCGCGGCACGACGGAGCGTACCTTCTTCAGCGCGGATGCTGCGGCCTCCTTGTGGCCGGCCGGGTTCAGCATGGTCTCAACACCATCGATGATGTACACGGACGCCAGCATCGGGCGAGCGATCTTACGAATCATCTCTATAACCATTCCTTCTCATTTACGTTTATGGGGATCTTGCGATCGGAGCCCGAAACGGACTCGTCTACCACCAACTGTACTTGCGTTTCCGTGCTTCTGGTGGGGACCCGGGCTACGCGCGTGCAAACGTGCCGGTATTGGCAGGTATTACCAGCGTCGCTGCCACCACTCGTCCAGGTGCGGGCGCTCCTCACCCAGGGTGGTTGGCTTGCCGTGGCCCGGCCGCACGATGGCCTCGTCCGGGTAGACGGCGAAGAGCTTGTCCTTGACCTCCTTGTACAAGCGGACGAAGTCACCCTCCGAGGACGTCTTGCCCAGCCCGCCCGGGAATAGGGAATCGCCGACGAAGAGGTTCGGTACGCCGTCGATTTCCACGGCAATCGCTGCGCCGCCCGGGGTGTGGCCGCGCAGGATGGAGACAGGAAACTGGTGCCCGGCGAACTCGAGCACGTCGTCGTCGCGCAGCTCGTGGTCGACTGCGGCAGGCAGCGCCGGCGCGTCCAGATAGGGAGCCCAGTGCCGGGCCCCGGTCGCCTCGAGCACCTCGACGAGCGCGCGGGTGTGGTCGTGGTGGCGGTGGGTGGTCAGCACGTCCGTGATCTTCACGCCGGCGTCACGGGCGAGGGAGAGGAGTGCTTGGGGGGCCGCGGCGGCGTCGATAAGCAGCCCCTTGTCCCCGGCACAAATGAGGTAGCAGTTGTTGTCCATCTCGGACACAGAAATGTGATGCAAAGTAAGCGTCATGGACCCTAGCGTAGACAGATCTGGAATAGGCCGGGGGAAAGCACAGTTGTGAGGGGTTGGTAGCTTCTAGGGCAGAAGAGCAATAGAAACGTACTCGGGAAGGGACGTGGTGACGTGGCTGAATGGCTCACGGTGCGCGGCGCGCGCGAACATAACCTTAAGGGCGTAGATATCGCCCTACCGCGCGACAAGATGGCCGTGTTTACTGGGCTTTCCGGCTCCGGCAAATCCTCCCTGGCCTTCGACACCATCTTTGCTGAAGGGCAGCGGCGCTACGTGGAATCGCTTTCCTCGTACGCCCGCATGTTCCTCGGGCAGATGGACAAGCCCGACGTCGATTACATCGACGGCTTGAGCCCGGCGGTCTCGATCGACCAGAAGTCCACGAACCGCAACCCGCGCTCGACGGTAGGCACGATCACCGAGATTTATGACTACCTGCGCCTGCTCTACTCGCGCGCGGGCACCCCGCACTGCCCGCAGTGTGATGCGGTGATCCAGCGGCAGACGCCGCAGCAGATCGTGGACCAGATCCTGCAGTACGAGGAGCGGACGAAGTTCCAGGTGCTCGCGCCCATCGTGCGCAAGCGCAAGGGAGAGTTCCAGGACCTGTTCGCCGACCTGGCCGCGCAGGGCTACTCGCGCGTCAATGTCGACGGCGAGACCTACCAGCTTTCTGACCCGCCGAAGCTGGAAAAGCAGATCAAGCACACCATCGACGTGGTCGTCGACCGCCTGCAGGTCAAAGCAAGCCAGAAGCAGCGCCTCACCGATTCCGTTGAGACCGCGCTCAAGCTTGCCGACGGGCTGGTCGGCTTCGATTTCGTCGACCTCGAGGCGGACGACCCGGAGCGCGTGCAGATCTTTTCGGAGAAGATGGCCTGCCCCAACGGGCACAAGCTGGACGTGGAGGAATATGAGCCCCGCGCCTTCTCCTTCAACTCGCCCTTCGGCGCGTGTCCTGCCTGCGACGGGTTGGGCGTGCGCAAGGAGATCGACACCGACCTGGTCATCCCGGACCCGGACGCGCCGGCCGTGGACGCCTTCCAGCCGTGGAACTCCAGCCCGAATAAGAAGTACTTCGTGCGGCTGATCGAGGCGCTAGCGAAGGAAGAGGACTTCGACGCGCATGCGCCGTTTTCCTCGCTGACGAAGACGCAGCAGAAGCATTTGGTGCAGGGCTCGAGCACGAAGGTCAGCGTGCGCTACAAGAACCGCTACGGGCGGCAGCGCTCGTTCACCGCGGCCTACGAGGGCGTGATCGGCTACCTCGAGCGCAAACTCGAGCAGGCGGAGACGGACACGCAGAAGGACCGCCTGTTGGCGTATACCCGCGAGGTGCCGTGCCCGACGTGTAAGGGCGCGCGCCTGAAGCCGGAGATTCTTGCGGTGCGGCTGGATTCGACCACGCACGGCGAGCGTTCGATCGCGGGGCTGACCGAGCTTTCCATCGAAGACGCTTCTGAGTACCTGGACAACCTGGTGCTGGGCTACCGCGAGGAGATGATCGCGGGTGCCGTGCTGCGCGAGATCCAGGCGCGCCTGCATTTCCTGTTGGACGTCGGCCTGAACTACCTTACTTTGGCCAGGTCCGCGGGCACGCTCTCCGGCGGCGAGGCACAGCGCATCCGCCTGGCCACCCAGATCGGCTCCGGGCTGGCGGGCGTGCTCTACGTGTTGGACGAGCCGTCGATTGGCTTGCACCAGCGCGACAACAACCGCTTGATTGCCACGCTGAAGAAGCTGCGGGATCTGGGCAACACGCTTGTCGTGGTGGAGCACGACGAGGACACGATTCGCGAGGCGGACTGGCTCATCGACATCGGCCCGCGTGCAGGCGAGTACGGCGGGGAAGTGGTCTACCAGGGAGAGCCGGAGGGCCTGAAGGAGGCCGAGAACTCGATCACGGGTGATTACCTCGCCGGCAGGAAGAAGATCGAGGTGCCTGCCACGCGCCGCCCGGTGGATGCGGATCGCACCATCAAGGTGGTCGGCGCGCGGGAGAACAACCTGCAAAACGTCGAGGTGGAGATCCCGCTTGGCCTGCTCGTGGCCGTGACCGGTGTCTCGGGATCCGGCAAGTCCACGCTGGTCAACGAGATTCTGGCGAAGACGCTGCAAAACGAGCTCAACGGTGCGCGCCAGGTGCCGGGGCGGGTGAAGCGCGTCGAGGGCCTCGACTCGCTGGACAAGCTCGTGCAGGTGGACCAGAGTCCGATCGGGCGCACGCCGCGCTCGAACCCGGCAACGTACACCGGCGTGTTTGACAAGATCCGTAACCTCTTCGCGGAGACGCAGGAGGCGAAGGTGCGCGGGTACAAGGCAGGCCGCTTCTCCTTCAACGTGAAGGGCGGGCGCTGCGAAGCCTGCCGCGGCGATGGCACTATCAAGATCGAGATGAACTTCCTGCCGGACGTGTACGTGCCCTGCGAGGTCTGCGGGGGTGCGCGCTACAACCGCGAAACGCTCGAGGTGCGCTACAAGGGCAAGACCATCGCCGAGGTGCTGGACATGCCAATTTCCGAGGCAGCAGAGTTCTTCGAGCCGATCTCGTCCATCCACCGTTACCTCGCCACGCTTGTCGACGTCGGGTTGGGCTACGTACGCCTCGGCCAGTCCGCAACGACCTTGTCCGGCGGCGAAGCGCAGCGCGTGAAACTGGCAACCGAGCTGCAGAAGCGCTCCAACGGGCGCACGATCTACATCCTTGACGAGCCGACCACCGGCCTGCACTTTGAGGACATTCGCAAGCTCATGCTGGTGCTCAACGGCCTGGTAGAGAAGGGCAACACTGTGTTGGTCATCGAGCACAACCTAGACGTGGTCAAGTCCGCGGACTGGATCATCGACATGGGTCCCGAGGGCGGCTCCGGCGGCGGCACGGTGGTCGCGCAGGGCACTCCCGAAGACGTGGCGCAGGTCGAGGGCTCCTTCACAGGCGAGTATTTGCAGCGCGTGCTCGTCTAAAAGCCTTTGGCGGGCGGTGATTTTGACTTTCTAGCCGAAGCTGTTAATGTTTCAAGGCACTACCGCCCAGTGCTCCTTTTCTAGGTGTACGGGCCGCAAGTGGAGTTACTCCCACCCCAAGCCGCGCGGCACACTCGCTGCGAAGGATACGGGTCAACGGTAGGGCGCACGGAGATATGTCCGTGCCCTGCCGGTATGGATGAACTCCCGCTAGCCTGTGTAAGACTAGCGGGTTTTTCGTGTGGGACGAGCATCGCTTGGGGCTTGGTAGCGATCACATTGTAATTCTCGTCTTTAGGAGTTCTCATCAGCGCTGAAGCTCGAATCAACGAACGCATCCGCGTTCCGGAAGTTCGCCTTGTCGGTCCGTCCGGCGAGCAGGTGGGCATCGTCCGTACGGATGACGCTCGCAAGTTGGCATACGACGCCGACCTTGACTTGGTCGAGGTGGCACCGAAGGCCAAGCCGCCCGTAGCCAAGATCATGGACTACGGCAAGTACAAGTACGAGCAGGATCAGAAGGCCCGCGAAGCGCGCAAAAACCAGCAGCAGACCGTGGTCAAGGAACAGAAGTTCCGCCCGAAGATCGATGAGCACGACTACCAGACGAAGAAGAACAACGTCGAGCGCTTCCTGGAGAAGGGCAACAAGGTCAAGGTCACTATCATGTTCCGCGGCCGCGAGCAGTCCCGTCCGGAGCTTGGCTTCCGTCTGCTTGAGCGTCTCGCCGATGACATCGGCGAGCTGGGCGTGGTCGAGTCCCGCCCGAAGCAGGACGGTCGCAACATGACGATGGTCTTTGGTCCGGCTCGCAAGGGCAAGAAGTAGCACACATTTTTCAACTCTGAAGGGCTTTTACCATGAAGCAGAAGACCCACAAGGGCACCGCAAAGCGCATCAAGGTTAACGGCAAGGGCAAGCTGCGTCGTGAGCAGGCCGGTAAGCGCCACCTCAACGAGTCGATGACCTCGAAGCGTCGTCGCAAGTTGTCCGGCACGACCGACGTGGCCCGCGCAGACCAGAAGCGCATCAAGCGCCTGCTGGGCAAGGCTTAAAGCCTTCCGCGCATCCCATTACCGCACATATACCTCAAAAACGTAAAGGAAGTTTGACTCATGGCACGTGTGAAGCGTTCAGTCAACGCCAAGAAGAAGCGCCGCGCGATTCTGAAGTCCGCGAAGGGCTACCGCGGCCAGCGTTCCCGCCTGTACCGTAAGGCGAAAGAGCAGTGGCTGCACTCCCAGACCTACGCCTACCGCGACCGTCGTAAGCGTAAGAGCGAGTTCCGCAAGCTGTGGATCCAGCGCATCAACGCTGCTGCTCGTCTCAACGACATCACCTACAACCGCCTCATCCACGGCCTGAAGCTGGCTGAGGTCGAGGTCGACCGCAAGATTCTCGCTGAGCTTGCCGTCAACGACTTCGCTGCGTTCTCCGCTATCTGCGAGATCGCTAAGAACGCCCTCCCGGAGGACGTCAACGCACCGAAGGCTGCATAAGCGCCTTTAGCTTGTCGACGCCCACCTGCACCCGCAGGTGGGCGTTTTACGTATGTGCGGACAGTTCGTGCGGAGACCGTATCGGTGTCAGTGTGTATCGTGTGTGCCATGACGAACCCCTACAGCAACAGTGGAAAGCGCGAGTCACCGTACGTGTCCAGCTTTCAGAATGACTGGGCGGAGTACGGTGCGCAGGCTCCCAGCTGGCAGCCACCGCAGTCGCTGTCGGAGTCTGGGGCGGTGCCATCGGGCCAGGAGCAACCGCGCTCGTGGGTGATCACCGTGCTGCTGTGCTTGTTCTTGGGCGTTTTCGGCGCGCACAGTTTCTACGCCGGCTACACCAAGCGCGGGCTTATCCAACTCGGCCTTTACTTGGCTGGCTGGTTCACGACTGCGGTGCTCATCGGCTTCCTGTTCTGGTTTGCACTGGTGATTTGGGTGATCGTGGATCTGTGCATGGTGTTCACCCGCAGCGGAACGTTTCGCACGGATGCACGCGGAGTGCGGCTCCTGCGCTAGTCGGTGAGTAGAGTGTGAGGACATGGCACTCGATTTCTCCCAACCTTTTACCGAGCGCACCCCGCGCGTTATCAATGCGGCAAAGCTGCACCGGGCGCAGGCGCGCAAGAAAGCAAAACAGTTCCTCGTGGAGGGGGAGAACTCCGTCGAGGCGGCGGTAGCCACGGGGGCGGCCACAGACTTGTTTGTCACCGAGCGTGCCGCCGATGAGTTTGCGGAGATCGTCACCACCGCCGAGTACATGGATGTGTACACCCACGCGATCACGGATCAGGCCGCAAAGCACATGACGGACATGGTGAGCACCACCGGCATTTTCGCGGTGTGCAAGCCGGCGCTGTGGACCGTTGGTGCCGCGCTGCGCGGAAATCCGCAGTTCGTCGCGGTCGGGGTGGAGACAAATGACCCTGGCAACGCGGGCACCATCATCCGTATCGCGGACGCGACCGGTGCCAACGCGGTAATTTTCGCCGGCGACACGGTCGACCCGGAATCTTCCAAGGTGGTGCGCGCCTCGGCAGGCTCGCTGTTCCACCTGCCTGTGGCCCGGGAACGCAACATCAAGGATGTCGTAGGCCAGCTGAAGGCGCAGGGCCTGCAGATTGTGGCGACGGCAATGGATGGGGAGGTCCCGCTCGATGAGGCCAGCGAGGTGCTGGCGAAGCCGACTGCGTGGTTGTTCGGCAACGAGGCGCACGGGCTGCCCTCGGAGCTTCTCGAACTCGCGGACCACCGCGTCTCCATCCCGATCAAGGGCAGTGCAGAGTCGCTGAACCTGGCGACCGCCGCGGCAATGTGCATGTGGGAGTCCTCGAAGGCGCTCTAAGCACCTCCTCCTGGTGGTGCTCCGCTGCGCGGGTATGCTGGTGTGCGCGAAAATTATCATCTTTAGAAGTGGAAGGGACGAGAGTGTCCGAGACTCCCGAGATCCAACTGACCGAGGAGGCACTCGACGCCGCCGCCGCGGCAGCTATCGAGGCCTTTGAGCACGCAGCCGACCTGCCCGCGCTGGAAGAAGCACACCGGCAGCATCTGGGGGAGAAGGCCTTTATCCCGCAGGCACGCCGCTCCCTTGGTTCGCTGCCGAAGGACCAGCGCAAGGATGCGGGGCGGATGGTGAATATGGCGCGAGGTCGCGTCGAGAAGCGCTATGCCCAGCTGCGCAAGCTGCGCGAGGCGGAGTACCGCGAGCAGCAGCTCAAGGAAGAGGCTGTGGATGTCACCTTGCCCACGACCCGTCGGCAGGTGGGTGCGATGCACCCGATCACCACGTTGAGTGAGCAGATCGCGGACATTTTCATCGGCATGGGCTGGGAGATCGCGGACGGCCCGGAGGTTGAGGCGGAGTACTTCAACTTCGATGCGCTGAACTTCATCCCGGATCACCCTGCGCGCACCCTGCAGGACACCTTTTACATCGGTGCGGAGGATTCCAAGCAGGTCATGCGCACGCACACCTCGCCGGTGCAGGTGCGCTCCCTGCTTGAGCGTGACGTGCCGCTGTACATCGCGTGCCCGGGCCGCGTGTTCCGCACTGATGAGCTGGACGCGACGCATACCCCGGTCTTCCACCAGATCGAGGGGCTTGCGGTGGATAAGGGCCTGACGATGGCCCACCTGCGCGGCACGCTCGACCACCTGGCAAAGACGCTGTTCGGGCCGCAGGCAAAGACCCGCATGCGCACGAACTACTTCCCGTTCACCGAGCCGAGTGCCGAGGTGGACGTGTGGTTTGAGAACAAGAAGGGCGGCGCTGGCTGGATCGAGTGGGGTGGCTGCGGCATGGTCAACCCGAACGTGCTGCGTGCTGTTGGCGTGGACCCGACCGAGTACCAGGGCTTCGCGTTTGGCATGGGCCTGGAGCGCACGCTGCAGTTCCGCAACGGGCTGACTGATATGCGCGACATGGTTGAGGGCGATGTGCGTTTCACCCTGCCGTTCGGTGTACAGGCTTAAAGCAGGCGTTACCGAGAAGGAGTTTTGATCAAAGCATGCTGATTTCTAAGAACTGGCTCACCCGCCTGCTGCAAGGTGCTGGCAACGAAGGCTGGACGGTTACCGACGAGGAGCTCGACGCGGGATTCGTGCGCGTTGGGTTCGAGACCGAGGGCTACGCGCCGATTGAAGAGACGACCGGGCCGCTCGTGCTCGGCCGCGTCGCGGAGATCGAGGAGCTCACCGGCTTTAAGAAGCCGATCCGTTACTGCCAGGTCGACGTGGGCCAGGCCAACGGCACTGGCGAGTTGCAGGGCATCATCTGCGGCGCGCGCAACTTTGCGCTGGGCGACTACGTTGTGGTGTCGCTGCCGGGAGCAGTGCTGCCCGGCGGTTTCGAGATCGCCGCGCGGAAGACCTACGACCATATCTCCAACGGCATGATGGCCTCGACAGCCGAGCTGGGCATGACGCAGAAGAGCGAGGGCATCATCACGCTGCCCGAGGGGCTGGGGAACCCGGGCGATGACGCGCGGGAGATCCTGCAACTCGCCGACACGATTTTTGACGTCAACGTCACCCCGGACCGCGGCTACGCGCTCTCGGCGCGCGGCCTGATGCGTGAGCTCGCCTCCGCCTTTGACCTGAAGTTTGCCGACCCCGCGCAGGACCCGCAGGTCGCAGGCGTCGACACGTCGGCGGTGCCCGCACCGCAGGGCTCGCTTAACGACGTCACGCTGAACCCCGACACCCGCGCCTCCCGCTTCGGCCTGGCCAAGGTGGAGGGCATCGACCCGGCAGCGCAAGCCCCGTTCTGGATGCAGCGCGAGCTCATGCTGTCCGGCATCCGCTCCGTCAACGCCGCCACGGACGTGACCAACTACGTCATGCTGCTGCTCGGCCAGCCGATGCACGCTTTCGACGCGGACAAGATCTCCGGGAACCTCACCGTGCGCAAGGCGCAGGCGGGCGAGGAGTTCGAGACGCTGGACCACTCCACCCGTAAGCTTCGGGACAGTGACGTGGTCATTGCGGACGAAGCGGGCATCCAGTCGCTGGCCGGCGTGATGGGCGGGGTGACCTCGGAGATCTCCGAGACCACCACGAACGTCTACTTCGAGGCTGCGACGTGGGACGAACTGACCGTGGCGAAGACGGCGCGCCACCACAAGCTGAGCTCCGAGTCTTCGCGCCGTTTCGAGCGCGGCGTGGATCCGGCGATTGTGGAGGTGGCCCTGGACGTTGCCTGCGCGCTGCTGCAAGACATTGCCGGCGGCACCATTGCCACCGGCCGCACGCTGGTTGGCGAAGTACCGCAGCGCGAGCCGATCGCGCTTGGGGCGCAGCACCCCTCGCAGCTGATCGGCGTGGACTACAGCGCGGAGGTCATCACGCGCCGCCTCGAGGAAGTTGGCTGCCAGGTCGCCTCAGAAGGCGAGCGCTTCCTGGTGACCCCGCCAACCTGGCGTGGTGACCTGAACGAGGACGTGGAGCTGATCGAGGAGATCGTGCGCCTCGAGGGGCTCGACGCGATCCCGTCGATCCTGCCGACCCCGCGCGGTGGGCGAGGACTCACCCCGGCGCAGAAGCGCCGCCGCGCGGTGACCCACGCGCTGGCGTACGCAGGCTATGCGGAAATCATCCCGACCCCGTTCATTGCCAACGACACCTTCGACACCTGGGGCCTGGACGCGGACGACCCGCGCCGCAACACCGTGCTGGTGCAGAACCCCCTGGACAACGACTACGGTGTGCTCGCCACCACGCTTCTGCCCTCCATGCTGGAGGCCGTGGGCAAGAATGTTGCCCGCGGCAGGGCAGACCTGGCCATCTACTCGGTGGCGCAGACCAGTTTCAAGCGAGCGGAGTCCTCGCCGATGCCGAGCGTGGCTGCGCGCCCGGACGAAGCAACCATCGCGGAGCTGCTTGCCTCGGTACCGGAGCAGCCACTGTACGCCGCGACCGTCGCGGTCGGCGACGCGGAGGCGGAGGGTCCGCTTGGTGAGGCGCGCGCCTACACCTGGGCGGATGCCATCGAGTCCGCGCGCGTGGTTGCCCGCGCCGCAGGTGTGGAGCTCGAGGTCGCCGCTGCGGACTACCTGCCGTGGCACCCGGGCCGCTGCGCGGAACTGCGTGTGGGCGAGACCGTGGTAGGCCACGCCGGTGAGCTGCACCCGCAGGTGCTTGAGGCACTCGAGCTGCCGCCGCGCGTGTGCGCGATGGAACTCGACCTCTCCGCGCTGCCCTTTGACGCGGTGCTGCCCGCCCCGAAGCTGTCCGCCTACCCGGCGCTGCACCAGGACATCGCCCTGGTGGTGGACGAGTCGGTACCCGCAGAGAAGGTGCGCGAGGTCGTCGCAGAGGGTGCCGGTGAGCTGCTCGAGTCGGTCACGCTTTTCGACGTCTACCGCTCCGAGCAGCTCGGCGCTGACAAGAAGTCGCTGGCGTTTGGCCTGGTCTTCCGCGCGCCAGATCGCACGCTGACCGAGGACGAGGCTTCGGAGGGCCGCTTGGCGGCAGCGGAAGCGGCGAAGGAACGCTTTGGCGCGGAGATGCGTGGCTAAGCACCACGGCGTGTATAATTTGCAATAGACTGCATAAACGCGTAGGGTGTCGGTATGACACTGAACGTAGCAGTCGCCGGGGCGACCGGGTACGCAGGCGGGGAGATCCTCCGCCTGCTTTTGCGTCACCCGGCCTATGAATCAGGCGCGCTGACCATCGGCGCGCTCACCGGGAACTCGAATGCGGGCCAGCGCGTCGGCGAGCTTATGCCGCACCTGCCGGAGCTGTCAGATCGCGTGATCGAGCAGACCACGCCCGAGGTGCTCGCTGGACACGATGTCGTCTTTTTGGGCCTGCCGCACGGCTTTTCCGCCGAGATCGGCAAGGCGCTGCCGGACGAGACCGTGGTGATCGACTGCGCCGCCGACTTCCGGCTGCGCGATGCCGCCGCCTGGCAGCACTACTACGGCAGCGAACACGCTGGTTCGTGGCCCTACGGCATTCCGGAGATGCTCGGGCACCGCGAGGCGCTGCGCGGTGCGACCCGGATCGCGGTGCCCGGCTGTTTCCCCACTGGCGCGACGCTGGCGGCGCTGCCTGCGGTTGCTGCGGGTGTGTGCGAGCCTGTCCTTCGCGTGGTGGCGATCACTGGAGTTTCCGGCGGGGGCAAGAAGGCGTCGGTAGGCATGCTCGGGGCGGAGACCATGGGCTCGCTCAAGGCTTATAAGACTGCCGGAACGCACCGTCACACGCCGGAAATTATGCAGAATATTGCCGAGGTGACCGACGCCCCGGTGAACGTGAGCTTCACGCCGGTGCTTGCGCCGCTGCCGCGCGGCATCCTCACCACCATCACGGCACCGCTGGCGCAGGGCGCAACGAAGGAGTCTGTGCGCGCTGCCTACGAGGCCGCGTACAAGGACGAGCCTTTCGTCCACCTGCTGCCGGAGGGCGCGCAGCCGCAGACCCAGAATGTGGTCGGCTCGAACATGTGCCACCTGCAGGTCGAGGTGGATGAAGGGGCTGGCGTGGTGCTGATGACCTCGGCGATCGACAACCTGACTAAGGGCACCGGCGGGGCGGCGGTGCAGTGCATGAACTTGGCGCTTGGGTACGCGGAGACGGATGGACTCCCGCGACAGGGCGTTGCTCCTTAAACCTGCACCCCAATCCGACACCCCGGACGCTTAAAGAAAGAGAACAATAGAGACTATGAGTACGCACAATGCACAGGGCGTGACCGCCCCGCAGGGTTTCACGGCAGCTGCCGCACAGGCAGGGATTAAGCCTTCGGGCAAGCCGGACATGGCGCTGGTGGTGAATACCGGGCCGCGCTTCGACGCCGCCGCGGTGTTTACACGCAACCGCGTGAAGGCCTCTCCGGTGAAGCTTTCGCAGCAGGCGGTGGCTGATGGCTCGCTGCGTGCCGTGCTGTACAACTCTGGCAACGCGAATGCCTGCAACGGTGCGCAGGGGGATGCGGATGCCCGCGAATCCCAGGCGTATGCTTCGGCGGCGCTCGGCGTGGACGCGGGCGAGGTCGCGGTCTGCTCGACCGGGCTGATCGGCGAGCTGTTGGAGATGGACAAGGTCAAAGGGGGAGTGGACGCGCTCGTCCCGGCGCTTGGCACCGACAACGGCCAGGCGGCCGCAGACGCGATTCTGACCACCGACCTGGTGCGTAAGGAAGCCGTGTACTCCGGCGAGGGCTTCACCGTCGGCGCGATGGGCAAGGGCGTGGGCATGATGGCACCCTCGCTGGCGACGATGCTGGTGTGCATCACCACGGACGCGCAGGCCACGCCGGAGGCGCTGGAGGTGGCGCTGCGCAAAGCCACGAAGGTCACGTTCGACACGGTGGATATTGACGGCTCGACGTCCACAAACGACACGGTGATCGTCATGGCCAACGGCGCTAGTGGCACCACCCCGCGCCAGGAAGAGCTCGACGCTGCCATCCTGCACGTGTGCGACTCGCTCGCGCGCCAGATGCAAGCGGACGCCGAGGGCGTGACCAAGCGCGTCAACATTACGGTCACCGGTACCGCCGACGATGAGCAGGCGCTCAACGCCGCGCGCACGCTCGGGCGCGACAACCTGTTCAAGTGCGCGATGTTCGGCTCGGACCCGAACTGGGGCCGCACGCTCGCCGCCGTCGGCATGGCGGATGCGGAGATGGACCCGGACAAAATCTCTGTCTCTTTTAACGGCGAGGCGGTCTGCATCGACTCGACTGGTACGCCGGGAGCACGCGAGGTGGATCTGAGCGGCGCGGATATCGACGTGCTCGTGGACCTTGGCACCGGCGGGCCGGGCAAGGCCACGGTGCACACGACCGATCTGTCGCACGACTACGTGGAAATCAACTCGGCCTACAGCTCTTAATACCCGCAGGAATAGAGGAAGCATATGGATAGCGCACTGCAGTCGTTGACCAGCGAGGCGCGCGCACACGTCCTTGCCGAGGCGCTGCCTTGGCTGCAGCACTACCGCGACAAGATCGTGGTGGTGAAGTACGGCGGCAACGCCATGATTGATGAGTCGCTCAAGGCCGCCTTCGCCGCAGACATGGTCTTTCTGCGCACCGTCGGCGCGAAGCCGGTGGTGGTGCACGGCGGCGGCCCGCAGATCACCGCGATGCTCAAGCGCCTGGACTTGGACGGCGGCGAGTTCGTCGGCGGGTTCCGCGTGACCACCCCGGAGATCCTGGACGTGGTGCGCATGGTGCTCTTCGGCCAGGTCGGCCGCGACCTACTGGGCAAGATCAACTCGCACGGCCCGTATGCGGTGGGCACCTCCGGCGAGGACGCCGGGCTGTTTACCGCCGAGCGCCGCTTTGTCGACGTCGACGGCACGCCCACCGACATCGGCCTGGTCGGCACCATCACAGACGTGAACCCCTCCGCGGTGATGGACATCATCGAGGCAGGCCGCATCCCGGTCGTCTCCGGCATCGCCCCGGGCACGGATGGCAACGTCTACAACATCAACGCCGACGAGGCCGCCGGTGCCCTGGCCGCCGCCATCGGCGCGGAGCGCCTGGTGGTGCTCACGAACGTCGAGGGCCTGTACACCGACTGGCCGGACAAGGATTCGCTGCTGTCCAAGATCAAGGCCGATGACCTGGCGCAGATGATGCCTAAGCTGGATACGGGCATGATCCCGAAGATGGGCGCGTGCCTCACCGCCGTCAACGGCGGGGTCAAGGCAGCGCACGTCATCGACGGCCGCATCGCGCACTCGGTGCTGCTTGAGCTGCTGACCGTCGGCGGCATCGGCACGATGGTCTTGCCGGAAGCTTACGACGCGAACGAGTACCCAGAAGGCACAGTCTTCAGGAAGGATGAAACCGCATGACCCATACGCCAACGTCTAAGTGGAACGCCACGCTGATGAACACCTACGGCACCCCGCCGGTCACGCTCGTCTCCGGCAAGGGCGCGCACGCCACCGGCGAGGACGGCACCGACTACATCGACCTGCTCGCAGGTATCGCGGTGAACTCCTTAGGCCACGCACACCCGGCGATCGTGGAGGCCGTGAGCAACCAGATCGGCACGCTCGGGCACGTGTCCAACCTCTTCGGCTCCACGCCGGTCGTGGCCGCCGCGGAAAAGCTGAAAGCCCGCTTCGGCGACGAGAGTGCGCGCCTGTTCTTCTGCAACTCCGGCGGCGAGGCCAACGAGGCCGCCTTCAAGCTTGCACGCTTGACTGGCCGGTCCCGGGTGCTTGCCGCGGTCCACGGCTTCCACGGCCGCACGATGGGTTCGCTGGCGCTGACCGGTCAGCCGGAAAAGCGCGCGCCTTTCGAGCCGCTGCCCGCCGGCGTCGAGTTCTTCGACTACGGCGACCTCGACGCGGTGCGCGCGCTCGTGGCCGAGAACCCGTCCGAGGTAGCCGCGATCATCGTCGAGCCCATCCAGGGCGAGACTGGCGTGATCCCCGCCCCGGAGGGCTTCCTTACCGGCCTGCGCGAAATCTGCGATGAGAGCGGGGCACTGCTGCTTATCGACGAAGTACAGACCGGCATCGGACGCACCGGCGACTTCTTCGCGTTCCAGCACGAGGGCATCGGGCCCGATGTCGTCACCATGGCCAAGGGGCTCGGTGGCGGGCTGCCGATCGGCGCGGTCCTCGCGCGCGGCAAGGCGGCGGAGCTGTTCACCCCGGGCAGCCACGGCACCACCTTCGGTGGCAACCCGGTGGCCTGCGCCGCTGCCAACGCCGTCCTCGACACGATCGATGATGACTTCCTCGCCGAGGTGCGCCGCAAGGGCGAGAAGCTCGCCGAAGGGCTGGCGGCGATCGATGGGGTGCGCGAAGTCCGCGGCCGCGGACTCATGCTCGGTGCCGTGCTCGAAGCGCCTGTGGCGAAGGAAGCTGTGGCGGCTGGGCTTAAGCGCGGGGTGATCGTCAACGCGCCGTCGGCAAGCGTGCTGCGCTTAACACCGCCACTCGTGATCACTGACGAAGACATTGACACCGCACTCGAGCGGGTCGCGCTCGCCCTGCGGGACGCGACGGAGCAGCAGAAAGGGAACTAGGATGACCAGACACTTTTTGGCAGACGACGATCTTTCCCCGGTCGAGCAGGCCGAGGTGCTCGCGCTGGCCGCGAAGATGAAGCGCGACCGCTTTGCGCACCGCCCGCTTGCGGGGCCGAAGTCGGTGGCGGTGCTCTTTGACAAGACGTCGACGCGCACCCGCTTCTCCTTCGACGTGGGCATCACGCAGCTTGGCGGGCACGCGATTGTTACGGATACGTCGAAGTCGCAGATGGGCAAGGGCGAGACCCTGCAGGACACGGCGGCGGTGCTCTCCCGTTTTGTGGACGCGATCGTGTGGCGCACGTACGCCCACGACAACTTCCACAAAATGGCGGAGACCGCGACGGTACCGCTGGTCAATGCGCTCTCCGACGATTTGCACCCCTGCCAGATCTTGGCGGACCTGCAGACGGTTCAAGAGAACTTTGGCAAGCTCAAAGGCCTGCGCGCCGCCTACCTTGGCGACGGCGACAACAATATGGCCAACTCCTACATGCTTGGCTTTGCCACCGCGGGCGTCGACATCGCCATCGTGGCACCGGAGGGCTTCCACCCGAAGGAGGAATTCGTCACGCGTGCCCGCGCCCGCGCAGCCGAGACCGGGGCCGAGGTGACCGTGACCGCTGACTTGGCCGCCGTCGACGGCGTCGACGTGGTCATCACCGATACCTGGGTGTCCATGGGGCAGGAGGACGACGGCAAGGACCGCCGCACCCCATTTTTGCCCTACCAGGTCAACGCTGACCTCATGGCCCGCGCCGGTGAGAACGCCATCTTCCTGCACTGCCTGCCCGCTTACCGCGGTAACGAGGTCACCGCAGAGGTCATCGACGGCACGGCCTCCCGCGTCTTCGACGAAGCGGAAAACCGCCTGCACGCGCAGAAAGCGCTGCTGGCTTGGCTTTTGACACACCAGGAGGAAAGCGCATGACCCAACCCGTCTCGCGTACCGCCAGGCAGGCCCGCATTTTAGAGATCATCAGCTCGACCCGGGTGTCCTCGCAGGCGCAGCTTTCCGAGATCCTGCAGTCCGACGGCATCGAGATCACCCAGGCGACGCTCTCGCGCGACTTAGACGAGCTCGGCGCGAAGAAGATCCGCCCGCTCGGCGGCGGTCGCGCCTACTACACGGTGACTTCTGATACCGGTTCCATCAACGTGGTGCAGTCCGGTCCCCGGGAAAAGCTGCGCCGGATGATCGAGGAACTGGTGGTCTCCGTGGACTACACGGGCAACACCACCGTGCTGCGCACACCGCCGGGCGCTGCGCAGTACCTGGCCAGCTACATCGACCGGGTTGGCCTGGACGAGGTGGTCGGCTGTATCGCCGGCGACGACACAATCTTCGTGCTTGCGCGCGAGCCGCTTACCGGCAAAGACCTGGGCGTCAAAGTCTTCGGGCATGTCCACCCGGCCAACGAATAGGCGGTGCACGCCGGTTGCCCCGCTGCTTAAGGCACCGGGGTACGCTTAGCCAAGCGTGAAATTTTTCAACTTGATTTACACCTAAAGCAAAGGAGCTTTCTTTTCATGAGCAATCGCGTTGTTCTCGCGTACTCCGGCGGTCTAGATACCTCCGTCGCCATCCCGTACCTGGGCGAAATGCTGGACGCTGACGTCGTCGCCGTCTCGCTCGACCTGGGTCAGGGCGGCGAGGACATGGAGTCGGTGCGCCAGCGCGCGCTCGACTGTGGCGCGGTCGAGTCCGTCGTGGTGGACGCGAAGGACGAGTTCGCCGAGGAGTACTGCCTGCCCACCATCAAGGCCAACGGCATGTACCAGGGCGAGTACCCGCTGGTATCCGCCATTTCGCGCCCGTTGATTGTCAAGCACCTGGTGGAGGCAGCACAGGAGCACGGCGGTACTCACGTCGCACACGGCTGCACCGGTAAGGGCAACGACCAGGTCCGCTTCGAGGTCGGCTTCCTTAACCAGGACCCGGATCTGGAGATCGTGGCACCTGCGCGCGACTTTGCGTGGACCCGTGACAAGGCCATCGAGTTCGCAGAGGGCAAGGACCTGCCGATCGAGCAGTCCGCAGCATCTCCGTTCTCCATCGACCAGAACGTGTGGGGCCGCGCCGTCGAGACCGGTTTCCTGGAGGACCTGTGGAACCCGCCGACAAAGGACCTCTACGCCTACACCGAGGACCCGGCGCTGGGCAACGCCCCGGACGAGGTCATCATCTCCTTTGAGTCCGGCAAGCCCGTCGCCATCGACGGCCGCAAGGTCACCGTGCTGGAGGCCATCGAGGAGCTCAACCGCCGCGCCGGTGCGCAGGGCATCGGCCGCCTGGACATGGTCGAGGACCGCCTGGTGGGCATCAAGTCCCGCGAGGTCTACGAGGCACCGGGCGCGATCACCCTGATCACCGCGCACAAGGCGCTGGAGGATGTCACCGTCGAGCGTGAGCTCGCGCGCTACAAGCGGCTTATCGACGCCCGCTGGTCCGAAGAGGTCTACGACGGCCTCTGGTTCGGCCCGCTGAAGCGCTCCTTGGACGCGTTCATCGAGTCCACCCAGGAGCACGTCACCGGCGATATCCGAATGGAGCTGCACGCGGGCAAGGCGACGGTCAACGGCCGCCGCTCCAACCACTCGCTCTACGACTTCAACCTGGCTACCTACGACACGGGCGACACCTTCGACCAGACCCTGGCCAAGGGCTTCGTGCGCCTGCACGGCCTGAGCTCGCAGATTGCCAACAAGCGCGACCGCGAAGCGGGCGCGCAGAAGTAGGAGCCGATAGGTATGGAGCAGCACAAGACGAATGAAGGCGCGCTGTGGGGCGGCCGTTTCTCCGGCGGTCCCTCGGAAGCGATGTTCGCCCTGAGCGTGTCCACCCACTTTGATTGGGTGCTCGCACCGTATGACGTGTTGGCCTCGAAGGCGCACGCCAAGGTGCTGCACAAGGCGGGCCTGCTTTCCGACGCCGACCTGGACACCATGCTCACCGGCCTCGATCAGCTGGGCAAGGACGTCGCCGACGGCACGTTTGTCCCGGCTCCGACGGACGAGGATGTCCACGGCGCGATGGAGCGCGGCCTGATCGAGCGCGTCGGCCCCGAGGTCGGCGGCCGCCTGCGCGCGGGACGTTCTCGCAACGACCAGGTCGCCGCGATGTTCCGCATGTGGTGCCGCGACGCCCTGCGCGGGGTCGCGGTTGAGGTGAGCAACCTCATCGACGCGCTCGTCGACCAAGCGGCGGCACACCCGGACGCGATTATGCCGGGCAAGACCCACTTCCAGGCGGCGCAGCCGATTCTGCTCGCGCACTCTCTGCTCGCGCACGCGCAGCCGCTGCTGCGCGACCTGGAGCGCATCCAGGACGCAGACAAGCGCCTGGCGGTCTCGCCCTACGGCTCCGGTGCCCTGGCGGGTTCCTCCTTGCACCTGGACCCGGAGGCAATCGCCACTGAGCTGGGCTTCGACTCCGCGACCGATAACTCGCTCGACGGCACCGCCTCGCGCGACTTCGCGGCCGAGACCGCCTACGTGCTCGCCCAGATCGCCGTGGACATCTCCCGGCTGTCGGAGGAGCTCATCGCGTGGTCCACGCCGGAGTTCGGCTACATCACGCTTGACGACGCCTGGTCGACCGGCTCCTCGATCATGCCGCAGAAGAAGAACCCGGACGTACCCGAGCTCGCTCGCGGCAAGACCGGCCGCCTGCTGGGCAACCTCACCGGGCTGCTGGCCACGCTGAAGGCGATGCCGCTGGCGTACAACCGCGACCTGCAGGAAGACAAGGAGCCGGTGATCGACTCGGTCAACCAGCTGCGCATCCTCCTGCCGGCGATGACCGGGTTGGTGTCCACGCTGGTGTTCCACGAGGACCGCATGCGCGAGCTCGCGCCGGCCGGTTTCACTCTGGCCACGGATCTGGCGGAGTGGATGGTGCGCCAGGGCGTGCCCTTCCGCGAAGCCCACGAGGCCTCCGGCGCCTGCGTGCGTATCGCTGAGCAGCGCGGCGTCGATTTGGTGGATTTGACGGATGAGGAGCTCGCGGGCGTCGATAAGCGATTGAAGCCCGAGGTGCGCGAGGTGCTCACCATCGATGGGGCAGTGGCCTCCCGCGACACCCGCGGTGGCACCGCCAAGGTGCGCGTGGTGGAGCAGCGCGAACGCGTGGCGGAGGCTAATGCGGCGTACCGCGCCTGGGCCGAGAAGCCCTTGCGCGGCTAGGGGGTACTCCTTTCCACTGCGAAGTGACTTAGCGCACTCTATGCTGGGTGCATGACTGAATCTACTGGCGACAACCGAAAGCAACGCGGATCCCGCGTGCTTTCGGTTGTTTTGGGTTGTATCCTGCTCGTGCTTGCTGGGTATGCGGTCTACAGCGCGCGAGACTCCCAGTCTTCTGGAGGGTTTTTCGGGCTTGGTGGCGGCTCGGGTATGACCACAGTGCGCGGTGTGATCGGCTCGGAAAAGCGGGACTACTTCGACGACCCGGAAGTCAAAGAGCGACTGGAGAAGCTCGGCTATACCGTCGAGTTTTCCACTGCGGGCTCGCGGCAGATCGCCACGAGTACTGACTTAGAGAAGCAGGACTTCGTCTTTCCTTCCTCCGGTCCGGCCGCACAAAAGGTGAAGAGTCTGGGATCCAACTACTCGGTGGACTACCCCTTCTTTACCCCGATGGCCATTGCGAGCTGGAAGCCGCTGGCGGAGATGCTCGAGCGCGAGGGCGTGGTCCACCGCGCCGATGGTGCCTACGCCTTCGACATGGCCGCCTACATCAAGCTGGTGGAAGAAGGGAAGCGCTGGCGCGACCTTGGCGACGGCTACGCCTCGCCCCGCCAGGTGCAGGTAAGCACCACGGATATTCGTACTTCCAACTCTGCGGCGATGTACCTGTCGCTGCTGGCGTGGCAGTTCCAGGAGGAAGAGCCCGGCATCTCCCCTGATGCGCTCGTGGACAAGATTGCCCCGTTCTTTGTGGGCCAGGGTTACTCCGAATCCTCGTCTTCGGCACCGTTTCGCGATTACCTGAGCCAGGGGATGGGTTCCATGCCGCTGGTGCTGGTGTACGAGGCGCAGTTCCTTGGCGAGCAGATGAAGGAGCGCTCGCGGATCCGCGAGGACATGGTGCTCATGCAGCTCGAACCCACGGTGGTGGCAAACCACGGCATCGTCGGGATCTCCGATGCAGGTAAGGAGCTTGGACGCCTGCTGAGCACGGACCCGGAGCTGCAACAACTGGCAGCCAAGCACGGCTTCCGCCCGGCTGAAAGTGGCTCGCTGGCAGAAGAACTCGAAGCACACGGCCTGCCCGCGCCGTCCGATTACGTCAACAGCGTCGACCCACCCACCTTTGACCAGCTCGAGCAGCTTCTCGACGGGGTGGGCGAGCGCTACGGAGGCCAACCGCCCGCCAACGAGGAGGCAACCCTATGAAGAGAATCTTTGCCCTCTGCACGACGCTGATGCTGGCACTGGTCGCATCCGGGTGCTCGGCGCTGGACCAGCTCCCGCAGCTGGGAGAAAACAAGCCGCTGCACATTGTGGCGGCCACTGAGCTGCAAGACCTCGAACCGCTAATTCAGCAGGCCGGTGAGGAGCTGGGCACCGATATCGAGGTGACCTACCTCGGCGGCACCCTAGAGAACTCGCAGGCGCTCAAGGCCGGTGAGCTGGACGGGGCGTACGACGCGACCTGGTTCGCCACGAACCGCTACGCCAACCTGATCGGTGCCGCGGATGCGCTGGGGGAGGAGTACCCGCTGGCGAGCTCGCCGATCGCGATTGGGCTGCGCAGCGAAATCGCTCGCTCCAACGGCTGGGTTGACAACCCGCCCACCTGGGAAGACCTTGCCCAGGCCGCGAAGGACGGCGAGTTTACCTTCGGGATGACGGACCCCACCGCGTCGAACTCCGGGTTTTCTACCGTGGTCTCCGCCGCTACCGCGCTCGCGGACACAGGCGTGGCGCTTTCCCAGCAGGACCTTGACGCGGTAGGTCCGCAGCTAGGAGAGTTCTTCTCGGCCCAGACCCTGTCCTCGGGCTCGTCTGGGTGGCTCGCGGACACCTTCCGCGACGACTCGTCGAAAGCCGACGGCATCTTCAACTACGAGTCCACCCTGCACCAGTTGAAGAAGGACGGGGTCGACCTTGAGGTGATCGTGCCCGCAGACGGCACGATCACCGCCGACTACCCGTTGAGCACGCTGCGCACGCCGCAGCACGAAGGCTCCGCTGACACCGTGCGCGAGCTGGCAGAGTGGTTCGAGGAGCACCAGCAGGAAGTCGCAGACACCTACCGTCGCCCGGTCTTCCCGGTAGACGCCCTGCCCGCGGAGCTGTCCGGCCAGAACCCGATCGACCTGCAATACCCGGCAAACGAGACCGTGGCACGCACCCTGCTGGAGCGCTACAACGACGACTTCCGCCGCCCGGGCCAGTCCATCTTCCTGCTGGATACCTCCGGGTCAATGCAGGGCGAGCGCATGACTTCGCTGAAGGCCATCATGGGCCAGCTCATTGGGGGCTCCGCGGCGACGTCGACAGGCGATGTTTCCTTCCGCAACCGGGAATCAGTAAGTCTACGGCCGTTCAACAGCGAACTGCTCGACGGCGTGACCGCGACGCTTTCCGAGGATGATCCACAAAGTCGCGCCACGCTAAGCGAGTTTATCGACGGTCTCGAAGCCGACGGGTACACCGCCACCTACGGAGCCCTGAAGGGAGTGCTGGAAGAGCAAGCCAAGATGCGCAGCGCCGAGCAGGATGGTGAGTTCCGTGCCCCGACGATCGTGCTGCTTTCCGACGGTGAAGCGACCGTGCCACCCTTTTACGATGAGTTCGCAGCCGAGTATGCCCAGCACGACGAGTGGGCAGGTATACCCGTCTTCGTCATTCTGTACGGCGAGGCGAAACGCGCTGAAATGGACAAGCTTGCGGAACTGACGGGGGGTAAAGTTTTCGACGCACAGCAGGCAGAGTTGGCCGAGATGTTTAAGGAGATCCGTGGCTACCAATAAGTGGGAGTACTTCAGCTCGCGCAAGAACCAGGTCGGCATGATCGCCGCCGCGCTGACCACGGGCCTGTTCATCGTGTTTGGCCTCATTGGCGCGGCAGGCGTGATCCCGTGGCTGGTTGCCACTACCGCGGCGTACGGCGCGGGTGCGCTGCTGACCCCCTCGCGCGAGCAGAAGGCCCTGGAGCCGAGTGTCCCGACGCAGGCACTGATCGACGCCGAAGTACAGGAGAACCTGACGAAGCTGCACCGCGCGAACGTACCCCCGCCGGTCTACAACGAGGCGCTCGCCCTGCAAGCTGCGATCCGTTTCGTGCTCTCGCGCTGGGACGATCTGAACGCGACGCCAGAGCACCAGCAGACGGTGTACAACGTGTCGAAAATCTACTTCCCCGAGGTCGTGACCACCTACCTCAACTCCCCGCTGTACCGCGGGGAGGATGCCTCCCTGTGGTGCATGGAGTCCCTCGACACCATGACGAAGGCCGTCGACCGGGTCAAGCAGGGCATTTTGGACAACAACTTGCGCGCGCTCGAATCGCAAGCCACCTACCTCAAGGAGGCGCTGAAAGGGCCAATCCCGCTTGACGACGCAGCGTTGGACCCACCAACCGATCCCGACACTCCTTCGATGAACCCCTACCAGTAAGCTTGAGTGCTATGAGTCTCGATCCGAAACTCCTTGACGTACTTGCCTGCCCACAGGACAAGGGCCCGCTGACGTACAAGGAAGATGAACAGTTGCTGGTGAACGAGCGCCTCAACATTGCCTATCGCATCGACGACGGCATCCCGGTGCTCCTTATCGACGAGGCGCAGGACTATCCGTCCGCACCGTCCGCGTAGCTACGCGCTTCGCTCAGCCCTGTATCACCACGAGAGAATTGAGAGAGACTACCTATGAGCACGAACATTGTTGATGAGCTTGAATGGCGCGGACTGATCAACCAGTCCACTGACCTGGAGGCACTGCGGACCGCGACCGAGGCGCCGATCAGCCTGTACTGCGGTTTTGACCCGACGGGCCCGTCGCTGCACGCGGGCCACCTCGTCCCTCTGCTCATGCTCCGCCGCTTCCAGGAAGCTGGCCATCGCCCGATCGTGCTGGCCGGCGGCGCTACCGGCATGATCGGCGACCCGCGAGACGTGGGGGAGCGAACGATGAACTCCTCTGACACGGTCGCCGACTGGGCAGGTCGCATTTCGAGCCAGCTCGAGCGCTTCGTTTCCTTCGAGGGGGACAACGCCGCGCTGCTGGTGAACAATAATGACTGGATCAAGGACATGACCGTCATTGACTTCCTCCGCGACGTGGGCAAGCACTTCTCCTTGTCCACCATGCTCAGCCGCGACACCGTGAAGCGCCGCCTGGAAAACGACGGCATCTCCTACACCGAGTTCTCCTACATGCTGCTGCAAGCAAACGACTACGTGCAGTTGCGTCGCAACCACGACTGCGTGCTGCAGGTCGGTGGCGGCGACCAGTGGGGCAACCTTGTCGCTGGCGTAGACCTGAACCGTCGCATGGATGGCGAGCAGGTTCACGCGCTGACTGTTCCGCTCGTGACCGATTCCGAGGGCAAGAAGTTCGGCAAGTCCACCGGCGGCGGCTCCCTGTGGCTCGATCCGGAAATGACCAGCCCGTACACCTGGTACCAATACTTTGTGAACACTGCTGATGCCGACGTTATCCGCTACCTGCGTTGGTTCACCTTCCTTGATCAGGAAGAGCTTGATCGTCTTGCGGTCGAGGTGGAAGAGCGCCCCTTCAAGCGTGAGGCACAGAAGCGTCTCGCGCAGGAGATGACCGACCTGGTGCACGGGGTGAAGGCTCGCGAAGGCGTTGAACTTGCTTCGCAGGCGCTGTTCGGTCGCGCCGAGATCCGTGACCTGGACGAGCAGACGCTCGCCTCGGCAGTCTCCGCGACCGAGGTCTTCGAGTTCAGCGACGCTGAGACCTCCATCGTCGATCTGCTCGTCGGCGCTGGCTTGTCGGAGTCGAAGGGCGCAGCCCGCCGATCCGTCAAGGAAGGCGGCATCTACGTCAACAACGAGCGTGTGGAGTCCGAGGACTGGACGCCGACTGCCGACGATCTCCTGCACGGATCGTGGCTCGTGCTGCGCCGCGGCAAGAAGAGCTTTGCTGGCGCCAAGAAGATGTAGGGCTTCAATTCGCTGCAACGCCGTTGCTTCTCGTGTAAGGAGAAGCAACGGCGTTTTGCTTTGCACGAATATGCGGCTTGTGCTGGCGATTTGTGTTGGTGTGTGGAAAATGGTTAAGTATTTTCTCGTTGCCGCGAGCGAGTGAGTCGCTGGGTGGGAACGAGATAATTTCAAAGTGTTGCAGGCTTGGTTTGCAGGTTGTTTGGTCGGGGTTGTTCTCGATTTTGACTTTTGTTTACCTTGTGTGTAACGTTGAGATCCGCTGCTTAGCGCTGATTGGTTGAGTACTGGTTGGTGCGGGTGTGCGTGTGTTGTTTGAGAACTCGATAGTGTGCCAATGTACTTTTGTTTGTGGATTGGTTGCGTGCCTGGTTGTGCTGGCTGTGCCCTGTGTGGGTGTGGTTGG
Source organism: Corynebacterium imitans (assembly GCF_000739455.1). NCBI lineage: Bacteria > Bacillati > Actinomycetota > Actinomycetes > Mycobacteriales > Corynebacteriaceae > Corynebacterium > Corynebacterium imitans. Next base: position 1,246,819 of record NZ_CP009211.1, read on the forward strand.
TGTGTGCCGGTGGTGCTGCCCTTGAATCTCTAATTTTGGGTGGTGTTTTGCTGGTTGCTTGGTGCGTGATGTGATTCGCGTTATTTTGTAACTATTTTTGTTTTGCCGGTCCTTGTTTTCCCTCGTCGGGTGAGGGCCGGTTTATAAACAGTAATTTGAGGATTTGCCAGTCCTGCATTGCAGTTTTTGTGGTGTGGGTTGGTTTGTTTTTGGTTAGGTTTTCAGGCTTTTCACGGCCTTGTTTCTTGCTGAAACATTTGTTTTTGTGGAGAGTTTGATCCTGGCTCAGGATGAACGCTGGCGGCGTGCTTAACACATGCAAGTCGAACGGAAAGGCCGAAGCTTGCTTCGGTACTCGAGTGGCGAACGGGTGAGTAACACGTGGGTGATCTGCCCTGTACTTCGGGATAAGCTTGGGAAACTGGGTCTAATACCGGATATGACGATCTCTTGGATGGGGTTGTGGAAAGCTTTTGCGGTATGGGATGAGCTCGCGGCCTATCAGCTTGTTGGTGGGGTAATGGCCTACCAAGGCGTCGACGGGTAGCCGGCCTGAGAGGGTGTACGGCCACATTGGGACTGAGATACGGCCCAGACTCCTACGGGAGGCAGCAGTGGGGAATATTGCACAATGGGCGCAAGCCTGATGCAGCGACGCCGCGTGGGGGATGACGGCCTTCGGGTTGTAAACTCCTTTCGCAACCGACGAAGCTTTTGTGACGGTAGGTTGAGAAGAAGCACCGGCTAACTACGTGCCAGCAGCCGCGGTAATACGTAGGGTGCGAGCGTTGTCCGGAATTACTGGGCGTAAAGAGCTCGTAGGTGGTTTGTCGCGTCGTTTGTGGAATACCGCAGCTTAACTGCGGGGTTGCAGGCGATACGGGCATAACTTGAGTGCTGTAGGGGAGACTGGAATTCCTGGTGTAGCGGTGGAATGCGCAGATATCAGGAGGAACACCGATGGCGAAGGCAGGTCTCTGGGCAGTAACTGACGCTGAGGAGCGAAAGCATGGGGAGCGAACAGGATTAGATACCCTGGTAGTCCATGCCGTAAACGGTGGGCGCTAGGTGTGAGTCCCTTCCACGGGGTTCGTGCCGTAGCTAACGCATTAAGCGCCCCGCCTGGGGAGTACGGCCGCAAGGCTAAAACTCAAAGGAATTGACGGGGGCCCGCACAAGCGGCGGAGCATGTGGATTAATTCGATGCAACGCGAAGAACCTTACCTGGGCTTGACATACACCGGATCGCTGCAGAGATGTAGCTTCCCTTTGTGGCTGGTGTACAGGTGGTGCATGGTTGTCGTCAGCTCGTGTCGTGAGATGTTGGGTTAAGTCCCGCAACGAGCGCAACCCTTGTCTTATGTTGCCAGCATTTGGTTGGGGACTCATGAGAGACTGCCGGGGTTAACTCGGAGGAAGGTGGGGATGACGTCAAATCATCATGCCCCTTATGTCCAGGGCTTCACACATGCTACAATGGTCGGTACAACGCGTTTGCGAGCTCGTGAGGGTGGGCTAATCGCTGAAAGCCGGTCGTAGTTCGGATTGGGGTCTGCAACTCGACCCCATGAAGTCGGAGTCGCTAGTAATCGCAGATCAGCAACGCTGCGGTGAATACGTTCCCGGGCCTTGTACACACCGCCCGTCACGTCATGAAAGTTGGTAACACCCGAAGCCCATGGCCCAAACKTGTTAGGGAGTGGTCGAAGGTGGGATCGGCGATTGGGACGAAGTCGTAACAAGGTAGCCGTACCGGAAGGTGCGGCTGGATCACCTCCTTTCTAAGGAGCTTTTTTAATGTGCCCACGGTTGTGGGACGTGTGGTGGTTGAGTCGCCGAGTGTGTGACTGCCACCRAWWAKTRTTTKRAAWTCCGGGTGGATGCRYAYCCGCAGKRCAYRGAKKSMCTGCGTAGCAGACCTGGGTGGTAACCAAGCTTCACAAACATTGTTTTGGGTATGTTGGCATGCTGTTGGGTGTCTGGGGCAGCACACAATGAGCTACGCCGGTTGGTGTGGTTGTGGTTGTCTTGTTGGCCTGCACGTGAATGATCATGCGCCCTGGTTGGTGTGTGGTTGTTGTGGTGTGGGTGTGTTGTGTGAGAACTGTATAGTGGACGCGAGCATCTTTCTTCTTTCCATGCTCCGCATTGTTTKKGTGGGGTGTGGGTTGATTTATTTTTGTGTTTTGCAATGTTTTGTGTTTGCAAGATCGTTTGTAAGTGTTTTGTGTATCTGCGCATGCTGTCTGCYGCTKTTKKGTGGYGAGGTGGTGTGTGTTTGTATCGTGTTGGGTAATTTGTTTGGTTATTCAGGGCGTACGGTGGATGCCTTGGCATGCTTAGCCGATGAAGGACGTGTGAGGCTGCGTTATGCCTCGGGGAGTTGTCAACAAAGCGTTGATCCGAGGATGTCCGAATGGGGAAACCCAGCACCGGTTGTGTGGTGTTACCCGCAGATGAATGCATAGTCTGTGTGGGGGTTGACGCGGGGAAGTGAAACATCTCAGTACCCGTAGGAGAAGAAAACAATTGTGATTCTGCTAGTAGCGGCGAGCGAACGTGGATGAGGCTAAACCATGTGCGTGTGAGACCTGGCAGGGGTTGCGTGTGTGGGGTTGTGGGGTGCAATGGAYCYAGGCTGCCATCTGGGTGCGTGTGTGTGCGTGTAAGCGGAAGTYRYTTGGGATGGTGTACCGGAGTGGGTGAGAGTCCCGTACGCGAATATKYGTYGMATRTGCGTTGTTGTTAKCCCCGAGTAGCAGCGGGCTCGTGGAATCTGCTGTGAATCTGCCGGGACCACCCGGTAAGCCTAAATACTAAGTGTGACCGATAGTGAAKAGTACCGTGAGGGAATGGTGAAAAGTACCCCGGGAGGGGAGTGAAAGAGTTCCTGAAACCGTGCGCTTACAATCCGTCAGAGCACCRTTGTTGTGTGTGATGGCGTGCCTTTTGAAGAATGAGCCTGCGAGTCAGCGGCATGTCGCGAGGTTAACCCGWRTGRWGGGGTAGTCGTAGCGAAAGCGAATCCTAGTTGGGTGTKTTTAGTGGCATGTCCTGGACCCGAAGCGGGGTGATCTACCCATGGCCAGTGTGAAGCAGCTGTAAGAGGTTGTGGAGGCGCGAACCCACGTAGGTTGAAAACTGCGGGGATGAGTTGTGGGTAGGGGTGAAAGGCCAATCAAACTCCGTGATAGCTGGTTCTCCCCGAAATGCATTTAGGTGCAGCGTTATATGTTTAGCTTGCCGGAGGTAGAGCKACTGGTTGGTTGAGCGGGACTATCATCTTAGCAACATCAGCCAAACTCCGAATGCCGGTGTAAGTGTGTATAGCAGTGAGACTGTGGGGGATAAGCTTCATAGTCGAGAGGGAAACAGCCCAGATCGCCGGTTAAGGCCCCTAAGGGTGTACTAAGTGGAAAAGGATGTGGGATCGCGAAGACAGCCAGGAGGTTGGCTTAGAAGCAGCCATCCTTGAAAGAGTGCGTAATAGCTCACTGGTCGAGTGGTTCTGCGCCGACAATGTAGTGGGGCTCAAGTACACCGCCGAAGCCGCGGCAATAATCCTTGTGATTGTTGGGTAGGGGAGCGTCGTGCATGGTGTGAAGCAGTACCGTGAGGAGTTGTGGACTGTGTGCGAGTGAGAATGCAGGCATGAGTAACGAGTGTAAGGTGAGAATCCTTACCGCTGGATGACTAAGGGTTCCTGGGTCAAGTTCGTCTTCCCAGGGTGAGTCGGGTCCTAAGGCGAGGCCGACAGGCGTAGTCGATGGTKAACGGGTTGATATTCCCGTACCCGTGTATGCGCGCCAAGTGATGAAGCGGTGAGACTAACCACCCTGAACACTGGCCATTGGGTGACTTTGTTGCCCTGGGTTGGTGTGATGCGTGGGGCCTGATCCGTGGTAGTCAAGTGATGGGGTGACGCAGGAAGGTAGCCAAGCCACCGGTTGGTGTGTGGTGTAAGCGTGTGGCACGACAGTGTGTGAAATGCCGCTGTCAAATGTGTGAGGCGTGATGCGTAGCCCATKKTTGGGTGATGTTGGTGATCCTATGCTGCCGAGAAAAGCCTCTAGCGATGTGTGTATACGGCCCGTACCCGAAACCGACACAGGTAGTCAGGTAGAAAATACTGAAGCGGTCGGGTGAACTGTGGTTAAGGAATTCGGCAAAATGCCCCCGTAACTTCGGGAGAAGGGGGACCCATGCTGGTTGCCATGTTTTGCGTGTGGTTGCTGGTGTGGGTCGCAGAGAAGAGAGGGGAGCGACTGTTTATCAAAAACACAGGTCCGTGCGAAGACGGTTAAGTTGATGTATACGGACTGACGCCTGCCCGGTGCTGGAAGGTTAAGAGGACCTGTTAGGCCTTTGTGGTCGAAGCGGAGAATTTAAGCCCCAGTAAACGGCGGTGGTAACTATAACCATCCTAAGGTAGCGAAATTCCTTGTCGGGTAAGTTCCGACCTGCACGAATGGCGTAACGACTCCCCTGCTGTCTCAACCACAGGCCCGGTGAAATTGCAGTACGAGTAAAGATGCTCGTTTCGCGCGGCAGGACGAAAAGACCCCGGGACCTTCACTATAGCTTGGTATTGGCATTCGGTGCGGTTTGTGTAGGATAGGTGGGAGACKWTGAWGCGGCYACGCTAGTGGTTGTGGAGTCGTTGTTGAAATACCACTCTGACCGTAGTGGATATCTAACCTTGGCCCATGATCTGGGTTGGGGACAGTGCCTGGTGGGTAGTTTAACTGGGGCGGTTGCCTCCCAAAATGTAACGGAGGCGCCCAAAGGTTCCCTCAGCCTGGTTGGCAATCAGGTGGTGAGTGTAAGTGCACAAGGGAGCTTGACTGCGAGACTTACAAGTCGAGCAGGGACGAAAGTCGGGACTAGTGATCCGGCACCTACTTGTGGATGTGGTGTCGCTCAACGGATAAAAGGTACCCCGGGGATAACAGGCTGATCTTCCCCAAGAGTCCATATCGACGGGATGGTTTGGCACCTCGATGTCGGCTCGTCGCATCCTGGGGCTGGAGTAGGTCCCAAGGGTTGGGCTGTTCGCCCATTAAAGCGGCACGCGAGCTGGGTTCAGAACGTCGTGAGACAGTTCGGTCTCTATCCGCCGCGCGCGTTGAAACTTGAAGAAGGCTGTCCCTAGTACGAGAGGACCGGGACGGACGTACCTCTGGTGTGCCAGTTGTTCCGCCAGGAGCATTGCTGGTTGGCTACGTACGGGAGGGATAACCGCTGAAAGCATCTAAGCGGGAAGCCTGTTTTAAGATGAGGTTTCATTTGAGGTGCCCAGTAGACGACTGGGTTGATAGGCCGGAACTGGAAGCACAGTAATGTGTGGAGGTGACTGGTACTAATCCACCAAATATCAAACAACAACCCCAACCACAACACACGTGGTCTTGGTAAACACATCAAACCGTGTGAAACAACAAAAGCATTCGCGTCCACTGTGCAGTCACTGACACAACACACCAACGTGTCAACAGTGATTCAAAATAAATATTGCGTCACCAACAACCAACAACACTGGTTGACTGGCATGCCCCAATAGGTGTGTCGGTGGTTGATGGCGGCGGGGAAACGCCCGGTCCCATTCCGAACCCGGAAGCTAAGCCCGCCCGCGCCGATGGTACTGCACTCGGGAGGGTGTGGGAGAGTAGGTTACCGCCGACCCAACAACTTCATTTTTCGACGCGCTTCGCGCACCAAGTAGAGGTGCCCGGAGCGCGTCGCTTTTTTGCGCCTTCGCCGCCCCGGGGGTATTCCAGACACTACCCCGCGCGCCCGAGGGCACTGGAATGATTTTGTAACAAGACAGCACTGCAACAGCGTTGTGCCTGGTCACTGGAAATCCAACGCAACATTATTCCACCCTTCCGCGGCGCGACCCCACCCAATGCACCGTGTACCGACACAATCACACGCGACCAAGCGTTTTACACGCGGGGTGGGGCCAAACGGAGCTAGCTTCAAATAGACAAACCGGCCACACGTGACCAGGGGAAATACCAGTGGCCAGCGGCCAAACGGAGCTAGCGCCATCTACGACAATCAAGCGCCGCGCGAGGAACAACGTCCAGCCCCCAGCCAGAACCCGTGCCAAACCCCGCACCACGCCCACCCCGCACCACGCCCACACCGAGCCACCGTTCCCGCAGCTCACCCCGGACACCACGACGGCGATGACATAGACGACCTCCCACATCAGGGCAACCCCAAAGGTGTGTGAGCAAACCCCCTATAATGAGTTGAACGCAAAAGAAAGGGCATTGATGTCGGAAGAGAAGCACTCGTCGCATAGGCGCGAAGGCGGATACGGCGGTGGCCGTGATCGTCGTGGAGCAAAGCCACGCGGTGGTAAGCCGGGTGGCCGCCGAGGTGGTAGGGGGCACGGTCGTGACGATCGCTTTAGCGGCAAGAAGGTTCGGCACGATCGCCCGAACCCGTCCCGCCAGGGATTCCGTGAGGATCGTATGGCAAAGAAGGCTGAGGAGCCGGATCTGCCGGACGGCATTGATATCAACGAGCTCGACCGCTCCGTGCTGCAGGATTTGCGCGTGCTGTCCAAAGACAACGCAAACCGGGTAGCACAGCACATGGTCATGGCGATCGAGGTGCTGGAGGATGATCCCCAGCTTGCGCTTCGCCACGCGCGTGCGGCGAAGAACCGCGCAGGTCGCGTGGGTGTTGTGCGTGAGACCAACGGGGTCGTCGCCTACCACGCCGGTGAGTGGAAGGAAGCGCTCTCCGAGCTGCGCGCGGCTCGTCGCATGAGCGGCGGCCCGGGTCTGCTGGCGGTGATGGCGGACGCTGAGCGCGGCCTTGGTCGGCCGGAGAAGGCGCTGGAGCTTGGCCGGACTCCGGAGGCTCGCCAGCTGAATCCGGAAGACCGGATCGAGCTTGGCATCGTGCTTGCGGGCGCTCGGCACGACCTGGGGCAGCACGAGTCTGCCCTGGCTACGCTGTCGCGCTTTGAACCGACGCAGACCCCAGGGACTGTCTCTCAGCTGCGGCTCGCCTACGCCAATGCTGAAGCGCTGCTTTCTGTAGGCCGGAAGGATGAGGCCAAGGAGTGGTTCCAGTCCGTTGCTGAGGCAGACGCTGAAGGTATGACGGACGCCGAGGAACGCGTCCGCGAGCTGAGCTAGGAGGAGACAGAAGCTGATGTCTGCGACCTTGCAAGACCTCCACGACGCGCTGCTCTTGGATCTCGACGGCACCGTATGGGAGGGCGGGCGCGCGATCCCGCACGCTGTCGAAGCGATCAACGCCTCTGGGTGTACGGCTGTGTACATCACCAACAACGCTTCCCGCTCGGCGGCTGAGGTGGCCAGGATGCTTGATGCAATCAACCTGCCTACAGATGCAGAGCACGTGCTGACCTCGGCCCAGGCCGCGCTTGGGCTTGCAGCGGATACGCTCGCACCTGGCGATCCGGTACTCGTGCTGGGCGCACAGTCCTTCCGCGATCTTGTCCAAGAAGCTGGTTACCGCCTCGTCGATTCCGCAGACGAGCAGCCGAAGGTCGTCCTGCACGGCCACAACCCGGATACGGGCTGGGCGCAGCTTTCCGAGGCCGCGCTGGCCATTCGCGCCGGTGCCACGTACCTCGCCTCCAACATGGACACGACGCTGCCCATGGAGCGTGGGTTGATGGTGGGTAACGGTTCGATGATCGCTGCGGTGACGTCGGCAACCGGCGTGGTGCCCGCCTCAGCTGGCAAGCCTGAGCCTGCGATGTTCCACCAGGCCGTGCAGCGCATTGGGGCGAAAGCCCCGCTGGGCGTCGGCGATCGCTTAGACACCGACCTCGCTGGCGGGGTCGCCGCCGGCATGCCTACCCTGCATGTGCTCACCGGTGTGTCCGGGCCGCACGCACTTTTGCAGGCCCCGGCGAAGCAGCGGCCGACCTATATCGCGGAGGACATGCGCGGCCTTGCTGCGGATCCCGCCTCTTTGCGCCCGGGCGTGCACGGTGGTTTCTCTGCCCGCATGGACGGCGAAGTGCTCGTGCTCGACGGCGGCACCGCGGACTCCACCAGCCACGAGGCACTGCTTACCGCGCTGGAGGTCGCCTGGTCGCAGCCGACACCTCCGAGCGAAGTCCGCGCTGAGTCTGCTGCGGCGGAGGCCGCGCTGGCCAAGTGGTGGTAGCGTGAGCGCCCCGAAACCGCACGATCCGCGCACAACGCAGCACAGCCCACAGGAGGTGCGCGAGCGCGTGGAGGCAATCCTCGCGGAGCCCGCCGATTCGCTTCTCGACGAAGCGTCGCAGCTCGCCCGCGCCCACGACGTCTTAAGCGACGCGCTGCGCGAGAACTAGGAAAAGGAGACGGAAAAGGACGTGGCACCCGGACGCAGACGGCTCGACGCAGAGCTGGTTCGCCGCAAGATCGCACGCTCGCGTGAGCAGGCCCAGACCTGGATCAAAGAAGGCAAAGTGACCGTCAACGGCTTCCCAGCAACGAAGCCGGCCACGGTGGTGGAGCCGGACGTGTCGATCAAGGTCGACGTGGGCGAGGAGGATGAGTGGGCCTCGCGCGGGGCACACAAACTCTTGTCTGCGCTCGAGGTGTTCACCCCGCAAGGGCTCGACGTAGCTGGGCGCAGGGCGCTAGACGCGGGGGCGTCGACAGGCGGCTTTACCGATGTCTTGCTCAAGCGCGGGGCGAAGGAAGTCATTGCCGTGGATGTGGGCTACGGCCAGCTCGTTTGGCGGCTGCAGAATGATCCGCGGGTGCAGGTGCTGGATCGGACGAACATCCGCCACCTGACGCTTTCGCAGCTGGGCGAGCCAGCAGACCTGATGGTCGGCGATCTGTCCTTCATCTCGCTGAAGCTGGTGCTGCCCGCGATCGCGGAGTGCATGGCGGAGGGCACAGACCTGCTGCCGATGGTCAAGCCGCAATTCGAGGTGGGCAAGGACCGCCTCGGGCACGGCGGGGTCGTGCGTTCCCCGGAGTTGCGCGCGGAAGTGACCACCGAGGTCGCGGAGTTTGCGCAGTCGCTCGGCCTGAGCGTGAAGGGCGCGACGGCGTCCGGGCTCCCCGGCCCAAGCGGCAACGTAGAATACTTCCTGTGGCTGGTCAAAGACGGCGGCGCGAGTGCACTTGATGCCGCAGAGCTACATTCGCTGGTTACACATGCAGTAGAGGAAGGGCCCAAAAAGACGTGAGCGAGACATCCACGCGCGAGATCCTATTGGTGCCGCACTACTCGCGGCCGGACAATATTTCTTCCGCAGCCACTGCGGCCCGGCTGCTTACCGACGCGGGCCTGCGCGTCCGGCTGCTTGAACAGGATGCAGAAAGCCCGATCAACAAGGACCCGGAACTGCGGAAACTCGAACAGGTCCCGGGTGGACTCGACGCGGCGGCAGGGTGCGAGCTGGTTCTGGTGCTCGGCGGTGACGGCACGTTCTTGCGCGCTGCGAGCTACGCCCACGCCCAGGACATTCCGGTGCTGGGGATCAACCTTGGCCACGTCGGCTTCTTGGCTGAGGGCGAGGCGGAAAGCCTCGAGCAGGTGATCGCGGACGTGATTTCGCGTTCCTACCGCGTCGAGGAGCGCATGACCATTGACGTGATGGTGCGCGATGCTTCGGATACCGAGCTCGGCCGCGGGTGGGCACTGAACGAGTGCAGCATCGAAAACGTGGACCGCACCCAGGTGCTGGACGCCACCTTGGAGGTGGATTTCCGGCCGGTGTCTTCCTTTGGGTGCGACGGCGTGCTCATTTCCACCCCGACAGGCTCGACCGCGTACGCCTTTTCCGCGGGCGGTCCGGTGATGTGGCCGGCGCTCGACGCGATTTTGGTGGTGCCCAATAACGCGCACGCGCTGTTTGCGAAGCCACTGGTGGTCTCTCCGCGCTCGACGGTTGCGGTGGAGTCCGAGCCGACGACGAGCGACGCGGTCGTGATCATGGACGGGTTCCGCTCGATTGCCATGCCAGCGGGTTCGCGCGTGGAAGTCATTCGCGGCTCGCGGCCGGTACGGTGGGTGCGTCTGGACGACCGCCCGTTTACCGACCGTCTGGTCAATAAGTTCCAGCTGCCCGTCTCCGGGTGGCGCGGGCCCCGCTACTGATTTTTGAAAAGGAGCATGCATGCTGGCAGAGATTGCCATTCGCAACCTCGGCGTGATTTCTCACGCCTCGGCGGAACTCGCGCCAGGACTGACTGTGCTCACCGGCGAGACCGGCGCGGGCAAGACCATGGTGGTCACCGGTCTACGCCTCCTCACTGGGGGTCGCGCCGACGCATCCCGGGTGCGTACCGGTGCCACGGAAGCCGTGGTAGAGGGCGCGTTTAGCCTCGCCGGCATTGCGGAGGACACGCAGGAGCGCGTCGAAGAGATCGCCGAGGGCGCGGGTGCGAGCGCGGATGAGAACGGCGAGTACGTCGTCTCTCGCTCCGTGAAGGCGACCGGCCGCTCGAAGGCCCACCTGGGCGGGAGGACGGTGCCCGCGGCCACGTTGGGCGAGCTGGCGGGCGAGCTGCTGACCATCCACGGCCAGAACGACCAGTTGCGCCTGATGTCGCCGGATGAGCAGCTCGCCGCGGTGGACCGTTTCGACCCGAAAATCGCGGGCCTTTTGGAGAAATACCGCAGCGCCTACCGTGCGTGGCGGGAGGCGGCGCGGGATCTGCGGGAGCGTACGGAGCGCCGACTAGAGCTTGCCCAAGAGTTAGACCGGCTTCAGTTCGCCTTGGAAGAGATCGACGGGATCGACCCGCAGGAGGGCGAGGACACCGAGCTGGTCGAGACGATTAACCGGCTCCAAGACGTCGACGCACTGCGGGAGGCGGCGGAGACCGCGCTTGCCGCGATCGACGGGTCGGAGGCCGCCGGGGGCTATGGCGGCGACGAGGACGCGGCGTCCACGCTGGTGGGGCGTGCCGCGGCGGCGCTCGACGGGGCCAGCGACGCGGTGCTGAAGGAGTTGGGCACGAGGATGCACGAGGTCGCGAGCCTGCTTGGCGACGTCTCCGCGGAACTCGGCAGCTACGTCGCAGAATTGCCCAGCGACCCGGACGAGCTTGATCGCCTCCTGCAGCGACAGCAGGAGCTGAAAACGCTGACGCGCAAGTACGCGCCGGATATCGCAGGCGTGTTGGCGTGGCGAGCTAAAGCCGCCGAGCGCTTGGCGCGGATCGACACCTCTGACGAGGCCATCGAGGCGCTGAAGAGGCGCGTGGCGACAGCGGAGAAGGAGATGCGCACCCGCGCCAATGCTCTGACCAAGGCGCGCGTGGCCGCTGCCGCGGAGCTGGGGCAGGCCGTAACCGGCGAACTGCACGGTTTGGCCATGCCGAAGGCGCAGTTGAGCGTGGAAATTTCTGAGGTCGACTTCGGCCCGCGTGGCGCAGATGCCGCGGAGATCCGCCTCGCGCCGAATACCGCGCTGGAACCGAAGCCGCTGGCCACGAGTGCCTCCGGCGGCGAGCTGTCCCGCGTCATGCTCGCGCTCGAGGTCATCCTCTCGGGTGCGAGCGGTGGGGCCACCATGGTCTTTGACGAGGTCGACGCGGGCGTGGGTGGTCGCGCTGCGGTGGAGATTGGGCGTCGATTAGCGCGCTTGGCGGCCAACAACCAGGTCATCGTGGTCACGCACCTGCCGCAGGTCGCAGCGTACGCGGATACGCACCTGCACGTGGCCAAGGACGTCAGCGACGAGTCTGTGACGTCCGGGGTGCTCAGCTTGGATGCCGCGGCCCGGATTGACGAGCTCGCCCGCATGATGGCAGGCCTGGATGACTCCGATACCGGCCGGGCCCACGCCACAGAACTCTTCGAGCGAGCACAGCGCGAGGTGCGCGAAATGCGCGCCTGACGCTCCCGCGCGCCTTCACCATACGGGCTGGTCACGGGTGCACAATATGACGCATGACTGTTGCTTCCCGGAACACCGAATCTGCGCAGCCCGCGCTGACGGGCACGCTGCGCGATTGCACTGCCCAGGGGCGGGGGCTGTCGCGCATGCAGGAGGGCGATATAGCTCTCGTTGACTCGCCGGACATGACCCGCAGGCAGGCCGAGGCGTTGCTCGCCCGCAAGCCGAAGGCGGTGGTGAACCTGGCGCAGTTTTCCACCGGTGCGATGCCGAACTACGGCCCCCACCTGCTTGCCGACGCCAATGTGACCATGTTCGAAGCCATCGGCACCGACACTGCAACCCGGGACAAGCTGCGTGATGGGAAGAAGGCGTCGATTAGCGCTGACGGCACGATCACCGTGGGCAAGAAACAGGCGGCGACGGCCCAGCTGGTCAAGCGTGCCGACCTGGACACGACCTTTACCGAGGCGCAGCAGCACCTGGTGGAGCAGATGGAGGCCTACTTCGGCAACACCATCGAGTTCGTGCATGCGGAGGCCCCGCTGCTTATCGACGGCCTCGGCGTGCCCGACCTCGGCGACGCCATGCTCGAGCGCAAGGTGCTGGTGGTCTCGCCGGGGTCGGAGACGCGCGAGCGGCTGAAGGGGATCAAGAACTTCATCCGCGAGTTCACCCCGGTCATCGTCGGCGTGGGGCAAGCTGCGGACACACTGGTGGAGATGGGCTATGAGCCGGACTACATCGTGGGGGATCCGACGGGTATCGCGTCGACAAGCTTGCGCAGCGGCGCGCGGGTGATCCTGCCTGCGGAGACGGACGGCTTTGCCCCGGGGCTCGAGCGCATCCAGGATCTTGGGGTGGGCGCGATGACGTTCCCCGCGGCGACGGAATCGCCGACGGATCTGGCGATTTTGCTTGCTGTGTTCCACGACCCGGACATGATTATTACTGTCGGTGAAGCCGTGGAGCTTGACCAGATCTTTGCTGATCCGGACTCCACGCAGCCGGAGGCGCTGCTGACCCGCATGAAGGCGGGCCGCAAGTTGGTGGATTCGACGGTGATTGAGCAGCTCTACGCCGTGCCGTCGAACGGCGGGGTCGCGTGGGCGTGGGCCATTTTGGGCATCCTGGTGGCGTTCGCCACGATCGTCGTGGTCGTGGGGCTCTACGGCGCGGGCGACTTCAGCGAGAACTTGATTAACACCTGGAACAGCATCGCCTTGTCGGTGCAGAGCCTGTTTGAATAGCGGAGAAGGGGTAGCCAAATATGTCTGATTCTTCACGTGCAAGCGGGCTTGTCGTTGCGGGTCTCGGCTGGGGTATCGCGCTCGGTGTGGCCGCGGGGGCGCTGGTGCTTGCGCCGGCGATGCGCAGCGAGGGCGAGCCTTTCGGGCAGGAGTCTGCCGCCTCGATGCGCGAGATGCAACGCGCGGAATCCTACGCCGATGATGCGGATAGCCTGCTCGGCGACCACTCCGCGGCACTCGTCAGCGGCACGCTCGACGACGCCCACGTGACAGTACTGCGCACAGCGCGCGCCGCCGACGAGGACGTCGCCGCGGTGCGCTGGCTGCTCGACCGGGCGGGCGCGAAGAACTCCGGCGAGATCGCGCTGACGGAGAAGTTCACCTCGCAGGACTCCGCGGATGCGCTGTCCTCGCTCATCGCTAACACGCTGCCGGCGGGCGCGCAGCTGTCGGTGGAGCAGCGCCGACCGGGCGTGCACGCTGGCGAGTCGCTTGGTGCCGCGCTGTTCGCGGACCAGGAAACCGGGGAGGGGATTGCCGCAGCTGGGGACCGCCAGTTCGTGCTCGACGCGCTGCGTGAGGGCGGCTTCCTCGACTTTTCCGGCGACGTCGTCCCGGCCGATGCGATCGTGATCGTTGGCGGGGACACCGCTGATATCGGCGACGACGCAGAGACGGCAGGCGAGGCCGGCGAATTCGGCCAGCAACTGCTCGGAGACTTCGCCGACGCGCTCGGCGGCACGGGTACCACCGTGCTGAGCGTGCGTGAGATGGGCGCGTGGAAGGCCCCGGAGCTTGAGCAGGCCACCTTCATCGAGGCCGTGGAGACCGAAGCGGGCCGGATCCGGACCGTGCTCGGTGCCGCCGACGACAAGGAGTCCTAGACGTGCCCCACGAATTCACTGTGAGAGGCTCCGAGCTGCTCGCCCAGTCGCCGATCTTGGCGCTGCGGCGCGACCGCGTCGAGATGCCGGGCGGCAAGGTGGCCAACCGAGAAATCGTCGAGCACTTCGGCGCGGTCGCCGTGGTTGCCCTCAACGAGGCAGGCGAGATCGCCGTGGTGGAGCAGTACCGGCACGCGGTTCGCCGCCGCCTGCTCGAGCTGCCCGCCGGGCTGCTGGACATGTCGGGCGAGGACGAGCTGACCTGCGCGAAGCGCGAGTTAGTCGAGGAAGCCGGCCTGGAGGCTGGCAACTGGGCCGTGTTGGTCGACCTGGTGACCTCGCCCGGGTTTGCGGAGGAAGCGGTGCGCGTTTTTCTCGCCCGGGACCTGCGCGAGGTGCCGCGTCCGCCAGCCGAGGACGAAGAGGCAGACATGACCGTGAGTTGGATGCCGCTGGCGGATGCCCGGGATGCGGTGCTGCGCGGGGAGATCGTCAACTCGATTGCGATCGCCGGTGTCCTGGCCACGACCGAGGTTGCCGCAGGCCGTGCCACCCCGCGGTCGGTAGACACTCGCTTCGAGTACCGCCCGACGTCCCTGGCCAAGCGCCGTACGGGCCCGGACCTGAAGCAGCTCTAGGTGGACGCGCGCACACTCGCCGAGCGCTGGCTGACCCACCTCATCGTCGAGCGCGGGGTTTCGGCGCACACGGAGAGCAATTATCGACGCGACGTCAACCGCTACCTCACCTGGCTCGAGCGCGCCGGCATCACCGATTTGCGGCAGGTCACGGCCCGGGACGTGGAAGCCTATGTGGCTGATCTGCGCCGCGGAGTAGACGGAGCGCGCGGGCTGTCGACCTCATCGACCGCCCGAGCGCTGGTCGTTGCCCGAGGGCTGCACAAATTCGGCGTGGCCGAAGGCGTACTCGACGCCGACGTCGCCGCGGAGGTCGCACCGCCCAAGCAGGGGGAGAAGCTGCCCGACACCTTGAGCGTGCACGAAGTCGAGGCGCTGCTGGATGCGTGCCCGACCGAGACGCCGATCGGCGTACGGGACCGGGCGCTTTTAGAGCTTTTGTACGCCACGGGGGCGCGCGTCTCGGAAGTGCTCGCGCTGAACGTCGACGACGTGCACGACACCGAGGGCGTCATCACAGTCACCGGCAAGGGCAACAAGCAGCGGCTGGTGCCAGTCGGCTCGCACGCCCAGGCGGCCGTTGGCGCATACTTGGTGCGCGTGCGGCCCGCGTTCGCCACTGGGAAGAGCCACGCCCTGTTCTTGAACACCCGCGGCGGGGCCTTGTCGCGGCAAAGCGCGTGGACGGTGCTGAAGCAGGCGGCGCGTCGCGCTGGGATTGAGAAGGATATTTCCCCGCACACGCTGCGCCACTCCTTTGCCACCCACCTGCTTGAGGGCGGCGCCGACGTGCGGACGGTCCAGGAACTGCTCGGGCACTCCTCAGTGACTACCACGCAGATTTACACGCACGTGACCGCCGCAAACCTGCGCGAGGTGTGGCAGCAGGCGCACCCGCGCGCCTAACTCATGGTTAGCTGTGCGCACCGTGTCAGGCGCTGCCAGCCGGAGGGTGTAGATTAACCGTTTTGCACGTTTTGTTCACACACAGGAGGGGTTTGCACCCGTGACGTATTCCCGCACAGCCGCCCGCGCAACACTGAGCGTCGCCGCGGTCGCAGCACTGGCACTGGCCTCAGCACCGATCGCGCCCGCACAGCTGCCCGAGGGCGTGAACCCGGCTGATGTGCAGTCGATGATCCCCTCCGAGGTCACCGTCCGCGCCGGCGAGACCACCACCGTGGACCTTGGCGTCCCGGTGGACGTGAACTACTCCAGCGGCGGGTGGCAGGTCACCTCGAACGGCACGCAGGTCTCTGTCACCGCGCCGGATACACCCGGGGCCACGGCAAGCGTGCCCGCGAGCGCCGGTGGCATGACGGCTACGGTGAACCTCGTGGCGGTCGGTGAGGGCGAACAGGCTGACGCCGACGACGTCGCGGAAGGGGGCGGCGGCGCAGCTGCTGGCGGAAGCGGCGGCGGAAATGCTGGCGGAAGTGCCAGCGAGGGCGCTGGAGAAAATTCCGGTGAAAGCGCCGGTGGCGCTGGTGAAGGCGGCTCCGGTGGTGAGGGCGGCGGCGGGGCGTCGCAAAGCAGCGGGGCCGGCGGAGAGGCAGCACCCGCGCGCGGTGACCGACAGAAGGCGGAGGAAGTCGACACCTCTGGTGCGAAGCGGCTGGCCTTTGACGGTGAGATCGACGGCAACACACTCGTGGTGAAAGTCTCGCTGCGCAAGGCCCGCGACCTGATGAAGTATGCCAACGCGGACCGCGAGGGTGCGAAGCTGCGCTACGTGGACGCGGAGGGCAACATCATCAAGGGCGTGAAGCGCGACGTGGATGTGGCCAAGCGGACCATGACGTTGACGTATCCGGAGGGGGAGACCCCCGATAACCCCTTCATCATGGAGGTCGTGCGCGACGGCAAGGCAGAGTTCATCGCGGAGATTACGGCGACGAACGCCCCGGCCTCCGGTGCGGAGGATGAGGCGCAGCCAGTGGAAGATCAAGGCGGTACCGTTGACTCTTCGAGTAAGGGCAGCTCGGTGCTCCCGCTCGTGATCGGCGGGGTCGCGCTGCTTGCTGCGCTGGCGCTGATCATTGTGTTCTTCGTCCGCCGTTCCCGCGCACGCGGTTAATGCCAACGTTGTAAGATAGACGCGTCAAGCGTTACGGCGGAACTTTGGGCGCTTCGCCGCTGGCGCGGATTTGGATGTACAGATGCTCACTGGACGTTTGGGCCGACGGCTGAAGGAAAGGACCGACAATGGCAGATGACGCACTGTTCGATGCCTCCGAGCAGAAAACCTTCCTCACGGGACGCCCCTACCGCGAGTTCCCCGAGCCGGCACCGCTGGACAAACACGGCCCGGCCACCGTGCTGTCGATGGTGAACCAGAAGGGTGGCGTGGGCAAGACGACGTCGACGATCAACCTCGGCGCCTGCCTGGCGGAGCAGGGCAGGAAAGTCCTCCTGGTTGACTTAGACCCCCAGGGCGCGCTGTCTGCCGGGCTGGGCGTTTCCCACGACGAGGAGCAGGTGACGGTCTACGACCTGCTCTTTGACAACACGGCGAGCATCCACGCCGCGATCAAGCACTCGAACGTCAGCGGTCTCGATCTGGTGCCCGCCAACATTGACCTGTCGGCAGCGGAAATCCAGCTGGTCAACGAGGTCGGGCGCGAGCACACCCTGGCCCGAGCGCTGCGCCCGGTGCGCAACGAGTACGACATCATCATTATTGACTGCGGGCCGTCTCTCGGCCTGCTCACCGTCAACGCGCTCGCCTGCTCCCACGGCGTGATCATCCCGATGGAGTGCGAGTACTTCTCGCTGCGCGGTCTCGCCCTGCTCACCGACACCGTGGAGAAGGTGCGCGACCGGATCAACTTCGACCTGGACATCGTGGGCATCCTGGTCACCATGTTCGACCGTCGCACCACGCACGCGCGCGAGGTGATGGACCGCGTGGTGGAGGTCTTCGGCGAGCGAGTCTTTGACACCGTAATTACCCGCACCGTGCGTTTCCCGGAGACCTCGGTGGCCGGCGAGCCGATCATCACCTGGGCACCACGTTCGCAGGGCGCGGAGCAATACCGCAACCTTGCGCGCGAGCTGCTCGAGCGCACCGAGCGGGGCACGGCGTAGGCAGGCGTGGCTGATCCTGCAGGTGGCGGCCCCCAGGGCCAGGTAGGCGAGCAGCCGGAGATTACCGGGTTCCGGCTTGTCCTCAACAACTTCGAGGGCCCCTTCGACCTGCTTTTAAACCTGATTAGCTCGAAGAAGCTCGACGTGACCGAGGTTGCGCTCGCCGAAGTGACCGACGAGTTCATCGCGTACACTCGCGCGCTTGGCGAGACCGCGAACCTCGACGAGATCACCGAGTTCATCCTGGTCGCGGCCACTTTGCTCGACCTCAAAGCCGCGCGCCTTGTGCCCCGCGGCGAGGATGAGGAGATCGAGGACATCGAGCTGTTGGAGTCCCGAGACCTGCTCTTCGCCCGCCTTCTGCAGTACCGCGCCTACCAGCAGGTGGCTGATCAGTTCGCCGAGTGGCAGAAGCACGCGCAGCGACGATACCCGCGCGCTGTCTCCATGGAGCCGCAGTTCGCGGACCTGCTGCCGCCGGTCAACCTCGGGCACACCCCGGCGAGCTTTGCGCAGCTGGCCGCCAGCGTGTTCCGCCCCAAGCCGCCGGAAGAGGTCGGCGTGGACCACCTGCATGCGGTGGAGGTGTCGGTCCCGGAGCAGGCCGGTCGCATCCTGGACACGCTCAAGGTAGTGGGGGCGAGCCAGTGGCTTAGCTTCGCGTCGCTGACGAAGGACTGTGCGCTGTCGATGGAGATCGTCGGCCGCTTCCTCGCGCTGCTCGAGCTCTACAAGGCGCGCGCGGTGGAGACGAAGCAGGAGGAAGCGCTCGGCCCACTGGAGGTGTCCTGGACCGGGCTCGAGGTGGACCCGGCCGTCGTTGCGGCGAGCAACTGGGCGTGAGCGGATCACGCGCTACATGACGAAACCTCCACGACGAAGACCTTGGGATTTTCGTCAATCTGCGGCCGCTGTGTTCGTCATGTAGCCCGGCCGCGAGCTAAACAGCGCAGATCGGAGCTCGATTATCGCCAATTCAGCACTATCGACGTGCTGGTTACGCCTTTTAGCGGAGCGCTGTCGATCGGGACACGCGGGCGTCGGCAAGCAATAGCACCTTATAGACTGTGGGCATGGATATGCCGATGGTTTCCCAGCTGCGCTCGCGTGTGGAGTCGATTCTGCTGGTCGTGGACACGCCGGTGGAGGCGGAGGCCGTCGCGGGTGTGCTGGGCGCGACGCGCGAGGACGTTGATGCGGTCTTGCGCGAGTGGGCGGCGGAGCTGGACGCGCGTGGCAGCGGGATCGACCTGCGGGAGACTCAGGAGGGGTGGCGGCTGTACACGCGCCCGCAGAACGCAGAGGTGGTCGAGGCGTTTGTGCTGGATGGCACGCAGTCCAAGCTCAGCCGCGCGGCGCTGGAGACGCTCGCGGTGGTGGCGTACCGCCAGCCGGTGACGCGCGCGCAGGTCGCCGGGGTGCGCGGCGTGAACGTGGACGGCGTGATGCGCACGCTGACGCTGCGCGGGCTGATCGCGGAGGTGGACCCGGACGAGGCGACGGGCGCGCACCGCTACGTCACCACCGAGCTGTTCCTGGAGCTGCTGGGGATCGACTCGCTGTCGCGGCTGCCGGACCTCGCGCCCTTGCTGCCTGAGGTCGACGCGATCGAGGACGCGTGGTAGCGGCTGGTAGACGCCGGTTGTCGCTGGTAGACTCTGCCCCGAACACGCGCGGTGCCGCTTATGTTGCCGTCACCCGCATAACCCCAATATGGATGTAAAGGATTCACACATGACTCCTCCCGCTCGCCGAGACGGCACACCGGACACGGGGAAGGATGAGCCGTTCTACCCTTCCTACGCAAAGCCGGCGAAGAAGCAGAATGTGCGCCTGGACAAACGGCGCGAAAACGCGAAGAAGCATGAGCCCCACCCGTTGGAAGACAATTGGTGGGACGACGATGAGACGAAAGCCCGGAAGCAGAAGACGGATGGGATCCGGCTGCAGAAGGTGCTGGCTCAGGCGGGTGTGGCGTCGCGTCGTCACGCGGAGGTGATGATCGACCAGGGTCGCGTCGAGGTCAACGGCAAGATCATCGCGGTGCAGGGCACGCGCGTGAACCCGAACGTGGACATCATCCGCGTCGACGGCACCCGCATCAATGTCAACGAGGAGATGGAATACTTCGCGTTTAATAAGCCGCGCGGAGTGCAGACCACAATGCAGGACGAGTTCGACCGCACCTCTGTCGGCTCCTACCTGTCGGAGCGTACGGCTTCCGGCCAGCGCCTCTTCCACGTGGGCCGCCTTGATGCGGACACCGAAGGCCTGCTGCTTCTGACCAACGACGGGGAGCTGGCCAACCGGCTGACCCACCCGAAGTACAACGTGTCCAAGACCTACCTGGCCACCGTGCTGGGTGAGGCGAAGGGCGGCCTGGTCAAGAAGCTGAAAGAGGGCGTCGTGCTTGACGACGGCACGGCGAAGGCCGACTATGCGCAGATCGTCGACGTACACAACGGCCAGTCCTTGATCCGCGTCGAGCTGCACGAGGGCCGCAAGCACATCGTGCGCCGCATGCTCAAAGAGTGCGGCTTCCCGGTCCAGCGCCTGGTGCGCACCAAGGTGCACACCGTGCAGCTGGGCGACATGAAGCCGGGCGCGATGCGCGCGCTGAACTCCTCCGAGCTGGCTTCGCTGTACAAGGCGGTGCAGATGTAAATGGGTACCGCACAGATTTCTAACATGCCTGACGGCGGGCTCATCCTGGCTGTCGACGGGCCGTCCGGCACCGGCAAGTCCACCACCTGCCGCGCGCTGGCGAAGCGCTTGGACGCAAAGTACGTGGATACCGGCGCGATGTACCGGGTGGCAACACTCGCGGTGCTGCGCGCGGGCGTCGACCCGACGGATACGCAGGCCGTGATCGAGGCGACGAAGGATCTGCCGCTCGAAGTCTCCGATGACCCGGACGCGAAAGAGGTCCTGCTGGCAGGCGAGGACGTCTCCGGCGAGATCCGCGGCCCGGAGGTCACCCGGAACGTGTCTGCGGTCTCGGCGATCCCCGAAGTGCGCGTGAACCTGGTCGAGCTGCAGCGCAAGCTCGCCCGCGAGGCGCACCGCGCGATCGTGGAGGGCCGCGACATTGGCACTGTGGTGCTTGCCGACGCCCCCGCGAAGGCCTTCATGACGGCGTCGGCCGAAGTACGCGCCCAGCGCCGCTACGACCAGGACGTCGCCGCAGGCCGCGACGCCGACTTCGAAACGGTGCTGGCGGATGTGCAGCGCCGCGACGAGCTGGACTCTTCCCGCGCGACCAGCCCGCTGCGTCCGGCCGATGACGCGGAAGTGATTGATACCTCAGCAATGGCCCCCGACGAGGTGCTTAGCGCCCTCATTGGATTGATTGAAAGGAGCGCGCAGTGACCCAGGAGCCAAAGGACACGGGTGCTGAAAACGCACCCGAGACGGAGTTCATCCAGCCGGGCATCGACGCCTCCGGCTACGAGGAGCTGAGCCCCGAAGACGTTGGGGCCGATGACGCCGAGTTCTACGACGCCGACTTTGACACCAACGACTTTTCAGATGCCGACTTCGCCGAATACACCGACGAAGATTGGGCCGAGATCGAAGAGTCCTTCGGCATCATGCGCCCGGACGTGGTGGAGGAGAACCTGCCCACGGTAGCGATCGTGGGGCGCCCGAACGTGGGCAAGTCGAGCCTGGTCAACAGGTTCATCGGTCGTAGGGAAGCCGTGGTGGAAGACCACCCCGGTGTGACGCGTGACCGGGTCAGCTACCTCGCAGACTGGGGCGGGCGTCGCTTCTGGGTGCAGGATACCGGTGGGTGGGACCCTAACGCCCGCGGCATCCACGGCGCGATCGCGCGCCAAGCAGAGGCCGCGATGGAGACCGCCGATGTGATCGTGATGGTGGTCGACGCACAGACCGCGATCACCGAGACGGACGCGGTGATGGCGCGCAACCTGCAGCGCTCGCCGGTACCGGTGATCCTGGTGGCGAACAAGTTCGAGTCTGAGTCCCAATGGGGCGACGCCGCCGAGTTCTACGGGCTCGGCCTGGGCGATCTGTGGCCGGTCTCGGCGCTGCACGGCCGCGGCGGCGCGGACGTGCTCGACGAGATTCTGCGACTGTTCCCGGACGAGCCGCGCGCCAAGCCCTCCATCACGGATGGTCCACGCCGCGTCGCGCTGGTCGGCCGCCCGAACGTGGGCAAGTCGAGCCTGTTGAACAAGCTGGCCAAGTCGCACCGCTCGGTGGTGGACAACGTTGCTGGCACCACGGTGGATCCGGTGGACGAGATGATCCAGCTGGATGAGCACATGTGGAAGTTCATTGACACCGCTGGCTTGCGCAAGAAGGTCAAGAACGCCCAGGGCCACGAGTACTACGCGAGCCTGCGCACCCGCGGCACGATCGATGCGGCCGAGGTGTGCGTGGTGCTGATCGACGCCTCCGAGGAGATCTCGGAGCAGGACCAGCGCGTCATCTCCATGGTGCTCGAAGCGGGCAAGGCGATGGTGATCTGCTTTAACAAGTGGGACCTGATGGAGGAAGATCGCCGGTACTACTTTGACCGCGAGTTCGACGAGATGATGGGCCACCTGCCGTGGGTGACCAAGCTGAACATCTCCGCAGAAACCGGCCGCGGCCTGCACCGCCTGGAAAAGGCGATGACGGAGGCGCTGGAGAACTGGGACAAGCGTATCTCCACCGGTCAGCTGAACAACTGGCTGCGCGAGGCGATCGCTGCCAACCCGCCGCCGATGAAGAACAACCGGCTGCCCAAGCTGCTGTTCGCCACCATGGCAACCACCCGCCCGCCGACAATTGTGCTGTTTACCACCGGTTTCTTGGACGGCGGCTACCGCCGCTACCTGGAGCGCAAGTTCCGCGAGACCTTCGGCTACCACGGCACGCCGGTGCGCATCGCGGTGCGCGTGCGTGAGCGGAACCCGCGGCGTCGCAAATAGCGCGGGCTAATCCCGCTTCCCGTATACGAACGCGTCGACGCGGTAGGGAAGCGGGATGCGCTGTCCGCGCTCGAAGCCGAGCCGATCGTGGAGATACCAGTCCAGGTTGGCCACCATTTTCTCCCGTGTCTTCGTGTTTGCGCGCAACCAGTAGGAGCGGGAGGCCATCAGATCGAAGCACTCGTCGGTGGTGACGATCTGCGCCCAGGTTTCACGCAGTTCGCCCTCGAGTACCCAGGGGCGCGCGACTTGCGGGTAGAACCCGGCGCGCTGCACATCTCCTGAGTGCATGATTCGGCTGAGCCTTAAGACCCACGGGTGGTTGACGGCGAGCGTGTTCCAGCACAGCAGCAGTTTGCCGCCTTCGCTGGTCACGCGGGCGGCCTCAGCGCTGGCAGCTGTAGTGTCGACCCAGTGCCAGGTTTGGGCGCAGGTGACGGCGTCGACGGCGGCGTCGGCAAGTGCGGTGGCCTCTGCAGTGGCGCGCCAGACGGGCACCTCGGGCAGATGTTCACGCAGCACGCGGGTCATGTCGGCCGACGGGTCGCAGGCGAATACGTGCTGATCCGTGTTTTCCGCGAGCAGCTTGGTGAGCTTGCCGGTACCGGCGCCGACGTCCACGATGCGGGCACCGCCGGCTCGCCGTGGGAGCGTGCCCAAAAGCTTGGTCACGGCAGGCGGGTAGGAGGGACGCACCGCGTGGTAGAGCGTCGCCCCGTCGCTAAAAGCGCGTGCTGAGCTGGTGCGATGCTGCTCATCGCGGAAGGCTGGCTGCTGCTTTCCACTGGGCTTCATAATCGACTAATGTACCGGGTCGAAGGTTTTGGGAGGAACTATGACAGCACTGCGCACGGCGGGCCTGCTCGCTGTGGTCGGCGTGGTGCTTTGCAGTGCCGCCTGCGCGGACGCGCCGGAGCCGATCTCGGAAATCGTGCCCTCTTCGGTGCGCGACCACGTCGCTGAAGTGGAGCCGTGGAGCAGACCGGATACGCACGAGCGCACGATCCAGGTCGGAGAACGCGAGCGCAGCTACCTGCTCAGCGTGCCGCCCGGGGCAAAGCAGCGCGGAAGCCTCCCCATGATTTTTGCGTTCCACGGCTATGGGGAAGACGCGGCGTCGATACGCAAATACTCGCGACTAGATGTGGCCGACGCGATCGTGGTCTACCTGGACGGGGTCGGCCGCGCGTGGGCACCCGCGCCGTACGCGAAGACGTCGGGCGGCGAGGATCTGGCGTTTGTCGACGCGGTACGCGAGGAAGTCATGGGCGAGTACTCCGTGGACAAGGCGCGCGTGTTTGCCACGGGCCTGTCCAACGGCGGTGGGTTTGCTACCTACCTGGGCTGCCAGCGCCCGCAGGACTTTACCGCGGTGGCTTCGGTCTCGGCAGCGTTCTACCACCGCGTTTCGGAGGGGTGCTCCTCCATCCCGATCAAGCACGTGGACTTCCACGGCACTGATGATTCGGTGATGAGCTACTCCGGCGGCGAGCGCCACGACACGGCCTACGAGTCAATCGAGGCGATGCTGGAGGAGACGGCGCAGCGCAACCACTGCGCGCCCGAGTACGTGGAAAAGCCGCTCTCAGAGACGGTGTCCGAGCTGCGCTGGGACGGCTGCGACGCGCCCTTGGTGCACTACCGGGTTACCAGCGGACCGCACATTTGGCCCGGCGGTGCCTACGACACCTCGGAGACGACGACCCGCGGGTTCGCCACGCGCACACAGCTCGCGTTCTTCGGCGTGCCGATGCGCTAAAAGGTACCGGGAAGTTTCGGCCGCGTGCCCTATGCTTGTGCGGTGTGATGCAGAATTCTCCACGAGCCGCCGTCGTCGTGTTCAATCCTGCCAAGATCGATAAGAATCGCCTCCGCGCGGTGGTCACGCGCCATGCGCCGAGCGACTGCCGGATCGAGTGGATCGCCACAACCCCGGACGACTCGGGCGAGGCTGAGGCAGCCGCGCTGCGCCGCTCCGACGTCGACGTGGTGCTGGTCGCGGGCGGCGACGGCACGGTTCGCCAGGTTGGCACCGCGCTGGCCAACTCTGGGATTGCGCTGGGCATCGTGCCCACCGGCACAGGGAATCTGTTGGCGCGCAACCTTCGCCTGGACTTGGGGCTCGAGGCGTCGGTAAGCAGGGCTTTCCACGGGGAGCATATGCTTATCGATGTCTGCCGCGCCAAACTCTCACGCCCCGACGCCAGCAACGAACGCCTCGGCTTTCTCGTGATGGCCGGAGTCGGCCTGGACGCGCAGATGATCGAGTACACCGACGAGGGCCTCAAACGGCGCATCGGCCCGCTGGCCTACATCTCTGGGATCGCGCGCTCGCTGCGCGGCGGCAACCGGATCAAGGTGACCTACACCGTCGACGGGCATCGCACCCATGCCACCAAACTGCACACCCTGATCTTTGGCAACTGCGGGGAGCTCATCAACGAGATCCCACTGCTTCCCGAAGCCCGCCCCGACGACGGCCTGCTCAACGCCGTCGGCATGGCACCTCGCGGGCCCATCGGGTGGACCAAGATCGGGCTCAACCTCGTGGCAAACAAGGTGGCGCGGCTGCGAGGACTCAACCCCGACCCGCCCGTGGTCAACTTCGCCGACCTGGAGTATTCGGAAGGGAGCCACGTCAAGGCCTTCTTTGCCGCCCCGGAAATCTTCGAAGTCGACGGTGATCCGGTTGGCGAGGTCACCGCAGTAGAGATCTCAGTCGACGCAGGCGCACTGAAGGTGTGCGTGTAGCACGTGTTCCGGTAGCGGGTTTTCCGGGCTTGCGTCATACTGAACGCAAACCTGTAAGGACCGTACACGGGGAGGATGCCGTGCGAACAACTTTCATTGGTGGTGCCGGAGTCGCGGCCTGCGCGGTGCTCCTCGTTGGCTGCGGGGCTACAGAAGAGATCCCAACGGTGCCAGAGCTCCAGTTTAAGAGCGGAACGCTTGCGATTGAGGAGTTCTCCAGCGAGTCGGTGGCTGGAAACGTGTTTGATCCCTGCACTGAGATTTCTGCGGAAGAATACGAGGCGGCAGGCCTTAACGGCGTCAGGCCAATGGAGAGTGAATACGAGTTTGAGGACATCAACTCGTGCGACACGAACCTGAACGAGGCCGGTCAACGGCTCACGATCAAGGCGGGCCCGATCAGTGAAGCAGGGCTGAAGAAACAGTCGGAAAACGCATTGGAATACCCCGAGTCGATCGTGCCCGGGCTGTTTACGTACACCAATGCGTTGCCGGGAGTGTGCTTTGCACAAGTAGATACCGAGCGGGGAGCACTTACAGCGCAGATGTCTGCGCAGGGCAGCGGCACCGAAGACATTGATCGATGCAAGATCGCTCGGGAAACCATCGAGGACATCTACAAGGCCGTCAACACAGATGACGAGGAGCAGTAAGCATGCGGCACAGGCCTTTCCAAACGATGCTCTGCGCCGCTGCGCTCGTACCGCTTCTGGTCTGCTGCGGGACTGCGGCTAAGGAACCGGCACCTGAGCCGGAGGCACCCCCAGCGTTCCACTTTGCCAACGGCGATCTAGTCATCCGCGAATTCGCCTCCGATGCCGTGAAGGGAAACCTCTTCGACCCCTGCACGGAGATCACCGAGGAAGAGTACACCCAAGCTGGCATCGAAGGCGTGGACACTTTTGAAAATGAACTCGGCGACGACCAAGTTGTAAAGTCGTGCACCTCAATCGAGCCGAGTGCAGACTCGAACCGCCGCATCGAAGCCTCGGTCTTGAGCGAGAATTCACTGAAGGCCTCCGGGGCGAAGCAGATTGACCATCCGCAGTCCAGTGTCCCAGGCCTCTACACAGTGAGAGAAGGTGCCGGATCTTGCCGGGCACAGGTCGACACCGAACGCGGTGCCTTTGCCATCGGTCTATGGAAAAATGACCACGAGGGGAAAGAAGACACTGTGTGCAGTGAAGCACAGCAGGAGATGGAAAAGCTGTACGAGGCAGTCAGCGGCGACGAGTAACACGCACATGGGGGATGCAATGGACAAGAAGCTCTCAGCGACGTTGAGCTGTCTGGCGATTGTTGGCGCGCTGGCGGGGTGCGCGAGCGATCCGGTTGAGCCAGCTGCGGAAGTGGCGGAGCCTGAAGCGCCGGCGTTCCACTTCGCGAGTGGGACGCTGGAGCTCGGGGACTTCGACCCGGCTACGCTTGGCGACGACCTGTTTGATCCCTGCACCGAGATCTCCGCGGATGAGTTTGCTGCAGCGGGGATGACGGGGGTGGAGGCGGAGCCTTCGATTGGAAGTATGTCGGGTGGACTTGGCCAGGGGTGCCGAACTGACAGCCTCGAGCCTGGGGTTACGCGCATGATCCTTGCCACGCGGACTTCATCACAATCTGTGGCACAAGCGCCCGGTTATGAGATAAAACATCCTGAATCCGTGGTGCCAGGCCTGTACACTCACCAGGCCCCAGAGGTTGATCCGTACTTGTGTATCGCACAGGTCGATACGATACGTGGAGGAGTTGGAGTGGGGGCCACTATCAGTGGTTTAAAGAAGAACACTCTCGATGCGTGTGGAATTGCCGTACAAGAACTGGAAGAGCTGTTTACTACAAACGGGGACAATGGTTAGCAAACCCGGGCCAAAGACTTAAGTTTCCGGTACGTTGACAAATGCAACGCAGATTGAATCATCTGCTAGCTAGTTTCTGGGGAAAACTAAAACTATGGGGGAAATTGTGGGGAACCGAATTAATTTAGACGTTGACTCTGTTTTAAATGCAGCTGCGAACCTCTCTGCACTGAGCACTCAGATAAGTGGGGGGAGGGCAGGTAGCTACCTTTCCGGGCTTAATGGTTTTTCGACTGTTTCTGGTTTGGATGGTGTGGGGCGGACGCATTCGCGGGTGTCGTCGGCGTCTGCGCCGGAGGCGAATCGGGTGTTGGGGGAGTGGCTGCAAACAGTTGCTGACGTGTTGCGGGTGAGTGCGGAGAACACCTCGCGTGCCGATGGATCGGTTGCAGGCTTGTTGGGCTCGATCGGTGTGGTGGAACGTACTGGTGGTGCTGGCGCGGTAGCCGGTCTGATGGGGCAGACGTTGTCGCAGTACGAAAACGCGAACTCCTTTGCCAATCCGCGCCCTGCTGCGGGTGCACAAGGATCGCTTCCGGTGTTGCATCAGCAGTTGATGGCCACCCAGGTCGCACAGGCAACAGCGGCAGCGGCGTTTTGGGCGAAGAACGCCGCGTTGGTGCAGTCGGTGGTCGCCCAGTTGCCGGCGGTCGCGGGTCTGCTTGCTGATTCTGCGGAGACGGAGTTTGTTGCCCGTGCAATCAACAAGCTTGGTGAGGTGTCTCGTGTGGGCCAGGAGTATGTTGCCCGTTCAGTGCTGATGCAGGGCCATGCTGCCGGTCTGGCGCAGGTTGCGGGTGCGGAGCAGCTGATGGCCCATGGTGCTATGGCGGTGTGGGCTGGCCTGCCAGGTCCGTCGCGGGCGTTGTTTGAGCAGTCGTATTTGGGGGTGTTTCCACCGAGGTTGACTGCGTCGTTGCAGCCGGTGGTGCCGGTGTTTGATCGCCTACTGCCGGATTTGGGTTCGATTCCTGGTGATGGGTTTGCGGTTGGGGATATGCCGTCCCCGCAGGTGCCGGGGTTTGAGGACGCGCCGTTGCCGCGGACGTTGCGTGATGCGTTTACTGCTGCAGGTCTTGGTGCGTTGGGGCAGGCGGTGACGCCTTCCCAGGTGGTTGGTGAGTATGGGTTGCCCACGCCAGAGGTGTTAGAGCAGGTTGCTGCGAAAACGCCTGCTGGTGTGGCGGGTACCCAGGCGGCATCTGTTGGGCTGGGCCCGCTCGCACCGGCTGGTGTCGGTGCGGGTGCTGGGTTGGCACCTACGGCTGGTGCTGGTGGTGTGGGCACGCTTAGCCAGCCGGGTGCCGCTGGTCTGGCGGGCCCTGGTGGTCCGGGTCGACCGGGTGTGGGTGGTGTCTCGCCCACGGTGGCCGCCGGTGCCGGTGCTGGTGGTGCTTCCGCTGGTGGTGCTGGTGGTGTGACGGGCCCAGTCGGCGCCGGTGCTGGGGCTGGGCGTGGATCCGGTGCACAGGGTGCGCGTAGTCGTGTACCGCGTGATGCGCACGCGGGTGCAGCTGCTGGTGCTGTTGGTGGTGCGTTGGGTGCTGGCGCGGGTCTTGCCGGGGCTGCTGCTGGTATGGGCGCTGGTCGTGGTGTTTCAGGATTCGGTGCTGGTGCGCCAGGCGCTGCGGGCCAGGCACCTGGTGCAGTGGCGGCTGGTGGATCTGCTGCCGGTGCGACCGGTGGTCGTGGCGGTGGTGTGATGGCTGCTGGTCCGATGGGTGCTGCTGGTGGTCGTGGTCAGGGGCAGGGCAAGGCACAGGCGAAGGTCAAAGCGGTGACCAGTGCGGTCGAGCGTGATGGGAACCTGGAGGCGTTGCTGGGGCAGTCTCCGTTGGTGTTGCCGACGGTGATTGGTAACAACGTCCGCGGCTAACACGCACTGTCGGAGGGTCAGCTGCGTCGCGGTTCTGCAGTCTGCGGCCGCAGACTGTGCATCCATGCGAGTCCGCGGCCGCAGACTTCACACTCCTTGCGGCTATTTGCTCCGCGGCTGTCTGTCCAACATGTGTTCGGATTCTGTGTCCGAAAACCTCTTGGTCTGCGGGTGGCTGGTTGCCGTAAACGGAGCTAGCTCCATTTGCGGCCGGCCCACAGGGAAAACCCCAGGTCGCCACGACGCGGCAGGGCTAAACAGAGCTAGCTCCTTTTGGGTTATCGCTGGATCCGTCTCCAGTCCGCGGCCGCAGGCTCCAGAAGCCATGCACCCAGTCCGCGGCCGCAGATTGTTATCTCCTAGCCTTTCAGTGCGTTGGAGGGTCTTCTCGCCAACCGCCGAGCAAACCGAGCAAACCGCCGAGCAAGCCGACGCGCCAACCGCCGAGCTACCCGCCAAGAACGATGCCTTCGCGGCGGGGGTCGGCACCTCCATAGATCCCGTCTGGTGTCACACGCAGCGCAGAAAGACCACTCGTGAGTTCATCAAGCTCCACGCTGTGACCCTTTTGCTGCAAGCTGTCCACTGTTTCCGCAAGGGCATCTTCAGAGACGTCTGGGTGCTCGTTACCGATGTTCGTTTCAGGCTGGTTCCTCGCCCCGAAGTTAGGAGCAGAGATTGCCTGCTGCACGTTCATGTCCCAATCCGTGATTCCGAGCAGTGTTTTTATCACGTACTGGATGATTAGGGACCCGCCGGGCGACCCTAGGGCCATGGCCAAAGAACCGTCTTCGTTGAAAAGCAAAGTGGGGGACATTGAGGAACGCGGGCGTTTCGCGCCCTCGACGCGGTTTGCAGCTGGAGTGCCGTCTTCATTGAGCGGTTCCGCATTGAAGTCGGTCAGCTGATTGTTCAGCACAAATCCGTTCGTGAAGTGGAACGATCCGAAGGCCGCTTCGACGCTGGAGGTGATCGCTGCGGCGTTGCCCTCACTATCGATCACGTTGATGTGTGTTGTACCGTTCTCGGCGATATCGACGCCCGCTCCAACCGGTTCCTCGAGCACTCCCGGCTCCACCTTCCCGGCAGAAGCGTCGGGGTCGATGAGTTCTGCTCGCTGGGACGTGTAGGCGTCGGCAAGCAGTGCTTCCGGGCCGCCTGGGATCTCGACGAATGCCGGGTCTCCGACGTAGGCATCGCGGTCGGCGTAGGCGAGCCGCTCCGCCTCGGAGACAAGGTGGATCGCCTCGGGCGCGGGCAAGGCCCCGTCGACGCCCGGGCTGTCGGGTTTGTACTGGGCGAGGTCGATATCGTTAAGCAGGCGGAGCGTCTCGACTACGGCGATGCCTCCTGAAGAAGAGGGCGGCATCCCACAGACCTCGTACTCCTTGTATTCGCCGCACAGCGGTTCAGTGACATTGGGAGTATAGGCGGCAAGGTCCGCAGTCGTCATCTGCGAAGGTGTCATGTTGTCCGTGTCGCGCGTGGCTTCCTCCACGATGGCCTTCGCGAGCTCGCCTGTGTAGAACGCATCTGGACCCTCGTGTGCGACCTTTTGCAGGGTGTCGGCGTAATCCTGGTTTTTCAACATTGTGCCCGCGGAGATCGGGGTGCCCTGCTCGTCAAAGAAGTAGGCGGCCGCGTTGGGGCTTGCCTGCAAATCTTCCGCGTTGTCAGCCACCAGTGCAGCCAGCCGTGGGGACACCTCGAAGCCATTCGCTGCGATGTCGGCAGCGGGCGAAATGAGATCAGCCCAGTCCTGCTTGCCATATTGCTCGTGCAGCACCCCGAGCGCGGCCACGATGCCAGGCACACCGATTGATCGGCCAGACCGTCGTGCATCGGGAACTGGCGGGTCGGTGTTGTCGTCTGATTGCTGGATCAAGTAGGTCTCGGTGGCACTGACGGGTGCTACTTCGCGACCGTCGATGGCAATGCGCTTACCGGTCTTTGCATCGGAGTAGAGAATGTAGCCGCCACCGCCGATGCCGGAAGATTGCGGCTCGACGAGTCCGAGCACGAACTGCGCTGCAATTGCCGCGTCGGCCGCGCTCCCGCCGTCCATGAGCACCTGACATGCGGCCTTCGTCGCCTCGGGATTTGCTGTGCTTGCGGCAAAGCTGGCAGCTTTTACCTCCTGCATGCCAGAGCGGTAGCCTGTTCCGCTCTCTGGTGCAGCAGCGATGTCCTCCGAGGCCCCGGAGCCGCTCTCGCCAGCGGCGCTATCAACGAATCCGGTGACACCTTCCGCAGGTTCGCAGTTGGAGATATCAATGGTTTGCACTGCCGTCTTTTCGGGAGCAGTGCTTTCCGACGCTCCGTTGACATCCGCATCGCTCGAGGATGCAACATCATCGGGCTGTCCGCCACACGCAGTAAGTGACGCAGTGCATAGTAGGGTGAGGAATGTGAGATGGGTCTTCTTCATGGTGAAAATTTAGCATCTGAAGACCCACCATGGGAGCGTTTACGCAGCGCTGCCCTTCTTCTTTTCCCGCTCGTCGTAGTACCAACCGACAACGGCACCGAGGATGATGCCGAGCGCGACGCCGAGGGCGATGCCCAGCTGCGAAACGGTGAGGCCGAGTACGACGCCCAGGGCGACACCGACGCCGACGCCGGTCGCCAAGTGATTACTGCAGGTAGTGTTCTTCTTTCCGTTGTTTGGTGTGGTCATGGGTATCACTACTTCCATGCATATTGGGGGATGGAGTCCCGAGATTACCAAGCTTTTCGCCCGCTAATCGTCTACAACGACAATGCTCAGGGCCTTGTGCGGTGACGTGCAGCCTATTCCGTAGCATCTCCCGCGACATGCAGGCGGCGCTGCTCGTTCTTTGTGAAGGTGCGCTCGGCGAGGGACTCACCGGCACCGTCTAGCAGGTGTACCACCACATCCAGGCCGAGGGCCTCGAGGTCTTCGACGTCTTCGCGGTACATGGCCACCGAGCTGATCGTGCACTCTTCGGGGTTGATGCGGGAGGCGTAGATCTCTTTGACTGTGTCCACGTTTGCGTGTTGGGCGGGCATGGCGAGCATGATCATGTCGATCTGGTGGCTGTCCTTGACGCGCTCCCAGAAGTCCACATCAGTGGCGTCGCCTTCAACCACGTTGTAGCCGCGTTCTTGCAGGTGGCGGACGCGGGCGGGGTCGTGTTCCACGCCCAGGACCCGGGCGCCGTAGACCTCGGCGAGCTCCTTGTAGCAGGCGAGTCCGAGGCGGCCGACGCCGAGGACGAGTGCGTGGGCGTCGCCAAGCTCGATGGGGCGATCCTCTGGGTGAATCTTGTGCGGCGGACGCGTGGGCAGGCGCTTCGCCAGGTGGGTGGCGCGCGAGACGCTTTGTGGGTTGCAGATCGCCGAGACAACGAAGCTGAGCGAAACCGCGAGCACAAGAGAAAGTAGCCAGCGCTGGTTGAGCCAGCCGTCTGCGACGCCGAGGGCGGCGATGATCAGCGCGAACTCGGAGTAGTTCGAAAGCAACAGCGCTGCGAGCACCGAGGTGCGGTTGCGCAGGCCCAGTGTCCAGAGGATCGCCCAGTAGGCCACAGTTTGGAGTGGGAGTAGGAGGAGTAGTAGGCCGGCGTCGAGAAGATTCTGCCAGCTCGGGAGTCCGAGGAAGCCGATGTTCACGAAGAAACCGACGAGAAGCAGCTCTTTGAGGGTAAACAGCGAGTGGCTGAGCTGCTCGGCACCGGGGGACCGGGCGAGTACCACGCCCATGATCAGGGCGCCGAGGCTGCCGGAAAGGCCCACCCACTCGAAAAGGGCGTAGCCCGGAAGCAATGCCATGACGATGCCGAAGAGCGCGCCCAGCTCGCCGTGGCCAAGCTTGTACCAGCGGCGCGTGGTCAGGGCGAGCAGCGGGACGATGAGGACGAGGAGGAGAGCGGCCAGACGAGGCGGTTCGCCGCGGAGGACGCTCATGAAAGCAACGGCGAGGATGTCCTGCATAATCAGCACGCCGACGCAGATATTGCCGTAGAGCGCTTGCTCGTCGCCGCGGTCTTGGAGGATCTTGATTACCACGATGGTGCTCGAAAAGCTCAAGACCAGAGCGATGTTGACGGCGACCGAGAAGGACGTGGGGCCGAAAGCGCCGAGCGCGCCAAGTGCGGAGATAAATCCCGCGCCAACAAGCGTCATGACCAAGACGTGGGCGCTGGCGGTCAGCCACACGGCTTTATCCGTCAGCGCACGCAGATCCAGGCGCAGGCCAATGGCGAAGAGCATGAGGGTGACGCCGATGTCGGCGAAGAGATCGAGGGCCTCGACGTGAGCCACGCCGTTGGCGTTGAGGATAAACCCCGCGGCCAGAAACCCGATCAGTGGTGGGAGACGGACTGCCCATGCGATAAGCCCGCAGCCAAACACCACAGCAAGGTAGGTCAACAGCAATTCCATGCAGAGTAGTCTGCCTTACATAGGCAGGCTTACCAATGGTTGAAACGCAATCTACCCCAAGTGGGTGAGGTCTCGCTAGGGGGACTACGCAAAAAGCGAGGGTACCGGCCGTTTTATCGGTACCCTCGCGGATTTTGTCGGACTGACAGGATTTGAACCTGCGACCCCCACACCCCCAGTGTGGTGCGCTACCAAACTGCGCCACAGCCCGTCCGCTACCGCGTCTGCGGTAACTCGGCCAGATTACAACACTGTGAGGAGAAAAGGAAACCGGCAGGTCAGTCAGTCTAAGCGTCCTATCTCACGTCGCCGTTGAGGTAGACCCACGCGCCGCCTTCGCGGATGAAGCGGGAGACCTCATGCTGCACGCCGGTGGGGGAGTAGGCGGCAAACTCCACCACGCCTTCCGTGTCAAAGGGGCCGCCACCCTGCGTGCGCCGGATCTCGAGTCGGGTAAAGGGCAAGCCGGTCGCAGGCAGCTCTGACACCTTTGGTCGGGTCCGCGCCGCCCAAGTGGTGTGCAGGTACTCGGGCAGGCCGTGGACAAAAGCGGTGTAGCGCGAGCGCATCAACGCCTCGGCGGTAAGCGGCTTCGCGCCGCGATGGTAGGCACCGCAGCAGGCGGCGTACGGCTTGCCAGATCCGCACGCACAGGCAGAAAGAGAGCGGGCGGCCATAGTTAGCGCTGCTTGTCGCGCTCGCGGCGCTGCTCGACGGTAGCGGTGTCCACCGTGGTGGTGATGTCGTTAGAAGCGACGTAGCCGTCCACGGTGGAGGCGGCGCCGGCGGCGCGCAGGGTCTCCACCTGTTCGTCCGTCAGGTCTCCGTAGAGGGTGATGTGGCGGGTGAAGGTGGTGTCTGCGTCGTGGGTGACTTCCACGCGGACGTCGTCAAGCGGCATGCCCTTCGCAGCGATCCTGATCGCCTGCGAGCACGACACGGCGAGCGCTGACATGAACAGCCCTGTCGAGGTCACGCCCTGGCCCTTGCCGCCGGCGTTCTTCGCGCGGTCGGTGGTGATCTCGCGCCCCGAGGTGCGCACGACATCTCCGTACTTCGTGCCGCGCGCCGAGTAGGAAATGGCATTGGAATCGCCGGTGGACTCCGGGGTGAACTCGGGCACGATGTACTGCTGGGCCCAGGAGCCGATGATGTCGGCGGCGCGCTGCGCGGTGCCCTGGCGGGTGAGCAGGTGGTCGGCCTTGTCCAGCGCCATCAGCGACTTGGGGTAGCGGGTGAGCTGGAAGATGGTCTGGGCGTTATCGATGCCTACGGTGACGTCGATAGGCGAGTGCACCACCAGCAGCGGCTTGCGCACCTTGCCCAGGTATTCCTCCGGGTTGGTCTCCGCGAGATCCTCCAAGAAATGGCGCGAAATGACCAGCTCGCGCCCGCCGAGCGTGACGTGGACGGAGCCGTTCGCGTCCGCCTCGCCGATCTTGTCCGCGTAGTGCAGCACGGAGTGTGCGGGGTCGAAGGGTGCGCCGACGGTGGCCACCATCTTCAGCATCTTCTTTAGCTCCGGGCGGGTCGCTGCCTTGAGCACCGCGGCACCACCGAGCGAGTGGCCCATGATCAGCTGCGGGGCCGTAAAGTGCTCCTCCATCCACTGCGCGACCGCGACGATATCGTCAACATTCTGGCTAAACGAGGTCTCGGCGAACTCGCCCTCGGACTGGCCCAGGCCTGGGAAGTCGAAGCGCAAGGTGGCGATCCCGTGCTCGGTCAGCCGTTTCGAGATTCGCGATGCGCCAGGAGTGTGGCGCGAACCGGCGAAGCAGTGCGCGAAGATTGCGTAGGCTTTTGCCGGCCCGTCGGGGCGATCCATAGTGGCGGCAAGCTGGAGCCCCGTCGAAGAGGGGACCTTGAGATTCAGAGACTTCATGGCGTGGGCTTTCTCTTGTTTGTTCGCGATTTCTCAAGTGCTGCGCGCCAAACGTGCGCGCGGGCTGCCATACAATCTAAGGCACAAAGAATCTCCCAACAACAGTCCCGCCCGGTGGGTGAGTGCGCGCAGCGCTTAGACTTGGGGGCATTGACCTTTGCCGTCGGCGCGACCCACGCGCCTGCGGTGCCGCGATGAGGAAGGACGGCCCTGCGCATGGGCGCATTCGACTGGTTCTGGAAGGCGATGGGCTCGACATCCGAGCGCAACAACAAAAAGTCCAAGGGCATCGTCGCCGCTGCCTACGAGTTGCTGCCGGAGCTCGAGCAGCTTGACGACGCCGCGTTGGTGGACACCATCCGCACCACCGTCGCTGACGGCGAGATCAAGGACAAGTCGCGCTTCTTGGCCGTACTCACGGTCGCCTCGCAG